>DEAE01000031.1:260280-307085 GCA_002347025.1 Acidobacteria bacterium UBA2990
TTCAAATCCCCCCCCCGCAACCAAATTAACAACTAAAACGATGCTACGTCGTGTGGAGCTACAGCTCCACACTCTTCTTGAATAATAAAGACAGGCTACCTGAAACCGGTTAGCTCGTAGGACTGTAGGGTTGGCCTACGTATTTGCCAAGTTCTGAAGGCACCGGTAGTCCTTGAAAACAATAGATGGAAAGCTCAAGCTGCTTGATTTTACTCCTCTTTATGCGTCCTAGCAGTGGTTATCTTCCTCCCCCAAGACACGACCTAACAGAGGGTCACCTTGAACAGTCCATCTCGTCCTAGAGGCATACACTTTCTTTTCGAACAGGTGGACCCGCTTCAGAACGTGATCGTTACTCAGGTAAGATAGCTAGAAGATGTAGCCAAATCTCGGTAAGACACAAAGGATCGCCTACACCGATGAATTTCCTACCGGATTCATTGTTCGCATTTGCCTGGAACTTCTTTCTATCCAGCTAGATGTCCGCGATTGTGTTCAGCTTTTGCATCACAACAATAAATTTTCGAGGCCTTCGATCTCTGACATACGATGAAACGCTTGATACCGTCTGTCCAAATTGCCCATCGGGGATATCGAGACCAGAGGTTACTGCTCTAAATCAGACTCACCCAAGGCAGAATCAGCTGTATGATGGAAGGTTCCTACTATGAAGATTTTGATGCCGAGAATCGCAATCTCAGCGGCAGCCACCGTTCTTCTAGTCGCTTGTCCAAGATTGGCAGCCGCCCAAACCGGGCCTGATACTGGGGACACAGCATGGATGCTCACTTCAAGCATCCTGGTCCTCTTTATGACCATTCCTGGACTCGCGCTCTTTTACGCAGGTCTAGTTCGAGCAAAGAACGTGCTCTCGGTCATGATGCAATGTTTCGCAATCACTTGCATGGTGACCTTATTGTGGACGGTCTACGGCTACGGCTTAGCCTTTGGAGACGGGGGCGTCCTGAATAGCGTAATTGGCTCTGGGAATATCTTGCTTTCAGATATCGGACTGGATACCGCTCGAGGCACAATCCCTGAATCAGTTTTCCAGATATTTCAACTGACGTTCGCAGTAGTCACTCCAGCCTTGATCGTTGGAGCCTTTGCAGAACGAATGAAATTTTCTGCAGCGCTACTCTTCATGGCACTGTGGGTCACTCTCGTCTACACACCGATTGCTCACTGGGTATGGGGTGGAGGTTTTCTTGGAGAAATGGGAGTTCTAGACTTTGCAGGTGGCATTGTCGTTCACGTCAACGCAGGCATTGCCGCACTGGTGCTATGTATTCTCCTTGGCGAACGCCGCGGGTACCCCAATAACACGATGGCCCCCAATAGTCTGGTACTCACCGTTGTCGGCGCGTCGATGCTGTGGATTGGCTGGTTCGGCTTCAATGCCGGAAGCGCACTTTCGGCAGGTGGTTCTGCCGGATTCGCAATGATGGCGACACAGATCTCTGCCGCGTCTGGTGGAATGACATGGATGCTTTTCGAATGGCTCCGTCATGGAAAGCCAAGCGTCCTAGGTATTGCTACTGGCTCTATCGCTGGTCTAGTAGCAATTAGTCCAGCAGCTGGATTTGTCGGCCCAACCGGAGCCCTGATGATCGGCTTGATTTCTGCCTCCCTATGCTTTTGGGGCGCAAACGGACTTAAACGTCGATTCGGTTATGACGACTCGCTTGATGTTTTTGGCGTGCATGGAATCGGAGGCGGGGTAGGAACTTTATTGACCGCTGTGTTCGCTTCCAATGCTTGGGGAGGATTAGCAGGCAATCAGAGCTTTAGACTCTTGCTCGGCGTGCAGGCCATCGGAGTCATGGTGACAGTTATCTATTCAGGAATTCTGACGCTTACAATCGTTAAGATCGTAGACAAGGTAGTCGGACTCCGAGTCACACCCGAAGAAGAGGGACTGGGCCTCGACCTCTCCCTGCACGACGAGCGAGGATTCAACCTTTAACACCCGAGCTGACTACTCTAAATACTCAGGCTCCAATGGCCACTACTCTACTAGACATCAACGGTCTGCCATCTAAACTTCAATCTTTACATTTCGAGTCCCCTTATCTAAGGGCTGCCGCAATAGCATCAGCCATCTCGACCGTCGTTGCCGACCCACCCAAATCATTAGGTTTTATTTTCTGCTCCTGCAGGACTCGTTTAACAGCCGAATCTATCGCCTCAGCTGCCAACGGCTGCTTCAGGTGATCAAACATCATCGCACCGGTAAGAATCTGTGCCACCGGATTTGCAATACCTTGCCCTGCAATATCAGGGGCCGATCCATGCACGGGCTCAAACATCGAAGGCTTCGAAAGGTCTGGGTTCAAATTTGCGCCTGGCGCAAGACCAATGGAACCTGCTACGGCAGGACCCAGGTCGGAGAGAATATCTCCAAAAAGGTTACTTGCCACAATAACGTCAAACCAGTCTGGATGCTGAACCAAGTGCGCAGCTAGGATATCTATATGATACTGATCAGTCTTAACTTCAGGATATTCAGCCGCCATCTTCTCGAATCGTTCATCCCAAAACGGCATGGTATGAATAATACCGTTGGACTTTGTCGCCGAAGTCAAATGGCGGCCTGGCCTCGATAACGCCAGCTCAAAGGCATACCGCAAGACACGATCAACACCATCACGAGTGAAAACAGATTGTTGCACTGCCAACTCATTGGCTGTCCCCTCATAGAGCCTACCTCCGATTTCCGAGTATTCCCCTTCGTTATTTTCACGAACGATTACAAAATCAATCTCTGCTGGAACCCGGTCGACAAGAGGTGTTCTGACCCCTGGCCACAACCTTACCGGCCGCAGGTTAACGTATTGGGAAAACTGGCGCCGTATTGGAATTAAAAGCCCCCATAAAGACACATGATCAGCAACTCCTGGATACCCAACCGCTCCTAAGAAAATAGCGTCAAAATCAGCCAGTTCAGCCACTGTACCACCACCGGTCATACTGCCCGTGCTTGCGTATAACTCACAGGACCAATCGAATACAGTCCACTGGATTTCGAAATCAAATCCAGCTGCCACCGTGTCAAGCAGGCCTTGCGCGGCAGGCACGACTTCTTTTCCAATACCGTCACCTGGGATGACGGCAATCCGATATAAATTTTCCGGCATTTAACTGACCTCAATACTCAAAAATCAACATGTGACATCACACGCTATTTACCGTCCCTTGCACATTTTTACCGGGCTGACTAGCAACAAAGTGGTTGCTAGGGGAACTTCTCATTTTATCTAAGCGACGGCTCCAGTCCGGCGTAGCACAGCAATCTCATCGCGACTGAAGCCAGCCTCACAGAGCACCTCGTCGGTGTGCTCTCCCAATCTAGGTGCCGGGCGTCCTGGCGTAAATGGAGTCTCTGACAGTTTCACTGGGGTTCCCAGGGTCTTGATTCTGCCCAGCGTCGGATGGTCTGTTTCTACAACTAATTTCCGAGCCTTGATGTGAGGATCGGCAAATACTTCCGCGTAGTCGTTAATTGGTCCACAAGGTACTTCATGGTCCTCTAGTAGCGACAGCCAATAGGCCCGTGGACGCTTCATCATCACCTTTTCAATCCGAGCAGACAACTCTTCTCGGTTTCTGATACGTTGTGCATCATCCCTATAATCTGGATCGGTCGCCCAATCTTCATGTCCGAGCGCCTTGCACAACCTCTGAAATGTCCGATCGTTAGCAGCTCCTAAAGTAATGTGTCCGTCAGAACACTGCATTGCCTGATATGGCGCGTTCATCCGGTGCGCAGACCCGAGGCGGTCAGGTATCCCCCGCCCAGAAAACAACTGTGTCGCTTCCCACACAGATAATGCCACCCCAGCATCGACCAAAGAGGTATCGATCAACTGTCCACGACCAGTTTTAGCTCTCGCCAACAGCGCCGAAAGAATGCCTGTCACTGCAAAAAGAGCCGCCCCAAGGTCGGTAACAGGAACACCCACTTTGACCGGATTACCACCAGCCTCACCCGTGACTGACATTAGTCCAGATACTCCCTGCGCAACCAGATCAAAGCCGCCCTTTTGTGACTCAGGGCCTGTCAAGCCATAACCAGATATCGATGCATAAATTAGTCCCTTCTGCCGAGCAGCCAGTTCCTCGTAACCAAGACCGAGTCGGGCCAAGACTCCAGGTCGGTAATTCTCTACAAGAACATCGGCCTCCCTTGCCAAGCGTCGCACCGTCTCCAATCCTGCCGGTTGTTTCAAATCAACAACCATGCCACGTTTCCCACGATTGACCGCATTGAAGCTCGGGCTGTCCGTACCAATTGCACCGGGCATGCATCTCGTAGAATCACCCCGTGGAGGTTCTATTTTGATCACATCGGCCCCCATGTCGCACAATAGCATTGAGCAGTAGGGACCGGCCATAACCTGTGTGAGATCTAGAATCCGTATACCGTCAAGAGCAGTAATCATTTTTTAAGGAGAGCAACAACGTGTCCACTAACGACACCATCTACACCACGAACGGCCAGATAGCCACTCTTGTCTTCAACCGCCAAAATTCCAGGAACGCTATGACTTGGGAAATGTACGACGCTCTCGCAGCAGCCTGCGAAAAGGTGGATACTGACCCAGACATACGTGTTTTCGTATTGCGCGGCGCCGATGACCGAGCATTCATAGCCGGCACTGACATCAGTCAATTCCAGAACCTTCGCACCACAGCAGACGCACTCGCGTATGAGGACAGACTCGAACAAGTGGTCGACCGACTGGAGCAGGTAACCAAACCGACCATTGCCCGAGTTCAGGGTGCAGCCGTTGGTGGTGGCTGTGTGATCGCTATAGCTTGTGACCTCAGGATATGCGGCCCTGATGCACGCTTCGGCGTACCTGTGGCTAGAACACTCGGCAATTGTCTGTCGGCCGCCAACTGCGCTAGACTGCTCGACCTTGTCGGACCAGCTCGACTGAAAGACATTCTTTTCACTGCTCGACTGATCGAAGCACCGGAAGCGCTCACGGTAGGTCTCGCTACTCAGGTAGTTGAAGCAACTGCCCTCGATGACACTGTCAGTGACACGGCCGAAATAATCGCTGCTAACGCTCCGCTCACCATCCAAGCTACAAAGGAGGCAGTCAGACGGGTCCAAGCGCACCGTAGACTGAGTTCCGGCCTTGACCACGACCTCATCAACAATTGTTACACAAGCCATGATTTCAGAGAGGCAGTGAAATCCTTCCTTGCCAAACAACAAGCGAACTGGACTGGTCGCTAAGCAAGCTCATCTCCTTGAGATATGTCGTCCAGTTCACTCTGCTGCAACGCGCTCCGAACAAGTTGCTCGAGTCTCGTTAGTCCACTCACAACGTCAGTCCCGACGTGCACCATCAATATTCGTCTTCCACGTTCATCCAACACGCGACCATCTGCCAGAGCTTGGGCAGCCTTTACCACCCCAAGAGAATAACCCAGTGATGGAATCTTCAGCTCGAGCGCATCATCACAAGTGATTTGCAGAAACACCCCCGTGGAAGGGCCTCCTTTAAAGAGTTGCCCCGTAGAATGTAAGAAACGCGGACCAAACCCTACAGTGGTAGCCACTTTGCGACTGTCCCGAACGATCTCCCGTAATCTCTGCAATATAGCTGCATTAGAAGGATTTCGATCTATGTATGCCAAGATAGCAAAGTAGTCTCCGTCACCAAGCCGGCCCAGATGAGCAGACAGATAATCCTCAACCCGAGACAACCCCCTCGATAAAGACCCAAAAAACTTGACGTTGCTCGAATCGGCATAGAGTTTGATCCCATCGACAACAGCCAACGGAGGAACGTTCCGGATACTTACCGAGGCCCCATAGCTATTTGTTAGTTCCCTTGCAGCCTCTTTACTAGCTTCAACATCAGGCTGATCAAAAGGATTGATTTTCAAAACCGCACTACAAACAGCTGTAGCAAATTGCCACCGAAAGAACTCGCCCCCAATATCCATGGTGTCTGACAGACTCAGTGTCACCACCGGGTGCCCAGCGTCCCCTATTCTCTCAAGTGCTTTCTCCTGAACCGGATCAACCGCAGTCTCAAGGCGAAGATACACAAACAAGCGATCATCTCGATAGACACCAAGCGCCCCAAGAGCTTCATCCACTACCGGTATGAGCCCGAACCCGAATTTCCCGGTCGACTCAGCAAGTAATTGCTCGATCCAAGAACCAAGGGGGGAGATCTCTGGCGACAACACTAATGCAACCTTATCTCGCCCACAACTAGCCGCCAATCCCAGTATCAGACCAAGGCGTACACCTGGATTCGTACGAGCAGAAGTCCGGTAACTGCAACTAGCAGCCATGGTCAGAGCCCGATTGAGCAAAATTGAGGTGTTGACCCCAGCGGCTGCGGCGGGAACCAGTCCAAAATTCGACAGAACTGAAAACCGCCCCCCGACATCAGGGTGTCCATGCCAGATCTGGCTAAAGCCTTCCAACCTAGCTCGACTTTCCAATCCAGAACCTGGATCCGTCACAAAGATAAATCGAGTCTTGGCTTGCTCAACACCGATTCGGCTTCGTACTAAGCCCAAAAAGTAATCGAACAGCAACAGCGGTTCGAGGGTGGTACCGGACTTACTTGAAACGATGAACAAGGCCCTGTCTAAACTGATGCAAGACATGGTTCGACTAACCTGACCCGGATCAGTGCTATCGATCACGTAGAGGTGAGAATGGCGTTCGTCAACCAGAAGCACTTGCCCCAGCACTTCAGCACCCAAGCTAGATCCACCTATTGCAAGTAACACTACATCGGTCAACCCTCGTCGCCGAACATCGCGACCCAGTCTCACAAGCTCGTCTGCAGAAGCAGCAAGCCCGTCCGGACTAAGCCAACCAAGCCACCGGTGTTCATCACGCCCAGTCCACAAATTGGCATCTCGATCCCATAGCCTCCGCACCCGTTGTTCACGGTCCCATTGGGAGCTCAGATCGGCCAATGGCCTATCAAGTCCTCCGCCTATACTTCCCCAATCAGTCACCGCAGAACCCTATGCTAAAGCTCAGAAGGAGGCCAGCTTCTGCTCTCCAAACGATGGACCTTCTCTAAACGCCTATTGTGCCGATCGTCTCCAGAATAGCGAGCTCCAAGAAACACTTCTAAGAGTTCTCGAGCCAGTTCAACTCCAATAATTCTGGCCCCAAGCACAAGTACGTTCATATCGTCATGCTCGACGCCTTGGTGCGCAGAGTAGGTATCATGACAGACTGAACCTCTTACCCCTGGCACCTTATTCACAGCAACATTAGCACCTACACCGCTACCACAAATCATCACACCTCGGTCGACCTCTCCAGAGTGAACAGCCATTGCGACCGACTCGGCATAGTCTGGATAGTCCACAGCATGGTCAGAGTCTGTACCCACGTCAATGACCTCATGTCCTCCAGCTCTTAAACTATCAACAAGAGTAGTCTTTAGCTGGACACCAGCATGGTCAGACCCAATCACTATTCGCATAATCTGTCCCCGCATCTCTACGTCAATGTTCCAACCTCAATCCTGTGGTTTGAGACGGCAGATGGTACTACACAGAGACCAAGCCCTCCCGGAACAACAGAGACAATCAATTTAATCTGAGCAAGCTATTTTGCAGATTGACCACTGTCCAGCAACAAGGTATTGCAAACAGCTTTAATCCACCAGTCTCATCTTTTTGGCGTATTTATTTTAGAGATCAATCCTGGAGCTACGTTAATGTCACCCAAGGTTGACCTCGTCTGAATATACCAAGCGGAGGAATTGCTTAGCGCGATCAAAAGCCATTGAGTGTCGGAAATGGAACCCAGACAGGACGCCGATGTTCGAGGGAAATAATTGGTCGCACCCGGGCACTATTCTTCAGGAAAGCCTTTACCCCGATTATCGTACAAAGCCTGCCGAACCTTCCATGTCAACTGTTCAAGCTCGTCACTGAGTACCACCGGATAGACCTCTGGGTCACTGTGTCGGCGAACCGCCACAGGCAAGCTCCCTACGGCCTTAAGACAAAACTCACGCAGGTCCTCTATCGACCGCTTTGGCTCCAGCGAGATCCCGCTACGCATAACCTGCCTCATAAGAGGTAGAGCCCCCTTTGGCCCCAATTCACCCGCCAATCCCACAACATCCTGAGCGTTTTGAGTTAAATCATTCATGCGCCATACCTGCTTACCTCCAGGCAGAGTCCTCTTTCCATCACTTAACTTCATAAGAGGAACCATCCTGCCGTCCCTCTCAATCTCCACGAGCTTATACACTCCACTCAATGCTGGTGCGTCAGCAACTGTAGTTAACGAGGTCCCGACCCCAAAACCATCAATAGGTGCTCCAGACGCCACAAGCTCAGCCACTCGATGTTCATCTAAATCTCCGCTAACCAAAACCTTAGTTTCGGTCAGACCCCAGGCATCCAATTCTCCCCTAACATCACGGCTGAGACCGGCAAGGTCCCCACTATCCAGCCTGACTCCGTCCGGCCGCAAGCCTGCTTCTCCGATTAGCCGAACCGCCGCTTTGCAGTCATAAGTATCAACAAGTAACACAGACCTACGACCATAGACATCCATGTAGCGTCTGAAGGCTGTCAACTCATCAGGGTGAGCCATTACCCATGAATGCGCCATGGTGCCAGACACAGGCACACCAAAACGACAACCTGCCTCCAGGTTTGAAGTCGCCTGGCACCCACCCAGGAGAGCCGCTCTAGCCGCGTAAAGCGCTGCCTCTGGTCCATGGGCTCTCCGTCCCCCAAATTCTATTACCGCCCGCCCAGCCGCAGCCTCGGCAATCCGTCTCGCTTTGCTCGCCACCGAGGTCTGGAACAAAATGACCGACAACAAGGCTGTCTCGACTAACTGAGCCTCCGCTAAAGGTGCCGTCACGCGGATCAATGGCTCCGTAGCAAAGATTGGAGTACCTTCCGGTACGGCCCACATATCTCCGGTGAATCGAACTCGTGCCAGATATTCATCAAAAAATCCAGGAGCTATCCCTTCAAGGGCTGGTAACGAACGCAGATACTCGATCTGGTCTTGGGTATAGTGCAAATTCTCGAGATAGTTGACAGCCGACACGAGCCCTGCAGCAACGAGGTAGCCTCTCGAAGGTGGCAATTCTCGAACAAACAGTTCAAACGAGGCTCGAGGAACCTTCCCTGCTTCGAAATACCCAGCTGCCATAGTTACCTCATAGAGGTCGGTCGACAGAGCGTTAGGCACGGATAAATGTTAATGTATAAATCAAAATGACGCCCCGTCGAACGAATGCCAGCATAGGTTGTGACACAGCCATATTGATAATCGACGTCCAAGTCGATTTCTGCTGGGGGGGGGCCTTGGCCGTACCAGCTGGAGACAAGGTGATTCCGGCACTGAACCAAGTAATAAGGAAAGCCAACCGACGAAATTTAAGGATCTACGCCAGCAGAGACTGGCATCCTGCTGTATCTACTCACTTCAAGGCATGGGGTGGGATCTGGCCAGTTCACTGTGTCGCTGACACCCCAGGGGCCGGGTTTAACGACAAGCTGCAACTCCCCGTAGACACCTACATTGTTAGCAAAGGACTTAAACCTGACTGTAACGGTTACTCCGTTTTCGACGGACGCCTTGCCGATGAGATGGATTTCGGAAGAGCTCTGAACAAGGAACTAATAACACACCTGATTGTCGGCGGGCTTGCAACCGACTACTGCGTCAAACGATCTGTCCTAGACGCGCTTAAACTCGGGTTTGCCGTAACGGTCTTGACCGACGCCATAGCAGCAGTGGAGCGCCAAGCTGGGGATGAACAAAAGGCTCTCCAGGAAATGCACCAAGCCGGCGCAGATCTAGCTAATTCAACTACCATTGCATTTTGAACCAACCCACTAACCAGTCCACATAGGGGCAGGCGAGGCGCAAACACTCTAACTAGCCTGTGCCTAGTTCCCTTGAACTGGACTTGGCCCCCCACTGAAGGTCAGCAAGTAGTCTCGAATAGATTCGATTTGGGCATCAGCGTCTTGGTCGAATTGTGGGTAGAACGAGCCTGGATATTCTGTCCAGAATGTCGGCATCCTTGTTCCTGGCTGAATGTCTAGCGGCCGGATCAACCAATCCAAAATCCAATCAGGTTGCAGCCGCTCCCTTGCCATACGCAAGTCCGGAGCAAGGTTGGCAACATCTTGGTCATCTGGAATCGTATCTAGAACATGGCACTGCTGGCAACGCAGCAAGTCAAACAAGTCTCGCCCTGTTCCAGTTGCCACGTCAGGTGCAGTTTCATGAGTCCTGAAAGGACCAACCGTGTCAGATATAGCCGCAAAGTAACCCAAAACATCATTCCAGTGGTCGTCCTCCAACCCAAATGTCGGCATACGAACCTCAAGCCAAGGCCGAATGGTAATCGGACCACGGAAAAAGGCATACAACCAATCAGGTTTCACCTTGGCACCCTCTGGCGTGAGTAGTGGCGGCGCGAGAGATGGATCCTCTACCAGTTCGCGGAAGTCACCACCATCACCTTCGATCTCGTGACAAGTGACGCAGTTTCGCCGACGAACCAGGTTTCGGCCTTCAACAATCGCATCCTTCCTGGCAGACCTTGGTACCTGAGCCTCCTTGGGCTGAACGTCACGTTGGAAGCTCAAGACCGCCGTCGTCAGCAATCGGGCTTCCGCATCGCTGAATCCAAAATTTGGCATTCTAAGCTTCTCTAACGGCTGCAGGATGCGGCCACGGTCATAAACACGAGGATCCCTGAGCTTTTGATCGATCCAGTCCCGTTTCGTGTGGGGAATGTCATGCACAAAAGCAAAGTCAAACTGCGGAAGCAGCTTACTACCCTCTTGTGATAATTCGGTACCGATAGCCTGGGTATCCTCAAAGCCGGCAATCTCGTGACAACTGTAGCAACCATAGCGACCAATTGCCCGTCGACCCAGATCCAGCTGCCGGTCCCTAGGACTGAGTTCAGCTATCGCTGACTGGGCCTCCTCATAAGGTACGATTGCCCGCATGTAATCCAACAACACCGCGTCTACTTCCGCAGCATCATAGGTGACTGTAGCAGCAATCCCATCTCCACCGGTTAGAGTAGACAGATAGCTCGCAACGTCGGCCACCTCAAAATCGTCAAGCCGGAGATCAGGCATGTAGGTATCAGGGCTGTAATGTCGAGGGTCTCGAACCCAATCGAATAGCCACTGATAACTCGCCTTGCTCCCAACTCCCTGCAGAGGCTGCCCGAAGGTACGACGTGGACCTGAGGCTTCACGTTCTTCGGCACCAACAATATGGCACCCCAGACAACCAACCGACTCCACAATGCGCTGGCCGTTCTCCGCATTACCACGTCCAGGGAAAGGGATGGCTAGCTCATGTTCACTGGAATTCTCAAAAAGATACGCTACAACCGCGTCGATCTCAACCTCGTTGCGAACGGCATCCTCTGGTCCATCTGTGTTCGAGTTGTACCAAACTCTGGGCATCCAAGTACTAGATTTAATCGCTCGCGGATCACGGATCCAGTTAGACACCCAAGTTTCGTCAAGTTTCGAAGCAACCTTAGTCAGGTTTGGCCCTGGTTTCCGCAGTCCCTCAAAGCCAACTGTCTTGTGGCAAGCATAGCAACCCGCTCGCTCATACATCCCGTAGGCCAGGTTCAGCTTATCCGCCTCTGGGATGAACACCTCACCATTGTGGCACTTGGCACACGAAGCTTCCGCCATGCCGCTTGGGAGCATCGGGTAATCCCACAAGTGAGATTCCTCCCATCCGTAACGCTCCTCCCAATCGACCACCTGCTCCTCAGTTGCCGGGCTATGTGCAGCATCGGTAAAGGTGATCGACTGGCCCATGCCCTCGTGGCACACGGTGCATCCAGTTGTCTCAATCGAATGAGGTGAAGCACTTCCTACATAGGTGTCTAGATTTGGATGCGTCCGAAAGGGCTGCGGGTAATCCTCATAGCCAACCCTATCGATTGCCAAGTGGCAGGTCTGACAGCGATCCATCTTCGGCACCCTGATGAAGTTGACGTCATCTACAACGTTTGGGGTAATCACCTGCCGCACAGTAAGCGTGGGAGCCATAAAGTCCAGCAGCGGTGCGTTTAAAAGGTAATCATCAACCAAACTGGGCTGCAGATCCGTCACTACCCCCTGCAGCCGCTCCGACTCACCCGTCAACGACGCCAACTCTCTTGAAGCCGCATCGACATCAGCTGTGAACGTTCCGATTTCAGCTCTGAGCTGGTCCCGCTCTGCTGTTAACCGCTCGACCTCCAGACCCTCGGAGACCCACTGCTCAAACTGGGCGCTGACCTCATCCTCCCCATCTACCTCATGCTCGTCGTCGCCACCGCCTTCTGAGTGTGCATCCTCTCGGCGAACCTCAAACGAATAACGATTCACATCGTACTCAGCTTTCGTAAAATTAAAAGCCTGAGTCGCAACAAACAGCTGCCGGTTAACCTCAGCTAGCTGGGCTTCAAGCTCGCCCACCTGCTCGGCATCGGCCAACAACCGCTGTTCGGCTGAATCTCTCTGCGCTGCCAGTTCGGCAACCCGAGCCTGATCAACCTCCTGCTCAGCGGCTGCCAATCCGGCCCGTGTAACTTCTATCTCGAGCGCGGTAAATTGCCGCTGATAATTCTTCCACTCCCGATCGTAGTCATCCCAGACCATCCAGATAGTCGCAAACAGCACGAACAAACTGGATGCTGCAAAAACCACGTTCAGAAAATCAATGTTGTAGGCGTGCCCCACGGACCGCTTGTCTGCCATAGCTATTAAATGTTGAAGAAAAATTCAGGGATCGACACGACATATTTCAAGTTAAACAACCATCTGGTTAACATCTTCACCGGCAAAGACATCATCGAGAGAAACAAAAGTACCGTCACGTAATAACGCGTCGGCCCAAGCTTTTCGTAGTAACCAGTCAGCCCTTTCTTGGCCAGCGCTACTGGCAGCACCCCAATGTAAACAATGGTCAGGATGATCCCGAATATTTCTCTGACCAACCAGTTCCCTGGCAGAGCCATTCCCAACCATCGCACCCAAATGTATTCCGAAAGCTGCACATTTGTGAGCGCTTCTAGTTTATGGATATCCCAGTATTCGAAAGGCCCAAAAAAATTCCAATTGGGTCCGCGCAAAAAAGTACCCAATATAATAAGGGATGACCATAGCACGACAAACCCGAATAGAAAGATCGTGACTTCAGCACGCCGTTCATTGAACGTGTAATACCCGTTGCCCTTGGGGTTGTTGTCGATGTACGGAATTGCCATCAACCCCACGATAATGAGAGATGGAAGGACGACCCCAGCCAACCAAGGATCAAAGTAGACCAACATCTCCTGCAACCCAAGGAAATACCAAGGCGCCTTCGACGGATTAGGCGTGTTGGCATTGTTGGCTGGTTGTTCAAGCGGGGCCTCAAGCCCAATCGACCAAACTATCAAGATAACCGTACACAACACCATAGCAATTAGCTCGGTGTAGACCAGATCAGGCCAAGTCCAGACTCGGTCTTCCTCGTCTTTTTCGATCGGAGGCTCACCGGCAGAAAGCCTCCGATCGTTGCGAACGGCCTCTCGCATTGAGAACCACGTAAAGAACAGAAGCAGGAAGATTAACGCAACGATGGGTACGTTATCCGGCTTGCCGATGATGAGTTTAAAGTTCTCATCAAACAGTCCAAAGCCAAAGAACACTACAAGGAAACCCATCAGGCCCCAACCCCAACGGTCTGAGGCAAACGTTTCCCGTTTCCAAACAATCAACACCAGTGCAACCACCGTCGTCAAGAAAAACAACCTTGGGTCGGCAAACAAATCGATAAAACTTTTTAGGGCGTCCATATATCCCGTCCGTTAGCCATAACCATGGGCAACCTATCAGGTTTTGGATAAGAAGCCATCAGGATTACAAGGGTCCTGAAATGCCCCCATCTTTTCGAACTCGCCAGAAATGTACCGCCATCAAAAATCCGATGACAAGAGGCAAAGCGACGCAGTGCAGAACGTAAAACCGCAGAAGGGCTCCTTCACCCACGAAGGTGCCACCAAGCAGCGCGAACCGAGCGTCATCTGCCGCATGCACCAGCTGAACATCGCCCAGTGCCATCAGCGACGCTCCTGGCCCTTCGTGGCCAAGGAAAGGCGTAGCCCTGGCCATATTAGACCCGACAGTGATCGCCCAAATCGCCAGCTGGTCCCAAGGGAGTAGATATCCAGTAAACGACAGGAGCAGAGTCAACACCAGCATAATGACCCCGACATTCCAATTAAACTCCCTCGGGGGCTTGTAAGAGCCCGTCATAAAAACCCGGAACATATGCAGCCAAACCGTAATAACCATAGCGTGAGCACCCCACCGATGCATCTCACGCATGATCCCCAATGGAACATGTTCCCTCAGCCCCACGATGTCTGAGTAGGCATACTCAAGTGTCGGCCGGTAGTAAAACATCAACAGTAAGCCCGTAAATGTCAGCACCAAAAACAAGAAGAAGCTCATGCCACCCATGCACCAGGTATAGCGTAACCGCACCCCCGATTTCCGCAATCGGACCGGGTGCATATGCAGAAACACATTTGACAGCATGACCAGCACTCGATTGCGGTCATTTATTGGAGCGCTATGACGAAAGATCGATGTCCAGATCTGCGTCTCGGTAATCCAGTCCCACGCCCGGACCAGGGCCGGGGATTTCGGTTCGATAGTCTTCGTGTCAGCCATGGTCGCTTAAACCTGCAGGAAGGACTCTGGGTCTGTCCACTGGCCCAGCTCTTCTAGAAATTTCCGGCTCTTATCGACAACGATTTGCCCGTCTTCCGCACGCACGATACGGGCCCGCTCCAATGGACGCGGAGCAGGGCCTTCAAAATTAATGCCAGTCGGTCGAAAGCCACTACCGTGGCACGGGCACTTAAACTTGTTCTCTGCCGAAAGCCAGTTCGGGGTACAACCCAGGTGCGTACAGACTGACAACAGCGCATAGAACCCAGGGGCTTCGTTAGTATAGTCGTTCTCTGTCCGCACAACCCATACACCGAAGCGATCCTTAAACCGTTCGTCTACCCCTTCGCCATACTCATCTGGAAAGCCAATCGCAAACTGCTGTGGAGGCTCGTTAAGCACATTCGGAAACATAAACCGACCAGTCGCGGCCAGACATCCGGCCGAGGCAGCGGTGAAAGAGCCCCACGCCAGACCCATCCAACCTCGCCTACCCATCAGCGGCGAGGTATCATCCTCTGCCACCTTCTTGGGCGACCTCGCAGCGGCCGTGGTGGTACGACCAGCCAACTTTGTGGACTCACCAGCAGCTGCCGATTTTTGTGCCGACACCGCCGGAGGCTTCGGCCCCGGCGATCCTGTGGACGGTGTTTTCGTTTCTTCGTCAGACATATCTATCCCATGATTACTGCAACCGCCGAGAATAAGGTTCCCTCAAACGCACCAACTACCAAATGCAAGCCGAACTAAAGCACTTCCAGAACTTCAAGCGCTGCCTGCCTCACCTTCAAACTCTCGTCAGATTCGGCCAGAGCAACCACAGATTGATGCAGACCTTCCCCCCCCGTTGAATCAGCCAGTGCGGCCAGAGCTCGCAATCCGCTGACCATTACATCACTGACAGGATCGGCCAACAACTCCGATGGGGTAACCAATCCAGACACATGCTCTCGATCAAGCATCCGCCGCAACACACGAACTCCACGGTCATCGCCATGACGGGCTAAAGCAACAGCTGCATTCCACTGCACATCAGGCACCGGGTCAGTCAGGGCAGCACGCAAGGTAGTATGGGCCCCATCGTCCGGCAAAACACCCAGCGCGTAAACTGCCATCTTCCGAACACCTGAATCGGCAGACTGGTACATAGACACGATACTCGGCACCACCGCCCTGTCCCCAAGCGATGCTAAGGCCCAAACCACACTAATCAGAGTCTCTGTATCAGGATCATCTAAAGCCTCTATCAGCCTATCGACCGTACCAGCTGGTGGAGACTCAAGGCGCCCAATCGCCAAGGCCAAATAGCGACGTATCCTCGGGTCGTCTTGCTCAGACTCCACGAAAGTTCGAAGCAATGATCGGGCCAGATCAGGGAATCGGACCTCAATCTCCGGGTCATCCATTAGGCGCGACAACTCATAAGCTGCCGGCCATCTCCGGTCACGTCCACCCGCCCGTATTTCGTTCAGGTATTCTTCCGGAGACCGTTCATCGGCCAGCATCATTCGAAATCCACCGTAGACGGCAACAATTACAGCCACCACCGCCAAGGGGATCAAAAAGAACTGGACTGCAAGAGAAGGAGCACTCGCGGGCGGGCCGCCTTCTCCCTGCTCTTCACGCTCGCCAAGCTTCTGCATCAGCGCGTCAGATACCGGAGGATATTTCGCCGGAGTAGATGGTTTGAGCCTACAAAACGAGGCAGAATAGAAGTCCCCAACACGGCTGGAATCGTACTATGCATCAAGCCGACGGTCAAGCACCTCATCCGACATGACCAATAATCTCAATCCCAAAACTGTCAAATCTTGGGTAACGTGACATCGAGCTGAGCTTGATACTTCCCCTTCTTTTCCGCGTAAGAAGTGGTGCATTGTTCATCACTTTGAAAGAATAGAACCTGTGCGATACCCTCGTTCGCATAAATCTTGGCCGGCAGAGGGGTAGTATTTGAGATCTCTAATGTAGCAGTTCCCTCCCACTCAGGTTCAAACGGCGTAACATTAACGATTATGCCGCACCTAGCATAGGTCGATTTACCTAGACAAACCGTGAGCACGTCCCTGGGAATCCTGAAATATTCTACCGTCCGAGCTAGAGCGAATGAGTTAGGTGGCACGATGCAAACGTCAGCCTGCAAATCCATAAATGACCGTGGATCGAAAGCCTTGGGATCGATCACTGTCGAATTGATATTGGTGAAGACCTTAAACTCATCAGCGACCCTGATGTCATAGCCGTAGGACGACAATCCATAGGACACTACCCCACGGCGAACCTGGTTCTCGACAAAGGGATCGATCATCCCCTTGCCCGCCATCTCCTTTATCCACCGATCGGATTTTATGCTCATGCGAACCTAAGCTTTCTGACTCGTGTATTGCGCTTCAATTGATCACCTTCTCCACAGCATCATCAAAAGAGTCAACGCTCCACTGACCAATATAGAGGTAATAACAGGTACATAGACCGTAACATTACCGCGTCTATACACAATGTCTCCGGGCAGCCGCCCTAAGGGTAAGCCAAGCAACATCAAACCGCCAAGGCCCACCAACAATAGACCAGCTAACACCAAAATTTTTCCCATCGGAGTCCCGAACAATCCCTGCGATCAACGGGAATGAAACCCAGCCAGAACAGCAGTTGCCTGACCAACGCCAAAGAACGTCTATCCCAGTTCAACCCCACGAAAAAAATAGGCGATTTCCGAGGCCGCAGTCTCCGGAGCATCTGACCCATGAGTCGCGTTACGCTCGATCGAGCTACCAAACCTCCGGCGCAGAGTCCCCTCCTCAGCCTGCGCCGGATCAGTAGCTCCCATCAACGTCCTCCAACGCCCAATAGCGCTCTCAGCTTCCAACGCCATCACGACCACTGGCCCTGAAGACATGAACGATGTGAGGTTTTCGAAAAACGGACGGTCCCTGTGGACAGCATAAAACCCTTCTGCACCGGCCTTGCTCAAACGAACCATCCTCAATCCTGCTATGAGAAACCCTGCTTCCTCAATTTCCTTCAATATCTTCCCGATGTTCCCTGCAGACACCGCATCTGGCTTCACTATCGCTAGGGTACGTTCCATAATATTCGTCTATCCTCATCAAACTGTCAGCCCTTCCTTCAACCAAACCAAATATTAGCCCCATTAAGCCCTCAGTCTTCACGCACTGATTTACCAGGGACAAACCACCTCCACCTGCTCCAATCATTGGCGTCCTAGAACTTGGGCAGTGGCTGTGCCTATCTCCGACGGACTTTCAACAACAGCCACACCAGCAGAAGACAGTGCTGCCATCTTTCCTGCCGCCGTTCCCATACCACCCGTGACGATGGCGCCGGCATGACCCATTCGGCGCCCAGATGGAGCTGTTTGGCCCGCTATAAACCCGACAACAGGCTTACTAACATGTTCGCGGATAAACCCAGCAGCTTGCTCCTCAGCCACACCGCCGATTTCTCCAATGAGTACCACAGCCTCTGTAGCCTGATCCTCTTCGAACAACTTCAACGCATCTATGAAAGTAGTCCCGACTATCGGATCTCCACCTATACCTATACATGTCGTCTGACCTAGTCCAAGCAAAGTCAGCTGATGAATCGCCTCATAAGTGAGCGTGCCGCTCCTCGAGACGATACCAACCTTACCTTCAAGACAGATGTGCCCAGGAATAATACCGACCTTCCCCAGACCAACTGAAATAACACCAGGGCAGTTGGGACCGATAAGACGACAGCCACATCGTTCTACAAAATCCAAAGCCGTCATGGCATCTTGGACGGGAATGCCTTCAGTAACACACACAATCAGAGGAATTCCGGCATCAGCCGACTCCATTACTGCGTCAGCTGCGAATGCCGCTGGGACAAACACCACGGAGGTGTTCGCTCCTGTCTCTCGCACGGCAGCCCTGACTGTGTTGAACACGGGCAGTCCATCGTGACTGGTTCCTCCCTTGCCTGGACTCACACCTCCAACCACGACTGTTCCATATGTAGAAGCCTGACGAGCGTGAAAGGAACCTTCCCGTCCCGTCAACCCCTGGACGAGTAATCGCGTGTCCTGGTCGACCAGCACCGCCATCCTGAATTTCTCCTTAGGGCCATGTCGATAATCGTCGCAGAGCGCTAAAGCCACAAGTTAGCCCACAGACTAGGTACTCGCTCTGAATAATCCAGATACAGCCAGCCTGCGTTCGAACCCTTTCAAACACCTCAACTAGCTAACCTCACTACCTGCTTCGCTGCTTCACTCATACTGTTAACGGTCGTAAAGTTAAGGCCACTTTTTTGAAGCAAGCGCCTACCTTCGTCAACATTGGTCCCTTCCATCCGGATAACTACCGGCACTCGGACGTCCAGTTCGGCGACTGCCCCAATAACCCCTTCGGCTAGCACATCACAACGCAGTATGCCGCCAAAGATATTAATGAGCACCGCAGATACTTTGTCATCGGATATGAGTATTCGGAAGGCATTACGGATCTGCTCAGCATTTGCACCACCACCAACATCGAGAAAATTCGCAGGGTCCCCTCCTGCCAACTTGACAATATCCATCGTCGCCATCGCCAAACCTGCACCGTTGACCATACAACCGATATTTCCGTCGAGACGGATATAGCTGAGCGAATATTTTGACGCTTCAGTCTCAAGCGGGTCCTCTTCCGCTAAATCACGGAGTCGCATGAGATCGGCATGGCGAAACAAAGCGTTATCATCAAGAGTTATTTTTGCATCCAACGCTATTACATCGCCTACCTCAGTCACCACTAGCGGATTGATTTCGATCAGTGAAGCGTCCAACTCCACAAACGCCCGATACAGTCCCTGCAGCAGTGACGCTGCCTGCTTGGCACTGGAACCGGTCAAGCCAATCGCATCTGCGACGCATCTGACCTGGAAATCCAGAAGACCCAGTCGCGAGTCGACCTCCAGCCTGTAGATCAGCTCTGGGCTATCCAACGCAACCTGCTCTATCTCCATTCCTCCAGCGGCACTCGCTATCACTACAACTTGTCTCAGTCTTCGGTCGATCAAAATTCCCAAATAAAGTTCGTTTCTTATGCTCAACTGTTCTTCGACTAAGAGCCGTTCCACTACCCGACCCGAAGGACCGGTCTGTGGTGTAACCAATTTTGCCCCAATCAGCTCTCGGGCGATTCGCTCCGCTTCAGTAGCCCCATCAACGACCTTGATACCACCGGCTTTCCCTCGACCTCCTGCATGTATTTGCGCCTTAACCACTACCCGACCACCCAAGTGACGGGCCGCACGGCCAGCATCAACCGCCGAGAGCACAGCTTCCCCTCGCGGTGTCACCACATCGTAGCCGGTCAACAGAGTTTTGGCCTGATACTCGTGAAGGTTCATTGCACAAAGCCTCTCAAAGCCCTAGTAGATCGACTAATTCTTTAACTGCTGCCGCTGACTTATTAAGCGCCTCTTTCTCATCAGACTCGAGTGCTATCTCAATAATCTCTTCGCCGCCACCAGCGCCTAGTTTCACAGGTACGCCAACATAAAGGTCCTGGATACCGTACTCGCCCTGAAGGAACATGGCACAGGGAAGAATCTTCTTCTTATCC
Source organism: Acidobacteria bacterium UBA2990 (assembly GCA_002347025.1). Lineage (GTDB taxonomy): Bacteria > Acidobacteriota > Vicinamibacteria > Vicinamibacterales > UBA8438 > UBA2990. The sequence goes on from DEAE01000031.1 coordinate 280,602, forward strand.
TTCAAGATAGCTTCGACCATCTCCACAGCAGCGGACCCCGGTGCATAGAACGCACTTCCCGTCCCGAGCAACTTTACGATCTCAGCCCCGCCGTTCGCTGTCCTAGTCACGATCGCATCGACCGTCGCTTGGTCAAGCAACTGCGTGATCGGAATACCCGCAACGGTCGACAAGCGAGGCAACGGCACCATCGTGTCACCATGGCCGCCAAGGACAAAAGCGTGCGTGTTCTCTACTGACACCTGCAGGGCTTCGGCAATAAATGAACGCATCCGAGCCGAATCAAGCACCCCAGCCATGCCAACTACCCGCTCACGTGGAAACCCACTCTCACGATAAACCACCTGGCACATGGCGTCGAGCGGGTTCGTAACGGGAACTATGATGCATTCGGGTGAGTGCTTGACGATCTCAGCCGTCACAGCCTTAATGATTCCAGCATTTTTCTGTAGCAGGTCATCACGGCTCATCCCTGGTTTCCGAGCAAGTCCCGCTGTAATTACGACTACATCTGACCCAGCCGTGTCAGCATAGTCATTGGTCCCGAGCACCCGCGCATCCGATCCCTCTACCGGACAGGCTTCCAGCATGTCGAGCCCTTTGCCTTGGGGTACTCCCTCGAGGATATCTAAGATCACCACGTCGGCCAGTTCCTTGTCGGCAATACTGCGGGCTGCTGTAGCACCTACATTTCCAGATCCAATAACACTTACTTTTCGATTCATAACGCTCTATTTACCCCTTTCTTCGCAACTTTAGTGAGAAGCCTGCCAAAGTTTTGGCGAAACATGACGCCAGCCTACCCTTGGTTGTATTCACCTTGCGACTCCACCCTCCGTCATGGCACAACATCGCTAGACCAGTCATCAGAGATTCCGCCTCAATTAAGCTCAGCTGCCAGCAGCTGATCATTCACACCCAGCCTGAACCTTGCATCACTCGTTGGCAACCCGCCTTAGGGCACTTCCCTGCTGGGTATAAGAAGATCTGCACAAATTTTGTTGAAAACCTTGTGGAAAAATGGGCTCCAGGCAGTAAACAAACCGTCTCTAATCTGGGCTTCTAGCGATTTGCACCAGCGAAGTGCGGCGTAACTGCAGCGAGCGAACCTCGGTAGTGCGGCAACTAATGATTATACTTGAAGGCTTTGTGGTCTTTGCGGTAACCATAATGTAGAGACGCACAGTCGATCTGACCACCCTTAGAAACGAGTCATGGATGAAAATCGTGATAGCCGATCCGCTGCCCGCAGCAGCGACCAACATTTTCCGTGAAAAAGGTTGGACAGTCTACATCCGATCTGAACAACCTATGCATCAACTCCATACCGAACTTGCTGACGCCGATGGACTTATCATCCGAAGTGCCACAAGGGTTGATAAGGATTTGTTGCTTAGTGCCCCCAAACTAAGAATTATCGCGAGGGCTGGAACCGGAGTCGATAACATAGATATCGAGGCCGCCAGCGAGACTGGGGTACTCGTTGTCAATGCACCCGGAGTTAACAGCATCAGCGTGGCGGAACATGCCTTCGCCCTCTTATTGGCTACTGCTCGGTCAGTTCCCCTGGCCAACGCTGGACTCAAAGCAGGCAAGTGGGAAAAAAAGCAGTTCATTGGTATCGAGTTACGCGGCAAAACCTTGGGAGTAGTTGGTCTCGGACGTATCGGTCAAGCAATGGTCCAGCGGGCTCACGCATTTTCCATGCGAACTATTGCCCACGATCCTTTCATCACCACCCAAGTAGCGGAAGGGCTGAACGTTGAGCTATTAGAACTTGATGAGCTTTGCGACCAGGCTGACTTTATCAGCTTGCATGTTCCCACCACCGGCGCTGAGCCCTTGTTCAACGCTGAACGTCTAGCTAAATGCCAATCAACAGTTCAGATAATTAACACGGCACGAGGCACCCTTATCGACGAAACAGCTCTGGCTGATGCCATAGAAGAAGGCAGAGTTGGCGGGGCCGGACTCGATGTGTTCACGAATGAACCTCCACACAACAACCGTTTACTGTCCTTGCCACAGGTAATCGCAACCCCTCACATCGCAGGTTCGACCCATGAAGCCCAAGAGATGGTTGCCGTCGAAACAGTTGCTTGTGTGCGAGACTTTCTAGAAGCAGGCACAGTACGTAACGCTGTAAACTACCCTTCTCTCAGTCAAGAAGACTCAAAACGCATCCAGCCCTACATGCTGCTGGCGAAGCGCTTGGGGGCATTCCTCGCCCAAATCTCAACTGCCCGCCCTAAAACTCTCGGCATCCGCTACTACGGCAAACTCGCCGAGGGCAACAATGAAGTTTTGGTTGGAGTAAGTCTAGTGGGGTTATTCGGTGAAACAGTAAGTCACGCAACGCCGATTAACGCGAGGGCCTTGGCCAACGAGCGTGGCATCGAAATTATTGAGTCCCGCAGTTCACGCCCCCGCAATTTTACCAGCCTAATCTCAATCAAGCTGCACACCGAACTGGGAGAGCATTGGGTAGAGGGTGCACTGTTTGAGCAAGCTGGACCCAGACTTGTCTTAGTGGATGGCGTCACTGTTGAAGCCCCACTCGAAGGAACCTTAATCGTCATCAAAAATGACGACCAACCTGGTGTCATTGGTGAGGTGGGCATGCTCCTCGGACGCCACGGTATCAACATTGCCACCTTCGCGCTTGGTCGTGGACCGGCCGGTGCTGTGGCGGTCGTAAAGATTGACCACAAGGAACCTGCCGGATACCACGTCAGCCAAGATATCATCAAGGCGATCACCGAGGTGGATGCTGTCAGATACGCAGAAGTCGTCACCGTGTAACAGGGATTATCACTGGATTCACCGTAAGGTAAGAAATAAGGATTTATCTTCTTGATGATCGAAAAGCTCGACCCTATCAGAACCGACAAAATCAACCCTATACCTGCCCAAAATCTCGTCTCCCACTCGGACAAGCACAACGCCGTCATCGGCGGCAAGAATACCAATATGCACCATGCCGACCGAAGTTTGTTCACCAGCAATTCCAGCCAAAGAGAGGGTTGACCCCCTAGGCGGGACCACCACCGAAACTGTGGCAGGCCCACTGGTAGTTCTGGAAGTCTCACCTGAAACGACAGCACTGGTAGCCACAAAAACAAACGGATTCCTACCCGAGACTGGCGGATTATCTGTAACTTCCCTCGATAGCCGCTCCAACTGAAGTTCAATGCCAGGATGTTCACTCACCAACAAGGATTCCTGCTCTTTGGCAGACAATCCAGGTTCATCTGGATCTAGAGTTAGAATGCTGCCTCGTGTCGCAGTCGCCGACGAAAACCAAACTGCCAGCGAAACCAACACTGCGGCCAGAGCCGCTATTCTGACAAATCTCATGGACAGTGACATCGTACCATGGACTAGGTTGCCTGAGTCGCCCATCCCAGCCGCATCCTCAACTAAATACCCATAAGCAAGGTCGCGTCCTGTTCACCTATTCCTCAAACTTGCCATTGCCAATGTCTAGTCATTAGTCATGCTTCTCCGGAATGGCCCCAAGCCTGAAGAACAAGCCAACTACACTCGAGAGGACCTTGAAACCAAAGTATCGCGAAGTTGTATGTTAGGATTCGCCGTGCATCCCTGGTCCAAACGGTCGGATGAACCCACCCCAAATCCACCTCGGGCTGTGGTAATCATCCCGGCTCGTTACGCTTCGACGAGGCTTCCAGCCAAGCCACTTGCTGACATCTGTGGCAAACCGATGATTGAGTACGTCTATAAGCAGGCATCTGCAGCGACATCGGTAGAAAGTGTTTTAGTCGCTACTGATGACGAACGGATAGTCAAAGCCGTAGAGGCTTTTGGTGGACAAGCCCGAATGACCAGTTCTGAGCACCCTAGTGGCACCGACAGGATCGCAGAGGTAGCCGAAGCAATTCACTCGGATTTAATAGTCAATGTACAGGCAGATGAACCGCTGATTCATCCAGACATGATCGACGCAGCCATCGAGGCCTTCTCCCGCTACCCTAGCATCCTTGTCTCAACACTTCGATCTCCTATCGAGGACCCGGCATTGATACATGATCCTGACACCGTCAAGGTTGCAACAGATCGAGACGGTTTCGCTATCTTCTTCTCTCGCAGTGCTATAGGCCTAGATCGCACCGCTCCCCATCGCGACTGGGCTGTTGATCGACATATCGGAGTCTATGTGTATCAACGCTCTTTCCTACTAACTTTAAGTAAGCTCGAACAGACGCCTCTAGAATGCAGCGAGCGCCTCGAGCAACTACGTGTTCTCGAGCACGGCTATCGCATTATGACCATAGAGACCCCCCACCACCCTCTAGGCGTCGATACCAAGGCGGACCTTGAACAGGTTCGTCAGCTCGTCGCTGCCGGAGTCACTGTATGAGCGAACCCCTTCTGAACGAACACGGCCGGCCTATAAAATTCATCTTCGTAACCGGGGGAGTTGTTTCTTCCCTTGGGAAAGGCTTGGCCGCAGCATCTATCGGCTGTCTGCTTGAAGGTCACGGCTACCGTATAACCCTCCAGAAACTCGACCCCTACGTGAACGTAGATCCTGGCACGATGAGCCCCTACCAACATGGCGAAGTTTTTGTAACTGATGACGGCGCCGAGACAGATCTCGACCTAGGGCACTACGAACGCTTCACCAACACCCTCACTACCAAAAAGCATAACTGGACCACTGGCAAGATCTATCTTTCAGTTATTCAAAAGGAACGCCGCGGTGATTATCTTGGCGGCACCGTTCAAGTCATTCCCCATATAACCAACGAGATCAAAAACAGCATTCGCTGCATAGCGGACGCGGTAGACATCGTCATGGTTGAGGTCGGTGGAACGGTCGGCGACATAGAAAGCCAACCGTTTCTTGAAGCAATCAGGCAATTTCGCCAGGATGTCGGTCGAGAGCATACACTTTACATTCATCTGACACTCGTTCCCTTCATCGGTGCGGCGGGTGAACTAAAGACCAAACCAACCCAGCACAGCGTCAGAGATCTTCGAGCCCTTGGCATTCAACCGGACATCCTTCTCTGCCGTACCGACCGGTTCTTGCCGCCTGATATTCGGCGAAAGATCGCTCTTTTTTGTGACGTCGACGAAGATGCTGTGATCACCGCCAAGGATGTATCGAGCATCTACGAAGTCCCACTTGTACTTGGAGAAGAAGGGCTTGATCGCAACATCCTACACAGACTTCAGCTACCAGACTCAGAACGAACCATGGACAAGTGGCAGGCACTAGTCGATGGAATTCAACATCCAAACGATCAAGTTCGTATTCACGTTGTCGGTAAATACGTTGGCTACGAAGACTCGTACAAAAGCCTCACAGAAGCCTTATTCCATGGTGGTTTTCAGAACAGGCTGGCGGTCGACATAGAGTGGGTTGAAGCCGAAGCTCTCGAGTCAAGTGGCGGGACCAAACTGATAGAAGAGGCCGACGGCATACTAGTTCCTGGAGGCTTCGGCAACCGCGGTAGTAGGGGAATGATGCAGGCTTGCCGCTTTGCCCGGCAGAGCCTGGTCCCATACTTTGGTATCTGCTACGGCTTCCAATGGGCAGCCGTTGAATTCGCTCGCAACGTCTGTGGCCTCAAAGGAGCTGATTCCACCGAGTGCGACCCAGACGCCGAACACAAGGTGATCTACAAACTGAGGGATCTCCTAGGAGTCGAGGATTTAGGGGGAACCATGCGACTTGGCAAGTATCCGTGCCGACTGATTGCCGGATCCAGAGCACAGAATCTTTACGGCAGTGAAGAGATTCAGGAGAGGCATCGACATCGCTACGAGTTCAATCGGGACTACGAATCCCAACTAACCGAGAATGGCTTGGTCATATCCGGTCGCTCCCCAGACGGCAAATTCGTAGAATCGATTGAATTACGTGGGCACCCTTGGTTTGTGGCTGTCCAATACCATCCGGAATTCCGTTCAAAACCTCTTAACCCACATCCACTCTTTGCTGACTTTATTCGAGCCAGCTACGAACATAAAGTCGGGTCCAGGTCCAGGCCAAAATCAGCAGTTCCCTAGCTCCATCGGCACTGGCAACAAGCCTTCAACTCAAGAAATTAGGCAACAGAAACATAGGAATTCGGCATTTCTCGAAATGCCATATATCTTCGAGGGGCGTTACAACAGGGCAGTCCAGCTATCTCTCTTCCAATTCACACCGCTAAATAGTCGTTTAAACCCAGAGACCACAGCCATGGAGAAATCTATAATAGTGGTGTGCCACAAGTGAACGTCGGTGAGATTTGTATTGGGCGTGGGGCACCCTTCGTTCTAATTGGGGGTCCCTGTGTCATCGAGAGCGAGTCCCACACGCTGTCAATAGCCACTGCTATCGCTGAGATAACTCAAGAGCTCGCTATACCTTTCATCTTCAAAGCCTCATTCGACAAGGCAAACCGTACCTCCTCACAATCATTCCGTGGCCCTGGCCTCGAGAGCGGACTCAGCATCCTCGCCACAGTAAAATCGGCCCTCGGCCTACCTATCCTTACTGATGTTCATGAAACTCATCAAGTCACAGCCGTTGCCGAAGTAGCTGATATCCTGCAAATCCCTGCTTTTCTATCTAGGCAAACCGACCTTCTAAGAAGTGCCGGTCACTCAGGTAAAGCAGTCAACTTAAAGAAAGGGCAATTCCTGGCGCCTAGCGACATGCAACACGCAATCAACAAAGTAACCGAAACAGGAAACTCGCAGGTTATCGTAACGGAACGTGGTGTCAGTTTCGGGTACCACAACCTCGTAGTCGACTTTCGGTCTTTCCTTCAGTTGAAATCACTCGGAGCACCTGTTGTGTTTGATGTCACCCACAGTCTTCAGCGACCTGGTGGCGGTAATGGAGTGACCACTGGTAACGCTGAGTATATCGAACCCCTAGCCGCCGCCGGCATCGCAACTGGGATCGATGGGATCTTCCTTGAAATCCATGAAGATCCAACAAATGCCAAGAGTGATGCTCAAAACTCCCTACGACTTGATCGGCTCAAACCCCTGCTTGAACGCCTAGTGCGTGTCGAAGCGGCTATCCGCGCGTGAACCCACCATGGCAAAGCGGCCAACAACCTCCGGTTCCACTTGCGATGAACACAGCCTGGCTAGACAGGTATTAGAAATTGAAGCCGCAGCTGTCTTAGCTCTTGTGGACCGCCTCGACCATCGTTTTGAGGCCGCTGTCAACATCCTTCACACTTGCCTAGGAAGGGTTATCGTCACCGGTATGGGAAAATCCGGGATCATAAGTCGAAAGATCGCCGCCACACTGGCAAGTACTGGAACCCCTGCCTTCTTCCTTCATCCAGCTGAAGCGGTACACGGAGACCTAGGAGTTGTTCAAGGCGAAGACGTCATCGTCGCCCTGTCCTATAGCGGAGAAACAAATGAGTTACTGCGTTTATTAGAAATGGTTAGACGAGTCGGTGCGCGGATAATCTGCCTAACCGGTGCACCAGACTCATCCTTGGCACAGGCAGCCGACGTTACACTCGACTGTCAGGTACAAGTAGAAGCCTGTCCGCTGAACCTGGTACCAACGGCAAGCACGACGGCTTCCTTAGCCTTAGGTGATGCTCTTGCTATGACGCTCCTGGAAAAAAAAGGATTCCGGAAACAGGACTTCGCAAATCTGCATCCCGGAGGCCGACTCGGCAAGCGGTTACTGACGGTTGAGCGATTGATGCACAGCGGCAAAGAGTTGCCGCTTGTGCCTGTAGACGCTTCTATGACTAACACACTGCAAGAAATGACCGAGAAACGCCTCGGTATGACCTGTGTGATCGAGGCAGACGGTCGCCTTGCCGGTGTGATCACAGATGGAGACCTCCGGCGCCACCTTAGCAGCAACAAGCCCGTACTCAAGGAGACGGCTGGGAGTATCATGTCCACTTCCCCTAACACAATAGAATCATCAGCCTTAGCCGTTCAGGCATTACAGCTAATGGAAAACCACCAAATTACGGCCTTGGTGGTCACAGACGAAAATAGGCGGGTAGAAGGAGTTGTCCATCTTCACGACTTGTGGCGGACCGAGTTATTCTAATGAACGAATCCATCGTTCTACTGTCAGTGTTAGTCGCATTCCTTTTTGGACTGGCCACTGGCAAAGCCTGGGAAAGATACAAACTACGAGAAGGACGATGGATTGATCGACGGAAAGCTCGAGAGTCCCCTCACTACATCCTTGGCCTGAACTTACTCATCTCGAACCAAACTGACCTTGCTATCGAAGAACTGACTACCGCGGCCGGGATCGATGCCGATGGATTTGAGATCCACCTGATTCTTGGCAATCTGTACCGGGAGAAAGGCCAAGTAACCCGTGCGATACAACTCCACCAGCAACTCCTGCAGCGACCAAAGCTCACCAAGGTCGAACAGGCCTACGTCCTCCTATGTCTCGGGCTCGACTTCCGCCGAGGAGGATTCGTAGACCGGGCACTAGAGGCATTCACCGAGGTATTAAGGTTTGACCAGTCCAATCAGTACGCATTGCTCAACCTTGAAAAGCTGTACGAAGAACAACAGCAATGGCAAAAGGCTTACGATGTCCGTCAGCGGCTTGCCGCATTAGCTGACGAACCCCAGAAGCCAAAACACGAAGCGATTCTTGCCTTCTTGGAAACCCAACTTGGACTACAGGCCTCAGGCCAAGCCCCTCCTCTTAAGGCCATTTCCCACTTCAAAGCAGCTATAGATCTCGATCAAACTTCGGTACCCGCCTACCTTAACCTCGGTGATCTCCAGCGACAGGAGGGCCTTCTCAACGAGGCGGTATCCACCTGGGAACAAGTGCCACGCATTGCCCCAGACAAAGCTTATCTTGTGTTTGATCGGCTTGAAAATGTAGCTACTGAGCAGGGGCACAACGACCGCTTTCCGGCGTTGTGCCGAAGGCTAATAGATGCTAATCCTCAAGATTGGCGAGCCAGACTGGCCCTAGGACGACACCTCGTCACCTTTGGGCAGCCACTCAAGGCATTAGACTTGCTTTTCGAATCGCTCCTACACAATCCACATGCGCTCGCAATTCACCAGGTAATCTGGCAGGCACTGTTAGCATTGCATTTCACCGAAGAACTTGTCACCCGCTATATGACCCTCACACGCGAAGCCGTATTCTACCTAGACCCACACGTCTGTATGCGGTGTCGCTATCGGAGCACCGAGCTACTCTGGCAGTGTCCACAGTGCCATGAATGGAATACATTTACCGAAGAACGGATCACACTAACAGAGGAGAGCGAAGACGAATCCCACTAAATCGCCACAGCCGGTCCGTCGGGTCGTCCTTACGGGTGGCATTGCCACTGGCAAGAGCTATGCCTTGGCGCAGTTTCGAGCTCTCGGCTTCCCTATCGCCGATGCTGACCAATTAGCCCACTCGGCAATGGCCCCCAAGGGACCAGCCTGGCAGCCAATACGTGACCATTTTGGAATTGAAATGTTCGATAAGCATGGGACCGTGGATCGTCAAAAATTGGGAATGTTGGTATTTGGGAACGACTCGGCTCGCTTGACCCTCAACAACATTGTTCACCCACACGTCAGAGCGTCTATCGAAGAGTGGTTTACAGATATTGAGGGTCTCCCAAATCATAAATTCGGCGTCGTCGCTATTCCCCTGTACTACGAAAGTTCACGGCCAGGCAAATTCGACCGGATAATCGTCACTGCATGTCAAGCCGGTAGGCAATTAGCCCGTGTGAAGGCCAGAGGTTTAACTACGCTCCAAGCCAAACGTCGTATCGAGACCCAAATGCCCACCGCCCAAAAAGTACTCCTTGCCGACTACACAATCTGGACCGACGGCCTCCCGACAGACACCAACCGAAGAGTTAGGGTGATCTCCGATGAACTGGTCGACCTAGCAGAAACATCAACCTGAAGCGAATTCTTGCTAAGTCAAACGCGTCTCAGCCGCCTTGACGGTATTTGACAGCAACATCGCGATGGTAAGCGGTCCCACCCCTCCAGGCACCGGCGTTACAGCCCCAGCCACCGAAGCAACACCTGGGTGAACATCACCAACCACAACCGCCCCACGGCGGTCCAAAACCTCCAGGCGAGGTGACTCCTCACCGAAGATAGCCGACACCTGCCTACGATCCGTCACACGGGTGGTCCCGACATCGATCACAGTAGAACCCGGTTTCACAAACTTGGGAATCACGAGTCCAGGATGTCCGACCGCTGAAATCAGAATGTCGGCACGCGAGGTAACCATAGCTAGGTCCTGGGTCCGCGAATGGCAAATAGTAACCGTAGCATGCCGGTGCAGCATGAGCATGGCCATCGGCTTCCCGACAATATCACTACGCCCAATGATCACAGCATGAGCTCCCTGAATCTGAATCTTCGATCGATCTAGTAGCTCGATGATTCCAGAAGGTGTGGCCGGAGCAAGTGTCGACCGATTCTGAGCTAACCTCCCTACATTAACCGCGCAAAATCCGTCGACATCCTTACCAGGATCGATAACATTAAACACCTCCTTCTCAGCTTCAGCACCCATCCCAGCCGGCAGTGGCGACTGAACCAGGATAGCGTCGATAGACTCGTCCCGATTAAGGCTATTTACGACACTAGTTACCTGCTCTACTGTCGAATCTTCGGATAACCGCCGAAGGTCAACGACGATACCGAGTTCCTCGCAGGCATGCACCTTGTTACGCACATAGATCTGTGATCCTCCGTCATTGCCTGCCAACAAGATGCCCAGGCCCGGGCTTCGCCCAGACGCAACTCTGAAAGCTGCAATCCTCGGTCGCAGCAACTCTCGGATGGCTTCTCCGGCGCCCTTTCCATCTAGCGTCTTCGCACTCGACATCAAACCCTCACAAGACTCATCATCTAACTAGTAAGATATTTGGAAATCTTATCAGTAGTAAGGCCTTGATCTCACACCTACAGTCTTCTGCAGAAAGACCCCTGTGATCCTGTAGACTTTGCGCCATGTTCTTTGAGCGGTCATCTAGGGAGAGACGTGGATGATGTCCACTGAAAAAAGGGGGTCCTGGGGCTCTAGGTCCGGATTTGTACTGGCTGCCGCGGGATCGGCCGTAGGCCTCGGCAACATCTGGGGCTTTCCGACCCAAGTTGGCCAGGGTGGCGGCGCTGTGTTTGTAGTGGTCTATCTCGCTAGCGTAGTCCTAATTTGTTTACCAATCATGCTGGCCGAACTATCGGTAGGGCGAGCAGCTCAGCTTGACCCTGTAGGCTCATTCCTCGCCCTAATCCCAAACAGCCGTTGGTGGCTTGTCGGTGGTCTCGGGATCTTGGCTGGCGTGGGTATACTTTCCTTCTACTCGGTGATCGCCGGCTGGTCGCTAGCCTATATATGGTTCACCACTACCGGGTCCATAACAGGCGACGCCGATACAATCATTACATTCTTCTCGAACTTCACCGCAAACGGGCCTCTCACCATTACCCTTACCCTGGCCATTCTCACCTTCACGGCAACGGTACTCATCGGTGGAGTCCAGTCTGGCATCGAAAGAGCCACGAAACTCATGATGCCAGTCTTGATTATTTTGCTTTTAGTCCTCGCAATTCGAGCCATCACATTGCCTGGTGCCGCCGCAGGCCTTTCCTACTACCTCAGACCAGACTTCTCCCGGCTATCTGATCCGGCTGTAATCAACGCAGCTCTTGGACAAGCATTTTTCTCACTGAGCTTAGGGATGGGAACCATGCTCACCTACGGTAGCTACCTTCACCGGAAGGAGAACCTGCTCTCCGTAGCGGGTTGGGTAGTGGTACTCGACACAGGCATCGCCCTCCTAGCTGGATTCATAATTTTTCCAGCCGGTTTCTCGATTTCAGGCTTCGACCCAAGCACCAGCGGGCCAGGATTGATTTTCACCGTGTTGCCACGGCTGTTTTCTGAGCTCCCAGGCGGTCAATTATTCGGAGGAGCATTTTTCGCCTTGTTAACAATGGCGGCTCTAACATCGACCATTTCCATTCTCGAAGTTCCAGTAGCGCACCTTATTGACACGCACAAGTGGTCGCGACCACGAGCTATATTAGTGATCACTGCTGGGACCTTTCTCTTAGCGCTACCATCAGCCCTTGGTAACGGAGCACTAGGTGTTCTTACTCAGCTCCCATTGATTGGGATCAGCTTCCTCGACCTAATGGCAGCGGTGTGGAACAACTTCGCTCTGCCACTGGGAGGCCTGCTCATGGCCATTTTTGTCGGCTGGGTGTGGGGCACAGACGACGCACTGGCTGAAATTGACCGGCAGAACGCACGCCATCCAAGTCTTCCTATTTGGGTGTTCCTGATTCGCTGGGTGTGCCCTGTCGCAATTGGCGTGATCATCTTGTATACGGCGTTCTCCATTTAACTTAAAGGTCCATACTCAGGGATTACCAACCTGAAGCGCACACCGGACTACCGAGTCGATTGCCTGAACTAGCGCCGACAACCCCCAAGAGCGAGGATAAAGTGAACGGACTGACCGAACGCATCCAGTTGATAGACAGCCTCATCTGGCAGCCCTACGCCATGCCACTTGTGCTGCTGGTAGTAGGAGGCTTGATCACCATCAGCACTGGCTTGGTGCAGATCAGATGGTTCCCATTAGCGGTACGAACAGTCGTGCAAAGCATGAAGCAAGACAGCTCTGGGCAAGGCACGATCACTCAGTTCCAGGCTCTGTCTACCGCTCTTGCTTCGACGGTTGGAAACGGCAATATCGGAGGGGTGGCAACAGCCATTCTTATCGGAGGGCCAGGCGCTATTTTCTGGATGTGGGTCTGTGCAGCGATCGGCATGGCCACAAAATACGCCGAAGCGGTACTCGGAGTCCACCACCGGGTTACACGGGAGACAGGCGAACTAGCAAGCGGTCCTATGTATTACATCACTTCGGGGGTTCCCCATGCTCCAACAGCCAAGACACTCGCCACATTATTCGCTTTCTTCGGCGCCTGCGGGGCATTGTTCGGCACTGGAAACATGGCCCAGTCCAACACGGTGGCGCGTACCTTCGTAGAAGCCGCTCGAAGCGTAGGTGGAGTCGACATCCCAATGTGGCTACCTGGACTACTGATCACAGTGGCAGTAGGACTTGTCTTATTAGGTGGGATTCGGCGCATCGCGGCTGTAGCAGAGCGGATTGTACCTACTATGATAGTGGTCTATGTTCTCTCGGCAGCGACCTACTTGCTGATTAATGTGGGCCAAGTGCCAGAGGTGTTCGTCCTCATTCTGTCGGAAGCATTTTCGCCCACGGCCGCCGTCGGCGGTTTCGCAGGGGCATCTATGGCCCAAGCGATCGCCGCTGGCGCAAGTCGTGGCGTTCTGTCGAACGAAGCCGGCCTTGGCACCGCACCAATAGCGCATGGGATTGCCAAGGTGCATCATCCAGTCGATCAAGGATTGGTGGGCATCTTTGAAGTATTTACCGACACTATCGTAGTTTGCTCTCTCACGGCCTTTGTCATCCTCACGTCCAATCTCTGGATCGAACCTACATTCCAAAATGCTAGCGGGGATCTAACTGCGGCAGCCTTAAGCACTACCATTCCTGGAGCCTCTCTCATTGTCGCGATCTGTTCATTCCTATTCGGTTTTTCCACCTTAATCGGCTGGTGCTATTATGGGGAAAAATGCGTGGAGTTTCTGTTCGGCTCTGGCATCATTCGGGTCTACCGACTCATCTTTACAATGCTGATCATGGTCGGCTCAGTGGTCTCAGTACCCCTCGTCTGGGCCCTTGGAACTATGCTCAATGGTCTAATGGCCTTTCCAAACTTAATTGGCATGCTGTTTCTGTTGGGAACGGTCAAACGGCTGACCTCAGAATATCTCGATAGGACAACCACATCGGGATAACAACTACCCTTCTTCCGCCGGAAAGCAGTTGTCGAGTTCCGCGATGTAGTCTCTGACCCGGCTTTTTGGATCACCACCGGTGAGCAAGTCGGAGATCACGGCAACAGAGGTCGCACCCGCTTCGATCAGGTCTGGCACCCGAGCTAATGTAATGCCGCCAATAGCCACGACAGGACATCCCTTGGCCTTGACCGCAGCTCGCCGCACCGCATCGAGGCCGACCGCCTGATAGCCCGTAATTTTGGTGTCAGTATCGTAGATTGGACCAATGGCGATATAGTTGACGTTCTGGGCAATGGCAGCCTCGATTTGTTCGTTGTTATGGGTCGATAACCCAATCATCGCCTCCTGTCCCAGCAACTGTCTCGCAGCATCGACCGGCAGGTCATCCTGACCCAGATGAACACCAGCCGCGCCAGTCACAATCGCCACATCACACTGATTGTTCACGACCAGCTTAGCTCCGGTATCAGCTACCGCCTCCGCAATATCACCGCACCACCTCAAGAGCGTGTTCGAATTAACCCCTGGCGCGCGTATTTGAATTAAACGGGCACCCCCCTCAAGATAGGCGAGTGCAAGATCAGGTGGAGTCCATTCGGAGCGGCTCGCTATTTCCGCGTCCACTATTGCATAAAGGCGAGGCATCGAGATCATGGTTGTCTTACTGCCATTCCCAACTTCACTTTTAAGTTCACAAGAGGCTTGAATTGATCAGGTAACAACTAAGAACCTGGGCCCCTGCAAAAGGGGAGGGCCCGTTATGGACCGCTGGAGAAGCACACCCTGAAGCTACCCCCAAGAGCTACTCACATCGCTCGGATCGCAAACAATCGTTCGCCATGTTTAACGGTTTGCCCGTTCTGAACGAAAATCTCTACCACCGTGCCTTGGAGATCTGCCTTAATCTCGTTCATCAGCTTCATCGCCTCTATCACGCAAAGTTTATCGCCCTTATCTACAACATCTCCAACCTTCACAAACGGAGAGACCTCCGGCCCACTCGCCCGATAAAACGTGCCAAGAATCGGGGCTTTGACAACCACCAACTCAAGTCGCTCTCCACTTACCTGATGGTCTTCTACCTTGTCAGCCGGCCGTGGCAAATCGGTCGACGGCAAGTGCGCACCGTCTGCTCTTTTGGCTGTGATCCGGAAACCGTCCTCTTCAATGGCAAGCTCTACCAAAGCATGCCGACGCATCAATTCCAAGATCTGGTCAATGTGATCAAAATCCATAGCCATCCATGAAAATCCTCGAAAGCAGCTCTATTCAAGGCATCTACTTTCGCGCCAGCTGTTCTCCATCCACCGACATTTGTTCAGGCCCTATTTCACCACAGCGAGTTCCAAGGGCGCGTTAGTCAGCAACTCATAGCCAGTGTCAGTCACCACAACGTCATCCTCTAATCTCACACCACCAGTACCAGGGAAATAGACCCCTGGCTCAATGGTCAAAACCATCCCCGGCTCCAATTGCACATCCTCTGGGTCAGTCCCAGCCCGACGTTTACCAATCCGAGGCGCTTCGTGAACCTCGATTCCGAGGCCATGGCCAGTCCCGTGCACAAACGCCCGGCCCAGCCCAAGCCGGTCGAGCACCGCGCGGGCAGAAGCATCGACTTCACTCCCTCTTGCACCAGGTTTAATGGCCATCAGGGCAGCCGCATGTGATTGGCGAACCGCGCGATGCCACTCATCTGCAGTCACACCAGGCTGTCCTAGGCTGGCCATTCTTGTCATGTCCACACAATAGCCTTCGTAAACACCCCCGAAATCAAGCAACACGAGATCACCAGCCCTCAGCCGTCTAGCACTCGGTCGGGCATGCGGCATAGCCGTGTTGGGACCAGACGCAACGATGGTGTCAAAGGCCAGACCCTCACAACCAGCGTGGCGCACCGCCCACTCTATATCGGCGGCCACCTCTCTCTCACTCTTTCCCACTCTGAGTTCAGACAGCATCTCTGACATAACTTGAGACACTCGGCTACCAGCCTGACGAAGCACGGCTATTTCATGCTCGTCTTTGGTCAGTCTTATCCTCTCAACAAGACCAGAGGTCGGCCCTAGGGTTACCTCAGACCCACTCAATGACCGTTCCAACCAACGGTAACGGCCTAAAGTGATATGGTCGCTCTCTATTCCCAGTCGCGTGGGACCCAAGCTTCGAAGACTGTCACAGACCGTCTCCTCGTAGGACGACCCAACAATGACCACTCTCATGGTCTTCGGAAGGGCCCCTTCCTCGTAAAGGTTTCGAGCTACGGCCCCGTAACGACTGTCGACAATTAGTGATTCACCATCTAGCGACACTAATAGCATCCCAGCACTAGCCCTGAGACCAGACAGGTAACTAATGTTAGCTGGCTGAGTGACCAGTAAGGCTGTCAGTTCAGCAGCCCTTAGGTGAGAATGAAGTGTAGACAGTCGATTTAAAAAAACACTGGGTGTAGCAAGGGACATCTGTCAAGGTTCTCCTAAAACGACAGCTGGCCAGACCGCAGCTGACTGAAGAAAGGCCAACCTAGACAAACTCTACCCTAGGAGCTAGTGTCAAAGCGTGGGGTCTTCGACCAGCACACTGGATCTTAGGCTTAGAGTCTAACCAGATCCTAAGTCTTGACAGAAGAAGTATTTGAACGTAGCCTTGACGTTTGTATTTGTGGTGACACTGGCCAGTGGAGATTAGATGTCAACGTACACGCCTAAGCCCTCAACCGTCGACCGACAGTGGCATGTGATCGACGCAGGTGAGCAAATACTGGGCCGTGTGGCCACCGTCGCCGCCCGCTTACTCCAAGGAAAGCACAAGCCGCAATATGCACCGTTTCTTGATACAGGTGATTTCGTAATCATCACGAATGCTAAACAGGTCAAGCTGACCGGTGCCAAGGAAGAAAAGAAGCTCTACCGTCACCACAGCGGCTATCCTGGAGGCCTCCGCGAAGAACGGGCCAAGACGCTCCGACAAAGGATACCAACGCGTATGGTCGAGGCTGCTATCCGGGGCATGCTGCCAAAAACAAAATTAGGCAAACAGATGTACCGCAAGTTAAAAGTCTACGCAGGCTCAGATCACCCACATGCCGCGCAGCAACCTAGAGAGCTCGAGGTATCTTGACGTGGCGGCAACGAACTTTTACGGCACCGGAAGACGCAAGACCTCGGTTGCTCGTGTTTTTCTGAAGCCCGGCTCAGGGGAGATTGTCATCCGAGGAACCTCGCTTGAAAAGCGGTTTCCGTCGGAAGCGGTACGAACCCGCATCAAAGCTCCCTTGGAAGCTATTGAGGCTACTGGCAAGTTTGACATCCTAGCCACCGCCAAAGGTGGTGGGGTTACGGGCCAAGCCGACGCACTCCGCCTTGGTATCGCCCGTGCGCTGGTGGCGTTTGACGCCGAGTTGCGTCCGGCTTTAAAGAAAGCTGGCATGCTCACTCGTGACGCTCGCATTAAGGAACGGAAGAAATACGGACTGGCAGGAGCACGAAAGCGGTTTCAATTCAGTAAGCGTTGATGAATTGGACTCCACTGTCAGTTTCAAATTGGCTAACTCACATTCTGGGCAGCAGTCAGAAAGGATGGAAGCAGCTTGACGTCGATAGCCATTAAGGACTTGCTCGATGCTGGGGTACATTTCGGGCACCAGACAGAGCGCTGGAACCCAAAGATGAAACCGTACATCTTCGGCGCCCGCAACGGCATCTATATCCTCGACCTCAGGAAGACCGCTACCCTATTTGGCGAAGCAGAAGCTTTCGTCCACAATCTCGCCGCCGAAGGTAAGACGGTCCTATTCGTAGGCACCAAACGTCAGGCCCAAGACCTTGTCGTAGAAGAGGCTCGACGTTGCGGGATGTACTTTGTGAACCAGCGGTGGCTCGGCGGATTACTGACCAATTTTGTGACTATTCAGCGCAGCATCGCCAGACTTCGTGACCTAGAAGCTATGGAAGAGGACGGGCGGTATGACAACTTCTCCAAGAAGGAAATCGCTCGGAAGGAGAAAGAGAAGCGCAAACTGCACAAAAATCTGGATGGCATCCGTCACATGTCAAAACTGCCGGACGCGGTCTTTGTAGTAGATACCCGTAAGGAAAAGATCGCTGTCGACGAAGCCAGAAAGCTAAAAATCCCAGTCATCGGTATCGTCGACACGAACAGCAATCCTGGTGACGTGGACTTCTTGATCCCTGGCAACGATGATGCCTTGAGATCGATCCGTCTATTTCTCTCAAGGATCGCCGATGCCGCCATCAATGGCCGCGGCCTGCATGATGCTTCGAAAGGTAGTCCTGACGCCGCAGGAGGCAGTACGAAGAAGGAGGTAGCGCCACCTCAAACGCCGCCCCCTAGCGCCCCACCGTCAGAGGCGCCCCCGGCTTCAGCCTAGCTGTTTCGTTCAACAACACCCGGCGCGACAATCCCTGTCGACGCCTATTTCCGGCGCTGTCTTGCAATGGATCTGCATGCGCGCTTATCTCGCATTAAGGACGACAAACGATGGCTATCTCCGCCGCACAGGTCAAAGAGCTCCGAGACAAAACCGGGGCGGGATTCATGGATTGCAAGTCGGCGCTGGCCGAAGCTAACGGTGACCTCGACCAAGCAATAACTATTCTCCGAACCCGTGGTCAAGCCCGCGCAGCCAAGCGGTCTGGCAGAAGTACCAGTCAAGGAATCGTCGAAAGCTACATCCATACGGGCGGCCAAGTCGGCGTCTTGGTCGAGGTGGGATGCGAATCAGATTTTGTTGCAAGAACTGATGAGTTCCAACAGCTGACTCGGGAAATCGCGATGCACATAGCAGCCGCTAATCCACAGTGCGTCACCAGAGACCAAGTCCCCAGCGACGACGTTGAACGTGAACAGTCAATCTTCCGCGCACAGTTTGAAGATTCCAACAAACCGGAACAAGTAATTGAAAAAATCGTGGAAGGCAAGATGAATAGTTACTTCCAGCAGGTGGTGCTGCTGGACCAACCCTCCATACGAGAACCTAAGACCTCAATCGGTGACCTCATCACAGCAGCGATTTCCAAAATGGGCGAAAACATCACGGTTTCCAGGTTTGCCCGTTTCAAGATTGGTGAGGCGCCGGACTGATTTTGTTGCTCCGGTGATATCTCTCCCGTGAAGCAATTCAAGCCGACCCTCCTTCTGAACCCGCTCTCGGAGAGACACTTTGCGAGGTAGTTCTCTGGTGTTCAAATCAGGGAGTCGGACTAGTAGGCTATAATCCTTCCACTCGATGTCAAAACCCGCCTATCGCCGTGTTCTCCTGAAACTCTCCGGGGAAGCACTCATGGGAGAGCGAACCTTTGGAATCGACCCACAGGTAGCAGAACAGATCGCCCTAGAAATCAGCGATGTGCGCCAACTCGGCGTCCAGGTGGCAGTAGTCATCGGTGGCGGAAATATTTTCCGAGGGCTCGCAGCCAGCGCAAAAGGCATGGACCGTACAACTGCCGACAACATGGGAATGCTGGCAACGGTGATGAACTCACTCGCTCTCTCAGATGCCCTTGAACGCCAAGGTGAAGACACCCGGGTATTGACAGCCATCGAAATGCGCACAGTCGCGGAACCCTTTATCCGTCGCCGTGCCATTCGACATCTGAACAAGCAACGCATCGTACTCTTCGCCGCCGGCACCGGCAATCCCTACTTTACAACTGATACGGCTGCCGCACTTCGTGCGATGGAGATGAAGGCCGACGTCATCATGAAAGCCACCAAGGTTGACGGCATTTTCACAGCCGACCCAATGACCGACAAGAGCGCCACCCGTATCGATTCCCTCAAGCACCTAGAGGTACTAGAGCGGCGGCTCAACGTCATGGACGCAACAGCAATCTCATTGTGTATGGATAATAAGCTTCCAATCGTCGTCTTCAATCTCACGACCCCGGGCAATGTACGACGGGCGGTCATGGGTGAACCGGTCGGTTCGACGGTTGTAGTCTGACCTTCTACCGACAGCACGAAGACAGAGAGGGTTAAGGATATAGCGATGAACGTCACTGATAGCCAAAGCGCGGTGGCCGAAGCCCGCGCCGGAATGAAGGGACAAATCGAGCACGTACAGCGGGAATTGGCTGGTGTACGTACTGGCCGGGCGTCTGTCGGTATTCTGGACTCGGTTCGTGTCGATGCCTATGGCACCCAGATGCCACTAAACCAAGTTGCTACGCTATCCGTGCCCGAACCAACCCTGATCGTCGCACATCCGTTCGACGCGGGGCAGATTGGTGCTATCGAGCGCGCTATCCAAAGTGCGAATCTCGGCCTCAACCCAGCCAACGACGGCAAGATCATACGCATTCCACTGCCTCCCTTGACGGATGACCGCCGAAAAGAACTGTCCCGCATCGTCCATTCTCTGGCTGAGGACGGACGCACGGCCATCCGCGGGGTTCGCCGGCAGGTCAACGATGCGCTCAAGAAACTGCTCAAAGACCACTCAATATCCGAGGATGATGAACGTCGCGCACTGGAGGAAGTCCAAAAGGTCACCGACGCCCACATCAAGGACATCGACACCCTACAGCAAACCAAAGATTCTGAGCTACTGGAACACTAGTTCAAACTGACTTATACCTGTGTCCCTGACTTTTCATCTGGAGTGTTCGGTACCCTGCGGCCACGGCCCTTTTAATGCGGCCGAACGGCATCATCTCTGCGTGTGTGGACGACCGCTCCTGGCTCGCTACGACTGGACTCGTATCGGGGCGACCTGGAAGCGAGAGGCCTTGGTCAACGCCCCGCCTTCGATGTGGCGCTACGCCCCGGCCCTTCCCCTTGGCCCAGACGACCGGCCGGTCACCTTGGGTGAAGGGTGGACTCCACTCTTCCCTGCCCCCAGACTGGGCGCTGAGTTAGGTCTGACCCAACTACTGATTAAGGATGAGGCCCTCAATCCCACAAACTCTTTCAAGGCCCGAGGCATGTCAGCGGCCGTTACTAGGGCCCAGGCTCTTGGAGCCACAACCCTAGCGGTCCCTTCCGCTGGCAATGCCGCCTGCGCCTTAGCGGCATACGCTGCAAACGCAGGGGTGGAGGCCAGGGTCTTCATGCCGAAGGATGTGAAGACACCGTTTATTCGGGAGTGTCAGCTGCATGGTGCCGAAGTGACCCTCGTTGATGGTCTAATCACTGACGCCGGCCGCCTAGCGGCCGAGCAAGGCCGCCCGCTAGGCTGGTACGACATCTCGACGCTTAAAGAGCCCTACCGGGCCGAAGGCAAGAAAACCATGGGCTATGAGATCGCCGAGCAACTCGGTTGGACCTGGCCAGATTGGATCATCTATCCAACCGGTGGCGGCACCGGTATAGTCGGTATCTGGAAAGCCTGTGAAGAACTCGAGCAGCTCGGCTGGGTCAGCGGACCAAGGCCTCGACTCATTTCGGTACAGGCCGAGGGATGTGCGCCGATTGTCAGAGCTTTTCACGGTGGCGCCGAAGCTGCCGAGCCCTGGCATGACGCCACGACAGTGGCAGACGGCCTGCGTGTTCCAGCAGCGGTCGGGGACATGCTGGTGCTGAGAGCGTTACGGGACAGCGGTGGCGGTGCCGTGGCTGTAGCTGACAACGAGATGGTCTCTGGCATGCGCGACCTTGGCCGATACACAGGCATCGGCGCCGCTCCAGAAGGCGGGGCAACACTCGCAGCGCTCCGACGCCTAGTGGACGATGGAACGATTGGGCCCCATGATCGAGTTGTGCTTCTCAACACCGGAGGCGCCCTAAAATATTTGGACGTTCTTGACTGATTCTCAGACTCCAATTCGCTTGACGCCTCTAGGTAACAAGCAGGCTACTCGCCTCACTGGCTCGAACTCATAAAACCTCAGCCGAATGTCGCTGATCTCGACTCTCGTAGATCCACAAACCAGCCAGTTCCGCATGTGCCGGCTGGGTAATTAGCCATACGGTCTGTCCGCGATTCGTTTTCAACATACCTGACCCCTTTTACCGGAGGCAGACACTGACCTGAAGCCACGGTGAACGCCTCGGGCAATACTGAAGCATCCAGCAAACTTGAACGGTCAGTTGTGAGTCACGACTTCGACTTCAAATCCAAACGCCTTCAAGGCCTCACGGACCTGACGCTGGTTCTTTTCATCCAATCGTATGTAGGCGTAGCCGTCTCCGGACATACCCGCCCATTCCACTGTGAGCCAGTGCTGCTTGTTCAGAAGCGGCCTAGTTCGTTCGTACAGGATGCGTGTGATGTCGGGGAACGAAATCTGGACGTAAACAGCCGCCGAAGCCGACTCCTCTTCGTCCACAATCCGAAGTTCCTGGGCGTTCCGATCGATTTGAAGCCGAGCGTCCCGTTCTGTTGCGTCCGGTTGTCCACGGCCTTGGGTCGTGAATTCGACATAGCCAACCTTCCGAAACTCAAGTGTGTCGGCTGTCAGAGCCTGAAAGGCTGTACTCACACACATTACAAGACAGACCAACATAGTTCGTTCCATACGAAGGCTTCCTGAGCGTCGCTGTAGCCTTTCGGCAAAACCATGCATCGCCATAAACACACTCCGAATTATCTGCCTCCGTCCTGAATGTAATATGGAACCGTTGTATCAAAAAGGCTCGCAGGGAGGTCGCTGGGCCATTCAAGTCGATCCTCGGATATAGCCCCACCCACCACTGCCAAGGTTGCAGCCGATCCTACCGCTGACTGACAAAGGATTCAAAGCCAGAAGCAGACCGGCAGTGAGTGCGGGTTCTGGCAATCAGTTGTCAATTGGGAAGATCAACATCATTACAGAGGTCAGGCAACGAGGGAAAGGTTCCTCGATTGTTTTCGATGCGCTCCCTATCCCGCTCACGAATTTTCGTATCGTACAGACTCTCCCAAGTCGTGGCTACGGCAGGCGAAAAATACACGAGCGGACACCGAACCGCATCACGACCTCCGGCGTCCAACATATCAAAGTGAACGTGGGCATGTGGTCCTAGAGACCACAGATTGCCAATATGCTGGCCGGCAGTGACTCGATCGCCAAGTGCTACCAGAATGTTGTCTCGTTGAGTCTGATCTGAAATCGAACCGTCAATTTCAAAATGATACAGCGCATTGAGGCCTGTGCTGGTGAGATGAATGCGAACGCGGTAGTTCGTTCCCGGACGCCCTTGGCCTGTGTTTAATTGGACCAAAGTCAC
Source organism: Acidobacteria bacterium UBA2990 (assembly GCA_002347025.1). Classification (GTDB taxonomy): domain Bacteria; phylum Acidobacteriota; class Vicinamibacteria; order Vicinamibacterales; family UBA8438; genus UBA2990. The sequence goes on from DEAE01000031.1 coordinate 303,634, forward strand.
AATCCCAGTTCCTGGACTCAAAAACCGTCCGCCCGTGATTGTGTTGATATCGATACCGGTATGGGAGGGCCCGAAGGCACTGATGAGCGTCACCGCGGCCGGGTCGAAAGGCATCACGGTCATCGTCTGTGTCGCTGGGAGTTCAGACAATGATATGCCATTGACCATCAGGCCAGTATTCCCCGTCGATGGTGTGCTTGTTACTGTTGATGCAGGCACCTCCACTGACGTAGGTGTTGTCGGCGAGGAGGAGTTGCCACCACAAGCCGTCACCGTCCCCACGACAAGCAGCCCCGCAACAACATCGACTAGGCCCTTACGCATGTTGGCACCGAAGCAAGATACGGAATTCAGAGGAAGGATGTCACTTACAGGGACAGGGGTAGCGGTTCCACTGACCGCCACGCTACCGGAACCCTAGGATAACATGACCCGCAGCCGCACCCCTACAGCGTCCCTGTCAGCCCACGGTATGGATTGATTGGCTTTGACGATGACTCTCTTCACTGGAATCCGTATGGCAGCGGCACTCGTCTAAAGGGGTGAGGGCATAAAGAAAAGCGACTTTTGGTGCGTCGCCACTATACCCGTTGTCTTTCTCGCTCCACATCTAGGTTATGGCACAGGTTCCTTCTAGGGTCTGGGAAAGGCCCTTTATTCGAAAACCTTTTGCACCTGTCAGGATTGAGTTGCAGGAGGCATGCACGAGGAGCTGCATTCGTCACCAGGGTGGCCTTCGATCTTACTCGTCGTCGCCTAGAGTCTTCTGGGTGTTGCCAGAGCGCAGAGGGCGGCGCCGGAGTTGTGCATTAGACCGGTCATGTCGAAGGCTGGTTTTTTTTATGGTTGCTCGGTCGGGTTCGCTTCTTGTACCCGCGCTCCGGCGAGAATGCCGTACATTCCGATGTTGCCTTCATGGCAAGCATATTCATAGACCGCATCGTCGGTTTGAGACAGAGGAACCAGCGCTGTCCAGGGGCGGGTCCATGTGGCGGGATCCGTGACGGTGACCTCGTAGTGAAGAGTGTCAGGTCCCATTCTCGTGAGTCGTTCGACTAGTCGTCTGCCTGCCCCTGAATTGCGGTAGAGCGCTCGCGGGTCAAAATTTGTAGTTTCCACGACGAGCGTGTCTTCTTCCCAGTGTCCCCGCGCGTCACCGTGCCACTGACGGATGCTGTTGCTGACATGTGGTGCATCGGAGATGGGAATCACTCTGGCGTCGTGAATCATTTCGCCGAGCATAACGATGTGGCCTGGAGTTTGGAAGATCTGGTAGTAGCTGTTATAGCCAGCGCCGATGCCCCCTATGCGCGGTATTCCATAGGTGAGGCAGCGGACCTGCAGCGGAAGATCTTCTGGTCCGTCGTAGGGCCTGAGCTGTCGCTGTTCCGCCTGGTCAGCCTGTTGGCGTTCCGCCTGCCGGGTCAGGGGCGGGAGTTTGCCATCGGGGGGATCAGTGATGAGAGAGGTTCGGTTTTCGAAAACGCGGTCTACCATCCACACGGAACTGTAGTTTCCGGTACCTCCGTCCCGTGACACATTCCTTTCGACATTATCCAGTACAGCCTGGAAGACGCCATCGCCAAAGGCGGCGTCGTCGGCACCGCCGAAGAGGCGCTGGGCTGCTTCACGCATGGTGGCTAGTTCTTCCGGAGTGAAAGTCGCTTTGTCTGCTAACTCGTCTGGCCGTTCAAGTGGCGTAGCACTATTGTTCGCCCAGACACCGGACAGGTCGGGGCGCCCGGCGGCTGTGCGCGGAACTTCCCTGTTGTTCGGCGAAGCCTGAGCGTCAGCGAGCGAGGGAAGCGTTAGCACGAGGGTCACGCATAGGAACAATGACTGTAGCAGGGTGATCATGCGCATCGACGGCTTCTCCTAGGGGGCTGTATTGGTTCTCCAACCAGCGCGGTCAACTTAAAGGTTGCCAGCATCTTAATCCATCGGGGCTATGTCGGTCGATGGTTCGGGGTCTGTTTGAAACGTCGGAAGTGGTTGAGGCAGAAGTGAAGCTCCGCTGAATCGGTTAAAGGTTAATGAGGGTCTGGCTGCCATCACAGCCGTTTAAGGTGAGACGGTGGCAGTTGTTGGCTGAGACACGGGGCCACGGATTAAGTCGTTGGACGAATTGCTCACGTTTCTCCAGCGTCGGGTTGAAGGCTGACCTGTATAATACTGGACGGGTACGCCCACCCAAGGGACGCCCGCAAACACGCGGCGGTGGCGGCGATCAGTGGCGGTGTGTGCCAATAGTGTGACAATAGTGTGACAAGAAACTGTGATTCACTGACACCGGACGCCATCCAATGACATCCACCGACATACGAAACAGCCAACGAATCCGGGCCGTTTCTCGCTAACTTGTTGAAAATGGGCCGCTAGCTCAGTTGGGAGAGCGCTGCGTTCGCAACGCAGAGGTCGTGGGTTCGAATCCCATGCGGTCCACCAACAACCTTCTACGACTATTCCACTTACGGACCAGCGACCTGCTGTAAAATTGGCCGGTCGACACTTTACTTGATCGCTCAGACGCTTCGCGTCGAGGTCTAGTTAAGAGGCTGAAAGGGGAAACTTAAATCCAGCCTGGTGAAGACGTTCGAACAAATATTTGAGTACGTTCTTTTCACTTTTTGTGTAATTCAACTTTCCCGCCGCCATCTTCGCTAACGACTTGGCCGCCTTAGGTGACAACAGATTGCGCTTCTCAGCGAATATCCTGATCTCCGAAGCATGCGGACTCAGTTCAACCAGAAACACATCGAACTCAACCTCCTTACCGAACTTCCCTTCATCTGAGGCTTCTTTCGTTCTCTGCTTTTGCTCCTCCCGATCGATCGTGGATTCCGCAAGGTCGACACCGACCGTGATCTGCAGTTTCTTTACCGCAGCCCAACACGCCTGTCTCTTGCAATACTCGCTAATATTCTCTATCTCTGGAGGAGCCGACTTGATTTCACGAGCGACTTCAGGCGCACACCTAGCCAGCGCCTCTTCGAGTTCATCGCTCAAGCCCTGGGATTGCCAGATCTTCTGGAGGTCGATCCGTGATTTTCGAGAATGCTCAAGATAATTCACGAGCCATGCCACGGTATAGGTAACGATGTTGGCCTTGTAACCCCGGTCTGCCTTGTACCAGTCAGCCTTGCCTACCATCGTGTCGGTCCAGCGAAAAAGAATCGTCTTCGCCACGGCATCCCTGAAGTAGTCCTCGTGAAAGGTCTCCCCGCCAGCACCGTCCCATCGCTTGCCGATGTCCTCTGCGAACGACAGAAAACACTTCTGGGCTCCCTTGCTGACCACATCAGGCTTACGCTCGAATGTCATCTCCGTCTTGGCCAAGTCTGTCTTGACAATGACCTGGTTCTGAGGAAATTCCGTCTTAAAGAGGTCTCGCTCTCTCTTTGAGCCATAAGCCTGGCTGTCCTTGTATTGCCCGCGTCCAGGCACCCCAAATC
>DEAE01000020.1 GCA_002347025.1 Acidobacteria bacterium UBA2990
CGGCACTTACTGACAGACTGGTTAGAGTCCGTAGCGTCGCCGTGGCGTGGCCGTATGTCGCTGTGCAGCTTCTCGCCGCATCCATCGTCACACTGACCGTCCGTGACGCTCCATCGCAGTCGCCACTCCAGCCAGTGAAAGTCGAGCCGCTGGACGCATCGGCGGTTAACACCACGCCGGCGCTTTCACGGTAGCGGTGGCTGCAATCGGCGTCTACTCCGTTGCTGCAATCAATTCCAGACGGGGTGGAGGTAACCATGCCAGAGCCGTCACCGGCCAGGCCGATTGTGAGCAAGTGAAATGTTGGTGTGGGCCCAGGTGCTCTTGCGCCGAGCGACGAACTTGCCAGCTTGAGCTGACCGAATTCGAGCTGTTTTCCAGGGCAAGGAGCGACTACTGCTCCTGCAAACCAGTTTAGTCCGGCAAGAGTGAGCTGGCCTGAGAATTCGCGTGTTGCTTCGCAACCATCAAGCAATTCCGTCAGTGTTCCCTGAAAGAATCCCGAACGCTCTCCGGTTAGGGTTCCACTGATTGTTCCCTGTCTTGGTGGATTCATTCTAAGTTCCCAAGTCCCGTCGACTGTACTGGTCTCTTGGGCTATCAGAGGGACAACCAGTTGTGGCAGCGAGATCGATGCATGGGTACTGAGCCCCCGAATGATCAGGGTTAAATTCATCACAACTGGCGGCGGAAGAACGAATTCACCGGAAAATTCTCGAACCGTATCGACAGGTTGCACTGAGGTGGGCACAGTCGTCGGTCCGGACGGTGTTCCCCCACAGGTTAGCGCGCTCAGAAACAGAACTGTCGCAAAGCCGTACTGACAGAAACGAACAATAATGTGGTGGCAGTAACGAGTCGAGCCGTCACCGCGTCCAACGCATGGCACAGTCAACATAGTCAAAGACCGTTAACCGTATCATCCTCTTCTGCTTCACTTTTCATCATGGGACTAAGGTTACTCTACAGGCACGAGTCTTTAGACCTTCCCACCCGCATTGTGTTCAAACAAAGTTAGCTTCAATAGCCTGATTAATCTGGGCGGGATCGTCCACGGAAAGATTGATTCCCTTTACCTCTCCCCCCTCGAGTCATCTAAATCTTGATTCGAATCCAGAAATGCCTGTGTGATTGTATTGAACCCACAGCTACTCAGTCGAGGACCGCCCTCGAAGACGTTCTGGCCGTGTCGGAATTGCCGCCAAAGACGAAGCGGTCTGAGGTGCCGAAAGCCTTTCGCAAACTCCTCAAGTGAGGGGCTCCAACCGGTTTACTAGACTGGGAATCGGGTCAAGGGGTCTGACTGTGCTCCAACTCCAGCGCAATCGCTTGGTCGAAGAGCTGTGGAGTGAGCCCCCCTCGAACTAGGACACCATTGATGATGTAGGTTGGGGTAGCCTGTACGGGCAGTTCGGCTCCGATCGCAATGTCTGCCCTGACATCACGAATGACCTCGTCGAACCTGCTAGTCAGAAGGCCGGAGTCTACGTTTGCAATCTCCTCAAGAGCGGCTGCGATGGTGTCGGTGCTCATCGTCTGCTGATTGCGGTAAAGCCACCGCTTCATGCGCTCGGACTCGTCTTCGCCTACCTCACGGGCGAGTCGAGCTGCCACTGCCGCTTCACAAGCCGAGTTGTGCGGTCCGGTGGGCGTCTGGTCGTTGCAGGCTGGGTCGAGTGGGAAATCAAGCATGATTAACTGCACGCTCCCTGGATGGCTCGAAGCATATTTCTGAAAGACTGGGTCATAGGCAAAATGGGAGTTGGCACACGCAGGGCATTGAAAGTCGTTAAACTTCAGTACCACGACCGGAGCAGTTCCCGTGGCTATCTCGAGATCGACCCGAGGCTGACCTATCCAGAATCGCTCGAATTCGGAGCGCTGGTCTGCAGTGGGTTCTGGAAGCGTGGGAGAGGTCCCATTCTCCGCCACTGACTCGGGCGGTTCCAGGTTCATCCCTGCTTGGGGTCTGGGAAACAACAGCCCGATGGCTGCTAGCGAGCCAACAAAGGCCAAAGTGATCGACAGTCCAGCCGGGCGACGGATTAGGAACCCGAGGTCGTGACTCGCCGCATGCGGTAGGCCGCGCAGTGGGGTTGTTACGCCAGAATCGGCCAGGAAAAAGATTCCCGCGACTGTAGCATAGACGATTCCGCAGAGGATACAGAACGTGCCGAGTATGAAGAAGGAGATATAAGCCATATAACCCGCGACCGATAAGCCCACAAGCGACCACACCCGCAAATAGAGCGCGACGTTCTGTTTCGAAGCAGTCGGGCCCCTCGCGTCGGCGAGTGCTAGCAGGAGGATTGTCCCGAACCAGAACACGCCGCCGAGAGCCACTGGAATTCCGGCCACGCTCCCATAGGGCCCCTGGTACAGTTCAGTGCAGTTCACTGAGGCGTTGACGTCGCAGAAACTGGTGTAGAAGGGATCGTTTACCAACTGAAAGTGCATATAGCTGGAAGTTGCCGCGGCTACAAGCCCCATTGTTGCCAGCCCGATGAGCCATCCTCGTGTACGTCCTTGCATGTGATGTTCTCCCACTCACGGCAGAGGGATAATCAATCTCCCACAAGCTCCCGCGCTACTCTTCCTATGCAGCTCTTCGATAGGGTTACACCAAGCTGGATACACTGTCCAGCAGGCATCAAAATTTAGCCTCGACTCGGAAACGCAAAATCAGAGAACGGATTATGGTGCGCTAGCGGCACTGTCAGTGTGTTCAGCGTGCCTCTTTTGCTAGCTATTCCTGCTCCGGATCTGTCCGTTAACCTTTTCCAGATCATCCACCGTCACCAATGTCTTTGCACCACATGTTATACCCTCTGAACTCGAGATTTACTAGCATCTCACTGGTCAGCTCGGTATCAGACTCATCGCCAATAAAGCAATCGTAATCAAGTGGAGATCCGCCAAATCGCCCATATTTGAAAAACATGTGGATTGGGCCAGCTATCGAAGTCCCGACTGTCGCTGTTTTGTGGTTTTCCATAAATCCGTCTACTGCTTGCACATTTTCAAATGTTAAAGGAAATCGATCATAAGAAATTCCTAGACCCTCTCTCATGAACTCGTAGTAATTCATATTTGATCTATATCTTGCTTCTTGACTAAATATTGTCATA
>DEAE01000002.1:0-262 GCA_002347025.1 Acidobacteria bacterium UBA2990
GGTAGTTCAGAGCGTCAGGATACTTCTGCAAGGCCGCCTTGGTGTACCAGACAACTGCTTGCCCCATGTCCTGCGGTACCCCATTCCCGTTATGGTACCTTTCTGCAAGGCTAAATTGCGCCTTGGTGTGTCCCTGCTCCGCCGCCACCCGAAACCAGCGCACCGCTTCTGTGTTGTCCTGTGCGACGCCACGGCCGGTGGCGTACCTCCGCCCGAGGTTGTACTGCGCAAGGGCGTGTCCCTGGTCCGCCGCCAATCGATA
>DEAE01000002.1:621-87872 GCA_002347025.1 Acidobacteria bacterium UBA2990
TTCCTTGTCGTCCTGTGCGACGCCATGGCCGGTGGCGTACCTCCGCCCGAGGTTGTGCTGCGCGTCGGCCTCACCGGCTTCCGCTCGAGCGCGTAAAGACTCAAGCGATTCCGCTGGAGTGTCTGGGTCTTGTGCTGCCATGATGCTGTCAGTACAGGTGCCGATCCTATCGCGCTCTGATAGAGCACTCAATACCGCACAGAGACCAAGACGCACCGGTCGTGCAGCCACGACCTGACAGAAGCGCCCCCGTGGTGTAGTGTCCAGCGCAAGGACACAACGCGAGAGGGGTGGCGTATGCCTCAGGGTGGTGGGACGCGGTTAGGCGGCGAGTTTCAAGCGGGCGACTTCAGCGTCCGTGGTCGTTACTTGTTTTTCGAGGCGTTCGCTCGGCTTCATCCGGAGGCCGTGGACACCCTCCAGCGACTCGCAGAAGGCAGTGGCAACGACGATGCCATAGACGACTTCTGTGAGAAATATCACCTCTGGTGCATTCCGCGGGAACAGTGGCTGAACCCGGCCGAACCGCCGCCACCCGATTGGCTGCGCGTGGGCGTGCGGGATACCGTCCGGATCTGGCGATCGAATGCCTGGGCACGGCAGCAGGCCGAGTGGTTCCTTCGCCGCCTGCCACCGACACCCGATGATGAGCCGGCTGACGCTGGTGCGCCTGTCGAACCCGAGGCGGACTGTCTCTATCGGTTGTCACAATCTGTGACCTGGGACCCGACGGAGAAGACGGAATCGGAGTTCAGGGCGGACATTGAGAAATACATCGCACACCGCAAACAGGAATACGCCGACCGTGACGATGTGTACCTGGCCCCGACGATGAGAGACCTGTCCAGCCCCTATGAATGGACCGTGTGGTTCTATGTAGACCGACACAGTTATCCGCAACTGGCTGAACGTCTGAACAAAGACGTGGATTCAGTCCGAAAGGCCGTGCGAAAGATCAGCGACCAGATCGGATTGCCACGCCCACGCGACGGACGACGATACCCGCCGACCTGAACACCCACCTGGGTTCTCCCGTGCAGCTAAGGGGGACCTAGTCTTCATCTTTCAGGTCCCTCTTAGATTTGTCCATCCTGGACTAGCCTAGTCACCAGTTCGCGCTGCCGGGTGTTCACGCACATCCCGATCGTGGTGATTGGGCATAGATGGCTGAGCGGGGAAGTCCTGCGGCGATCTGACCGGCTCTTGATAGGAGAAAACTATGCCTAGACGAGGACTACGGACATCCCGACACGGCCGCCTGACCAGCACGTGGCCAGCCACAGTAGCGGAGCAGGCGCGACTCACGGGCGCCCACCTCCGGGAGGCGTGGGGAAGCTTTCTGGGGCGCATTCCCTGGCAGTGGTTCGCCACCCTCACCTTCGACCCGACCCGGGGCCGCCCCGCCTCCCGGGCGGTGGTCGAGCGGGAAGCGACTTGGTGGGCACGGCTGGTCGCCGAGGTGGTCCGATGGCCGGTGGGATGGGTATGTGCGCCCGAACGGGGCCGGGGGGGGCTGTGGCACGGGCACCTGCTGCTCCTCGGCCGGTCGCAGGACTGGTCCCCGGCTGCTGCCCGTCCGGCGTGGGAGGCACGGAACGGACGGATCGATCTCCGTCCAGTCCAGGACGCCCCAGGCATCGCGCTCTACACGAGTAAAGAGGCGGCCACTGCCGGGAGGATCATCCTCTCAGACACGCTCACGCAGTATCAGCCACGTGCCAGCACGGCCAATTTCGTACCGCTCTGGACAAAGGACACCCATGACTAGAACAGTACCTGGCCCACGACTCCTCAACGGCAAATCGGCAGCGGACTATCTCGGGGTCCCCTACAGCACGCTGCGGGACTGGGCCAGCCGCGGCACGGTCGCCCTGATCCGTGTGCCACACAGTCGTAGCCTGTGGTTCGACATCAACGATCTCGATCAGCTCATTGACCAGCATCGGGAGAGCGGCCCGCGATGATCGCTCGGAGACCGGGCCTCGCACAGGCGGAACGACGCGGTACAATAGGCGGAGCGGCGGTCGTGCGCGAACACGAACCGCCACCCCTAGCACGTCAGCAGGGCAAACTGCCGACGGCCTGCCGAACATCGTATCGCAGCAGACCGACGGCCTCACGCGCGTGCCCAGCACGCGGGAGGTGAACATGGGTGAAGTGCGACGACGTGGACAGATCTGGTGGATCCGCTATTACCGGGACGGAGTCCGGCAGGAAGAAAGCAGCCACAGCCGGAAAAAGAGTGACGCTGAACACTTACTGAAGCTGCGCGAGGGCGCAATCGCACGCGGCGTCCCGGTCACGGCAAAGATCGGCCAGCTTCGCTTCGAGGAGGCAGCGACCGATCTCTTGACGGATTACCGGGTGAATGGGCGGCGCTCAATAGCCCATTTGGAACGACGGACTCGGCTGCATCTCGCCCCGTTCTTTGGTGGCCGGCGCATGTCTTCCCTGACGACCGGCCATGTTCGCACCTACATCGATCTGCGCCAAGCCGCGGGTGCGGCGAATGCGTCAATCAACCGCGAGTTGGCTGTCCTGAAGCGAATGTTTACCCTCGCTATTGCCGCGGGACAGCTGATCCATCGGCCACACATCCCGATGCTGCGCGAGGACAACATCAGGACCGGCTTCTTTGAACGAGAGGAGTTTGAGGCTGTGCGGGGGAAACTGCCGCAGGCGCTCCGTCCGGTCGTAACCTTTGCCTATCTGACCGGCTGGCGGGTCACGAGCGAGATCTTGCCGCTCACCTGGTCCCAGGTTGATCGACGGGAGGGCACCGTTAGGTTAGAGCCAGGGACGACTAAAAACCAGGAAGGTCGGTTATTTCCCTACGGCGACATGCTGCCGGAACTGACGGACACCATCACTGCGCAGTGGTCCTACACCAAACGGGTCGAACAGGCCCGGAAGATAGTCTGTCCTTGGGTCTTTCATCGCAACGGTCGTCCGATACGTAGCTTCTATGGCGCGTGGCGCAAGGCGTGCTTGGAGGCGGGCCACCCGGGGCGGATTCTCCACGACTTCAGGCGAACGGTTGTCCGGAACCTGGTTCGAGCTGGTGTAGCGGAAAACCAGGCGATGCAGTTAACAGGACACAAGACCCGGAGCATCTTTGACCGCTACGATATCGTCAATGAGGCCGATTTGCGGGCTGCTGTCCGGAAGTTCGCTGCGGCACATGACGACTCACGTTCGGTTGGGCGTGTGGTCGCTTTCGACGGAGGTCGCTGACTCGTTGGGGGCGCTAAACGACACCCGGCAGGGACAATTCCAGGGACAATCGGCCGATTCGGCCCAGAGTCAGACAGGTGCTGGTAGCTGTAAGTTGTTGAAAAAGATGGTGCCGGAGGTGGGGGTCGAACCCACACGGAGCTAAGCTCCACGGGATTTTGAGTCCCGCGCGTCTGCCAGTTTCACCACTCCGGCCCCTAAAATTCACCTGTGTGGCAGCAGAGAAGGGAGCTCTCACTACCTCAGGGGGTTCACATTAACATGCTCAGGGACGTTCTTTTCCGTCGGTCCGCCACAGATGGATGGTCCTGGTACCGCCGCGTGCGTCTTGGAATTCCTGAGTCACCTCTGGCTGCCAGTCGCCCATACGGAAGGCGTGTGACACTATCCGTGAACCTGGTTTGAGTTGTTTGGTTAACATCGGCCTCAATTTTATGTTAGATGAGGACAGCAAGTAGAGCATGACAACGGTTGCATCTGAGACATCAGCTTGCATCGCGTCCTGCTCGATAAAGGTTACTAGGTCCCCTACACCTCGACGTTGTGCGTTGGCCCGAGCCTCGGCAATCCGCTCCGGGTCATAGTCGATACCAACCCCACGCGCTCCATAAAGTTCAGCCGCAGCGATAACGATGCGGCCATCCCCACAGCCGAGGTCGTAAACAACGTCATTTTCTGTTATTTGCGCCAATTCTAGCATCCGGTCAACGACTTGGTAGGGTGTTGGTACGAAAGGGGCCAAGCTAGCCGGATCTTGACTCGCATTGACAAAGACCGGTGCAGACTGTGTCACTAGCAGCACGGCTAGGACAGTTTTCAACAGGGTCGTGCGGACAATCATTGGGCTCCTGACCAATCTCGGGGATGTCCCATAGGTGTTCCTAAACCTTATACCACTTTGGCGCTTTGGCCGAATCTTGCAGCTAACCCTCTTTGTCTCTGAAGTGCCACTGACTCTGGTGCATTTTTAGGTCATATGCCATCTGAGTGAGGGTTTGTGGAAAGCACAGTAGCGGTAGAGTCAATCGACTAGGAGACAGGGCTAGTTCAGAGAGGTCAGGTGATTTAAACCATATGTTATCAATACTTTACTTTCGTATCGCGATTCTCGATAAAAATTGGAATCTTTGGCCTGCAGATCGGCTAAACCTATTTCTTGATTGGGTTTGCGCTTGATTAGGCTGCGCATGATCGGCTAGAATTGAGGGTCCGAAACGTGAGCTAGGAGAAAACTAACTGGGGGCTCTGTGAAATTCGAGGTTGGCGACAAAGTCATCTACCCAAACCATGGTCTCGGTGTTGTTGAGCGGATAGAAAACCGCACGATCATGGGCACTACCGGCGGGTTCTATTCGTTGCGCATGGCCGATAGCGACACTATGGTGCTTGTACCTATCGAAAATGTTGACGGTGTTGGACTTCGTCGAGCGGTGGGTGATGAGGATGTGAAGAAGCTATTTTCACTGCTTGGGAACGGGAAGATCGACAACCATCAAAACTGGAAAGGTCGGTTCAAGGACAACTCAGACAAGATGCGCACAGGTTCTATCTACGATGTTGTCGATGTTCTAAAGAATTTGACCCTGCTGGCGCAGTCAAAGAATTTGTCTTTTCGCGAAAAGAGGATGCTCGATCGAGCTAAATTCTTGGTTGTGTCTGAGATCTCCGAAGTGATGGGGGATAGCGCCGCAGATATTGACCAAAAAGTTGCGAAAGCTCTCGACCGTTGCTTCAGTAACCGGTCTCGGTCCATGGCTAGGGCGAAGTTAGCTAAAAAGAAGGTGGCTGGCAAGTCAGGCAAAGCCAAGACTACCCGGGCTAAGGGAAAGACGACGCAGACAAAGGCCAAGACTACCCGGGCCACGGCGAAGGCGGCTTCTGCGAAGACGGTCAAGAAAAAGACAGCGACAGCGAAGCGTGTGACGACAAAGTCGAGCCCTTCACGTAGAACTCGGGCAGTGCGCGCGTCTTGACCCGCGAGTAGGTGTATACAGGGGCCCGATTCGGTTGGACCGAATCGGGCCCTTTTCGTTTGCGATTCTGAAGTCCTTTGGTGGCGTCTTTCATGCTGGGATCCGTATACACCGTCATTGCTGGAGTTCGGTCGATTGCGGCATATCTTCTTGTGTCGCTCTATGTGGTTATCGTGGCTCCTCCAGGGATCGTCTGGGCGTTGGTGACGAAGCGTTCCAGGGCGCTTTACTGGCTAGGCCGCCAGGGGGTTCGTCTGGGGCTGTTTCTGGCAGGCATCCGATACCGGGTTGCCGGGGCGGAATATGTCCAGAGTGGCCGTCCGTCTGTTTATTGTGTAAATCACACAAGCAACCTTGAGCCCCCGGTGCTTTTCATGGTGCTGCAAGCTGTGCATCCGAAGCTACGGATTTTGTACAAAGCTGAGATACACAAGCTTCCTTTGCTTTCGACAGTCTTTGATATTGCAGGCTTCGTGCCCATTCAGCGTCTGAACCGTGAGCAGAGCCGTACCGCGATTGAAAAAGCTGCATCTGCCCTCCGGAGCGGCGATTCGTTCCTAATCTTTCCCGAAGGGACGCGGAGCCGCACCGGTGTGCTACTTCCATTCAAGAAGGGGGGGTTCGTCATGGCGGTCCGTGGGGGCGGGGCTATAGTGCCGCTCACGATTTTCGGAACTCGCAAGGCCATGCGTCGTGGTAGCCCAATTATCAGGCCAGTTGTGGTCAGTGTTCGAATCGGGAAACCTATCAATCCAAATGACTTTGGTGTCGATAGACGCGATGACTTGGTCCGGGCCACGCGTAGGTCAATGGAAGAACTGCTCGCCGCTGGTCCTCTTGCGTGACTTGGAGAGTGTGTCTCAGCAGTCGAGGCGTGTCCGCTGTTGCTGTTCAGTGTGGTTGGGTGATTACTCCTACTGGCCCCCAGTTGCAAAACGGAGGGTATGGGGAACCAAGTTGGCACCATCTGTGGCAAGGATGCCGTCGGCTAGGTTCACTTCAACTTGATGATAGGTCAGCAGCGGTTCGGCAAACTGGACGCTCAGAACTCGGTTTCTCGGTCGGTATTCCACGGTTAATTCAAGTGCGGTCCTCGTACCAACGTAGAAAGCTTTGATATGGTCAGCAAACGAGGTCGCTCTCATGTCGCGCGAAAACTGGAAGCGGACTAAACCTTTCGTGCCTACTTCCGTATCGTCAGGAGTTGGTGTAGAGAAGATGACTTCTGGTGCTGGCCCCTGTGCTTGGGGGATTGCTGTCACTGAGTTTCGTGCTGCAGCTGGTCGGTCGATGACATCGATACTTTCGGCGACTACTTCTATCAGCTGGTCTCTGCCACTGACGACTCCGGTAATCTGGAGCCATCGGCTGGTATCGACTCGAGCCGTCACATCCAAATCAAACCCGGGGCCGCTGGGTTCCATGCCTACCACCCAGACCGATGCACCATTGGATCTGAGGATGAAGTCGTCGAGGGTTACTCCCGGGGCCTCAGGAAGATCCCCATACAAATTCCTACCGCGAAACCTACCTTTCAAGGTGACCAACTGGTCCCGGTAGCGACTCGGTTCTAAACTGAGGGTTCGTATGGTGGTATCTCCCGATCGATTTGCTCGCTGGGTTGAGTCAGCGATCAGTAGCTTCAGTTCGCCGCTGGAGGGCCATGGCTTGCCTAGGGAGAGTTCGGACACCTGCTTGATGTTGTAGCCAGCTATCCTTGGATCGTCCGGATCGAGACGGCCTACGTCCCAATAGGTGCCTCTGATTTCAATTATTTCCGGATCGGAGCTAAGGGGAGGAGGTATGTTGAAGGTTCTGAGGCGTCGCTTCCCGTCCGTTACAAATACCTCATCCCGGTCTCCTGCAGCTTGGGCTAGGATGACGATTTCCATGCGGTGGAAATAACTAGGATAAGCCTCTAGCGCAGCCAGAGTCGTAGGTACCGGACCGCCAGTTTGGGCCTGGAGGAACAGAGTAGAGCATTGCCACACAGCCAGGGTAATCAAGAACACCAAGAGTGGCCTGTGATTGGGGAAATACCTTAGTGACTCTATGGAACCGAGATCTGGGTTTATTGGGAATTGATCCGTCACTGCTAACCCCCCACGCGGCGAATAGGCCCCGATTTCAGGCACCGTTGGGCTGGAGGATGAGGGTTATCACGGGACAGGGTGATATCAGCCCTACGCCGCAGAAAGAACCAGTTTGGGGCAGCTTCGATTATTATTCCAACGCGGGATCTTAACATATACTTTCAGAGTCATTTGGGGGAAAGACAGGGTCGGCGGGTTGCTGGCTGATCACCTTTAGGGACGATGCCAGAACAGGTTTCCGAGCAGACCACCAATCGGTTGTCTTTGTATCTCAGGTGTTTGAATGAACTCGAAGCCAGTGGGGTTCGTACGGTCTCTTCTAAGGTGTTGGCGGCCAAGTTTGAGCTCAATGCGGCCCTCATCAGGAAGGACTTGTCGCATTTTGGTGACCTCGGAGTGCGAGGGGTTGGCTACGTGGTTAGAGATCTTAAACAACGATTACGTCAGATTTTGGGCCTCGACCAGCAGCTTAACGTAGTCATCCTAGGGGCTGGCAATCTCGGTTTTGCTCTAGCCGACTACCCTGGGTTTCGCCAAGATGGTTTTCGCATCGTAGCTCTGTTCGACAACCTATGTGACAAGGTCGGTGGCCGGTCGCGAAGTGGGGTGCCTATTTACGATATTTGCGACTTGGGGACCGTTGCCAAGGATGAATCCATTGCTATCGGTGTCGTTGCTGTTCCGGCTGCATCAGCGCAGGTTGTAGTTAATGCTGTTGTTGAGGCAGGTATCAAGGCGTTGTTGAATTTTTCGCCAGGGGCGATTCGGGTGCCGCCTGACGTCAAACTGAAGAGTGTCGACTTGACTGTCTCACTTGAAAGTTTGTCCTTCCATCTCGCACGGGGAGACGGGAGCGGATCCGGGAAGAAGGTCGGATAGGCTGAGAAGCGATGACCAGACGCTTATGACAATGCCAAAGAAATATTCTGCGGTTCCAGGGTCGGCTGGGGTGCTGTCGCATGTAGATACAGATGGTTCGATTCGAATGGTTGATGTTGGTGACAAACCTCACACGCAACGTGAGGCGATCGCGAGAGGCAATATCAATATTGCACCTGCTGCCCTCCAACTAATTCGCAATGGACAAATTGCAAAAGGAAACCCTCTTCAGGCAGCGCGATTGGCCGGTATTATGGCTGCAAAGCGGACTCCAGACCTCATTCCGCTGTGTCACTCTCTTCAGCTTTCGCACGTCGAAGTGGATTTGCGAGCCAAGCCGGACGGCTACGAGATTGAAGCTTGCGTTAGGACGACTTCACAGACCGGTGTCGAAATGGAGGCTTTGACGGCTGTTGCTGCAGCCGCGTTGACCATATATGACATGGTGAAGGCCGTCGACAAGATGATGGTGATAGGAGAGATTCGTCTGATTTCTAAGTCGGGTGGTCGCAGCGGCAGCTTCCGACGAAGCTAAGTATCTCCACGATTTGGTGGTGCCAGCCGGACAGTGTGGAGGGTGTTCTTGGGACAACTGATTTACCTGCTACTGAGTCCTAGCTTCTGTTCGGAGAGGACACGTTCTAAATGACAAAACCGAATATTCGCACACTTGCTGAGCTGCCGTTTCATGTGTCTGGACGGTTCCCTAAGGCCATGCTTGTTGGTCGGTGCTTGGAGGATGAGCTTATAAAGTGTTCAAGCCGAGAGTTTTTTGAGCAGATACGGGACCTCAGCCTAGGCCTTGAGACGCTGGGAGTTCACCATGGTGACAGGGTGGCGATTCTGTGCGACAGTCGGCCTGAGTGGACAATCACCGATCTGGCAGTTTTAAGTATAGGAGCCGTAACGGTACCGGTCTACCCGACGCTCCCTCCAGACCAAGTCGGATATATCCTTGCCCATTCCGGTGCTCGAGTGGTGGTGGTGGCCGATCTTGTTCAGGCTGCGAAGGTTCGTGAACAGCGGCATCGGCTACCCGATGTGCATACTTTGGTCGTGATTGATTCAGGTGACGGTAGTACTGCAGGTGGTGGATTTGGCGAGCGCACTTTATCCGATGTCATTGCCGCAGGACACGACCGTTTGATGCACGAAAATGGGTTGGCGCGTGTCTATAAGGAGCAAGCCCAGGGTGTCGACCCAGGAGAGCTGGCCACGATTATCTACACATCTGGCACGACCGGTGACCCAAAAGGTGTGATGCTTTCGCATCAGAACTTACTCTCAAATATTGTTGACGTTGATAGAGCGCTCGAAATTACTGATCAGGATATAGCACTTTCTTTTCTTCCGATCAGTCACGCCTTTGAGCGGACAGCTGTTTTTCTTTACTTATACAAGGGTGCCTCTATTGTGTTTGCCGAGTCACTTGAGACCGTTGGGCGTGATCTGCAAGCGGTTAGACCCACGGTCATGACTGGGGTGCCTCGAGTTTATGAGAAACTGCGCGCACGTATTATCTCGGCCGTCGCCGATGCGCCACGATACCGTCAGGGACTCTTCGCATGGGCAGTGTCCGTAGGTCATAAGGTGGCCAGTACCCAGCTGATTGGAGGAAGACCTGGGGTGTTGGCACGCCTGCAGCATTTGATAGCTGACCGCCTCGTGCTTGCCAAAATTCGTTCGCGCACTGGAGGATGTTTGCGATTCGTCGTGTCTGGGAGTGCCCCGCTAGGCCAGGAAGTAGCAGAGTTCTTATACGCGGTCGGACTGCCTGTTGTCGAGGGATATGGCCTTACAGAGACTGCGCCGGTTTTGACCACGAATCCACTCGGTCGGGCAAGACCTGGCACTGTCGGAACTGCGCTGGGCAGCGTCGAGCTTCGAATCGCCGATGATGGTGAAATCTTGGCGAAGGGACCCAATGTGATGATGGGTTATTTTGAAGATACCGCGGCTACAGCTGAGGCTATCCAGAACGGATGGTTCCATACTGGGGACATCGGTCGGATCGATTCAGAGGGCTACCTTTCGATCACGGACCGCAAGAAGCAGATTATCGTCACTGCAGGAGGGAAGAATGTTGCGCCGCAGCCGATCGAGGCCCTGCTTAAACGAGATCCACTTGTGGCTGAGGCTATCCTGATTGGGGATCGACGTCCCTTTATAGCAGCCTTAATGGTTCCAGACTTTGCGGTGCTTGATCAGCAATTGGCTCGGGATGGTTTGGTGGCTGGTAGCTGGGAGGAACTTGTCATCCGTAAGGAGGTTCTTGCGATCTTCCAGTCTCTGGTTGATTTGACTAACGCTAAGCTGGCAAGGTTTGAGCAGATCAAGCAATTTGCCCTCCTTCCAGTGCAATTTTCAGTGTTATCTGGAGAGTTGACTCCGACGCTCAAGGTGAGGCGCCGTGTTGTCGAGGCAACTTGGGCGGACACGGTTGACCGGCTCTATAAAGGAGCCGGCTGACCGATTACGCCAATATGCTGACTGACTTGATTGGGTATGTAGCGGTTTCAGAAGACAGTGGCAGTTGTTAATGGCCACCACCGGAGTTGAACCTTTCCAATGACGTAGCGTTCTGGGACTTGACCCCAATGGCGGCTGTCAGAACTGTTGTTCCGGTGGTCTCCCATGACGAAGTAATGAGCCTCGCGGATCACTTCAGGGCCATGGTTCTCGTAGCTCCTGAAGCGAGGGGGAACATATTCATCGGAAAGTAGTTCGCCATTCACATAGACTCGTCCATCCTCTATTCGGACGGAGTCGCCTTCTTGGGCGATGACTCGTTTGACGAAGGATTTGTCAGGGTCCCGAGGGTAATACAACATGACGATGTCACCAGGTTCAGGCAAGCTGAAGAAGCGATACACGGCCTTGTTTACGATGAGGCGGTCTTGGTCAGCAAGTGTAGGTTCCATACTCTTGCCTTCAACCCTTGCGACCTGGAAGCCGAAGGTGACAATCAGGGTGGCGTATACCGCTGCGGATGCAAATGTCTTGACCCAGGCCAACAACTCTTCGCCTGCGCGCGCGGCTAGCGCTTTTCGCCGAGAGCGTTGTTCGGTCTCATAGGCTTCGCTAGGTGATTGCTGGGCTGAGGGGGCAGTTGTATCTAGTTCAGGTGGTTTATATTCAGTTTGAGGTGTATTCGACTCGGAATCATGCATCGTTCGCCCTCTCATGCAATAAGGAGCGTGGCTATAGGCTCAGATACTCCCGCAGGCGCTTGGTTTGAGCTCGACTGACAGGGATTTCTGTGTCTTTTCCGTCCTTCATCTTGAGGATGTAGTTTCGGCTGAACCAAGGCATTATCTCCTTAATTCTATTTATATTGACAATATGCGATCGATGGACGCGCCAAAAAGCCGTCGTGTCTAGGTGCGCGTGGAGTTCGTCGAGTGTCCGGTGGTTCGACGTTCCTGATACTGATTCTGTCACGATTGTGATGGTTTCGTCAGCCAAGGATGCGTACACGATGTCCTCGGTCTGGACTAGAAGGAATTTTTCTCCAGCCCTAATCGCTAGGCTATCCCGACGGCTGCGTCTTTCGGTCGCATACTTAACGAGTTGTTCTACTTCAGCCCTGGCAATTGAGGGGTCAGTCTGTGCTACCAGCTGTTGCACTCTCTGGATAGACAGGGCTAGCCTTGCTGCCTCGACTGGTTTCAGGAGATAGTCTACGGCGCTGACCTCGAAGGCTTTCAGGGCGTAGTGGTCGAACGCTGTTACAAAAACTATCTGAGTTTGGATATTACGCTGCAATAACTGGTGTGCAACTTCAAAGCCGGTCATGCCGGGCATCTGGACATCGAGTAAAACCAGATCTGGGGTTAGCGATTGGGCGAGTGTTAGAGCCTGAACACCGTCGGTCGCTTGGCCGATTACCTGGACATCCGTTAATTGCTCCAGTTGGTAGCAGAGCTCATTAAGCGCAAGCTGTTCATCGTCCGCAACCAATACCTGTAACGCCATTCTATAAACTTAGACCAATTGCCGGGCATGAACTCAGATGCACTTACCAAAGGTGGCTGGTCAACTGTATTGTCTGCTCAAATTTTAAGTGTATACCTGTCAGACTGTAGCCACTTTCGGTAGCGAGAGTTCGGGAATTTCTATTCGTGCACAGGTCCCCTCTCCTGGGGCACTTCGTAGTTTCAGATAGTGGTTAGCACCGTAGATCACTCTCAGGCGCTCGTCAACGTTTCGGAGGCCGATTCCACCTCTAGCCCCTAGGTTTGCCCCGTCTGTGACCATGCCTAGCCCGTCGTCAGAGACTTCGATGACAGTTTGCCCGCCCACCCTTGCGCTGGAGATGGTAATGCGTCCGCCACCGACTTTACGGGAGAGACCGTGCTTGATCGAGTTTTCAACTAGTGGCTGCAAAAGCATGCTGGGTACCATTTGGCTGAGGGTCTCTGGTGCGATTTGTTTGTCTATCAACAATGTCGGACCGAACCGCACGGTTTCGATGTCAAGATATTCATCGATGGAAGCAAGCTCCTCTTGTAGAGTTACAAACTGCTCTTGGCTGCGCAATAGTCGGCGCAGTAGGCCAGACAGTTTCCCGATCAATAGGCGCGCAGTGTCAGGTTGGGATCGAATCAGAGACGATATTGACGCTAGGGTGTTAAACAAAAAGTGAGGATTTATTTGACTGGCTAGCGCTTCTACCCGGGCTGCCATTAGCAATTTCTCTTGCTCCTGAAGTCTGTGTTCGATGCGGGCTGTGTTCCAGATCTTGATAGGGACAGCTACGGACAGCACGCTTGTGAGCACCACGAGGACGACAAGCCAACCGGTGGCCGGAGCTAGGTAGAAAAGACGCTGGTCTCCGAAGCGAAGCCCGAGAACCTGGCGCAGTAATTCGAGACAAATAGGGGCAGCCAATAATGTGATCTGCCAGTCGATTCTGAACCGTCCGAAGAGTTTCCAGGTCTGCCTATGTAACGCTGTGACGAGCAAGGGGGTGACGTGCCAAATAGCTTCTTTAGGGGAAAGTTCACGGAGGCCGCCGCCGGCAAATCCACAGCCGACCATTAGGTTGATTGCGATCCACTCACCGGCGGCCAGAGCTGGTAGTCCGGCTAGACAACCGACGATGGCACCGGCGTATGGACCGGCGATAAGTCCTGCTAGAAATGAACCGGCTAGGGATAAATCAGCGGCATCATAGTTTAGGAGTAGTCGCGAAATGACGCCGAGGCTCACCGGAATACCGAGTGCAACTGCAAAGGTTAGCCTTTCGCGCCATGCGCGTTTTTCGGTCAGCAGGATTCTGCGGAATTGTCCAAACCTGACCAGCATGGTGGCCATAGTTGCTGCGACGGCAACCTTGACCACGAGCGTTGTTAGCAACGCCTGTTCAAGAGAAAGAAATCTGACTTCCTGTGGCACGGTCGCTTCGGGTTCTTTACCAATGCTCCGAGCCCTGCACTATACTGGTGTTTGTTCTGGCCTGTCAAATTAAATGTTATTTAAGTTATTTAAAATGAATAGTTTACGAAATATTTATCGTTTGTGCTGTTGTATGGCCGATAGGCTGCTGTTTGGCACTGGTCTGCTTTGTGAATGGTTGAGGAAAAATTGGCCGATTGATGATACTCGGGAATCAGGTTGGGTAATTCAACCGCGCGGTGACGGGTCAAATTTGTCGATATCTTCGTAACAAGCTATAGTCCGAAATTCTTGCAATTGTTGGCTTTGGCTAGGTGTATAGTGGGTTTACGTGTGCCTTGGCCTTGGTGAGAATGTGAACCTCGGAGTGGAGTGCTAGTTCATGTTGCAGCATCCGGAAGAGTTAGTCTGTAAAACGAACCTGCCACCAGTTGAAACTGAAACGCGCAGGCTGTCTGTTACATCTGTGGAGACAGATTTTGTTGCCGGGGTTTACGAGAAGATAGGATCTTTTTACGATGTCCTTTTTGGGGTGCCTCTACATAAGGGGCGGGTCGAGTCGGTAGAGCGGCTTCGACTATCGTCTGGCGACCGTGTTCTTGAGATCGGGGTAGGAACGGGAATCAATGTTTCGCTTTACCCGCGTGATTGCGATGTAACTGCTATCGACCTTTCCGCTGCTATGCTTGAGAAAGCTGCTCGCCGAGTTGCCAGACATCGGTTGAGTAACGTAAGTTTGTTGCAGATGGACGCCGAGACCCTTACCTTTCCCGATGATTCGTTCGATATTGTGTATGCTCCGTATACGATCAGCGTGGTGTCAGACCCGGTGAAGGTAGTGCATGAGATGAGGCGTGTCTGCCGACCGGGTGGTCGTTTCGTATTCTTGAGTCATTTCCTCAGCTCTAATCCGATTGGGGCTAGGTTCGAGAGATTCATCTCGCCTGCGACCGTCCACCTAGGCTTCAAGGCTGACCTCGACCTGCCCGCGTTTCTCCAGGAGGCAGGGCTCAAGCCTGATTCAATCGAAAAAGTAAATATCCCGAGGCTTTGGTCCCTAGTAACTTGTTCCAAAAAATCCTGATCCTGAGGTTCAGAGTTCTAGGGTCCTGAACTGGCTCTTAGGGCTAGGTCCTTCGCGATAATTTGTGCCCCGTCTGTCCTTACTTTGAGAACCGGTGGCTGCGTCATTATGTTTTGGGCCGCTTCGCTCCACCTGCCGGCGAAGAGGTCTTTCTGGGCCAGATAGGTGCACCGCAATAATTGTGGCATTGCGTTGACAAGAACTTCGTACTCGGCGAAGTCGCCCCGAGAGGTAAACATTAAGCCGGTTCTATTAGCAACACATTCTGCAATGATGCCGTAACCTGGTTTTGTGAGGACTATGTCGGCTGCCGCCACAAGGTCTGCATAGTCGAATCCTTGCGTGGCGAGTGTGGGGATGTCAAAGGTGTACAACCTTGGGTGAGACTCGATCGTTGGCAGGGTAGGTCCTGGATCGATTGGGTCTCGAGTGAGAATCACCCCGAGGTCGCCGGGCTGAGTCACAGCGCTCCAGTTGACGGCCTGTAGCCCATATCGACCAAATGAGACAAGGATAAGTGGTCGGTCTGAGGGAAGGCTAAGGGCTTTTCTGGTATCAGCCGGAGAGTGTCGTGCATGTCTGGCGACGAACGGTGCCCTAGTGATGTTTGAAAACACCGAGAAGCTATCGGCCCCCGTTAGGGGTAGCTGCCAAGCTGTTTCCGCTGCAGTGTACGCTTCGCGGATGGTGTGAAGCAGTGCTGGACCCAGGTGGAGCTGAGCCTGGTATTTCTGGTAGATCCAGTCCCATGTGAAGTTTCCAATCGCCACGCTAGGGATTTTAGCGAGCGCTGCTGACGTGAAGGCTACTGGTGGGATGTCTCCGACAACCAAAGTGGCGCCATAGCGTTCAAGCAGGAGGGCTTCCCGTTTTGCCCGGTCTTCGAGTGTGCGGTGAAATTTCCACGCGAGTTTGATGGACGCTGAGGGATCTACCCGCAGGCTGTCGATTTGGACTACCCCTGTGTCAGTTTCTCCGGTGTGGACTGTGATGGGAGAACTAACGCTTCGGTCGAATAGCCAACGGGGGGCAGCGGTGCGCACAATAACACCAATATCTGGATACATTGTCGTGATTGCATTGATGATCTCGATTTGGCGGGATGCATGCCCGAAGCCGTGGCCAGAAACATAAAAAACTATGGTGTGTTTTCTCGTCATAGATTTCATTCAAGGAGTCTAATCTTAGGTGTGTTTCCTGTTTTCTTGCGTGAGGAGAGTCCTCTCTGAGTATGATCAGCTTATGTCCCGTCACGAACGAGAGTTTTTCAACGAACAGGAAGAGCTGAAACCGGCTACTTTCACGTGCCCTAAGTGCCGTCACCGTGCGGAATACCAGGTGAGGTGGATCCGTCGTCTAAAGAAGGAGCGGCCTCCGCGGGGAGCCGACGCCGAAGATCGTGAGATGCACCGTAAACTGCGTGACTACATGGTTCGGGTGGATGACATGCTTTCATGCTCAAAGTGTCGAAGAAGGTTCGAAATTCCCTCACAACAATCGGTAGCGTTTTTGTGAAAGTTTTTGGGGTGAGGCGGCCGAAAGGGTTGGCTGATATGGCTGTGAGTGGGTTTGGCGGAGGGTCGACAGCTATAATTAGTTCGCTCATGTGAACTCAAATGACAGAGGTTCAGTGAAAATGAACAGGCTCGTCTCCGCCGTGGTTTGTGTCTTTTTGTTGCCTGGGTTTACGTTGGGTCAACCTCGCTATACCAGAGCGCAGGAGGATCAATTCCACCGTGCAGTAACCACGGCGCTTGCTCACGGGGCGTACGATGATGCGCGGCAAATAGCCTCTGAGCGGGATGCATCGGATCCATCGGCTGCGGCGCTGCTGGCCCGTTTGGACATTCTCGGTGGTGATTATATTGCTGCTGAGACTAGACTCACACCGGTCGCTGCGGCTAATCCGGTGAGTGGAGCGAGTCTGGAATTGGCCTTATTGCAGCAGTATCTTGGGCGTCGCGAAGAGGCGATTCCTCAACTCCAGGTTCTCGTTAGTCGGTTACGCCGTTCGACCGATCCTCTCGACTTGTACCAAGCCGCGCTCGCAGCTCGGGCTTTAGGAGACCATCGACTAGCGAATGGTCTGCTTCGCTCTGCGTCTAGGGCCTCACCTGACGACCCCGCTATACAGACACTTTGGGGTGAGCTGTTTGGGGAGAAGTACGATCAAGCTGAGGCTTCCCGATCGTTTAGCGATGCACTGGCTCTTGATGAAGAGTGGGCGCCCGCATACCTGGGGATGGCTCGTGCCTTGGCCGATACCAACCCTCCTGCAGCGCGTTCAGCTGCCGGCCGAGCTCTCGATATTAATCCCAATTATTTGGAAGCACATTTGTTTCTGGCGCAACGTGATCTTGATGACCGCGAGCACGATGTGGCTAGGCAATCCTTACATCGGGCTCTTGAGATCAACGGCCAGAGTCTTGAAGCACGGTCGCTTCTGGCGGCGATAGCCTACGTGGAGGACCGGATCGACGATTTTGAGTCCGAAGTCGAGGAAGTGCTGCAGATAAACCCGGCCTATGGCGAAGTGTTTCGGCAAGCTGGTAACTTGACTGCTCGGAATTATCGATTCGAGGAAGCTGCCTCTCTGGTTCGTCGAGGGTTAGAGCTCGATCCGAATAACAGTCGAAGCAACGCTGAACTTGGGATGCATCTGCTTCGGACCGGCGATGAGCAGGGGGCCCGGTTGTCGCTCGAGCGAGCGTTTGATGTGGATCCCTACGATGTAGTTACTTTCAACTTGCTTGAGATGCTCGATACTCTTGACGAATTCGAAACCTTCGAGCAAGGCGATCTCATTGTTAAGCTTCATCCTGATGAAGCTCCCGTTCTGAAGAATTACGTGTTTGAGGTAGGTCAGCGAGCGTTTGATGAACTTGCCGCTCTATACGAGTTCACTCCTGAAGGTCCAATTTTGATAGAGGTGTTTCCGCAACATGACCATTTTGCGGTCCGCACGCTGGGGTTGCCTGGCATGATTGGGGCCTTAGGTGCCTGCTTCGGAAAGGTGGTGACTCTCGATTCACCACGAGCACGGACGCCAGGTGAATTTAATTGGGAGTCGACCTTATGGCATGAGATGGCCCACGTTATTGCGCTGCAGATGTCGAACCAGCGTGTGCCACGTTGGCTGACTGAGGGGCTATCAACATTCGAACAAAAACGAGCAAGGTCGGACTGGGCCCGCGATCAAGATTTGGGTTTCGCTGCGGATCTAAACCAAGACACCGTTCTGTCGTTGCGGGATCTCAACAGTGGATTCTCAAGCCCTGAGACGATCTCGATGGCTTATTTTCAAGCTTCGGTGCTTGTTGAGCACATCATCGATTTCTACGGGGAGTCTGTTATTTATCGGCTGTTGCGTGCTTATGGACAGGGGCTAGATACCGAGGAAGCGTTAGAGCTGGTTGGACTTGGTTTTGAAGTTCTACAGGCGTCATTTGACAGCGCAGTTGAGGATCGCTTCGGCGCTCTGAGACGCGCGATGCAGGGCCCTGAGGATCAGCTTTCGGTTCGTGAGCCGACTGAACGACTTGAGCAGCTACGTGGATTGAGTGGCGAGTATCCTGGTAGTTTCCCGGTTCAGCTGTCTTTAGGACAGGCTCTGAAGGAGGCCGGTGAGATTCGGGAGGCACAAGTGGTCCTTGAAAAGGCGGCCTCTTTGGCTCCGATGGCGACAGGTGGTAGTAGCCCTTACATCCCGTTGGCCGAGATCGCGATTGAACTGGGAGATCGAAACCAAGCGATTGAGCAGCTGGCGGCACATCTTGACCACGATCATCGGGATATTGACGCCGCTCGTCAGCTGGCGGCATTGGCGGAAGAAGTGGGAGACGGTCTTCGGTTGCGGCGTGCGTATGAACTAATCATTGAGCTTGATCCATTTGATGTGGTGCCGCATCAAGCCTTAGGGCGGCTGGCTCTAGCAAGTGGGGAGCACGGCGTTGCTGTGCGGGAGTTCGAGGTAGCCTTAGCGGTCGGTCCGGTCGATCGCGTTTCTGCCCATGTGGATCTAGCTGAAAGCTATTTCTTGGAGGGACAGCTTGATCCGGCTAGGCAGGAAGTGATCGCTGCGCTTGAGATTGCCCCAACCTACGAACGCGCGCAGGAACTGTTGTTGCAAATTATCGAGGAAGGGTTGTGAAGGGCCTGGGGCATTTAGGAGGACTGGTAAGTTGTGCCGCGGTCTTGACTCTGGTTGCGAGTCTCGGAGATTTGACTATTTTTGCCGTGCAGCCACCACCAGGGGCCCTTGTCACCGATATTGATTCCGGCTCGCCTACAGCACAGCTTGATGGGCTCGAATGGACATTCGTGCGTATCAAATACAGTTCCCCGGAAGAGCTTCTGCAGCCTTTCAGGGCTAGGTATTGGAGTGACCCGTGGGTAGTTGATGGTCCGGCGGCTGAGCAGAATCTGTCGCGTCGTCTGGGTCGTGTGACCTCCATCACTGTGAAGGAGCCTGTCACGTTGGCTCTCGACGACGAGCGCCTGTGGGAATATCCGTGGGTTTACTTTGTAGAGCCAGGTAATTTGCGACTTACACCTCAGGAAGTTGACATATTGCGAGAGTTTTTGCTTCGTGGTGGCACGGCGACTTTCGACGATTTTCATGGGCCTGTTGAATTTGAATCTTTGCGCCAACAGCTGAAACTGGTGTTTCCGGACCGGGAAATTCTCAAATTACCTCCAGAACATCCGGTCTTTAACTGTTTTTATCAGCTTAAGGACTATCCCCAGATCCCTGGGCTTGGATCGTTTTTCAACGGTGTCACTTGGGAAAAAGGTGGGCGTCAGGCTGGGTTGTACGCGGTCTTGGATGATACGGGGCGTGCGATGGCTCTGCTGAACTTTAACACCGATATGGGAGATGGCTGGGAGTGGTCAAACGCCGAAGATTACCCAGGCTATATCCAATACACCGCGCAGGCTTACCGCATGATGATTAATGAGGTCGTCTACGCTCTCACACATTAAGGGAGGGCCGGTTCAGAAACTACCGGTCGTCGTCGAATCGAATCCTAGGTGTTTAGGGTGAGTCCCAAACTCGACAGCCTGGGAAGTATTTTTCTCAGGGTTCAGCGGATTGATGGCCACTACGAAGGATGATGCGGCAATAGGTGCGGCACGGTTAAGCCGGAACCGGGATCAAATCCTGGAGGAACTCCGGCATGTGATTGTTGGACAGGACGAAGCGATAGAACTTGTGCTGACAGCGATCTTTACGGGAGGGCATTGCCTTATCACGGGAGTTCCTGGACTGGCGAAGACTAGGTTGGTTCGTTCGCTTGCAGATATCTTAGACTTGCGGTTTAAACGTATTCAATTTACTCCTGACCTGATGCCTGCTGACATCACTGGCACCGAAATCCTTGAGGAGAGAGGAGGGAACAGGACTCTTGAGTTTAATAAAGGGCCTATTTTTGCGCAAATTCTGTTAGCTGATGAGATCAACCGGACCCCGCCGAAAACCCAAGCAGCGTTGCTTGAGGCGATGCAGGAAGGCCATGTCACTGTTTCAGGACATAGTTATCCGTTAGCTCGACCATTCTTTGTGCTAGCTACACAGAACCCCATTGAACTTGAGGGTACCTACCCATTACCCGAGGCACAGCTGGATCGGTTTATGTTTAATGTCGTCATCCGCTATCTGTCGGAAGATGATGAGGTTCATGTCGTCACTGCGACTACAGGCGATGATGTGCCCAGGCTAGGGAAGGTGTTGGATGGTGCTGGAATCCTAGAAACTCAGCGACTCGTCAGGGGAGTGCCTGTGGCCGAAGAAGTCGCCCGCTACGCCGTGCGCTTGGTCGATGCTACTAGGCCTGGCCAACCGAATAGTCCAGAATTTGTGCAAAAGTGGGTCAAATGGGGGGCTAGTTTGAGAGCTTCTCAGTCACTAATTTTGGGTGGTAAGGCGAGGGCCTTGATTCAAGGTCGTTACCATGTGTCCGTTGCTGATGTACGTGCTCTGGCTCCTTCGATCCTCAGGCATCGCGTTTTGACTAACTTCTTTGCAGAGTCTGACGGGGTAGACGCCGACTTTGTGGTTGCAAAGTTGCTTGAGACGGTGCCGGTGCCAGCCAGCGGAATGTGAGAGACCTGGGATGGTGGGTTCTGACCTATCGGGTCTTGCGCCTTCTGTACTCGTGCGTCTTGGCTCACTTGAACTAGTTGCTCGTACCATCGTTGAGGGATTTCTCGGAGGATTACACAGAAGCCCAGTCAAGGGCTTTAGCGTGGAATTTAGCGAATATCGTCGCTATCTTCCTGGAGATGACCCGGCTAGAATCGATTGGAAGCTCGCGGCTCGAAGTGGTCGCTATTACGTCAAGGAATTTGAAGAAGAAACAAATCTCGAGTGTCATTTGCTACTCGATATCAGTGGATCGATGGGCTACGGGTCCCAACCGGTCACTAAACTCCAGTATGGTGGGTTTTTAGCAGCTGCCTTAGCCTGTTTGATGCATCGCCAGTGCGATGGTGTTGGTCTGATGCTCTTCGACGATCGGGTGATTGAGTCCGTTCCAGTGGGGTCAAGAAGCGGGCACTTGCAGACTCTTTTATCGGTATTGAGCAAGGCGAAAATCGGAGGGAAATCCGATGTAGCGAAGCCTCTGGACGAGATTGCGACACGGCTGCGTCGTCGAGGACTTGTTGTGTTGATTTCAGACCTGTTGGATGACCCGGGAGCTGTGATTCGAGGACTCAAACACCTTCGATTTCGGGGTTCTGAGGTGATCGTGTTTCATGTCCTCGATCCGGCTGAATTAACATTTCCCTTTGAACGGGTGGCTCAGTTCGAAGACATGGAGACGGCATCTCAGGTGATTGCGGTGCCTAGTCGAGTGCGGCAGTGTTACCTCAAGAACAGTGAAGAGCAACAAGAGCGTTATCGTCGAGAGCTGCGACTTGCAAATATCGACTATCACCTCGTGAATACAGCTAAACCGTTCGATGATGCGCTAATGTCCTACCTTTCGACGCGGGGGCGCAGGGCTTGAGCTTGTCTTTTTTGGTGCCGGCGTTTTTATTTGGCTGCCTTGCGGCTGGAGTTCCGATCGTTCTTCACTTATTTCGCCGAGAGCGTTTCCAGCGGGTGAGGTTCAGTGATGTCCGGTTCCTACTTGGGGCTCAGGCCCAGCAGATGAACCACTTGAGGTTGTACGAGCTACTACTTTTGGCGCTGCGTGTTTGTGTGGTGTTGTTGCTAGCTTTCGCCTTTGCGCACCCTTTCTTCGGTCCTGATGATCAACTTGATGGCCCGGTGACTGTTGTGCTCGTCGATACCTCATTTAGTGTGTCAGGGCCTGGCCAGCAGGATGAGGTGCAGGCTTTAGCCAGAGCGGCGGTCAACGCCACCCCGGATGGCCACCTGGTAGGGGTCGTTGCGTTTGATGACGAAGCTCGAGTCGTTGCGGGCCTAACCGGGTCACGGTCCTCTGCACTGGCGGCAGTGGACAGTTTGTCGGCTCGCCCTCGTGCTACACGGTATTCAGAGGGACTGACAGCTGCTTCGGATTTGATTGGTGACCGCAGCGGTCGATTAGTCCTTGTCAGTGACATGCAAGCTGCTGGCTGGGCTACGGGAGGTGGCAGTGTGTCACCAAGGGTAGAACTTGAATTACGTCCTGTTAGACCCCCAGTCAGTAACCTAGCGGTGGTCGGTCTTGACATCGACAGTAACTCGGCTAGGGTGGATTTATTGCAGGTCGGTGTTGGGCCGGACACTACGGTCTCACTTGCTTTGGATGGGGCAGTAGTGGACAAAAGGTCGGTCACGCCAGTCACGGGGAGGTCCACCGTGGCCTTTCCTGTTAAATTTCCGGCCAGTGGGGTAGTGATGGCGTCGGTAGTTGACCCATCTGGCTACTCGGTTGATGACCGTCGATATCGGCTACTTGACCAGTCACGGCAGGCGACTCTTCTGATCGTCGTTGGCGATGTGCAATCCAGTGAGGCATTTTATTTGCAACGGGCGTTGGCCCCAGGCAGCTACACTGATCCGTTTGCAGTGAGTGTTGTGAGTGCAGCTGCACTAGGGACAGGTCTGGACATACCTGAAGAGGTAGGTGCTGTTGTCCTGCTAGGGACCTTCGGTTTCAATCGACGCGGACGAGGTCTACTGGCTTCGTTCGTCCAAAACGGAGGAGGGTTGTTTGTAGCCGCAGGGCCGGCGTTCGATGGTGATCTGGTAGAAGGGTTCCTCAGTCGAGGCACAGAGCTTGGGTTCGGGGTTTCCCAAGTGCATGTTAACCCTGTCACGTTGGTCGTAAGTGAGTCTAGGCACCCGATAATCCGACGCCTGGGCGGATTGGCCAGCCAGCTCAGCGAAGCCCGTTTTACTAGGACTCTTACTACTGATCCTGGAGTGGGAATCGTTATTGCCCGTTTCTCCGATCAGGCACCAGCTCTTGTGGAGTATGAGGTTGGGGAGGGTCGGGTTCTATTTTTCGCGTCTGATTTAGAGACCAAGTGGAATGATTGGCCTCGGCAGCGTACCTTTGTGCCTTTTCTTCATGAGGTATTGAGCTATCTGTCAGATCATCGGGTGATACAGCAGGAGTTCGTGGCTAATAAGGTACCGGCTGGCGTGCCGGATGCGCCCGGGGTGTTTGCATTGGTTGATCCTCCGGGCCGAGTGGTGGTTAATGTTGATTCCGGTGAATCGGATCCGACTCCCCTTTCGCAGGATCAGTTTGTTGCTTCAGTGGGCCGATTGGCTCAGGCAGGCGAGAACCAGGTTGAGCTTACGGCAGTTGAGCAGGAGGGACAGCAGCAGGTTTGGCGCTATCTGTTGCTGTTGGTGGCCGTGTTTCTGACGGCCGAAGGCTGGTTGGGTCGTTTGGTCGCCTGACCAATTTGTGGCTTTGTGACGGCCCGTCCGAAAAAGTTTTGTTCAGTCTATTGTTTCCCGAACGCCGCTCTGAGTGAGACAATTGCGAACAATGCCTCAAAGTGATCTAGCAAAGTTGCAGGCAGTGCTGGCGCATGTCAGGTATCGCTGGTTGGCCGGTAGGTGGTTGACGGGGATCACCAACATGTGTTTGGGGTTCTCTGTAGTTTTGTCGGTGGTGCTCTTTGTCGAGTTAGTAATTACCCCGCCTGGTATGCCCACGCTACTGTTGGTAGTGCTGGCAGCCGTGGCAATGGGGGGTATTGCTACGCGTGCGCTGTGGCCGCTCCGCATTCAGCCGACGACTCGGCAGGTTGCTCGTTTCCTTGAAGAGCGCTGGCCCGAATTGGATGACTGTGTGGCCAGTGCCGTACAACTCGCTGAGTCCACGCGTTCAGAGGAGTTTCGGGAGTTAGTGCTCGCTGACGCTGTCCGCCAATTGCGGACGCTGGATCCGAAAAGTGCCGTTACGAACGCCTATCTAGGCAGGGTTGGTTTCCGAGGAGGGCTTTCGATCACACTCCTGGTGGCTGTCCTCACTTTTGGATTCGGTCCTATAAGAGGTTTGGTCACAACAGCGTGGCTGTACGCGGTTCCAAGCAACTTAGTCCTGGAAATTGAGCCTGGTGATGTCAATCTGATGGCAGGTGAACTGCTAAGAGTTGAGGCTCGCTTGGTGGGGGGGATGGACCTGGTGTCGAGGAGCCCTATGGTTCTGTCCATACTCGACAATTCGGGACAGCAGGGGATTGAGATGCGACCAAGTGGAGACGCCTATATGGCGGAATTTACTCCGGTTGATCGCAGCTTCCGCTACGAGATCACTACGGCAACCTTGCGCAGTCGCGAGTATCGGGTTGAGGTGGTGAGCCCGCCGCAGGTGAGTCAGGTAGACGTGGAGTACGTCTATCCGGCGTTTATGGGGTTGTCCCCGCGGCTTGAGGAGGGCAGCGGTGACGTTTTCGCGCCTGTTGGAACAGAGGTGCGTCTTCGAGTGCATGCAGACAAACCTGTCGCAGCGGGAGTTTTGGTGTTTGGCGACGGGCAGCGTGTGCCGTTCGACATGACCTCCAGGGAAACTCCGGTTGCTAACTTTACGGTAAAGACAGACGGAAGCTACAGGGTAGCTCTCACCGACGAATATGGCCTGACAAACACAGGGATGGATGAATATTTTATTCGTGCCATACCGGACCGGCAGCCCAATGTTCGGGTTCTTCGCCCTGGAGGGGACCGAGATGTCACGCCGCTTGAGGAAGTTACGATTCAGGTACGGGCCGATGACGACCATAGGATAGACGCTTTAGAGCTTGTCTATCGGGTGTCAGGACAGCAGGAACGACTACTGTCTTTCGACATGCAGGGGTCGGCCCAGGTGGTTGCTGGGACACGGACCCTTTATCTTGAGGAGCTTGACGTTGTTCCAGGCGATTTCGTTACCTACCACGCCCGAGTACGGGATGCTGGGTCTGCTGATCAGACAGCAGGCGCTCGGTCTGGCATTTTCTTCTTAGAGGTTCGGTCATTTGATAGTGAGTTTAAGGAAGCAGAGAGCCAGTCCGGGGGAGGCTTTGGCCCGCAGGAAATGGGAAATTTGGTAGAGCTGCAGAAGCAGGTCATAGTTGCGACTTGGAGGCTGGACCAGGAAGTGGATAAGGCGCTGGTGGCACAGGATATTCTGGCTGTTGCCGAGGCACAGCGCGAGTTAACTGAAACCACATCCCGTACGGCAGAGCAGATGCGCCGCGCTGCTCGGGACCCTGCTCTGGGAGCGGAAGGTTCGGCGACGGAAAGCTTGGCCATGGAGGCCGCGGTTGAAGCAATGGCGATTGCGGAAGCTGCGTTGTTAGAGTTCGACACCGGGACCGCCATTTTGTCTGAGATGGAGGCACTGAATCAGATTCTCACGGTGGAAGCTTCGACTCGATCTCGTCAAGTGTCTATGGCGCGTGGCCAGGGGGCTCAGTCCCCCGGTGGCCAGTCGCAGCAGGACCTGTCGGCACTATTTGACCAGGAGCTTTTACGGGAGCAAGAAACCAGCTATGAGACGAACTCGTCGGCAGGGTCGTCCTCAAGCGATGATGAGAGTGAGGCAATCAGGAGGTTAAGGGAACTAGCCTTTCGACAGGAACGGCTCAACCAAGAACTCCGTGGTGGCGATGCCGCAAGGTCTGATGGTGAACGACGCCGGTTGCTGGAGCGCCTAACTCGTGAACAGCAAGCGCTTCGAGAGGAACTTGAACAGTTAGCAGCCCAGTTTCCTCGCCAGATGCAGGGCCTTGGAGGACAGAATCAATCCGGCGTTACAGGGATAGGGCAGATTGCGGAAAATATGCGTCGGACTGCTGGCGGTTTACAACGGGCTAACACTGAGGCCGCTGGAGAGCGTGGTGCCGAGGTATTGGATGAGCTGAGAGACCTTGAACGGCAATTTAGTGAAGGTGTCAGTGGCGAACGGGTGAAACAGCTAGAGAGCCTGCGATTTGAGGTGCAAGAGTTGGCCGAGACTCAAAGCCGTATCGCTCAAGGTGTTGGTCAGGTGGTTGAACAGAGCCGCAGTGAGCAGGTTGGCAGTCGGACTCAAAATCAGTTAGCAGATGAGAAGGAGGTCCTGGCTGATCGAGTTGACGCCTTCAGAGAGTCAATTAGGTCGATGGAAGCCTTGGGTGATGGGAGCAGTCCATCCGACCGGTCGATGGTTGACTCTTTGCGAGTTGCGCGTGAGACGTTTGATCGGGAGTCGGTCAGTAGCCGAATGCGGATGGGTGCTGAGCGACTGCGTCGTGCGGCTGATAGCACTCCATCGTTTGCCGGGGCTGTTGAACTTGATCGGTTGGCTGTTGAGGAGACAGCGCTGGCAGAAGCCTTGGAGGTAGTTGAGGGGTTGTTGCAAGGAGCAGGCGGAAGGGGTGGTTCGCAGCAACAATTGCGGGCTCAATTGAGCACCGCTCAGCTGCTGAGACAGCGCTTGAACCAGCTGGAAGTTGAACTCGAGAGACAGCTTGGGAAGTCCCTGAGGGAGGGAGCTGACTGGCAGACATCGCCTGAGGCTCAGGAGCCATTTACAGTGGGCGATAGTGAGTCGACTGGCAGGGCTAAACCTGGGACGAGACCAGGGTTGAGTGAGTCTGGGGAATCCAGACCTGGAGGTGCGGGCGTGACCGGTGGGCCTGTTGATTGGGCGAGCAAGGCGATGCGGGAGTTCGTTGAAGGTCTTGAGAGGTATCCTGGCCTCCTCGAGCGATTGCGCCGTGCTAACCCAGATTTGGATCGTGATCTTCAGCAATGGGCGCAGCCTTGGCGAAGCGGGGCATCACCCGGGAGCGAACTGTTTAAGTGGGATCTCCGAGATTGGGCTTCACTTCGGAGAAATCTCAATAATGCTCTTCAGAGTGTCGAGACAGAGGACACGCGAGGGCTAGCTGCTGGTGAACTTCGTGACCGAATGGTTGCTGGGTCGGCTGGAACACTTCCGTCTCGTTATCAGTCTATGGTCGACCGGTATTTTCGCTCAGTGGCCACTGGACTTACGTTGCCCTAAGCATGGTCTTTGCTTCTCCGTTTGCATGGTGGCTGGCTGGAGGGTTGGTTGCTGTGGCCGCCGTTGTCGCTTATCTATCATATGCGCGTACGAGCGTTCCTCTGCCTTCAGCTAGGCGCTGGTTCCTTGCCGCGGTCCGTTTTCTCACATTCTTGACCTTACTGCTGTTTCTCGCTGAACCAGCACGACTGGAGCTGGTGCCGGTCGGGCGACCTGTGATCCCAGTGTTGTTCGATCAATCGGGGAGCATGTCCATCGCTGATGCTGCTGGGCGGTCTCGGATTGAGGCTGCGGCTTCGATGGTTTCTGACGATCTCATGCCTGCTCTCGGTAATGATTTCCAGTTGGAGCTGTGGGGTTTTGGGCGAAGGCTTGAGCCGGTAGAACTAGACGAATTGCACTCCGAGGCTTCCCAGAGCGATTTGATAGGTGCACTGACGGATCTGCAGACACGGTATCTAGGTCAAGCGGTTGCTGCTGTTGTTGTCCTGTCTGATGGTGGAGATACGGGAACCGTCGAATTCGTTCAAGACGGTGTGCCTCCTATTTTCACCATTGGTATCGGTTCTACAACTGCGTCTCGGGATCGAGAATTGGTTGCTCTGACCGTAGGTGAACCTGGTGTAGTTGACTCGTTCGTTGATCTCAGCTTTTCCATGGTCGAGTATGGATTTGATGGTGCACCGGTAGATGTGCGTGTGTTTGAAAATGGTCAATTGATTAGGGCGCTTCAGATGACGTCATCTGGTGATGGTGCCGTGGCCTCGATGGTTGTGCCCGTGTCGCCGATCCCTGAGGTCGCGACCGTCTACACAGTTGAAATACAAGTTGACCAAACGGAGATGGTGCCGGAAAACAACAGACGAAGCGTTTTGGTCCAACCAGTAGGCCAACCTCGGAAGGTGCTGTTAGTTGAAGGAGCACCAGGTTACGAGCATAGTTTCCTGAAGCGGGCCCTGTCTGGTGACGCGGGCATCCTGGTTGATGCGGTGATTGATAAGGGGTTGAATAATCTGGGTGAATCCACTTTCTATATTCAGAGTGGTGCCGGTCGGAGTCAGGCGTTGGTTACGGGTTTTCCAACTACAAGGGAGGAGCTTTTCTCTTATGATGCTGTCTTTCTTGCGAATGTTGACCTGGGGCGATTGTCCTCAGATCAAGTCGAAATGGCGGATGCATTTGTGTCTGAGCGTGGCGGTGGTTTATTAGTCATGGGAGCTCGTTTGTTTGAGAGCGTGGAGGTGGGACTGACGTCGCTCGAAACCTTGCTACCGCTTTCGCCAGTTGCTTCAATCGGTAGTCTCCGAGAGTCAGATTCACTAACTGAGCCTCAAAGAATAGAGCCGACACAGGACGGTGAGATGCATCCGGTCATGCGTGTCGGTGGGAGTGGGGTGGAGACTAGGAGAAGCTGGGAGGCGGCGCCTGCTTTGGGTCGGGTCGTTCCCATGAGATTGTCAAGCTCTGGAGCGACGGTGCTGGCAACGACAGTGAGTGGACGGTTCGGCGAACAGCCAGCGATCGCTGTTCAGCGTTTCGGTCGTGGCCGGACGATGGTGTTTGCTGGCGAGGCGTCCTGGCGCTGGAAGATGCTGTTGCCCTCCAGTGATCAAACTTACGAGCGATTTTGGAGGCAAACTGCAAGGTGGCTCGCTGTTGAGTCCCCAGATAGAGTTATGCTGCGGGTTGAGGGTGGGCGGCTGGAAGGTGCTCCATTGGCTGTGGATGTTACCGTGGTCGACGAAGAATTTGTCGAGGTGTCTGATGCGGTCGTTAGCCTGCAGATGAAGGGCCCAGGTGGTGAGGAGAGCGACTTGTCGGCGAGTCTCGTGACTGGTGAGGCCGGTCGGTATCGCGCGGAGGCTATACCGGACCTGAGGGGCGTCTACGAGGTGGTGGCTGAGGCCACTCGGGACGGGCAACTCATTGGTAGGGACACTTTGTCAGTTCTCGTCGGTGGAACGGCCCTTGAGTTCTCCGATCCGCGACGTCAGGTTGGGTTGTTGGGTCGAGTCGCTCGAGCTTCCGGTGGGAAGATGATCGATGTTGAGCGGATTGATGAACTGCGGAAGGGGCTTAACGATTTGAAGGGTCCAGAACAACCGCCGATTATCCATAGTTTGTGGGACAGTATTTATGGGTTCCTTCTTTTGGCTGGGTTGCTTTGTATAGAGTGGGGGTTTCGTCGCCGCTGGGGACTTCGGTGATTGCCCGAGGGGTGAATCCGTTTGGAGTCTGGAGATTACGGGTGAGTGTAGGGAATTGGCTAAGACAAGTTGAACACCGGCGGTTCACTTTTCGAGTGGGACTAGTTGACCTACTTCTAGCTAGAAGTGGCTTTTTGAGGTTGAAACTCCGTGTGGTCGCTTTGCTGTTGCTTGTTGCCTGGTCAACAGAGACGGGGCTGTCTGCCCAGGACCAATATGCGTTGGTGGTCACGGGGGCAGCTGGAGGCTCGACTTTCGGGGATAACTATGATCGGTGGCGTTCTAGGCTGGTCACGACGCTCCGCGCTCAGCCGATGTTCGAGCAGGCCAACCTGGTCGTATTGGCTGAACGGCCTGGGCCTGATGTCGGACGTTCGTCGCGAGAAGGAGTTCGTCTGGCGATTGAGCGACTGGCCGCTCGAATGAGTAGTGATTCAGTGTTGTATGTCGTGCTTATCGGTCACGGTTCCTTCGACGGAGTTGATGCGAAGTTCAATCTCGTTGGACCAGATCTCGAGGCGAGAGAATGGGCGGCGCTACTAGGCCTTGTTCCCGGACATGTGGTGTTCGTGAACACAACAGGTGCGAGCTTCCCGTTTCTTGAACGGTTATCATCGAGGGGTAATACGATTGTGACTGCGACGAGGTCCAACGTGCAGCGTTTCGAAACGATATTCCCTCAGTTTTTTGTTGAGGCACTTGCCAATCCATTAGCTGATACCGACAAGAGTGGGCGCTCATCTGTACTTGAGGTGTTTGAGTTTGCAAGCAGTGGTGTCCGAGAGTGGTATCGAGAACGAGGTCGGCTAGCAACCGAACGAGCACTCCTCGACGATAACGGCGACGGCCTTGGAAGAGAAGCAGGCCAACTTGGACCGGATGGGGCGATTGCGGAGAATCTATATCCTGGCGCTGGTCCGGTTGAACCAGAGTGGGCGACCGATCCTCGGTCTGTGCCACTGATTGCCAGGCGGGAAACACTGAGGCTGGAGGTTGGTGAACTCAAAGCAAGTAAGCATGAGATAGCCCCGGCAGAATATCATCGGAAACTGGAGTTACTGTTGATCCGATTGGCTCGCGTGTCGAGGCAAATTCGAGTCGGTGCTGTAGACAAGTAGCGATCTATTTCCTGAGTTGATTTCCTCGTAATATAAGCTTTATGCACTGCAGTGTTTGCCAGACTGAGATTGCCGATAATGCATTAATTTGTTTTCGGTGTGGTGCAGCTACGACCGAACGGCGTCGTGAACCTGCCACCTTGAGTGCCGGGAGAAGTTACTGGTTTTGGGCTGTGGTTGTCGGACTGGGTTTGGCCCTGTTGATGGCGGTGACTCTGTTCAACCTCTGGTCATAAACGGCCCAGCTGTGATCAGACCGCCGGATAGCTTGGGCCTCTGGGTATGTTTTCGTGCGACTGCTGTTCCCAAGTGATGGTCAATGGTTGTTGGGTCGTAGGTGTCTAGCTTCCTTTTGAGACATCTGAGTTTGTTGCTGCCTGAGTCGTGTAAAAGCTGAATTGCATCTACGGCTATCAACGTTCGACCATAGGGGGATACTCTCGCTGGCCTTCGCCGATGTAGACTTGGCGGGGTCTGGCGATTTTCCGGCCCTTGTCGCTGGTGAGCTCCTCCCATTGAGCAATCCAGCCGGCTGTTCTGCCTATTGCAAACAAGACCGTGAACATGGAGGGTTCGAATTGCATGGCCTGGTAAATTAGGCCTGAGTAAAAGTCGACATTGGGGTACAACTTACGAGATATGAAGTAGTCATCTTCTAGGGCGATGCGTTCGAGTTCGAGCGCAATGTCGAGGAGAGGGTTCCGTCCTGTGATTGCAAAGACTTTATCCGCCGTTGCTTTGATGACCTTTGCCCGTGGGTCGTAAGATTTGTAGACACGATGCCCAAAACCCATTAGGCGTTCCTTGCCATCTTTGACCCCTTCCACAAACGTAGAGACGTTATCGATGGTGCCGATGCCTGTCAACATACGAAGGACAGCTTCGTTGGCTCCTCCGTGCAATGGACCGTAAAGTGCTGCTGCGGCACCGGCTAGCGAAACGTAAGGGTCCGCATTGGCACTACCAATATTCCGCATTGCGCTGGTGCTGCAATTTTGTTCGTGGTCTGCGTGAAGGATGAACAGCACGTCTAGTGCGCGTTCGAGAATTGGGTCAGGTTGATAGATGGGCTCGGTCTGTTTGAAAAGTTGGTTCAGAAAATTTCCTGTGTAGCTAAGTTCTTTGTTCGGGTATACATACGGTTTGCCTACGCTGTGTCTATAGGCATAAGCCGCTATACTCGGCACCTTTGCGATGAGACGTATCATTTGCAGGCGCCTTGAGGCTGGGTCATCGACGTCCTTGGCGAGTGGATAGAATGTTGACAGGGCCCCCACGGTGCTCAGGAAAATCCCCATTGGGTGGGCGTCGTATCGGAAGCCTTCCATGAATTTCTTGACGTTTTCGTGGAGCATCGCATGCTGCGATAGATCCCCCTCCCACGATGTGAGTTGGGATTGTGTCGGGAGGCCTCCGTGGATGAGTAAATAAGCAGTTTCAAGGAAGGTGCTTTGTTCGGCAAGCTGTTCGATGGGGTATCCTCGATACCGCAGGATGCCCTTGTCGCCGTCGATGAACGTGATCGCGCTGCGACAAGATGCAGTATTCAAGAATGCTGGATCATAGGACATCATTCCGAAGTCTTCCGGCGCTACCCTAATCTGGCGCAGGTCTGAGGCTCGGATTGTGTCGTTATTGATCGGGACTTCGTACTGCCTGCCCGTCCGGTTATCGGTAATGGTTAGCGTATCAGCCATGTGTACACAAAATGCTCAACGTCAATATTGAATTGGGATAGTTGCCGAGTCTTAAAACATATTTAACTTGGGGACTCCCCGTCCTTGCCATCTGGGACCGTCGTGCTGTCTCCCGGGATCCTATACCTCCCGTCGACCCAGTTTCTGAGGTCGAGTTGTTTGCACCGTTCACTGCAGAATGGCTTCCATTCTGGCGCGGCTTCTCGGTTTCTGCAATACACGCAGACGGTTTGTCCCAGCTCCACAGTGACTTCAGACATCGGGTTGCAGCCTTTTCAGTTAAGCCGACCTTCAGATTGTAGGTCGAATTGGCTAGTGTGGTCGAGGTTGAGTTGAATGAGGCGGGGTATTGGAACAACTCGAGACGAGGATGACCTGCTTAGATCGCTCGGTAGTGAGTGCCTTGTGGGAATCGGTTTTGCCAGTCGTCTGTTCTGATACCCAGGCCTTGCTGGATGGGATTTTGCGACTTTAGGCGTCTGAATGGAGTGAGTCTCTCCAGTAGTTACGAATAGATGATTCGTGCCTTTATGTTTAGGAGTGCCACAACCACCCAGCCACAGCACCGGCCAACACCAACCATGTCGAGTTTGGTTGCAGAGTAAACAGTATGACCGTTGTAGCGATGGCCATTCCGACTGTTGGCGCATCAACAAGGGTTGAATTGACAAGGTCCCAGGTCACCGCCGCCATTAACCCAAGTGATGAGATGACGACACCGTCAAGTATCGAACTCGTGGTCGGTGAGGCGCGGAGCTTGGGAATGAGTGGCTGAGTGCAAACAACAAATATAAACCCAGGGAGAAATATACCGAGCGTAGCTAGAACTGCTCCGATCCAGTCGCCCAGTAGGTATCCGATAAAAGCTGCAGTGGTGAAAACCGGACCAGGGGTCACTTGGCCCACCGTGATGGCGTCGATGAGTTGTTCGTCTGTCAACCACTTCCAGCGCTCGACCAGATCGGCACGGAGAAATGCCAGAAGGACATAGCCACTTCCGAAAAGAATCGAGCCTGTCTTAAGAAAGAAAAGTGTCAGCCGAGTCAAGGAGAAAGGGACCATGACTCTCGTAGCGTGAGCTAGAACCGTGGTGCTGGTCCACACAGTGGTGAACACTCCGACGACCGAAGCAGGCTGTTTCAATTTGACCCCGGCCATTACCACCCCGCCGAGGGCGAGCACTCCAAGTTCGTTCCAGCCGAAGAGGGATAGTAAAGTCGAAAGGACAGCCAGGATCGCGGTCAGGGGACCCTTTATGGCGGTAGTCCCAAGTTTCCAAAGCGCCTGTGCAACAATCGCGATGATGACTGGACCGATGCCGTACATTACCCATGTTACTTGCGGCATGTGGCCGAACCGGACATAGGCCCAGGCGATAGCAATGACAATAAAGGTCGCTGGCACAATAAAACAACAGCCGGCCAGCAGCAGACCAGCTAGTCGACTGTGACGGTAGCCGAGATGGATTGCCATCTCAGTGGAATTGGGGCCTGGGATCATGTTGGTCGCGCCGAGCAAGTCTAGAAACTCGCTGTCGGTCAACCATTTCCTCCGTTCGACAACCTCGTCGCGCATCATTGCGATATGGGCTGCTGGTCCACCGAATGCGGTGAGGCCTAGACGGAGAAACAGACCGGCCAATTCTAGGAGTTGGTAACGCCTCATTAACCGATGATTCTACATGTTAGGTGGGGGTTCGTCTGGTAGTGAGACTAGATGGCCGTGGTTGGGGATTAGCGGTGAGTGAATATGGGTGACATGTTGACTGGCGTAGCCCTCGGGCTGGCGGCTGGACTTGTGCCAGGACCTTTGTTTGTTCTAGTCATCCAGCAGACACTGCGCCACGGCGCCAGAGAGGGTGTCAAAGTAGCTGCTGTGCCGATGCTTACAGACCTGCCGATCATTGTCTTGGCTATGGTTGGGTGGAGTTGTTTTGGGAGTATTGAAGTTATTCTCGGTGGAACGTCGTTGTTGGGAGCTGTTTTCCTACTGTACCTAGCGTACGAGAGCCTTACACTCGATGCATCTCGGTACTGGAGTACCTCTTCTGCG
Source organism: Acidobacteria bacterium UBA2990 (assembly GCA_002347025.1). Classification (GTDB taxonomy): domain Bacteria; phylum Acidobacteriota; class Vicinamibacteria; order Vicinamibacterales; family UBA8438; genus UBA2990. The sequence continues at coordinate 34,799 of DEAE01000002.1, forward strand.
CCTCGGTCCGTTCAAAAGAGTGTTATCGCGAACCTATTGAATCCACACCCTTATTTGTTCTGGTTGACGGTGGGGGCTCCGGTCGTTTGGAAAGCGTGGCTTGCGGGACCGATTCAGGTCACCGGTCTCTTTGTTGGGTTTTATAGCTGTCTGGTTGGCTCAAAGGTGCTTATTGCCATTTTGGTTGGCCAGGGGAAAAGGGTGCTCCATAGTAGATTTTACCGGGCGACAGTGAAGGTGCTAGGTCTGGTGCTAGCCGTGTTTGCTGCGCGTCTTTTTCAAATCAGTTTCGACTACCTTGGATTCTGGTCTTAGGATTAACCATAAGGATGGATTACATGTGTGGGACTGTCTCACGCGTGCCGGTCTGAAAATTCAGCTCCTTCCGTTTCGTAAAAGCGCTATTCAGACAACTGAGATCGCATAACTGAGGTTTGTTCAGGGGTCAGTCGTTTGGTGTGCCATCAAGCAGGGGTTCGAGCGGTAGTAGTTCAGGCCCATTTTCGGTGCAGAGGGCATATGTTCGGTTGGATCCGCCGTACATCGAGACTCCGGCACATTCACCAGCTGCATTCAGCACGTAAAATGTCACACCGAAATTCGGCAATCCACGTGAATTCTGCAGTCGAGGCTCACGGGTATTTTCCTGAATTCTGCGCAATCCAGCCAGTCCAGCATCTTGTGGGCTCATGCCTTGGCGGAGGTATTCAACGATGAGAAATGACGTCAGGTTGTAGAGGTTGGCTTCTCCACGACCTGTTGAACCGACTGCGCCTGCTTGACTATCCACATAAAGTCCTGCTCCAAGGATTGGCGAGTCACCAACGCGGCTGGGGATCTTCCAAGCCAAGCCACTTGTCGTTGTGACGCCTGCGAGCTGTCCTTGTAGGTCGATGCCATTGCAGTTGATAGTGCCATAGGCCTCATCAGTGTCGGAAAGTGTTTCGGCCAGCAGTTCGGAATCGACCTGGGATTGGGCGACAGTGCGGTTTGGATCTAGGTAGTGGTTTGGATCAGTGCGCCTTTTCCATTCCAGCCATAGCCGGCGAGACCGGTCTGTATTGAGGTCCGCTTCGATGTTAAATCCGAGTTGGCGAGCGAAGTTCTGTGCTCCGGACCCAACCAGAAGGTGATGGTCCGTGTGAAGCATAACCGCTTGAGCGACTTTCGATGGTGTACGGACGCCTTCCAGGGCTGCAACCCCACCGGCCCGATGGGTCGAACCTTCCATGCAACAGGCGTCAAGCTGGACCACGCCGTCGGCGTTCGGTCGACCCCCATAGCCAACGCTTGCGTCTTCAGGATCGAGTTCTACGATGTTAACGCCGGCAATCAAGGCATCAAGCAAATCGTCGCCATCTACGATCCGACGGAACGCCAGTTCTACGCAGGTCTGTGTCCCGCCGTTTCTGAAGCGATGGCCGTTCGCTGAAGAGATGACGATTGGTTTGACCGATTGGCGTAATACAGCGGGGGCACGCCCGAAACTTCGACGGGGGGGGGCTGTGAGGCCGATTGCGTTGGCCAGAACGAACGCACGCCGATTGATTTTAGCCATCGGGACTCCTTTAATTTGTGAGGGCTGCCGTTCGGTAAGGGTAATATCTGGAAGAGTTTCGATTGGGTTACTGCCAATTGGTGCCGACTGGTTTCATAGCTAACTGTTTACGGACGATCATCTCCGGTGAGTTCGGTCTGGTCGATAATACGGGCGTTAACTATACCGAGTTCAACACGCCGGTTTTTTGCGTATGCTTCGGTGTTATCACCTGGGTCGAGAGGATATGTTTCTCCGAGCCCTTCTACTGTGAATAAGTCTGACGATACCCCGGATTCAATAAGGTAGTTGGCGACCGCTTGGGCTCGGAGTTCAGATAACCTTTGGTTGTATGTTTCGGAACCTCGTGCATCAGTATGTCCACTGATGGTGATGGTGAAACCCTCTGCGGTAAAGAGGATCCCGGCGATTCGAGATAGGATTTCTCGGCTTTCCGGACGAAGGTTTGCTTGATCGGTATCAAACTTGAGGGAGCCTTCGTCTAGGCTCATCACAAGCCCCAGGGCTGTACGACGTGTGTTTGCAATTTTTCCTAGTGCTTCGTTGAGACGATTTAACTCTGTTTCAGCGACTCTCTGGGCTTCCTCTGCCTGTTTCCGAACTTGGATGGCCTCTTCTTGGGCCTCGATCGACGTGGCCTGAGCGATAGCAGCACGTTCGACGGCAATGGCTGCTCGCTGGTTGGCATTGGCCGCTTGTTGACGAGCCTCGTCGGCTTCGATCTCGGCGCTCTTTTGTGCCGTAGTCGCACTTTCGACGGACTGTTCGGCGTTTACTGCTCGTTGACTCGCGTCTCGAGCGTGGTCTGTGACTTCTTGTAAGGCGTTTTCTAGAGTATCGATTTGTTCGTTGAGCTGTTCTACGTGCTCTAGTGTCCGACTTGCCATAAATCCGCCAATGCTGCCTATGACAAGGCTGACCGCGACGATGATTCCCCGTCCTCGGGAAGACTTCGTTTCTACAGACGGCTCTGGTGGTGTGGTCAACAGAGACATGAATACCCACTCCTGAGAACTAACAGACCCAGTATATTGTCGCTTGGTCTCGACTACAATCACAGACAAGCGGATACGCTATGACTATATCTATGTTGGTTTAAGCTGGATTGAGCCGTATGCTGTCTCTGATCTGGTGGCTGTTATCGAACTGGCATACCGCCAGTGAAGACTGGCTCAGAACCACGGTCGTCTAGGATGCTCGTGACCCTTCTTGGTAAGTGGCTCATGGAAGCAGCGATGGGTCTAGTGGGGATGGTTGGGTTGATAGGCTTCACAGGGTTGCCTTAATGATTAGCGGTAGTGATTAAGTCATATGGTTGTTGTTCTCAGCAAGAATTGTCGGATGCCTATTCTAGATGTCTCTCGGAGGCTGCTGTCGGTTCCGTGGAGGTTGCTTTTCCGTCACTGGTTTACTTTAGCTAGTTGTTTGTTCGGAGTGTTTGTTACCCCGGCCGGGGTAGCGGTGCAGACGATAGGAGGACTAACAGCTGTTGATGGTATCAAGGTCGGCCACTATACCTTGGCGTCGAGACCGACCGGCTGTACTGTGGTGCTCGTTGAAGCGGGTGCGGTGGCTGGAGTAGATGTTCGTGGTGGTGCACCGGGTACCCGTGAGGTTGCTTTGTTAGCCCCGACTAGAACGGTACAGCAAGTTCATGCGGTGGTCTTGGCCGGTGGAAGCGCTTTTGGCCTTGACGCTGCGAGTGGTGTCGTGCGTTACCTCGCTGAGCGAGGCATAGGGTATGACACGCGCGTTGCCAGAGTTCCGATCGTGCCTGCTGCGATTTTGTTCGATCTTGGAGTCGGTGATGACCCGACTATTCGGCCGACTGCTGAATGTGGCTATCGTGCGGCTGAAATGTCTACTGCGGGTCTGGTACGGGAAGGCAACGTCGGTGCTGGAGCTGGGGCTACTCTAGGTAAAATCGCCGGTTCCGGACGTGCCATGAAGGGTGGCATCGGTTCGGCTTCGGTGGTCTTGCCGAACGGAGTAACCGTTGCAGCACTGGTAGCGGTGAACGCTGTTGGTGATGTTATTGACTCTGATGGTCAAGTTGTCGCAGGAGTGCGAACTGAGAACGGTCTCGGTCTTGCGGATGCTAGGACTTTGTTGCGTGCTGGTACAGGGCGACTTGGCCGGCCTGGGGAAAACACGACGATTGGTGTTGTGGCTACTGATGCCAGATTAACCCAAGCTCAAGCGACCGTTATGGCGCAGATGGCCCATGATGGATTTGCACGCGCTTTGGTTCCTTCCCACACACCAAGTGACGGTGACGCCATCTTTGCTTTGGCAACTGGACAACTTAGCGCCTCTCCGGACATATCTACTATCGGGGCGTTGGCTGCTGATGTCATGTCTCAGGCAGTTGTTCGCGCTGCCCGTGCTGCTGTCGGTATCCCGGGATATCCTGCTGCACGAGACCTCCGAGTAGGCCCGTGAATCTGTTTTTGGTCTTTTTGTTGGCCTATGCAGTCCTGCTCATGTGGGTTGGCTTAAAAGTCGGTCGTCGGGTTGGGACCCCGAACGAATTCTTCGTCGCAGGTCGGTGCCTCGGGCCAGGATTGATCTTTACCACATTACTGGTAGCCAATATCGGTGCTGGCTCAACGGTCGGAGCTGCTTCGCTTGGTTACCGAGATGGTCTTAGTGCTTGGTGGTGGGTCGGTTCGGCTGGACTGGGGTCGCTTGTGTTGGCCTTCTGGGTTGGTCCTCGACTCAGGCGTATAGCGGCGGACCACGGTTTACATACCGTTGGTGATTTCTTGGAGTACCGCTATGGGCGACCAGTCCGAGTTACGGTAGCGGTGCTGCTTTGGTTTGGTACATTGGCGATCCTAGCGGCACAGTTGCTCGCGATGGGGTTTGTGTTGAATGCTGTGACTGGCCTTGACCCACGGCTCGGCTCCATTATCGGTGGGATTGTGGTGACGGTGTATTTCACTGCTGGCGGATTATTGACGTCGGTTTGGGTCAACGCGGTTCAGCTGGTGGTACTTTTGTTGGGCTTTCTCTGTGCTTTCCCGATTATCCTAGCGTCTGTTGGCGGTGCGTCAGCCCTCTTTGAGGCGACACAAGAACTAGAGAACTACTGGAATCCTTGGCATGGTGGGGGTTCAGGATGGTTTTATTTAGCGATGCTGGGCCCGTCATTTATCGTTTCGCCGGGGATCCTACAGCGTGTCTATGCTGCACATGATGATCGCGCGGTTCGGATTGGGGTTGCGTGGAACGGGTTCGCCTTGCTGTTGTTTGCGGTGATACCGGTTTTACTGGGGATGGCGGCGCGAGTAGTGGTGCCAGATTTGGACAATCCAGCCCTCGCGCTACCGGCTCTTTTAGTGCAATCCCTGCCTCCATTGCTTGGGGCACTGGCATTGGCGGCTATCTTTTCAGCTGAGATTAGTTCCGCGGATGCCATTTTGTTTATGTTGGCGACCTCGCTTTCAAAAGATCTCTATGTGCGATTCGTTCGCCCTCAGGCGTCTGCGACAAGTATTCTCCGCGTTGCTCGTGTTGCTGCTGTTTTGGGTGGCTCGTCTGGAACAGCTATAGCGGTATTTTCGAGTTCGATCGTGGGTGCTCTGAGCGTTTTTTATACATTACTTGCGGTCAGCTTGTTTGTTCCTCTTGTCGTAGGGCTCTACGTGCGAGGAATCCGTATGCCTGAGGCGTTGGCATCAATTGGAGCTGGAGTAACCGTGGTCGTTGCTGCTCAGCTGATGACTAGTGAAGGTTTTTGGGGGTTGACTCCGGCGATGCTTGGGCTCGGGGCTGCGTTAGTTGCCGCGTTTGTGGTTATGGTGTCGACCGGTGGTAAGGTGGTGGAAGATGTGTAACATGCAGGCTAGTCTGAGGCCCAGAGGTGGATTCTGTCGCCTGAGACGGTCTCGGCTTCAGTTAAAGCTCTTTTACCTGCCAGCTTCCGGTGAGGTAGGTGGTGGCTATTAGAGATAGTAAGAGTCCGTTGATTGCGATTACTGCTGAGGCTGAGAATTGGGTGATCAGATAGCCGCTGACGAGGCTGCCTAGGGGCATCCCGCCGCGGAAAGCTACTAGATAAATGCTGACGACGCGTCCTCTAAGGTCATCTGGTACAGTTAACTGCACTAGGGAACTGGTTAGCGAGAAAATTATCAGTAACGCTGTTCCGCCCAGAAATAACAGCAGGTAGCTGAGTGCATTATTAGGCGTCATGGCGAATGCTGCCACAATGACGCCGAAAATGATTTGTACACTGAGTAACGTACGTCCCATGTGTTTGAATCTACCTAGCCAGGCGACTATAAGCGCTCCGACTACTGCCCCACTACCGAACGTAGTCATCATGCGGCTGAGTAGTAGCACGTCGTCCTCGGCGAATATGGGGAGGAAAGCTCTGATCGGCAGAGCTAATGAAGTTGTGGCGAATGCGAGTGTAGTCAGGGAAAGTAGTGCGCCGCTTCGTTTTACATATTGTAGACCGCCGTGTAGTTCGGTCAAGATGCGGTCCTGGGTTGCAGGTGCTGGTGGTGTCACTCGCATCAGGCTTAATACAACGATAACTGCGAGAAATGACAATCCGTTTAGGCCAAAACAAGCCGCTAATCCGAACCCTACCATGAGTACTCCGCCGATGGCTGGACCTACCATTTGAGCGAGGTTGAATTGGATTGAGTTTAGCGCGATTGCATTTGGTAAATGTTTCCTTGGTACCAGTGATGGAATCAGTGACTGAAACGCTGGACCACCGAAAGCCTGTGCTATGCCGGCGATGAACGACAGGATGAGGATGTGGTGGACTTGGGTTATGTTCAAGAACACGATTAATGTGAGGGTTAATGCGCAGACCATTTGTACCGCTTGTGAGGCAATGAGTAGATGGCGACGGTCGTGACGGTCGGCAATTACACCGCCGATTAACGTGAATAGTAGCAATGGTAGCTCGGCGAGAAATGTATTCAGCCCAAGGTAGAACGCTGATCCTGTCAGGCTTAGAATCAACCATTGTTGGGCGAGTCGTTGCACCCAAGTACCCACAGCCGATATGAAGGCGGCGAGCCACATGTTGCGGAATTTATCGAATGTGAATGCCACAGCTAACCGTCGGAAAATCTTCAAGCTGGTTAGCCGCGTGGGGGTAACGGGATTGTTGGTTACTGGTTCGGCCACTGAAGATAAAGTCCCTCACCTAGAAAGATGATACTTGTCCAGAGCCCCATAGCTAAACGGAAGAAGATAAATGGGCCAAGGGCGGCAACAGAGGTCCAAATACTAAGTTGCTGGGGCATTGTCAACGAAGTGAAGGCGCAAGTAATGAGGTAGCCCATAGCTGCAAGTGCCCCGGAGAGACCAAGGTTGATATAGATCGCACCAAACGATTGACCCGGTTCTCGTTCAAATCGCTCATCGCAGGCTGAGCATCGGTCAAAAGTTTTGAACATGGTCTTGAAAAGCTGGCCTTGACCACAGCAAGGGCAGCGGAGCTTTATTCCACGGGTTAAAATGTCGATGATTTCAAAGAGCAACGTTTGCCCTCATTCCGTCGGCATAGTATCACCGTAGAGACGACTCCTCGACGCTGACCGTTATTTAGTGATTTTCTTCGCTACTTGATCGCCACAGCAGATAGAGACTATGCTTGTTCGAGCGAACAAAAGGCGAAAATATGTCTGCATCTTCTTCAGTTACTCGTCTCGAGTCAATGTTGCATGCCAGGAATTTGGATCGAACCGTAGTCCGATCGCTCAGCGGAACCCCTGAAATCCTGGCAGAAACAGGTCACGCCGCACTAGATGAGTTATTGGCCGGCGGATTGGCACGTGGCCATCTTTCTGAAATCGCTGGACCTCGTTCTTCTGGTCGTACGAGCTTATTGGCTTCTGTGCTCGCGGCGGCCACTGGTCGTGGTGAGGTTGTAGCGCTGATCGATGTATGCGATCGGTTCGATCCGGTTTCAGCAGCTGCGGCTGGTGTCGAACTTGCCAACCTCCTTTGGGTGCCCGAGCGAGCCCGTGAATCATCACGCGACTTTGGACCCAGCATTAAACGAGCACTCAAGGCGATGAGCTTGATATTGGATGCCGGCGGATTCGGCGTCGTGGTATTCGACGTGGCCGATCTGCCCGTTCGAACGATCCGGCAGATTCCGATGACGACATGGCTGCGGTTGTCCAGGTTGCTCGAAAATACCAAGACCGTCGGGTTGCTACTAGGACTAGAGCCGATCGCAAGGAGCGCAGAAGGTCAGACCGTGGTGTTGCGCCCTGGCGGGGCAGTTGGTTGGTGGTCTGGCACACATGATCGGAATCGTCTGCTACAGGGTCTCGAGTGCGAAGCACGGGTCGTCCGAACCCGTCGGCCGTGCCATGAGTTCGTTACTTTGCGTCCTGAGTTTGAGAAACCTAAGGTTTAAGTGCTTGGAGCGTTCTATGTTTGCTTGTCTTTACGTTCCACCTCGTGGCTCGATGCATCGAGTGGCCACTGAAACGACCCGAGCTGTTTTTTCGCCACGAAGGTCCGGTGGTGACACGGATCGGCTGGTACATCTGGCTCGTGATTACTCACCACGTGTCGAGGTGCATGGCGCGAACCTTGTATCGCTTGATGCGAATGGTTTGACGAAGTTATTCGGTAGTGCTCGCGATTTGGGTTTGACTTTGCGCCGGGCTGCAGCAGACCGAGGAATGAATCTCCGTATCGCAATGGCGCCTACTCGAACTGCAGCACTGTTAGTTGTGCAGAGCCGAAGTGGTGTCACGGTGATCGAGCCTGGTCAGGAAGCGTCCACTCTGGCGGGACTGTCGCTCGATGTGCTTCAAGCTTTGTCACGGAAACAGATGCAAGAGTCTGCTGTTCCGGCACGTCACAAAAATCAATTGACTGGCAACGTAATGGGGGTACCTGTCTTAGCTTTGTTGTCGAAGCTGCGTCGCTGGGGGCTGAGAAATCTAGGGGATTTGGCGCGTCTACCATCGGATGAACTGTTTGAACGGTTAGGTGCAGCTGGGATGATTTTACAGCGATTTGCCAGAGGTGAAGACGGTAGTCCGCTCGTACCTATGTCGGTCGAGGAACGCTTCGAGTCGTCACTGGCACTCGATCATCCGATTGAAGGGGTTGAGCCTTTGTCCTTCGTGTTGAAGCGACTGTTCGAACAGCTGTCGGTTCGTCTTGAACGTGCTGGAACCGGTGCTGCGGTAATCCACGTTCACTTGAAGTTGGGGACTCGAGAACTGTGTACGCGCACGTTGCAATTGCCAACTCCGTTGCGCGATCCACGAGCGCTGCGTACGCTTGTTTTACTTGATCTGGAGTCACATCTTCCTGCTGTTGGGATTGACCAGATAACAGTAGTGATCGATCAGGTCCCTGCTCGTTCGCAACAGTTTTCGTTATTTGAGCGGATTAAGCCTTCCCCAGCAACGTTATCTATTCTTGGTGCCCGGTTGACGGCTTTGGTTGGTTCGCGGTGTGGATCGCCTGTTGTATCTGATTCCCACAATGCTGCAGGGTTTGAGATGTGCGCGTTTGCGCCGAGGGGCGTGACCTTGGGCTCCACAGTTGATAGCCAGAAAAAAACACTCAAATCGAGAAGAAGGAAGACTGGCAATCGAATGGCTGATCGAGTCCGCTGGACTCCGTTGGATGGGAATTGGCGCCAAGTTGTGGGATCTACAAAACCGCAGACTTTAATGCCCATGCTGCGAAGATTTCGGACACCTAAGCCGGCTCGTGTCAGGGTGCAGGCCGGCCGGCCTATTAGGGTCTTATCATCACAGGTTGCTGAGGGTGAGGTTGTGCAGTGGGCTGGGCCTTGGCGCACATCAGGGCATTGGTGGGATAAGGCGTCGATGGGGGATACAGCTGCCGCTTCGGGCCCTGTGTCATCAAGTGATTGCGTGTCATGGGATCACGACGAGTGGGATGTTGCGTTGGCTGACGGTGGGGTATATCGCATTTTCCACGATCGGCAAATTGATCGGTGGTTTGTGGAAGGGATGGTTGATTGACGAACGAGGAGGTCTTGTTGGTTTGCCGATAGCCTGATTTCGACACATTCCTATGTATGTTGAGTTGCATGCCGCGTCAGCATTTTCCTTTCTTGACGGAGCGTCTTTGCCAGAAGCTTTGGTCGACCGTGCTGCCGATTTGGGGTATCCCGCTCTCGCCTTGCTGGATCGGGATGGGGTTTATGGCGCACCTCGATTCCATAAGGCGGCAAGAGCAGCTGGGATTAAGCCGATTGTCGGGTGTGAGTTGACAATCACTAAAGGTTGGAGAGCTCCAGCTATTTGGGGAGCAGAAGCAGGTCTCTGGCGTTTGCCGGTACTGGTCGAGTCACAGGAGGGTTATCGAAACTTATGCCGTTTACTGACCCGCCTTAAACTTGAATCTCCCAAGGGTGAAGGGGCTTTAAAACTTGAGGATTTAGACGGGCTTACTACTGGATTAGTGGCTCTTGTTGGCCGCGCAGCTCTTCTAGGGCACCGTTACGGGGTAGGCGGTCTCATTGACCGGGTTATTGGGTTATTTGGTCAGTCTCATGTCTATGTTGAGCTTCAACGTCACCTTCTGAGAGATGAGGAAATTGATAATCAGGCTCTTATTGCGTTGGCTGAGGCTTACCATGTTCCACTCGTAGCAACGAATGGAGTGCGGTTCGCTAATGTCGATGACCGACAGCTGTATGACGTGCAAACCTGTCTCCGGCACAAGACTACGCTTGACCAGGCTGGTCGGCGTCTAGTTTGCAATAGTGAGCGATATTTAAAATCCCCGGCTGCGATGGCCAAGTTGTTTCGTGATCGATCGGATGTGCTGGTTGCTGCCGGTGATTTGGCGGCGAGGCTCGATTACACAATGGATGATTTGGGCTACCGATTTCCCGCTTATCCGGTGCCGGCCGGTGACACGATGATCTCATTTTTACGAGCTATTACCGATGTTGGAGCTCGTGAACGGTATCGGCCTTATCACGAACGTGCCCGCTTGCAGCTCGCGCGTGAACTTGATCTTATTGAACAGCTTGATCTGGCTGGATATTTCCTGATTGTTTGGGATCTCGTGAATTTTTGTCGCCAGCAAGACATCCTCGTACAGGGGCGAGGCTCTGCTGCCAATAGTGCTGTTTGTTACAGTTTGGGAATTACTGCAGTCGATCCGATCGAGATGGGTCTGCTATTCGAGCGCTTTTTATCAGAGGAGCGGAGCGAGTGGCCAGATATTGATTTAGATCTGCCAAGTGGGAGCCGTCGCGAGCGTGTCATCCAGCATGTCTATGAACGATATGGTCGATTGGGAGCTGGAATGACCGCTAACGTTATTACCTACCGCGGACGGAGTGCTGCGCGCGACATTGGCAAGGTACTGTCAATAGCTTCCGAGGAGATAGATCGATTAGCTAAGGCGATGAACGATTTTGAGAAGACTGATTCAACTGAATCTTTCACGCGACAGTTTGATCGCGCCGGCCTAGAGAGAACTCACCCGCGGGCTAAGCATTTCGGGGCATTGTGGCGCCGGATGCAAGATTTGCCTCGGCATCTTGGGCAGCACTCTGGTGGAATGGTGATTTGTCAGGGGCGGCTTGATGAGGTGGTTCCGCTGGAGAAGGCTAGTATGCCGGATCGTGTTGTGGTTCAGTGGGATAAAGATGATTGTTCTGACATGGGGATCGTGAAAGTTGATCTACTTGGCTTGGGTATGATGGCCGTGCTTCAAGACACTTTTACCTTGATCAATAGTCAAGGGGCAGACCGAACTGGAGCAGTCGATCTTGCACGGTTGCCTGTGAATGACCAAGCGGTTTATCGGATGCTGCAGGATGCCGACACGGTTGGCTTGTTTCAGGTCGAGTCACGTGCTCAGATGGCGACGTTGCCGCGCTTGAAACCCAAGTGTTTCTACGATCTTGTGGTTGGGGTAGCGATTATTCGTCCAGGTCCGATTGTAGGGCAAATGGTGCATCCTTATCTAAGGCGCCGAGCAGGACGTGAACCTGTTCGATATGCGCATCCTTCACTGGAGCCGATCTTGCGTCGTACTCTAGGAATACCGCTGTTTCAGGAACAACTGCTTCGGGTTGCAATGGTAGCTGCTGGCTTTTCAGGGGGGGAAGCTGAGCAGTTGAGGCGTGCTTTTGGCTTTAAGCGGTCGATCCGACGCATGACAGAGATCGAGATGCAACTGCGAGAGGGCATGGAGCAAAATGGCATCACCGGAGCGCCGGCCGATGAGATCGCTCGCTCGGTCTCTTCTTTTGCGTTGTATGGATTCCCAGAATCACATGCGGCGAGTTTTGCGCTGCTGGTGTATGCCAGCGCCTATTTAAAAATACATTATCCAGCGGCGTTCTATACAGCGTTACTGAACAACCAACCAATGGGATTCTATCACCCGGCGACTTTGGTGAAGGATGCTCAGCGTCATGGCGTGCGGTTTAGCAGAATTGATGTGCAGCACTCAAGATGGGAGTGTGCCGTAGAACTAGATGGGGCGATCCGATTGGGGTTGTGTTATGTGACTGGATTAAGTGAAGCAACAGGGCGCGCGATAGGGCTCAGGCCCTTGGTATCGGTGAGTGAAGTTTCAGGTATAGATCGGCAAGGTCGACAAGGCAAAGAAGATGATGTAGTGGCTGGCGCAATGCTAATTTGTCCTAAATGCGGTTGTGACGACGCCGAGGCGGTGACATTCTTGGATTGTGGGACATCCGGGTCGCAAGGATTTTGCAGCATCTGTGCGGAAGGTTGGATTTTAGAGAATCGGACTGGCGAAGGAGGGGTGACGGTGTCCCCGCGATTTAGGTCAGTGGAAGACTTACTTGCTCGGACTGGGCTACGTCGTGACGAATTAGTGACGCTGGCTGAGATTGGGGCGCTTAACTCATTTGGCTACGACCGCCGGTCGGCGCTCTGGCAGGTTGAGCGTGCGGTCAGACCTTCTGGTGAGTTGTTTGCTGAGATGGATGGGAAAAGCCAGAGTCGGTCGAGGGGGTCGGTTGGATCGCCTAAGTCGATGCGTTGGACATTTAATTCTGGTGACCTTAGGCCGTGGATGCCCCGTGGTGCTCCAAATGTGGCTGAGAATAGTTCTCCGTTGCCGTCAATGACACCGGAAGAACGGGCGGTGTCAGACTATGTTGGGACAAAGGTGACTATTGGACCTCATCCAGTCGCTTTACGGCGGTATGAACTGGCACTTCGAGGAGTATTGCGTGCTATTGATCTGCCTGATGGGCGTAATGGTAGGCGGGTTAGAGTAGCAGGGGCCGTTATTGCTCGTCAGCGGCCTCAGACTGCCAAGGGATGTGTGTTTCTGACGCTGGAAGACGAAACTGGATTTGCCAATATTTTTGTTAAGTCTGATGTATTCAACATTGCGCGAGAGGTTATTCTTGAACGGTCGTTTTTACTAGTCGAGGGAGTAATACATTACCAGGATGGTGTAACTTCTGTGAAAGCGGAGCGATTTCATGACTTCCCGGTTAGTGAGGGAATGCCGAGACCTCGAGATTTTCATTGATGTTAGAGGGTGAAGCGGACTGATGCTACAAGTGGTCTGTTCAGAAACTCGATAAGTGGGGCCAGCGCAGCGAATCTGCTCAGGAGCATGCTGTAGAACCTGGGTCCCGTTGTGGGACTGGGCTCAAGCTCCTCACCGATTAGATATTGTTGCAGCTGCAGGTATTTGGGAGCTTCGTGATCGGCTTGAAACCCGCGCGGCACACGTTTCAGTCACGTTCCTCTAATGCCGCCCATCCGTCGGATGGGTGGCGACTGGGCAAGGCTGTGGAAGCGGCGGAATTTATCCAAGATATGCTTGCGAATTCGCTGCCGCTGGGGCTGTTGTGGAGAGTAGAGTCCACCTCAGATCCACAGCTCGTCTGAGCCTAGATGAAAATATAAAGCAGCACTTTTGTTTTTGGGTAACAGTCTGTGAGTGAACCTGGCCGAAACATGGACTTTGTATGGGGTCTTATCGGATGAAAATCGGATACCGTGGTAGATGCGGTACATCGATTGCGGTGCGGCAACCATATCTGGTGCCATGTTTGGGAAATTGGTGGCTAGGCATTTGATGATGGTGAGCATCGGGGTGCGTATGTAGGTTTCACAGTCAGCTTTGTGGGTTGCAAACCACTCCCGCCGACTGTTCCGTTTGAGTGACTCTAGGAATTGCAGGGTTTTGGTGCTGAAATGTGGAGCGGTGTTGTTCATGCTTTGAGTACATCTATCGAGCGAGCTGGGAAATTATTGAAAATATGTAATGTGATGGCTAGGAATACCCATCAGGATTGTTGGTTATTTACCCAGCGGATTCTTGGTACCAGAGACCAGTCGAATTGATCAAGGTGGCTCGGTCCTAGCTCATCGACGGCTTCTAGGATGCGTGAGGTGCTTGCTAGAAGATTAACGATATCGATGCCTTGACAAGTTGGTGTAAATGGCTGAAGGTGCGCGGAACCTTTGATTAGCATGGTTCTGGCTCCGTGATGATTGCACCGTTGGACGTGGTACAGCGCTACTCCTATCTGAAGAATACCTTGGTACAATCGCCTAATTGGTCGCCCCTCTTCACGCCAGAGATCTTCGAGGGTCTCGTGTTGTTCGAAGAACTCACCACGGTTGAACTGGGCGATACCTTCACGCAGCTCTGGCGGCGGCGGTTCACAACATGGTAAATGCACAGTGCTCATTATAGGGGCTACGCTTGCCACTAGCGGCCGTGTAGTTCTTCTCCAAAGCTAGACTGATATGATTCTTAAGCTTCGTACCGCGCTGGTCAAGCGATGTTGAACCTGATGCTCCGTGGACGCATCACTAGATGGGAAATGAGATTGACTGAGCTCTACTTACCCCAAATCAAGCGGAAACGATCCAAGCTTCATGGTTGGGGAGTTTTTGCTCTTGAGAACATCAATAAAAATAAACGGGTTATTACCTATGAGGGAGAGAAGATTACTTCCAAAGCGAGTGAGGATCGGGAGGATCGCTATCTTCGCCGTGGGGAAATCTGGTGCTTTCGACTTAACCGACGCTGGGTGATTGACGCGAACGTTGGTGGAAATATTGCACGCTTCATCAATCATTCATGCAAGCCTAATTGTTATAGCAATGTTATCGACGGTAGGATTTGGATTATTGCAGGCAAGGCTGTGAAGCCGGGTGAGGAACTTACGTACAACTATCACACGGATGGAGATAAAGAAATTCAGTGTCGTTGTCGTCCAGGTTGCAAGAATAGACTTTGAGCGGCTGTTGTGGCTGATAAAAGCACCGTCTGACATTATGGTCTTATGATCATGGATCTAGTTTACCTTCACGGATTCGCATCCTCGCCTGATTCGTCGAAGGCGACCTTTTTGTCTGCTCGCTTGGCGGAAATCGGGATTACGTTGCATTGCCCCGATCTTAACAAACCTGATTTCTCGACGATGACCGTTTCGCGAATGATTAATGACGTGGAGCGGGTGATCGCTGATCTAGCTCCTAGTCCGATCGCCTTGATTGGGTCGAGTTTGGGAGCGTTTGTGGCGCTTCATCTGGCAGAGCGTTGCTATCGAGCGGGGGAAGGCAGAAAGGTTTCGCATTCCATCGAGCACTTGGTTCTATTGGCTCCAGCTTTCGATTTCAGAACTGGTTTGGAGAAGCAGTTAGGGGCGGATGGGCTCAACGAGTGGCGCGCTACCGATCGGCTAGCAGTGCAAAATTATGCCGAGGGGCGGACATGTGATGTTCACTATGATTTATATGCCGATGCTGGCTACTATGACAGCTTTGCCGCGACGGTGTCGGTGCCGATGCTCATTTTGCAAGGCCGAGGCGACGAAGTTGTTGACCCCAGGATGGTAGCTAGTTTTGCAAGAGGCCGCGATCATGTGAAGTGCGTTTTGCTCGACGACGACCACCAATTAAAAAATAGCCTTGACCGAGTGTGGAATGAGATCTCGGTGTTTCTGGGTTTGGACTAATGAAGGTTGACTTTGAGCCCCAGGCGGCTGCTGATGCGAATTAACACATACGGGGACCATGCCTAGCGCGTTTGTCTCTGTGATCGTGCCTGTGTTGCATGATGCCAAAATGTTGGCGCCGTTGCTTGCGGAGCTTGTTGGTAAAGGCGAATCGATTCAGGTTGAGGTCGTGGTGACTAATGGCGATGCCGAGGATCGAGAGCTGGAGCCAATTCGTAGAGATAATCCCAAGGTTCGATGGGTTGATGGTTGCCCGGGGCGAGCTCTGCAGATGAACAGGGGCGCTCTGATAGCAAGCGGGAGGTGGCTGCTCTTTCTACATAGTGACGCCAGACTGGGGCCGAAATGGTTCGATGAAATAGAGCGAGCGGCTAGGGTTGACGTTGTAGGTGGTTGTTATCGACTTGAGATTGACTCTTGCTGCTGGCAGGCGAGATTGATCGAGTTTGGGGTGAAGTGGCGAGCTCGATGGTTAGCTATAGTCTATGGAGATCAAGGTATATTTATTCGACGCGATGTGTTTGATCTTCTTGGTGGCTATCGACCGCTTCCCCTTATGGAAGATGCAGACTTAGTAAGACGGATGCGGCAGCGTGGGAGTTTTTTGCTTTCGCAGGTGAGGGTTCGGGTATCAGCGAGGCGCTGGGAACGGGATGGTTGGTGGCGGCGGACGTTCGCGAATATCTGGATTTTACTATCCCATCTTGTTGGTCGAGCGCCAGAAAACATGGCCGAGTCTTATCCAGCTTGGCCTCAAACCAAGTAGGCGACGGTTGATTCCAGCTGGTGGCTCTCTTGTCGTGTAAGAGCTGGATCAATTATTTGGACCGCTGAGTAAGTGCCGGACATGAGGCCTCCCATTGACAAGGCGTCATATAGAGGGTGACCATGGGGGCAGTGAGTCCACTAGGTATCTGGGGTTTGTTAAGCCGGTCGATGAGTGGAGGCGAGCAATGTTAATTAAGCGGGCACAGGAAATCCGATCGTCTGAGATCACTGATGAACAGCAGTACCACAATAGGCGACAGTTCATTCAGCAAACCTCTGGCGGAGCTTTGGGGCTGGTGGCTGGGGCCACGATGCTCAGCAATTCCGCTGCACAGCTACAGGCCCAAGAGCCGATTCCGAACTTGCAGCCGTCGCCATTTAGTACAGATGAGGACCTCAACTCGTTCGAGGACATCACGACGTACAACAATTTCTATGAGTTTGGGCTCCAAAAAGAAGACCCATCTCGTTATGCTCACGAAATGACGATCGATCCTTGGTCCGTGAGGGTCGAAGGTGAGATGAATAAGCCAGCTGCTGATGTCCCTCTTGAAGACATTTTGCGTCCCCATACCCTAGAGGAGCGTATTTATCGACTGCGGTGCGTTGAAGCGTGGTCAATGGTTGTGCCATGGGTTGGATTTCCGCTAGGTGATCTGATACGGCGGTTTGAGCCGACATCTAACGCGAAATTCGTTCGATTTGAGACGTTGCATCGACCGGAAGAGATGCGAGGGCAGCGTGGACGCTCTTTGGAGTGGCCATATGTTGAAGGGTTGCGAATGGATGAGGCGATGCACCCTCTGGCCATCTTGGCGGTAGGAGTTTACGGAAAGACCCTGCTGAATCAACAAGGTGCACCACTTCGGTTGGTCGTGCCATGGAAATATGGGTTTAAGAGCATCAAGTCGATCGTGAAGATCCAGTTTGTTCGTGAACAGCCGCTGAACTCTTGGAACGTTGCCATTCCAAACGAGTATGGGTTTTACTCCAATGTGAACCCTGAGGTGGACCACCCGCGATGGAGTCAAGCGAGCGAACGACGGATTGGTAGCTTTTTTAGGATTCGCACGGCGATGTTCAACGGTTATGCCGAACAGGTGGCAAGTCTGTACGAGGGTATGGACTTGCGGCGCAATTATTGACGGATATGGGCCGAATGCTGTTCGGGTGAGAGGCAAGGAGGTAGTTGGAGGAGAGCTTTGTGTCGCCGACTGTCCAACCTCCTAGTTCTGTAATGACATTAGCACGGCGCGCCAAACCTTGGGTGTTTGTGGCGTGTCTGTTGCCGCTTGTTCTCCTCATGTGGGACGGATTCGGTGGGGCGCTTTCGGCCAACCCTATTGAGGACATCACCCATCGGACAGGCGATTGGGCGTTAAGGCTGCTGTTGCTGGCGCTCGCGGTGACTCCCCTTCGCCGGTTGACGGGAGTGGCTGCACTCGGGTCATTCCGGCGCATGCTGGGCCTCTTTGCGTTTTTTTATACCCTGCTTCACTTCAGTACCTACTTGGTCCTTGATTTTTTCTTCGCCTTTGATCTGATTTGGGATGACATCGTTGAGCGGCGTTATGTCACTGCTGGGGTCGCGGGGTTTCTTATGCTTGTTCCGCTGGCTTTGACTTCTACGACTAAGATGATCAGAAGATTGGGCGGAGCACGGTGGCGACGGTTGCATCGGTTGGCGTATGTAGCAGCGATAGCTGCAGTAGTTCACTATCTGTGGCTGGTCAAGATTGATATTGGGCCACCATTGCTCTATGCCGGTTGTTTGGCTGTCTTGCTTGGGTTTCGCCTTTGGTACCGGTTAGTGCCACAGGGGTTGCCAAGGACAGTCACGTCCGAGAATACCGGACCGTCTACTTGAGGGGACTGTTGTCCGGGTTGATGTGTGGATTGGTGGGGTTGGTGGTTTTTGCGGAATGGCCGCGACTCAGTTTTCTGGAAACTCTAGCGCATGGTTATTGAAGATAAGACGTTGCTTCGTGCTCCGGCCTACTCGGTGCGGCGTATGGGGGGGGCTGTGGTCGCTCTCGATCCGGCCAGACCTCACTGGATTGCAACTGATGAGCGTGGACTAAGGTTACTCCCGCACTTTGATGGACATACGCCGTTCGGTCAGGTCGTTCGTGACTATGCTTCTGAGACGGGCCTTGATGTGACTCGAGCATGGCTTCATGCCGAGACCTTCGCGCATGATGGCTTGCGTCAGGGATTTTTGTCTACTGATGGTGCAGCGCCAGCTCCCTACCTAGGCCGTTCTGCATACCTCGAGCTGGAACAGCTTCGCGAATTGTGGATCCAAGTTAACGATTTCTGCAATCTTCGGTGTCGGCACTGTCTAGTGTCATCAGGTCCTGACCGTTTGCAGGGCCTGCCGACTGAACGGCTCGTTGAGGCTATTGGCCAGGCCGTAGCGCTTGGTGTAGAACGTTTGTTTTTCACCGGCGGGGAGCCGCTAGCACGCCCTGATATTTTTGAATTGATTGAGGAGGTCGTGGTTACCCGTCGACGTGAATTGGTGGTCCTGACCAATGGGACACTTTTCACAGACAAACGGTTGCAGCGTCTAGTTTTGTTCGAGACTGCCATGTCTCACGGGTCAGGCGAAGGGGGTGGCTCCGGCTTGGACACTTCTTCAGGCGGGGGGATGCTGCGCTTTCAGGTCAGTTTGGATGGACCTAGCGAAGAAAGCAATGACCCGATTCGCGGGGATGGTAGCTTTCGCCGTATCGTCGAAGGGATCGATGCGGCCGTGGAGTCCGGGATCATCCCGACCTTGACTACAACTATCTTAAGCCACAATCTCAATCAAGTTACGGACATCGTTCGGTTTGCCAGCGAACACGGACTGAACAATGTCCATCTGCTTTGGCCACACCGGCGCGGACGTGTGCTCGAGGGCGACTGGGATGCGTTGCCAACAGCCGAGCAGATCCTGCGTGCTGTCAGGCAAGCAAGTGAAGTGGCAGCAGGCCTGGGTATTTCGATTGATAACCTTGAGGAGTTTCGGCGTCGACTGGATGGAAGTCCTGGAGTGAAGAACGACCTGGCCGGAGCTGGGTGGAGCAGTCTCTGTCTTTCTACGGACGGCTGGATTTATCCGTCCGCCTCGATGGCCGGTGTTGTTGATCTGCGCTGCGGCGACCTGGCTGAGAATAACCTTGAGTCAATCTGGCGAACGAGTTCAGTGTGCCTCGACCTGCGTGAGGCAACCGTCGAGCGAAAGCCACTGTGTCGGGGGTGTTCTCTGAGGTTTATCTGCGGTGGTGGTGATGTCGAGCACGGCTACTGGCCGGCGGCTGAAGGAGGGCATCGGCGGCGGTCTGCTTTCTTGGGACATGATCCTTACTGCGAGCTCTACAAAGGGTTGGCTGATGATGCGTGGGCCAAATTGGTCGCCGAAGGGCAATCAAGCGTACAGACAGGCTCCGGCTATGATCGTCCGGTAGTGCTTCGGTCGATGGGGGAATATACAAAGCAAGATGAGGAAGTCGTTGTGCAGACTACCCATTCGACCTGCGTCCTGTCCGGTGAATTAGTTGATAAGTCGCATTTAGCAGTACGCGAATTTTATGGGTCAGCAGCTGAACAACCGCAGGAGGCATTGTGTTGTCCCGTGCAGCCAGACAAAGAGGACTTGAAGCATATTCCTGCCGAGGTTGTGGAGCGTTTTTATGGCTGTGGAAGTCCGGTCACTGCGGCGTCACTACAACCTGGTGAGTCAATGGTGGACCTAGGGTCTGGAGCTGGAATCGATTGCTTTATTGCGGCTAAGCGGGTTGGGTCCGGAGGGCATGTGTATGGAATCGATATGACTGAACAGATGCTGTCGGTTGCACGGGAGTGTCAGCCGAAGGTGGCTGCTTCTCTTGGTTATGATGCTGTGGAGTTTCGGCATGGCTACCTTGAAGAGATTCCGCTCGGCGAAGCAACTGTGGATGTGGTCACGTCGAACTGCGTGATTAACCTTGCTCCAGATAAGTCGCGTGTGTTTGGCGAGGTTTGGCGAGTCTTGAGAAATTGTGGACGATTTATTGTAGCCGACATCGTATCCGATGATGCTGTGCCACCAAAGATGCGAGCCGATGGTCAGCTCTGGGGCGAATGCATATCTGGAGCGCTAACGGAGGAGGCGTTCTTGGCTGGAGCTGAGAAGGCAGGATTTTATGGTGTGTCGGTTCTCAAGAAGTCCTTCTGGCGGGAAGTTGAGGGCTGTAAGTTCTATTCTCTCACTGTGAGAGGTTACAAGTTTAAGAAGCAAGCGGGTTGTCGGTTCGTTGGTCATCGTGCGGTCTACCTGGGCCCCCTAAAGGCTGTGGTTGATGAGGAAGGTCATCTATTCCCGCGAGGGGAGCCAGTTGAAGTTTGCACCGATACCGCGGAAAAGTTGTCTCAGGCTCCTTACTTGGGCTCGTTTGTGATTGTGGCCGATACGGATCGGCCTGTGGAAATCATTCAGAACCCTGATGATTGCTGTGATCGGCCTGGTTGTTGCTAGGGCTTCTGGCGGCGTTTTCGCTAAGCCGGTTTTGCCTTGAAAATTCGGGTGGGTGCTGCAGAAAAGTGAAGACCGATGCCGGGACGCGTATCGAGATTTTTCCTGGTGCTTTGCATCTACCAGGTTTTCTGTCGGTTGCCCAGCAGTACGTGCTAGGGGCTCGGTGTCGCTCCATCGGTACCGGTTCGCCGGGCTGGTACGTGCCGACGGTCCGTGGGGGTGGGAAGATGAGTGTCCGGATGGTCTGTCTTGGATACCATTGGAATCCGAAGACCTACACCTACGAAACTAGAAGACAGGATTACGATGGACAGCCGGTGCAGGCATTACCAGGTGACTTGCGGGACCTCGGGGTGAGGCTGGCTGGTGCTGCGGGCATGCAGATCGCCCCAGATGTCTGTATCCTCAACTATTATGGAGTTGACGGAAAGATGGGCCTCCATCAGGACAAGGATGAGCGCCCGGAAACACTTAGAGCCGGACTACCTATAGTGTCGGTATCCATCGGTGACACTGCAAAATTTGTTTTGGGTGGGTTTAATCGCAAGGATTCTACCACCACAGTGTTGTTGAAATCAGGTGACGGCTTCGTATTTGGCGGGCTGAGCCGATTGCGGTACCACGGAGTGGCAGGTCTGCTACCAGGGACAGCACCTCGCGGGCTGGCACTCAATGGGCGTTTTAATCTCACGTTTCGCGAAGGTGCGGCTAACTAGTGGTCCAGGAAGCCCGCAAGCCGGTTCTGAGGTGTTGTTTCGTGGTCGCCAACTAGGCGCTAGAATGCCCATTCACCCCTCTTAAATGCCATTCTAGCGAGAATTTGTCCAGTTTTCTGTTGATTAAGGTTATCTTATAAGGCAGCCGGGACGCTTGGGCTAGTAGGCGGTATCCTTATAAGGTATCGAAACGAACCTCAGATATTTAGACCACCGGATCGATTCCCCACAGCTAGGATTGATAATGCATAAACCGATCAAATACGCAGAGAAAGCCGTGACCTTGGTCGCCGACGCCGGCTTCCGAGTGTTTGACCTTCTGAACAGCTTTAAACAACGTGCATCATTTACCCCGGCTTGGGCCGATAAACCGTTGCTGAAATCCTACGAGAAAGTGAAACCACCACTGGGCTGGCCTCGGGAGACCGACTCCTTGTGTCCAAGATGTGTACGCGAGGCGAGACAGGAGATTCTCGATGGCAAGCGTGATTATAAGGTCTTGCTCGACGAAAAAATCGGAGAAATCAAAGCTACGATAATTGAACGTGATGGCAAGATTTTGATGGTCAAGGACTGTCCAGTGCACGGACATTTCGAAGATGTGATGGCTATTGATACCGAATTTTTTCAGCACCTTGAAGATTCGTTTCCGGGCAGTGACATGCGTGCCCACAATGATGAGAAATTACATAACCACGGGAGCAGCACCATCAAGTACGGTCGAGGCTCTGTGTTAACGATAGACCTGACGAATCGTTGCAATATGATGTGCGATCCGTGTTTTATGGATGCGAACCAAGTCGGATTCGTACACGAGCTTGGTTGGGACGACATCAAGACTCTGCTAGACAACGCGATCTCAATCAAGCCTAAGCGCCAGATGTCTGTGCAGTTCTCTGGAGGTGAGCCAACCATTTCTCCCCATTTTCTTGATGCAGTTCGTTACGCGCGGAAAGTCGGCTACAACAGTGTGCAGGCGGCGACAAATGGTATCGAGTTTGCCAAGAATCCAGATTTCGCGCGAGCTGCGGCTGATGCTGGTCTTCGCTATGCCTACCTTCAGTTTGATGGCATTGGTAACGCTGCTAATTCCCACCGTTTGGTTGGCAACCTATTTGATGTGAAATTGAAGGCTATCGAAAATCTGCACAATGCTGGTGTGGACATTGTGCCGGTGATCACGATTCTAAATGGGATCAACAACGAACAGGTTGGGCGTGTCGTGCAATTTGCACTCGACAATCCAAAGAAGATTAACTTTTTGTCGTTTCAACCTGTCTCGTTCACTGGCCGAGACGAGGAAATTACCGATGAGCGCAGGCATGCGCAACGCTACACATTGTCGCACCTGGCCCACGATGTTAAGGACCAGACTGGCATCGGTGAGCCTGTCCGGGATTGGTTCCCGATCTCTTTCATGGGGACCTTTACCGACTCTGCCGATTATATCCACGGTCCGCAGGCAGACTGGGGTCAATTGAATTGTGGATGTCATCCGAACTGTGGAATCGGAATGGCAGTGATGATTGATAAAGAGACCAAGGAATCTGTGCCGGTGACGGCTTTCTTAAAGGCTGAGCGACTGGCAAAGGATTTGGGCCGGATTAATGACGGGGGTCGATCCAGGAGATTTTCGGTCATTGGGATGGCGCTGGCTCTGATCAGGAATTACGATCCGTTTAATGCGCCAACTCATTTCAAATTATTGGATCTGTTGAAGAAGTTCGATAAAACGTTCGGGGCTTCAGGTAAAGATTATGGCAGTGTGACTGGCGATCGGACCCAGGCTGATATAGCCAAGCGTCGCTCCGACCGTTGGAATTTCTTGTTTATTGCTGGCATGTGGTTCCAGGATCTGTTTAATTACGACTTTAGGCGTACTGAGCGTTGCATCATTCCTTATGCTACTCAAGAAGGAGAAATCTCCTTTTGTGCCTATAACACGGGTATAGGCTGGAGGAACATAATTGAGAAGATGCATATGACGGCTACTTTAACCAAGTGGTATGAAGAGCACGGCCGCCATGAGATCTTTGCAGGTGGTAAGGACGTTGATATGAAAAGCCGTTCGCACAATCTGGTTCTGGATCCAGAAGCTGTAGCTGCTGGTTTACAGACAGATCTTGACGAGCAGGGAATTGCAAAGAATGCTCGTCAGGAGAAGATTGAGGCTCGGGATCGAATGAAGGACGAGGCTGAAAATGAGCGGATGGCGGCATTGTATAGGCAGCATATTCTGAAGGAAGAGCAGCCAAAAGAGAGCGGAGTCATCCAGATCCAGGGCCTTGGGACTCCTGGCAAGTCAGACAAGAGGGATGAGCCAGTTGGCGTGAGTTGAGTTAGTGTTTGGTCTGGAATCGGTTGGCCGCGCGGCTTTGAGGCCGCGCGGCTTTTTATTTGGCGGTCGGTTTTAGGTGGTGATTAGGGCATCGAGGATGACGAGACCTTGTCCTTCTTGCATTACTAGGACGGGATTGAGTTCTGCGCTGGAGAGTTGCCCGCTGTAAGCCGCGGCAAAACGAGATAAGGAAACAAGTGTGGACGCGATAGCCTCAAGGTCTCTTCGTGGTTGACCGCGCATTCCTTCGAGGAGAGGAAAGGCACGGACCTCGCGGATCATTCGGTGCGCTTCATCGATGTTAAATGGAGCCACTCGGAACGCCACGTCTTTAAGGGTCTCTACGAAAATACCGCCGAGTCCGAACATTACGACAGGGCCGAAGGTCGGGTCGTTGTGCAATCCGAAAATTGTTTCGATGCCGTCGGTGACCATCGGCGAGATAATTACCCCTTCTACGCTGGCACTAGGAAGGGTTGTGCCTATACGGCTTGTGACCGAAACAAAGGCTTGGCTCACCGCCAGGGCTGAGCTAAGTCCAAGTTTTACGCCACCGACTTCGGTCTTGAGAGCTACGTCTTTCGATGAAAGTTTGAGTGCGACGGGATAACCAAGCTGGTTTGCGACGGTGACAGCCTCATCAGCTGTTGTGCAGAGATGTTCTTCGACGACTGGGAAACCATGGTCTGAAAAAATTTGTTTTGCAATGTGTTCGCTGATAGGTGAAGTGGGAAGTCGTGTGCTAGATATAGGGACGATGGGCATCTCGACAGGGCGAGCAAAGGCTTCGCTGAATCGAGCTAAGGCCTCAACCGCACGCACCGCACGAGTTGGGTCTGCAAATACTGGACATCCAATACGTTCATAACTTCGGACGATTTCTGTGGGACCAATGATCGATAGGACCAATAGGCACTGGGGATATTCCTTCTTGGCCTCCGCTAGCGCATTGCTGATTGGTTCGACGAGAACTTTAGCAGCGGCCACGAAGGTGAAGAAGGCTACTATGGCGGCGTAGGTGCCTTCTTCGAGCATGGTTCTAAGGTTCTCGCGAATCAGTTCGAGGTCATTAAATGCTTGGGCGGTAATGTCAACAGGGTTTCGCGGGGAGGCATAAGGTAGTAGCACCTTGAGGCGGTTTTGGGCAGCCGTGCTCATAGGAGTTACTTCAAGTCCTAGCTCGACTGCCTCGTCTGCCATCTGGACCCCTACACCACCTGAGATGCTCAACAAACCCACACGCCGGCTAGTTGGCAGCATGCCGAATGTAGCGGCATACGCTATGTCGAGCATCTCTTCTGTGTCGCGGGCCCGATGAACTCCAAATTGTCTGAAGACGCTATCGTAGATGGCGTTAGAGCCTGCAAGGGATGCTGTGTGGGACCTTATGGCCTCAGCGCCAATTGAGGTACGGCCCACTTTCTGAAAGATAACTGGTTTACCTTCACTATGGGCTACTGTCAGTGCGTCAAGGAGTCGGTTGCGATCCTTGATTCCTTCAGCGTAGGCTATGATGACCGAAATATCTGGGTGTCTTGCGAGCCATCCGATGGTTTCGGCGACATCGATGTCGCATTCGTTGCCGGTCGTAATCCAGAAGCGGATTCCAATTCCTCGCTGGGTGGCGAGCAAAGAAAGATGACTGCCGTAAGCTCCGCTCTGGCTGACCAATCCAACGTTACCACTAGTCGGGAGTGTGGACTCTAATGTTGTGGTAAAGGTTCCGAAAAATCCGATGTCCGAGTTATAGACCCCGAGACAGTTCGGTCCAATGATACGCATGCCACTGGTCCGAGCTAATGTGGTTAGGCTTGCCTGATTGTGTTTTCCGACACCTCCTATTTCGGCGAATCCGGCACTGAAGATAACGGCTGACTTGACCTTGGCCTCACAGCAAGCCTTGACGGTTTCGACCACAGCTTGCGCTGGGACAGCAATAATAGCGGTATCGATAGGTTCTGGAGCTTCAGAAATACCTGAGATGGTGGGCAGGCCTTGGGCTGAGTCACGGTTTGGGTTAACTGGATAGATTTTTCCTTTGAAACCAGCGTCCTGCATGTAGCGAATTGGCCGTCCTCCGATCCGCGCTGGATCATCGGATGCGCCGATAATGGCTACCGTTGAAGGATGAAGGAGCGGTGCAAGTGAATGCTGTGAAGGGTCTGACTGACTGGTAGGCATGAGTCCGCTGGTCCCTATCTAGCCGAGTGCTGGAGACTGTGTAGAGCTGCATGTCAGCTACACTAGCTGTGCGGAAACTTGGTGCAAGGAGACTTACTACTCAGCCGCCACGTGTGTGCATCTCAAGGTGGGGTTCGCCCTGCAGTGTTTCGATTGGGATAAGAGCAGAACGATCTGCTGAGTTTAGGCGGTTTTCGGCACCACGATCGTTCCTTTCGCCCCAGATTCTAGCGATAAGTCCGCGCAGATCGTCTGGTGAAATTCCTGCGCGCAATGGTCCACGGAGGTCGGTCCCGGTCGGAGCATAGAGACACCGGTACCACTGACCATCTGCGGTCAAGCGACTTCGGTCACACTGCTGGCAGAATGGTTGCGTGGTAGAAGAAATGATGCCGAAAATGGTTCCGTCCGGAAGCACGAAACGGTCGGCTGGGGCGGAGGTGTCTTCGTCGAGTGCTGCTATTGGTCCGTAATGGTTGGTGAGTCTGTTCAACATCTCCTGACGCGATAAGACTTTCTGCATTGACCAGCGGGTTGCGCCTCCAACATCCATATACTCGATAAACCTGACCTCGACGCCAAGTCGTCGTCCATGTTCAAGCATTGGTACCAACTCGTCATCATTCGTTCCCTTGATTACGACGGTGTCTACCTTGACGCTGTCGAACCCACACTTACTGGCCATTTCAAGGCCCCTCAGGACTACACTGAGGTTGTCGAAGCGGGTTAATTCCTTAAAGCGTTCAGGCCGAAGGGTATCCAAACTTACGGTTAAGCGAAGAAGACCGGCTTTCCGCAAGGCGGTGACTTGATCAGGCAACAAGACGCCGTTCGTGGTTAATGCTAGATCCTGAAGTACAGGCTTCTGAGCGAGTAGCGCAACTAATTGCGGCAAATCCGTTCTCAATAATGGCTCACCGCCAGTGATGCGAACCTTGTTGACTCCAAGTTCCCCAAAAATATCTACCAGGGTGTCGATTTCTTCAAACGTTAGGATGTCGGTGCGTGGCAGCCACGCGTAGTCAGCTTCAGGCATGCAGTACTGGCAACGGAGGTTGCATCGGTCTGTTACTGATATGCGCAGATTCTGCAATGGTCGCCCCACCAGGTCCTGAACTTTCATCAGGTTCATTATTGCATCAAAGCGGAAGTTTGGAAGATGTAATAACAAGGGTTCGATCTGGTTCAGCGTATAATTTCGTAGATGCTTCGCGCTCACCAAGCTGGTTTTCCCAGAGTAGATGCAACGGCTTTTGTCGACGACAGCGCACAGGTAATTGGCGATGTTGAGATTGAGCAGGAAAGTAGTGTTTGGATGAATGTGGTGCTGCGTGGTGATGTTAACAGCATACGGATAGGGGCTCGTACAAATATCCAAGATGGTACGATTGTCCATGGTATGCGTGATACCTACTCGACAGTAGTTGGTTATGAGGTTACCGTCGGACACGGTGCTATTTTGCACGGTTGTACCATTGAGGATCGGTGCCTCATTGGGATGGGAGCGATTTTGCTGAACGGCGTCGAAGTGGGAACAGGCTCCATCATCGCTGCAGGCTCGCTGGTTGTCGAAGGGACCAAGATACCTTCAGGATCACTCGTCATGGGCAACCCCGGTCGTGTCAGAAGGGTGGTGAACAAGGGTGAGGCGATGTCCATTCAACGATACGCGGCAAACTATGTCGATTACCGATGCGACTTCCTGGACGCCGAAACAGGGACTCCGCCCGATGTTTCGACGACCCCTGGATTGTCAGAGTAGTCTCAGGTGAACAGTGAAAGAGATGGATCAATAGGATACGGTAGGGTTGGTTCTGGAAGGAGCTTGTGTCGAATAAGTCTGTATATGTTGGAAGTTAGATTTAATGTTTTCGCCCCTTGAGTGGAGTGAGGAAAGGAAATAAGAGTTCTAGGTGATCTCCGGTATACGTGGTACCCGTGACATTCTTCCTTCTGAGATCGGACGTTGGCAGCACGTTGAGCGTGTGGCAGCCGACGTGTGTGCTCGCTATGGATATTGTGAGGTTCGGACCCCTGTCATTGAGAGAGAGGATCTGTTCGCAAAGGGGACAGGAGAATCAACCGATATCGTTCAAAAAGAGATGTACGCTTTCACTGACAAGGGTGGAGATCGAATCACCCTTCGGCCTGAGGCTACACCTAGTATGGTCCGTGCATTTGTTGAGCATAGCCTCGAGCAAGACCTCCTCTTTGCAAAACTATATAGCTTGGGTCCGATGTTCCGGTATGAACGTCCGCAGAAAGGCCGTTATCGGCAATTCCACCAACTCGATGTAGAGGTGTTTGGTTTGGCCGATCCTGCTATCGATGGAGAGGTGATCGATCTAGCCGTGACTTTTGTGGAGGAGCTTGACATTGCCTCTGCTGAGCTGGTTATCAATTCTGTAGGGTGCGGAGATTGTAGGCCAGGGTATAGCGCTGTGTTGTTGGAGGCTTTGGGAAGCCGTTTGCCAGAGCTGTGTGGCGACTGCCAGCGTCGGGCTAGCACTAATCCGCTACGGATCTTCGATTGCAAGGTTCCGGCAGATCAACCTCTCATCGACGGGTTGCCCAAGTCCGAAAATTTTCTTTGTGAAGCATGTCGTGACCACTTTGAAGAAGTGAAACGCCATCTGGAGATTTATGGCCACCAGTACCGTGTCTCACACCGATTGGTGAGGGGGCTCGATTACTACACTCGTACAACATTTGAGATTATCGGTAGTAGTCTTGGAGCCCAAAATGCATTGTTAGGTGGAGGTCGTTACGACCATCTGGTTAAGCAACTTGGTGGACCAGATCGGCCTGGTATCGGATTTGCTGCAGGGCTCGAACGGCTGGTTCTCGAGCTGCCAGACGAGAAAGGCTCCTCAGGGCCTGCTGATGTGTTCGTTGTAGCCTTCGGGCAAAGCACTTGGTCTGAGGCTCGAGTGTTGGCTCGTGACCTGCGAAGAGCTGGGTTTCGAACTTTAATTGATTATGGCGAGAGATCCTCCAAATCACAAATGAAGAGGGCGAATCGAAGTAACGTCCAACGAATGTTGATCCTGGGTGAAGATGAGTTGGCCAGTAATAAGGTGACCATCAAAGAGATGGAAACTGGCCACCAGGAGACCCTGCCTCGTGATGAGGTCATTGGATACCTGGCGTTGCATTGCCAGGGTGTAACCCTCTAACGTCGACAAGTTATAGGTGGCACTTCAGAGTTACGCAATAGTTGAACCATTTTGTAAGGGTTCCGGAATCGGGCTTTCGACTCTATGAATGGACTGAAGAGTGTTTGAACAAGAACGGACACACACATGTGGCGCGCTTCGCGATACCGATATGGGGAAGCACGCGATTCTGTTTGGCTGGGTTCACCGGATTAGGGATTTGGGGTCACTGATTTTTGTCGACATACGTGACCGGCATGGTGTTACTCAAGTTGTAGCCCGTGACAATGAGAAGTTGTTGTTGTTGGCGAAACAACTCAAACCAGAGTTCGTTATAGCTATTGCTGGGACGGTAGAGCGTCGTTCGGAGGACACACTAAATAACAAGATCGCAACCGGGGAAGTTGAGGTTGCAGCTCAATCTATCACTGTGCTGAGTGAGGCGAGGCGGCCACCTTTCCAGATAGCCGAAGAGAGCCCAGTATCCGAGGATATTAGATTGAAGTTTCGTTACCTCGATCTTCGGCGAGAACGGATGCAGAGAAACCTGAATCTTCGTCACAGGATACTGATGGCCGTGCGTCGTTCGCTAGATGAGCAAGGATTCTTGGATATTGAGACTCCGATTCTTGCTAAGTCGACACCCGAGGGTGCGCGGGACTATTTGGTGCCCAGTCGAGTACACCAGGGGGAGTTCTTTGCATTGCCCCAGTCACCCCAAATCTTCAAGCAGATCTTGATGATCGGTGGAGTAGACCGTTATTTTCAGATTGCTCGTTGTTTTCGTGACGAGGACCTTAGGTCGGATCGACAGCCGGAGTTCACTCAGGTTGACCTAGAGGTATCTTTTGCAACTCAGGAGATTATTTTCGCTATTGTTGAAGGCCTAATGCAGTCGGTATTTGAGGCTGCCGGCGAGTCGCTAGACCTGCCGTTTCCGCGGGTGTCCTATGCTGAAGCGATCGCTAAGTATGGCTCAGATAAACCTGACTTGCGGTTTGACATGGCCATTCTTGATGTCTCCGATCTCTTTGCGCAGTCGGTATTCCGTGTATTCAGGGACACGGTGTCTGATGGGGGTGTTGTTAGAGCGTTGGTGGTCCCTGGAGCCGGGGGATATACACGCAGTCAGGTCGATAAATTGGCCGACGAGGCTATTGCACTGGGTGGCAAAGGTCTGGTTTGGGTTCGACGTGGCTCAGGCGGCGAGGTGCAAAGTTCTATTCTTAAGGTAGCTGGTCCAGAAACTTTGGAGAAGCTTCTTGATGCGGTGGAAGCAGGTAAAGATGATCTTGTCCTCGTTGCTGCTGGTTCGTCATCTGAAGCGTCTGGACTCCTTGGGCAGCTTCGACTTAGGCTAGCTCAACGCGAAGGCCTTGTGGATGAGAGTCGGCATGTATTGAACTGGGTTGTCGATTTTCCAATGTTTGAGTGGAGTCAGACCGAAAATCGTTTCATGTCGATGCACCATCCGTTCACGGCACCTCGTCAGGAGGACCGGCCTAAGCTAGATACCGACTTGGGTTCTGTACGAGCTAATGCCTATGACCTAGTGCTTGATGGCTGCGAGGTCGGAGGTGGTAGCATTCGGATTCACGATGCTGGGCTACAGGCTCGTATATTTCAACTCCTTAAAATCAGTGATGAGGAAGCTAGATCGCGGTTCGGGTTTTTCCTTGAGGCGCTCCAGTATGGCACGCCCCCACACGGTGGTATCGCTCTTGGTGTAGACCGAATTGTTGCCTCACTGGCAGGGGAATCGTCGATTCGTGACGTTATAGCCTTTCCAAAGACCTCTGCAGCTGTTGATCTAATGAGTGGGGCTCCTTCCACTGTGAGTGGGCAACAGCTTCGTGAACTGCGTTTGCGGACCGATTCTTGACCGACCCAACACTCCGTGTCAGGATTGCCTCGCACGTGTCAGAAGAACAGCCTGAAACCGGAATAGTGTCGGCCGCCAGGATTCCGATCCTGGACGAGGGGGTTGAACTGTTCTTTGGTACTCACGATGAGAATTTGAGGGTCTTTGAGGATCTGCTCTCAGTCACGATCCAGACGGACGGGAATCAGCTGCTTGTCAAGGGCAAAAGTGGCGACATAGCTGTTCTTGAAATGCTTGTTGGTCAACTAACTACCTTGGCTGCTGAGGGGTTTGCGCTCTCGAATCGTGATGTACGGCACGCCATTCAACTTTTGACCCAGGATGAGACTGTTCGGCTTCGTGACTATTTTGTGCGGTCAACGGTTAAGGCTTCTGGAAAGCGTCACATTGCTCCGAAAAGCTTGAACCAGCGACTGTATCTCGAGGCTATTGAACAACATGACATTGTTTTTGGGATTGGGCCTGCTGGAACTGGAAAGACCTATTTGGCGATGGCTCAGGCAGTCGCATTTCTTACTCAAAAGAAAGTTAGTCGGATCATTCTGGCGCGCCCTGCGGTTGAGGCTGGGGAAAGACTCGGGTTCTTGCCTGGGGATATGCAGGAGAAGGTTGACCCATATTTGCGACCGCTTTATGACGCCCTGTATGACATGCTTGAGCCTGACCGAGTAGACAGGCTGCTGGAACGCGGCAATATCGAGATCGCTCCACTCGCTTTTATGAGGGGACGGACGCTAAATGATGCCTTCGTGATCCTTGATGAAGCTCAGAACACAACCTCTGAGCAGATGAAGATGTTTTTGACAAGACTCGGATTCGGTTCCAAGACTGTGATAACCGGAGATATCACGCAGATTGATCTGCCGACTGGGAAAATCTCTGGCCTTGTCGAAGCGCCGCATGTCCTAGAGCACGTTACTGAAATAGCGTTTACGCGTTTCCAAGATCGTGACGTTGTTAGGCACCCATTAGTTCGACGCATAATTCAGGCCTATGAAGGTTCTGTTCCTGGAGATTTGTCCAGGGATTCAATGTCAGTTATCCGCCTGAAGGATTCATGAGTGATAGCCATGAATTCTGTCGTTTGAAAGCATCCCAGCGAGAGCTCCATGTCTCGGTGACTGATGGGCGTGGCCGGACTCGACGGGATGGAGGATTGGCAGGCTGGCTATGCCAAGTTGCCCCTTCATCGGCGACAGGGTTGGTGGTTGTAGCCCTTGTCTGTGACCGTAAGATGAGAGATCTGAATCGGCAATTTCGGACGCTCGACCGAGTTACTGACGTGCTCTCTTTTTCAGTTGGTTCGGTAGGGGAGCACCTCTCGTTAGAGAGAAATTCATTTCTAGGAGATATTGTTATCGCCCGAGGTAAGGCTAGTCGTCAGGCCCGCGTGAATGGTCTGACTGAGCAGCAGGAATGGCGTCGTTTGGCCTTGCATGGATTGTTGCACCTGCTCGGATACGACCATGAATGTGATGATGGCGAGATGCGAAGGTTGGAACGCCGATTGCAGAAACGTGGCGGGTTGCCTGTCTAGAGATTGAAATTGTCAGTAATTGGTGCTTGTCTCATGCTAGCTTTCAGGGTCTACGGTGTCGTGTTGCTGTAGTTCACGTGAGCTACTACCCCCGGTGTCATAGGGAGGCATAGTCGGCTTCTAGAAGCTTAGGTGGTGAAGGTGTTGGTGCTGTAGCTCTATGATCTTGTGGTTCTTTACGCTGCTTGGATGTGTAGCGATTTAGGTGGAGTTATAGGTTGTGTGTTTGGTGAGGTGGTCAGCCTAGCATGACGCATTTAGGTCGTTTTCCGGTTTCGGTCAATTCCGATGGATTCGAGCTAATTGGAGGTCGCCTGTTGACCAGGTTGGGTTTGTTGCTGGAGTGTGTCGAGATTATTGAAGTCGACGGCCTATCGGTCGAAATGCTAGAGGTTGAAGCCAGGCAGATACGAAAAGTGCATGTTCACGATCCAAGCTTTAGTGGCGTTTGAGGTTCAGGAATGAAGGCTGGCCTTGTTTCGTTTATCGGTCGTCCCAATGCTGGAAAGTCTACTTTGGTGAACCGTGTAGTTGGCACGAAATTGGCTATAGTCTCAGATAAACCTCAGACAACGAGGAATAGAATCCTCGCGGTGCGAAACTATCGTGGAGTGTCTGAAGCGCAAGTTGTGTTTGTGGATACTCCAGGAATTCATCGACCACTACATAGGATGAATGTGAGGATGGTGGACGTGGCGGCCGAATCGATGAATGGGGTAGATTTGATTGGACTTGTCCGTGATGCTACCGATGGTCTTGGTTCAGGCGACCGCTTTGTGCTTGAGTTCCTCGAGTCAGCACCGGTTCCGGTTATCTTGGTTCTTAATAAGGTTGATCTGATTACCAAATCGCGACTGCTTCCTATTATTGATTGGTATCGCCGCCAGCGGGAGTTTGAATCGATTGTTCCACTGTCGGCCTACACCGGTGATGGGGTTGAGATTTTGGAACGTGAGATCATCGACCACCTTCCAGAAGGTGAGCCACTCTATCCTGAGGAATTTCTGACCGATCAGTCAGAGCGAGTGCTGGCAGCCGAAACGGTTCGGGAAAAGGTTCTTCGACATACTCATGCAGAGTTGCCTTTCACAACAGCTGTTGTTGTGGACCGTTTTGACGACGAAAGTGAGCCATCCTGCCTTCAACTTTATTGCTCTATTCTTGTAGAGCGACGCTCTCAAAAACCGATCGTTGTTGGGCCAGGAGGAGCTATGGTCAAGCGGATTGGGACCGAAGCTAGGCGAGAACTTGAGGAATTCTTCGGAACATCAGTTTACCTGGATTTACACGTTAAGGTTCGTGCTGACTGGCGGGAGAATGATCGCATCCTTGATGAGGCTGGTGTGGCGCGGGCGTCTAGCAGGACGGACTAGAGGGTAGATCAGATGGTAATAAGCTTAAATGGAGGAGAAGGGCTTAGCTCATTATGTTAGACTGGGAACGTTTGGTTCAGATTCTGGAATCAATAGAAAACCCTGACCTACCGCGCTTCTGCGCGCTCTTGCTTCGACGAGCGAACGATGTCTCCCCAGCGCCGATTAGATGTGGTGCTAGATTCAGTCAAACGACTGTTGCGTATCGGTGCGTCTGCTAACCTGCTCAACCTTCTTCAAAAGCAGCACCCAGCTGACCTTGCTGATGTCCTGAATCAACTCCCTGACAGCGATTGTCGCGGAGCGTTGGGACTTCTTTTAGATCATAACAGTCGTCTCGCAATGGAAGCATTGATTGAATATGGTGCCGAACCTGGTGCCGATCTGCTCGAGGGCTATCCTCCAGAGCGTATTGCTTTGTGGCTGAATGAGTTGCCATCTGATGACGCGGCAGCCTTGATTGACGAGCTGCCAGATGGTCTGTCTGAAGCTGTGCTTGAGCGAATGAGACCTCAGGAATCTGGGGAGGTTGAAAACCTGCTTGAGTACTCTGAACAGACAGCTGGCCGGATTATGAACCCGACGGTCTTCGCTTTGTCGGAAGACCTTACGGCCGGAGAGGCAATCCAGGCACTGCAGGGGTCCCGCGAGGTAGAGATGGTGTTCTACCTCTATGTTGTCGATGAGCGTCGCCACTTGGTTGGCGTGGTGTCGCTTCGGCGCCTTTTGCTGGTTGCCCCGGAAACACCATTGCAGAGGATTATGACTACCGATCTAATCACTGCAAGGGTCGATACTGACCAAGAAGAGGTGGCTCAAAAGGTTGCTAACTACAATTTATTAGCTATACCAGCGGTCGACGAAGCTAACAAATTGGTGGGAATCATCACCGTCGATGATGTTATCGACATCATTAAGGATGAGGCTACTGAAGATATCTATCGATTGGCTGGAGTTAGTGGGGACGAACATGTTTTCACTCCGGCTCGAGAGTCGGCTCGCAAGCGGCTGCCTTGGCTTGCTATGAACTTGGTTACCGCTACGTTGGCCGCCTTTGTGGTTCGGGCGTTTCAGGGCACCATTGACCAGGTTGTAGTGTTGGCCGTGTTGATGACGATTGTTGCGAGTATGGGAGGTAATGCGGCAACTCAGACATTGACAGTCATTGTGAGAGGAATTGCCTTGGATGAATTGACTTGGGCCAACTCCCGTAGGGCGCTTTTGAAGGAGGCCATTGTTGGACTGGGTAACGGAATAGTTTTGGGAGTGGTCGGAGCATTGGTAGCTTGGCCCCTGTCAGGTAGTATCTTTCTCGGTCTCATTCTGGCGCTGGCCATGGTTATCAATATATTGGTGGCGGCCGTGGCGGCTACATTAATTCCGATTGCTCTTCGGGCAATGAAGGTGGATCCGGCACTGGCTTCGGCAGTGTTTATAACTACTCTGACCGACGTTTTTGGGTTTTTCGCTTTTCTAGGGTTGGCTACTCTGTTTCTGGACTATCTGAATCAAGCTGCCTGATGTGGTTCTGGCTAGATCATTTGTGGTCGCGGTGCTTGGGTGTCTATCGTTGATTCGCCAGATGCCTAACACAGGCTACAATGGGGCTTCTTGAGGGTGTTCGACGTTATTCGTCTCGATGCCACTTTATACGACAGACGCGCTAATATTGCGTACCTACCAGCTCGGTGAAGCGGACCGTATCGTCGTGTTCTTGACACGTGATAAAGGGAAGAAACGTGGTGTGGCTAATGGAGCACGGCGCCTTCGGTCTCGATTTGTAGGAGGGTTGGAGCCTCTTACGGTGGTAAGGCTCGCCTACTACGAGCGTGAAAGTCGTGACTTGGTTCGACTGAACTATGCCGATCCAGTTCAGTCTCCCATGAGGATGAGGAATGGCGTCTCGCTCGGTTACGTCGAATACTTCGCTGAACTTCTTGACGAGTGCTCACCGGATGCTGACCCGAATGCGACATTGTTTCGTCTTGGAGCTGCCGTGGTGGATGCCTTGGCTGCGGAAGTTCCCGTTGAACGTTTAGCACGATATTTCGAATATTGGGTTCTTCGATTACAGGGAGTGTACCCGCCGCTGCTGTTGTGCCAACGTTGTGGGCAGAAGTCGAAGGGTGGTGGTCGTCTTGATCCTGGGAACGGTGGGTTTAGTTGCTTGGCTTGTGCAGATAAGAGGGGGGTGCTGTTGTCTGCGGAGGCTCTCCGGTTTCTCCGTGACGCGGCTGGAGTTCCTCCAGAGGGCCTTTCCCGGATCGGGTTGTCCATAGGAGCCGGACTGCAACTCGAATCCGCCCACCAGCAATTGATTACTAGCCACTTGGAGAAGGAGTTGAAAGCTTCGAAGATACTGCGAGCTATGTCGCGTGAATCATAGTGCTCTGGCGTCGTTTTACGTCAGATATTTCGAGAGAGGGTCAGGGTGACTCTGCAAGATTTGATCACTTCTTTATCGCGTTTTTGGGCAGTTCGGGGTTGCTTGATTCAACAACCGCTAGATGTTGAGGTGGGTGCCGGCACAATGCATCCAGAGACTTTCTTGCGAGTTCTCGGTCCTCAGCAATGGAGGGTGGCTTATGTTCAGCCGTCGAGGCGTCCGGCTGATGGGCGATTCGGTGAGAATCCCAACCGCCTCTTCAAGCATCATCAATTTCAGGTGATTTTGAAACCCTCGCCGGATGCGGTTCAAGGGCTCTACCTTGATAGTCTTCGAGCCTGCGGCATTGATCCTGCTAAGCACGATGTCCGCTTTGAAGAAGATAACTGGGAATCTCCTACGCTTGGGGCATGGGGGATTGGGTGGCAGGTGCTTCTCGATGGGATGGAGATAACGCAATTTACTTATTTCCAGCAGGCAGGCGGCATCGATTTGGCGCCAATTTCAGTTGAGTTGACATATGGACTTGAGCGAATTGCAATGCATCTGCAGGGTGTGGACGATGTCTACGACCTCCAGTGGTCGGCTGCTGTGAAGTATCGAACGGTTCGCCATCAGGAAGAGGTGGAGCAGACCAAATATTCCTTCGGGATGGTCGATATGCCTGAGTCTGAATTCTCGGCCTACCATCGAACCTTATTTGATCAATATCACCACATGGCTAAGACTCTAATTCGTTCAAAGCTAGTTCTGCCAGCCCTAGATATGTGCCTCAAGTGTTCACATGCTTTCAATATCCTAGATGCAAGCGGTGGTATCGGTGTGACGGAACGTGCAGCTTACATTCTAAAAGTGCGTGAGTTGGCCGTGGCAATAGCCGGGGCGCACCTGATTGGCTTAGACAAGGAGGTTCCTGGGGTCTCCCAAGGCTGAGCTGACTCCTAAGAACGTCATGTACAAAGAATTGCTTCTTGAGATCGGGTGTGAGGAGTTGCCGGCTAGTTGGGTGCCGCCATTAAGTGAACAATTGAGGACATGTATAGGTATTCACTTGAAGGAAGCACGGCTTGGTTTCCAGACTGAACCCGAATCGTTTGCTACCCCGAGGCGGCTGGTCGTTCACGTAGCGCGATTAGCTGAGCGGCAGGAAGATCTAGAGCAAACAGCCACTGGCCCGTCTGTCCAGGCAGCCTTTGATGCCACCGGACAGCCGACGCCTGCAGCACTTGGATTTGCACGCAAGCACGGCGTTGCTGTTGGCCAGTTAGTGCAGGTTCAAACATCTAAAGGCGTGTATCTATCTTGTCGTCAAAAGCAGCGCGGGGCGGCAGCACGGAAGGTGTTAGCGGGTGTGCTTGCCGAGACACTTCGTGGTTTAACTTTCAAGAAACAGATGAATTGGGATGCGCGGTTGAATGATGGTCGCGGCGAATTCCTGTTCGGTCGACCCATTCGCTGGCTATTGTTCTTATTTGGTGGGCGTGTTGTCCCGTTCGTGATCGAGCGATCAGGTCTGGCACTGTCCCGTGGAGTGGCTCCTGTGAGGGCAGGTTCGTTAACGTACGGGCATAGGTTTTTTGGAGTAGATGGGAAACCAGGACGACCAGTTCGGGTGAAATCATTTTTAGAGTATGAGAAGGCTCTCTCGCAGAACTACGTTCTTTTGTCTCGAGAAAAACGTCGATCCCGAATCGAAAGTGAACTTAAGGCCAATGCTGAACGAGTGAATGGTGTGGTGGCTACAGAAACTGGCGAATCGACACTGCTCGATGAAGTGCCAGACCTAGTTGAATACCCGTCTGTGGTAACGGGAAGCTTCCCAAAGGAATTCCTAGCGCTGCCAGAGGAAGTGTTGAAGACAACGATGATTCATCATCAGCACTATTTTCCGGTTATCAACAAACAGGCCGATCTCACGGAGCACTTTCTGGCAGTGACCAATACTCCGAGGGATAACGTAAGCGCTATTGCTCGAAACTCTGAGCGAGTGCTGGTTGCCCGGCTGCGTGATGCCAGGTTTTTTTGGGAAGCCGATCGCAGCGCCGCGTTGAGTTCGCGACTGGATCGTCTGGATACATTGGTGTTTCATGCAAAATTAGGAAGCTACTTGTTAAAGGCTAGACGGATTGAGCAGCTTGCTGGTCTGGTAGCTAGGGAGGCTTTAGGCAGGGTGGAGCTTGCGAAAAATGCATCTCGCGCTGCGCTGCTGGCGAAGGCGGACCTTACTACCGATATGGTAGGCGAGTTCCCAGAATTACAGGGAGTGATGGGTGGCATTTATGCCCGTGAAGATGGTGAATGTGAAGCTGTCTGGCGGTCTGTTTATTTACATTACCTGCCTATTGGTGTGAGCGTCGAAGCGGCGCCTCAGCCAAGTGATCTTGGAGAAGCTAGGGGTTGTTGGGCGGCGACATCGATAGCCGACAAGCTTGACACGCTTGTTGGCTTGTTTCACGCAGGAGAAAAACCACGAGGTGCCAGAGATCCTTTCGGATTACGGCGTCAGGCCCACGGCTTCTTCCGGATTCTGGTTGACCTACCCGAACTTGTAGGGTTGAAAGCTAGGCCAGAGCTGGGGAGTCTTGTGTCGGCTGCGGAGTCGGTTTATGAGGTATCGCTGTCTCAAGAGATAATTGATCGCTTGTATCCATTCCTGTTAGACCGGCTGCGTTTTGTACTTGAGCAACGTGGCCATAATGTTCGCAATGTGCGTGCAGTCACACAGCCACTTCCATCTTGGCGGCAAATCAGGCCACTCGATGTTAGGCGGAAGCTTGAAGTTTTGCCGGAGTTCACTAGCTCTGCTGATTTCTTGCAGCTTGCCGGCCTGTTTAAGCGTGTGAGAAATATTGCAAAGGAGTTGCCGGAAGAGGAGTTCGGTTCGGTTGAGTCTGGAGAAACTGAGATATCGGATGAACCGTTGGAGTCGGCAGAGGCGCATCTAATCGAGGAGCTGGACCGACGGCGCCCAAAGATTGAGGCTGTCTTGGATGCGGGAGTCGACTATCGTCTTGCCTTTGCTGAAGCGGCTGGGTTCGGACCAGCGGTGGATCGGTTTTTTACTGAAGTGTTGGTGATGGTGGACAATCCCTTCCTGCGGCGTCGCCGTCTGGTACTCCTGAAGCGGCTCGAAGAACTTGTGTTGAAGTTGGCTGATGTGTCTGAGCTTGTGAAACAGAAGTAACTGAATCGAGCGTCAGTCCCAAAACGAAGCGGTGCTGGCCCTAGCGGCTGGACTGGGCATCGCACAGCTCGGTGAGGGTGTCGACTATGTCTGTCCCGCGTAAGCAAACACCGATACGAATCACAAAGTTGCCAACTGAATTAGCTAATCAAATCGCGGCTGGTGAGGTTGTTGAAAGACCGGCTTCTGTTGTTAAGGAGTTGGTTGAAAATGCTTTAGATGCTGGAGCGACACGGGTATTAGTGACGGTTGAGCTCGGGGGTAAACGTCTGGTCCGAGTTGAAGATGACGGTGAAGGAATGACATTGGAGGAGGCGCTTCTTTCACTGGAGAGGCATGCTACTAGCAAGATCAAGCGGCTTGAGGATTTGGCTGCCATAGAATCTTTGGGTTTTAGGGGTGAAGCGTTGCCGAGCATCGCATCAGTATCGCACCTATCGCTACGTACAAGGTTGCGCGGAGACCGGCGTGGCTGCGAAATTAAGGTATCTGGTGGCGCTATTATTGAAAACTACGAGGTCGGCGCTTCAGAAGGAACGACTGTTGAAGTGACGGATCTCTTCTACAATGTGCCGGCACGTCGAAAATTTCTCAAATCTGACGGAGCTGAGACAGCACAGATCTCTAAATTGGTAACACAGTTGGCGTTGGGGCATCACAAGGTCGGGTTTGGTTTGGTTAGTGGTACTAGGCAGCTTCTGCAATGTCCGCCAGCCCGTAGTCTCTCAGAACGGCTGTTTCAGTTATACGGCGACCGGAGCAATCTAGTGCAGGTAGATAAGACGGCTGCCGGTGTGCGTATTAGTGGTTTCGCGACGGGTCTTGCTGCTATGGGAACGAGTGTGCGCCGAGGTCCACAGAATGTTTTTGTAAATGGGCGTGCCGTAAAGGACCGAACCATAATTCATGCGATTCGGCACGCCTACGATTCTGCGACTAATAAGGAGCGGACCCCTGAAGTTCATCTCTTTCTGGATTTGCCTCCAGATCGTGTTGACGTGAATGTCCATCCTGGAAAAGCGGAGGTCCGGTTTCTTGAGCAGTCATTAGTTCACGAGGTGTTGCGACGGGCTCTTGGGGAAGCACTGGGAAAGGAGACTGCACCGGAATTGACCCTTGGAGGGCAGAATGGAGTACAAAGGCAAGGTTTTAGCCAGATCCCAGAGGGATCATCAGTCTATTCACGAGACAGTAAACACAGTGCTCAGAAGGTCCTGCAGGTGGCCTTGCGGGATGCGGGTGAGTCTATACAGAGCGGCTTGGTGCCTGAGTTATCTCAGGCAGCTGTTGAGGCTTCGCCGTTTTCTTCAAACAGTCAATTAATTCCGCTCGGTCAGTTTCGCAATACGTTCATTGTTGCGATTGACGATGAAGGAATCGCCATCATCGATCAGCATGTAGCTCACGAGCGTGTCCTGTATGAGCAGATGATGGAGCGGTTGACCGAGGGTAGCCTGGAGAGCCAACGATTGTTAGCACCGATGGTACTGGAATTGCCTCCTGGTGAAAGGTTGGCGTTGACTGCGAGGGACTCGGCCCTTTCGAGGCTGGGGTTCGAGTTGGGAGAGTTTGGCGGTGATAGCGTGAGGGTCTCAGCCCTTCCAGTGCTGGTGCCGCAGGCTGTCTGCGAAACCGCGATCAGGGAGCTAGCGCAGGACTTGGATGGTCTAGACCAAGGTAGCGCCGTTGACGATGTTTTGAGGCAAATTGCTGCGACCACGGCCTGTCACGCGGCAGTTAAGGCGAACGACCGACTGACTAGGGATAAGATGGTATACATCCTTGACGAGTTGGGGCGAACGGCGCACTCATCGGTCTGTCCTCATGGTCGCCCAGTGGTGCTTCGGCTTTCCCGTCGGCAGTTGGAAAAGCACTTCGACCGAATATAAAACAGGGGTTGATCAAGAGCGAATGGAAGCGGAAACATGCGTTGTGGCTAATCGATAGCCCGTTTGACCAGCATATATCCGACCAGGAAGACTGCGACCCCAAATCCGAAAATGCGTGGACTTGGTCCAAGTGGTCCCGCTATGAGAATCGATTCAAGTAATGCGGCCATGCCAAGTAACTGAAGGCCGCGGCCGACATAGTAGAGGATGCTCATCTTTCAACCTTGGTTGTCCGGAGTCGTGTCATCTAGAGGTGACTTAGATTTTCTGTCGGTTCCTGAGTCAGCATCGGTCTGCTGTCTAGATTTGACCTGTCGCCATGCGTTAAGGCGCTGACCTAGTTCCTTCTCAAAGCCACGTGAGGTCGGTACATAGTATTGTCGAGTGCGGAGTGTGGGGGGCAGGCAGGGCATGGTTGCAACGCCTGACGGTTCGTCGTGAGCGTATCTGTACCCCTTTCCGTAGTCGAACTGTTTCATCAAATCTGTGGGGGCGTTTCGAAGGTGAAGAGGGACTGGTTCTGACACTTCACGGTGAGCGTCTGCGGCTGCCTCTTTGTATGCTACGTAAACAGCATTGCTTTTCGGCGCGGTGGCTAGGTAGGTAGCTGCTTGTGCTAAGGCGGTGTTGCCTTCTGGCATTCCGATGAAGTGCACCGCGTCCTTGACGGCAACAGCCAAAGGCAATGCTGCGGGGTCGGCATTACCGATATCCTCAGATGCGAATCTGACCAGTCGACGAGCTATGTAGAGCGGGTCTTCACCCGCTTCCAGCATGCGTGCCAACCAGTAGACAGCGGCATCAGGGTCGCTGTTGCGCATTGACTTGTGCAGTGCTGAAATTAAGTTAAAGTGCTCTTCACCATTTTTATCGTAGCGCAGTGTCCGTCGTTGCATAACGGCCGAGGCGAGTTCGAGATCGAGACGAGCATTGTTCGTTTGACTCGATTCGCTAGCCTTGGCTAGGGCGGCGGTTGCGCTAAGTTCGAGCAAATTAAGAGCTACTCGAGCGTCTCCACTGGCTTGTCGAGAAATAGCTGTTAGTGCTTCATGATCTACCTCGATCATTTTGTCACCTAGTCCTCTACTTTTGTCATGTATGGCTCGTTCAAGGAGGGCGGTGATTGCTGGTGGTGTTAGGGGGTTCAGCATGTAAACATGCGACCGAGACAATAGGGCACTGTTGACCTCAAAGGAAGGATTTTCTGTGGTGGCACCTATCAGCACGATATCGCCAGTCTCGACTCGCGGAAGAAAGGCGTCTTGCTGAGCTTTATTGAATCTATGGATCTCGTCGATGAAGAGGATAGTGCGCCGGTGGTATTGACGTTTGGCTTGCTCTGCTGCCGCCATTACTGTGCGGATTTCCTTGATGCTGGATAGGACGGCGCTGAAGGCTACAAAATGAGCTGTGGTTTCGGCGGCAATTAGTCGAGCTAATGTTGTCTTGCCACAGCCTGGTGGCCCCCACAGAATAATCGAGCTAAGTGCGTCGCGTTCGATTGCTTGACGAAGCGGGCGGCCTCGACCCAGAAGATCGTCCTGACCGATGATTTCGTCGAAGGTTGCAGGTCGCATTCGATCGGCGAGTGGTGCATTTAGTGATCGTGGCGCCTCGGGGATGTCGTCGAATAGAGATTCCGGAATCATGATAGCTGTTTGAGATGGCGAGCCAGACTGGCCGTTCCTGCAGTTGAGGCACAGCGCTGTCTGGCAGCTTCATAGATGACAAGGGCTGCTGTAACAGCAAGATTTAGGGATTCAACCGGTTCACGCATCGGGATTGAGATTACCTCGTGTGCAGCATTGATGGTGTCTTCGTTCAATCCCTGGCCTTCACTTCCAAGTAAAAGCAAACAGGGTTCTTTGAGATCGGTTTCGGTCATACATGTGCCACCATTGGGTGCCGTAGCGATGATTTTCCATCCGCGTTTAGTCGCCTCGTGGATAATAGGTTGACGGTTGATGACGCGAGTTACTGGGATTCTGAAGATGCTACCCATTGAGCCCCGTAAAGCCTTCCAGCTGTATGGGTCAGCTCCGCCGATTGTGACGACCCCAGATGCTCCTCCAGCTTCGACAGTGCGAATAACAGCTCCGGTATTACCTGGGTCTTGCACACCGTCTAAACCAACCACGAAAGGATGCGAGCTTGCCAGCATATCTTCGATGTGAACCGGACGTGTTGTGGCAAGAGCGATTAAGCCACTTGGGCTAGGGACAGGACTAATTGCGTCCATAACAATTGGTGAGACAGGTATGAGTTGAGTCGAAAATTTCAGTTGGGCGATCAGTTCAGCCGCCGGCCCGTCTTGGACCAGCGAGGTGCTGATCGCCACCAATTCAAGAGGAACACCAGCGCTGAAGGCGTCCGCAATTAGGGTGGGGCCTTCCAGAACGATCGTTAAGTCGCTTGTCGCCCTTGGCCCAGAGGCTTTGCGGAACCTTGTGACGATTGGGTTGCGGCGGCTGGTGATAGGTTCCACGCTGTCCCCCTAGGGCCATCAGGCTTGTGGTAGCGGTATGAAGGTAGCGAGGTCCTGTCTTACGGTGTTTCTGTCTTATGTCAGGATGAGCATAACAGATGTGCTATCTTTAGCCATCGGCATGGTGGACCGTAAGCCT
The DNA here is from genome assembly GCA_002347025.1 of Acidobacteria bacterium UBA2990. GTDB lineage: Bacteria > Acidobacteriota > Vicinamibacteria > Vicinamibacterales > UBA8438 > UBA2990. Next base: position 78,845 of record DEAE01000002.1, read on the forward strand.
CAGGTCCACCTCGGCAGACACTAGGTAAACGCGATTTGTAAGAGTACGGATTTCTGGTGTGCATCACCTCATTGCTAAGTAAAATTGGTAGGAAATTCTAAGGTATTGAGGGAGGCAAGGTTCACCATAATGGCTTTTTCATTGGTCTTGTAGAAATGAAAGACGAGTTGCTTAAGCGGTTCGAAAACGAGATTCAAGCTCTCGAACGGGAACTGAACAGCGAGTTGCCGAAGGAGATCAAGATCGCTCGTGAATTGGGAGACCTGCGCGAAAATGCTGAATATCAGGCCGCAAAGGAACGGCAGGGACTCGTGCAGGCGAGGCTAGCGATGCTTCATAAGAGGGTGTCAGAGCTGGCAATGATCAACTTAGACCGGATTCCGGATGACCGTGCGGCTTTCGGTTCTACAGTGCATCTCCAAGAGGTGGGCGGCGACGAGGTAGTCTATCGATTAGTCATGCCAGAGGATGCCGAACCAACGAAGGGATGGATTTCTACATCTTCACCGATCGGTCGGGCTTTGATGGGGAAAGAAGAGGGGGATGAGGTATCTGTGCCTACTCCAAGCGGCCTACGTGAGTTTGAACTCGTAAAGCTCATTACTATCCACGGAAAGTGACCGATCACTCTGCTTCAGTTTGGTGGCTGATTCATGACACGCACTCCTGAGGCGCCAATCTCGACGGTTCCAGCCGGATCGGAAACAGGCTATTCTCCCCACAGGCGGACAGCGTTGGTGCTGACTGGTACCGGAACAGCTGGGGCTTATCACGCCGGGGTATTGAGGGCTCTTCATGAGGCCGGTGTGAAGGTAGACCTTGTTGCTGGCCGTGGCATTGGAGCGGTTGGTGCATTGTTTGCGGCAGTTGATGGTGCTGCTCACCTATGGGAGCGGTCTGGAGTTTGGTCGGCTAGTACTAGGCTCAGGCTTTATGGCTGGCGAAGGCCGCTTCGTGCAGCGTTCTCAATTCTTGGCCTCACGTTATTGACGCTGCTACTGCCGCTCGTCGTGGTCGTGCTCGCGGCGTTTGTTTACCCCGTCGCATATCTTCTTCGTGTTGTTGGGCTTGGAGATGATGTTGGTCTGACAGACGGGTTTGGCTTGTTGGTTCAGCAGGTGTTCGCCACTGAGGCACTGCCTATCTGGTTGCCTCGAGTGGTGGTGTTAGCACTGTCGTTTTTGTTTACGGGGTTAGTTTGTACAGCAGTGGGAGCTTGGTTTAAGCACAGGCCGAGACGCCGGTCGCGGGGTGCGTTCTGGTGGCTGCTGCTCGGTGCACCACTTGATGCAAGTGTGGTGCGTCGCTGGTTTAGTGATGGTCTGTGGAAGTTGATGCGTGGTGCAACTGCTATTGCTCAACCTGGACCTGAAGATTTGGGACGTCGTTACACCCGTCTGTTATCTGAAAATCTCGGTCAGCCAGGATTTCGGGAATTGTTGATTGCTGCACATGATTTGGATGGTCGTCGGGACTTGGTTTTCGGGATCTTATCTGAGCCATACCGGCGAAGGTTTTTCAGTCGTCGAGCTGGCAGTGACCGACACCTCGAGGCATTAGACCTAGGAGGACGTGCTGGGCGGCACGGCTTCGACGCCGTCGCGGCGGCGCTCAGTTTGCCTGTGGCGACAGACCCTTGGCTTGTCCACTTTGCAACGGCCAGTGGCTGGCGCGGCGAAACCCACCGTATGTGTGACAGACCGGATGCGGTCGGTAGGCTCCTCGATGAGGTATCTGAGGCCGGTGCCGAACAAGTTGTCATTGTTTCTGGGTTGCCTGGGCCTGCCGGTCCTCATGAGCTTGCTACTAGTCGCCGAGATGGTCGTGGTTTGCTTGGCGAGTCGTTGGCTTCACTCGAATTGGCTGGGTTGAGAGATGCTGTTGCTGGTAGGTCCGGTTTGTTTAAGGCTGTTTTCGAGATTCGACCGGTTTACAATCCGCTGGGACCTTTCGATTTTGCTGGTTGCTATGACGAACGGTCTGATCGGCTGTGGTCATTATCTGAGCTTGTAGAATGTGGCTATAGTGACGGTCACCGCCAGTTTGTGGGGCCGGTAGTTGGTGCTAGCGGTGAGCGAATATCCCCGGGGTCTAAATCGCGGTCTTCAAGTACCTAACTACGTGGGAAGCAGCAGAGCTACCACACTGATTTCAGTTGCCTGGCTAGTTAGCTAGCCAGGGGCAGTCTCGATACCAGAGCGTGTTTGAAGGAATTGCTTGGAGAGCCTGTGAGTGACGGCGTGAATATTGTTTGGTTCACTTGCACCAAACTTCTCTTCGAATCTTGTGACTGGAGTGATCGCTTTAGCCATCGAAAGATGGCCACCGGCGTTGCCGATGTCGCTGAAATAGTCGTTCACGAATTCACCTGCATGCGCCGTGGGATCAAGATTTCTGACTGAAATAATAAGGTTGTTATTCAGTATTCCTGATACGACCACCCATGAGATTTCTTCGACTTGAAGAAGAAAATCGGCGACATAGGGGATGAGATCTTCCCGGGGAAGTAATCCTAGATGACTCGTGTATAACGGAGCATCCACTGTTTTGGTTCTGGCGCTCTGCGCGATGTAGGACAATCGCTCGAGGTTTGTTCTAGCGCCTTCTATCTTTCCGATGAGTGCGGTGTTAGCCAGTGGGTACAGAAACCGAAAAGCCTCAAGGTCTGGAGCGTTGGTCTCACGTGACAGGAATAGTGTGTCTGATTTGATTGCATAGAGCATCGCCGTGGCGGTGCGCTCGGAGATCTTGGCGTTTACGGAGCGAAGATGTTCGGTCAAGATGGTGCAAGTGGAGCCATACTTTGGCCTAATATCCTTGAATGCAGTGTTATATCCTTTGCGGATGGGGTGATGGTCTATAACAAGATCTACACTGCTCATAATCCCACCGAAGTAATGTGGTTGTACGTCTACTGTGGCAATTCGATCGAATTTATTGATATCTTTCCGACTCAGGGTCTCGATCTGAATATCGAGGATTTTGGTCATTCTGAGATTTTCTGGCCTGGTAGGGGCTTGGAATGTACCAATTATGGCTGTTGTCTTAGTTCGGTGGAGAAGGGTGCGAAGGGCGAGGCCGCTGGCCAGTGCGTCTGGGTCTGGCTCGTTGTGCAAGACTATTAAGACCCTGTCCGCATCGGCCATGTGGCGTTGGTATTGTTCGACTCGCGATCGTGTAATCGAACGTTCTAGTTCTGTGCATAGAATCTCACTCAACCGGTCGGTTAATGACAAACGTGAAGTGTTCCAGATGCCTTGGGGTGGTTGTCTGGTGTGAGTCCTGGCTGGGTGTCCCACGTCCAGCAAATAGATTAGGCTGCCTCCAGCATCGCGAATGGTGTTTATGGTGCGCCGAGTGTTAACAAGTGGATGGTCTTCGATAAGTACGCAGGTGGTTGGATCGAGATCGGCATTGAGGTAGGTCCCTATTTTGTGTGTGTCACCGGTATGAACTAGAACACCGGCAGCAATCAGCTTTTTCGACAACGCTTCGTTGTTAACTATAAATTCAATGTTTAAAGATCCTTGGAGGGCTGCTGACAACAGATGGATGACAGACTCACTGTTACAGATGGCCAAGCAGTTCATGTTGATATACCGAGGACGACCTCGACCATGATTATATTACTTGAGTAAAGGGGATCTGATTACCTTGGATAGGTTCCGGTAGACGACATTTTGGCTAGCTGTTAGTAAACCAGAATTTTATATTTGACCCGGCCTAGAGTCATCGACCGCCCTGTTTGGTGCCCACTGGGAGTTCTTTGGTAAAGGTGGTGGAAGCTGATTCATTCAAAAACTATCGGACTGCGCTGTGCCTCGTACTAACAACGAATTTAAGCTGGTTAGTGATTTTGAGCCGAAAGGTGACCAGCCTCGGGCGATCGAAGAGTTGACCGACGGTTTGCTGAGGGGGGATCGTCACCAGGTGCTCCTCGGTGTTACTGGATCAGGTAAGACTTACACAATGGCACAGACCATTGCTAAGGTTAGTCGCCCAGCATTGGTTATGGTACATAACAAGACATTGGCGGCTCAGCTATTCATTGAGTTCCGGCGGTTTTTCCCACACAACGCTGTTGAGTATTTCGTGAGTTATTACGACTATTACCAACCAGAGGCCTATGTCCCGTCTACAGATTCCTACATTGAGAAAGAAGCAACGATCAATGATGAGATCGACCGGATGAGGTTGTCAGCGACACGGTCTCTATTTGAACGTCGTGATGTGGTCATTGTTGCGAGTGTGTCCTGTATTTATGGTCTGGGTTCACCAGAAGCCTATTACGGACTATTACTGCCTCTTGAGTGCGGACAGCGAGTCGAGCGAGACTGGGTCCTTCGAAAATTAGTTGAGATTCAGTATGAACGGAACGATTCAGATTTTGAACGTGGAACATTCCGTGTTCGTGGGGACACTATAGAGGTCTACCTGTCTTATGAGAATGTAGCGCTTCGAATAGAGTTGTTTGGAGATGAAGTGGATGAGATTACTAGTTTCGACCCGATGACCGGGCAAACACGCCTCCGGCATGACAAGGTGACCATTTTCCCGACGTCACACTTTGTGACTCCTAGGTCTCGAACTTTACAGGCAGTAGAAGGGATCAAGGCTGAATTAGTAGAACGGCGTGGTGATCTTGAGTCAATAGGAAAGATATTCGAAGCTCAAAGACTTCATGAACGCACAATGTTCGATATTGAGATGATGAAAGAGATCGGGTACTGCCATGGAATTGAGAATTATTCGAGGCATTTATCAGGTAGAGCTGCAGGCGAGCCTCCGACCACCCTTCTCGATTACCTGCCTGATGACGCCCTGACAATCGTCGACGAAAGCCACCAAACTGTTCCCCAAGTTCGTGGAATGTATCACGGTGACAGATCTCGAAAGGAAGCCCTTGTCGAGCATGGGTTTCGATTGCCGTCAGCTCTTGACAACCGTCCTTTGACGTTTGATGAGTGGCAGAGTCGGCTAAATCAGGTGGTGTTCGTGTCAGCGACTCCGGGCCCTTATGAGTTGGCTAGCAGCGAAGGTGTTGTAGTGGAACAAATTATCCGTCCGACTGGCTTGATTGATCCAATCGTCGAGGTCCGGCCTGTAAAAGGACAAGTTGATGATTTATTACATGAGATTCGATCCCGCGCTGTTCGCGGTGAGCGGATATTGATCACGACGCTTACCAAAAGGATGGCTGAAGATCTTAGCCAGTTCTACCAAGAGCTTGGCGTTCGGGTACGATACCTGCATTCTGAGATCGAGACGCTTGAACGGATGCAGATTCTACGGGACCTGCGCCGAGGTGTATTCGACGTGCTCATAGGTATCAATTTGCTCCGCGAGGGGCTCGACCTGCCTGAGGTTTCGCTGGTTGCCATCTTGGATGCGGACAAGGAGGGCTTTCTTCGCTCGTCAGGGGCGCTCATCCAGACATCTGGTCGTGCTGCACGCAATCTCAATGGACGGGTATTCATGTATGCGGATGTAGTTACAGACTCGATGCAAGGAGCCCTCGATGAGATGGAGCGTCGACGGGTGTTGCAGCAGGCCTTTAATAGCGAGCACGGGCTGACGCCGAAATCAATTGTCAAAGATATAGATGGTGCCTTGTCCAGCGTGTACGAAAGGGATTATGTGACAGTTCCGGTGGTTGAAGAGAAAGAGAAGACGTTCGGGAGTCAGTCTGAACTCGATGCTCACATCCGTGTGTTAGAAACGGAAATGCGTGAAGCGGCGGCGAATCTAGAATTTGATCGAGCAGCTACATTGCGAGACAAGATTCGCGAGTTTCGAAGTCCTGGCTTCGCTTTATGTTGAAGAGAATCGGTTGTGAGCGGGAATGTGAGATGATGGGTTGTAGATCCTCGGGAATGAGTCAACGGCTTGAATCAGCCTGCCGAACAAGATTGGTCGAAACGAGTATGGGTGAGGTTGTGGTTTGAATGATTGGTCGACGTTGTTATTGGCCGTAATAGCGGTTTCGACAGGGCTAATGGCACTCATACAGATCGGTATATTGATCTATGGAGCGCGTCTGGCTAGGCGTGTAGAAGGTCTCCTGAATCGTTTGGAGCTGGAGATTGATCCGCTCCTTGAGCAGGTGAAGAAAGTCGGTGGCGATATCACTAGGGCGGCTAAATTAGGTGCGACACAGGTTGAGCGAGCGGATTTACTAGTGACTCGCTTGGTGCAACGGGTTGAAGAAACAATTGACGCTACCCAGCGTTTAATTGTTGAGCCAATAAAACAGGGCGCTACTCTTCTGGAGGCCATTCGTGCAGCATTTTCGGACCTACACAAGACGGTAGGGCGAAGAACAGATGAAGTAGTTGACAAGGAAGAACGTACGTAGTTTGTAGTTGCTGAAAAAAGGTGCTTAGGCGATTTTTGTGGCCGTTGCATCCCCCTTTGATTGTCCTAGGTCTGGAAGATGAGCTGTCAGGTCAGTGGGTGAGGTAAGATAGGAATCTCGATCGGAGTGGGCGCTTGGCTCAGTGGTAGAGCATCGCCTTCACACGGCGGGGGTCAGTGGTTCGAATCCACTAGCGCCCACCATTTTTGAACCCCTCCGCGCGAATAACTTGCTTGAGTGTCTCAGTCCGACGATTTCCCCAGCCGCTGCGTGGTCTACGGTACGCACCCATGCCACAGTGCCAAGAGCCAGTAGAGTTGTTCTCAGCAGACAAATTACACGCTCGGGTTCGCGAGCTCGCCGTGGAGATTAATGCCGACTATGCCCCAGAAAGCTCTTTGCACTTAGCTGCAGTGTTGAAAGGTGGTTTTGTTTTCCTTGTGGATTTGATGAGAGCCTTGGCGAGACCAGCCACCATCGATTTTGTTGCTATGAAGAGCTACGGGTCCGAGACATGTTCGCAGTATATTCCGAGAATGGTCAAGGATCTTGAGGAGGAGATCACAGGCCGTGATGTATTGGTAGTTGAAGATATAGTGGACACTGGCCAGACCTTGTCCAGACTGCTCGAAAAGCTCAGTGAACGGAACCCTCGCTCGTTGCGCACAGTGGCACTCTTGAATAAGCCATCGAGACGACTGGTTTCGCTAGAGCTCGACTATGTTGGGTTCACCATTGATAATCAGTTTGTCGTAGGCTACGGTCTAGATTACGCTGAGCGCTACCGACACCTTCCCTATATCGGACTGCTAGAACCGTTGCCTCAAACAGAGTAGGGATGAATAAAGGCCGACACTATTGCACTTGTTTTGCTGTGGGCAGGCAGTTTTAGCTTGCCAACGGCCGTCTTACGCCTTTTTAGGGCTGAGTTTGTTGGAATGACAATTGTGTGGTCCAGGGTTGACTGCCGCTCATGGCTTTACGTTGCAAGTGTTGTTTAGGCCCTGCTATTGTAACAATGGTAGGGCGTGGCTTGAGAGTGTTACGGTGAGGGAGTGGGAGATATGAAGATGCTAGCTGTGTTTTGTCTCATGGTCTTGGCAGCCGTGCTTGGTAACACGGGAGTTTCGGCTCAGGGACTCAAAGTCGGTGACGTGGCGCCGCCGTTCAGCCTACCGGGGAGTGATGGCAAGACACACAGCTTGTCCGACTATGCAGGGACTCCTGTGGTGCTGGCTTGGTTCCCGAAAGCGTTCACTGGTGGTTGAACGGCCCAATGTAAGTCGCTGCGTGAATCCAGCGACGAATTGCATGCCATTGACATGGCCTATTTCATGATTAGTGTCGATGATCCCCAGACTAACAAGGAGTTTGCCGAATCCCTTGATTCAGATTTTCCAATTTTGAGTAATCCGACCAGAGAAGTCGCAGAGGCCTATGGTGTAGTGAAAGCCGGACGTGGGTTTCCGTCCCGCTGGACCTTTATCATTGGTGCCGACGGAAAAATCCTGAGGATTGACAAGCAGGTTAATCCGTCGACCGCTGGTCAGGACCTAGTGTCCGACATTCGAGAGTTGGGCCTCGATTAGGATAATCGCCCCCTGAAAAGGCACTTCTACCGCAAAGCAAGGGTTGGTATGCACCAATACCAGGTGCATCCAGCGGTTTTGGTTGTTTGACTGGGACTATCCTCCGGAGCGACTGATCAGGTGTCCTGTTGTCGGGGTTCTGTCTCGGTCGGCTTGTCTTTGTCCCCACCCATTTCATCTTTGAAGCCTCGTATGGCTTGTCCCATACCTCGGCCAAGGCCTGAGAGACGGTTGGCCCCAAAGATGAGCATCAGAATCAGAAATATGATGACCAGCTCTGGTACACCGAGTGTGCCGATAAATGCGAACACGGTTTGATACATCGAGACACCTTCCTAGTAAAGTCCCAAGAATCGTCTAACAAGGATATCATGGGCACCAGTGGGCCGTTCCACAGCCGTCCGAGGTGGTCTCAAAAGCTTGGTTGCGAGACTTTGGCCGTTACTTGACAAGTAATAGATGGACACACATATGTCTCCAGATCCAACCACTCAAATTCACCAGCCTGTAAAAACAGAAACCGAGCGCCAGTTTGATGAGCAACGGCGGCGGGTCGGGATTGTTGTTGGGCCGTTAGCATTCTTATTGGTGTTGGCTTGGCCATTTGAGATGTTAACACCAGAAGCTCATCGACTCGCTGCTGTCATGTCTCTGGTGATTGTGTTTTGGATCACTGAGGCACTACCGTTAGCAGTAACGTCGTTATTGGGTCCCTCTTTAGCCATTCTGCTGCAGGTGGCTCCGGCAGGATTGACCTTCCGACCGTTTGCTAGTCCTACAATTTTTCTTTTCATCGGTAGCTTTATCCTCTCGCATGCTCTTTTTGTGCATCGCGTCAATGAACGTGTGGCTTTTGGCGTATTGTCTCTCAAGCTTGTGGGGGCCAGGCCAACCAGAATTTTGATCGCGTATGGATTGCTAGCCGCTTTTCTGTCGGCCTGGATGAGCAATACAGCAACAGCTGCTTTGCTGGTGCCGATTGGGGTCTCGTTGATCAAATTTATGGAGTCTGAGGCGAGTATTCCCAAGAAATATGGAACCTCGTTGATGCTAATGACCACCTATTGCTGTTCTAGAGGCGGGG
>DEAE01000002.1:88168-167756 GCA_002347025.1 Acidobacteria bacterium UBA2990
CTATTGCTGTTCTAGAGGCGGGATGGCGACGCCGGTTGGGACCCCACCGAATTTGATTGCTGTTGGGATGATCAGCGACCAGCTCGACACGCGGATTACCTTTGTTCAATGGATGTTGTTCTCAGTTCCGATCGTGCTGATACTACTGGCGATCGTTTTTGTCTATCTAAATTGGGTGGGACAGACCGGAGTTGACGAGATCCCTGGTACCGACAAGATTATAGCCGAGCGAAAAGCGTCGTTGGGGCCATGGCGGCGTGGTGAGGTCAATGCCTTGTGTGCGTTTGGTCTGACTGTTGTGTTGTGGGTGGGGCCGGGTTTGCTTGCATTGGTATTAGGCCGTGAGCATCCGTTCGCGGTGTCGGTTTTGGCCAGTGTTCCAGAGTCTGTTGCGGCCATGTCTGGGGTTGTTTTGCTGTTCTTGTTGCCGCTGAGTAAGACGGAGCGGAGCACTATCACTTGGAAACAAGCAGCTCAGATCGATTGGGGCACTATCCTGTTGTTTGGTGGTGGCCTCTCGCTTGGTGCGCTCGCAGGATTAACCGGTTTAGCGCAGGTCGTTGGAGAAGGAATAACCGGGTTGCTACCGACCAACGAAGTTGCTACGTTGACATTTGCCGCGGCTTTATTCACGGTGGTGCTGTCTGAGACGATGTCAAACACAGCTGCCACGACTATCGCTATTCCGATTGTGATGTCAATCGCAATGGCATCAGGCGTGGACCCGATTATTCCTTCGGTGGCTGCCGCTCTGTCGGCATCGGTGGCAGATGCTTTGCCGGTTTCGACGCCCCCAAACGCCGTCGTTTACGCTACCGGTCGGGTGAACATCACCGACATGATCCGATATGGGATTATGATGGACGTTATTGCAGTGACACTGGTTCCTGCGTTGGTCTTACAGATTGCTCCAATGTTTCTCGGTTAATTAGACTCAAACCCATCCGGACTTGTAGTGCTGGGTTAGGCTGGCTCCCTAGGGTAGGGATATTGGCAGGTGGCCGAATTTAGTTTGCCACGACGAGGACATTTGTCATGTCTCCAGCTAGCTGGATGCTGCGAAGGTAGCGGTAGGTGGCTGCTTCGTATATATCAATCGTAGCACCTGCCTGATGGACATAGAGCAGCTGACCGTTGGTGCTGGGATTGAAGGCCATTCTTGGGCGACCATCGATAAGCTCCCGTTTTTCGACTCTACGGCCGACAAGATCGAACGTCCAGAATTCGTAGTGGCCGATCCGGCTTAATATGGCATAAGCCTTTTCACGGCTTGGAGCGAGTGCAAAGGACGACAATGGCTCATCAGGTCCTAGAGTGTAGAAGTCGACTTCAAGTTCTGCAAGGTTGATGCGGGCGATACCCATTAGGCGACGATTTTGTGCTGGGTCCTGTACACGAAAAAGCCCGGAGTAAAACCCCGGTTCTTCATTCGGGTCAGAACGAAAGCGGAAGTTGAAACCACCTAAGCTTGGTTCTTCGATCCGAGAGAGCTGCCATCGGCTAGCGACCGTGAAGGATTCGGTTTCCAAGGCTAAAATCTCGTCCCCGAACAGGTATAGAAGGTTGCCGTCTGGTGAGAAGAGCATGTTCACGCTGACTCTCTCTTCACCGTCTGGCCAGGCGATTTCATGCACAATTTCGTGGGTTGTTAGGTCAAGCTGAACGAGTTTTCGAGGAGCTATCTCGAATCGATCGATTTGCTTGGTCGCCGTGTCGAGCAGTAATACTGCGTAGCTTTCGTCCGGGGAAACCACGAAGTCACGGATGCGCACCTTTGTGCTGCCTTCGCTGAGGGTGAGAGTGTCAAGGGTCGTTCGATCCTGGAGGTCGATAATCTCGATGTGCTCGAATGTCCTGTCTCGCATATAGAGCCGGTTCTTGTCCTGCGAGAGCAAGATGTCACTCGGCGGGCCATCGAGCTCCATTCTGATCTCATCCACGACTTGCTCGGTGGCTTCGTCGACAACCAATACGCGGCTTGGAAAAGCTCCTACGTAGATGGTGCCATTGCCGCCGGTCAGTTCGGGAGCTGGCTGGGCGATGGCGCTACTAGTCACTACGATCGAGATCGTGAGAAGAAGGGTGCGCATGGCAAGGCCTCCGTGGCGAACGCCTAGGGGAAAATCAGATCAACCTTGCGCCAGTCTTTCTGAGCGGCAGCGCATTTACTGGTCCAATCTGGGCTGTGGTTGAGTTGGTCTGGGACGTGTGCTGGCCAAAAACAGCCCCGATGGCAGTCGAAGAGGTCTCGCTCTACTGGTTGGCAGAGACCGGCTGTGCCACCGTTTCGGTCGACTTCCCACCCTGGCGAAAAGACTAACGAGCACCCAAGGGGAATGTGCGGGCCTTCCGGTTGTTGGGGTGGGCCTTGTTGGTCTTGAAGGGCGACTACGTCGTCAGTCGTTGATTGGGTGTCTTGGGTTTGGGCAACCGAGTTTTCCATTCGGGTTGCCTTTCGATTTATCGCCTGAATATGTTTCATGATCAGCCTGTTTCAGTTGAAGCGATTTAAAAACTCCGGGTTACGTTCGGCTAATTCCCCGTAGACGTGCAAACAAATATCGGTCCACTCACGAATCCACTCGCAGTAGTGCAGATTGGCGTGTTCGCTAGAACCATAACGAGTGTGGGCCTCATGGTAGCACCCACCAGAACATAGAGGGCGGGCCCAGCACGTGTGGCAATCGGTTTTATTTTCGATATGGTGCCGATCGAGGAATGCGCTCTGGACTTCGCGGTCGATCCCGTCCGTTACGCTTCCCAGTCGGTGTTCGTCTGACCCGGCGAAGCGGTGGCATAGGCCGATATCTCCACCGGTGGCTACTCCTACTAACCCGAGCCCGGCGCCGCATGGGTAAGCCTTACTCAAGCCTTTGTGAATTTCTTCCAGGGTTTCGCTTACGTTTGAAAACCCATGATGGTGTCCGATCAGAGCCGATTTGAGAAACTCGTCTGCCAAGGCCTTAAATTGGGCCACCATCTGGTCAAATCCAGACTGACCCAACTCATAGTCTCGACCCACGGAGGTTGTAACGGGCGCGAAGCCGACCTCCTGAAAGCCAATTTCCTCGGTTAGGTGTCGGTAGATGGCAACGACGTCACTGACCTCTGATGTCAAGGTCACGCGGGCCCCGATCGGACGACTGGTGTGGCGTTTTAGTAATTCTTTGACTCGAGGGAGCAGAACGTCGTAGGTGCCGCCACCGTCATGAAAGACGCGAAACCGATTCTGCATTTCCTTAGGGCCATCGATTGATACTGTTACCGAGATATCGTGAAGGGCCAGGAATTCAATCATTTCAGTGGTAAGTAACGTGGCATTGGTAGTCAGGTTGAACTCGACACGCTTGCCGATTTGGGCTGCCTGTTCGCAAGCGTAGGGAACGACTTGTCTCAGAACAGGGTAATTCATCAACGTTTCTCCACCGAAAAAACTGACATGTACCACAGGATTGTTGCCGGATTCTCGGAGCAATAGGTCCACACTCTGGCGTGCGGTTTCTTCGCTCATGAATTTTGGTTGAGAACCGTTGGTGGTGTCGACGATCTTATCCTCGCTGTACTCGTAGCAATAGGTGCAGCTGAGGTTGCATTGGTTCGTAACGTTTAGAACTGCTGTGCTTAGCGGGAACGGGGTAAGTGGGATGATATTAGGAGGGGGCGTTTTGACCTGGGACTCAGCTATCAAGCGGACTGCGTGTACCTGTTCCAACTCACGTAAAGTCGCGTCTAGGTCAGTGTCCGGAAACAGAGGAGCGACATCAGTTAAAAGGTCAGAGCGATTACGGGGCCTGGAGACTAGTGCGTCAAGTAGTGCTCGTGCCGGTTCGTCAAGGGCAAAGATAGCGGCGCTTGGGACCAGATACAGGAACTGGCGCCCTGCGGCATTAAAACTGTGGAATTCTCCGAGTCCAAGTTGGTTCATGGTTGCTCCACGGCGGTTGGATCCCACCGCAGGTAAAGAGGGACAGTCACTACTAGATGACCACGGGCACGGAGTTGGCTACGGCTCATGGTCTGAGCCGGGTAGGTTGCCGTTACCCAGACGTCCCCAATGTTGTTCCGTTCACCGCTGCGTTCTACGTTAGGGCCGTCGAGGGATGGGGTGAATAGGCCGCTCCCGTCAATGCTACCCACGTATTGGGTGTCATCGTCGCCAATCGTAACGGCGTATTCTTCGATGCTCCAGTTTGCATCGATGATACCAAGATCGAGGTCGTCCGCTGTATTCGATTCACCGTCTGGACCATCGTTATATGCTCGAGCTTCAAACTGCTGATACTGTTTCGGGAAACGAATGCCTCCAACTCGCGCCATGCCGGTGGAAGGCATCACGGTTATCCGGTCTACTTCGTCATATACGGCTATTGCATTGGAGATGTTCGACCTGTCAAAAAAGAGGTCTCTGTAGCCATGGGAAGCCTCAGCGTCAACGTGAACTCGTATGTCGAAGCTCTCATCATTATTTCCCAGGACTTCCATTATTTCGATTCCAGGACCGAGGTCGATGGAGTTTGAGGGCGATTCCCCAGTTAAGTTCAACCCATAAAGCCGAAGGGTCTCAGTCGTGCCAGTTGACAATGCGAGTGGGTGCACACCAGCAATGACGGGCTGGCTGTCTGCTCGTTCAAGTGTAATGTCGATGCCTTCCTCATCATAGGATCCTGTAAACCAGCGGCCACGCATGGTCCGTAAGTCACGATCCACGAACATCACTTCTCGGTGCGTGTTGCCGTTGTCTTCGGAGGAACGACCACGCCACTGGAAGCCTGTGTAGATAATTGCTTGGCCGGTTCTGGTTACCCTGCGGCCGTTGCGGGCATACGTGTAGGTCGTTGCGGTAGTAAACTCGTCCTCTGTGTCGGGTACTGGGGTGATGGTAAAGCTTCCGTAGACGGGCCCTAAACCAAGAGCCTGGCCTCGTATCAGCCATGTTCCGGCCACCCGTGCCGGGCGCATTGTTGCAGACCATGCTGCCCATTCAGATGTTTGAAACGGAAAATGCTCAGAGAGATGTTTGATGGCTTGGTCAACCGGCTGTGGTTCGTCAGTTGCTGGCCCAGAACGTCGGAATGCTTGGAAATCTGTGAACGGGTAATAGCCTCGGTGCATTGCCATTAGGAGCGCCCATTCCTTGCTGGTGCGCCTTTGGTTCAGCACGCGTCCCATTGAGTGACACTGGGTGCATGTTTCTTGAATGCCAGCGTCTTTGTAGGGCTGATCATCGGCCCTACGTTCAACCTCGTAGGCAGCTGGGTATGCTTCCTCGGGTGCGAGGCCGAGGGTGTTTGACAGATAGCGCACCACTTCCCGAGCGGTCTCAGGGTCTAGGTCTACTCCATTGAGAGTAACCATGCGGCGGATGGTTTGCTGCCAGCCTTCAGGTGTCGTTCGGCGGAAGGAGATGCGGGAGAGGCGACCTTTCTCATCGGCGACATGACAAGAACTGCACGCTTGCTTGACCGTGGCATTGTCGATTGGAATGCCTTTGGAACTGTCACTCTCAGCCGTTTGAGCTGCAGCACTACTTGAACCAATAAGCACAAGAACGAGAAAAGATGACCAGATGATTAGGTGGCGCGGATCCTGGCAAAACATATCATAGCTCCGTCGTGCGCCTTTTTTTAGCATACTAATCACACCGCTTCAACCTTACATTATCCCTGACTTTGGTCGGGTTCGAGGGCTGCTAACTAATCTGCCGTTTCTTGTCGGTCGGTGTTGGGGGAACTTGGATGGTGCTCGTTTATCGGCATTCTAGTACGCCCTTCGCTAATAGCACAGAGAGAGCACCCAGAAAATCCGGGAGGCTTACCGGAGGAGAGTGTCGATTGTAGGTTTCGTAGAGGTCTGGGACCTGTCGATGTTTCGGGGCTAGTTCGACCAAACGAACCAAATCGACATCTCGAAGAAACCGTAGACCCTGTTCGGATGGTGGCCAGTTTGGAACTGACAGCCGGTCCTCCATGACGATACGTCGCGTCGTAATGGCGGGATATCTTTTTATCTGGAGGCAGGGTCCTGGAGACAGGTGAATTTCGCGACTTCGCTTAATAGTTTCGAATGCGGCTAAGACCGTTGGGTCACGCTTGAGGTACTCGGCATCATCTGGCATGTTTGGTGTGCCATGTGTCGGAAGGACTCCGTCAGGAGCCGATCTCCCAGTCCAGAACGGGTGAAGGTGTTCCTTGGCCGCGTCGGCAAAGAATTGAGCTGATTGCCGACTCAGTGCATCATGCATCTGCTCCTCTCGCTTATTGAAGATGCCAAGGGCTGCGGTTGAAAGTGAAGAATCAGTTAGTGAAGTGTGGGTGACGACAGCCGCCAACCAGGCTGAGGCTAAGGCTTTTTTCACGCCGTAGGACGAAAGCGGATCTATGAATGACGCCGCGTCGCCGACCAGTAGGACCCCTGGAACGCCATATTTGTGGGCGCTGTAGAGGGAAGCGTCACAACCCCAAGGCTCTGCGACCCGAAGTGCGCCATTGAGCAGTGAACGTAGGGCAGTGGTTTTGGCAAGCTCGGTGTTATAGCAGGACATGATGGCGTGTCGCTGGTCGAGTTTGGTCGCCTGTGGATCGACCATGAACGTCACGTAGCGTCGACTCTTGCTGACCGGTACCGACCATGCCCAACCATCTCCGTAGCTTTCCACCAAAGTGTGAGTCTGGCTCTCTAGGGGCCATCCGTTCGGTTGTTCCCATACCGCTGTGAGGCCTACCGTTGTGCGGCTGTTTTCGTAATTGCGGAATCCGCGACGTGCAATGATGCCTGAGCGGCCGGAGCAGTCGAGGATGAATCGTGCATGGCTCGATTGTGGCCCAGACTTGGTCAAGAAGTGGACTGTGCCTTCTGGCTGTAACGGGGATGTGTCGGTGGTTGGGAGCTCGACACGGCGAACAAGGGCTTCGGTTTGTAGTTGGGAACCGGCTTGTGCTGCAAGTTTGAGTAGTAACCGGTCGAAGTCTCGGCGCTCCACTTGCCAGCCCTTGGTAGCATCAGCAAAGTGAGCAGTGCGAGTGCGGTGGTCGCCCCACCAAATCGTGTTGCCAGCACTTGCGAGAAAGCCAGCTTGACCGAGGGCCTCCGAGATACCGAGGAGGTCAAAGAGTTTTTGACAGCTTGGGGGGAGCGACTCACCGAGGAACCGCCTCCCTTTTAGGGGTTTTGTGAGAAGCTGCACCGAGTGCCCCCAACTAGCCAACAACCGTGCAGCGGCTGAACCAGCTGGACCACCGCCGATGATCAAAACGTCGTACAAAAATTTCGCCATGGAAGCATTGTGTCTGAGTCGGCAGTGCTGGTGAACTGATTGCTGTATGAGCCTACTCTAACTTAAGTGACCTAGGGTCAGGTTGATGGGTTAATCAATTCTAAACCTTTAGTTTCAACACGACTCCGTACGAACCCGAGAAAACCTTTTTAAGACGGCTGTTACAATTCCCGGCATCGTTCGAGTGTTCGACTACGAGGCAGGAAGTTAGTGTTGATAGACCCTCAGTTTCGCCGAGCCCTGTCGTATCTGAAACCCTATTGGGGCCAGTTGACCTTGGTCTTGACGCTTAGCCTTCTGTCGACTGCTGTGTCCTTGCTGATTCCGCTTTTGTCTCGCTCTCTGGTTGATGGTGCGATCTTGGGGGCTGATTCGAGCAGATTGAGGCAGGTGGTATCACTATTTGTCGCGATCACGGTTTTTGGGTTTGGTCTCAACGTTGTTAGCGGTCTGCGTTATACCCGAGTATCGGCAGAGATTCTCTTTGAGATGCGTTTGACACTCTACCGTCACCTTCAGAACCTATCGCCCAGATTCTACGCTCGGACCCGCTTCGGCGACATCATGTCGAGGTTGAACAATGATATTGGTGAGATTCAGCGGGTGGCTGCAGAGGTGGTCTTAGCTTGGGTTGGAAATGCTCTGTTTTTGGTTGGCGCCGCCGTTATGCTGGCCTATCTCGACCTGTGGTTGTTCCTTTGCGGTATTGCGCTACTTCCTATTAGTGTGTGGGCCCTCGTCCACTACCGTCGTCGACTTGAAGGACGTGTTGCAACACTGCGTGAGCGGAGTGCAGCTATCGGTAGTTTCTTGATTGAAACACTGCAAGCGGTGAGGCTGGTAGTGATAGCCAACGCGCAACAACGGGAGGTTTATCGTTTTCGTCAAAGGAATGATCATTTTATTGAAGCGCTCATGTCGATGCAGTGGACAACTTACATGTCTGGTGGACTACCCGGTCTAGTGTTGTCTGGCAGCACTGCTTTCGTGTTTCTCTATGGAGGACAAAGGGTCATTGATGGCACCTTGACGTTAGGAACACTTGTGGCGTTCATGGCGTATCAATTGCGGTTGTTTGCACCGGTTCAGGCTTTGATGGGTCTTTACGCGAGTCTGGCGACAGTGCGAGTCTCGCTGGAGCGAGTTCACCAGATATTGGACGTTGTTCCAGATGTCAGGGAGGTGGCTTCTCCTATTGCACTACCCAGGGTCCGTGGTGAAGTGCGGCTTGAGGATATTAGCGTGTCGTTCGAACGAGGTCCGCCCGTGCTTGATGGGGTCTCTTTGTATGTGGAGCCCGGGTCATGCCTTGCGATAGTTGGCCCAAGTGGAGGAGGTAAGAGCACTGTGGCCGATTTACTGCTTCGCCTCTTGGATCCTGATGCGGGCACGGTCAGGCTTGACGGTCATGACTTGCGGACGGTGAAGTTGGAGGATTTGAGATCCAGGATAGGGTTAGTCGAACAGGAGCCGGCGGTGTTTTATGCATCGCTTGCGGACAATATTCGCTATGCGTGTCCTGAAGCTTCTGATGAGGATGTGTTAAAGGCTGCTAGTGCAGCAGGGCTAGACACGTTTGTGGACCGGTTGCCTGATGGCTGTGCGACCCTGCTTGGGGAAAGAGGTATGGCGCTATCTGCTGGAGAACGGCAGCGGGTGGCCCTTGCCCGAGCGTTTTTGGCGGCCCCGGATATTTTGGTGATGGATGAGCCGACAGCAGCGCTTGATCCCGAAGTGGAACAACAAGTCGCGAAAGGGTTTGAATCTGTTATGGCTGGACGAACAACCATTCTGATTACCCATCGGCTGGTGTTGGCGAAGAGAGCGGACCGTATTGCGTTTCTTGATGGAGCCCATGTTGTTGAAGAAGGAACGCCTGATGAATTATTGGCCTTGGGTGGCCGATACGCGAGTCTGTTCTCAGAGACAGGGCAGAGCAAAGATTGAGGCAGGGTGAGAGTGGGATTGGTGTGGGTCACCGGCTTCCGCTCGAGACAACTAAGTGTTACTTAGAGACTGTCCTCTCATAACCCCTGTGTTCTGTCCCGGCTCGGGCCAATTGGGACACCACCCGGGTAGTAGTAGCGGATTAGTTGATTCAGTTGTGGGCATTGGCGCTATGAAGAGGCGAGTCCGAGTTGCGGTTATCGACAGCGGCGTGAACACTGCTCACCCCCATATCGGAACTGAAGTTGAAGGTGTTTGTCTGTTGCCTGGCGATTCTGACGACTATGTTGACAGGCTCGGTCATGGCACTGCAGTTGCCGCGGCGATTCAAGAGAGGTCCCCGCAGTCTGACTTGGTCATTGTGAAAGTGTTCGATCGAAGGCTGGCGGCCTCGATTGATACATTGGTGGCGGCTATCGACTGGGCGGCTCGCCGAAATGTGGACTTGATTAATCTTAGTCTGGGGACGGCAAACCCGAGGCATGGTGAGGTTCTCAAGGAAGCGGTTGGTCGGGCCACGGCTGTTGGTGCGCTGTTGGTAGCTGCCGGCAGTCATGCCGGCGTCAGGTATTTTCCTGGGAGCCTCGAGGGTGTGGTGTCGGTCGGCCTCGATTGGGGGTGTCCCAGGTTGGGGGTTCAGGTTGTGGGCGGATCCCACCCAGTTTTTGGCGCTTCGGGCTATGCCCGCCCAGCACCAGGTCTGTCCCCCGATCAGAATCTTAAGGGGCTTAGCTTTGCAGTTGCCAACGTTACTGGCCTTTTAGCTAGGGAATTGACAGCCGGGTGCCGCCCATCGGTGATGACTGCAGTTGAGCGGCTCAGTCGACTATAAGATCTAGGTTCTCAGTGGCTGATGCCGACGAGGTGTTTTGTTGGGTCAGCTTCTGTAGACTCTGCTGTTTTGGGAGGTCAGAGCTCCCCTTTGTCTTACTCGTTAGGTAGGCCGTGAGGTTCCTTGGAGATGGGGTTCTTTACTGAACGCTGGCCTGTAGCCTTGACGCCAGATCCCTGCCAAAGATAGCTTTCTAGGCTGGGATCTGGTCGTCTGCGGTCTTAATCTATTGTGCTTCCGTAATCATGATCGCTTCAAGGTCATCAGTATCTGAGGGTAGCTCGGTGTCGCCAGCTGGTACATTGTTCTTCTGCAAAAGATAGGCTGAGATGTCGGCATAACCGGACGGACTCAGGCTGGCCGGGGCCCCCTGCGGCATAGTGGTTCGTATCGCCGTATACATATCGCTGATCGACAGGTCGCTCCAGCGGAAGAAAAACGATGATCCGACCAGAGAAGGTGCGATGCCGTCGCCCATTAGATCGTCGAGGTGGCATGCTGCGCACTCTTGTTCATAAGTGCGCTGTCCGCGTCCAGCTTGTTCATCGGTGTAGACGCCGTCCCAGATGGTTTGGTCTTGAGCGAACACTGTAGCAGTAAACGCACTCGAGTCTGGTATTGTCGCGAGCGACGCGACGAAGGGGCACAGCGAAGCAAGTAGAAACGCCGCAAAGAGGCGACGGCTTTGGCCTATAGACGGGTTTCGCATTTGTCTCATACCTCATCAAAATTTAGGGCGGTTAAGGGCGATCGACTCCGCCCAGTGTAACGCCGATTAGTGTGGGGCGGGTCGTCTGAATGCTCCAAGGAGACAATCCATTGCAGTCGGTGGGGTTTCCAGAAATCCCGGTGTGAACAGTCAGACGTCGCCACCGCATACTTCAACTATATCATCCCCGATTCTTGTCTGGTTGTACTACTCCACTTCGGACGAAAAATATCATAGCTTGGACTGGTAGCTTGATTCTTGGCGCGTGCTATCTTTGCACTGTTTAGCAAATTAGATTGCTATCTGCGCGGTGGGTGAGAGGAGGCAAGTTTCCGGTGGACGTATCTATTGAACCTCTTGATACTCCAGAGATGGAGGGTGACGGGGGGCTTGCCCTTTGTGAGTTTAGTAGTCAGTTCTTTAGCGAGATCGAGATCTTTGCCAAACTAAGAGTTGTAAAGCTTTACCGTTTGGACATTGAACAAAGCCGGTTGGTAGCCTGTATCCCGTGTCTTGACCACGAAGCTATGTTGCATGAGGGGATCGCTGCTCATGCTGCAGCCTACATCGAAGACCGCGTGACGGGAGAGTTGCATGAGATCGTGTTGGTTCCGTCTAGGCGTCATGTTGAGGTAGACAGTGCGTCAACCTTAGAGGAATACCATGATGGAGCTGCCTCTCGTTTAGTTGAAAGGTTGCGTGGTATCCGGCCAGACCTTGCATATTCTGTCAAGAAATTGTCATGGCTTCGTGGCGATCGGCGAGTCGTCAGAGCCTGTAGGGCTCAGGTTGCCCTGAGGGATGTTTTGCTCAGGGCTGACATAGGTCAGGTTAGCGAAGCGGTGGAGCGATTGCGTATCATCGCTGCTTTGATGGAGAAGCAATCTCGAGTAGCGTCCTGGAGTGTTCGTACGGTAACAGGTCCGCTATTAACTGTGGTTGGGTTTCTGGTTTATCAGGGGCTTGGTCGTCTCTCTCCAGAGATTGGAACTGCGAATGCTAGCATGTTCCAGTCGCTGGTTGTGGGGGTTGCTGGGGGATTGTTCCTCTATTTTGGTCTTAAGGCTGTCCACTTAACAGAGATAGCTAATCGCGTGTGGAAGCGAGCGGCGGAATATGGGTTGATCATTTCGGAGCGAAGAAGGTTGGCCTTAGACTTTGATGTTGATGCTGAAAAATAAAGAATCACAGTTGAGCGAGAAGAACTACGAATAGCATCAGGTTAATGGCATGAGATGCGAAACAAAACACGCATTTGGCTCGGACAATGAACAATAACGAATAGATGAGGTATAGGCTGAACAGAAGGGCAATAGCACTGGCGCTCAGCCCAATGAGGTGGACCATAGGGTCATGGAGGCCGCAGGTGGCTACTGCGGTCCCGAGTAACGTATAGAAGATGAGGCCGAGCAAGGAATTGGGCGGACCAAGAATTCGGGCTGATGGAGTGAAGACGATCGCAGTACATGTTTGTTGTTCCAGTCTACAGATGATCGGTAGTCGGCGTGAGTCAGCCTTCACCCAGTGAAAAGCGATAGCAGTGAAGTGGAGAGAGATTATCCCCCCTACGGCGCACAGGTAGACTAGCAATGTAGACATCAAGGCCTGCAGGGGTGTTACGGTAAAGGTAAGAGCAACTGGCTGCCTGGTGCTCGCTGTACATCGAACGTCTTAAGGGTGTAGTTGACAGTGGTATAGTGGCCGACGAGGCCCGCTAAATCCATAAGCCCTCTGTTTCCGAATAGCCGCTGGGCCGCTACAAAAACCTCAGTGCTCACTTTGGGTTCTTCAATAAGTTGACGAGTCATCCTAATGATGGTCAGCTCTGCTTCGCCTAGTCCAGGTAACTCACCAATTTCAGGGAGGGGTTGGCCGTTTCGGAGTAAGTCGATGATTCCGTCTTCTAGGCCAGCCCTGCGGCCTAGTGGTTCATGGGCCGACCACTCGTACTGGCTATCAAGGGCACGGGCAGCGGTCAGAATTGCTAATTCGGCCAAGCGCTGGTCCCTGCTGCCGTCGGCGCCATAGCGTAGGTAGGTGCTAGCTGGAAACAAATGTTCGGCCATCGAAGGGCTATACATCCACATGCCGATAGGGCCGCGTAGGCCATTTGCGTACCGGCTATCTGGATTGACAATTTGATCGAATACAAGCTGGTCTTCTGGGGTGAGGCTTTCCCGGGAGACAGTCGGCAATCGGGCCCAAGAGTCGTCATGAATATCCTGTGGAATGTCGGTGAGGGTGACCTCTCTCGGAATGAAAAAGTTACTTTGAGCCTCGGTGGTAGGGCTCACCACGGAATTGGCGTCATTGCAAGCAGCTAATATTGAGATCAAGATAGCGATGGTCACATTTCGTAGCATCGTGGCCTCCTCGAAACAGAGTAGACATCAGAACCAAGTGGTTTGTCGGTGCACAGGGTTGCGGTAGTCATGTACATTTGACCGTGCTTAGAGCTCCGTCAGTATGCTCCCTCCTAGCAGCGTCTGAAGCAAGTGTGCCGATTCAGTTAGTCACAGTGTCCAACACGCGAGCTGTTTCCTGCATGTGCAAAACCGGCCAAGCCGGCATATCGCGAGTTCTCGAGCGGTGAACCGAAAGGGCGCTATGGTCAGTGGCTGTGTGCCGATGCCGATGGTTATGTGGGGTAGGTAACGTGTGTAGCTTGACCGGTTGCGGAAATTGGTCACCCACGAAATGTCGGCTAGCCTGGGAGGAGCACCGTCGGTTTGGAACGATTCTGGACTGCCGGTCTGGACTTCAAAAGTTGTCATGGCGTCCATCAAGGCCTCATGGAGGTGTTGTAGAGGCTCCTGAGGTTCAACTGTTAGTACCTGAGCGGTGCCTCCAGTATGAGCTCCGGTGACATGAAGTTTTAGCGGCTGGTGATTAGGCAGGATTTGTTCAAGGCATGAAGAGATCTCACAAATTTGATCTTCTGACACAAAGTGTTGCCCCAAAGTTATGTGAGGATGATGGGAGTGGTCGAAGAGGAACCCTCCATTTTCTAGCTGATCTAATTGTTCATTCAGTTGTTGTGCTATCTGTTGCGCCGTGGGTGGTAAGAGTAGGGCAATGTCGAGTGCGATTGTCATGGTGGTGATCCATTTCGACTAAGGTCGGCGAGCCGTGACTGATGTCTATCTGGGGTATGAAGGTTAGGGAAAGGCCCCATGTCGATCAGGAGAGTAGAAACCCGCTTGTAGTAACTTGTAGGAAGGGCAGACTAGCACTTGGGATCTCTTGGTGGTTTCAGCGGTTTTGTCTAATGCTCAACGGGAAACAATGCCAAGGGCAGATTGCATCAGGCGAGAGTCGCACTGCGACTGACGTTGCATTGGCCATCGGTTCAGAGATCGCGAGTCTTGGGGCAGGATTCTAGAATTGGTTGGAGCTTATCGAGTAGGGCCGCCTGCTCTTTGTCTGAGCCGATCGTGATGCGGAGCATCTCATCGAGAGGAGGTTCGTCGAAATGCCGAACAAGAATCCCGGCCTTTGTGAGTCGGTGATAGAGATGCCTAGCATTCACCCCAGGCGGCCGTACAAGTAGGAAATTGGCTTGACTAGGGAATACCTTGAAGTCGAGGGACTCTAATGCCTTGGCCAAGTGTGCTCGGCTTGACGTAATTCGGCCAATGATTGCCTGGGTGTATTCAACATCTCGGATGGCTGCGGCTCCGACTCTCACGGCTACAGCATTGACGTTGTAGCTATCTTTCACCTTGATCAAGGTGTTTATTATAGTCGGGTGTGCGATCGCGAATCCCAGGCGTAAACCCGCTAGAGCATGACTCTTGGAAAGTGTGCGCAGGACCACAACATTGTTCACATGTCTGACTAAATCAAGGGCATTTTCGTTTGCGAACGCGACGTAGGCTTCGTCAATCACGAGGAGTCCGTCAAGCGATTCGGCTAGGGCGGATAGTTGGGCCAACGACACGCTCGTTCCGGTCGGGCTGTTCGGATTAGCTACGAAAGTCAGAGCGCCACGTGCTTGGACTAGGTCGTCGGTCGGTAGTCGGAAATGGTCGTCGTAGGGGACTTCAATTACAGGAGCCTTCTGGATGGCTGCGAGGGTTCGGTATAAGACATAGGTAGGTGTTGGGTAGACGACAGGCCGTCCGGGGCCGGTCACAGCACGAACCAGTATGGTTAACAGGTCATCGCTGCCATTCCCAGGGAGGATCCATTCTGGGTCGAACCCTAAGACCTCTGAGGCGGCTTCCCTGAACTCTCGGCCTAACGGGTCCGGGTAGCGGCGAAGTGCTTCACCTTTGAGTTCTTTAAGTGCTGCCACTGCTGCTGGACTCGGTGAGTAAGGGTTTTCATTAGTGTTGAGCTTGACCACTGACATACCTGGTTCTGGCTGCAGGCCAGGTACATATTGCTGTAGGCTGTCGATGTCGTCTCTGAAGAAAGACACAAGTTTCAAATCAAATGATGAGGAAGGGAAAGTGTCAGCGTGTCCAGTCAAAGCTGTGCGTGGTTGTGGCAATGTTGGTTGGCCCAAGAGGTGTGACATTCGGACCGGCGAGGTGCTCGCCAAATTCTCCGTAGCGTGTACGAACGCTGTCAGGTTGTGGGGCGACAGGGAACTGGACCTGAATCTCGACCTTCCCGGGTGACCAATAGCTGGTGTTCACTCGAGCCGTGTACTGACCAGCTTGGACTACAGCCGTTCCATCCGAAATTAGGTTTTGAGCCGGCCATTCGTTCGACGGGAGCTGGTTGCCCAATTCGTGGCTAACAACATAAGTCACTACAGCGCCATCTGGCAGGTCGGTTGAGCCTTCGATACGTAACTCCCGCCATCTTGTCTGGTGGTCGACTTCTAGCACAACGGGTTGGCCATCGGGAACTGGTGACGATACTTCGCCTGGGGGGCTATCCCGATCGGGGCTGCACCCACAGGCGCATAGTAGCCAGATGAGTATGCCCCTCGTCACAATTCCCATGATTCTACCATTATAGCCGCCTGTGGCTTGCTCCCGTGTTTTGGGTGGGTGACGGGCTGGATGGATATAGACGTTTGTCCGGAATATCGCGTAGGCTAAGGGCTAATAGAGGATCGGAATGGTTGACCAAAAAGATGATCGAATCGGACCGCTGCGGCGTTTGGTTGACGCTGTTGAGGACAGTGATACGCTAGATCTGGTTCACGCTGTGTTCGAATTACTAGAGCAGGACACTAGCAGAGTAATTGATCAGACTCATATCGCCCGAGATATCGCTGGACGAACAAAAGCAGGAGATTGGTTCGGGAATACTGAGTTGGTGGAAGTGTTGTCTGATGCTGATTATTTCCTGCGTGTCTACAAGCAGCAGCGCGATGACATAGGTGAACTCAAGGACGTGTTGCGCGAGAGACAGGGACGGCTTAAGCCCTCAAGTTAAACCGTCCTATAACTTCCCATCAGTCCCGTTTGAGATGGCTTTTCAGACTTGCTATTCGGGATTTGACCGGTGGGTGAGTAGACAGGTATTCACCGAGACCGAGTGAGCCACTAGTAGGTTCGAGGGCGAGGAAGCGAGTAAGTAAACGAATGGCCCCGTCTGGATCAAAGCCAGCAGACTTGACTAACAGCCCGCCAAGTGCATCGGCCTCATATTCCTGATCTCGAGAATAGGCCCCTTCAAGCCAATGCATACCGACTTGGCGAAGCCAGGGAGCAACAGCTCCACTTCCTGGGGTCATTACCGAAGCCGCTGAATATGCAGTTTGCCGCAGTAGCCGGTTGATGGCGTGTCTGCGAATGACATGAGCCATCTCGTGGGCAATGACGAATGCCATTTCATCATGGTCTCGCTCGCAGAGCTCAGTCAGGGCTTGGGTTATGAAGATGAACCCTCCCGGGAGTGCGTAGGCTGATGGCGACTGTTCACAGACCACATTTGCTTCGAACTGATGGAGCTTATTGCGAACTACGTTGCTCAGTCGAGAGGTTAGCTTGGTGATTACTTGGTTGAGGGAAGGGTCGACGGACTGTCCTGTTTGCTCTCGGATGACCCCTGCCATCTCAAAACCTACGCCGTATTCTGCCCTCAGGGATTCGGTTGAGTTGCCAGTTAATGAACTCCAGACCCACTTGATCTTGCGGGCCTTGCTCGCTGTTAGGCGGCCTAATTTGTAGGGATAACTGAAGGGCATACTCTCGGTGGAGAACTTTCGGACTGTTGCGATTTGGTGACCTAAAGCCTAGCACTAGGAAGTATGAACACCTAGTGGTGTTCGGCGGCCTTTTGATGGAAATAGGGAATTGCTTGGTCTATAGATCCCTAAATTGTTGCTATCTTTAACTGCTGCCATATTGCATCAATAGAACTATCCCAGTGCAGCAGACAGGTTCGAATCTCGAGCTGTGAGTCTTTTGCTTGACTGGCATTGTTAGGATTTCCTTGTGAATAGAATCAAGCGGTTGGGGCTTATGACTGTGGTTGCACTGTGGGCCTTTGTTCCGCGTTGGACGTCTGCGCAAGAGCTTGCTTCTCCAGTTATCGGGACAATCGAAGTGGTTACTCAGGAAGTTTTCAACGAGTCTGGTGGTGACTTCCAAGGGCTATACCGGGTGGCAAATGGGATTCATGTGAGAACCCGTGAGAGGGTGATCCTCCGAGAGTTGCTCTTTGAGACTGGAGAGCCTGTCGATCAGGAACTCATTGAACAGACAGAACGCAATCTTCGGACGCTGCCGTTCTTGCGGGATGCACGTGTTGAAACATATGCGGTAGATGACGATCTTGATGGAGACGTCGACCGAGTTGATGTGCGTATAACCACATGGGACGGATGGTCGTTGGCGCCACGATTTGACATCTCTAGACTGCACGACCGGACGCTTTGGGAGCTTGGTTTATCAGAAAAAAATCTGTTCGGTTGGGGAAAGGCGATGAGAGGGTCACACCGCGTGACCCTTGACCGGTCAATTGATCAATTTGTTTTTGAAGATTATCAAGTGTTCGGCTCAAATGTTGCCATGGAAGCGTCGTTGGCAGACATGAGTGATGGTTCTGAGCAGTTTCTGAAATTTGATCGTGGATATTTATCGTTGGTAGACCCATGGACTGTAGCAATGGGAGCTGGTCGCTTCAATCGCACTGACCCACTCTTTAATAATGGGGTAGAAGAGGGTCGGTTACAGCATGTTGGCCGGTGGGGTGATGTCGAGGTCGGAAGGGCTATTCGGCAGCAAGGGAATAGGGTAATTCGCGTCCATGGGGCTTATCGAATACGCGACGAGCAAGTTGGTATTCAGTCCAGAGATTTCGCTATTGCTGAGTTTGGTGTTCGAGCCTTGTCCCATCGGTTTGTCCGATTGAACCACGTCAACCAATTCGATCGTACCGAAGATTTCAATTTGGGGTTCCAAGTGCATGGCACATTAGGCTTGTCGTCTCCGGTCTTGGGTGGGCAGGAGGACCGGGCCATGATGGTGGCATTTGGGCATGACCAAGGGTTTCGTTTCCGCGATGACCACTTTCTATTGATGGGGTTCAGATTCTCTGGTCGCCATGAAAAGGCAGCGTGGCGTAATTCCTTAGCGGATGCAAGCCTACGTTACCTGCGGAAGCATTCTTTAAAGCGAGCTTTAGTTGGAAAGGTACATTACCGGTATGGACACAGCCTGGACCCAGAGGTGCAGATCTTGCTGGGTGCCGAGACGGGGCTTCGCGGCTACCCTATTCGTCAGTTTGAAGGCAATCGTTCGTTCCTTCTCTCCCTTGAAGAGCGATGGTTTGTGGTGGATGACCTGGGTCAGCTGTTGTCGCTAGGCTTTGCCGGGTTTGTCGACAGTGGTTTTGTGTGGTCTGAATTAACACCTGTCGACCCTGCGGACCTGAAGACAGCCGTTGGTGTTAGCGTGCTTCTGGGGAGTACTCGGTTGTCGAGGCGACCGGGCATTAGAATCGATATTGGCTATGGTCTGAACGCAGTTGAAGGAGCCTCTCGGTTGGTGTTTGCGGCAGGGTCAGACCTTCAGTTCTAGTTGCTACTGACATGGGCGTTAGAGGACTACCGACGAACTTGGTTTCGGATAGGCAAGCTCCCTGGCGTGTAGGTGCGATGTTTGCGTTGGCTGCCTGTCTCCCTGTCCTCTTTGTTCAAATTGGAGTGCCACTAATCGGTATTTGGGGAGGCTTTGTCGGGAGCACGCTGCGTCACCCATTCGTCTTGTTGGTGGCGGTATCAGGTGCAGGAGGACAGTGGGTCGGCGGGAGACTCTGGCACGGGCTGAAAAGCCGGGCAGTCTTCGGAGCGGCTTTTGCGTCTGCTCTAGCGGGTCCCCTATTGGCTGTTACTGGACTCGAATCATTCTCTGCCTATGAAACGGTGCCCCGTTTGTCATTGGGGTTTGTTCCGGTTTTCGCGGTGCCATATAGCTTCCTAGGGTTGGTTAGTGCCGCCTTGAGTGGTGCGTCTTTGCCAAGAACGTTTCAATTGATGGGAAGGTTCGGAGTCGGCGGGATGTTCGGAGGCCTGGTTCTTGCAGTTGTTGTGGTGGGTGCAGGTGAGCAGTCAGGTGTCCTCGCTGGGACTCTCAGGGCAGTTGGTCCTGGAATCGCCTGTGGTCTTCCGGCTGCGATTGGTGGGTCTGCTCTTGCCAAACTGTCGGTTGCTTAGGTAGCAATACGAATTGATGGGTGCTAACTGGATAGGGTTGGTGATGACCACTAGGGTGAGTAATTCCACTGCCGTTCTGATTGACGTTCACTGCAGTAGACATAATAGAGGCTGACGGCTGATAAAACATGCCACACGGCATGTGGTTGAATGAAATGTTCGAGTTCGCCACCAAAACAACCTATGCCGGCGTGGTCTAGTCCGAGTAAAAGCGTTCCACAGACCAGTAACCACTTTGCGCGGCTGGCATCTGCATTCTCGGTCGACGTGTGTCGCCACAGCCACAGCACGATTAGGGCCTGGGTGGCAACGAGTGCGAAACCTAGACCGATGTGGACTTGAGGTGCGGTGAGACCAAGAACAGCAAATCCGGTGGTTAGTGACTGCAGTCGAGATGGTGGGAAATATTTTCGACGGACTAATGCTGCGGCGAGGAGGTAGCCGGTGAGCAGGGAAATGGCCCCAAGGTCAATGCGCTGAAATATGTCTCTGAATCCAGCGTGGAAGATCAGGGACACTGTGCCGATGAAGCCTACTAGAACAGGTAGGAACCGAGCCGAGAGCATGCGATCTGTGCTTCGGAATTGCAGCCAGAGAATGGCAGCAACCACAAGGTAGGCTAGCGCCGAGATGGTCTCCGTTGGGTGGACGATCCAGCCTTCAAGGTCAGGTTCACATGTGCTTAGTCTCGCTCGCTCCAGAGAGCTCCAGGGTGTCATCGTTCTGCAATGGCCATGTCGCGAGCAGCATCTATAAGCTCACTCCAGGCCTGTGCGACGTCGTCGCCGAAACGCTTGCCGATGGTGACCCATTCCTCATAGTGGTTTGGATGGCTAAAGTTCCACCAACCGACATTGTCATGGAGTGGAACCATATACGAGAGGTAATCCTGAGCTGATCCAATTACTGCATGATGGATGCCTGGCATAGCTGAGTCGACTCCCTCCATTGCCGGAAAGTGCCAGATTCCCCATTCGCCGTAGTCTGCTGTGCTGGCCTGTCGCCCCAGAAAGTAGGCGGGATCGATTTCACCGGGAGCAGTCAAAATGCTCAACGGGCCTAGTTGAACCAGGCTGACCTCGGTCATTACGCAGCCGAGGATGCCTCGGCACCGATCCCAGTCGTATCTCTGGGTATCTTGTGAGTCCACATCTTGATGCCAAACAGACCAGGTGGCAAGAAGATGGATGAGGTTGTCGACGGGGGTGGAGATTTGGCGTGTCAGTATCCTAATATTATCAGGTTGGCTGGTTGGAGCGCGGTCGAGGGCAGCTGCTGCTGCGCTCGCGATTTCATATCCAGTGGAGCGTATCTTGTCCCACCCTTCAGTAACCAAAGCCGGCCGCTTCTTCCCATCTTTGCCCGGTTCATACACTCGCTCACCAGTGGCACTCCATAGTGGAACCGGTGTGCTCCGGAGGCCTCCAATTTGGTTTCCTAGGGTGCCGACTACATAGATTGCGATGCCGCCGCGCGTGCGTTCCATATACTCGCGAAGATAGTGTGGATAGTCGCTCGAGATTAGTCGGTTGTCACTGCCGAGTGTATCTGGATGGTTGTGCCAGTTGACTAGGGTAGCGATTGGCTGTCCGTCATCAATACCGACGAACTCTGCAGCAACGATGTTGGTGTTCCGAACTATAGGATCACGCTGGTCTCTTTGGATGAGAAAGCGATCGTAGTGGGTTGGGCCTGTGCTGAATTGGTTGTTGATGTCCGGCAGGTGGCATGTAGAAGCAGATTTCAGGCGAGAGGTTCCAGCGTCGATACATGAGACGTGTGTGGTTGTGACGGTGGCCATGGTAGCTGGCCGGAGCGTGGAGATCGCTTGGTCGATCGACTCGTAAATTTTTTCGCGAATCTGACCTGCGTATCGACGGTTGTGGTCTGGGATCAACGTTGACCAGAAGCCACTGGCATCTGGGGCTGAGTGCGTGTGGGTTGAATGGATGATGACGTGAGATGTAGGAATGCCGTGGATTGCGGTCACTCTACGTCGCACGCGGTTGATGTGCTTGTGACTGAGTCCAGGGAGATCTGTGGACACGATGATAAGGGTGTCGCCGGTGGAATCCCGCAATGCGAGTGTTCGGGCCCACAATGGGTCATGAATCCCATTGGCTACTCGAGCGTCGTTTCGAAAGGGGACATAGGGACTAAAACCAGCTAGGTGTACCCACCGATAACATTGGCGAATTTCGTCATATGGATCGCCATTTGAATTTCCGGTTGCGCTTTTGCACAGGTTTGGCGTGATTTCGATTGCCCCTGCCCCAGCCTGAAATTGTGCTATGGCTGGTGATGTGCAGAGTGTAATGAGTGTAGCGTTCAGCCAGAAGTGTTTCACGCCTACATCGTAGCGCGCCCTGGCTTGAGAATCGATTCTCTATTGAGAAAACAGACTCTTGATTTTGCCTTGTGCGGAGCTAAGTTTTGGGCAAATGTGCTCTGTTCTAGACTTAGGGTTTGATTTATATGTGTTCCTTGCTGCTCTGGCTTTGCGAAGCGGGTACTAGGGTAGCCTCCAACCCAGGTATATGCCGATGGCTTGTATGTCTGGATTATGGCTGCTGCCATTGAGGCTATTGTTAGATACGTGCAACCAATGGAAGCCCGTGATGAATTGGCCGTTTGCGCTCTGGTGGCTCTGCAACCCGAGTCCGACCTGAGACACGAAGTTGAACCGGGTGCCTAGTTTCGGTATCTGGGTCGATGCGTATGACAACCCGCCGCTGCCTTCGGCAAGGATAGAGAAGCTACTGAACCGAATGAGGTTCTGGCGGAGCACGAATGACCAGGTTGGCAGAAAGGCGTTCTGACCAGGACTCGGGACCACATGAAGGAGTGCAGTTTGGACTCCGATTGCCCTGTTCGGCCCCATATTTCGAGCTAAGAGGACTTTTCCGCCAACTAGCTGTTCTCGGTGTTCGTTGAGGTCCCAGGCTTCTAGGAAGAAGGCTCCGCCCATCTCGACATACCAATTTTGTAGTGGTGGCTTGTCTGTTGATGGAGAGGGGTTGGCGTGGACCGTTACCGTTAGGAATGACACCCCTAAAGTCAGGTATGCCAGTCTGTAAGTTCCTAGCATGGTGAAGTCTCTATCTCCCAATCACCCAAAATATCTAACTGGCGAGGTAGTTCTGTAGTGGTCGAGTGACAGCTACGAGAAGCACCCTCCGTCTGGAGAAGCAGATGGTGTCGGTTCTGCAATGTATCGCCACTCACGCACGGTAAGAGCGCTTCCTGGTCGAGGGGGGTGCTGGGAAAGATAGACTTTTCGATCTCATCTAAGGACTTGGAATGTTAGTCAAGTCGGTTGTTTCAGCGCCCCTAAACTTCGCCCAGGCGTCTGCAAGAGAGGCTGGTTCGCATCGACTGACGATGGTTCGGCTACCGCTTTCAGCCAGTAGCTCGTGGCGTCGTAGTTCAACCTCGCATCCGCCAATGCCTTTGAAGCAGCCAATCTGTTCTAGCGGTGTGTCGCCGTCTTTCCATACGGAGCAGTAAATGGGGTTTGTCAGTGACTCACAGCGTTCTGACGTCGTGTAGCCCGAGTAATTTGGCAATGAGCGGACAAACTCGGTGCATGTGTCTAGTCCCGAAAACTCGCCACGTGAGAAATCTATTTCACCCCACGGGAGTAGGTTGATAAAGATGTGGTCCGGAAGGTCTGGTGCTTCGATGGCCTCGGTGCTGATTTCAGCGGTTTCTATGCTAGGTGCTTCTTGGGAAGGTGGGGCCGAGCAGGTGGCGACTAGGGTGGCAGCGAGGATGGTGGGTAAAGGGCGCGTTTGTTGCTTGATTCGCGGTTGCATGTCGAATCGAGTATACAGGTCTCTAGCCGAACTTATGCGTTCCGGAGATACTGTGCTTGGATTCGGCTGGCGGAAGTGCGCCTGTCCGAGAGTACAATACTACTTTACCTACATGTGGTGACGGGGGGATGTTAACTATGCCGGTGCAACACTTGAAAGGATTCGCGCTCGCTCTGGTTTTGTTGTTTAACCAGGCTTGCGAATCTGGCTCTGGAGCTGTCGAAACGACCGACCAGGTGGCTTCTTCATTGGAGATAGTCGACCTGGTAGGACAGATGCGTGACCTGGCTTGGGCCGAGCAGGTGGACGTGGCGCAGGCCCTTATCGAGAGCGAACGGTCCGGTCAGGATACCTCATCTCCAGGCTGGCTATTGGCGGTGTCTTGGCTCGGGCGGGGAGCGAGTTTCGCCGAGCGGTGGGATGTGGCCGAGCTCTATGCCCAGGAAGCCCATGATGGCAGCGTTGAGTTGTTGGCTCACCGGGACCTTGACGCTGAGGGCCAATTGCCATTGGCTTTGGGGGCGGCAATTGAAGTTTTGGGGCACTCCAAAGAGGCTGCAGGCGAGCGTGTTGGAGCGGTTGATTTCTTGACTGCCCAGCGCGACCTCTACAGGGGCACGTCGATTGAAACCCGCATTCAGAAGAATGCGCTTCTTCTTAGTCTTGAAGGTCAGCCGTTTCCGGAACTAGACGTTGAACATTACCTTGGTGAGCGTCTGCTTTCGTCAGATAGTCTTGAAGGCAAGGTCGTCGTAGCCTTTTTCTGGGCGCACTGGTGTCCCGATTGCAAACGTCAGATACCGGTTCTAGAGCAAATCTACGAGACCTACGGCGATCAGGGCGTTGTGATTCTAGGCCCGACCCAGCTCTACGGTTATGTGGCACGTGGTCAGGACGCAACCCCTGAACAGGAACTTGAATATCTACGAGGAGCCTATCAAGAGCGTTTCCCGATTCCTTCGTGGATGAGTGTGCCAGTTAGTCAAGAGAATTTCCTTGAATTTGGAGTTAGCACTACCCCCACGCTTATTATCATTGACCGTGAGGGGACGGTTCGTCTTTATAATCCTGGAGATTTGCCATTTGACGAACTATCGGGTCACGTGGAACGGCTACTCTAGAACAGGTGGACATTCTGCTAGAGCCCTGGATGGCGGATCAGATTCCCATTGAGTATTTTCGTAATCTTGCTTTGTGCTGGACTCAGTGGGTTAGTCCGTAGAGAAAATAGTTAACACCGATCTGGAACCCTGTGTTTTCGGCATCAATAGGAAAGAGGCCTCGTCCGGCAAGTTGCCAGTACTCGGCAAGGTTGGTGTTGTAGTTGACAATGGCCATAAGTCGACCGTTCGGGTCGTTGTTTTCGAAGACACCGAAGTATTCTGGCGTGAGGCCTCCAAGGTGATGGTTGATCGGGTTAGGCGCGTCAATCTCTTCAAGTACGAAGAATGAATTAAAGATGGGATGAGTGGAATCCAGCGTCATGAGCTGAGCGTCTGGCAACACGCGTTTTAGCTGTGCCTCAAAATTAACCCATTGACGAGTCTCAAAGTCATTAAAGATGATGAAACCGCCTTTCTGCATGTAGGAACGAAGCACGACGGCTTGTTGGTCGGTCATCACCCAGAAACCAGGCTCCCACATCATCGCGACGGGGTGTTTGAAGAGGTCGGGGTCATCAAGGGACAGTATGAGGCTGCCATTCGTTCGTGCGTTGACGGCCGTAAATTCCCCCACCACAGACATTAGATTCGCCTCTGCTCCAGGAAACTCATGTAGCCACATGTTGAAGCCTCGTCCAACGGGAGGAGAGCCATATGTGCCAGTGGTCCAGCGAAGACGTACGAAAGTCACACGGCCATCGTAGGGTAGCGCTGATCGTCCCCAAGCTTGCTGAGCGGGTTGGGCCGCAATGGGTACCCAGCTGAGGACGAGCCCCATCATCACTAGTATTCTGGGAATCATATTAGGGTCCGTTTGATCACTGGTTACCTGAATCCAGTCGGTTCAATAATCACCCATGATGTAACGGTTCGCAACTGTCTATTGTCGGAGTTGAGACCGGTAGCGTTTTGGAGTGAGCCACATTGCCTCTGAAGTGCTTCTGTCAGATGGTAGGAAGCTTTATGACCTCTAGTTGGTAAGATCTTGGTTGTTGATCGGGACTAGCAGGTTATGGGGGAGTTCTATGACAGGCCGGCAGGGAGGTCTCGTTGTCGTGTTTTTGGTTCAGGTGTTTGTGGTTGTTGCGACAGCTCAGCAGGGCGCGACCGGAGGAGAGTGACGCGACTATTTCAAGGGCCATGCCGCCCGGATGGGCCCGTGCGTATGATGCGAAGACTGGTCGACACAAATGGGATTTCCATACCGTGCCTCAGAGTGCGGACGAATACGGAGCTGATACCTGGTTGAACGACTCATGGCGAGAGGCTGGCAATACCAACATTTGGTCGATCATGAGCGGAGACCCGGAATTGGGGTATGTCTACCTGCCGATTGGGACCCCAACTAGCGACTATTATGGCGGCCATCGGCCTGGTGATAATTTATTTGCTGAGAGTCTTGTTGCGGTAGATGTTGAGACGGGTCAGCGGCAGTGGCACTTTCAAATGGTGCACCATGGGTTGTGGGATTATGACAATCCAGCAGCGCCCAATTTGATTGATGTGATGGTTGAAGGTCGGATGGTTAAGGCTGTTGCCCAGGTGACCAAACAAGGCTACCTCTATGCCTTTGACCGGGTGACCGGAGAACCTATCTGGCCGATCTTGGAACGGACGGTGTCTACCGATACCGACCTGGTTAGGGAAACCCCATCTCCGACACAGCCCTTTCCGACTAAGCCGCCACCCTTTGAGTACCAGGGGACCTCTATCGAGGACCTTGTAGATTTCACCCCTGAGATCAGGCAACTAGCGATAGAGGCAGTGGAGGGTTTCCGGCTCGGGCCGTTGTATACCCCCAACAGTATGGCTGGGACGGTCTTTCGACCCAGTATCGGTGGTGGTGCGAACTGGTCTGGGGCTGCGGTCGACCCCGAGTCTGGTCTCTTGTATGTCACCTCCAGAAATGCACATTCTGTGATGGGCTATCGAGAACCAGGTCCCGAGGAAGAATCAACGCTTCGCTATATTGTGGAATTTGGACGTCAGGGACCCCAAATGCCTCAGGGATTACCTCTATGGAAGCCGCCTTATTCACGTGTCACGGCTATCGATATGACGCGGGGTGAGCACACCTGGATGGCACCACTTGGGAATGGCGACCGATACCGCAATCATCCAATGCTGCGTGGCCTCAACTTACCGCCACTCGGCGGAGACGGACGGGGGTCCCCACTGCTTACGAGCACCCTTCTAGTGGTGCCCGTGACTGCAGGTGGTAAGGATGGTGGTCCTCGCTTGGTAGCCTACGACAAGGGGACGGGCCAAGAGTTGGGTTCGGTTGACCTTCCTGGAGGAGCTTTGGGAGCACCAATTGGCTATATGTTGGAGGGCAAACAGTACATTGCGGTGACAGTTGGGGGCGAGGTGCCGGGCTTGGTCTCGTTCGGGCTTCCACACTGAATCTCGGCGAGTCTTTCCCGTTACCGTCTACAAGCCACAGTCTGGGAGCATTTGGTGACTAAAATAGGCGATTGCGTAACAGTCTCGCCGTGGACCGGCAGGGGCGAGTCGGTTTCCCGTAATGGGGTCTGCCATGTCGGGCAGGCTTAAGCTAGCGACATATTGCGTTAAGCCATTGACCCTCGTCGACCGGGTTGGTCACATCCACACCTGCTGAGCATCCGGGTCATCCTCTGAGGCCGGTGTCGCTTCGACTTGGAGCCTCATAGTGTCGTTTACCACGATGGTTTTGGGCGCGGCCGTGTAACCGCGCTTCCATACTTGCAGTTTGTGGTGTCCCGTGGGCACCGCTAGCCACGCCAATCCTTCCTCATCGGTGATGGCGCGATAGATGCCAAGGTTGACCTCGGTGTGCTTCAGGGGGGTTCCGGTCGTCTCTCCAATCACCAAAATCGTGACCTCGTGTTCGGGTGGTCTGGCGGCTCTGAAGCTGAAATTAGCAGAGGTGTTTGGGTGTTGAGGTCCAACGTCTGATGGCACCGTTTCTATAGTCCAGTGGTGCACGCCTTCACTACTTGGGGCGACCAGCTCTACCCGGCTGACGTAGAGTGCTGTCGCTTTAGGCCAGGGTTTCTCTTCCAGCGTGCCTCGGCCGATGCCGAGTCCCTCCTGGTTCCTGATCGTGACCGATCGTCCAGCTAACCGGCAGCTGGCCGTGCATTTGATTCCGACCATAACTGAGAAATATGTTTCCGTCACAGCTGGTGAAGGTACATCCCAGACGGCGATGCTCATTCGGTGTGGAACGTTGTCTGCTGGAGAACACTTATCCATATCCATCACTTACGCCTTATCCCTTTGCTGCCCATCTGCAGGTCAAACGTTGCCTCCATTTACGGCTGCATCCCGTCCAGCAATGCGGCCGAAAACAAGGCATCGCCCAAGTCCATGTTGGGCGAATCCCCCCTGCGACTCACCCGCGCAGTAGAGCCCAGGGATGACCTGTCCCCGGGTGTCAATGACTTGCGCTCTGGTGTTTGTTCGAAGGCCAGTGAGTGAGTCGTGCAAGATAGGTGTGGACCACGCGGCAAAGAATGGTGGTGTCTGAATCTTGTATCGCGGATTGGGTTTCTGAAAATCTGGATCTTCCCCCTGGTCCACGAACGAGTTGTAACGGGACACGGTCTCTTGGAGCACCGCTCCGGACATCGGTTTCGCCTGGTAGGGATTAGTAATTCGGCCGGCCAGCTCCGCGATGGTATCCGCGGTGAAGAAATAACCGTCTGGGTCGATGTTAGGCGGTCGTGGGTCCCACTCCTCTCTGGTCACGGCGTCACTATCGAAGATTGCCCAAATCGGACCTCCCCCATTTGGCCGGGCGGAATTGCCGTTATATGCCATTGCGGCTGCGAAGAAGTCGTAACGGGCATCTAACTCGTTCCAGAATCTCCGACCGACTTGGTTCACAAGAATGACCTCCTGCCAATTGGTTACGGTCAGTCCGGATGCGCGCGCGCTCTCGAAGACTCGTCTACCTAGGGCGGAACCGCTCAGGTACTCCTCTCCCCAAATCAAACTGTTGTATCCATATCGACATCCGATATGACGGGTCTTTGAGATGGCGATGCCGGATTCAGCTGTTTGGTTGGCCGTCGCCCACAAGCCTGCGCCAATGTCGAGGGCAGCGAGTTCCCCATCGCCACTTTGTCTAGACCACGGCTCACCCGCTACTTGGTACTCTTCAGTCAGACGGGGATCGAACGTTCGACGGAGGGTCACGTTGCTTGAGCTGCCGCCAGTCGCTATGAGGACACCCTTTCGGGCTCTAATGTTTACTGTACGGCCTTCATGTAGTGCTGTGACACCTAACACTCGCCCTGAGTGTGGTCCTTCTCGGACGATGCTAGTCATCTTGTGACGAAGACGGATGTCGACTCCTTTTGCCCGTGCGCTGGTCTCTAGGGCGCGAACGAGACCAGACCCGACTCGCGTCGGATAATCCGTCACGCGTTCGCTGGCGACGGGCCACTGCACCGTCCGCTGTTGCCGGCGGACAGTCGAGGCTCCTGTCGGACCCGTGAGGTGGTCCTGGAACTGCACACCATTTTCTAGAAGAAACTCAAAGGTTGGAGCATTCTCGTCGGCAAAGGTTCTGACGAGCTCGCGGTCGCTGTAGCGGCTTTGGCCATGGTCGTGGCGAACCCAATCAATGAAGACCTGTTCTGCCGAATCTGTCACGCCGTGTTGCTCCTGATTGCTCGTTCCGCCGCCCAGATGGACCTGGCCACCCGAGCACATCCCATGGCCTCCGATATCCACGTTTTCTTCCACCATGATTACTGATGCTCCATGGTCGAGCGCCGAGACGGCGGCGGCTAGGCCGGCGGTCCCGGCTCCAATGGTCACAAAGTCGGTGGAGAGGTCCCAGTAGTTCTGAGCTTCGGCCGTGTTGGGAGTCAGGGCGGTCAGGGTGGTTGCACCGACACCGGCTGTCGCGCCGGTTTTTAGAAAATCTCTTCGGCTGGGGACTGAGTTGGCCTTTGTTTTAGGTTTCTCCATCCTTCTGTTTAGCCTCCGTGTGACATGCATGCGAGCTAGTGGCTCGACATGGATCGTCTCGAGAACAAGGTTGTGTCGATTTAATCCTGCAAAAAAGTGTCCGGCTTGGCTGGTCCCAGTGATGCTCCAATCATTGGCCTCGGTTGGTTCACGGAGAATCTTTCGGGAAACCAAGGCGCCGAACTTACTGCGCGAAATACTGTCAACGGGAAATCGCCCTATTGTCTCACTTCAGGACCGTTCCTTAGTATCTCAAAATTTTCTGGTTAGGAAGGTCGCTGTATTGAGCTTGACCTCAGGAGAATTTTGGTTGGCTGGCTCGGTCCTGCGGTTGTCTCTGAATACTGAGGTTCACTTGACGGATTCTGGAAGCGCCCCTACACTTTACCTAGCGATTCAGATGTTGGTGTTCTGGGGCTTGGATCTGGCCGGATGGAGACCCGCTGGTGTCCGGTCGGTGGGCCAGGAGGGCAGGATGTTGAGACTGGCTGGGCGCATACTGTGGCCGTCGTTTTTCGCCTTAACAGCGATAGTGGTTTTAGGTACGGTCGGCATGGAGGCTGCCGGTCCGCAGGGTTCAGCGGGTGCGGGTTCGTCTGTAGCTGCCTCCACTGGCTCACCAGACCCTCGGGGTCTTCTCAACGAGTATTGTGTAGCTTGCCATAACGAGAGGTTGCGGACTGCCGGCCTGAATCTTGACACGGTTGACGTTGCGGATATTGGGGCGACGGCCGAGACATGGGAAAAGGTGGTGGGCAAGCTGCGCAGTGGCGCGATGCCCCCGCCCGGACGGCGTCGCCCGGACTCCGCGACGTTCGATGTGTTTGTGGCGTGGCTGGAAGGCGAGCTTGACTTGGCTGCGGCAGCCGATCCGAATCCTGGCCGTCCCGTGGACCATCGTCTAAACAGGTTTGAATATAGCAATGCCGTTCGCGATCTGTTGGCGCTCGAAATCGATGCTGAGTCTCTATTGCCAGCTGACGAATCCGACCACGGCTTTGACAACATTGCTGAGGTCCTCTCGATGTCCCCGACGCTTTTGGGCCGGTATATGGTGGCGGCTCGTAAAGTTAGTCGTCTGGCCATCGGAGACCCGACCCTAGGGCCTGCAATAGAAACCTTTGACTTGTCGCGCGGCCTTCGACAAAACGAGCGAATGAGCGAAGGCTTGCCCTATGGCACACGGGGTGGCATGGGGATTCAGCATTACTTCCCCCTCGATGGCGACTATGTCGTAAAAATTCGGTTGGGGCGGAACTTTACCAATTCACAAATACGGGCAATCCGTACGCGAGAAGAGGTCGACGTATTGCTCGATGGTGTGCGGGTCGAGCGATTTCAGATAGGCGGAGAGTGTGTGGATTCGGATGATCCAAATTGTGCCGGATCGGGAATTTACCGAACCTCGCGATACCAGTTGACGGCAGATGAAGCCTTGGAGGTTCGGTTTCCTGTTACAGCGGGCATGCACACGCTTGGTGTCGCTTTTGCTAGGAAGAGTGTGTTGACCGAAGGTCCAGCCCCGCCTTTGCTTCCACCACGGCATACGAGTTCGACCTATGAAGCCCCTCGGATGGATGTCGATTATGTGCGTTTGGAGGGGCCGTTTGATCCGACTGGTCCTGGCGATACCCCAAGCCGACGCAGGGTCTTTGTGTGTCGGCCTACGAGCCTTAGCGATGAAGAGCCCTGTGCCAGGGAGATATTGGAAACGCTTGCCCATCGTGCTTACCGTCGTCCAGCGACTCAGTCAGACGTCGACACTTTGTTTGAGTTTTACCAGATCGGTCGAACCGAAGGCGATTTTGAACGAGGCATTCAGGAGGCATTGGCACGTTTGCTGGTATCTCCCCAGTTTCTATTCCGCATCGAACGAGATCCGGTCGAGGTTTCTCCTGACGGGATTTATAGCATCAGTGACCTCGAGCTAGCATCCAGGCTCTCATTCTTCCTGTGGAGTAGCATCCCTGATGCCCAACTGCTTGAGGTGGCAGCGCGTGGAGCACTCAGGACGCCCGGTGAGCTAGAGTCACAGGTAGAGCGCATGCTTGCCGATCCACGGGCATCAGCCTTGGCTAGAAATTTTGGTGGTCAGTGGCTGTTTATTCGGAACTTGCAAGCGGTTGACCCAGATGCCAGTTCGTATCCCGAGTTTGACGACAACTTGCGTGTTGCCTTTCAGCGAGAAACAGAGTTGTTTCTGGAATACCAACTTCGTGAGAATAGGCCACTAGAGGAGTTGTTGACAGCAGACTACACGTTTGCAAATGAGCGTTTAGGGCGCTTTTACGGACTCAACAATGTTTATGGTGCCCATTTTCGACGTGTCCCGTTGGACGGGACGCAGCGGGCTGGGTTGCTCGGGCATGGGAGCATCCTGACGGTCACGTCTTATGCAACCCGGACGTCGCCAGTGGTTCGAGGCAAGTTCTTGCTGGATAACATCCTGGGGGCCCCGCCCCCGCCCCCGCCCCCGAATGTTCCACCTCTCGAGGAAGAGGCTGAGACGGGGCAGGCGCTGGCTTCGATTCGTGAGCGGATGGAAGCCCATCGACAGAATGCGGCATGCGCAGCCTGTCATACACGTATGGACCCGCTGGGTTTTGCGTTGGAGAATTTCGACGGCATAGGTCGGTGGCGTACGATGGACGGTGACACTGAAATCGATGCGTCTGGAGTGTTGCCAGACGGAACGAAGTTCACTGGTCCAGAAGACTTTCGCGATGCTCTGTTAAAGCACCGCGAGGAGTTCGTCCGTACCGTCACGGAAAAACTCTTAACCTATGCCCTTGGCCGAGCGGTTCAGCATTACGACATGCCGGCCGTGAGGAGCATTTTGCGGGAAACAGGTTCTAGCCCCAGTTGGTCATCATTAGTTCTGGGTATTGCAAAGAGCCAACCGTTTCAAATGAGAAAGACACACGAGGTTGTGGGAGTGGCTGAGGAATAGCGAGGATCGCGTTGCCATTTGGCGTCCCTGGTGGAGGAATATTTACATGGTGATTACGAAGAAATGCTTGTCTCGTCGCACGGTACTTCGAGGGCTTGGTGCGAGTGTTGCTCTGCCGCTGCTCGATGGCATGGTTCCGGCCTTTGCTGCTATCAGGAATAGCGCAGCCAGGCCAGTCAAGCGGCTCGGAGCGTTGTATGTCCCCAACGGAATGAGCATGCCTTACTGGCGACCTGCTTTGGAGGGGCCTCTGGAACTTTCTCCGGTTTTGACACCGTTGGCGCCCGTTCAGGACCAGCTGTTGGTGCTGAGTGGCATGGCGAATCAGGAGGCTAAGCAGTGGCTTGATGAGGGTGACGGCGACCATTCACGGTGTCAGGCTGCCTTTTTGACCGGAGCCCATGCGAAGAAAGCTTCAGGAGCTAACACGACACTTGAGGTGGGCGTGTCGATGGACCAACTTGCAGCTCGCGAACTACGAGAGGACACGCAGTTGGCGTCTCTCGAATTGTCGTTGGAGGCGAATGAACTCGTCGGGCAGTGTGAAGATGGGTATGGCTGTGCCTACAGCGCAACGCTGGCCTGGCAAGACCCCAACACCCCTCTGCCAATGCAGACAAATCCTCGGGCAGTGTTTGAACATTTGTTTGGTGCGGTGGGTAGCACAGAGAGCGATGCTAGGCTCAAGGCCCTTCGGCGAGACCGGAGCCTGCTCGATTCGGTGAGTGAGGAGCTTACTGCTCTCCAACGGCAACTCGGCCGCAGCGATAGGTCGAAACTGGGTGGATATTTGGACTCGGTGCGAGACATAGAAAGGCGCATCCAGATTGCTGAGACCCAGAGCGATCAAGAGCTGCCGGAGGTTATTCAGCCGGCTGGTATCCCTGCCAGTTTTGAGGAATATGCTGATTTGATGTTTGATTTGTTGCTGGTCGCCTATCAGGCAGATCTGACCCGTGTGTCTACCTTCCTGTTTGGTCGTGAGAAGAGTGTGCGGACCTATCCAGAAATTGGCGTGGCTGATCCACATCACCCGACCTCACACCATCGGATGCGGCCAGAGCAGTTAGCGAAGCTGTCTAAGATCAACACGTTTCATATGCAAATATTTGGACGGTTCCTCGAGAAACTGCGGTCTACACCAGACGGAGATGGCTCGCTGCTGGACCATTCTGTGATGATTTATGGGGCTGGAATGGGAAACAGCAACGCCCATGATCCCCTTGACCTGCCAATCGTGGTGGCTGGTGGCGGCGGAGGAACACTCAAGGGTGGGCGACACCTTCGTCTTCCGGATGGGACACCGTTGGCAAACCTGCATTTAACCGTTCTTGAAAAGATGGGAATTTCTGCTGACAGCCTTGGCGATGCCACCGGCGAACTTCCGGTTCTGTCCGAGGTGTAGGTGAATGGCTGGTGGGCATCATGTCGGTGTCGCACCTCTGGGTCGTGTGCACGGGTAAGGAATGGGTATGCGAATGCGCAACGAACTATTAACGATAACCTTCGGGAGTTTGGCGTTAGCGGTTGCGAGCGTTACAGCGGCGAATGAGGGTGACCTGCGTGTGGTTGATGCTGCAAAGCAGCAAGACGAAGCTTCGGTTCGGGATTTGCTCACTCGGGGGACTCCGGCTGACGTGGCTCAGCCAGATGGGTTTACGGCTCTTCACTGGGCGGCGCAGTGGAACCACGCTGAAATCGCTGACCTCGTCATTGGCGCAGGTGCGG
Source organism: Acidobacteria bacterium UBA2990 (assembly GCA_002347025.1). Lineage (GTDB taxonomy): Bacteria > Acidobacteriota > Vicinamibacteria > Vicinamibacterales > UBA8438 > UBA2990. The sequence continues at coordinate 122,168 of DEAE01000002.1, forward strand.
ATGTGAATGCGGCGGACCAGTACCAAGTGACGCCGCTAGCCTTAGCCTGCCTTAACGCGAGTTCTTCCATGGTGGAACGACTATTGGAGGCTGGAGCGGACCCGAATTCAACCCAAGAGTCTGGCGAAACGGCACTTATGACTTGTGCGCGGAGCGGTCGGTGGAGCGCCGTGTCTCTGCTTGTTTCCCGTGGGGCAGATCTGGATGCGCGGGAAAGGGACCATGGTCAGACTGCCCTGATGTGGGCTGCCTGGGAAGGGCATACCGATGTGGTGAGGGGGTTGTTGCGCCACGGTGCCGAGGTGGACACACAGACTACCACCGGCTACACGGCGTTACTGCTTGCAGCACGAGAAGGTTACACAGAGACTACCAAGGCTCTACTCGATGCCGGGGCGGATGTGAATGCCACGGCCGAGGATGGTACGTCTGCCTTGCTGGTTGCCGTTATTCGAAGACATACAGGTTACGCAAAGTTTCTACTCGACCACGGCGCTGATCCGAATCTCGGTCCTGGATTCACCCCTTTGCACTGGGCGGCCGGCGAATGGGATACCGAACTGAATGATTTTTCGAATGGTGTGGCGGAGGGCAATCAGTGGAGTGCCTTTGGTGGACTTTTGCCAGCGGACCGGTTGCGGATGGTAAAGCTTCTTCTCGACCACGGTGCAGACCCGAATATTCGGACTGATAGAACTCCAGGATTCGGGATTCGAGTGAAGGGGCATCTAGGCAACATTTCAGGGGGGACGCCTTTCCTGATAGCGGCTCGAGCAAACGATGTCGACGTCATGCGGGAGTTGTTGTTACGTGGTGCCGATCCACTGACTCCTACCAAGAACGGGACCACACCGTTGATGATGGCTGCCGGTGTTGGCCACGAGCCCGGCATCACTCGATCTATGGAGGGTGAGGCACTCGAGGCGGTCTACCTTTGTGTCGAGCTTGGAGCCGATGTGACTGCGGTTAACGAGGCCGGCGACACTGCCTTGCACGGGGCAGCATGGCGCGAGAGGGCAGATTCGATTGTTGAGTTCCTTGTGGCTCGAGGGGCCGACATTGATGCCAAGAATCGGAAAGAGTGGACGCCACTCGTTATTGCGGAAGGGGTTCATACTGGCGGTAACTTCATCAAATCCGATACAACCGCTGCGCTACTTCGGACACTCGGTGCAACGCCCAGTCCGCCAGATATTTCAAGGGAGCCGGACGCCAGATAAGCGACGGCAGCCTGGAGGAGTGTCAGGGCCGTGCCATCGTAGAACTGGTTTTACAATTCGGTAGTGCCGTGAGCGTCCACATGCCAGGGGCCAGTGTCTGAGCTGGCGTTTCTGGCGTTAGTTGATGGCCTTCTTAGCCAGCGTTCAGTGGAAGTACGGTCACTTAAGCCGCCTCTTGGTATGCCTTGGTTGTCTGCCCGTCGTGATTGAGCTCGCTGACGGTTAGGGTTTACCCTCAGCCTCCGTACAGCTAGGCAACCACCCCCAGACTGGCATGTTGCGATTGTTTCAATTGGAATGGTCCTGACATGGGTATCATTTGTCTCTTCCTGACAAGAATGATGTGTTTACGGAGCTGGACATCGACAACATGTTGAACACGCTGACCGAGGCAGGGTGTCTTCAGGCATTGTTCCGGTCGTAGGTAGGTTGCCTGCTAGGGGGCTGTGGGATTGCTGCTGAAATGTTTGCTCATGGATGGATAGCCTAACAACACGAGGCAACTGTTTTGCGCAGCGATGGAGGAGTTCTGATGGATGACACAGGGCGGTGCTGTGTGCTCGTGTTCGTGTTGGCTGGATTCCTTGGTGGTGTTTCGGTTGGGACTCAGGGAGAGACTTTTGAGCCAGTTACTGATGCGATGCTTCAAGACCCTGACCCTGCCGATTGGTTGAACTGGCGACGGACGCTTGACGGGTGGGGCTATAGTCCGCTGGAACAGATCAATCGGGACAATGTCCATCAATTGAGTCTGGCATGGTCCTGGACGATGACACCAGGTCTGAGTCAAGCTACACCGATTGTCTACGATGGTGTGATGTACCTTCCGAACCCGCTCAATATTGTGCAGGCGATTGATGCGCGGACTGGCGATCTGCTCTGGGAATACCGCAAGCAGTTCGACCGGTCGCCGGATGATTCATTTCGGGCACGGACTCGGTCGATTGCTATCTACGACGACAAGGTTTATCTCAACACCAACGATGCTCATATCGTAGCTCTCGATGCCCGTAGTGGTGCAGTGGTCTGGGACCATACGGTGGCTGATAACCGACTGGGTTATCGGTATACCAGCGGGCCAATCGTGGTTTCAGGAAAAATTGTGGCAGGTATGACAGGGTGTGAACGCTATAAGGATGGCACCTGTTTTATTTCGGCTCACGATCCGCAGACCGGTGCTGAGTTGTGGCGGACATCGACCGTCGCCCAACCAGGGGACCCAGGAGGGGATAGTTGGGGGGATCTTCCGGCAACCTTTAGAGCTGGTGGCGACGCCTGGATACCTGGTAGTTATGACCCAGGCACAAATCTGATGTATTGGTCGACCTCTCAGGCAAAGCCTTGGGCACGGTTGTCGCGCGACACTGACGGCGATGCACTCTATACGAACAGTGCGCTCGCGATCTCCCCAGAGACCGGTAAGCTGGAATGGTATTACCAGTTCGTTCCCGGCGAGACCCACGACCTAGACGAGGTATTTGAAAGTGTGCTGATCGACCACAATGGCCGTCAGTCGCTCTTCAAGATGGGCAAGCTTGGCATTCTGTGGGAACTTGACCGGCAGACCGGGCAGTTTGTGGCCGCCCATGATTTGGGGTATCAGACGCTCATCGATGTGGACTCGGAGACAGGGAGGGCCACGTACAGGCCTGGGGTCATTCCGAAGCCTGGTGAGGCACTAGAGTTCTGCCCGGATTTCCAGGGGATTCGGAATTGGCGAGCGTCTGCCTATCATCCTGGAACGGGAGCGTTGTACATCCCCATTCATCCGAGATGTGTTCGCGGTGTCTTTAGTGAGGTCGCCAGAGAACCCCATCCTGTGGGGGACCTCAACTACTACGCAAACCCTCGTTGGACTGGCTGGCAGGCGGACGGGAGGTTGCCTCACCCGAAGAGTCCAGACCATGATGGTCATCTTGTAGCGATTGATATTGAAACTGGTGCTGTTCGCTGGCGTCATTCGACTCGAACGCGGTCGTTGGTGGCTGCCTTGACGACAGGTGGAGGATTGGTGGTCACAGCGGATGGTGACCGCTACTTGTATATCAATGATGTCGAGACAGGGGCGGTGTTGTTTCAGACACGCCTGCCGTCTCCTCCTCAAGGGTTTCCTATCACTTACGCCGTGGATGGACGGCAGTACCTAGCCGTTCCCGTCGGTGGTGGTCGTCAGGTCGGTGCACCCAACGCGATGTTTGTGTTCACGTTGCCCGAGGAAGGTAGTGAGGAACCGTGAGTTTGAAGCTTTGGCTCGATCACTCGGCTTGGCTCGAAGCGAAAGCAGGTTTAGGCACATTCCCGGTGTAAACGCACGGTCCCCTGCGCGTTTACACCGTTGAGTCTGGCAAACTGGCTCACGACTCGAGCGTAGCGGTCATCGAAATCTCAGCATTCATAAGTTTCGAGATAGGGCAGCCGGCCTTGGCATCGTTGGCTGCGCTCTCGAACGCGGCTTGGTCTGCGCCAGGAACTTTCGCGGACACCTCCAAATGGATTCGGGTTACGGCGAATCCGTCCTCCACTTGCTCTAGCGAGACTGTGGCGCTGGTGCTGACGTGGGCTGGCGTGAGGCCGGCCTGCGCTAGTCCATGCGAGAGTGCCATTGAAAAACACCCGGCATGTGCCGCGGCGATCAGTTCCTCTGGGTTCGTGCCAGCGCTTCCCTCAAATCGCGTGGCGAACGTATAGGCAGCGTCTGTGAGAACGCCGCTTGTGCTTGAAATGGCTCCACTGCCACCTTTGAGGTCTCCCCTCCAGATGGCTGATGCCTTGCTGTCCATACTTCCTCCTGACTTCTCGGGCCGGTCGGCATGGAGCCGAGGACCCTTTGTGAGTGTGGTAGTGCACTTCTTACTAGAAGTGTAGAGACCAAACCTTAATGCTAGGTGCTTAGGCTTTCTTACGCAAGCCGATGGTTATACTGCCGGTCTAGAAACTGTTCGGCTTCGGCCGTGTGCCTCATTTGTCTTGAAGAATGAATTTTGCGCCTTGTTCCGCAATCATCACAGTCGGAGCATTTGTGTTGCCCGAGGTGATTTGCGGCATGATCGAGGCATCAATTACACGGAGACTATCGATGCCGTGTACGGCTAGGCGATCGTTCACGACGGCTTGGTTGTCATGTCCCATCTTGCAGGTCCCAACTGGATGAAAGATGGTTGTCCCAAGATCTCCAGCCGCTTGGGATAGCGCCGCATCGCCTTCGACGTCAGGTCCAGGGAGCCACTCAATCGGTTCAAAACGGGCGAGGGACCGAGCGGCCATGATGCGGCGTGTGAAGCGTAGGCCAGCCACGGCAATTTCTCGGTCTTCCTTGGTCGAAAGATAGTTAAGGGTGATTGTAGGGGCATGTAGCGGATCTGGATTTTGTATCCGTACATGACCTCGACTTGTGGGCTGCAAATTGCAGACCGAAGGTGTGATGGCGTTAAACGTGTGTAATGGTGAGCCAAATTTGTCGAGGGATAAGGGTTGAACATGCCACTCCATGTTCGCTGAACGCCGAGACGGGTCACTCTTGGCGAAAGCTCCGAGTTGGGATGGTGGCATAGTAAGGGGTCCGGTCTTGAAGAGGAGATACTCTAACCCCATCGCGGCCTTACCGAACCATGAGTTTACCCGCTGGTTCAAAGTGACTGTGTGGCTGACTTTAAAGATGGTCCGTATCTGAAGATGGTCTTGCAGGTTCTCGCCAACACCGGCAAGGTCGTGCACGACCTCCACGCCATGCTTCTGCAATACGGCACCGGGACCAATCCCAGATAGCTGCAGAATCTGAGGAGACCCTATGGATCCAGCCGCGAGGATCACCTCTCGGCGAGCTTCTAGGATAGCGTCAGAGTCGACCAATTTTACTCCTCTTGCACGTTTGCGGCCGTCATGGATGTCAATTGCCAGACGGTCGACGTGCGCTCCAACCCGTATGGTTAGGTTCGGTCGATGTTCGACTGGTCGGAGAAAGGCTTTGGTGCCACTCCAGCGGCGGCCATTGCGTTGATTCATCTGAAAGTAGGCACTTCCCGAGTTGTCTCCACGGTTGAATTCGGTGATTTTGGGAATCCCGCATTCTTGGGCTGCCTCACGCCAAGCATCAAGGATTTCCCAGCTGACGCGTTTCTCTTCGACCCGCAGTTCGCCGCCGACACCATGGAAGGCATCAGCGCCGTGCTGATAGTCTTCTGATTGCATGAAGATGGGGAGCACGTTCTCCCAGGACCAGCCACGATTTCCGAGTGATGCCCAATAGTCGTAGTCTTGTTGCTGTCCACGCATGTAAATCATGGCGTTGATTGATGAACATCCACCGAGAACCCGACCGCGGGCGTAGCCGATGCTGCGACCGTTGAGTCCTTGGTCAGGTTCAGTCGTATAACACCAGTCGGTACGAGGGTTGCCGATCGTGTAGAGATACCCAACCGGGATGTCGATCCAAAAATAGTTATCTTGTCCTCCGGCTTCCAGTAAGAGAACGCTATTGTTTGGATCAGCGGAGAGGCGGTTGGCTAGGACGCAGCCTGCAGTGCCACCACCTACGATGATGTAATCGTGGCTTATCACAGCCTGATCGTAGCGCTAAACGACGACTGGCGACTAATGAACAGGGTGGAAGCACCAGCATGTCAGCTTCTCAGCCGACCATGGTTTCTGCCATGCCGGTACATGCCTGGCTACGAGAAACGCTTTTTGAGTGATTCTGGTGTGGAATTGAGCGAAAATACTGTGGCGGGAGTGCTGCTTCGGAATGCAATGCCTCGGAGGTTATCTGTGGTCAGAGCTTTTTTTGTCCCGATCGCGTTGTGGGTGGTTCTGGGGGGGGTAACAGACCCTCTTTGGGCTGCAGGGCAATTGGGAAAGTCGGAAGCCCTCGATGAACCTGGAGCCCTTATCGGACGATACTGTCTGGGTTGCCACAATGACCGGTTAACTACAGGCGGGCTATCCCTCGAGGGGGTTGATGCAGGTGATCCAAGCGCCCACCCCGATGTGTGGGAAAGGGTGGTTCGAAAACTGCAGACAGGTGCGATGCCCCCCCAGCCTCGTCCTCGGCCAGACCGAGACACCTACGAACAGTTGGTGTCCTATCTTGAAACAGCTCTAGATCAAGTAGCTGCTAGCAGGCCTAATCCTGGAAGAACTGAGACATTTCGGCGTCTCAATCGAACGGAATACCAAAACGTAATCCGCGATCTCTTGGCTCTTGATATCGACGCGACTGAACTATTGCCACGCGACGATGCGGCGTTCGGCTTTGACAACGTAAACACGGGCGTCCTGTCACCCACGTTGATGGAACGCTACCTGGCGACTGCTCGGACGGTGAGTGAATTGGCTGTGGCGAGCGAGGTTCCGTCGGTTGGGAGTCGGGTGGTGATCTTGCCTCCGGACAGGACACAGCGGGAACACGTCGATGGCTTGCCGTTCGGAACGCGTGGTGGCACGTTGGTCGAACATACCTTCCCATTCGATGGCGAATACGAGATTCAGGTGCGGTTGCAGCGGAATCGGAACGAGAATGTGGAAGGTTTGACCGAACCGCACGATATGGAGATCTCGCTCGATGGCGACAGGCTCGAATTGTTCACGATGGAACCGGATCGTGAGAGCTTTGTGATTCAGGCGAATGCGGCCTATTACACCGATGAAGGCATCGACAATCACCTAAATGCCAGGCTATCGGTAACGGCTGGGCCGCATACAGTCGGGGCGACCTTTATTAAAAAGAACTCGGCCTTGTTGGAATCCACAAGGCAGCCCTATCAGGCGCAATTTAACAATGATCGTCACCCTCGGCAGCAGCCTGCGGTTCGGTCGGTATCGATTGTTGGTCCGTTCAGTCCGACTGGTGTCGGTGAGACTCCTAGTCGGCGGCGAATCTTTTCTTGCCGACCGGCAACAGAGTCTGTCGACGACGCTGAGGAATGTGCCACGGCGATCGTGGGGACGCTCGCCCGTCGTGCCTATCGGCGTCCAGTGTCGGTGGATGACCTTGAGCAACTCCTGTCCTTTTATCGAGAAGGGCATGCGGTGGGTGGGTTTGAAGTTGGTATCGAAACGGCACTACGTGCGCTGCTTGCGAGTCCTGAATTTCTGTTTCGGATTGAGCGCGACCCCGATGATGTAGAGGCTGGCACGGCCTACTTGGTGAGTGACCTTGAACTGGCAACGCGGCTGTCATTCTTTTTGTGGAGCAGCCTGCCTGATGACGAACTCCTTGATGTGGCGTCAGCGAAGCAGTTGCGAGACCCTCAGGTATTAAAGGCCCAAGTGAAGCGAATGTTAGCTGACCCGCGCGCCGAAACCCTCACCAGCAATTTTGCTTCCCAGTGGCTCCATTTGAGAAATTTGGATGCGGTTCAGCCAGACTCTCGATTATTCCCGGACTTTGACGACAATCTGCGTCTAGGATTCCGGAGAGAGACGCAGTTGCTCTTTCGGAGCATCGTTGATGAGGACCGGAGTGTGACTGACCTCCTGACGGCCGATTACACTTTCTTGAACGAACGGGTAGCAAAGCACTATGGGCTGTCAGGGGTCTACGGCGATCACTTTCGGCGCATTTCTCTTCCTGAAGGGAGCCCGCGGGCCGGTTTGCTCGGTCATGGCAGCATCTTGACCGTGACGTCCTATGCCACGCGGACCTCTCCGGTATTGCGTGGAAAATGGATTCTTGAAAATCTCCTTGGTACTCCGCCTCCACCACCGCCCCCGAACGTCCCTCCGCTGGAGGAGAGCCGTTCGACTACGCAGGTGGTGTCAATGCGTGACAGGATGGTTGCTCATCGTCAAAACCCCGCTTGTGCGGTCTGTCACCGCGTTATGGACCCCGCTGGATTGTCGATGGAAAATTTCGATGCGATTGGCCGGTGGCGAGACGCTGAGGGTGGTGTGGCGATCGATGCATCTGGCAGTCTTCCCGGCGGCAGTGATTTTGACGGCGTGGTGGGCCTGCAGCAAGCTTTGCTCGACCGTCCAGATGTGTTTGTTCGAACAGTGACAGAAAAGCTTCTGATTTATGCTCTGGGTCGAGGCCTTGAGCATACGGATGCTTCGGCGGTTCGTGAGATTCTTCGTGTGTCAGCTAGTGACGACTATCGTCTTTCAGCTCTCGTGGTTGGTGTGGTTGAAAGTACGCCCTTCCAGATGAGGAGATCGCAGTCATGATCATCAAGAAGATGGCCTTACCTCGACGAACATTCTTGCGTGGTGTCGGTGCAACACTGGCGTTGCCACTGCTCGATGCGATGGTGCCAGCGGCGTCTGCTTTAACCAGAACGGCGGCGACTCCGCCACGGCGGCTCGGTTACGTCTATATCCCGATGGGAATGAATCCAGTGCCATGGACTCCGGCTGAAGTGGGACCGCTTACCACGCTGTCACCTTCCCTGTCTCCGCTCATGCCCCATCTTGAACACTTGACGGTCATGACCAACCTGGAGATCAATGATGCACACATCTCCGGGAATCACGCGTCGGCCAATTCGGCTTTCCTCACCTGTGTGCGGCCCAAACGGACAGAAGGTAGCGACTATGTGAACGGGACGTCGGTAGACCAGATCGCGGCCTCCCAGGTTGGCGGTGAGACACCGCTGCCATCCCTCGAAATTGGCACCGACCTTATCGCTCAGGTAGGAAACTGCGACAATGGGTTTGCATGTGCGTATATGAACAGTCTGTCTTGGTCATCGCCGACATCGCCGAACCCAACAGAGGCTGATCCGCGTATCGTGTTTGAGCGATTATTTGGAAGGGGTGGCACCCCGGAACAGCGTCAGGCTCAGCTCCATCGAGATCGAAGCATCCTTGACTGGGTGCTCGAGGATATGTCGCGCCTGCAGCATCAGCTGGGCGCTGGGGATCGGACCAGGGTGAGCGAGTATCTTGATACGGTCCGTGAGGTGGAGCGTCGGATTCAGCGCGCTGAAGAATCTGCGACTGACTCGCCTCTGGAGGACTTGACTCGTCCGACGAGTGTTCCTGAGGTGTGGGAGGACCATGTCAAACTAATGTATGACCTGCAGGTGTTGGCGCTAAGGGCCGACCTGACTCGGATTATCACCTTCCAGATGGCCCGTGAGGCGAGCACCCGGACTTACCCGCAGATTGGTGTCCCAGAACCACATCATCCAACCTCACATCACCTCGACAACCCAGAGAAGTTGGCCCAGTTGGCGAAGATTAACCAGTATCACGTGTCTCTTTTTGGCTACCTGGTGGAGCAGTTAAAGAGCACTGAGGATGGGGATGGGAGTTTGCTTGACCACACAACCTATCTTTTGGGAAGCGGACTGGGGAATCCGAATGTCCACGATCATCGCAATCTGCCAATCGTAATCGCAAGTGGTGCTGGTTCCAGAATTACTGGCGGCCGGCACGTCAAATATGAGGCATTAACCCCACTGGCCAATCTGCATCTCACGCTTCTCGACGAGGTGGGTGTGCACCTTGACGACTTTGCTGACAGCACAGGTCGTGCAGGATTAGCGACCGAGCCATTGACAGTGTAGCCCGGCATTGCTTGGAGGTAGATCATGCGAGTTCTCGCGATCCAGTTGATAGCATTGCACTTGGTGTTGGGACCTGTCTCGGCAGCCGGCTCTCCGGGGACAGATATTGGTCTGCTTGGCGCGGTCAGAGGCGGTGATGCTACCGGTGTGCACGACGCCATCGATGGCGGGGCTGATGTGACTGCTAGTGATCCGGATGGGACCACTGCTCTCCATTGGGCCGCACACGCCGACGATCCGGCTATCGTTGAACTGCTCTTGGCGGCCGGAGCCGACCCTCTGGCGGTTAACCGTTTTGGGGTGGCCCCGATCGCATTGGCCTGTGTTAATGGCAATGCTCCCATTGTGAGATTGTTGCTGGATGCCGGGGCTGACCCAAACACAGTGTTGGCTGAGGGGGAGACCTCCCTCATGACAGCGGCCCGCACCGGCTCCCTTGAGGTTGTGAGGCTGCTGCTTGAGCGTGGAGCCGATGTGAACGCGAGGGATGCCTGGCGAGGGCAGACGGCCCTCATGTGGGCCTCGGCTGAAGGGCATGCACAGATCATCCCGACCATGTTGTCCTATGGTGGCGATATGACGGCTCGGTCAGATAAGGGGTGGACCGCACTGCTGTTTGCTGTTCGTGAGGGGCAGATAGACGTAGTGCAAACCTTGCTTGAAGCTGGTGGCAACGTGGAAGAAACTCTTCCGGTTGAGGAGGAAAGACGCCGTGGCGGGACCAGTGCAGAACGCTCGGCTACCGGTCTCAATGCATTCCTGCTGGCGGCAGCCAATGCGCATTACGAACTTGCTGCATTCCTTGTTGACCGTGGGGCAGATGTGAATGTCTCGACAAGAGGTTGGACTGCGCTTCATCAGGTCTCTTGGGTGCGTAAAGCAGGTATTGCGGGTAGTAACAATCCTGCCCCGACCGGTTCGGGTAATATGACCAGTCTTGAGTTTGTTAAGAAACTCGTCGCCGCTGGCGCTGATGTCAATGCCCGGGTCACTATTCGACCGCCGGCGGGTATCACTAGGTTGAATTTCATTGGCGGAACCCCGTTTCTTTTGGCTGCCAGGACAGGCGATGCGGACTTGATGCGTCTGTTGGCCGACCTCGGTGCCGATCCACTACTTCCCAACGAAGATAACACTACCCCGATCATGGTCGCTGCCGGGGTCGGTACTGCCGCGCCTGGGGAAGACCCAGGGACTGAGGCCGAAGTGCTTGAAGCGGTCAAAATCGCACTTGAGCTAGGTGGGGATCTAAATGGTGTGGATGACAAGGGTGAGACCGCGATGCATGGTGCCGCTTGGAAACATCTGCCTGGTGTGGTGGCTTTTCTCGCGCAAGCTGGTGCTGATGTAGACGTGTGGAATCAGCGGAACTCGAGAGACTGGACACCGCTCGATATTGTCGGGGTGCACCTCGATATGAATCGTCAGAGTAGTCCGGAGACTGCGGCTGCTATTCGGAAGGTCATGATGGCTGCTGGGATTGCCCTTCCTCCAGTCGGTAATTAGATTGCTTGTGAGTCATCGCCCTCGTATTTAAACTGTTTCGGCGGTTAGCGCAGGCCCGGTCAAAGTTACTTCTACGTCCGTACATCCTCACCTTACTTGGCCTTGGGCAGAGCGACACTGGGTTCAGCGTGGCTTGTTCTTGTGTTGCTGTGCCTGCTAGCAAATCTGAAGTTCCAAGCTGTTTGAATTAATAATGAGAACTGGTCTCATTTATATTGACTGATGGCCCGTCGGCGGTTAGTCTGTCCAATAATGAGACTCAATATCATTTTTAACGGCTGGCCATTCGTTGTTTCCTCGGAACCAACTCGTTCTCATAGACCTAGTAGATATCCCCGGGGTGAACATTTCTATGACTAGGCTATTGGCAGTTGGCGGCCGCGGTCCTGTCGGGCTTCTCTTTTTGGTCTCACTGTTTGGATGTGGTGGGGCAGACACTGAGGTAGTCGAGGACGTCAAGAGAGTCTCTGAGAGCGAATCCTCGTCTGATTCCCTTGAAGGGCGCCATCTTGCGAATCTGCGTCAGGTGACCTTCGGAGGTGAGAATGCTGAGGCCTATTATTCGCCCGATGGTGAGCGGCTGATTTTTCAGAGTCGGCGTGACGGCGTGCCTTGTGACCAGATTTTTCAAATGGATTTGGATGGACGCAATGCTGGCATGGTCAGCACGGGTGCGGGACGCACTACCTGTGGATATTTTCTATCTGATGGTGAGTCGATCATCTATTCATCCACTCATTTAGGGAATGTCGAATGTCCACCAGAGCCTGGGTTTGAAAGGGGCTACGTATGGCCTATTTATGCTAGCTACGATATTTTCACTGCGAATTCCGATGGTAGCGGAATAACCCGAATCACCGAGAGCTCCGGATATGACGCGGAGGCAACCGTGGGACCGAATGGACGGGTAGTCTTCACAAGTGTCCGTGATGGTGATCTGGAGATTTATTCGATGAACGAGGATGGGTCTGATGTTCGTCGCTTGACGAATCGTCCCGGTCCAGATGGAGGCCCTTTCTTCTCTCATGATGGGCAGAACATTGTATTTAGAGGCAGAGAAATTCCTCCAGGTGAAGAACTCGATGATTACCGGTCGCTCTTGGAGCAGGAATTGTGGCGACCGACGGAACTTGAAATTTTCGTTATGGATGCCGATGGAGCTAACCTGCGACAGGTTACGGATTTAGGAGGAGCTAGCTTCGCACCCTTCTGGCACCCAGATAATGAGCGAATCATTTTTAGCTCCAATTGGCATAACCCAGGGGGCAGGAATTTTGATCTGTTTATGGTGCGAGAGGATGGCACTGACCTTGAGCAGATAACCTTTAATGAGACCTTTGATGGTTTTCCGATGTTTTCACCAAACGGCGGACAACTTGTATTTGCTTCAAACCGAGATGCAGCTGCTGAAGGTGACACCAACGTGTTTGTTGCCGACTGGGTGGATTAGAGGTTCGAGAGGCAGTGTCTAGGTCTACTTGTGGTGGGCAAATATGGGCGACGAATTGGGTGTTTTGGCAGATGGACTTGTTATTGCGATCCCGCTTGTCATACTGGTCGGATTGACAGTTGCTGGGTTGGGTACGTTGCTGTTGTGGGCTGAGGTGATACACCAGACAGGTATGTCCTGCTTGAAATGTCTAGGTGGGCGTGGTTGTACCGAATGTGGTGGTGGAGTTACTGAATGCCACAATTGTCGGGGAGTAGCTGTCTGTGAAGCGTGTAGCCAGAAGCCTGTCAATTCCTGATGGTGGGTCGGTGGACGCCGGATGAGGTCGTTGAAGGTGTCCCTACCAACATACTGAGAGCTGGGTGGGCAACCAGGATATGAGTCGTAGCGAATTGGCTGGACAGGTGTTGGTTAGATCGATCATGGGCCTTGTGGTATGTGACGACTTCCGTCGAAATGAGCCATCAATGGTGATGACTACTTCGGGAAATCAGTGAGGGAAGGTTTTTGGCTAAGAGAATTATTGAGGACCTGTGTTCTGCGTTGAACATCGCAGCTCTTCTGATTGTCGGTTCTGTAACTCTGACCCCGCAATCAGTATTTTCTCAGGGTTTCTCCACGAGGGCCTCCGAGGCCATTCCCCTAGTGGCCCCGGCCGTACAGGGGGACACCGGATTCGTGGTGGTGGCGCCTGACCGGGGTTTCCTTGGTAACGAGGAAGTACGGGATGCATTTAGAAGGTTCAGTGAGTTGTTTCGAGCCGAGTTGGCGTTCTTGCCGTGGGATGGCGATGTGGCGAGATATGTGAGAAGGGCAGTTACTCGCCTGAGTGATAGAGGGGCTGGGCGTGTGGTTGTGTTGCCTCTTGTGGTAGCGGATTCCCACCCGTTGTTGCGACGTTTGGAACAGAGTTTCAGAGACGATCTTGCCGACGTTTTGATGGCTAAATCCTTTGGGAAATCGTATTTGGCTGAGGAGGTATTGATTGATCGCTTGAAGGCGAGTGCTCTGCTGAATCCGGCAGTGCGTGGTTCCGGTCGAGACGGTGACTCTGAGGGTGAAAAGACTGCCATTGTGATTGTGAGTGGTGGTGCTTTCGGAGACGAGGAGGAGATTCGTGGGATCGAAGATGAGGTTCAAGGGTTAGTCCGTCCAGTCGGTAGCTACTTCGATGTTTCAGAGACCCGAACGGTTGTGCTGAGGCATATAACTGGTGGTGTCGATGGGGTACAGGCCTCGCTTGAGTATTTCAAGGTTGAGGTAGACCAACTCGTGGAATCCCATGATCAAGTGGTGGTGGTGCCCTTCTACTTGAGCCAGAGGATGGACTCCATGATGGACGAAGTCCAGTTTCTCCGAAGGCAGGTCGATGGCAAGCAAGTCGTAGTACTGCCGCCTGGGCCGTTACCGCATGAGTTAGTCACCTTGTGGATGTGTCAAGAAGCTAACCGGTGGGTGCCGCTCAGAAAAGATGAGGTCGGCTTTGTAGTCATGCCTCACGGTTCAGACATTGATTGGAACGAATCGATACGAGAATCTTTGGCGGAACTAGAGCAGGATTACCCTCTTGAGTATGCCTTTTCGATGGCGGACTCCGAGGTTCTTAGACGATCTGTACGCCGCCTTGAAGCTCGGGGTTATCGAGGCATCGTTGTCTTGCGTGTCTTTTCAATGGAGTCCTCATTCAGGGAGCGAATCGACTGGCTCTTAGGGTTGTCTGAGATGTCAGGAAATTCGATGGGTATGGGACTGCCGAAGCGTGTTCGGTCAGCGTCTCTCTTTGCGACTCTTGGAGGGGTAGAGGACCACCCTTTGTTTGCCAGAGCCTTGCTGGACCGAGCCCTTGAAATCTCGACTCGGCCAACCGAAGAAGCGCTGTTTTTGCTTGGTCACGGGACTGGGCCTGGTCCGAGCAACCAGAAATGGCTGGATAACCTTGCGAGTATCCGCGAACAGATTAACGACTTAGGGCATGAGTTCGCCTCGGTGCATGTTGCGAATTGGCAGGAAGATTGGCCGGCCTTGCGCGATCTTGCAGTAGCTGAGATTCGAGCATTGGTGGACATGGAAATCGAGCAAGGGAGAGCCGTTTTAGTGGTCCCGGCTCGGATTACGGGGACTGGTCCTGAAATTGGTGAGTTGGCTCATCTGGAACATGTCCGGGTTGGAACAGGTTTTGCTCCACACCCTTTGTTCAGAACTTGGGCGTCTAGCCAATTCGATGCAGGAAGAAGACTCCTGATGGAGGCAGTAAACACAGCGACTGATAGGTAGTGGGACGTTAGTAGTCGTGGCGCTGATGGTCCACTAATTGATCGCTATTCCAGTCCAGGTCTGAGAGTTGTCACGTCATTGTCATATGACTGGTAGTTGCCTTTCGGGAAGGCGTCCAGAATGAGAGCTACGTGGACGCTACTGTTGAGTGCTCTCTATCAGGACTTAAGAGAACGACTAAGGAAACGGTTGTCCATGGGTAAGAATTCATCGTCGAAGCAGAACGCTTCATCAAACTGGTTTGTGACACGCTGTAGTCACGGATGTTTACATCTTGACTTGGGTCGTGTCTCTGTGAAGCTGTCACCGCCTGAGCTAAAGTCTTTGATCACGTTGCTAGGTGACGCCTATATAGAGCTGTGTGAGGATGAGCAGGTTCAGGTAGAGTTTGACCGCTCAACTGGAGAGTTTACCCATTAGTGCATCACCAGTGTCTGAGAAGCCAGCGAGATGAATTTTCGAAAGATCATCTTTTGGATCCATTTACCTGTTGGGATCCTGAGTGGGCTGGTTGTGCTGATGATGTCTCTTACCGGTCTTATCTTGACCTATGAATGGCAACTTGAGGAATGGTCATTTCGCAATTATATAAGTGCAGGCACTAGAGATGGCAGGCCACTTACGGTGGGGATGCTCCTCGACAATCTTGCCCAAGTGGACCCGGAAGTTTCAGTGGGGTCGGTCATAATCAGAGCCGACCCACGTGAGCCGGCCGCGGTTAGCGTGGGTGCCGGGAGATTACTGTTTCTGGACCGATATAGCGGCCAAGTGCTTGGCGACAATAACAGTGCCGTACGGCGCTTACTTAGGAAGGTGAGGTCGATTCACCGATGGTTCGGTCTGGAGGGTCAGTATCAGGTGGCCGGCCGGACGTTCACGGCTGTGGCGAACCTTGGGTTCTTTTTCTTAATTGTTAGTGGGGTGTATCTCTGGTGGCCCCGAGGTTGCACTCGTGCGGCTATCAGGAACGCGACGTGGTTTCGCCGAGGCCTAACAAGCAAGGCACGTGATTTCAACTGGCACAATGTTATCGGGTTCTGGCTTGCACTGCCCCTGATCGTTATCGTCTTCAGTGGGGCGATGATTTCCTATCAATGGGTTGGCGACCTAGTTTACCGTGTCGTCGGGGAGTCTCCTCCGTTGCCCCGAGCGGTCACCCAGGCCGAAGGGATATCTGAGCAACCATCGTCGCCTCGGGTGGGAGGGCGGCTTCCCAGCTTGCTGACCTACGATGAGGCGGTAGTTCGTGCCGCCGGGGAGATGCCAGATTGGAACATCATGACCTTGGTGGTGCCAGAGGCTGGTGATTCTTTCCTTTCTGTGTCGGTTGATCGCGGGAGCGGGAGGCAGCCACCTAAACGGTTAGACTTGAGTTTTGATCGTCGGTCTGGTGAGCTCATTGGGCGCGATGGTTATGGGTTTTATAGCCAAGGACGGAGGATTCGTCTGTGGTTGCGTTATGCCCACACGGGTGAAATCTATGGCGTATTCGGACAGACCGTCGCAGGGATGGCAAGCGCCGGTTCTGTCGTTCTAGTTTGGACTGGTCTGTCTTTGTCCTGGCGGCGATTTTTTGGTCCCAGTTAATTCTTCCCCTTTGATTTGGTAAACCTAGGGAATCCGTTGGATCATGGACCTCATTGAAGTTAGATAATCTTGGGATGGGTACCTTGTCGCTGGTCTACGTCTTCTAAAGAAAAAACGAATATAACTGGAGTTTAACTCTCGCATTCAGCTATACGGAGGTCAATAGGGTAATGGCATGGACGATGCCTACACACTGTTGGAACTAGGGCTATAGCGCTTGGTTTGCTACGGTACGAGCCGGTCGGATGCTTCTGCGTCGACGGGATAGGGGAGTGGACCTGACCTTTCCAGTATTGTGGCTGACCAAAGGGGTAATGATGTGGCTTTGCTGAGTCAGGGAGATGGTGGTTTGGAGAATATCATCGACTAGGAAAGTTGACATAGGCCTGTTAGGCAATTGGCCAAAATTGAAATACCGTTCGATAGCACTTGGATTACCCAGCTTCTAGTGACCGAAAATGTGACTTAGAGTTAAGCACATGGTGCCTAATCACGTGGTGAGGATAACCTGATGATCTCGCGACCAGCCCGTATGACGATGGCATCTTCGGACACTGCATATCCTGTTACTGGTCCATCAACGGACAGGTGGTTCGTTGATACCACTTCGACTGCTTCTGGCGATGCTCGAAGTACCTGGGTTGTGCCGTTCACTGTGAAGAAGTAAACATAGTCCTTGTGCCCGAGCGGTGTGGCCCATATGGATCCTGGCAATCTATGGACCCAGCGTGTCTCTCCAGTGTCAGGGTTGATGCACCGTGCGGCACCTGCCGGATTAACCCAGTAGACGCAGTGTTGATAGAGGAAGGGGGAAGCGAAATTTGAGGTGCTGCTTGCTCTCCACGCGATATCAGAGCGGTCAAGTGTGCCGCTACGGTCTCGCTTGATAGCCAAGTTGGCTTCAACCCCAAGGCCTCCGGTAATGACCAGATTCTCTGTTACTGTTGGGGAAGCAACATTGTTCCCACTCAATCCTTCGAAGGTCCACAGTTGTTGACCTGTCTCGATGTCGAAGCCCTCTACTTGACCGGAAGCGCTCACGATGATCTCCCTGCCATCCGGTGACAGTGCAGGGGTGCTCCAGGCCACCCCAGCCTGTCTGTCAGACTTCCAAAGTGTCCTGCCGGTGTCACGGTCAACCGCGAGTAAATAGGAGTAGCTACTACGAGCGAGAAACACAACAACGGCATCAGGAGTTAGAAGTAGAGAGCTTCCTACACCGTGGTTTCCCGAAAAACTTCCATATTCATTGCTTAGATTGCGATGCCAAACTGTGTTTCCCAGATGGTCCAGTGACCGGAGGTCACCGCTAGCAAAAAATGTATAGAGTCGCTCATGGTCGACTGCTGGTGTTGGAGCGGCTTTTGCAACGTATTCGTTGAACTCATGTTGTTCTGCTGCCTGAAATGATCGCCGCCAATGTTGGGTGCCATCATGAAGGTTTAAGGCAGTAACCCAGAGTGTTTCTTTCATAGGGCCGTCGATGGATGTTACGAAGACCGTGTTGTTCCAGATAACTGGGCTCGATTGGCCTATAGTTCCGTCGGTTGCTCTCCAGAGGACCTGGGCATCTGACCAAGACAGAGGCAGGCGTGAAGCCATGCTGATGCTGTTGCCTGCGCTACCCCGGAAACCTGTCCAATTACTATCGTTTGCATTGGCGTTGACAGCAGCCAGCTCGCTCGCTGAGGGACTCTGAGCGATGCCTGACTGGGTATCGGTTAGCAGAAACAAGAGTGAAATGGCGATGTGAAGTCTTGGAGATGTCTGAGTAGTCATAAGCTGAAAACGGGGAAGCAGGTCGGTGTTTTGAAGAGTCGAAGTTTTGAGGATGGAGGCAGCTTGTCTGGAACAAATTACAAGTTCTTCATCATATAATGATAATGAGTCTCAATACTAATATTGGTTTTTGGTTAGAAGTTGGTTCATGCAAACGGGTGGCAATTAGCCTCAGAATTGATGAGAACAAGACTTGACGGCGGCAGGCCATGACGTTAGTATTAATGAAACTGAGACTCAGTCTCATATATATGCCTACTTTGTGACAAGGCGACAAAAGGCTGGATTGGTTCACCAAAAGAGGAGCAAGCGATGTCGAAAGAAAAAGAACAGAGCCACTCGGAGGCTGAGGAGCTAGTGTCGTCCCATTCATTGAATTCTGAGGATATTGCCACGGTCAAAGTTGATCGCCGGTCGTTTCTCGCGAAAGCGATGACTGCTGGTTCAGTGGGTGTGGGTGCAGTCATGGCTGCAGGCTGTCCAAGTGGGAGTGACATGGACGGCGGCGGGGATTCAACAGACTCTGATAGTGATGGAGCGAGTTCAGGCTCGGACAGCGACGGAGCTGGAGCTGCGTCAGACTCAGACAGCGAAGAGCACTGAGGCCCGGAGGGTCGGGTATCCGGGTTAGAGAGAAGTTGTGAGAGCAGATTAAATTGCAAAAGTGAACGGTCGTCCATTCTGATCCTGCCTTTTACCTTGTGCCTAAACATCATACCTTCCGGCCTAACGACCCGGAGTTTGTCCTGCTTTTTATCACCCGCCAAAACACGACCGTTCTATGGGGTGCTGGGACCATAGGTCGCAGCACCCCTGGGCGAGGGCCATTGCGCGTGAAGTTTTCGACCGTTATAGACGCTGGATCTGCTAGGGGTGTTGTCTGACAGACTCAGCAGGGAAGACATGATAGTGGTGGAACGTAGGAGGTTTGTTTTTCTCAGTTACGGGATCGCTGGAGCCTGGTGGCCTTCCCATTAGTTGCTGCGCTGGGTGCCTTCTAATTGGCTGGTTACAGCACTGTCTGTCAAAAAGGCGGTTGTTGGGTCACTGACATTCACTGGGGGCTGATGCTGACTTCAATGGTTGGTTTCATGATAGCGCTTTGCCACGTGTTTTTGAGGGCTATCAGAGGGGTTCAAATGGTTTCAGCCTCTGAGGGAGTTTCCATGGTGTGGAACAGATGGGACTCCCAGTGCTCATAGCACCGGCAGTGATCTATCTAGTCGCATTCATCCTTTATGGGACCTTCTTTAAGCGTCAGGATGAGCATATCGGTAGACTCGCTACAGCCACCTTGGCAGCAGCGGTTCTCCTGCACACATTTGTTGCAGGGATGTTTACAGTGGAGTTGGGGCAATTGCCATTCGTTGGTACCCCAGCAGTCATTTCTTCATTCGTATGGCTTTTGGCCGTAGCCTATCTCTATACCGAAATGGTTACCGATGACAGGTGCTTGGGGGTGTTCATAACTCTAATATTGGCGGCACTCCAAACTCTATCGTCCTTTGGTGACGGGGCAAGAGAGTTGTCACCAGCGTTGAACACTGTTTGGTTTAACGTCCATGTCGTGTCTCTTTTGTTGGCTTATGTGGCTTTTGCCATGGCCTTTGTCGTTGGAACCTCTTATGTTCTTTTGTTTCGTGAGCTTAAATCCGCAAAGATCGGGTTCTTTGCGGAGAGGTTACCTTCGCTGCAGTTTATTGATGGGATGAACCAGAAAGCTGTTGTTATTGGCTGGCTATTTCTTACATCGGGACTGGTCGTCGGCGCAATCTGGTTGTCTCAGTTGCAGCCACACACAATAGGTCCAAAGGCTCAGGCAATGTCGTTGCTAGACCCGAAGATATTTATGGTTGTCTTGAACTGGCTGGTTTATTCATTCGCTATCTACGCGAGACAGGTAGTTGGCTGGACTGGAAAGCGGGCTGCTTGGTTATCGGCGGTTGGCTTCGCGATGGTCCTCTTTAATCTTGTTCCAGTCGGATATTTCCTGACGGCTAGTCACAATTTCTGATGTCCTCGAGGGAATTGACGAAGGTTTGGAAGAACTCGCATGTCCGGCCACCAGTTTAGGCGTGCCCTGTTGGAGTGAAGGTTTTGAACAAGTCCATTGACACTCTCAGTGAATCGACGGAGTGGCCTTTGCGTGGGGAGACTCATGGGCAGGTATCGCCGTTGTGGTTGCTTACAAGGCAACCGAGGTTGAATGAGCTGGTGGCTTATTTGACAGACATGCGTAAAGTGATTGATGTGGATCCTGATGGCGGGCATGTCCTTTCTTTTTCTCGTGCGCGCTTGGGGATGGCGCGGACGGAGTTTGCCCAGATGATCAGGCAGGGAGAGGCCAGGCTGCATCTTTTTTGCAAGCTTTTGGCCAGCTGCTTGTTTGCCAAGTTTGAGATGCAGAGTGTGGTGATTGGTGAGGTGCCGAACACTCGAAAGCGGTTCCAGTATTCACAGGGAATTGATCCCGCTACGCTGTTTAGCGAAACAGATCTGGCCCTTGGAACTCGACTTCTGGATCTACTACGTTGCCAGTCCTCCGAGGGGTGGGAGACTCCGCGCCTAGTGGCGAACTTTGTGGAGTATCAGCCACTGCTTGAGAACGATTATGCGATTCATAAGATGATCAGTCGGGTCAAGGCGGAGGAAGAGATATGGAACAAGGTGTGTGACGAAATTTTCCGACTTGATGAGTTGATTCAGAAAGACAAGCAATTCAGAACTTTGAGTCCATTCATTAAAGACGTATTCGGTGTCAAGGTTGTTGTTGGGACTCCGGATGATGCTAGATATTTACAAGCGGCCCTTGAGATGTCGGCGTTGAAACCACACGGTGGCACTGATGCGAATATGTCAGAGACTGTATGGCTGCGAGTGCTTGAATCGAAAGACTATCTTGGAGATTCAGGGAAGAAACGTACTGGTTGGGAGGCTATCAAATCTGTTGTGAACTGGTCTGGGGGAGTGTTCGAGTTGCAGATTCAGCCACTCGCAAACTATTTCTTGGAAAGGGAACGTCTAACGAGCGAAAGCCATGTCGCGTTTAAGCAGAACAGGGAAAACATTCGTAACGGAGTGATCTCACATTACCCTCTAATAGGTTTCTATCGAGACTTGTTACGGTGGTTATTTCTAGAGGCAAAATCCTGCTCACCCAGTTTCAGGTCTGTCCAAGTAGTCGTCAATGACTAGTTCTCTGGTCGGTCTACATATGGAAGGGGTTCGCCGGTTAACCCGACGCAATATTCTAAGAGCTGTCCATTGGTGGGGATGTCCGGAATCTGTTGCAGGGCACTTCCGTTGTGGCGACCTAGCGGAAGGTATCGATGACTCTTAATGTCTTGGGTGTGCAGCTTCTGGTAGACGACGAGGTAGTCCCAGAACTTGAGGGCTACTAAGGGCGGTTGGTGAAAGGGAGACCAGTTCGGCTGCTGATTGTCGAGTCAGACAGTGTCTGGAGGTGAACTGAGACGAAAGCCTCAGTCCACGCTCCTCTGACAGGAACTAGGTGGATAGTTAGTGCTACTGTTGCTGGGTTGCCGGTCGCGCGTACTGGTCAACGATTTCTGGCCTTTGTCCGGCTGTTGAGATGTTCTCTAGGGACATGACGTATTCGACAGCGTCGATCGTTGGGCGCGATTGCCGTGGGAGACCGCCTCGGTGGCCTTCGGCAATATATAACGGGGTCCGACCGAGTTCGTTGGTCTGTCTCCAGACTTGTGAGTCTGCACCATTTGCTGCTAGCAGGTGCACGACCGAGGGGAAGTTTCCATAAGCGGCACCATGCATTGCGGAGTCGCCATTGCTATCCACAGCATCGAGATTGGCTCCAAGATCAATGAGCATTTGTGTGGCAATAACTGCTTCTGCCTCGGTGCCGGCTTCTTCTTCAGGGGCCGATGTGCCGAGGCCGGCGGCAGCCATCAATGGGGTGCTGAGCTCAGCGTTCGGTATAAAGGGGTCGGCGCCCAAGTCGACCAGAAGTTGCATCAAGGCGTCGTCGGCTCGGTCGGCTGCCATCAGGAATGCCGTGGCACCTTCGGTTCCCAGGCGAGACGCGGTATGCGGCGGACGTGTGCTCTGGTCGAGTTGGGTGTTCACGTCCGCCCCTAGGGCGACCAGGACTCGCACGAACTGCAAGGGGGTTAAGTGTCCAGAGCCGGTCGGAGACGGGTCCCCTCGGTCGCTAGCGTCTGGCTTACGTACCCAGCTCATCGTGTGAAGTGGAGTGAAGCCTGTACGTTGGTCGTTGGGGTCAGCCCCGGCCTTAATTAGCTCAACGGCAAGTTCGAAATGACCGTTTCGGACAGCGAGGAGCAACGGACTCATGCCATCATCAACGGGTCGGTAGCTTGCATTGTTAACAGCTTGGTCGGGTCTATCCTGGACTCGCTGTAAGACCTGGTTCACATCAACGCCGGCAGCTATTAGGCTACGTGCTACATCGATATGGCCTTCCCTAACAGCGAAAAAGATAGGTGAGAAACCAGAGTTTAGGGACGCATGCACGTCAGCTCCCGCCTGAACGAGCGCTTCAACAACAGGAAGGTGTCCCTCCGCCGATGCCCACATTAAGGCTGTCTGGTTATTGCCTTCCCGCCCATTGGGGTCAACGCCCTCGGTGAGCAATGCGGTTACGACTTCCACGCTCCCCGTGCGGGCTGCTGTCATGAGGACGGTTTCTCCGCCTCTTAGGGTAGCCTTCGCGTCAGCTCCAGCATCGAGAAGCAAGTTCACCACTGTTGCGTTGGCGTTGGTGGCAGCGAGTGATAGTGGCGTCACACCGTAATCATTTCCGGCATTTACGTTTGCACCAGACTTGACCAACAGGGTTGAGGTGTGGCTGTCGTCTTGATAGACGGCCCAATGGAGAGCGGTCATTCCGTCAACTTGCCTTGCGTTGACATCGGCTCCGTCATGGATGAGCGCGAGGGCGAGCTTGCTATTCCCATGCTCGACCGCATCCGCCACTGTTGATTCTTCGGCTGCGATCGCCAGACTGCTCAAGCTGGCCGCTAGCACAGAGAGTCCAATGATTCGTCTAACATTCATATCTCTTCTCTCCAGATCTTGAAGTCCACTGCCGGATTAGAGGGCCACCGGGCTAAAGAGCTTCTTGACGGTGCCGTTGCTGTCTCCGAACCCATCGAGCTGGACACCCACGCGATCGAGGAGGGTGAGGTGCAAGTTGGCCAATGGTGTGCCGTCCTGGTAACGGATGTGCTGCCCGCCTTTCATACCAGCCCCAGTGCCGCCGGCCACCAGAATGGGGAGATTGACATGGTCGTGAAGACTGGAGTTACCCATTCCGCTTCCATACAGATAGACGGAATGGTCAAGTAATGTGCCGTCACCTTCTGGTGTCGCTTTTAATTTTTCCAGGAACTCTGCAAAGAGTGAAAGATGGAACGTGTTGATCTTCGCGATCTTCGCGAGTTTTTCTGGGTCGTTGCCATGGTGGCTTGTTGGGTGGTGTGGGTCTGGGACCCCGATTTCCGGATAGGTGCGGTTGCTGAGCTCACGCGTGAGCTGGAAACTGACGACTCGTGTGATGTCACCCTGAAATGCCAAGACCTGCAGATCGAACATCAGTTTGGCATGGTCAGCGAACGAGGCGGGCACTCCGACTGGCCGATCTAGGTCTGGAAAGAGGTTGTCAGAGGCTGCAGCTTCGGCTCGCTGAATTTGTCGTTCAATCTCTCGAATGCTGTTGAGGTATTGGTCAACGCGGGCCCTATCGCTTACACCTACGGTTCCTTTGAGACGGGCAATGTCTTCGTTGAAGGAGTCAAGAAGGCTGGCGCGACTTTTGAGTGCCGCCTGACGTTCCTCGGTAGTGCCTCCTTCACCAAAAAGTCGCTCGAACACAATGCGTGGATGCGCCTCGGAAGGGAGTGGGGTGGTCGGTGATGACCAGGAAAGACAGTTCTGGTAGACACAGGCGTATCCGTTGTTACACACGCCTGCCAAGGGATTCAAGTCCATTGACAGTTCGAGGGAAGGTAGCTGTGTATCCTGCCCGATCTTCTGTGCTGCAATTTGGTCCGCTGTGGTGCCTAAAAAGTAATCGGAACTCTCGGTGTGTTTCGCGTATGCAGCGCTCAAAAATCCGGAGTTCGAGGTGTCGTGGGTCCCAGGATATGAATTCTGCAACTCGAGGTTCGTCACGACAGTCAGCTGATTCTTGACCTTTTCGAGAGGGCTCAGGATGGGTGTCAGTTTATCGAGGGTCGGACCTTCTGGCGTCCAGCGAGCCCAGTCGTAACCCATTGGAATGAATACGTAGCCGAGTCGGCGCACAGGTTTCGCCGGGGTGTTGGCGAGGGCCGTAGCCGCCGGGATCATGGCGTCGAGTAGAGGTAGCGCTAGGGTTGCTTGCACACCTTTGAGAAACGTCCGACGGGGCAGAGCCTTCTTGGTGATGATCATGTCGAATTCCTCATTTGAAACGGCACGCTTTTCACTATGCCCAGGATGAGCGACGAGAGCCGATACTCATCGGCTTTGGCGTCGCGCACGATCGCACGGACAGCGGGCGCATCGTAATATTCAACGCCTCGGCCCAGTGCGAATGTTAGTAGTTTTTCGGTGACTCGATTTGCAAACAGCTCGGGACGACTCAGTAGTCCAGCTTCAAGGCCATCGACCCCTTCGAATTCTCCAACCCCTGGCAATCCGCCAGAGGCATCCATAAGGCCGATATCTCCACCGTGGTCACGCCAGCGACCCACCGCATCGAAATTTTCGAGAGCAAAACCAACCGGATCGATGGTGTTGTGGCAGCTGGCGCACGCAGGGTTGGTGCGGTGTTGACTCAGACGCTCGCGCATCGGCAGGTTGGAGGCGACCGAAGTTTCCTCCAACACCGGCACATTGGCCGGCGGTGGGGGTGGGGGGGCTCCGTAGATATTATCCAGCACC
Source organism: Acidobacteria bacterium UBA2990 (assembly GCA_002347025.1). Taxonomy (GTDB): domain Bacteria; phylum Acidobacteriota; class Vicinamibacteria; order Vicinamibacterales; family UBA8438; genus UBA2990. Next base: position 147,412 of record DEAE01000002.1, read on the forward strand.
CATTTGCCGCGGATGACAGGTGAGGTTCGTGTTGCATAGGAGGTGACGGAGAGGATACTTCCGTGCCGCAGGAGTCCCCCTCGCTTGCTGTCCGGTCCGAGCCCAACTCTCCGGAACCTACTGCCATAGACTCCGTCAATTCCGTAATGTTTTGCAAGGCGCTCGTTTAAAAACGTATAGTCGGTCTTTAGGAGGTCGAGCACGCTTCGGTTTTCCCGCAAGATGCTGTCAAAAAAGTGTTCCGTTTCCAACCGAAATGCCTGACGCAGATTGTCATCAAAATCTGGGTAAAGGCGCGGGTTGGGACTGACGGCGTTGAGATTTCGGAGCAGTAGCCATTGACCGGCGAAATTACTTGCCAAGTTGTTCGATCGTGGGTCAGCCAGCAGTCTCCGAGCCTGTCGTTCAAGTTCCCCTGGTTCGCTTAACTCACCGTCGATGGCTGCATCCAAGAGTTCGTCATCTGGGATGCTGCTCCATAGGAAGAATGACAGGCGCGAGGCAAGTTCTAGGTCAGTGACTGCGTAGGCCTCTCCAGCGGTTCGGTCGGCTGCGTCGAGCTCCACCCGAAACAGAAATGCTGGATTGATAAGTATTGCGCTGAGGGCTCGTCCGATACCTGTATCGAAATTCCCAGAAGCCCTGCCGGCTCGATAGAATTCCATCGGACCGTCAATATCACTACTTGTGATGGGTCGCCGGTAGGCCCGTTTCATCAACGAAGCGACAATGTCGCGCGCACATCCTTCTTCCTCACTCAGTTCCGTCGGTTGACATACGAAGAGACGATTGCGACTAGGAGTGTCGTCTGCTCCTCGTGGGTCATAGGGTCCCGTGATGGATACTTGGTAGATCGCTGGCGTCAAACGAGGGTGCCGTGTCTCGTTGAAGTGTGACTGAAGGGGTTGCCGTTCGGTTTCGACTAACGATGAACCGTTCTTGAGGAAGGTAATGCCAACATCGTGGGGTCCGGCCGTCACCGGGATACGAATTGTTAAATGACTGTCGACCTGCGAGTCGTCCCCTCTCTCGGGTTTTTCGACGGTAAAGGTTGCCACTGACCGTCGATCGAGGAGCAACTGCAGGGTGTGTAGGCCTGGATTCCTCATGCCTCCAATGTTGCCGGATCGGTTTCGCGCTAGGCGGATTCGAATTTCGTATTCTCCATCCTGCGCGAAGGTATAAGGGATCAAGACCCCGCCACGGGTTCCCAGCGGAAGACCAGGGACATGTTCTTCCTGGGTGGTGTCGGCGGGGACGCGAATTACATCGGCTTGAAGAGAGGTTTGTGTGGTGCCCAAGGCGAGGCGGCTGATCTTTTGGGCTGCGGAAATATAGCGGTCCAACAGTGCGGGCGGAAGGTCACCCACCGTCACATTATCGAATCCGTAGCCGCTTTCGTCAGGAGGAAGCAGGATTGTTGCATCGATGTTGAGCGCCAACAGGTCTCGAATGGAATTCTGGTATTCGGTGCGATTGAGGCGGCGCAACGTTTCGGTGCGCCCTGGATTGGTGTTTACGGAGGCTCCTTTGTCAAGGGACGACTCAAGCCAGGATGCGAAGGCATCTCGGGTGTCCGATGTTGGTTGCGGCCTATTCGGAGGAGGCATGGTGCCGGTGCGAAGCTTTCTTACCACTTTCTCCCAAGTTTCCGCATGCTCGGTGATTTCGGTAAGGTCCAGTGAACTCAGGTCTAAACCAGCCGTTTCCAGATTGGAATTATGGCAAGTCACGCAGTAGCGGTTCAGCAATTGGCGACTATTTGTAGCTGAAGGATCAGCCGCTGTGTCCTGAGCGTTTATCCCTTGGGCTGACGCACCGGTGGTGAGAAACAGGAGGACGGTCAGTGCCAGCCCGGTGTACCCAGCAGCCAAGCTGGGACTCCTCGTGAACCCCTTGAATTTCATGGCCTCATTGTAGGTCTGAGCACCGCGAAACTCAAGCCTCAACTTGGAGTTGAAAGCTTCCGCAAAGCACCTTTGGGCTTGGTTTGATGGGTCGTCGGGTCAACTGGGTTGTCTTCTGGTGGGAAGAAGGTCAGCCCCTCTACGGAACTGAGTTGCTCCAACTTTGGTAGCGCTTTTGAACGGCTTCCACGTAGAATGCGGTGTCAGGCCGTGGTAATTGGATGTTTATTGGCTAGGGAAATCTCGTCGCGTGACCGGAGGCTGGGTCATTGCGGCCCTCTGACAACAGGGTCGGGCTGTCATCGAGCCGCCGGACACAGAAAATTTCTGATGGGAAGCTTGTGTTTGTATAAGTGTCCATATTCTCCCCGGATAACCATTGTTTAAACTTTAAACGATGGGCAGTTTATTAAACCAGAGTTGTGTTTATGACAGAGCAGGAGTACCGGTGGCCGTCTCGAGACGAAGCTCTGAGTCTGGTGCATGAGCCCAATTTGTCAGAACTCATGGCACGGGCCGCCTCTCTGCGCGATGCTGGTTTTGGAAATGTAGTCACTTACTCTCGAAAAGTCTTCATTCCGCTGACTCAGCTATGTCGTGACGTTTGCCGGTATTGCACGTTTGCTCAACCACCGCGGATGGGCGAACGGGTCTATCTTACGATTGACGAGATGATCAATGTAGCTCGCCAAGGGGCTGAGGCAGGGTGCCGTGAGGCTCTCTTTACTCTTGGTGACAAGCCGGAATTGCGGTATCCGCAGGCTCGCGCCGAACTTGCCGAGCTCGGCTATGCAACTACGATCGAGTATCTACTTGCCGCCACGCGGGCAGTGTTTGATGCGACCGGCTTGTTGCCTCACGCGAATCCAGGCGTTACCTCGTATCGTGAACTAGTCGCGCTTAGGGAAACCTGTCCTTCTCAAGGCATGATGTTGGAGAGTGTCTCAGAACGCTTACTTGAGGCGGGCGAAGCTCATTTCGGGTCGCCTGACAAGGACCCACAAGCCAGATTGGCGACGCTGAAAACTGCAGGAGAATTGTCCATTCCTTACACTTCCGGCATCCTAATTGGCATAGGGGAGACACGGGAAGAGCGGATTGAAGCCATTCTTGCCTTGCGTGACCTGCATGCAAGACATCACCACATCCAGGAAGTAATCATCCAGAATTTCAGAGCCAAAGAAGGTACTGCCATGGCTACATGGGCTGAGCCTGACTTGGCGGATTTGTTGTGGACCATTGCGAGCGCTCGACTAATTCTGGGCCCTCGGATGCCGATTCAAGCACCACCAAACTTAAGTCCTGGTACGTTTGGTGCTTTAATCCGGGCTGGAATCAACGACTGGGGCGGCGTGTCTCCCGTTACCCCTGACCACGTTAACCCCGAAGCCCCCTGGCCGCACCTCGATGTGCTTGCAAGTCGAACTGCAGACGAGGGTAAGGTTCTGAGTGAGCGCCTCACGGTTTACCCAACTTATGTTCGAGCGTTGGATGATTGGGTCGCTGCCTCGATGAAGCCGGCAATTTTGCAGGCTTCTGATGCTGATGGCTTGGCTCGAGTAGACCCGTGGTCGCCTGGGGATGGCGACGCATTCTTACCTCGGGAGGTGCTTGAATATACTCACCACTCGGCTACGTTGGTCCCTTCGCGGAGGATTGAGACTCTGTGCGAGGCAGCAGGTCGCGGGGTGGCGCTGACGGAGTCTGAAATTGCTCATCTCTTCAGCGCTAGGGGTGATGATCTTGCGTTTGTGCTTCGGGCAGCCGATCGACTCCGTCTGGAGGTCAACGGGGACGAGGTAACTTACGTCGTCAACCGAAACATCAATTACACCAATGTCTGTTACTTCCGGTGTCAATTTTGCGCCTTTTCAAAAGGCAAACTTAGCGAGAGCCTTCGTGGAGTTCCTTATCTCTTAGACTTGGAGGAGATCGGCCGTCGTACTACCGAAGCGTGGGCTCGTGGTGCGTCCGAGGTGTGCATGCAGGGAGGGATACATCCGGAATATACCGGTGCCACCTATCTGGATATCTGCCGGACGGTCAAGGCAGCCGTACCTGGTATCCATGTTCATGCTTTTTCGCCCTTGGAAGTCTGGCAGGGGGCTGAAACGCTTGGGGTGTCCTTACGAGACTTCTTGCTACAGCTGAAGGAGGCAGGATTGGGAACTCTTCCCGGTACTGCCGCGGAAATCTTGGATGATGAGATTAGGCAAGATCTGTGTCCCGATAAGCTGTCGACGGAGCAATGGTTGGAGGTGATGGAGACTGCTCACGGAGTGGGCTTCAAGACTACCGCCACGATCATGTACGGGCATATCGATGGGCCCAAGAATTGGGGGCGCCATCTACGGCGGGTTCGAGATTTGCAAGAGAAGACAGGTGGGTTCACCGAGTTTGTGCCGTTGCCGTTCGTGCATCGGGAAGCACCGTTGTATTTGAAGGGACGAGCCCGGAAGGGGCCGACATTTCGAGAGGCGCTTTTGATGCATGCAGTAGCAAGACTAGCGCTTCACCCGGTGATATCGAATATCCAGGCGTCTTGGGTCAAAATGGGACCTAGGGGAATCGTGGAATGTCTAAAAGCTGGAGTGAACGATATTGGTGGAACGCTGATGAATGAGAGCATCACGAGGGCGGCAGGAGCATCCTTTGGCGAGGAACTTCCGCCCGAAGAGATGGAGGCTGTTATCCGAACGGCCAGTCGTCGTCCCCGACAACGATCAACTGCCTACGGTAGACCGCCAGGAGAGCAGGTGGCTCGCTCTTTTCGAGCAGCAGCCTTACAGCCGACGGTCCGCACACCTGCGTCACGCTGGTCGAGGTCTGTTCCAGCAGGGAGCCTAGTGCGGCCTGGTCTTGATGCCTGAAGGGGAATATTGGAATTGCTCCGACAGACTGTCGCGTGGTCCATGGGGGCTACGCTGGACCAAAAGGGGAAGGACACATGACTGGAGAAAAGCTCAGATCATTTACACAACAGAACCGATCTCTTTTGCAAATTGGTGGGAGTCTTGCTGTAGTGGGAGCGATTGGTGTGTTCTTGTTGTGGTTTCTGACTTGCCCGTGCGACCGGATGCCCGGAGGTTACTTGTTGGGTGATGTGTCAGACGGCCCAGTTGCTGACTGGTCCTTCGCCAATGATGTGACCCTCTGCCAAATTCAAATTAGTGCCGGGGTGTTGCCCCACTCAATCAACCTCAATTGCATGGCGACTCCTGAAGGAGGGCTATATCTCAGTTGTTCGCAGTGCGAGACCAAGCGTTGGTCTAATGCCGTCTTGGAGAACGGCAGAGCGAGGTTACGCTTAAACGAAACTGTGTATCCGGTTACGCTCACCCGGGTCCTGGATAGTCGTGAGCTTGATGGTGCTTGGAGCGCGCGGGTGATCAAGTTGAACACACTGCCAGAACCCGCCAATCCTGCTCCACCCCCAGGAACACCTCGCCCTGACCATTGGTGGTCGTTCCGGGTAGTGTCTCGGTCGTAGTGCTGTTAGCGAGTGGTGACGGGTGCGGCTGCGCGGTCCAGTGCAGACACCACGGTGGTTACGGTGAGGATATACGCTACGAGTGTGGCGGCCTCAGACAACAGGCTTCCAATCGGTTCGAAGACTGTCAGGCGGGATGCTGAAATAAGGCAAAGTGGCGAAAAATAGAAGATCCCGTTCCAGCGTCCTATTCGTGTCATGCGTAGTTGTTTCTGTTGATGTGTGAGATAGGAATCAAGCACATACTGGCTGAAGGCCAAAGCGACACACGCGGGTAAGATAGGTGTGACTATCCCGGCTATGGCAGCGCCGGCGAGTCCCGTCGTGACGAAGATACAATCCGTGGCATGATCAAAAAATTGGCCGTTCGGCGATGCGGTGCCGGCGGCTCTCGCTACCTTGCCGTCAAGGTAATCAGTCGCAACGGCCAGACATAACAACAGAGCTAGGGCTTCTGGATTTAGGAACTGAGGCCTGGCAAGCCCTACAGCTACAGGGATCGTCAACATCAGTCTGGTTGCGGTAAGTAGGTGTGCCATTTTCAGCCGAATAGCTCACGTTGAGCGCGCTGCCAGAACACTAACCCGATCAGGGCGTTGAAGAAGATGAAAAAGTTGTGTTGGACAAATCCAAAGGCTGCCATTTGGCCTTCATTGTCTGGAAAGAGAATGACCCAGAAGGTGATCGCAGCAGCCCGCATTGGAGTAGGAGCGGTAGCGGCAAAGAAAATGACGGGTAAGTAGCCCAGCAATGATAAAAAGGTCGCTTCAACGCCAAACAGACGTAGCGCGATAGTGTAAACCGCTACGGCAGCGAGTAATGCCGGAGATCGGAGCAGGAGGAACAAAGCGTAGTGTTTGAGCGTCGCTAAGCGGAATGCGTGAAACAGCCGTTTGTCTCTTATCTGAGCTCTGGGTAATAGGGTGCCTCGGAAAAAGAGATAGCACAGGGTAAATACTGCTCCAGCCCCTAGTGCGATATAGGGGATGAGAGAAAATGCACTAGGGAGAGTGTCCTGACTGAAAGCGAAGCCGACCGTGGCCCAGGTTAAGAGATAGAACACCTCGCAGAACATGATGAACAGCATTACGGAGCCGACTTCCCATCCAGGTACTTGGTCGCGTCGATTCAGGTAGTAAGCCATTGCACCTTTACCGATTTGTTCGTTAAAGATGGAGATGATGTAGGCGCTAGCGCGGATAGGCAGGATGTCTCGGTAGCGTGTCGTGGTTACGAACCAATTTAGTGCTCTGGTGACGACCAGCGTATCGATCGCCAGATAGAAACAGGAGTAGGTCATCATCAATGCCAACCAGGCAAGCCACTGGACGTCGGCAAAGACTTGAGCCATATAGCTAAAAAGGGATAGGCCTTCTCGCATCGCAGCCCCGTTCAAGCGTGAATATAGGTAAACAAAACACCCTGTCGTGATCGCCAGAAAGAGAGCCCTGCCCCAACGATTCTGGGGATGGCTTGGGAGCGAAGCCTTTCTGTGGGCTGCGTCCTCTTGAGGTGTTTCCGTGGAAGGAGCCGATTCAGTAGGATGTCGTGAAGGCTTTGTCATGATTGTTGGGTCTTGCCATGGATGAGATCGTCGAGTGTCGAGGACAGTGGCGTCAGACTAACGCCGAGGTCAGCAGCGGCATTCTGGCGAACTACCTCATTGGTAGTGATGACCTCGATGACGGTGGGTGTCATTCCTTGTCTCCTAATGAGATTTTGGAGTGCTGCTCCTAGCTTTCCTGCCCAGATAGGGATAGAGCCAATTGATATTTTCTGTCCCAGACGATGGCTCACTTCCGCAACCAGGGCGCGGTAGGTTATCGACTGGGGGCCGGCTAGGTCGTGTAAAGCTACCCCAGGTTGTTGGGCGCGAGCACAGTTGAGGATGGCTTGGCTCAAGTCATCCACATCCAGTGGGTGCATCGAGTAGTGTCCGCCGCCTAACAATTTGACGGATGGCCGCGATGCTACGTGTAGGAGTGAACGGGCCCCGGCTGTGCCTGGACCGAGCAGGATCGGGGTACGTATGATTGTTGCGGAAATTCCCGAGTCCTTAACTGCCTGTTCCGCTTGGCCCTTGGACTGAAAATAGCGATTGGATGAGTGAGGATCGGCACCCAGTACGCTGATGAAAATCAAATGATCGACGCGAGCTTGGCGGCAGGCTTCTACAACGGTCTGTGTCGTGTCAATGTTAGCTCTCTGATAGGTGGATGTGGAACTTTCAAGGAGAATACCAGCAAGGTGGACTACACACCCGGCGTTGGTCAATAGGCTGCTTAGTCCGGAGGTGTCGTTATAGTTAACTAGGCAGGGGGTGATGTGCGGGGAGGACGGAAGCCCAGCAAGCGCCTGTTGGGTCCGGACACCGGCGTTGGCATGGATCTCTTGCTGATCGGTTATGTGACGGAGTAGAGACCGCCCGACGCTGCTATTTGCTCCGGTAATTGCGATATTCATGTTCCTAGGACAAGTATCCTGTTCACGAGTGCATTAGAGCCGCTAGTTCAAACGATCGTAACGATATTAGCTCACATCGCTTCGTATCAGCAGCGGATGGACCACGGGGCGGGTAGATGTGAGGCCCTCTGGCGACCAGCTTGGCGACCGTTACCTGTGACCAGGAAACATGGTCTCTGGCGATCACGGACGATCTCACGCTTGAGTGGGGTTGTCATGTTGGTTGTTCCAGTTTGCCTCTTGGTGGATGGATGTGACCCTACCGGGTGAATTCTCACCTCGGTCTACTGGCAGACCCCGATGCCTTGCGCTTAAAATGAGACATTCCTTTTGGGGTGGAGGGGTGGAGTCAGTCGGTTTATGGTCTAGACGGTGTACCGCGAGAGTCTGGACTGGGAAATCTCGACTGCTTTCTAACGGTTTTGTAGCATGAGTAGTGGCTGACAGTTTAAAGCGTCGGGTGGCGGTGTTTTAGCTAGTAGTGTCAACTTTATGCATTCGGGAGTAAGGAGGCCAGATGGGTAAACAACAGTGTTGTAAGTGGAAGTTTGTGGCTACGATGGCGTTGGCCGCCATGCTGGTGGGCTCTGCGGGAACAGTGCAGGCACAACTCAGCGACACCACTGCTTTTCTCGCAGATGTTGCTAATCAGTATCGGGTCGTTCCAAACGTTGTGTATCACGTCGCGAACAACCACGAGAACAAACTAGATCTCTACCTCCCAACAGACCCAGATGGTCCCACTCCTGTGCTGATGATGATCCACGGCGGAGGCTGGGTCGCTGGAACGAAAGAATCCCAGCTGCTTCGGGCTTTACCTTATCTCGAGATGGGATGGGCTGTAGTCAATGTGTCCTACCGACTCGTGCAAGTGTCTCGTGCGCCTGCGGCTGTTGAAGATTGTCTGTGTGCGTTGCAGTGGATTGCCCGAAACGCTGACCGCTACCATTTTGATCTTTCTCGTATTGTCACCACGGGGAATTCAGCAGGGGGACACTTAGCGTTGACCAGCGGAATGACTCCTGCTTCGTCAGGCCTTGGCTGGGAATGCACATCAGGGAACTTTTCTGGTCCGCCGACGATCCCGTCGGTGGAGGTCGCTGCGATCATCAACTGGTATGGGATTACGGATGTAGCTGACTTGGCCACGGGGCCAAATACCAAGGGTTACGCTGTCCAGTGGCTGGGCAGTCTACCGAACCGAGCCGAGGTGGCGTCTGTTGTTTCGCCATTGACCTATGTCGATAGTGAAGTGCCGCCGGTGCTGACCATCCACGGAGATGCTGATCAGATCGTTCCCTATGATCATGCATTGCGGTTGCATGCAGCGTTGGATGAAGCTGGGGTGGCAAACCAGCTTCACACCGTCCCTGGAGGTGGTCACGGAGGGTTCAATCGAGCTGAAACCCTTACTATTTACGAGGTGATCCAAGGTTTCTTGCGCGAGCAAGGCCTCTGAGGCAGGGACAGGAACTCTAAAATGATTTTGTCGAATCGAGCCTGTGTTGGAGGTCTGGATGGCGGTTGGATTCTCAATATGCAGATTAGGTGTGTTTGGAGACGCAGGTAGGTTTGCCTCTCGGGGAGTAGGGCTTGCTGTTTGGTTGAGGCGGGCGGCATGAGGATCGACCTGATTGGTTTAGTAGGCATAAGTCTGCTTGCTGGCGTCTCAGCTGCGTCGGCGGGATCGCCGCCAGAGCCCTTGGATGTGGCAAGAACGCCTTGGGATGGGGTGGTGCCATGGCGTCCAGCTGCCGGCCCACTGTTCGACTCTACCGGTCATGCAGGTAATTATGGAATGGCGAACCTACTCACCTTGTTGCGATCTGCTGAACCCGACGATCTGTTGCTGAATCGGATGGAGGCGGTGCAAGCCAAGTGGCTCTCTGCCAGTCCTTCCATTACCGTGAACTCGGTGCTGGATGGAGTGTTCACTGCAATTCAGTCATCACAAGGTGAAAGAGCATTTGCTCGGACTTGCAGCAACTGTCACAGTGAAGCTGAATTTTCAGGAGGGCGGTTTCGGATCAGATGGGTTGGACAGTCGATAGGCGACCTTTTCGATACCGTGTCTACTCTAATGCCAGAAGATAATCCAGGGAGTCTGACTCCAGAAGTCTACGCGTCGCTGGTGGCATATCTATTGGATCTAAATGGCTATCCGGATGGCCAAAATCCCCTGCCGCCGGACCTGGCGGTTCTGAACCTGCTGGATATCGTGGCGAATTCCCGGTGATTTAGTAGTGTAGAAATGGCTGGATGTGAGGACTAGCTCAGAAGAGGAAAGGGTGAGCAGATGGGCAACGTGAGTCCCAAGGGCTACAGTGGTGGCAGAGTGGATAGACAAATTGGGTGGATGACGCTTGTGGGAGTCGTGATGATCACGAGTCCCGTTTTTGGACAGACTAGAGGCAATCAGGATGGCGAATGGCGCTATATCGGGGGAGATGCCTGGCATACGCGGTATTCGGCCCTGGACCAGATCACTGCTGAAAATTTTGAGGACCTTGAGTTGGCCTGGGTCTGGCGAGGGGATAACTATGGACCGAACCCTTTAGGGGTGTCTCGCTCAACCCCAATTTATGCCAACGGTGTCATCTACACCGTTGCAGGAGAGCGACGCCACGTGGTCGCGATTGAACCGTTGACGGGTGAGACACTCTGGGTCTTTCGTGAACCGCACACCACTCGGTTTGAGCGCGGGATGCGTAACGGTTACGGCAAGGGAGTTGCTTATGCTGATGTGGATGGACGTGGCGTGATATATGTCATCAGTCCAGCGTTCTTCCTCTATGCCCTGGAGGCAGAGACTGGCCGTCCGGTAGAGGGTTGGGGTGGCGGTGTCTCGCTTCCCGGATTTCCAAGTACCGGGGTTGTCGATCTACTTCCAGATTTAATTGCTGATTGGGGGCCTTGGCAGAGTTGGGACGGTGCATTCGATCCAGATTTCGGTATTCCACGCGAGTTGGGTCACATCACGAGTTCCTCGCCCCCCATTGTGGTCAACGATGTTGTGGTGGTGGGGAATTCGGCTGAACAGGGTTACAACCAGACCCGCGTCGAGAATGTGCCTGGGGACATCCTTGGCTACGATGCTCGGACGGGTGCCCACAAATGGAAGTTCCATGTTATTCCACGTCCAGGTGAGTTTGGGCACGAAACATGGGAAAACGATGCCTGGGAATGGACAGGGGATGTGTCGTCTTGGGCACCGATGTCTGCTGACCCAGAGCTTGGCTTAGTCTACATTCCAACCAACCCTCCAACGATCGATTTTTATGGGGGTTTTAGACCTGGCGATGGTCTGTTCGGCACGAGTGTTCTGGCTCTAGATGTGGAGACAGGTGAGCGTGTTTGGCATTTTCAGACCGTGCACCATGACATCTGGAATTTTGACAATCCCACGGCGCCGTTGCTCTTGGATGTAGCGGTAAATGGAACCGAGCGTCCGATTGTGGTGCAGGCGACGAAACAGGGTTGGGCTTATACCTTTGACCGAGAAACCGGTGAGCCGATCTGGCCAATTGTGGAACGCCCGGTGCCATCCTCCGAGGTGCCTGGCGAGCGACTTTCGCCCACCCAGCCGATGCCGACAAGACCGGCCGCTTATGAAATGCAGGGTTTGACCGAGGATGATCTAATCGACTTTACCCCGGAGCTCCGTGCCGAGGCCTTGGAAATCATCAAGAACTATCGTCTCGGGCCCATCTTTAATCCTCCAATTCAGCGGGGGCATCCTTCGGGGTTGCGGTCTTTCGTGAGTTGTCCGAGTGGGGCCTCTAATATCTTCGGTCCAACTTCAGCGGACCCCGAAACTGGAATCCTCTATGTATCGACCTTGCGTGGGTGTCGGTCCGAGAACATTGTTCAGGGGAGCGACATTGATTTACCCGACGACATCATGACGACCGGTACCACAATTGCGGACTTTGCTGTTTTAAATCGAGGTGATTTTCGTGGCCCGCAGGGGTTGCCGATGTTTAAGCCTCCCTATAGCCGCATTGTAGCAATCGACATGAACAGCGGAGAGCATTTGTGGGCCGTACCAAATGGGGACACCCCTGACCGAATTCGCAATCACCCCGCCCTGCAGGATGTTCAATTACCAAATACCGGAACGACCTCACACCCGATCACGATGGTTACAAAGACGCTTGTCATTACAGCTGAGGGAAGAGCAGGGACCCCGAGGCTCCATGCGTTGAATAAGCGGACTGGCCAACGGGTCGGCTCTGTGGTGCTTCCAGCTTCAGGTCAGTACGGGATGATGGGGTTCATGCACGACGGGCAGCAATATATTGTCGTTCAGGTCGCTGGGCCGGACTTTCCTGGCTCATTGGCGGCCCTCAGACTCCCCTGATAAGCCTTGTGCTGTTGGGAGTTGGATTGGTGAAAAGGAGGGAATAGCTATGGGAGTGGTTGCAAGTAGGTCACTAGCCCTAGTGAGTTCGATCGGCCTTGGGTTGGGTGCTGCTGGTGCGTCGTTTGGGCAGTCGGAGACTCCGGAGTGGACGACTATTAGTGAACAGCGATTGCTCCAGCCGGCAGAAGGCGACTGGATGAACTATCGGCGTAGCTACGATGTCACCGGGTTTAGTCCACTCGACGAAATTAATCAGACGAACGTGGGTGAGCTGCGGCTCGTCTGGGCGCATTCGATGGGTGATGGTAGCCGCTGGGTGCCGACACCGGTGGTTGCGAACGGACTGATGTTCGTGGCGGAAAGTGATCGGGTCACCGCTTTTGAGGTGGAGTCGGGTGATGTCGCTTGGGTGCACCAGCGAAGTTACCCAGACGATATCCAGAAATCGCAGGCTCTTGGTCGTTCACGCGGGGTATCGGTCTTCGGTGACCTGGTTTACTGGGGCACAGCCGACGCGGCGCTAGTCGCAATTGATGCGAGTACGGGCGACACGCAGTGGGAAGTAAGTACAGGTGACTATAGTGATGGGACTGGCCATGCCCATCCGGCCCTCATTGCCGACGGAAAGGTGATACTAGGGTTCGCTGGTGGAGACAGGAGTGCGCGTGGGGCCGTTGTGGCACATGATGCTGAGACTGGTGAGCGTCTCTGGATTACCTATACCGTTCCAGCCCCGGGAGAGCCGGGTTACGAGACCTGGACCGAGCGCGAGATTCCGCCGCTTGGCGGATTAACTTGGGGGACCATCAGCTATGATCCTGAGCTTGGGTTCATCTATCTTGGAACTGGTCAGCCAACGCCCTGGGCATCTACACTGCGCGGGCCAGGCGATGCGTTGTATACGAATTCTATTCTTGCCCTGAATATAGATACAGGGGAACTGCAGTGGCATTTTCAGGTGGTTCCTGCTGACAATTGGGATCTCGACTCGACTCACGAAAGTATGTTGGTTGACCTTGAGATGGGTGGACGAGTCTACAAAGCCTTGATCGAGACGAGCAAGATCGGATGGGGTGTTGTCCTTGACCGTGAGACTGGGCGGTTTCTACATGCGTTTCGGACTGGCTATGACAACCTCATTACAGGGTGGACCGATTCGGGGGGGCCAATCTTCAATCCCGAACTCATACCAACCATGGATGATGTCGATTCGGACAGAGTTTTCGAGGTGTGTCCTCATTTTCATGGCACCAGAAACCTGAACGCGCCGAGCTACAGCCCTGAGACAGGGTTGTACTATCTTGGCATCAACAACAGCTGTATGGATGTCACTTTTGTGTCTGAGGACTACCAGCCAGGTCGTGTGTATCGTGGGATGGCGAGTCGTACTAAGATGGCGCCAGACTACGACTATATAGGCGAATTTGTCGCCTTCGATCCGGTAAGCGGTGAGCGAGCGTGGGAGTATCGCGCCCCAGAGGGGGTAGCAATGACCGCATCGGCATTGGCAACGAGTGGCGGGATCGTTTTCGGTGGAACTGCTGATCGCCGCTTCTTTGCCCTTGACCATGAAACGGGCACTTTGCTCTGGGAAACCCGGTTGAATGGCGATGTCTCTGGTGCTCCTGTGACGTTTGAAGTAAATGGACGACAGTATGTTGCGGTTGGTGCTGGCGGTCGTATCGGCATGACCACGTCGTATGCGCGGTTTACGGATACCACTATCCCTCAGGGCAGCGGTGTCATGTGGGTGTTTGCTTTACCGGATGACGATGGTGGAAACTAGCTGGTGACGCCGCGTAGGCCTCGGTTCTACTTTATTGCGACACTCCGAGCTAACAGTTCTGAAAATGCTCTCAAGCCATCGACTCCGGTTCTTCACTTGCCGCGAAGTGTCCGCCACTCGGCATTAAAGTGAAGCGTGTTAGGTTGTAGCGCTCCTCAAGCCACTGCCTCTGGGTGAACCTAAATTCTTTTGGAAAGTCCGCGCATGCAGTTGGCACCTCAACTCGCTGGGTGTTGGGAGGGCTATTGTTGTGACGGCCTTCGTAATAGTAGCGGGCTGCTGACGTGGCTGTTTGGGTTGCCAGTAGATAGTGATGGTGGTCAGTAGTTCGTCTTAGCTGAATCTGGTTTTTGGGTTTCCTTCGTAATCACACTAACTTCGGTATTTTTCGATTATCCAGGCGGCTAATCCTGTCGGGGAATCATTGAGGTTGTAACCGAGAGTTGGAGGTTTTGTGCTGTGAATGTGACTGCAGCCTCGCTCTTCGTCTGTCCAGAAGGCAGCGCGCTCGCGCATTAGGTCTAGTTTTGCTTGGTTGATTCCTGCTGTTTGGTTGTCCGGGTTCTGAGGCGGGGCGCTACACAGATTGAGGTGTAAGCCTGTGGCGTGTTCACGTTCATTCAGTGCGAGCGACCGTGGCGGATATCGTTAATTGCTGCGAAAGTCCACCAGTGACAGTACTCAGGGCCACTATCCCGCATCCGATCGAAACCGAGGCAATTAGACGTGTCATGGGAACAGATCTCCATGCTAATTGAAATTGCTGATTGACAGTTGTAGGTCGCTTCTGTGGTCTGGCAGTGTATCTGATTTCAATGTTTAACCAGAAGTTTGCTTGTTTCGATTGAAGGCCGACGCGCCACAGTTTCGGTCAGCGTTAGAAATGTCCGCAGGAAGGGAACAAGTAATCTTGGAGTCTGTCTTGTTTTGGCTTATTTCTATAGGGGAACACCGCTACAATACCGCTGTTAGTCAGGGATATTGCAAAGGAGGGCTCGGCTTGCTAGCTCTGGTGTTCGTAGTTGCCTGGACCGGGGTCACGTCTCTTCAGGTAGAAACTAACTTCTTAGAAATATCTGGACTGCCAATCGAAAACGCTATTTCAGTTGAATCAATTTCCCAGGATCTTGCAGAGCCGATGGTTCCCAGCGGACCGCTGGCTTCGACAACTCAGTTGGCTCTCACGAATCTTGTCAATACGGTGTTTACGAACCGGTTAGACGCCGGGGCCTTGGAGACCGTAGTGGCCGGTGGGGATATCCGTGTTGCATGGTTGTTGGCTGACTTGCTTCGGTTCTACCAACGCGGGCCGGAGAGAGATTTGCTGGTGACGGCTTTTAGCCGATTGACTAGGTCGGAACCTCCGGTCTCAAGACATCCCGATTTTGTTTGGACTTTTAATCTACTCATCGGTTGGGATTTACCCGCTTGGGAAGGCTACTCTGCCTTGAAACGTCGGATTTATGTTGCGGTCGATGCGCGATGGGATCCTTTTTTTGAGGATGATCAAGGGGTTGATTGGAGGATGATCACCTGGGGAGGGGTCTTTGCCGACAGCCGGCCTTATGGTGACAACGGTCCCTGCGACTGCATCCCGGCCCTCGACAATATCACGACCACCAGCGCTAGTGGTGGCGACTGGTATGGTGATGAGCAGATCGTTTTTGGGGTTGTTGTTAACGGAGAGGCTTTGGCCCTGCCAAGGCATCAGATGGAAGTTCATGAGATGGTTAATTTAACTTTAGGTGGACGTCACCTTGGCATTCCCTACTGCACCTTGTGTGGCTCGGCCCAGGCGTATTTTACGGATGGTGTTGGGGGAGGAGAGCGGGTGGTGTTGCGGACATCAGGATTGTTGTCGCGTTCAAATAAGGTGATGTATGACCTTGTAACTAGTTCGGTGTTCAATACTTTTACAGGTGAGGCAGTTACCGGGCCGCTAGGTGCAGCTGCAATGGTGCTGGAACAGGTATCGGTTGTGACGACTACTTGGGGAAATTGGAAGGTGGCCCATCCCGACACTCAGATTTTGGCAGAAGATGGGGGTGTTGGTAGAACATACCTAGCCGATCCCTTACGGGGACGCGATGATCAGGGGCCAATCTTTCCGGTCGGGAACATTGACCCTCAGCTCCCAGTCCAGGAAAAAGTGGTTGGTGTGGTTTCGGAAGACGGTAGGCCAGTGGCCTTTCCAGTAGCTGCGATTCGTGAGACATTGGTCGGCAAGGAAGAGGTTCGTTTTGGTGGGTTGGTCGTACGGTTGGCCGGTGGGGTTCGGGTCTTCGACCTAGATGGTGTGGAGTTGCCGACCCACGAAGCCTTTTGGTTTGCTTGGAGCCAATTTCATCCATCGACACTGGTGTGGACACCCCCAGAGTTTCGATGATCCAAAGTCGTATTTACAAAGTCTTGAAAGATTTGTGGCTTAGTTAGGTCGACGTTTGAGTTCTTGCAAGACAGTTCGTGAGTCTGTTTCCACGGCTTCTACGTCATGAGAGGGGACGAAATGAACCATCAAACTACTGTGAAGATGCATGTCCTTGTCGGGTTACTTACGGTCGCGTTTTCTGGTGCCGCTCCCGTGGCGGGGCAGACCACGCCATGGGGCGATCCGGATCTAGGAGGACTCTGGGATTTTAGGACGATTACCCCATTAGAACGACCTGAGGAGTTAGGAGACCAGGCGTTTTTGACCGAGGAAGAGGCGGCCAACCTAGAACAAGAGGTTGTTGATCGCAATGAACAACTTTCGGAGCGTCCTGCCGAGCGAACGGCAGCGGCCAATCAGGTTGACCGAAGGTCGGATGGGTCCCCTGGGTTCTATAATAACTTCTGGCTCGATCGAGGAACGAGAACTGTGGATACGCGCCGCACGTCCTTGATTGTTGACCCCCCGAATGGCCGGATTCCGGCACTGACGCAGAGGGGCGAGCAGCGTGCTGAGGCTTGGCGAGCGTATCGTAGTGAACACCCCGCTGATTCTTGGCTGGATCGAAGCGCAGCAGACCGGTGCATCCTCGGGTTTAACGCCGGTCCTCCTCTCAGTCCAGGTGGCTACAACCAGAATTTACAGGTGTTTCAGACTCCGAATCACGTTGTGCTCTTGACCGAGATGGTTCACACGGTGAGAGTCGTGCCTCTGGATGGGCGGCCGCATCTGGGGGAGGACATTCGCCAGTGGTCTGGTGATGGGCGTGGCCATTGGGAAGGAGAGACCCTGGTCGTCGAGACGAGAAACTTCAACGATGATCGTCGATGGAGGAATGCTAGTTCAAGCGTAAGGTTGGTTGAGCGCTTTACTCGTGTCGGTGCTGAGACACTGGAGTATGAGTACACAGTGGAAGACCCCGAAACATGGACGACTCCCTGGACAGTATCGATTCCATTACGCCGGACAGACGTGCCAATGTATGAGTACGCCTGCCATGAAGGTAACCACAGTATGACTGGCATCTTGGCTGGACATCGAGCAGAGGAGCGAGCGGCCGGGCAGTAGCTTCGAGGGGCGTGCGTAGGGGCCTTCACGTTGGTTGAGAGTCCCCTGGCACCGCCGTTGGTCCTCGGAATAATCCACCTACCAGACCACCCGTTTGTGTCTTTCACGGCGATCGAGCATGCGAGAAGGTCCAAACACCAGCACTGCACTGGTGGCCAATGCGGCACAGGAAAACTTCAGCACTTGTTCATGGTTATTCTCGCCGAGCAGCGTGGCAGCTATAGCTGGTCCCGTGGCTAATCCCAGGCTACTCACGAAGGCGCCAATCGCTGCCATCTGGCCGCTGTTGTCCATCTCGGATGCGACTCCGAGCAAATAGGGAAAAGCAACGGTGAAGAACACTGCGAAACCGATACTGGCGGCTCCAAAGACCCAATAGTTTGGGATAAGCAGCATCCCAGTGACACTGGTCATTAACCCCACGCCGATACAGGCTGGCAAAAGGCGTCCGCTTCGGGTCGACCACCATGCGACGGCCAACCCAGAAGGTGCGCCAGCTAAGAGGGATACCGCGATAACTAGGCTGACGAGGCCCGTTTCGAACCCATAGTGTGTGCCAAGCTCGATCCTGTAGGCGAAAGCAGCCATTTGTCCGGCCTGAAACGAGAATAATGCAGCCAGTGCCAAGAGAATGTTCGACCCCGACGCACGCCCGGCACTTGGCGGTCGCCCATCCTGACCGTTGGTCACCGGATAGCGATCAAGGAAGGGTACTAGGGCAAGTGCGAGGGTCGAAAGGCCAGTCAGCGCGATCCACACCGCGCTGACTCCAACTGTCGCGAGCAGCGGGGTGATAACAGCAGCTCCTATTCCACCAAGACTCAATTGAATGACAATGGCAAACGCAATGGTTCGCTCCGGGTTTTCGGTCCTGGCAATGACCGACATTCCCACACCGACAAGGGCTCCACCGATGAGGCCATGAATAAACCGAATTATGTACAACACATCTGCTGTTTCGAACTGTGCTGATAAAAGGTCGCTGCAGATCAGAAGCGCGGCCAACGCGACAGCAGTCCACTTCCAGTTAAGCTGATTTATGAGAAAAATGATCGTGAACCCGCCGATGGCTGTCCCGTACATGTTTCCTGCGAAGACGTAACCTGCGGCTTCGCTAGTAAAACCTGAGTCTTGTGCCAGGCCGGAGATGATGACTGGGCTGAGGTTTGCATAGAGGATGCCAGCACTGGCCACGACAGCCAGACTGACACGGGCGGCTATCCCATTTGGTGCCAGGGAGTAGATGCTGGTCAGGAGGCGAGTGTTCACAGTGATCCCTCAGAGGCATCGAATGGGCAATTTGTCCATCCAACCCAGTCCACATGTTTCTTCGAAGGTGAAGAAAGGTGTTCTCTCCCCTTACCGGTTGTAATTAACTAGTGGCTCGATGCCCTTGATGTCGCTTTCTGACTTGGCGGCGAGTTGTGGGTGCTGTGATAAGCCAAAACATACAGGAAGGGGGCCACCGCAAGTTGGTGGCCCCGATCTTGTAATAGGCGAGATGTTTATGTGAACATCCCTAACGTCTGGAATTTTTCCCCGAGTACTGTCTCTGATTTCGAGTAACCCAAGAACTCTTCAATGAGGCTGGCATAGACTCGACGGAAGTCGATTGTGTACTGGAGGTTGTCTCCATATACCAGGTCAGTAAGACTCGGCGGGGTGCTGTATTGTCCACCCTTTACGCCTCCACCCAAGACGAAGGAGACGTTGGCGGTTCCATGGTCGGTCCCAAGGCTTGTGTTTTCCGGCACGCGTCGACCGAACTCACTGTGAATAAGAATTGCAACGTCATCTTGTTTCCCGAGGCGTTTCATTTCTTCGTAGAATCCCCAAACGGCGTCAGAACAATACTGCACTTGACGGTTGTGTGGGCTCTCTTGGTTTACATGCGTGTCGAATAGACTGTTTTGTAGTCGAACGTAGTAGAGGCGGGCTGGAAAGTCGTTCTCAATTAGTGCGACCACTTTGTCGAGATCGAGCAGCCGTAAATCGGGATTTCTGGTGAGATTGTAGCTGTCCCACGCCTGGCTGACGAGAGCTGAGGCATCTCTAGCGCTTTGATTCACGTCCAGCAAGAATTGATGTACGTCTCCACTTGCGACTTGCCCGTGGTCCAGGTTGTCGATGTAGGGCCGCTGCTGATGAAATACTTGACGGCTGAAGGCGCTTGGGTCGTCGAACACAACCGGTACGTGTTCACGAGCCCGAACGGCGAGAGTTTGCGTCGATGCGATGTTTACAAGGAAATTAGGAGTTCCTGTGGGATCCAGTGCGTCGGCGATCCGGCCATACCAACCGTATGGTTCTCCGCTGTTGGGAGCGCCGGTATGCCAGAACGAACTCGAGGCGAAGTGAGAGAATGACGGCTGGGCATAGCCAGCTCCGTGGATGACGGCGAGGTTGCCTTCATCCCAGAGGCGGTGCATACCGAGCATTGATTTCTGGAAACCAAAGTGTTCGTCGACTTTGAGTACATCGGATTCTCGGACGCCAATATTGGGGCGTTGGCGGTAAAGTGCATCGTTGCTGTATGGGACAAAGGTGCTGAGGCCGTCGTAGCCTCCGAACCATTCAAATACCACCAAGGTCTTTCCCTCGGCGGCTGACAGGGCGTTCGATGTTGCTCCGAACAGAGGCGGAAGTGGGCTAATACTACCGGCCAGACCGAGGGCAAGTCCGCGAGCGCCGATATTGAGTGCTTGTCGGCGGGATACGCCACTTGCATCGCACAGTTTTTTGGTTCGATTCGTCATGGTCATATTCCCCTTTTCTGCAGTGCTTAGTTGAGCTGATATTCTGGGGTGCTCATGATTAAGTGGGTCACCATGCGCAGCGGG
>DEAE01000018.1 GCA_002347025.1 Acidobacteria bacterium UBA2990
GCCGCCTCAACCGTGACTGCGATCTACCTCGCCGAAAGTTCTGCACAACCCTTCCGAGTTGGCCGGTGGGTCCGTCAGATGGAAGGACTCGACAGAGGGCTGATTCATTGGATATTTCTCGGGGAAAATTACCTCGAGATGGGGCAGTGGCAAAGGGTGCTTGGGCCCGAGTTCAAACGAGTTGATTACTCGAAAGAGTTGCAGGAGATTGGCAGGTTATGGCGGCGTCCCTACCTCGATTGGATTACCGCTCTTGCGAGACGCTATAACAGTCTCGAATGGTGGAGTTCCAGGCTGTCTGAGCGTAACCCAGGGCCGTGTCCGCTCTTTCAAAACATTTGTTATCTGCACATCGCCGAAGCGTTAGCCAATCGGGCCGACGGGCCACTACTGATCTTGGCGGACAGTCGAGCGCTGTTACGAACTTTGGCTCGCCAATCTAACCTAGAAGGCAGAATCAGCTGTTTCTGTGGGCTTTCTCCAGCGAAAGATTGGCTGCGCTGGGGGTGGCGGATGATTGTCGTCTGGTTGGCTTATCTGATGCGTGGAACTCTGGAATTATGGGACGCTCGAAAAGCCAGAAAATATCGTCAAGAGATACCAGCTCGCTCGGACCGATTCCGAGTGCTTATGCATGCGTGTATTGACGAGAGCTACTTTAATGACAGTTCACCTCAGGATCGATACTTAACTGAACTCAGCGGAGAGTTCCGGCGCCGTGGATACGAGGTGATAACGATTCCGTGGCTGGAAAACTTGCGGCGGTCCAGTCTGGATGCATTTGAATGGTTTCATCGATCTTCTGCCGAATACCTGATTCCAGCTGACTACTATTCACTAGGTGACTATATTTGGGCTGGCCGAATTTTGATGAAACAGGTCTTGTTTACCAGCGACCTCCAACGATTTCAGGGCTGTGATGTAGAGCTGTTACTGGCTGAGGCCGGCCGTAAAGGAGCAACAGATTTCAGCGTCGCTAGGTTTGTGCGATATGTCAGGCTAGTTGAAAAATTAAAGAACCGCGGGTTTCGGTTTGAGGTGTTCGTAGATAAATTTGAGAATATGGTGACGGAGAAGCCGCAAGTACTTGCGCTCCGTTCGTTGATGCCAGACGTGCTAACGGTCGGTTTTCAGCACTACTTGGCACCTTACGAATTCAACCTGCAAATGTTTTCTACCCCTGAGGAGAGCCAATTTGCACCGCATCCAGATGTGATCGTATGTAACTCTCAGTTCTGCGTGGACCTTTTGGGTAGGGAAGGCTTTCCGGTCTCTAAACTGAGACTCGGACCTTCGCTTCGGTATTTATATCTATGTGGGCTGAAGGAGCTACCGGTGGCCGATAAAACGGTCCTCGTTATCCTGCCATTGCATCTAGGTTTTGCCGCGGAAATGCTCTCCAAGCTTTTTGCGGCGTTCCCCGAGGGTGAAATCAAGTTTCTCCTAAAACTTCATCCTATGATGTCGCGCCGTCTCTGGCTAAGAGCACTCGCTGGCCGATCCCTCCCGCCACATATGTCCGAAGTTGGTGGGGAAATAGCTAGGTTACTGCCTGAAGTTACATGTGGTGTGGTCGGGCCGGCGTCAACGGTTAGTGTCGAGTTACTCTTGGCAGGCATTCCTATAGTGCCACTCGGGACTGACAATTGCCTTGATATGAACAATACCACTTGGTTCGAGGATCCAGTGCCCACGGTTCGTTCGGTATCCGGTTTACGTGACGCTGTTGGGAACTTGTGTGAATCGCCTGAAGCGAGCCGACGAGATGCATGGCGATGGGCAACGAATAACCGTGAGCAGTGTTTGAGTCCTCTCAACGACCTAACAGTCGGTGTATTTCTTGACTCAGTCCCTCCGTCTGGGTCGGTCGACCCAAAATAGTCCTTTTGAACGTGCCTAGTCCTAGGGCAATCTCAAACTGATTCAAGCCATTACGACCGATTGAATTCCAATTTGCTGATCCCTGTTTGGTACCATTTGGGCTACGGCAAGGTGGGATGCCAGCCCAGCAGCAAATCCTTTAAGGTATCAGTCGGTTTTAGTGTTACATGCCGCTTGGAGGGTGGCCTGAATGGTCGCTAGGTTCGTGCCTATTACCATCGCCGTTTGTTCTTGGCCGGGTACGGTTTGGACGAGTCGCTTCAACTCCAAAGCGATTACCTCAATGGCTCCTAGAATTTCATCGTGCTGTTCGCGGTCGAGGGTTCCAAATACGGTCACAATGTTGTTCCCTTGCTGAGAGAATTGGATCCGCTAGAAAATCTAGGTGTCCGAGAGTCATCTGCCTGTGGGCGTCGTCCTTGTAATATCTCAAGGTGCAAATCTAGGCAAAGCGGTTAGCGTCTGTGGCTGCGTAGTTGGCCATAGTTCGATTGAGGCTGACTGTTGACTCGAGTGCCGAGACTACTTCTTCCAGCCGAGTCCCTGGGATGGCGCAGGTGAGCTCCTCTGGTCGCATTCCAGTGCGGGCACGACTCAACGCACAGCCAACGCTGGCTGCTACAGCATTCGCTTCCTTGGCTAGAGCGACAATGTGGCACTGCGGCTTCCCTTCAATACGTATATCCGGGACCGCATCTGTCAGGGTCATTAGTCCTAGCCCGTTAATCCGCAACAGGATGACGTCTGGTATTTCTTGGGCCTTTCCAAGTGGACTATAGATAATGGTCTCCGGCCGTTTGCTCACGACTGGGAGCCCCATCATGGCCGCCTGGTCGACCCATCCGGCCTCTAATACGGCACCAACATCGTCTTTGGTAGCTGCTTCCTCAAGTGTGAGAAATCCATGGGTGTAGCTACCAACACTGCAGTTGGCGTGGTCGTCAGCCGTGGTGGCGAACGTGTCGGTAGTTGCGTGCATCCAGAAGACGCACCCAGCGGGAACCTGGCCAGTCCTGCCGTGTTCGTTCGGCTCAGGATAGCTGTCGCTACGCCGAGGAGTTTCATCTATCTGCCCGACTTGTCGAAAAGAAATAGCTACAGGAGCGGCAAGTGGTTGCAAGGTTGCCATTAACCGGCTATTCAACAAATCGCAATTAGTTTGTGCCATTTTCTTTATCCTGCTTGGAAATTCCCCTGTCTTTGGGTTCTGGAGGAATGGCATATGGAGGAGCCACCAGAGAGAACGACAGTGACCGGGTTGGCGTTAATAGTCAGTAGCGGCGAGGGACGCGCGGATGATTTCGTTATCGTTTCTATGAAAAATGTGCTTGTTGGAATAGGCGGGATGTGACCAATTCACTTTTCGGTCGAAATTGCGTCTTGGTCCAAACCCTGCGTCACCCGTCGGTTCGATGAGTTTTATGCGGCTCCGCTCTACGTAGCCCGCAGGCGTGAATTCCGCAATGATTAGGAACCCGTCATCGTTGACCACAAAGTAACGGTCGTCTTGTTTTACGATAAATGCTGTGCCCCATCTAGCTTGGGCAGTCATCTGATCGCTCATCCAGAGGCGCTCACCGGTTCTTGCGTCGAGTCCCCTTAGTTCGCCATAGCTACCGACGCCATAAAAATAATCCCCGTCGATTAACGGTGTCGTGATTAAGGCATGAAGTCCTTCGGTTTCATCGGGCATCTCACTTCGGCTTTGGCCTCTCCAGAGCAGTTCGGCATCTGGGCGATCCTGGTTCAGCTCCATCATCATGGAACCCCGATAGAACTGGGTAACGAGCAGGTAGTTTCCGCTGTGGACAGGTGTAGCAACTGACATCCCAGCTCCTGCTTCCCAGGTCTCCTCCCAGTAGAGTTGACCCGTTTCAGGGTTGAGGGACGCTAGAGCGGCAGCGTGCCATATGATCAACTGTCTAGCGCCGCCGGCTTCAATGATGATCGGCTGCCCGTAGCCCATCTCCCCGACGACGTCTAGGGCCCGCCAAAGTTCGACTCCGGTTCGTTTGTCGAAGGCCATGACTAGGCCGCCAGGTTCTCCGCCTACTACCGTGATCAAGCGGTCACCATCCACGATTGGTGAACTGGCGACACCCCAGGTTGGGATGAAGCTATCGTAATCAGCAATGTAGTGCTTTTCCCAGATGATCTCTCCGGTTTCGGCATCGAGACAGTAGAGATCACCAGCGGCGCCAACTACATACACGTGGTCTCCGTCGACAGTGGGTGTAGCCCTGGGGCCTATGGCGTAAGAGACCATTAACATCCGATACGACGTTGGCCATTCTCTGGTCCAGAGCACTTCCCCGGTTTCTTCGTCGATGGCAAGGGCTCGTTCAGTCCCGTCCATCGTGCGTGATTCCGGATCTTCAGACCAATCGGTGATGAATACTCGCCCATCAGCAACGGCTGGACCCGAATACCCAGCGTTGACTGGAACTCGCCATTTAACCTGCAATGCTGCTGGGAGCTCATCGACGATTCCTGTTTCGCTCCACACGGCATCTCTGCCTTCACCACGCCACTCAGGCCAGTCGTTGGCAAATGTCTCTGTCGCTCCGAGTAAGACTATGGCCAGTGTTACTAGGGTTTTAAGAAATAGTGTTGTTGAAAAATTAGTGATCCAGAATGGCATGCGGAGCTCCTCCGAGCAAACGAGACTGGCCAGTGTACAGGATGGTTTGTTCTTATGAAAGCCTATACTGACTGCAGAGGGAACAGGGTTGTCATGCTCCCAGTCTATTCCTTCAGCGTAGTGCTAGACAAAACATCTAGACGGTTTTCAAGCGTGTCTCCTATGTTGGGAACGAAAGTAGCGGCTGTGTATTGATAGTTACTCGTGGACCGTATGCCACTGGCTGGTTCCTGTCGTTAGTCGTTACAAGCGGAACCACGGTGTGGGCTCAGGCCCTCACTCCGCCGCTGGTGTCCGAGTTGGTGACTTCGGATGTTCGAAATAGTAGGACGGAGGTCCGCGCGACGAGGGTTGAGGAGCCCCTTCAGATTGACGGGCGACTCGACGAGTCTGTGTATGCCATAGTCCAACCGGTCAGTGGCTTTATTCAGCAATTGCCTGATGAAGGGGAGCCAAGCAGTGAACGTACCGAGGTTTGGCTCTTTTTTGACAACGAGAATATCTATATCTCAGCCCGCTGCTACGATAGGGCTCCACCACATGAGTGGGTAGCGAATGAGATGCGGCGTGACGTCGGTCAGCTCCGGAACAATGATTCTTTTTCGGTCATGCTCGACACATTTCACGATCGGCGCAACGGTGTGGCGTTCCTCGTGAACCCGATCGGCGGATTCTCTGACTTTGCGATTTCCAACGAAGGAGCCCGGGTCAATACCGACTGGAACACAATTTGGGATTCTCGAACTGACCGTTTTGGTGATGGCTGGACGGTGGAAATCCGAATCCCATTCAAATCGTTGCGCTACCGGCCGATGAAGGTTCAGACCTGGGGTATTCAGCTGCGTCGTATCATCCAGCGGAGAACCGAAGCGGCGTATTTGACAGCCTTGCCCATCTCCGCTGCGCAGGGAAATAGTGTAATCGCTGGGTTGTGGCGGGTGTCGCTGGCAGGAACTTTAGTGGGGCTCGAGGTGCCAGACCGGAGCAACAATGTGGAGGTCAAGCCATACGGTATTGGCGGGGTGACAAATGATGGTTCCGGGAGCTCCTCCAGTCAGGAAGAGTTATCTGGCCAAGTTGGATTCGACGTGAAGTACGGGATTACCCGTAACTTAACGGCCGATTTCACTTATAACACCGACTTTGCCCAAGTCGAGGTAGACGAGCAGCAGGTGAATTTGACTCGGTTCAGTCTGTTCTATCCAGAGAAGCGGGAGTTTTTCCTCGAAGGTAGGGGGAATTTCGATTTCGCCGGCGCTACTCGCAATACAGCGGTGCCGACGTTGTTTTTTAGCCGGCGCGTAGGCTTACAGTCGGGTAGGGTTGTTCCCATCCTTGCTGGCGGGAGGCTGACTGGGAAGGTGGGCGCGTTTGATGTTGGTGCCATGAGTATCCAAACAGGCGGTGAGTCGATGTCTGCCGCTGAGCCAACCAACTTCACGGTACTCCGAGTGAAACGGGATGTCCTCCGTCGCAGCAGCGTCGGAGGGATCTTCACGAGCCGATCGATCTCGTTGGCTGGTGCAGGTTCCAACCAGGCTTATGGACTCGATGGCCGGTTTGCTTTCTTTGACAATCTGAATCTATTGGGTTACTTGGCTCGAACGCAAACGCCTGGTCGACAGAGGCAAGATGATAGCTATCTTGGCCAGATTAATTACGCCGGTGACAGATATGGCCTCGATCTGAGCCACCTTCTCATTGGCGACAATTTCAATCCTGAAATCGGTTTTCTCCGGAGGGGTAACATCAGACGGTCTGCTTTGTTAGCTCGATTTAGCCCGAGGCCACGGTCGGTCGACTGGCTGCGACGTATTAGTTTCGAAGGAGGCGTTGATTACATAGAGGCGGCCGACGACCGATTATTGGAGACCCGTGAGCGGGAAATCCAGGTAGACCTCCAACTCGAAAATAGCGACCGATTCACATCGTCCGTTGTGGACCGCTACGAGCAATTAACAAGACCATTTGCTATCGCTCCTGGCGTGGAACTTGGGCCCGGTGGTTACAGTTTTCAACAATTCCGCCTAGGTTATAGCTTTGGCCCACGGCGTCCTGTGAGTGGAGCAGTAGCAGTTCGGTCTGGTCGATTCTGGAGCGGTAGTGCGACGACGCTCGAATTACGCCGGGGTCGAGTGGAAATCACCCCGCAGTTTTCGGTCCAGCCAAGCGTATCGCTCAATTGGGTCGATCTCCCAGAGGGGCGTTTTACAACTAATCTCGGCCGATCACGCGTTACCTATACGTTCTCACCTCGAATGTTTCTGAGTGGACTTCTCCAATACAACTCTAGTGGACACACATTCAGTACCAACATCCGATTGCGTTGGGAATACTCTCCTGGGAGTGAATTGTTCGTTGTCTATACGGAGGACCGAGACCTCGAACCTTTCCGGTCGTATCGGGTTGCGGCGAGCAACAGGGGTTTTGTTGTAAAGATGAACAGGTTGTTTCGGTTCTAATTAATTGTGTATTTGGTCTGTGGATAGGGGGCAGAAGGTTAGGGCTCGTCGCTTGTTGAAGTGAATGGGTCAGAGAAGCGCGGGTCAGTTAGAAAGGCTGTGTCAGTCAACATTGCTAGAAATGCAAGCAAGCCATTGATTTCCAAATCGGTTAAATTTAACCGAATGGGTTCTACCGCCCCGCCCGTTACAACCACACGACGATCGAGCAGCCTCATGTCAAGGAATGGGTGAGGCGCGACCTGGCTATTGTAGTGTTCTATGACCTCGCGTAATGTCGCGAACCTACCGTCATGCATATATGGTTGGGTTACCTCAATATTGCGGAGCGAAGGTGCTTTAAAACGCTCGTCCCCGGCGCCGTAGTCTGTGTTCTGGCCTGGGGAGAGTCCGATGTTCCGTGGACTCAGGCTGATCTGGGCATCGGTGACATGACAGCGGCCGCAACCGGCCCCTCGTGGCTCGCTTCCTGGATCGGTGACGAATAGCTGATGCCCGAGGCGTTGAGCCGGAGTGAGATGGGCCACGAAAGCGCCAGACCCTGGGAGCCCTGCTGAACGGGCTACATCGTAGGCCGACCTGTGGGACACGAGTGCCCTGACGAACTGCGCTAGGGCTCTGGCCACACGGTCTTGTGTGACGGCTGATGTTCCAAAGGCACGTGTAAACAATGAGCGATAAAACGGGGTGGTGCTGAGTCTTACTATGAGCTCCTCGAGCGGTAGCCCCATTTCGACCGAATCGTGAATCGGTGCAAGTACCTGGGCCTCCAACGTTTCAGCCCGTTCGTCCCAAAAAAATCGTCCCCGAAGGTAGTAACGTGCATTGGTCAAGCTCATTGAATGGCGGCGAGTGACCTGTCCATCGAAACCGATGCTGAACTGACGAGGGTCTGAGAATCCGTTCCTTTGCTGGTGACAGGACCCGCATGAGACCTGACCATTGAGTGATAACCGGGTGTCATAGAAGAGCACCCGGCCCAATGTCGCACCATCGTCGGTGGTGGGGTTGTGGATTGGTGTGTTGTCGGTTGCCGCAATGCTCTCGGGGTGGTCGATATTAGTGAAATGATAAGGCAGGGCGTTGGTGTAGCGGTAGGGGGAAGTAGGTAATGCCGGTTCGGTGAGTCTGGGCGGGGTGGTCGGTCTCCCTTGAGTTGCACCTGGCACTGGGTAAACGTTAGCTGTAAGAAAAACCAAGAGGAGAAAAGATATGCGGGCGTTCACATAGGACACTGTAGCCCCTTCCTCGCGTTCCTGCACCTTATCTTGGTGTGATGAGCCTTGGTCAAACTCTATTGCTGTATGTGGCTATAATGGTTTTTCGCTTCAGGTGAATCGCGTCAGGGAATAGATGGCTCGGCATTTTAGTAGCGATTCAGCCAGTGCCCGCCAGACGGGTTTGCCGAGTGTGTCTCAAGATGGCAGGTGAGGACAACCGTAAAAGCACGATGGCTAATTGAGGAGAAGATTCATGCAAGCTATTACAGTCATTAATTTGGCGCTAGTTGGCGTGCTCACCGTCACTGGGGCGACAGCGCAGTCCAAGGATGTCGACCTTGAAGCCGCTGATGGTGTGAGGCTAAAAGCAACCTATAGCTCTCCGGGACGACCGGGACCAGGAATGCTGCTTATTCACCAATGTAATATGGACCGCACATCGTGGACAAATATCTCCACAGCTCTTGTGGATGCTGGTGTTCATGTCCTGACCTTGGATCTCCGTGGTTTTGGGGATAGTGAGGGTGAGGGTATCTCGGGCGGTTTTCCAACACTCCTCCAGAAGTCTGCAGGAGATTCGGATATGGCCCTTGAGTATCTTTCGTCCCAGTCTGGTGTGGATGTGGCCCGTCTGGGTGTCGGGGGAGCTAGCTGCGGTGGAATGATTTTGGCTGACTTGGCAGCGCGGCGCCCTGGGGTCAAGGCACTGATGTTGCTGTCGAGTCCACCGAGCGAAACGGCGGTCCAGAATATGGCCGATACACCTGGTTTGGCAGTTTTCGGTGCAGCGACGGAAGACGATCCGGTTACGCGTGGTGTTGCCGATGCCCTTAGAGGAGCCGTAGCGGGGTCAAAGCATCCACACTCCATAGCTAAGATCTACGAAGGCACCGAACATGGCCTGCCGATGTTCGAGACAAACCCTGATCTCGAGCCTCAACTCCTCGATTGGCTCAAGAACGAACTTTCGAACTAGTGACGACTTGGACCATTACACAACGCCGATGAACCACAGTTTCAATTACGTGGCTGTGGAACGGATAGCGAGATGGGTGACGGTGCTAGGCACGCTGCTGGTCAGCGTGCCTTTGCCGGTGGCTGCGCAGGCAGCTTCTGGCCAAACGGTACGAAGTGTAGCTATCACGGTAGAAGAGACTGTTGGCATTCGCCGGAACTTCTATCCGGTCAACGTGAGGGTTCCTTTCCCTCCAGGTGTACTGGATCAGTTTGGACAAACTCGGTTGGTTGCAGTCGAAGATGGGGCGGAGGTGGCGGCACAGAGTACGGTCATTTCATATTGGCCTGACGGCTCGATCCAGTGGTTGCAGGTCGACTCCAATATAAGCATGGGGCCTGAGGAGACAAGGTCTCTTCGACTTGAATACGGCCCGGTTGTGGCTCTTGGTGAAAATGGCAGTCGTGGTCTAACCCTCATTGAGGAGATTGGTGCAGTGCAGGTCGGACGTGTTCGGTTTGGAAAAAACGGATTCCCTCTTGTCAGATCTGTTGCCTATCGCCAGGAGGTAATCGCTCCTGGATCAAACGGTTTTGTCGTGACGGATACCTCAGGAATTGCGTACGAACTTGGTGGTGCTGATGTGTCGTTTGAGGTCGTGCGGAGAGGACCCGTCTATGTTGAATTGAGCTATAGCGGTCGCGTAATGCTGCCAGACGGTGTACCCCTTCCTTTCGCTTTAACTATCGAGATGCCGAACAGCAAATCATGGGTTAAGGCAACGGCAGTGGTGGAGGACCAAAATAACCGTCTGCGTGGGCTTGAATTCCATTCTCCGCTTGCTCTTGGCCCTCACCCGTGGGTCTGGGACTTTGGAACTGACCGGTGGACCTACGGGGTGCTCCGGAATGAGGATGGTTCTGTAACATTGCAGAATGACATCACCGTCAAAGGTGAGGCCAAGTGGTGGGTTAACACAGGATCGGTTGGACAAGAGCGTTCCTATGAGACTAGTGGGTCGACTACCCCAGTCCTCCCAGGCTGGGGGCACCTCCAAGGGAATGCAGAGGTGGTTGCCTTTGCGGTGGACCGGTTTGCTACCATTGCCGGTTCACACCGTATTGCCATCAACGGGTCTGGGTTGGTGAGCTTTCAGGTTGAGCCAGCAGAGCCTGCCAGTCGGCATAAATTGACGGTTTATCAGCATTTCGTTTCGAACCCTGTTCAGATTGGTGCGGCTACTAGTCCGCCATCAATGCTTCAACCTTTGGTTGCCAGAGTGGACCCGCAGCAATATGCCGCGAGTGGGGTAACAGAGTCGCTGGATCGCTGACCATCAAGCGAGCGTTCGCTGCCGTTAGGGCTTCATTGAGGGACAGCACTATTTGTCCGTTGGTCAACCCTCAGACGCGTCGCTGGTGGTATAGTCCAGCTTCGACTAACAGTTCTGTGTGTGGGGCGGTATATAGATGGGGTGCATCCCGTGTCTGGTGTGTCTTGGTGTCTGCCTCATGGTTTCGACCTACACCCAAGTCTGAGATTTATAGTATTCGTGAGGTTGCTGAAAATTTATATATGCTCGGCAGTGAACCGGCAATTCCAGGTATGCAGACCAGAGGCAAGACTGCGGTTTTTGTTACGGCAATTGAGGTGACTCTGGTTGACACGAACCTCGAGGGTTACGGTCAGGAGGATCGTAGACCATGAGCACAACGAGCAAAGGAAGGCTGGGTCCCTGGAGGCCGACGGTTATATTAATATCGTGACCTATGTTGGGTCGGCTGTCTGACAGCGGAGGACGTCTGGATGGGCAAACAACTTTTTTCAGTTCTCGTAGCGGCTATTGGTCTGGCGTTCGTGTTTTCGGCATTGGTTGCGGGCCAGACAGCTGATACAGAATCGGCTCGAACGCCTTGGGGTGACCCAGATTTGCAGGGCACTTGGTCCTATGCGTCATTGACGCCATTGCAGCGACCAACCTCAATGTCTGACAAAGAGTTTTTTACTGCTGAAGAAGCGGCTCAGCGAAACTATTCTGTGACCCTTGACCAGCCGGCGACTCCAGGAAGTGTTGGTTCCTACAATGCCCTGTGGTTTGACCGGGGAGAAGTTAGCTCAGATTTGCGAACATCGTTGATCGTCGATCCGCCAAACGGCCGTTTACCCACCTTGCCAGCCGTTGCTGAAAGGCTATCTGCCCGGCGTGACTATCTTCAAGAGCATCCGGCTGATTCTTGGGTTGACCGCACTAACTGGGACCGCTGTATCACTTACCATGGTGTCCCGCCAATTTCCACCGGTTACAACAACACCTATCAAATCCTCCAGACTCCAACTTATATAGCGATCCGCGTCGAAAATATCCATGACGTGCGGATTATTCCGCTCGATGATCGCCCTCAGCTAGATGACTCTATCCGTCAATGGAATGGAGCATCACGAGCTCATTGGGAAGATGACACATTAGTTGTAGAGACTCGAAATTTCAGCGATAAAACGGTTCATCGGTTTCCGTCGTCTCTGAATACTAGGGCGGTCGAACGGTTTCGCCGGGTTAGTGAGGACCAGATTGACTACCGATTTACCATCGAAGACTCAACTGTGTATACGAAACCTTGGACCGCCGTTAGACCGATGCCGCGTCTTAAGGATTACATCATTTATGAATATGCCTGCCACGAGGGCAATTACGCTATGACCAATATTTTGACGGTTGAGCGTGTGCAAGAGAGTGAAGCGGTTCGGACAAGGTAGGGTCTGGAGTAGAAGACCCAAGATTGGGGAAGTGCTTTTGTGTTGAAACGCTTTGGCAGTTCGTTAATGGTCTCGGCGTCATGGCTGTTGGCTGTGGGGCTGGGGTGTCAGATACTAGTGGCCGCTGGGCAGCAACAGCAGCCTGATCGGGCTCAGAGTCAGAGGCTCTACCCGGCTTTGCAGAGGCCGTCTGGTGATGTCGAGTTGATTGCGAGAGGACGGGCTCTCTACGGTATCAGTTGTCGAGCCTGCCATGGGATTGACCTGCGTGGCGGCGATCTGGGGGGACCAAACCTGCTTCGGTCTCAGCTCGTACTGAGGGATCAAGCAGGCGAACTGATGGGACCCGTGATCCGTGGCGGTCAGGTGGGTTCTGGGGGGAGCGCAATGCCCGCCCAACCACTTTCTGACGAAGATATTCTAGCTGTGACAGCGTACATTCATGACGTTTTGGGGACTGCTTCTCGCCAGGGTGGTCCACCGTTAGGTGAGGCGTTTGAACTAGACATCCTGGTCGGTGATCCGGCGGTAGGTCGAGATTACTTTATAGAAAACTGTAGTTCCTGCCACTCTCCGAGTGGGGACCTACAAGGCTTGGCGGCTAGGATCTCCAGACCTCAAGAGCTTCAAAACACATGGGTCCGAGGTGGGGCGAGAACCTCTGAACGCCCGCCAGTAACAGCCAGGGTTACGATGCCATCTGGCGAAACGGTAGAAGGAGTCGTGGAACGACTTAGCGATTTTCTCTTGGTGCTCACTGATCCTGCGGGTCGGCATCGGTCATTCAGTCGGCAAGGTGAAAACCCAGTGATCGAGTTGGATGACCCAATGGCTGGCCATAGGCAGATGCTGCCACGGTACACCGACACCGATATTCATAACGTTACAGCTTATCTGGCAACCCTGAAATGAGAGTTCTTTGTATAGTCGTATCCACCTTGTTGATTGTGATGCCGTCCAGCGGTGTCTCGCAGGTAGCTGGTCTCGATCCCGCAGCGCTCGTGCTGCCGCTTGAGGAGTCGTGGCCCACCTACTCCGGTGACTACACTGGTCGCCGCTACAGTCGACTTAATCGAGTGACAACTGAGAATGTTCACCAGCTCTCACTCGGGTGGACCCGTAGCTTCGATACCGGAATGCCGTTGCTCGTCGGTCCAAATGCACCGGATTTTGTTGGGGGTGAAGGAACTGGGGAGTTCACGATAGGGTCACAGCGCATCAAGGGTTCTATTTTGCAGGTTGGGGATCTCCTTTATGTGACGGCTCCGGACCATGTTTGGGCTATCGACGTCAGGGACGGCTGGACCCGTTGGCACTACTTCTGGAAGACTCGCGGTGGCCCGCACATCGGTAATCGCGGTGTGGCTATGTGGCGTGAGTCCATTATTTTTGAGACAGTCGATAACTACCTGGTGTCGCTTGACTCCCATACAGGAGAAGAACGGTGGCATACAGAGATCGCTAGCTTCGAAGAACAGTATTTTTCGACGATGGCACCGATTGTTGTTGGTGACCATCTGCTAGTTGGCACTGGAAACGATCTTGATGCGCCGGGGTTTTTGCAGTCGTTTGATCCTGAGACTGGCGAGCTTCAGTGGCGGTTTTACACGGTTCCGATGAGTGAAGGTGACGTCGGGATTGATACTTGGCCCAATCTTGATGCGGCTCGACATGGCGGTGGTCAGGTCTGGGTTCCAGGCTCTTATGATCCGGAGACGAACTACTATATCTTCGGTACTGGCAACCCGACTCCAGGCTATACCGGGGTTGCCAGACGGGGTGACAACCTATTCACCTGCACTTTGATTGCGGTTGATGTGGATACGGGTGAGATGGCTTGGTATTTTCAGACTTCACCGCACGATACCCACGATTGGGATTCGGCACAGACGCCAATTCTGATCGATGGCATCATTGATGGTGTGCCCCGTAAACTTGTTTCCACAGCTGCACGCAATGGCTATTTTTTTACAATCGATCGTGTGACAGGTCAGCATGTAGTAACAACACGCTATGGTGCGACCTCAAATTGGGCAAGCCACATTCGGGAAAATGGGTCCCCGAATCCACACCCAGCCAAAGAAGCCATTATCCCGGGGACGCTCGTGTCGCCTGTCGAAGGAGGTGTTGCCAATTGGCAACCTCCGGCCTTCAACCCAGGTACAGGGCTGTTCTATACCCAGGAGAACAACGGATTTAACTTGCTATATCTGACTGATCCGGACCCACGTGGTTCAATGGGTCTCGGTGGTAAGGACCGGGTCACGGTTGGGACAGGGGGGAATGCGTTTACGGCCATTGACTATCGAACTGGCGAACCACGCTGGCGTCATGCCTGGCCGGTTGGCGGGGGTGGCGGAGCTGGGGTCTTGACCACAGCAGGCGGTCTGGTGTTTACGGGTGATGGTAGTGGTAATTTCGTGGCATTTGATGCTGGTGATGGGGCCTTGCTCTGGCATACGGGTATCGGCAATATCTCCAATGCACCCCAGACCTACCTTATTGATGGCCAGCAACATGTTCTTGTGGCGGTTGGCCAGCAGTTATTTGCCTTTGTTATGAACTAACGCTACGGGGAGGTGTCTGTCTCCGCCTGAGATTTATCAGTGGTTTTGGCCCAACTTGATGTAGCCCTGTTGGGCTGTTAATGGTTAGCCCGCCTAGCCGTCCGGTTACTGTTGAGGTGGGTGCCTGTTTAGAATGGGGCCTTAGAACCTAGCGACCAGTGCAAAGGTCACTATTTGATCGACCGGATTCAGCGGTGTCAATACTATGTGGTTGGTCAGAGCACCCTTTGATGACATCAACGGGACAGCCTCATGTGATGGCAGGTGGTCGTAGAGCAGCTGCCAACTGACTTTGAGTGCTAGAAGACTACTCACGCTAACTGAAATCGCATTAATGAGATCGGCTCTGAAGTCGGTTGTTGTTTCCAGGTTTTCATCGGCTACTATGCTGCTCGTGAATTCGGTCGTTGGTGTGACTTGGCGATCGAATTCATATGAGAGTCTGATACCAACGAAGCCATCATTGCTATTTGGTAGTGCAGCTATGTCTTGTTGGATCGTGTAGCTTATACCGTAGGTAGTCTTAAATACCGTTACATCGTTGTCGATCCAGGTTTGGCCGATACCACCATTCCCGGTATATCGGTTATTGAACCCTGCAAATGTGTTGCGGTCCCACCCACCTCCAATGTGCCAGAATGTTTCACCCTGCAGATTCCGGTTATACCGGCCTCGGGTGAAGTAGTGTTCGGCGGTCAAGATTGTTTCTGATGTTTCTAACACCTGAAAGTCTAAGGGCGATCGCCCAGTAGCGACCCGGGTGGTTTGAGTTGATTTTGCTCGAAGCGCGCCCATTTCAAGCGATACCCGAGAGGTGTCCCGATCTCCGATGAGCTCATTGCGTAGCCCTAATGTTGTAGCCTGCGCGTTGCCGGCGGTAAACACCATGGTTAATTCAGCCGTGTCTGACCATCCCTGGGGAGATTGTTGTGCGGCGACAGTTTTGGTTGTCATGATGCAAAGGGCCGTGGTCCCGATGGCCCCAAGCATTAATTTCCAGCTAAGGTGAGGTGTCGTTTGTGGAGGGGTGTGTCGAGAAAGAAGAAAACGGGATACGGACATTCGAGGGGGGAGTCAAATTTGAGCCATAACGCGCGCGGGTCGGACTAGCCAGTCAATTTTGGCTGGTCCGACCCGCCTATCAAACAAAGTGGCTTTTTTAGCGGTTGACCGCCCTTGTGGTTGCCTGGTTCTCAGGACCAAGTAATTGTCTCGTTTGGGACCCTAAATGATCCCGCCATTTGGCAAGGGCCTCTCGTAATGCAGATGCTACAGATTCTTGGACTTCGGCTTGTTTGACACGAGTGAAGTCGGCCAGTCGCCCTAAAAGGGTATCCGTTGGAAATCTGGGTATTACGTGACTAAGCTGTTCCTTGGTAGTTGACGGAACTGCTCCTTGGACGGTTTCTGGCTGAATTGTGGGGGTTCTGGAATCAATGCTTTCACTGGTGAATCCGGACGTGGGTAGCTCGGCTACCGGACCTGATTCTGGCCTGCCGGTTCCTCCAGGAGTGTCCAGTGGGGCGTCCTCAGTTGGTCCGCTACGTTCGGTAGCTGTTGGTGCTAGGTCTAGCCCTGTCGGTTCGATGAGAGCGTCCGGTTCCGGTTCCGGTGTTGGTGTGTCTCGGTTCTCAGGTTCTCCGGCTGAGGCCCTAGGTAATTCAGCGATAGCGGGTTCGACGGCGGTTCCGACTGCATCGGCAATCGATGCTAGCGAGATCGAGCTGGTCAATCCGCTCATACTCTGAACATCGGTTTCGACGATCCGGACAACCTCAGCTGATATTTGCTGAGCTACCAGTTCGACTTGGGCTTCGGCAAGACGACTGACAGCCGACTTGATCGGTGCGAAAACATCGGTGAGGTCAAGTTCGACTTGGTTCGAGCGTGCGTTACTATCCTGAAGTTGGTTAATTTGCTCCTCTAGGGCGGCGATCCGGTCTTGTGCAGAATTCTGTTCAAGGCGCCATGCTTCACGATCCATCTGAGCTTTTTGGTCCATCACGAAGTACCCGCCACCGAAGGCAGCCCCGAGGGAGATGGTGAGGAGCAAGAGGTTGCTAAAGAATCGTGCTATTCCAGACCGACGCGGTGGTGCGACGTAGATAGCCTGCGGGTCTGGTGTTCCGCGGTGCTCGGTGCCTTCACTGGAACGTGTAGCTTGTTCTGTTTTCTGAGTGAGCGACATGTTGTTCCCTCCTGGTTTGATGAACGAGTGACGCTTTCCGCCCGAGGAGAATTCCCCGCATGGCTGGGTGCGTCTGCCCGAAATTTGGCCCTAGTTCGCCATCGGACGTGCCGTAAGTCAGGTTAACCAAGTTGCTCTTGGGCTCTATTGTCCAAACGCGGCGATTGGCGTTGAGTCAGCCCTTGAGCGGAGCGCAGGTTTTGCTGCTGCCGGTGGTTACCACGGCTCTATCCGACCACAAAATTACTGTTGTCTGACCTGATGAAGGTCGACCGTCTGCTAACGAGTGCCTCGATTCCAGCTGTACTGCGACGATCACCCATGACGGCCTGGGATAGCCATCTGGTTTGAAGGGTGGGCGTGACCGCGTGCCCAAGTTCGATGATTAAGGACTCCTGTGTTTCTGTCAAGGAAAAACGCTCTAAACCCCTACATCTTGTATATAGGTGCCTGGTTTCATAGAATTCGGCGCTAGTCTCATGCCTTGGCGAAAATCGGAGCTTCTGGGCCGGCGTCTGATAATGGTACAACCCATTGAGGTTGTCGCCCGAAGCAGCTCAGACTGCGGGTTCTTGTGCGAGCCAGATATGATTCGTGGCAGTTTTCTAACGGTCTGATCTAGGGTGTTACCTTACATCCCCTTAGTCAGGATGGTGACCCCGCTGTCTGGCTTGGGTGAGAACGGATGGCTTCCGTGGCAGCTAATCAACTTGTCCGTTTCTAGATATGGCGCAAGATGTATTAGTTCTTGGCCAACAGAGATAACTGCATCAGTTTTGCTGGAATTGCCTTTACTGGCGATTGTTTCAAGCTAGTAGTTCATAGCAGAGAATAGGACGATGTCATTGGCTCACCTTGGAAGGCTATTGATAGTCATCTTGGGCCTCAGTTCGCCTGTCGGAGCTCAGAACCGGTCTGAGCGTCAAATCATTGTCATAGTCGCTGATGAAGGGGATCCGAGGGTGGGCTATGTTCGCGATGCAATCATGTTCTGGAACCGGACGCTCGCTGATTTGGGCCTCAGTGTTAGGCTCAGTGAGGTAGAGCTGGCAGTAGCCCCACGAGGCCATCGTTCAATCGAAACTTTTGCTCGCTTCGTTTCTCAGAGAGGCGGGCGTGTTCCAAAGGGGGTTTCTGGACCGCAGCCTCCGCTGGAATTGAGGGAACTTGGCGGTGATGTTGTGATGTTATTGTCGGTCCAACCACTGCTCCCATTTGCTTGGCCGTTGGTGGGGTCCCCAGGTTATTTTGTTGCGATCCGGTCAGTGCAGGCAAGACGACCAAATGATAATGAAGTCCTGCGAAATGTCATTGCACATGAGCTGGGGCACACCCTTGGTCTGATCCACAACCGTGGGGGGGCATCGTTAATGTGTGGACCTTGTTCGGCGTTAGCGGTGGGTTCAAGGCCTGACGGTTGGTTGTCTCTCACCGACCGGGACCGCTCTCGATTGCGCCAGTTCCACTCGTCGAGATGAGGGCGTCAGAAGGAATTTCCTTCTGCAGTGGCTCGGTGCAGAGAACCTTGGTATTTGGTGCCGCGACTCCTACGCCATACACGTAGACAAGACGGCCGCCGAACTCTGCGGTGACAGCAAGTAATGTCAGTCCAGCAAGTCCCACAATACTTGACACCATTGTGCTCAATCGAGTGAAGCCTGGTGCCCAAAGCTGACGTGCTAGCCGACAAAGTGTTGCTAGACTGAAATACCAAATGCACCCCAGCGCGAAGTTCCAATGCTGAGCTATGAGGGCATGTGCTAGGCCCGGTGTATAGACCTCCGAGGCTGCGGTTCGCCCTGTCAGATATGCGAGGATCAGCGTCATTGTGCCCAGAGTGTAGAGGGTGCTCGAAACCCAGACGATGGCAGAGCTTCTTCGTAACAGGGCAACCAGATCTGTAGAGACAGCCGTTACCAGCAACCCCAGTGGCAGATGAATAACGACTGCGTGGGGATTGGGAAACCAGTCTGCAAAGTCGTGCATAACTACTATTTGTTACTGTGCCACCCGCCAGGGTGAGAACTGCGGCCAGCCTTGTAGGGCATCACGGGCCCACGATGTCGTCTGATCATCGTGGCAGCTTGTGCAGGGGTTGGGGATACCGTAGCGTTCCGTTTGTGTAGGTGAGATGAATTTAAAGGTGTGGCTGCGGACATTGATATCACCTACCGTTTGTGCGATCGGTGGCATATGACAGGCCACGCACAGACTTCCTTGGCTATTTTCGAGGTGCTGCGTGTGGTAACTCACTGAACCCCTTGGGCCAGCCTGTGACTGGGGACCGTGACAGTCGAGACAGACCTGATTCCCTGGTGCGCGCAGATCAGCCTCATGCTCTGTGCCATGCACGTCGTGGCAGCCGTAGCACGTAACTCCTTTTATATACATCTGGCTTTGTACATAGTCGTTGCCCTGCATGCGGTTCTTGTGGGCGGAACCTTCAGGCCAGTGTGTGAACGTTTCCTCACCTAGATGTGGTGCTTCGAGCTTCCAGTAATCGCTTAGCAGGTTTCCTGGTTCATAACCAACAGGCCAGTCGTAGTAGACACCGGTGTCCGGGTGGGGCGTCTGCCGCGGTTTTCCTTGTGAATGACATTGGATGCAGATGTCATCAGCATGTACCGTATTGAGTCTAGCTGGGTTGACGATATTGGCGGGTGATGGGGCCTCGTTGTGTGTGCTTCCAGGCCCATGGCATTTCTCGCAGCCGACGTTCCACTCGGTTGGAGCTTTGGTGTAAATGTCGTAGTTTACCGAATGGCAGCCATCACACAACGGGCCGGTCGGCCGTTGCATTTGGTCCTCCGGGTAATGTTCGACCCACCAGTCAGTGCCTGGGCGTACGTAATAGCGTCGCCATTGGCGGTTTTGCACATCCCACTGTGCGGGAAACACAAAGTAGTCTTCTCCGACCTGGGTGTAATAACGCTGTTTCCATTTACTACCGTAAGTGAAAACAACGTCCTCGTGCGAGAAGGTCACCAGGGGATCGTTGATCTCAAAGTTCCCCAGGATCACATCCGGGTTTTGGCGTGGGTCTTGGAGCACCTTCGCCATAAGGGTCTGCTCCCACCGGGTGTAGATTTCACGGTGACATGTTTGGCACGAATCAGAGCCAGCGTATGTCGCCTGTCCCAATTCCGTCGGATCGTTTTGTGGCAGACAGGCGCTGGATAAAAAGCTGGTGATCAGTAGTCCGCTTAGAGAAAGGGTAGGTGTCTTTTTTCTGCGGGGGTCATGATACACACCAAGAACTCGAGTATTCATGGGCGATTGGTCTGATGATACCGTTAAATGCCATTATGCGGGCGTTATCTTGGAAGTGGTTCCACTGGCTCCACTGATGGCACCAAGGTGAGGCGAGATGGTGGTCGGAGGATGGTCTGGCTCCAATCGGTCGGCATATAGGGGCCCTGCGATTGAGGTACGATGCTACGGTTAGTCAGGATGTCGTTGATGTTAGGGGTCTCTGGTATGGTGGCTCCACACGAAAAGGGAGTGTTGCCATGATGAAGAATCGCACCCGCAGCTGGGCTGGCCGGCTACTGAACATCATGCTTGTGTTTGGTTTCCTGTGGATGGTGATGTCCGTGCTTCCGAGGGCGGCTGAAGAACTACCGACGGTGTCCCCCGAGTCTGTGGGTATGTCGTCCGAGCGGCTGCAGCGGGTTGATGACTATTTCCAGCGTTTTGTCGATGACGATCTTATAGCCGGTGCGGTGACGCTTGTGGCGCGTAGAGGTAAGGTCGTACATCACTCCTCCGTTGGGTGGAACTATCGGGAGGAAGGCCTTCCGATGACAACCGACACGATTTTTACCCTGATGTCGATGACAAAGCCCATCGTGTCGACGGCGCTGATGATGTTATTTGAAGAAGGATATTTCAGGCTGGATGATCCAATAGCAGACTGGATTCCTGAGTATGGGGACCATTTGGTGTTCGAGCGAGATGGACCCAGGCAACGTCGAGTGTTGGAAGCGAGGCCGGTCACAATAAGGCATGTACTGACCCATACTTCAGGCCTGACGTTGAATCCGACTGGTGCCGGGCTTTCTGAGGGCGACTACCGGTATGTTACCAATGATGGCGAACCGTTTACCACGATAGGGGAGCGAGTGGTTCGGGCGGCTAGGATTCCAGGTGCGTTTCACCCCGGCGATCACTGGCAATATGGGTCATCGACCGATTTTGTAGCAGTGTTGGTCGAAAAAATCTCTGGTATCCCTATCGATCAATTCTTGCACGAACGAATCTTTGAGCCGCTTGGCATGGCAGACACCTTCTATAACGTACCTCGAGGCAAGGTCGACCGGGTGGCTGCGGTCTATCGGCCGACTGAAGCTGGAGGCTCTGAGCTAATGCGTGCACCAGGTTTCCGGGAACCGACCAACTACTTCCCGGGGGTAGCCGGTTTGAATGGGACGGCCGCCGATTACTTTCGCTTTGCCCAAATGATTGCGAATGGTGGTGAGCTTGATGGAGTCCGGTTACTGGGGCGAATGACCGTTGACCTGATGATCAGCAACCACACAGCGGACAAGAACATCTATGTCCGTGGGCCGGGCTACGGGTTTGGCCTGGGATTCGGCGTCCTGGCTGACCCGACGCTGTCTTTTGATGCGCTCTCGACGGGTAGCTACGGCTGGGGCGGTGCCTACGGTACGCTCTACTGGGCTGACCCGGTTGAAGATTTGATTGGCCTTATGTTCATTCAATTGCCCGGTCACGGTCCTCTGAATATTCGGCAGCGCTTCACCAACGTTGTGACCCAGGCTGTTGTGGATAGCTGGGCTGACCAGCGGCCGATTATTCGTGGCTTCAGGTTGGCAAGGTGACCAGGGGGGTGTGCTGCTGGTCGTCTAATAGACTGATTTGGGTGGGTTTAGGGTGGTTGAAGTAGAGGTTGAGTTGTGCACGGAGCCACACGATGTAGCGGCGATTGTGCTGTCGTTCGGTGACGGCCAGCTGGCATAACCTGCGGACAGCGTGGGCGTGTCTATGCCAAGCCCGCCCGTCACAATTCACTGTGAGATAGCAAGGTTTTTCGTCAAGAAATAATGGATGGCGGGCGAGAGTCCAGATGTCGCACTGTACTTCACCGCTTGGAATCAGTCCTAGGCCTGGTGTTTGTACTAGATGGGTGAGTTCGTGCCCAATGGTGAAGTGGGTGACCGGCTTGTGCCGGTGCAACTTTAGTCGGATCAGCCGCTCCTGCGGGTAGGCAAGGCCGTCAAGGCCACGGGCGTTAGTGACCCCGACGGTCACGGGGCTGTCGGCCAGTTCTGGAAACAGCGCCACTGATCGTTTTAGGCGAACAATTAGCTCTGGTGTTGCCACTGCGCCCATTGCCCTTGTAAGTACGAATCCAGCCATCAGTTCACCATACCAGTAATGGCAACGTAACGATCAGAAGCCAAGGTTGGTTTAGAAGTTTTCCTCTCGGTCAACACAGTGCCTAGTCTTTCTCACGGCAGCAGAATCTGGTAACCCGGCTTTGCTAAGGTTTTACATTGATGTCGCACCGGGCTGCATTCATGCTAGATCTAAATTAGAGTTAAATAAACGACTCTTCTCTGGGCGATTCGTTTTGGAGTTGATGTGGAGCCGGACAGACCATCATGAATGCATGTATTGATTGGTTCGCACGAAATCCTGTGGCTGCAAATTTGCTGATGGCATTTCTGGTTGTTAGCGGGTTGTTTGCTAGTACCACTGTGAAAC
Source organism: Acidobacteria bacterium UBA2990 (assembly GCA_002347025.1). GTDB lineage: Bacteria > Acidobacteriota > Vicinamibacteria > Vicinamibacterales > UBA8438 > UBA2990. Next base: position 22,396 of record DEAE01000018.1, read on the forward strand.
AGGAAGTGTGGCCAGAGTTTTCACTCGACCAAGTCAGCATCGAGGTGCCATATCTCGGCGCAGCTCCAGAGGAAGTTGAAACTGCAGTTGCTATTCGCATCGAGGAGGCGATCCAGGGAATCGACGGAATAGAGAAGATCACATCGAGGTCGTATGAGGGTGTAGGTAGCATTTCAGTCGAGCTCGACTTAGGTGCAGACCCGCGTAAGGTGGTCGACGATATCAAGACCAATGTCGATGCGATTACCACGTTTCCCGAAGAAGCTGAAAAGCCCGTTATTCGTGAGTTAACGACACGTCAGCAGGTTATCGATGTCGCAATTTCTGGGACTACCGATGAGTTCACTCTCAAGCGGGTGGCCGAGCGTGTTCGTGATGAGTTGTCGGCCTTACCAGAAATCACACAGGTCGAAATCGTCGGAGCGCCTCCCTACGAGATCGCTATAGAGGTGTCTGAAGTGGCTCTGCGACGTCATGGGCTGCAGTTTGACGATGTCGCTGAGGCAGTGAGGCGTTCGTCGCTTGATTTGCCAGGAGGCTCTGTTCGGGCCGAGAGCGGCGAGATTTTATTACGGACAATCGGGCAGGTCTACAGGGGGCATGAGTATGAAGAGCTGACAGTTCTCACGAGATCAGATGGGACACGATTAAAGCTGTCAGATGTAGCGACCGTGGTCGATGGTTTCGCTGAGACGGATGAGTCGGCCAGGTTCGATATGGCTCCAGCGGTCCTAGTGTCGGTGTTCCGTACCGGCGATCAGAATGCTGTTGAGCTTGCTTCCGCTGTGCATGAGTATGTGGCGGAAACCCAAGTTCGTCTTCCTGATGGAATCAAACTGACGGCTTGGCAAGATCAGGCAAGGATGCTTGACAGTCGTTTGACACTGTTAATCGAGAGTGGTCTGACTGGTTTTGTTTTGGTGTTTGTATCGTTGGCGCTGTTTCTGGATCTCCGCCTTGCGTTCTGGACAAGTTTGGGTATTCCGATATCTTTCTTGGCTGCCATATGGTTGATGCCGACCCTCGATGTATCGATCAATGTGCTCTCATTGTTCGCGTTCATTCTGGTGCTGGGTATCGTTGTTGATGACGCGATCGTAGTTGGTGAGAACATTCACCGCCATCAAGAGCAGCATGGCCAGGGCTTAAAGGGAGCGATTAGTGGTGCTAAAGAAATCTCAACTCCGATTATCTTCGCTGTGCTGACCAGTGTTGCGGCGTTTTTGCCAATGATGTTTGTGCCAGGTTCATCGGGCAAGATTTTCGCCGTGTTCCCGCTGATTGTTATTCCGTGCCTGCTGTTTTCACTCGTCGAGTCGCTCGTTATTCTGCCGGCACATCTCTCGCATCTCCCTCGCTATCATGCCCGAGGCCCGTGGCGGCGGTTTCAGGGCCTTTTCATAGGGAGCTTGGCTTGGGTGATTGTTCGGGTGTACCAGCCATTTCTGGACGTTGCAGTTCGATGGCGCTATCTCACGGCGTCAGCTGGTTTAGCAGTCCTCATCTTGACGGTAGGAATGATTGTTGGAGGGCATACCAATTTTGTGTTCTTTCCCTCGATCGAAGCCGATTTTATGTCGGCGTCGCTAACCATGCCTCAAGGGTCAACCGTCGAGGCGACATCCCAAGCAATCAGCCGGCTTGAGTCTGGTGCCGAGAGACTTCGCAGCGAACTGCAAGCTGAAATTGGTCTAGATGTATTTGAGCATTCGTTTGCTGTAGTAGGGAGCGCGTCGATGTCGGGTGGGCGTGGACCAATGGGAAGTGCCTCATCACAGGCGAGTGCAAATGTCGGAGAGGTGATGGTTGAGCTCATTCCGTCTGATGAACGCCCACTCACCAGTGAGGCTCTCGGTAATCGATGGCGGGACCTAGCCGGATCGATTCCAGAGGCGGTGGATGTTAGCTTTAACGCGACGATTATGAGCGCTGGCGAAGATATCAACGTGCAGCTCATGGGTCAGGATGTTGACACGCTACGCGAGGCAGCTGCTGTCATCAGGTTGCGGCTCTCGGAGTTTCCCGGTGTCTATGAGATCAGTGACTCCTTCCGCAGTGGAAAGCGGGAGCTGCGTTTCGGGATCAAGCCAGCGGCCGAAACCTTGGGGCTTACTCTTCAAGAGTTGGGTCGGCAAGTGCGGCAGGGCTTCTATGGCGAGGAGGCTCAGCGCATTCAAAGGGGACGAGATGATATTCGGGTGATGGTGAGGTATCCGGAGTCGGAACGGCGGTCCCTTGGCGACCTCCAAGACATGCGTATCCGAATTGCTGGAGGAGAAGTACCGTTCAGAGACGTAGCGACAGTTGAGGAAGGTCGCGGTTTTTCGTCCATCACGCGAGTCGACCGAAATCGTGTGGTTAACGTGACCGCTGAAGTCGATGCCTCGGTAGCGTCAAGTGATGTTGTGATCTCAGCGCTGAGGCAAACGGTTCTGCCAAATGTGCTGGCTGCCTATCCGGGTGTGTTGTATTCGTTTGAGGGAGTGCAGTCTGAGCAGGCGGATTCGCTCGGTGGCCTGTTTCGTGGGTTTGGGGTAGCGCTACTCTTGATCTTTGGATTGCTAGCGGTTCCTTTACGGTCCTATATCCAGCCGCTGATCATCATGAGTGCGATACCGTTCGGTTTGGTAGGTGCAATTTGGGGACATGTCATCATGGGGTTGGATGTGACCTTGTTCTCTATGTTTGGTTTGGTAGCACTCACTGGTGTAGTCGTTAATGACAGTCTCGTAATGGTCGATTTCATCAATCGGCGGCAACAACAGGCCGTGGATATGGAATCGGCAGTCCGGGAAGCTGGTGTTGCACGCTTCCGTCCGATTCTGCTCACCTCGGTGACGACATTCGTTGGTTTGGCCCCGCTTATGCTCAATAAGAGCCTTGAAGCGGCCTTTCTCGTGCCAATGGCCGTGTCGCTGGCTTTTGGGGTGTTGTTTGCCACAGTCATCACGTTGGGGCTTGTCCCGGTGGTGTACCTGATTCTGGACGATATGGTTCGGGGTTTCCGCCGGATAGCGGCTGGCCGGTCTAATCCGGTCTCAGAGGAATTGTCGTCACCAAGTTTCAATTCACTTCATAACTAGAAGTGCCAGAGCGACTTGACTTCGTTAGATCGAATAAGGATCGAATGAGTTATTGGTACCGGAGCCGGGAGTTTTGGTAGCCCGCTCTTGCCGAGGTTATCGCTTCCAAAGGATTAGTTGGGCATGACGCAAGTGAAGCTTGAAGCCTCATTCGTGCTCCCGACGCCATTCCATTCTGCTACTTGGGGATATGGGCAGAGAGGGCGACTCCGCACCACTTCACCATTTTCAAGCTTGGAGGCGACCATCTGTTCTGGTGCGATGCCCTGTTCAACCCATTGTTCAAGAGCAGATAGGGCATCGAATTGGTCAGGGCCTGGGCCTCCGCGGCAATGGCCCATTCCCGGAACCATAAAAAGACGAAAAAACTCTCCCGTAGCTTCCAATGCTTCGGTGCGCTCCTGCCCAGGCTCTCCTACGACTGCCATCACCTCTTCGTAGTAGTCGATAGTGCCGAGGGGCGAAATGTCTGCGTCGCTCCAGCCGTGGTATGCGAGTAGTTTTCCACCGCGGTCGCGTAGTGGGCGCAAGTCTGGGTCTTCGGCGTCTAGGGCGGCGCTTGTCTTGGCGATGGCAATCGGCAAATCTCGTTCGTAATTCCAGCTTCGAAAATTCCACTCTGGATCGTCGAACACCATGTATCTCATGAATCCTTCGGCGGCTCTATAGTGGGTGCCACTGTAAGGCTTTGATCCGGTAACCCACCTAGCCCAACCACTGGGATCTGCTTCGCCGCCTGGCACGAGTCCAGGATAGAGTAACTCCCCAGCAGTGTTCTTGGGGCCAGTCCAGATATCCTCGACTGCTTGCACTTGAGTGGGAGTTAAGCAGGTAGTTTCGTCCTGTCCAGGTTTACAGGTGAGTGTTCTGGGGTCGAAGTTACACTTGCGAGGATCGTCCAGTACACCATCCTTAACACCGTCGATTGCATCGCAAGAAGCAGTGACCGCGTTACCGAGAAAGACGGCTTTTTCGGGTGGGATGTAACTCTCAGGGTTCTCGAGGGTTGCTAGGGCATACCAAAGGTGGGCGCTTGAGTAAAAACGGGTCCAAGCATGCGCAGGGTTGCCGACGACCAGACCATCAAAATCGTCTGGATACCGTTGTGCTTCCATCATGCCCTGTTGGCCGCCCTTTGAACATCCAACGTAATAGGCGTAATTTGGAGCCTGTCCATAAAAGGCTTTGGTGATGGATTTTCCGTTGACTGCTGTTACGTGGATGGAGCGATGTCCGAAATCTTCGATCAAATCAGGTCGGTCAAGGGCCCAACTGGCGTCGAATCCGCTGGTGCTAGGGCGGACATGCCCGGTGTCGGTACTGGCTGCGGCGTAGCCGCGCCCAAGCGCACTTGCCATCGCTCCGTAACTGATGACACCCGCCATGCCGCCATTACCCGAGGTGTGGAATTTACCGTTCCAACGGTCCAGCGGCAACCAGACTTCGAAGTTGATAGCGGGGTCGGTGGTTGCGGAGACTCGGCAGAATGCGGGAAGTGTGAGTGAACGGCTCGTTCCAGGTGGTGTGAAGGGGCCGTTAGGGATTGGTTCAGCAAGAGTTATGGTTGTGTCGGGAAGTGCTAGGTCTGCGATGTTGGCGCAGGCCATCGATGCAGCGTGGTCAGGAGCTATTTCTGCTTTTGTGCTCCCAGTGCCGCAGGCTGCCATCGTTGAGATGGCGATGACCCCAACAGTAATCGCGAATAGCCCCTTCCACCAACTGTCATTGTTTCTTTGCATGTCGTTTGTCCCAATCAGTCTTGTTGTTGTGACCTAAGTCTGTAGTGACAGCCTCTTGAGATTCAGGCTCCGACCGTTGGCATCGCTCGACGCTGCACTACTTCCTGTACAGCTCGATGTGCTTCGAGAATTGCTGCATCGGTATGTGGACTAGCTGCGGCGTCTGCGTTTGCGATGGAGATCTTTCCAAACGGCTGTCGCGCCACGACACATGGCCTTTTGTCGGTTGATGTAAAGACCCATTCCATTGGGTCGTAGAGGCTGTTGTAGGTGTAGGCATAGCCGTGTGGCCAGCGGTTAACGGTGATAGCGATGATGTCCCGCAGTGGGTCAAAGCCTCCCCCCCCGAGTACTCGACCGAGTTGGTCTCGGAGTCTCCGTTCGAAGGTAGCAAAACTTGTGTTGAGTAAATCCTGGCGTCCAATCCGATGCTGATCCTTTTTTGACCTGCCCGGTGCTGATGGGTATCGAGCTAGGCTTAGTACGATTGGTTCGTCTGGCGATTCAGCGTGCCGCAAGTTGCCGAGGCTGACAGCCTCGTCGAGTCTGATCCGTGTGTGGTACATCGTGGGAGTAGTGATTCGGCTCACTCCGAGGCGGCGAAATGCCTGCCAGTTCCGGACGGCAACACTGGTATATACGAGCGGGGCCTTAACCCCGAATGCAAGCGCCTCACGTTGCTGGCGGGGTAATGTCGGGACGAGATAAGGAATGGTTGTGTTCCAGCAGGCCATCACGCAAGCCCTGCCTCTCACCTGATGGGTCTGTGCTCCCTGGACATAACTCACTTCAACTTCCTGACTTGATTTGCTACCCCGATGCTTGACATTTACAACAGTGCTATTGAGTCGGATTCTCGTGGATTGGCCGGCTTGGTCTAGAAGTCCATAATTGACGCGAGCGTCGCCAACATCCTCTTGGGTGTTTCCTGGCACGGCCGTTGGAATAAGCCATCGCACTAGGAGGCGGGTTATCGTAGCGTTGCCGTCCGGGAAGTGGACCGCTTGATCTCCTGATCGTTGGCGGCCGTGTTGGCCGCCTGGAAGGTCACTCAGTACACCACCGGGAGTTGGTTCCAATTTCATTCCGTTGAACCCAGGTAATTCCATTTCCCACGCAAAGAGAGCCGGCAGGGCATCGGCACCGACGGAGAAGCTGCTGTGGCCAGCGTTCTGAAAGAACCACATCGCCTCGGGGTGAACCTGTACTAAGTTCAACATGAAGTCCGTATAGCTCATCTTCGCTAGGCGTTCCTTTTTTTCGGCTGATGAGAGTCCTGGTAGGAAGTCCGGTAATGTCGTCTCATACAGTCGTGTGAGGTCTTGGCGTGCCGCGTTCGATAGTGGTGTCTGTGACAGAAAGTCAGCCGTATATCCTGGGGAACCGCCTCGTTTTACGAGCCTATCTACTCCCCACGTTTCTCGGTCGAAAAAATAGGCTGAACCAAGTCCCATGCGCTGATACATACGGCGGCTTTCGGAGTTGTCCACCAGAAAGCGCTCAAGGTCGATTCCGATCGCTTCTAGTAGTGCTAGAGAGGGTCCGTTGTAGCGATCGGGGGATTCGATATTCAGCGTGCCTCCGTTGAGTGCCAACATCCGGCCGTTGTAATGGAACTCGTTCCTTTTGGCGTGGCCGCCGAAGTCGTCATGATTGTCGAGAATCAGCACCTTCACGTCGGGTCCGGCGTAGGTGAGAAAGAAATATGCTGCTGCCAGACCACTGATGCCACCGCCGACGACCACTAGGTCATAACGTTCACCGGTATCAGTAGCCCCGCCAAGATTCCATCCGCGCTGGTCACGCATCTGGTGTCCGACTTCCCAGGAGCCATCATGGCTGCCACGCATTCCAGTCCTAGCTGGTGGGTAGTTTGCTTCTTGGCCTGAGGATCCTTGCGTTTGATGCGCCCTTGCCGTCCTAGGGCAGGTCATTGCCCCGCCGATCGGTAAAGCGATGCCGTTGATGAAGTCTCGGCGGGTTATCTGTTGATACATGCCAATATCGCGGTCGCGGGCATTCGCCATCAAGATTCTCCAGACTCGTCGGGGTAGACAGGGTCCCTGTTTTCCATGAACGTTGGTTTAGAGGGCGTCTTGGCTAGGGCTTCTGTTATCTCAGGGGGGCCAATCGTAAGCGAGTTCGATATAGCCGTCGCGACCTGTCCATTGCATACGACGTGCCGGGAGGTCTGAGTTGTCACCAAGTTGGTGAATATAGACCAGAATCTCGTCGTAGTCGTCCTGGATTGGCTCAATCAAGGCGTGAGCGATCGCCTCAGTTTGGGATGGGTCTTCTGCCTCGACTTCGATGACGAAAGCACCATGGGCAGTGGCCATGTTGCGGACATACCAACTCTCGTTAACAAGCAGTGGTTCAGCTGGCTCCTCGGTTGTCCAGTCAGCTACGGCGTCTACCCCCGCCACCTCAATCTCCGATGGTGCGGATTGGGTCGGTGTCGGTTGGTGGATTAAATGCCTGATGAGTAAGAGGACTGCGCAGATGCCAAGACCTAACCGGAGCCAACCGCGGAGACCGATGACGAATGGAAGGGGCCTCAAAGACATGGGGTAGTCCTAGTCTTTTTGGTTTAGACGGAAATCTCGACGCCGTCTGGTAGTTAACAAAACGTGGCAGGATAGCATGGGTGAGACTGATCCTAGTTTCTATAGTGGTTGGTAGCTGTTAGTGTTCCGCCGTTTGGGTAGATGTGTTTGCTTAGATGTGTAAATTGCCCCGGCCGGTGCCGACGAACGAGTAGAGGGTCATTCCGGCGGCTGCGGCCATATCGACTGCAAGGCTCGAGGCAGCGCCTACAGACACCATCACCGGGATTGCTGCCTTCAACGCTTTTTGAACCAGTTCGAACCCGGCGCGCCCGCTGACAACCAGAATGTGGTCCTTGAGTGAAGTAGCGCCTTGGATTACTGCTCGGCCGATCACTTTGTCGACAGCATTGTGGCGGCCAATGTCCTCCCTGACACACAACAGCTCGCCGGTGAGGGTGAATAAACCAGCGGCGTGTATACCTCCTGTAGCCTCAAAAAGGATCTGGTGAGGTCGCATAGTTTCTGGGAGCGACTCAAGCAGTTCGGATGAGCAGTTGACCGGACTTAGCGACGGTAGAGGCTGGTCGAGATCTTCGAGGCGTTCCTTACCACAGACGCCGCAGGCAGCGGTTGCTCGGAATTCCCGCTGTGCCCGGTCGACCACCGCCATCTCTGGGGCCTTTTGAAGTGCAACTAGAACACGGTCACCTTGGCCGACCCGACCGATTGCTAGTTCGCTTCGGACTGCAGCTGTCGATTCAGGTTGTACACAGACCGATGCTATCTGGCCAGAACCGGTGACAATGCCTTCAGCAAAAAGAAACCCCACAGCCAACTCTTCGTCATGACCAGGTGTTCGCATTGTGACCACGAGCGGGCGCTGGTCTACCTGGATCTCGAGAGGGGCCTCAACCGCGACCAGGTCAGAGACTACTGCTCCATGTCGCTTCCGCACCGAAACCTGTTGGATCCCTGGAGGTGCCTCAGGTGGAACTTTGCTGGCCACAGATTGAATTGTAGCGTTCTGGGGCTCATCTGTGCTGTTGGAAATGGCCATCTAAGACATTCGCTCGATATTGTTGGCTGGGTCCGGACCAGTAGGCACGCTCGACCGTTTTACTAACATCATGTATTCGGAGTCCGTGTGCTAATGTAGGCAGTGAAATGTCGATATCCCGACGAACCTTCCTGAAGACTTCTGTTGCGGGTGCCATGGGCGTCAGTGCGCTTGGTTTGGACCTGAAGCCAGCCTACGCGGCAGTTCGACAGCTCAAGATCAGAAATGCCAGGGAGTACAAAACTGTCTGTCCCTACTGTGCCGTAGGCTGCGGCACGATTGCCTACGTGCATGGCACCGGTGGTTTGAACACGACGAATACGGTCATTCATGTCGAAGGTGATCCCGATAGCCCGATTAATGGCGGGACGCTCTGTCCAAAGGGTGCCTCGCAAATGCAATTAGCGATTAGCCCACGGTTGCGTAAGAGTCCGATGTACCGGGAGCCTGGGGCCAGCGAGTGGCGAGAGGTCGACTGGGATTTCGCAATGGACTGGTTCGCGCGCAAGTTTAAAGAGACTCGCGACGCAACGTTTATCCAGCAGGACAATGAGGGACGAACAGTTAACCGTTGCAACGGTATTGCTTGGGTTGGTAGCGCTACTGTGGCCAATGAGGACGCCTACCTGATAACCAAGACAATGCGGGCTATGGGGCTGACCTACATCGATCATCAGGCTCGCATATGACACAGCCCCACGGTGGCCAGTCTGGCCGCCACGTTCGGTCGGGGTGCAATGACCAACCATTGGAAGGATATTAAGAATGCAGATGTAGTCTTGGTCATGGGGGCCAACCCTGCCGAGAATCACCCCTGCGGTTTCAAGTGGGCGATTGAGGCACGTGACGAGAACGGTGCCGCGTTGCTCACGATTGATCCACGGTTTACAAGGACTTCTGCGGTTGCCGACAAACATATGCAGATTCGGCCTGGGTCTGATATCGCGGTACTCGGTGGGCTAATACGGTATATCCTCACCAACAATCTACACCACACTGAATACGTACAAGAGCACACGAACGCATCGTTCCTGGTTGGTGGCGACTTTGGGTTCGAAGATGGGCTGTTCTCTGGTTTTGAGGAGGCTACGAGTGCCTACGACAAGGCTTCTTGGGGATATGAGTTTGGTTCGGACGGTTATGTTCGGCGCGATCAAACCCTCCAGGATCCACGCTGTGTCTTTCAACTGCTCCAGCGGCATTACGAACGCTACACACCAGAAATGGTTGCGCAGATCGCCGGTTGTTCAGTCGAGAAGTTCCTGGAGATGGCTGAAATCATTGGCTCAACTGGACGGGCTGATCGGGTGGGAACCATCATGTATGCCGTTGGTTGGACGATGCACACGGTCGGCAGTCAGATTATTCGAACAGCCGCTATCATGCAGTTGCTGCTGGGCAACATCGGTCGGCCTGGTGGTGGAATCAATGCTTTGCGTGGGCACGCCAACGTGCAGGGAGCCACCGACCATGCAATCGTGGCGGGTATTCTGCCAGGGTATCTCAAAGTTCCTACTCCAGAACAGGAAACCTTACGCGACCACCTGGATGCGTCGACACCAAGCCCCCTTGTACCAGATACGTCTAATTATTGGGGTAATTATCCCAACTTTTTGGTGTCGCAGCTTAAGGCTTGGTTTGGGGAAAACGCTACACCTGCTAACGAGTTTGGGTATCAGTACCTTGGCAAACAAGAGGGCGACGCTACTTGGCTATCAATCTGGGATGAGGCCTACCAAGGGCGACTTGAAGGTTTTATAGCCCTTGGATTTAATCCGCTGCTGGCCGGTCCAGATGTTCCCAGGCTGATCGAATCGATGTCACGCCTGAAGTGGAAAGTTGTGATTGACCCTTTCATGCTTGACAGTGCCGAATTTTGGCGTTCGCCCGGGGTGAACCCAGCTAATATCGAGACCGAGGTGATGTATTTACCGACCACCCACTGGATTGAACGTGATGGCTCGTTCACTAACAGTGGTCGCTGGGCGCAGTGGAAAGAAAAGGCGATCGACCCACCAGATGGAGTGCGGTCCGATACCTACGTGCTGTCCGAATTGTTCTGGCGGGTGAAAGAGCTCTACCGACAGGAGGGCGGCGCCTACAACGAGCCGATCCAGCACTTAACTTGGGATTATCTGAACCCACGACAGCCGACTCTCGTCGAGTTGGCCAAAGAGATCAACGGCTTTAACCAGCAGACTGGAGAGCTTCTGTCTTCGTTTGGAGAGCTTCGTGCTGATGGTTCAACTACAGCTGGGAACTGGATTTATACCGGGAGCTATACCGAGGATGGAAACATGATGTCGCGGCGGGGGACTGCCGATCCGACTGGCCTCGGTATGCATCACGATTGGGCATTTAGCTGGCCTTTAAACCGGAGGGTCCTTTATAACCGCGCGTCGGCCGATGCAGCCGGGAACCCTTGGGATCAGAAGCGGTCTGGGATTGCTTGGACGGGGCGAGAATGGATCGGCGATGTTCCCGACTATGGTCGGACTACTCCTCCAGGCGCAGCTGGTGCTTTCATCATGACCGAAGAAGGAGTAGCCCGTCTTTTTAGCAGTCAACTGGCAGATGGTCCTTTCTCGGAGCATTACGAGCCGGTTGAAAGTCCTACGGTCAATGCACTGCATGAATCGGTGCCGATAAACCCGGTCATTAACTGGTATGACGGTGTGCGCGAGACGTTGGCAGCAGCGACCGATAACTTTCCTTATGCCTGTACAGTCTATCGGGTAGTAGAACACGAGCACTTTGTGACCCGGAACGTGCCGCTTCTGGTTGAGGCGATGCCAGACTTTTTTGTCGAAATTCCAGAAGGTCTCGCGGCTGAAAAAGGGATCGACAACGGTGGACGGGCCAGAGTTTGGTCCAAGCGTGGGTCGGTTGAAGGTGTGGCGATTGTGACGAAGCGGATCAAACCATTGACAGTAAATGGCAAGACGGTTTGGACTATTGGCATTCCGGTTCACTGGGGATTTGTCGGTATCACTCAAGGGTCAATGGCGAACTTGTTAACCCCGTATGTGGGTGATGCTAATACTCGTTGTCCTGAATTCAAGTCGTTCCTTGTGAATGTTGAGCGGGCGGAGTCAAGTCTGGCCTAGAACATCAACCGAGCAGAACATCACAGGTAGAGAGTAGCTGTTCTCATGTCAGACACTTTGTCCATCAAGCGCATTTCGGCGAGTCCGAGCGCCTTAATCCCACTGGAGTCTCTCCGATCTGGTGGGCCAGTCTATTCGAAGTTGGTCGACATCTCGAAGTGTATCGGTTGCAAGGGATGTGAGGTTGCCTGTAAGGAATGGAACGACCTCAAAGTTGAGCAAACGAGTAATTTCGGCAGCATGCAGAGCCACCAGGATTTGTCTTCCAATACTTGGTTGTTGATGCGTTTCAATGAGGTTGAGGATGGGGACGACCTGCATTGGTTAATCAAGAAGGACGCCTGTCTTCACTGCGAGGAGCCAGGTTGCTTGTTCGCCTGTCCGGCCCCAGGCGCCATCGTTCAGTACCAAAATGGAATTGTCGACTTCAATCAGGAAAATTGTATCGGTTGTCAGTATTGTGTGTCGGGCTGTCCGTTTGACATACCCCGTTTCGACAAACAAACGAAAACGGTTGCAAAGTGCAACATGTGTATAGATCGTGTGGAGGCTGGCCTTGAACCGGCTTGCGTGAAGACTTGCCCTACTAATGCTATCGAGTGGGGGATCAAGGACGACATGTTGGCCCAAGCTGAAAAGAAGGTTGAGACTTTGCGAAAGCGCGGTTACGACCACGCTGCTGTCTATAACCCTGGTGGAGTAGGGGGGACGCACATGATGTACGTGGTACCGCATGGAGACCGTCTGAACGACTACAGCCTACCCGCACATCCGGTTGCTAGCCCAGGACCTCTGCGCGGCCTGAACGTGTTTCAACGCATAGGCTCTTATCTGTTCGGCGCTGGTGTCATCTCGGCATTAGCTCATTTTCTTGCGGTTGGACCAGAGAGTCCCGAGGACCACGCCTGAAGCCTTGAGGCCGCTTCGCCATGGCAAAATCTTTCCTGCGTCGTTTCACCTATTTTGAACGGGTCGTGCATTGGGTGGTCGGTGTTACCTTTGTGCTGCTCCTGCTGACGGGGTTGGCCTTTGCCTACCCATCGCTGTTCTGGTTGACGACTTTTCTTGGTGGTGGTTCTGCCGCGCGTGTGCTGCACCCTCAGATAGGGGCCGTATTTGGTGTGGGCTTATTGCTAATGTTCGGACTGTGGGTGCGAGATATGTTTCTCGACAGTCAGGACAGGCAGTGGCTAGGGGCTATTAAGCACTATGCTGCCCACGAGCGAGATAAAGTACCGCCGGCAGGAAAATACAATGCCGGGCAAAAACTGTTTTTCTGGGTCCAAAGCCTACTGGGGATTGTGTTTGTGGCCAGCGGACTGTTGTTGTGGTTTCCGGAAGGCTTTGGACCTGGCCTTCTAAACAGCATGCGACTACTGCACTACCTTGCAACGCTTGGGGGTGGCTTGTTCCTGATAGTCCACGTTTATCTAGGGACCATCGCCTACCCGGGTACAGCTCGAGGCATGATCGATGGAAAGGTGACACCAGAATGGGCACGCTTGCACCATCCACGGTGGACCGGTGAGCGGGTCGAGCGTTGAGCGGAGTGCCCACTGGTGAGCAGGCACGGCTGCACCGAAGTCGTCGAGCCCGCACCCTTTTGAGCGAGCGACCTCAAGCTGAACCTCTCCTTCGGTTCTATCTCGTTTTACTGGAGCTTCAATCACTGGTCTGTGAGGGGATGGCAGTGGAGCGGTGGGGCAACACTGTGATCTCGCCAGAGGAACAAGCTCCACGATTGCGGCTTGAAGGGTTACCGTTGGACGAGCTTACACCTCGGTTTGATGCGTTCTGCCGCTCTTTCACAGCGGAAATTCCTGAGCCTATTTACCGGGCGGCTCAGGTGGTGGCCGCTGGTCAGGAGCAGGTTCGTTGCGATCTGCTGGCGGCCTTGCTGAAGGGTGAGGATGTCATGCCTGAGGCCAGAGACCTTGGCTGTGAAGCAGCGGCGCTGGCATTTCTGCCGCGGGCTTTCTTGCAGCCGATTGCCGAGGCTATTTCCGGCCGTTTCGAGACAGTGAATAACTCCGTTAGTGGTCCGAGGTGTCCTCAGTGTGGCTGGCCACCCCAGGTGTCTGTGCTGGCGGATGAGCCAGCGGCTGAGGGCAACCGTCGCCTTGTTTGTGCATTCTGTGCTACCGCTTGGACGTTCCCGCGATCTGTGTGCCCCGGGTGTCTGGTGTCTGGCGAAGAAGGCCTTGAAATTCATGTTGCCGCTGGCGAGTTGGAGTATGTGCGAGTCGAGTCATGTAACACATGCCGGCGGTACCTCAAGTCGGTCGATTTGCGGGTCAATGGTCTTGCTGTGCCGCTTGTTGATGACATAGCGACTCCTGAACTTGATCTATGGGTTGCAGATCAAGGGTTTGAAAAAATTACCCCACATGTCCTTGGACTGTAGCAGCTTTTCTTGAACTGTCTCTTCCTTCCATTAGCGTGGGCTTTAGGCCACAAGCATTTCGTTGCCTGGTAAGGCCCGATTTATCGCAAGATTGCACACTAAATAGTCCGGGGACTACAGGAGTTCTGGTTGATATCCCGATAAACCAGGTAATGCTTTGGTTTTGTAATCGTGTCGAGCGGCCGCTTCGGTTCATTGGTATCCACTGCAACCGGGATTCAGATAGTTATGAATTACTAGTGTTGTATCCGGACGGGTCTGAGGAAGCTGAGTGTTTTGAGGATGCATCGTCGATGGTTGATGCTGCAAAGAAGTTGGGGAAGGACTTGGCGAGATTGGGTTGGGAACCATGTCCCACCGCGTCCGCGGTTGCTCCCCGCGAGAGCTGAGTGGCCTCACAACAGTCGAGGTTAGCGGATTTCTGCGCTGTTTGCTGGCTATAGGCACCAAAGGGGGTGTCAATTGGCACTGTTCGGGGGTGATTGCCTGGAAGGGGCAGCAACAAACCTGGGCTCTCTTTACTCGGAACTCTTTGAATATCCCGATTTTCATGAAGATCTTCCTCGTCGATGGGACATACGAGCTATTCCGGCATTTCTATGCTCTTCCGTCCATTTCTGACCGCAACGGGCGCGAAATAGGAGCGGTTCGTGGTGTTGTTGGTTCGGTTTTGTCGATGCTGGTTGATGAGGTGACCCACATAGGTGTCGCCACGGACCACGTTATCGAGTCATTCCGAAACAAGCTCTGGCCTGGCTACAAGTCCGGTGCCGGCATTGACCCAGCTTTGCTCGGACAGTTTAGCTTCCTAGAGGATGCTCTTACATCCCTTGGGGTCATGGTGTGGCCCATGAAAGAGCTTGAGGCAGACGATGGGCTCGCTTCAGCCGCGGCATGTGCCATTACTGACCAGCGAGTTGAGCAAATTCTTATCTGTACGCCGGACAAGGACCTATTGCAGTGTGTAAAAGGTTGCCGGGTAGTTCAGTTGGACCGACGGACTGGCACGATACGTGATGCCAATGGAGTTCTGACTAAGCTTGGAGTGCCGCCAAAATCTGTTCCTGATTACCTGGCTCTTGTCGGGGATACTGCTGATGGTTTTCCGGGCTTAGTGGGTTGGGGTGCTAAATCGGCGTCACTCGTGTTGGGCCGTTATTCGCACTTGGAGGCAATTCCAGATAACCCTGCCGATTGGGCGGTCAAGATTAGAGGCGCGAAACGTTTGGCTGAACAGCTAGTTCGTAATAGAGACTTGGCTATTCGCTTTCGTGAACTGGCTACTTTGCGCACTAATGAAGCACTATTTGAATCGGTGGACGAGTTGCATTGGCGTGGACCGAAGCCAGAGTTTTTGGCCCTGTGTGACGTGCTTAAGGCTCCAGCTTATTTTAAGCGCGCTTGTTCACTCGCGGAGTCAAGAGCATTGTGATCGCTTGTTGGTTCCGTGATCAACAAGGTTAGAACAGGACTGGTATTGGGGTAAACCTTGGAGATCATTTTATGGTACCTGAGGTTCGAGGGTGCCTGAATTTACTGGCAGCCGGTAATTAGATTGATGTGCTGGCCGGAGCAGTATTCCCGAGGTGGGGCTGGTGACAGATGACGACAAAATTGCCGAGGTGGGCTCGAGAATTGCTTGAAAAAAACCCTAGGGCTACGCCACCTACGTCAGACGATCCGATGCCAAGCTGGTTAGAAAGCGAGCTGCTACGGACCCCACTCTGGGCCAGAATCCGAGGGACTCAAGATATCAGGCAGGGTCATCCGTACTTGCTTATTGAGGATGTTCGCGCCCAGCCGGAGCTCATGCGTCAGGCGCTTGATTTGCGCTCCGAGCTGGGGGCTCTTGCCCAGCGTCTCATAGAACAGGGCATAAGGCACTTGGTCTTCACCGGCTGCGGGTCGTCGTTTCACGGCGCACAGTTTGGGGCATTTTTATGTCGCCGTTGGACCGGTTGGACTACCGAAAGCCATGAGTCTCAGGAGTTCTCAAATCATTGGGTGCAGGGACATGAGACAACGGCGCTTGTTCTCCAGTCCGCGACGGGGTCCAGTGTTGAGACGCTCGATGCAGCTAGACATGCGGTCGACCTTGGCGTGTTGACTGTGGCCTTGACCAATACTCCAGGCAGTGTGCTTGAAGAGATGTGCGATGAGTGCGTCTGTTTCTCTACGGGTCAACGGTGTGGCCCAGATGTGTCTGTGCTAACGACGCGTCTTATGATGTTGTATCTTTTGTCGCTGGAATTAGGGTCCGCCACCGGAACGCTCCATAGGCATGAGGTCGATGAGCTCGGCGGTGCTATTGGGCATTTACCAGACGTGGCTGCGGAATTTCTACAGGAAGAAGACTTAAATGTTTCTCAGATTGCTAACGCATTAAAAGATCAGGAGGCTCTGATGTTGGTCGGCGGCGGGGCGAACTGGTTTTCTGCTCGGGAAGGTGCGCTCAAAATTGAGGAAGAGAGCAGCCTGCTTTGTAAAACTTACCGACCGGCTGAGTATCTGCATAACGCGATTCCGCTACTATCCGATCAAGTGGCAACAGTGTCCATTGGTCCGCCAGGTAAGTCTTACACGAGGCTACACGATGTGGTGCGGACGGCCCGAGTGGCACAGTCCTCAAACTTGGCTGTCGTGGTCGAAGGTGACAAGGTTTTGGCGCCAGATGCTGACTTCGTCATTGCGGTACCTGGCCCTATCAGCGAATTATTGATGCCGCCGCTGGCAGCAATCGTATTTCAGTTGCTTGGTTACTATTTAGGTGCTGAACGTGGTTACAACCCAGATGCTCTTCGTACCGACGATCTCGACCATGCCAGGGCCTGGTTAACAGCATTTCCATTTGGCAGCCATTAGTTGCTGTGCCAGAGGCCGAGGTGGTTTGATCAATCAAGCAGTCTGCCTAATGCGTTTTCAGTGTGGTGGTTCCGGCTATTTGCATAATCTCGGCTTACTAAGCGGATGTGCCAAAGCCAATAAACATGTCAATAATGTGTGATACGGCCTCGGTGGTTGTCTTGAATGAATAAGCACATATTTCGTCCCAGAGTCTGTAGTCTGGCACAGCGACTGTCTACCTTTCGTTGGTCGGATGGTGTCGGCTACCGACGTGGACCGGGCTTCGTTGGCCTATAATCAGTCGCCTGATGGTCGTAAGCTTTAATTGATAGGAGGAATTGAGCTATGGCAATTGAGCCAAGTGCTTTGGGAACCTTATTGTTTACTTTCGGGGCGCTACTTCCCTTTCTGGTTGTTGTTATCTGTGCGGCCATCGGGCTGGTTAAGAAATGACAATTGAGAAGCAGTGTCTCGGCTGGTTTGTTTGGGACAGGCCTTGATGGCCTCCGTTTTATTCTTCGTTCGACCCCGATGGCATCGCAAGGCTGTTTGCTTTGTGCTGCCAATTATTCTGATGGCTATCGGGTGTGGAAGCAGTAATTCCCGGACAGACGATGTTCCATTAAGGCGGCATATCTTGGTCGTGCTTGACGGCCTGCGACCCGACTACGTGAGGCCTTCCTTGATGCCTACTCTTTATGGATTTGGGCAACGGGGCGTATTAATGAACCGCCATCACGCGGTCTATCCCACTGTTACTCGGGTCAATGCATCATCAATCTCTACTGGTGCTTATCCACAAGCGCACGGACTGCTCGGAAATTCAGTCTTTTTCCCGAGCGTTGACCCGTCGAACTTCTTGAGTACGAGCCAGCGGGCGAATCTCTCTCGAATTGAGGCCTCAGAATCTGGCCGTCTATTAACCGCTACGACCATTGGCGAAGTGCTGCGAGTTACTGGGGGCCGGTTACTGGTTATGAGTGCTGGCTCAAGTGGATCGTCATACCTCTTGAATCCCACTACTTCAGGGGGAGCTATTCTACATTATGACTACGGCCTACCGGGCGACCTGCACCAGCAGGCGGTCGAGCGACTTGGGGCTGTTCCAGAGGCCAGTACCCCGAACCATGAGAGAAACCGTTGGATCGTCGATGCGTTTTTCGAAGTTGGCTTACCGGAGATCAATCCGACGGTTACCTTGATGTGGCTGAGTGATCCAGACACTACCGCTCATCAACATGGGATCGGGCACCCCACTACCATCGAGGCATTGTTTCGACTTGATGCTGAACTGCAGAGGTTACATGATGGTTTAGCCGATGCAGGTCTCTTAGACACAACCAATATCTGGGTTACTTCAGACCACGGCTTTTCCCAGCACACCGGAGGTGTTGATCTTGATGCCCTTTTAGCTCCGCTTAATAGGTCTATGGAAGATGGCTTGCCGAACATCATAGCTGGCGCAGGGGCGATCTATGTTCGAAGTGATAGAGAGGCGACGGTTCCGGCGATTGTGCGTGGTCTTCAGGCGGCTGAGAAGGTGGGGGCCGTGTTCACGCCTGGTGCTAGTCCAGGGGCGAACGAGGGTTCAGTGCCTGGCACCCTGTCGTTCGACCTTATCCGCTGGAACCATGACCGATCGGCCCAGATTCTTTTTTCCCCATTTTGGACAGATAGCGTTGGTGATTACGGGTTTGCCGGGACAAGCGCGCAAGCTGGTACGGCTGGGCACGGTAGTTCCAGTCCGTATGATATTCACAATACATTGGTAGCTATCGGACCGGACCTGCGTCAAGGTACTGAGATTCATGTCCCCACCGGCAATGTGGATTTCGCACCTACCTTTCTGCATCTTCTAGGCGTGGAAATCCCGGGTTCCATGGCTGGTCGTGTGATGTTTGAAGCCCTACGTAACGGATTAGATCCGAGCACGGTTGAGGTTCAGACGAGAGAGTTTCGGGTTGAGAATACAGAGGGAACCTACTCCTTGACCGCGACCGTGTCTGAGGTTGAAGGTTATCACTATCTAGACTTTACCTCCGTTGATCGCAGTGCTTCACCTTAGAGGGTAGGTGCCTTCTTGAGATCCTGGCGATACGGAGACTCCACTGAAGGGCCATGCACGAGGGGGAACACCAAACTCTTAAGTTCCCCCCACGCGTTCAACCAGCGTTATTTCCCTTGTTCTACGGTGTTGCTTAGTTTGCCAACGCCTTCAATTTCGACCTCGTAGGTGTCCCCGGGTTTCATAGCTTGGGTGCTACCCATGGTTCCAGACCAGATCAGGTCGCCTGGTTCCAGGGTCACATACTGGGAGATGTAGCTAAGCATGTAGGCCGTGCTGAACAAAAGGTCTGAGCTATTACCCCGCTGGGCTTCCTTCCCGTTGAAGCGTCCAACGATCTCAAGGTTAGTTTCATCGAGTCCGGTGACCAATACCGGTCCAACCGCATTAAAGCCACGGCTTCCTTTGGCTCGGACCCACTGGATGTCGTTTGCTTGCCAGACTCGTTCACTGACGTCGTTGCCTGCTGTTACTCCGAAGATATAGTTGGGTGCGTCCTCAACTGAAACATTGGCTGCTTGTTTTCCAACAACGACAACCATCTCTGCCTCGTAGTGCAGATCCGTCGATTCGGCTGGGCGGATGATTGGGTCTTCTGGACCAACCACTGAATTGGCTGGGACGATGAACATCCCTGGGTATTCAGCCGGCTCTCCAGTGATATGGCTGCGGAAATTAAAGGCTGTCATCAGAATCAGCTTCGGGTCTACTGGCGCTTCTAATTTCACGGTTGACCGCCGAACCCAGTGTTCAGTCCGACTCCCGTCTAGGTAGGGAGCGTCTGTTAAGCGATTGATAAACTGACCTTCCATTACGCCCCAGGAGATGGTGTCGGTATCCATTGAGTATCGGACATACTGGGTCTGGGCACTGGCCGTGCTCACCAGGTGGCTCGAACTGATCAGCAAGACAGCGATAATCGAGAGCTTGCGTGTCACGAGATGTCTCCTTTTAAACTTCGAGTCTAAACTTTTGAGCTCGCTAGTGTGCCAATGGTAACAGGCAATGGTTTCTGCGAGCAGAACCAGTCGATCGTAGGTGGCTGTTTTGTTTCCGTCAACTTCAGGAAGGATTTCACACAAAAGACCAAGAGCTGGGGTAGTCTAAGAGACTAGGGATCAACCCTGATCTAGGAGTCAGTTGTGTTATGGATAGAGCTTTGACACATGGCGGCCATTTTCCAAGCCTTGTCATGCTGGCTGTGCTTGTGGCCGGCGCGGGTCCTTCGCTCGTTGAGCCGGTTGTTGCACAGGAGTTTGCCAGTGGTGATCTGAGTCCTGCCCACCCGGCTGCCGTGGGACTGTCGAGTGAACGCCTCCGCCGTCTGGACGTTGGAATGCAACGGATGGTTGATGACGGTAAGGTGGCAGGGGTTGTGACTATGCTTGCGCGTAATGGGCATTTAGCTTTTGTAGATGCGGCTGGGGTTCAAGATGTTGAGACCGGGACCCCAATGTCTCCTGACTCTATCTTTCTTATCTATTCGATGACCAAACCAGTAACCGGGGTGGCCATGATGATGCTCTATGAGGAGGGTAGGTGGCGACTTAATGATCCCGTGTCGAAATATATTCCAGAGTTTGCCAATCTAGAGGTTCACATGGGGGAACATGTGGATGGATCTCCTGCGCTTGAAGCTGCAAGTCGTTCCATGACCATGCGCGAATTGATGACCCACGCGGCTGGATTAGATTATTTTAGCGATGGCCCTGTTGGTCGGCAATATCGACAGAGGGATGTGCTGAACCCAGATGCGCCCCTGCAAACGATGATCGATAAGCTGGCTGCTTTGCCTCTGCGTTCGCAGCCCGGCACTAGTTACTACTACAGCATCGCTGTTGATGTGCAGGGATATCTGGTGGAAAAGTTGTCTGGGCAGCCATTCGACGAATTCCTGCTGACGCGGATTTTTGAACCACTCGGCATGGTTGACACCGGATTTTTTGTGCCCGCAGGAGAGATTGACCGGGCTGCCAGGGTCCACAGGTTGGATGCGAGCGGACAGCTGAGTCTGGATGACGCTTCGGAAGGTGGCCGGAAGGTTCGCACTTTGCCTCCAGCGGGTCCGTCTGGAGGTGCGGGCCTCTATTCCACCGCCGGTGATTATCTCCGGTTCACCCAGATGCTGCTAAACGGGGGAGAATTTGATGGTCAGCGTTTGCTTTCTCCGCGGACTGTGGAGATGATGCGCACAAATCACCAGCTGGAGGAGCCACTGAGCACCATGACCGCTGGACGTGGATGGGGCCTTGATTTTGCGGTTGTGCTTGACGCGGCGGCGGCTGGTGAGCCCTATCCTGATGGGACCTATTTTTGGAGTGGTGCCGCGGGTACCTGGTTTTGGATCGATCCGGTTTCAGATTTGACGTTCGTGGGCATGATCCAGCATCGAGGAGATTCGCGAAGGGAGATACAGGGACTGTCCCGAAATTTGGTTTATCAGGCGCTTACCCATTAAGTGTAGTTCTCAAAGAGATCTTGAGGAGCTAACCGCCATGCGAAGAGTTGAAACATTCTGGTTTGACCTACCGGTGATGATGACCCGGTCCCTGCTGATTGTTGGATTGGCAGTCCTTCTATCGGTCGCTGCCTCGGCCCAGGAACCGGTTGTTGGCGAATTAAGCCTGGTTGATCCAGCTGCGGTAGGGCTGTCGCCTGAGCGTCTCGAACGTCTGGATGCCGGAATGCAGCGAATGGTCGACGAGGGTAAGGTCGCAGGGGTTGTGACGATGCTTACCCGCGATGGGCATTTGGCCTTTGTAGATGCTGCTGGGGTTCAGGATGTCGAGACGGGTACCCCGATGTCAGTCGATACGATTTTTCAGATTTATTCAATGACCAAGCCAGTGACTGGGGTGGCCATGATGATGCTCTACGAAGAGGGTAAATGGCGACTCAATGATCCAGTATCTAAATATATTCCTGAGTTTGAGCATCTTCAGGTCTATGTCGGGGAATCTGCGGATGGTTCGCGCATGCTGGAACCTGCTAATCGTTCCATGACGCTGCGCGAATTGATGACGCATTCGGGTGGATTTGACTATGGTGGGGATGACCCTGTTGGCCGGTTGTATGACGCAAACAATGTTCGTGACGAGGACGAACCACTTCAGTTGATGATCGAGAAGCTATCAAGACTGCCTCTTCGCTCTCAGCCAGGTACCGACTTTTACTACAGTATTTCGGTCGACGTGCAGGGATATTTGGTGGAGAAGTTGTCCGGGCAGCCGTTCGATGAATTTCTGCTGACGCGGATCTTTGAGCCGCTTGGGATGGATGACACTGCCTTCTTTGTGCCAGCCGGGGAGTTAGACCGGGCCGCGCAGGTTCATCGTAGAACAGCAAGTGGGCAGTTGGTGTTGGCTGAAAACAGAGATGTGCGGACCTTACCGCCGACCGCTGCATTCGGAGGCCATGGACTCTATTCGACCGCCGGTGACTACGTTCGGTTTACCCAGATGCTGCTGAATGGTGGGCATTTAGATGGGCATCGGCTATTGTCACCTCGTTCGGTGGAGATGATGCGCACGAATCAACTGTTGGAGGAACCTCTACAGACGATGCAGTTTGGTTCCGGGGTTGGCACTGGCCGTGGTCGCGGGTTTGGGCTGGATTTTTCCATAGTGATGGATGCGGCGGCAGCAGGTGACCCCCTAGCCGATGGAAGTTTTTGGTGGTACGGGGCGGCTGGAACTTGGTTCTGGATCGATCCGGTTTCCAACCTTGCGTTCATAGGAATGATTCAGAATCTTGGACCCACCAGCGGCGAGATAAGAGGTCTGTCACACAATCTGGTGTACCAGGCACTTGTCCATTGATCCAACCGTTATTTAGCCATGGACACTGGGACAGCTGAAAGCGGTGGCCGATGCTAGTTTCTTAAGTCAGACGGTAAGCGCGGTGATGTCAGTAACTTGGTGAAGGCATGCCAACGACTTACCTTGGTGCCATCGCTCTGAGCATTGATGAACGTTGCAACGAGGTCCTGTCCTAGGTTGTAGTTGATCACGTAACTCCGATATTGATCGAAGAAGTGGGTGCGCTGCTCAGCACGAGCCGGCGTCATCATGGCATGCTTGGTCAGCCAGCTGGTGGTCTCGTTACGGGTTGCTTTACCGTTCAGGTATCGTCTAGCTGCTTCGTTCCCTGCGTAATCGAGCTCGGCGACCAGTGACTGGACTCGGTAATACTCGGGTGCTCGGGCCGCTGGTAATTTAGCTGTCGGAAACAGCACTGCTTGTTCAAAATCAAGTCGCTCTGTGGCAGGAAAGGCGACCTCGATTCCGTAGTTGGCTGTGCCTTCCGCGATCAGTGATTGGGGAGAAAACAGGGCATATATCGAGAATTCAGGCCACCCTTGTTCTTGAACGAGGTGTTGCTCGAGTAGCACGTTGTAGACGTGGTGCCCGGGATAACCTTCGTGACAAGCCAAATCGATAGCCCGGTCGATGTAGATCGGCAGGTCTGTATTGACTTGAATCACGCTACGAAAATCACCCTGATACCAGTTGTAGCCGCTCCATGATTTGTTGGTTACGTATTCGACTGCGAAGCTTTCAGAAGATGGCAGTTCGACGTGAGCAAGGGTCCGTCGACGGCACTCAGTGATAGCGGTTTCGAACACTTGGTTTAACATCGTCGGTTCGATAACAAAATCTTCCCGGAATGCGGCGTAACGGTCGTTGAGGGACCCTGTGCCAGGCAGTGCTTGTTCGAGTTTGGCTAGTGTTTCGTCGAAGTAGGAGTCTTGGTGGCTTGGTGCTACAGCATCGTAGAGCGCCGCCGATTCTTCGTCGAAAGAGAGTGACTCCCCGGTCAGTATGCGAATTCGGGCTCGGAGTGCGTTAAGTTGCCCTCTCAAGTATTGGTATCGCCTTTGCCCAAGTTCGGTCTGGGCCGGGGTAAGTTGTGCCAATTCAGACAGCGTCGCATCGACTGCCGTGCTTATCTGCTCCAGCGTTTGGGCTGCTAATTCGGCTTCACTTCGCCAAGCATCCGGACCGTAGTATGCATCCACATAATCAGGGTCATGTTGTCCGATTGCCAGTACAAGCTTCACATATCTTTCGGCCAGTTGGTTCATTGCAAGATTTGGTTGGGTGTATCCGATTCCTAAGGTGATGAGGGTAAATATCAGACCAGTGAGGGTGTAGTGAACAATGGAAGTCATACTGTCCGCCTACTCCTTATGACTAGCACCGAGAGGATAGCAGCCTCGGGGTCTGAACGTGGCTTCGAGGACAAGATACTAACTGGTTTCATCTTTTTTCCTTCCAGATATTCCAGGTTGTCATGCACCGCTGTCCCTGGACGTTAGTCGTCTTGACCGGGTCTGCTAGGCGGCCGCCTAGTTCGGTAGTGGCGTTTAGGAGTGTTGCTTCATCAACAAGGTAACGGACTGTTCCGTCAGGTAGGCGGTAACGCCCATCGTCCAATGGTGTGACCCTGTCTTCTAGACCGATAGAAGATGCGAGCCGGGTGAAAAGCAATCCACCGGGGGCAAGGACTCGCCAAAGCTCAGTCAGCATCTGTTTGAAGTGTGTTGGTCCCTCTGCAAAATGAAGCACTGCTGAGCAGATGATGACGTCGAAGGCCGAATTGTGGAATGACAATGCCTCAATTCGTTCGACTCGAAACCTGTCGGCTGGAGTGGTTGGAGCCAACCGTTTTGACAGTGCGGATGTCTCTTCAATGGCACGTGTCGAAGCGTCGACACCAAACACAGTATAGTTCTCTTTCAGAAGGTGTATCAGGTTGCGCCCGTTGCCACAGCCGGCATCGAGGATTCTCATGTCTGGGGTGATTCGACCTTTGAGAAGCTGGTCGAATAAATAGATATCGATTTCACCAAATTGTTGGGCTACAGCTGTGAGGCGAGAGGGGCAAGGGACCTCATTCTTGCGCATCAAGAGCCATCTTGGTCAGGAACAGCCGTCTATTCAGCTAATTGGGCAGCCGCTCGACCGAGCAGAACACCACCAATAGACAGTAGGATGTTGGCTGAGACATTGGCCACAGCTGTTCCTATTCCCGCGTGACGAAGTAAAGTGACAGTCTCATGGCCAAAGGCCGAAAAGGTGGTGAAGCTGCCCAATATCCCGATAAACAGGAATGAGCGGACTTCGGAACTTAAGACTGGCTGGTTCTCCAGTAGTGTAGAAAGCGAGCCTATTGCTAGACACCCAGTGGCATTCACGAGCAGGGTACCGATTGGGAACGAATTGGGCCAGGTGCTTTGCGCTAGGTTGACAAGGAGATAGCGGGCGACTGACCCGACAAAACCGCCAGCACCAACCCAGAGAATGTGAGCCATAACGGGGATGAGGATAAATGATCTGTGCGGATATTAGTATGGGATTTGTTTTAGGCTTCCTGAAGCCACTTGATGTCGGGCAACGTTTTTGGCTACGCTCTAGTGTTGTAAACGTAATACAAGTAGGGCTCTACTCGGTTTCGAGCCTAGGATAGGGTCCATCAATAACCTTGGTTCCAATGATGAGCAATTTTTGTTGGCACCGTGTCGATACAGGACGAATTGAAGTGGAACACCAAACTGAGTCAAAGGCTGACCTGCCTGTTAAGCCGCTGCAGCCGTCGTCGGGTTCCTCGGTGATGATTGAAGGGCACGGCCTCAGTAAGTATTACGGACCGTTCGTGGCTGTGGATGATGCTTCGTTCTCTATCCCTGAGGGTCAGGTCGTGGCTTTTTTGGGGCCGAATGGAGCTGGAAAAACTACTCTGATGAGGATGCTCACGGGTTTCTTAGCCCCGAGTGTTGGTCGTGCCGCCATTGCTGGGTTCGATGTGCGCACGCAACGGATCGAAGCGTCGAAGCGGCTGGGCTATCTGCCTGAGAGCGGTCCGTTGTATCCGGATATGACTCCCCTGGAGTTGATGGAGTTTTTCGGCGAGGCCCGCGAACTCAAACCCAACGTTCTAAAAAGGCGAATTGACTCGGTGGTTGAGATTTGCGCGTTGGGATTGGTGCTTGAGAAGCCGATTGGGAAGCTCTCTAAGGGCTATAAGCAACGAGTTGGTTTGGCTCAGGCATTGCTCCATGATCCCGAAGTACTGATTATGGATGAACCAACAGCCGGCTTAGATCCGAATCAGATTAAGCAATTTCGGGAGAACATCCAGCGGTTAGGGCGGACGAAGACTTTGTTGATTTCAACCCACATTCTCCAAGAGGTTGAAGCTGTGGCGGACCGAGTGCTATTGATCTGCAATGGCCGGCTTGCTTATGACGGCAAGCTGGCAGATTTGCAGGAAGATGGATCTCTTGAAAAACCTTTTTATCGTCTTACCAGTGAATCTGTTTCGGCCAAGCCTGCGGGCAATGATGGTCTTCCAACCACGTCGAAGAGTGATTCTTCGACACAAACCGAACCGCCTGAACAGGGGGCGATGAGCTAAGCATGGGCACAAGAATCAACTTCTCGATTGTACGAGCGCTAGCTAAGCGGGACCTACGACTGTACTTCAGCAGTCCATCAGGGTATGTTTTCATCACGCTGTTTATCTTCCTGAGTGCAGCAGCAGCGTTTTGGCAGGACAGGTTCTTTTTGGATAACCTCGCTAACCTCGACCAACTTAATCAGGTATTTCCAATCTTATTGCTGTTGTTCATTCCAGCACTGACCATGTCGGTGTGGTCTGAAGAGCGGCGTCTGGGAACTGCTGAACTGCTTTTCACTCTTCCGGCCAGAGATTTGGAGATCGTGCTCGGTAAGTACGCCGCAACATTGGGCATTTACACGGCCTCACTTGTGTTGTCCTTGAGCCATGTGTTTGTTTTGTTTTTTCTCGGTAGTCCAGACGTTGGCCTGATGTTTGGGAACTATGTCGGATTTTGGTTGGTGGGGGTTGCCCTGATACCTATCGGTATGTTGGCGTCATTGCTGACGGCTAATGTCACGGTAGCGTTCATTTTGGGTGCTTTGTTTTGTGGGGCAGCTATCTTTGTTGATTCAGTGATGATGCCGTTCAGCGTGGAGGCAGGTCGGCTGGTAGCACCCCTCACGGTATTCAGTCCGTTTTGGGATTTCTCGAAGGGGGTAATGACCCTCTCGGGGGGGATTGCTTTTGTCTCGGTGGCAGGGTTTTTTCTCTATTTGAATACCTTGATTTCGAGTCGTCGGCATTGGCCTGTTTCCGCTGCTGGATTACCCATGTGGTCCCACCAGGTGGTCCGTGCGGTTGCGCTGGGTGTTGCTTTAGTGGCGGCCAATACGGTCCTTGCTCGGGCTACCGCTTGGCGGGTAGACGTCACTGCTGAGCAGCTATCGTCGGTGAGTGCCGAGACCACTAGGTTGTTGGCGGAGTTGCCTGAAGACCGCCCGGTTTTCATCCAGGCTTTTCTTAGTCCAGTTGTACCAGAGCCCTTGGTTCAAGCTCGTTCGAACCTCATCAGGACACTCGGAGAAATTGATGCCCTTGCTGGCCCTAAAGTCGAGGTGTTGATTGAGGATACGGAATCTTTTACCGATGCGGCAGTCAATGCTCGAGAGAAGTTTGGCATCGGTCCCCGCCCTATGCGGGATCTGAGCGGTGGTCGGTCCGAGATCGCTGAAGTGTTTATGGGAGTGGCATTCACCTCAGGTGCCGAACAGCAAGTGATTCCGTTTTTTGACCGCGGATTGCCGACAGAATATGAAGTAATGCGGACGATCCGCGTGGTTGCCGGTAGTGCTCGAAAACGAGTCGGCGTAGTTGATACCATGGCCAAGATCTTTGGCGGTCAGAACCTTGCGAGCAATCAGCAGCTTCCACAGTGGTCGGTCGTCAATGAATTGCGTAAACAATATGAGGTTGTGGAGGTTAATGCGGAATTTCCAATACCCTCAGACATTGACGCAATCGTGGTGGCCCTGCCTTCGTCCATGCAGACTGACCAGATGGTCAACGTTACCGAGTATATTCGTCAGGGTAATCCGGCGATGATTCTGGTTGATCCACTACCCGCAGTTAATCCCACTCTGGCTCCAAGCGAGTGGGTGGGCGGAGGGAACCCGCTCACTTATCCGCCTGGTTCGGCCCGGCCAGGTCCGCGTGGCAATGTCCGTCAGTGGATCCGTGACCTTGGTGTCGATTGGGAACCAACTCGCATTATTTGGGATAGCTACAATCCACATCCTGACCTGTCTTACATGCCCTCAGAGGTAGTGTTTCTTGGTGCGGGTAACGAGAATCCGGAAACCTTCAATCCCTCTGTGGATCTGGTCAAAGATCTTCAAGAACTCGTGTTTTTGTATCCTGGTTTTCTTCGGCCTCTGGACGATTCGGACCCTGAACTGACGTTCGAGCCGTTACTGCGAACGGGTGAGGTGTCTGGTCATAGTGGGTACTTTTCTATTGTCCAGCAGAGTTTTTTTGGCCCTTCGATTAATCCAAACCCTATCCGGCAGCAGGACGATGAAGAATTCGTTGTTGCAGCGCGTGTGCGCAGGGCCGGTTCTCCGATTGGGGATGTAGAACAACCTGAAGCGCCTGAAGAGTCCCCGGAACA
>DEAE01000019.1:0-58947 GCA_002347025.1 Acidobacteria bacterium UBA2990
AGCGGGTATCGGGCGCCAGAGGGGTCAGCGTCGTCTGCGCGGTCAGGTGTCGGTCCCGGGTGGTCTCGGCCCGGGCCTCCACGCCTGGTCCAGACCCGGTGAGGGGCTCGGCGCGCACGCGCATGGTCGCCGGTCGGTCCGATCGGGCCCAGACCACGGCCGACACGCTCGTGACATCGCCGGCGGCGATGCCATGCGTGATGACAGGCCCGGTCTGGGCTTCGGCTGATCCAGCGGCCACGATGACCGAGGCCAGGCCGGTGCACACAAGGCGGCTTGGTAGCTTGCTCATCCGTTCCTCCTCTAGGGAGGGCCATGGTATCAGTTCAGCTGGCCTCGACCAGCCAAAACGCCGGCCGATGGCGGGACGAGCGTCATGCAATCTGGATTGGGACCGATCTTACCGCTGGCGGGCAGGGGTTTAATCCGGTGTGGGTTCACGCTTGGTCGAGGTGCTCGGCGTAGGTTGTGACTGCAGTCGTCGACCCGAGGACGCGCATATCATCTCGACGGAAATCCCCCAACCCAGATTGGGCTCGACCACGCGACCGCGTCGTTGGCCTGGCGAACGCGAACATAGTAATAGTCGCCCTGATTTGGGGCACGCTCGTCGGTATGGCTGAACGAGATGTCCCGTTCGCCGTCGGTGACGATATGCCGCAAGGTGAGGCCGTCGTCCGGGTAGTCGACGACTGGGACCGCTCGCTCCAGCCTCCCAGCGGCCATTTCAGCCAGCCGTAGTCGCACATCCGTGGCAGGAATCGTCGGATGGAGGCGATACAACGGAGGGGCTGAACCGGTTTCGGCCGCTTCGTCGAGGTTCAGGACGATCGC
This sequence comes from Acidobacteria bacterium UBA2990, assembly GCA_002347025.1. GTDB lineage: Bacteria > Acidobacteriota > Vicinamibacteria > Vicinamibacterales > UBA8438 > UBA2990. Next base: position 835 of record DEAE01000019.1, read on the forward strand.
GGCGTCGGGCGAGACGTTCGACAGCCTCAACCGCAAGGAACTCGTGTCGCCCCGAGTATGGGTGGCAAAGCGCACCATGTTGCCGTCCTGTTCCAGACCTTGGGTGGTTGGATTGAAGAGGTCCGTGCCCTCGACATCATCGAGCGTCGCGCCCTCGACGGACAGCATGCCGCGCCAGTGACGCCACCCGCGAGGCGCGTCGCCCCGATTGACGGGTGCTTCCGTAGAGTGGAACGACAGCAGGAGCTCCTGGTGGGATGTGTTGACGGCGCTCGCGGTCAGGTAGTCCCGTTCCCAGATCGGCGTGTCGTTCTTATAGAGGACGATGGAGGCGATAGGCGCGGTTCCAATCACCCGCCCCGTAACCCGCCGCGTCCCGTCGTAGTCGGCACGTTGTCCCATCCCCGTGCCGTTGAGGCGTACATCCAAGATCAGTCGGTCGCCGGTCGTGGCATAAGTGCGACGGGTCTTCATCGCATCGAAGAGAGCGTCCCGAGAATGCTCTGGAGCGAGCACGGCGCCCAGACCTCCACGCTGGGCGAGCGAGTTCCGATTGGGCGCGGAGTAGCCGGGGTGGGAGAGGTGGTCGTCCGAGGCCGCCACGAAACCCACTTGGTGTCCGTTAGACAAGTAAGCCCGCATGAACCACTCGAACGACCCGTGCATCGACATGACCTCGATCAACGGCTCGAGCAAGGGATCCGATTGTCGTGCGTTTCCGGGGTTGTGGGCATGCGGGATGACAAGCACTTCGTCGGGGTCGTAGATCTCACGCAGACCCTGATAAAGCTCCGATAGGACCGGATGGTCGAGCGACGACACGAGCTGGTGTTGACCCGGCGAACGGAACAAGACGTTGTGATGACCACCAAAACGGGCATGCCGGGTCCACTCCCATCCGAGAAACGGCGTGAACCGCCCAGGCTCGTCATACCTGAGGCTGGCGTTTTCCGTCTGTCTCCACTCGTCGGCATCAAGCCACACGTCATGCTCAGAATGCGTAACGAAGTCTAGCCGTGCGTCGTCCCGGGCGAATCGCATGAAGAAGTCGAGACTGCCAATGCCTTCCGCGAAGCCCGTGTGCCCGTGGGTGTCTCCCCAGTAGATTCTGTGGTCGGGGTCGTCGGTCACCAGGATCGGGTTCGCATTACCCTCGATGGTCCCGTTCTCAGAACGAAACGTCACCCAATACACCCCTTCCTCGGGCAATGTCATATTGAGGATGGTGATCGCTCCCTGGTCGGCCGCCGTAGTTGCCAGAACCGCACCATTGACGAGAACCTCAAAGGCCGGAATGGGCCCTGTGGCCCGGTTGAAGAATCGGTCTTCGGCGCGTACTGACAGCTCGAATATTTCGTTCGGTTCTACGACCGAGGGTGCGAACCCGTGCACGCCTGCCACCGTTGTTCCTTGGATGACAAACGGTTGGAGCGGGAGAGGCCTCCATTCACGCGAGCCGTCGAGATCGACGTAAAGGGGCAACGGCATGCGCGCACTGGACGTGCTGGGGAGCAGGAGGCCCGCTCCACCACCCGTGGTGTCACCATAGGTGACGGTGACGGTTTCCCCATGGTCGAGGCGGCCGTCGGCGACGGTGAAGGTGAGGGCTGGCTGTGGCGCTCGGAAGCCCCCATGCGGACCCGAGGCCATGATGCTGTCAACAACCAGACGTGCGTCGGGATCCGTCGTGGACACGGTGATATAGCCGTCGGCGGTGGGTTCATCTGTTTGAAAGCGGCCGAAGTTGGCGCTGAAGTGGCGCGCCACCCATACGCCCCCACCGGGTTCTACGCCGTGCGTGCCAACCGTCCAGGTTTGACGAATGGTGGCATACGAGCGGGCCTCGAACGGCCCCAACGACGCGGCGGTAAGTTCGCCCAGAGCGCCCTCTTCGTCACGCAGGGAGAACTCCCGGACCAGACGGTCCACAATGGCTCCCTGTCGACGCGCAACGGGTCCAGCTGGGGGCAGCGTGGCCTGTAGCCGCACCCGCGGTCCTTCGAGGCCGACCTCGTGTCCTGCCAGTGCATAAGCATCTACCCAATCGGCCAGTAGCGTCGCGCGAGAAGCGATCGTCCTTTCGTCGGTGGCCGTCCCTGCCACATCCCGTTTGAGGGCTTCCACCGCCTGTCGAAGCTCCGGCGTGAGATAGTCATTCTGGCGCAGGCTGGCCGTCTCGCGGGTCGTCGCCATGAGCACCACACCGACCATCACGAGCGTGCCGAAGTTGAGAGCAACGCGCTTTTGATTCAGCGTCCACATGAGCTTCAATGTATTCCTTGGCGTCATCTATAGAGTGTACTTAGACGGCGATTGCCAGTCATCCACCCCGCCACTGCCCACGACAAACCACGCGCCGCAGAGGGCACTTGATAAGGCACCGCGCACCCGCATGACCGTAACTCGCCACATTGCACCGCTGCCCGGCAGCGAAGCTTGCCAAGCGGCGGTATGACAGCTTAACTGGTGGCTTAGCGGACGGGCGCACGTGGACGGAGCGATCCCCAATGGATTCCAACTCCTGTAATTTCAACAGAACAGACGCTGCTGGACGTATGCGAACGGGTCACTGTCGGACTGGGGAGGGGGCTGCTGGTTCAAATCCAGTCATCCCGACCAATAAAAACGGGGCTTAATCGACGAAGTCGGTTGAGTCCTTTTGGTTTTAGGGTGCAAATAGCGTGCATGATCCTCGGGTAATCGTCCCGACCTGACTGAATAGGTCGAGTGGGGCCAACGTAGCTACGACGATATGTATCACGCGCACGTGCGATACATTGAGCTTTCAGACAAAAATTACGAGGACGCGGTTATCGAGGATCGTGCCGTGACGAACGACTAACTAGTGCGCCTGGAGTGGAACCGGAAGCTACCACCCGTAGCTGTGTCACGGGTGTGAATTCAGCTCTATGGTGCCTGGGGGCGCCGCCAGATAGATTAAGATTGAAGACGGAGGGTTATAGAGATGAGGGATCGACGGCTTCTCGGGGGGATGATCGGGTTGGTGGTCGTGGGACTTGGTGGTGCCGCGGCTGCGGGGCAAGAGCGTTCCTCGGTGTCTGGCGCTTCGACCGAGCTGAACGGACGTCTGGACGCGGCGGAAGCGGCTCCCGCCCCGCAGACGGCTTGGGGGCATCCCGACCTCCGGGGTGTGTGGAACAACTCGACAACGACGCCATACGAACGTCTGACCGAGGAAGAACGAGCTCAGGGTCGCGCGGCGCAGGCGGAGGTGCGGGCCGCTACCGATGGCACCGGCGCCGGGTGGATCGAACAAGCCGGAGCGCTCAATCGGGCGGCGCTCATCATCGACCCGCCAGATGGTCGGATCCCAACTTTGCACCCAGATGCTGTCCAGCGTCTTGTCGCCCGTGAGAACGCCAGGTCTGGCCGGGGCGAAGGGGATTCATGGCTCGATCGTAACAGCTGGGAACGGTGTATCTCTAGAACGCTGCCGATCGCGATGGTTCCCAATATCTATAACGCCAATTATCAGATCTTCCAGACCCCGGATCAAGTCGTCATTGTTATGGAGATGATCCACGAGACACGGATCATTCCGCTCGACGGATCAGATCACGTGCCCGATGCCATCCGTCAGTGGCTTGGCGACAGCAGGGGCCGGTGGGAGGGCGACACCCTCGTGGTCGAGACGACGCGTTTTCACAATCGCTTGGACGGGGGCGACTATCAGCCGTCACACATTATTCAGACCGGGCACCGGGGGCCGGGCGGCACGCTTCGCCTGGTTGAGCGGTTCCATATGGTCGATTCGAACACGATCGACTATCAGTTCACCGTGGAGGATCTGAAGACCTACACCGAGCCTTTCACCGTGTCGATTCCGATGACTCGACGTGACACGACCGATCCGTTAAATCATCTCTTTGAGTATGCCTGTCACGAAGGCAACTACGGGATGGTGAACCTGCTCACCGGTGCACGGGCCGACGAACAGTTGGCATTAGACGCGGCCGCTCTAGTGTCGCAACAGCGGATCGACGCCGGGCATCCTGGAATTCGGGAGCCGGCGGTGCCTATTGTGCCCGTCGTCAGCCGGTAGTGGTCGGGAGGACAATGGCGATTGCAAACCGTTCGTTTCGCTGATGATACGGGTATGCTCACGGCGACGCCTCTTGGGTGGAGCCTCCTAGCCAGGCGCGGCCAATAAGCCTGGTTGCTTCGAGTTGCGGCCACTGCTAGAGCGATTCTAGTTACGTGAAAGGTTCGAATCCAAAGTATAACCCTCGATGAGGTGACAGTCCGCGGGGTAGCTGGTTTAAATCCAGTCATTCCGAACAATGAATACAGGGTTGGATCGAGTGTCTCGGTTCGACCCCTTTTCTTGTTTGGGAGCTTTGGTCAAATTATGTTCCAACGTTCGTGGAACACTCAGCACTTGATGTGGCGTCTTTGGGACACCTCTTCTGCGTCTGGTCGGTTTGTGCCAAACTTGGCCAAATAAGCTATCGCCTTGCCACAGGTAGGTTCTTTCTGAGTATGGTGGCCCGTTCAATCTAGCAAGGGAGATGTCACGATGCAGTTTGCCATCATTTACTATGGGACAGATGCAACTGAAGATTCGGAGAAGCGAGGTCTAAATCTATTCAAGAACTGGGTGCCGCCCGCAGGCTTCAAGTTTAAGTCTCACCACGCATTCGCGGACCGCTCAGGAGGTGTAGCAATTGTTGATGTTGACTCACCAGAAACTTTAATGGAAGCGTTGACTCCGTTTCAGGCTTACAACGACTTCACCGTGAGACCAATCGTCGACATCGAAGCGGCTGTGCCTATCTTCGATAAGGCGATAGCGTTTCGGGATTCGGTGAGCTGAAGTAGGGGTTCAAAACGAAATTGAGGTGGAGAGGACACGGGGCGTAGAAGTCTGGCACTTTGTGGCACATTTGGCAGATGGCCAGTCGACTCGGTATGCCTGCTAGACCGGCGCTGACGGGTGCGTTGCCGCCGGTTCGACTTGACAGCGCCTGGCGCTGTGAGGAACTCTGGCAGTGGATTTGAAATGCGCGTCAAGGGGGAACACGATGCGCGGCAGCACCGCTGACCTGCTAGCGACGGACCCCGAATTACGTCCGGGTGAAGCCGTGAACGGCTACCGAACAACTTTGAGGAGTTAACTGATGGATCGTTTTATCCCATGCGGCTTGGTGCTGGTCCTGCTGGCCGGGGCTCCCGCTCTCGCTCAGGAGGGTGGCTCGACCATCATCCCCAAGCGCGAGGTGAACGAAGTGCTATTGCGGGGGCTGGACAATCTGGCCAGCGGTGGGGCCGTCAGCGATATCGTGGTCAGGCACTTGGACGTGGGCGACGAGAATATGGGTGTCTCGGTGGTGCAGCGGAGCAAGGTGGAGGTACGGGACAACATCACCGGTATTGCCCATCCGGACCTGGACGAGATCTACTACATCGTCTCCGGTACCGGCACCATGGTCACCGGCGGTGAATTCGTCGACAAGCAGTCCAACGTCAGTCGCTTGCTGGGCCCGATGGATAGGGGAGAACTCCGTGGGGGTGTGCTGCAGTTTGTCGAACCAGGGGACATCGCCATCATCCCCAAGGGCATGCCCCACGGCTGGCACAAGATCGACACCGATGCCATCAGCTACATCATCTTTCGCGGAGACCCCAACAAAGTGATGGACGTCAAGGTCCACTAGCGACGTGACGTCAGACGGCCATCGCCGAGCCACCTCACGACATCTGGGTTTTCGGCACGATGATCAACCAAGAGGACAGATATGGACCCGATCCGACGCAGGATACTCAAAGCTGGTGCAGTGGCGACGGCCATGGCGGCAACGCCGCGCGTGTTTACGCAACAGGCTGTGCAGGGAGGGGATGGCATGTCCGTATACGAAAGGGGGTCCGTTCGTATCACCTACGAGGAATCCGGTTCGGGCTTTCCGTTGTTGCTCATCGCCGGCGGGGATTGAACTCGACGATGTCCCGGCTGATTACCAGCCCCTTCAACCCGATCGCCGAATTTAGCGACGAGTACCGCTGCATCTACGCGGACCTGCGCAACGCGAATGACGGCGAGTCGTCCGGCCCGCTCGAGATTGACCGGCCGTGGGATTCGTATGCCGATGACCATCTCGGCCTGATGGATTTTCTGGGCGTGGACAAGTTCATGGTGCTGGGCTTTTGCATCGCCGGTCCCTTCATCTGGAACCTTTTGGAGCGGGCGCCGGATCGTGTCGTCGCCGCCGTGCCGGCGCAGCCGGTCGGATTCGATCCGGATATGCCAGACGTGATGTACGATCTCAGCTTGCGCGGGTGGGCTCAGACGTTGGTCGAGCGCCGGCCGGAGATCACGATGGAGATGGCCGATCAGTTTCTGACGAAGATGTTTCGCACTGATGCCGACTTCGTGTTCACCGTGACCCGAGATTTCGTGCGCACCTGTCAGACGCCCGTGCTGATCCTGCCGGATGATTCGGCGGCCCACTTCTATGGTGCCGCCATGGAAGCCGCAATGCTTGCGCCTAAGGCCGAACTGAGCATGTTCCCGTGGAAGGTGCCGACCGAGTTGATTCCCTTGGCGGTGCGTCAGGTACGCTCATTCCTCCGGGCGCATCGGCCTGCTGCGTAAGCGGTGTTAAGGGCCCATTCGGCCACGACCACCATGGCCACCGAAGCACTCTGCCCCTCAAACGTCACGGTGATGGTGGACGTCCACGCCGCCAATCGCCAGCAGTGGCAGGGGTGGACTCCGCAGTTATCGTGACGTCGTCGTGATGTCAGCGCGCGCAAAATGCAGAGTCGCAACTATACTGAACCTGGGCAGGCGCTTGACGGAACTGGCCGCGAAGGCAAACGTGGACGGACAAAAACAACACTGTGGGTAAACTGTCGCCCGAGAAGCTAAGCCTGGCCGGACTGCTCGGCCGAACTGGCGACACTAGAGGGAGGATGCAATGAACAGAAAGCCTGCGTTAACGCTCGCCGCTGTCGGGCTCTCAACCGCTCTTGGGGTGCCGCCGACGTTCGGCCAGCATGCGGCCCCAGGTAACATGAGTGTCCTGATTGTCTGCGGGGACGAAAACGGCACCTACGCCAAATGCACAAGCCTTGACGACCGCTCCCTCGAGCTCCATCTGCGTCTCGATTTGGGACACCATGTAACCATGATGCCTGATGACACCGAGGAGGCAGAAATGCAGGCGGCGGCCGACGCGGCGGACTTGCTAATCATCCCAGAGTCGGTGAGCTCTACCGGGGTCGGCACGAAACTAACTGCAACATCGACGCCGATCATCAACATGGAGGCGTTCCTGCAGGATGAGTTTCAATTCGTGGATCCGGACAGTCAAAGTGTCGATCCTGGCTCGCCAGAGGGAGGTGCCGGAGGCACCGTTGAAGACCCGACCGGCGAGGTTGACGTCGGCCACTTTGGGTCCATCCCTGGGGAGACCGATATTGTTATTGTGGACCCTTCACACCGGCTGGCGGCAGGACTGTCTGGGCGGGTGACCGTCTACACCATCCCAGCGGAGATCAACTGGGCCGTGAATGAGGTGTTGGCACCAGGGGTTCAGTCTGTGGCTGCCCTTCCGGACTACCCTGAAGCGCAGTCGATCTACTTCATTCTCCCAGGCGATGCGCTCTTCGACGGCTCGCCCTCGCCAAACCTGCGTATCTCGCTCTTCACCGAGAACAACAACGACCTTGGTACGTATCATCGGATGACGGAAGAAGGCCATCGGCTCTACGACGCGGCGCTTAACTGGGCGTTGACATACAGTTCTGGGAGGTAGGACACAGCAAAGGGGAGCGTAGGCCACAGTGTCTGTGACGCTGACGACATCGAGAGGAGAGAATCATGCGGATACTACGAAGATGCCTGATTCGGAGCCGTCCATTGGCGGGTCGAACCCAGCGTGTCGCTGGCGCCCTATTTGTGGCGTTTGCTGTCGTATCCTTCGCCGGGGTGGCGACCGTGTCGGCGAAGGACTGGCCGCAGTGGCGGGGCACCGAGCGGCTTGGTCTGTGGACCGAGACCGGCATCCTTGAGACGTTCCCGGACGAGGGGCTCACCGTGACGTGGCGGGTACCGGTCAACGGCGGGTACTCCGGTCCCGCGGTCGCTGATGGCCGCGTGTTCGTACTGGACTACCGAGAAACCGAGGCTAGGGTGATGAACGGTACCGAGCGACTGATCGCATTGAGTGAGGAGACCGGGCAAGTGCTCTGGAGCTACGAGTGGGCCACGACCTACCGGATGCTGATGTTCACCTATGCGACCGGGCCCCGCGCCACGCCGACGGTGGACGGGAACAGGGTGTACGTCACCGGCTCTACCGGGCGGATCTTCTGCCTCGACGTCGCGACCGGCGACGTGATCTGGGACAAGGATACGGTCGCCGAGTACGATACGAACATCCCGGTCTGGGGCACCTCGAGCGCCCCGCTGATCGATGGTGACCGCGTGATTTTTCTCGTCGGCGGCGAGCCTGACGCCCTGGTGATGGCGTTCGACAAGCATACCGGTGAGGAGGTCTGGCGGGCGCTCGAGAGTAGGACGGAAATGGGCTACACGCAGCCGCTCATTGTAGAGGAGGGCGGGGCGCGGCAGTTGATCGTATGGCACCCACGCGGGCTCTCCTCGCTCAAACCCGAGACGGGCGAGTTGTACTGGGAAGAGGCATTCCCGGGACGTGCAAATATGACGGTGGCCGACGCGGTCAAGAGCGGCCAGTATCTGCTCGTGTCAGGGTTCTATAGCGGGTCGCTGATGATGCGCCTGGATCGCGATCGCCCTACAGCCACCGCGATCTGGAAGGGAGAGAACAACCGGGTGCTGGAAAACGGTATCGAGGTAGCCGAGACCTCAGGGCTGCACTCGGTGATGACGACACCGCTCATCGTCGGCGATTACATCTACGGCATCGGCAGTCACGGCCAGGTACGAGGTCTGCTGGCAGAGACGGGTGAACGGGTCTGGGAGGCCGAAGGGCTGACGACCCGGAACCGGTGGGGCTCGGCGTACTTTGTCCAGCATGAGGATCGCTACTTCGTCTACAACGAGAACGGCGACCTCATCATCGTGCGGTTCGGCCCTGACGGGTACGTGGAGCTAGACCGAACCCATCTGCTGAACCCAACCTCGCGGTCCGGCTACGGCGGTGCTAGGCCCGGGTCCCGGGGACGGGCCAGTCACGGTCAGAGTGACCGCCTGGTGGTCTGGTCGCACCCGGCGTTCGCCAATCGCCACGTCGTTCTCCGCAACGACGAGGAGATCATCCGGGTGTCCATGGACGCGAACGACTACTAGTGAACGGTCACCGCAGAGTCGAGTGTGGACCGCGGACAGCCTTTCGTAGGGGGCAGTTTGCCCATGTGAGCGGGAAGCCGATATTGCCGTCTCTGACTCTGGGGCACTTGGGCGGGCTCGCGACTAAGATAGATTCTGGCATGTACTTGTTTTTTGACACGGAAACGACGGGTCTTCCGTTGAACTGGAATGCTCCCGTCAGCGACCTAGACAATTGGCCGAGACTTGTGGAGCTTGCGTGGCTGTTATACGACGAGGAAGGCGCCGCGGTCGAGAGCCGGAGCGAAATCGTGAAACCGAATGGATTCGAGATACCGGCCGAGGCCGAGGCCGTGCATGGCATCAACACGGCTCGGGCCCTCACAGAGGGTGTAGCACTGGAGCCGCTCCTTGACGATTTCGCGCGTGTGGTTGATACATCACGTGTCTTGATTGCCCACAATATGAGCTTCGACGAGAGAATCATGGAGGCCGAACTGCTGCGAACCGGCGTACGGAGTAACTTCGACAAGCGTGAGCGGTTCTGTACGATGAAGACATCCACTGACCTATGTGCTATTCCAAGCCGCTATGGGTTCAAGTGGCCGAAGTTGTCCGAATTGCACCAAAGACTATTTGGGACGATCCCCGACGGTGCTCACGCAGCGGGCTCTGACGCCGAAGTGTGCGCCAGATGCTTCTTCGAAATGAAGCGCCTCGGTCTTGTTTCGCTGCCGTGACGGACCCCCGTGACCGTCAGCCTAGGTATTGAGCCCTGGCAGACAGCTGTAGGACGGCTGTCTGCCAGGGCACGACGAAGTGCGACCGTATTGAGCCACAGGCTTGTGGCCGTACCGATCCAGTCTTGATCTGTCGAGAATTCAGCGAGGCGACCCGCACCTATTCCATTATCAAGCGCACAAGGGTTCATGCGGTGTTGTCAGATTGGAAGGTGCGGGTCACTGGCTGCAACAGGAGCGGCCTCACGAGGCAAATGAGGCGCTGCTCGAATTCTTGGCGGACCTCTAATCTAATGCTAGCAATTTTGGTGCTTTAAGGGGGGCGACTAGGAAGCAGGGGCACGTAGGACGTGCCCTGCCAATCGAACAACCCTCTCTGCTCGGATTCCCATTCTCCCTACGAGATTGCAGCTCCAGATCGGGGCGAACCACCGCCTCAGGGGCGCACTCGCACGTACTTCCTGAGCGTTCGGTCGTTAAGATGAGGGTTTGGGACGGGCTCTCCTCCGAAAATGTTGCCTTCCCGATCGACGGCGACGAACTCCGCTCCGTTCCCCGGAAGGATGTGGGGATTCGCCCACGGAAAGCGAATGAACTCCTTCACCCAGCCTGTCTCGACTTCGCCAATGCGAATGCCCATTTCATACCCTGGGTTCTCTACGTTGTCTGACTCGGAGTCTGCGACGTAGATCCGTCCCTGGTCGTCAAAGGCGATTCCGCTCGGGCGTCCAAACTGGGTCCAGGTGGCAGAGTGGTTTCCCTCTTGGTCGAAGATCTGGATCCGACTGTTGCTGCGATCTCCCACGAACACTCGGCCGTCCGGATGAAAGGCGATGGCATGTAGGGCACGGAATTGTCCTGGGGCGTAGCCAGTTTCTCCCCAAGATAGGAGGAACTCGCCACGGCTGTTGTATTTCATCACTCGGTTGTTGCCGTTTGCGTTGTGGCCGTCTGCGATGAACACGTCGCCGTTCGACGCGACCGCCACATCACTCGGGGAAGTGAAGTGGTTAGGGCCATCTCCCTCTTCTCCGGGCGTGCCAAGTGTCATGAGCACTTCGCCCGTTGGACTGAACTTGATTACGTGATGGCCCCGAGCGTCGCCCGCAGGAATGTTGTTATCGCTCACGGCGTCGGTCACCCATACGTTGCCGTTGGAGTCAACGTCAATTCCATGAGGCCAGATGAACAGTCCACTGCCGAAGGATTTGACCACGTTCCCGTCTGGATCGAACTTCAAGATGGGGTCCAGGTCTGAATCAAGGCATTCCGAACCGAACTGCTCTGGCCCGGCATCGCAACGGATAACTGCCCAGATGTGGCGCCCGTCCGGGTCGATCTTGGCTTTGCCGACTGCTCCCATGACCCTTCCGTTCGGCAGCTTTGCCCACCCTTCGACGATCGCATATGGGTTCGTGGAGTTCTGCGCAGCAGTTTCCTGCGGTACCAGTGACGAGACGAGTACGAGCAGAGCGGCTACGGATATGGTTGGGTTACGAACAGACATGGGCACCTCGACGCGTTTGGAGTGGACCTACTTTCGATGCTCGCTACAGTATACCTCTCCGGTTCACCCAGCAAGGAGCCGGAGAGAGCGGGGACACAGTGAAACTCTGTGATCCCGCTTCCTCGTCGTAGAAATGCCCTTCACTTGCTGGGGTAGCGGCGACAACTGATCGCACGGAAATGCCATGGCAACGGACCTTTCTCTGCTCACGCTGGGTAACCCAGATAGTGCCAAGTGGGGCGGCCAGACCATAATAAGTGCCGATGTAGGTCCGTAGGCCGCTAGAGAGAAGCCTCAAGAGTGAACCTCTTTCCTCGGACGAGGGTTAATCCCAAATCTCGGGTCATCCCGCGCCATGGCTGCCGCCACGTGTTTTATTGTTGGCTCGAATTCCTCATGCAGGGAAGCGATGTAGAGCCATTTCTTCAAAACGCTGTGTGGCACCAGTTGCGGGAACTCTTCGATGATTGCCGGCTGATATGCATATTCCGTGCAGATCAGGACGCCGTGCCACTTCCAGCGGCCAGTCTTGGTTGGTTCGACTAGCAGCATCATCTGCCGGCCGAACAGGTAGACGGCCAGTCCGCCGAACATCCTCTTGGTGAAGAAGCTGGGGTGGTCTTCGAAGACTTCAAAAATCCATTCGTTCTCGAACGGTTTCATCTCAGAACCGCGGGCTACTTGCAGAAGTCCTGCCCAAGGTTCAATCATACTACCGGCTGGAAGACTTCAGATACATACTCTCTATTGGGTGGTGGGAGTTGCCTCATGCGACCTCTGCGCTCAAGACGATGCGAGGGAGTGGACGATCCTATCGCTCGTTGCTACCGGTGACGACGATACAGGACAGTCGGGCAGTTGTGGGGAGTGCTGTGCTCTAGAGGCAACATATACAAACCACTTGTCCCGGCCGAAGATTATCGCCGCCAAGCCGCTAGAAGCTCGGTTGGGTCCATGGCAGAAGGCAACCGTGTCACTTTTCCGGCTGCACCGATCGTCCACAGATTGATAGCTTCAGGAAAGATTACCTTCTGACCATTTTTCTTCAAGGTCATTTCTTGCCGGTTCACTACAGCTACCTGATTGTCTGATGCCAGAAAGTCCAGCTGCTCATAGACGTCGATCTGGATATTTTCTGCGACTTCTGCAAAGAACTGACGCGCTACGGCGTGCCCGTGGCGTACACCAGCCCACGGAAACTCGCCAGCGCCGATGTTGTCAGCCGACCATTTGACATCCTCCGAGCAACTTTCCAGAATCGCTTCAATGTCCCCGCTTGAATGCTGCATACATGTTCTTCACGGTCTGAACGTTGTCTGCTGCTGACATACCCTGACCTCCAATCCGGGCTAACTGTAAATCCGGTGATGATCCTACAGCTGAGGTTAGCGGGGATGCAATGCGACTACCTCGGGTCCGGGCGTTATGTCTGTATGCGCCGGAGCTGGTTAGTCGAGGATATGATGGGTTCTCGTTTACACCAGATATCAGGAGGGAAAGAAATGCTGGGTGATTTGCTATATGAAGAGGCGGGAAACGTGACTGGGGTCAAGGTGCTGCCGCCCGAAGATGGTGCGGTCGTTCTTGAAGTGTCCCTGCAGGCTGCTGGTCGTATTCAAGGTATTGAGCACACCTCAATTTGGACGTATACATCCAAGACCCGCAGAGATGGTTCCATTTTTGGCCAGGGTCGTGGTGTCTTGACTACGGCCGCTGGTGATGTGGTGCATCTACTCGGTCGTGCTTCCGATCAATCGCGCGGTCCCGGGCAACCGGTTCGCTACCGGGGAGCGTTTCACTTTCAGACGAACTCAAAAAAGTTTGCCAGATTGAATGGCATCGCCGCGGTGTTCGAATATGACGTGGAGGCGGACGGTAGTTCGAAAGGCAAGATTTGGGAATGGACGTAGCTACGCAAGCGGATCGCCCGTGAAACGATGGGATAGAACAGCAAGGGAGCGGTCTGCGTCTGGTTGTGAGGGTATGCCAACAGGAGGTGAACAGGTAGTGAAGTGTGCTGCGAGAAGAGTGGTTAACTGAGAAATAGTCTCCTACCGGTAGAGTGTGGTCTCGTCTGTCACTGGTTGACCGGGGTCCAGGCGTTAGTGGAGGTAACTAAAACCCTCTTAAAAGGATGTGTTCCTCAAAAAAAGCAGCTAATCTTAGATGGTGACTTCGTTAAGATAGCAACTACTATTCAGTGTTAGGCATAGACACTACATTCGTGATCCATCGGTCGTAGATATTTGATAGTAAAGGATAAATGATTCGAAAAGTCTTCTGTGTTGTGGTGCTGGTGATGGTCGTGGTCACGCTGGGTTCGGAGCTTAATGGCCAAGAGCCAGCCCCGTTCGTTGCAGTGCGAGATTGTCAGATTAATCCTGGCGAAGGAGCGGCATTTAGAGAGGCACAACGGGCATTGCTCGACTACGTCATCGCTAATCCCATCGAAGCTCCTGGCAGCATTGCGGGCACTTTTCGGGGAGCGTTAAACAACTTCAATCTTTCTAGGCTTGTCTGGCATGGCCAGAATCTTGGGGAATGGGATGAGTGGAACCGTCTTAGCCGTCAGGCCAGACGTGCTGATCCCCAGCGTCAAGCGGTCTACCGAGAGAGAAACTCCCACCTGAATTCGTGCAAGTGGGAATTTGTCCGACGCATAGTTAATTAAGGAACGGGCCAAAACTCGCTGGGCCACGGCCTAAGGCGTCCGCTGGGCACGCCAGCTGTGGGAGTTGTCGCCATTACCGGTGGTGCCGTGCATCGCAGCTTCGTCGACTTCCGCACGATGGACGACACCATTGGCTCGGAAGGTCAGTGTAGCTCCATCGAGCCTTCCGTCGAAGATCTCTATCGTTGATCCTTGGGAGTCGATTCGTCCGAGAACTTCCTGAAAACGTTGTGTTAGATGTAGTAATCGACCGTCGTCGAGCCTCCAAGTGCCAGCCACCTTGGTCGGCACGGTCCAAATGTGGGCGGTGCAGAATCCTGGACAAGGGTCCAGTACGATCGTCTGGTCTGGGTCCCATCCTCGGGCTTCCGGATCTGTGTCGGTGCCCCGCATATCCCAAGTATTGGAGACAATTCGTGTTCCTGCTCTGAGGTCGAACAGAGTGGGTCGTAGTCGGAGGGTCAGGTCGGGTAGGAGGAACATGGAAATCACCGACGCTGAGGAAAAGTCAAACTCGAAGATGTCCGCCGTTACAAACTCAGTGAGGGGGACAACACCGGCTATCTCCGCGTTCGTCTTGGCGAGCTCAACCAAGCCAGGATCCAGCTCAACGCCGATGGCCTGGGCACCACGCTGCGCCGCCGAGATAACCACTCGACCGTCGCCCGCACCGAGGTCGATGAGGAGATCGTCTGAAGTCACTTCAGCCATGTCGAGCATGGTGTCGACCAACTCCTGCGGTGTCGGCACCCAGGGGGCGTCTTTGCCCTCTTGCCCGAGTGTGGGAGGGGGCTCCTGACTTGCGGCGAATGCTGGACAGATCCAGAGACCAAGAAGAGCCATCGTGAGCGCGGCGTAGAGTTGCCGTGGTCTGAACGATTTTGAGGCAGTCATGGTTCGAGGCGTCAGAAGTCTTTCATTCTACACTGAGCGATCGAAAGTGCGGTGACATTGGGTCTTAAAGACTCGGCGGAGGGTCACTGGTCCTTTGATGGATAAGCTGGCTGAGATCCAGCCAGCTCGACTAATACATAGGTCGCTCAATTGATTGTTCCGGTTGGACCTCATGGTAGCAGTTTAGACGTCCCAATGCCTGTGATGTGAATCTACCCCGGAGCACAATGAGATTCCCATACTAGTGGGTTGGGTTCGGGACTCCTTCGAGTTCTTCGCCACGGAACTCCGCCTCGAGCAGCCGTGCACCCCGCATGATGCCCTCGAACGAGTAGTTCGCCTCGTGACAGGCGTACTCGAATAGCTTGTCGTTGCTCCGCGTCCATGCATACTCGCCGGTGAACGGGGACACCCAGACCGTCTGGTCTTTGACGGTGAAGCTGTAGATGAGCTTGTCGGCGCTTTCCATTGTAAAGCGTTCGACCACCGTCATGATTCGGGAACCCTGCGTGAAGGAAGGGCGATCTCGAAAGTTGGTGGTCTCTACGACGAGGGTGTCGCCCTCCCAGTGTCCGATCGAATCCCCCAGCCACTTCCGGATTTCCGACGGGTCGTGTTCGGCATTCATCCGGATGGTCCTCGCATCGTGGTTCATCTCGGTCAGGATCATGATGGTGGTGTTCCCTTGCACGATCCTCTTGTGATTGTTGTAGAGCACCGGCAACATTGGCGGGCCAGCGGTCGAGCCGAACCCGATCAGGCAGCGCTCAGCGAACGGCCGCTGCTCCATGTTGTCGAACGGGCCAGGGGCATCCAAACCGGCCTCGAGCCAATACGCGGTGCCGTCGTTCTGACGTGGGCGGCCTCTACCATCACTCCGAGCGGAGGAATCAGCGGCGATCTGTTCCTGGGTTCGTGCCGGATGCCTGCCATTCGTAGGGTCGATCAGGATCGAGGTGCGCCATTGTCCGTCGATCTGGAATGCACCTGAGCCAGGGTCGATCCAAAAGGTGTTGTAGCCACCGACGTTCCCCGATGCGCCGGTTGACCCGTCTCCTCCTACTGGAGGTGCGCCCCGATTCGGATCGCTGACCTCGGTGTTCACCGAGGGGACAATGTTGTTCCGGCGATCGAGTGCGGCCGTGGCCTTTGCCCCAAACACCGCCGCCTCTTCGTCGGTTAGGGACATCATCTCGCCCAACTCGGGGGGACGTTGCATCGGGGTCAGGGTTCCCACGTCGTAGGTGCCAGACAGATCCCGATGACCGCTCGCCGTTCGTGCGATATCGTCGGTCTGTGCTGCCGCCATTGGTGCCCAACACACGACCGCCAGTCCCCCCAAACCGGTCGCTAGTCGACTGTGCATCTAACCCTTCTCAACTTGATGTAATAGTTTGCATTGCAGTGCCAACACGCTGGTCTGGAGCGAGCAGGTACGGGGCATCAGTTATGCTGTTGGATACTACGATAGTACTCTTATCGCATCTGCGAAGAAGTCTGAAAAATACTCAGCCGAGTTTGGAATACGCTCTCGGTAAATTTCTAGTTCGCCCTAGGACGCGGACAATCACAGGTGATATTTTCGGTAGAGCTCTGATTCTTGCTTCATATATCTGACCAGCGCGAAATCAATTTGGCGACTCTCAATAATCTTACGGCATCAGCAGGCCCGTCGGAGGCCCTGTAACACCTCGGTTGGTGGAGCAAGTCCATCGGTTCCTGTCCGGTGCCACAAGGGCGATTCGCCCGATGATCATCGGAGCTCGACTTGCACACGAGGATCTGCGCTCCGCGGGTCTTGGTTCGGTCAAACAGACGGAACATCGATAGCCTCGCCCTTGGACTTGTTGTTCGTTACCTCGGGCGAGTTGCCTGCTGAGGCAGCTGCCTTGCTATTGGCAGCGTGGCTCCTGTCTGCTATCGGGACCGTCGCGGTACAAGCTATGGCAGTGTGAGCACGACTCGGACACGTAATTAACTGCCTCCCAGACGGCATCCCAATCCTCATTGCGGGCACCGGTGAGCACGTTGACGGCGGATTCCTCGAGGAGGCGGGCCCCTTCAATATAGTCCGCGCGGTCGACCGGTGCCAACACGCCGTTTTTGCAAGAGCGGCCTTTAAGCAGGGTAAGCTTGGCACCGTCAGCGAGGGCTACCGCTGCACCAGCGACCTCTTGCCAGCCGCGGTAGACCGACGCATAACGTGCAGACGTTGACCCCATGACAGCGGATACAGCCTCGGAGGCCTCTGGACTCATCTCCGGCATTGGGCCGCCAGGCTCGACCGCTTGGGCGTCGAACAGCTTGTTGGCGTTCGGAAACATGGTGCCGACCATTAGCTCGGCGAGGGTCCCTATGGGGTCCTCGCTCGGTCCTTGGGCCGAGGCGGCCCCTGACACGAGCAGTGTCGACAGTACAGATAAGCTCACAAGTCGTCTCACACTACACCTCCCAACACGGTTGATTTGTTTCGTATCAGCGCCGGGTGCGCCGCAACGATAGAACACTGTATCACTGAGGAAAAGATGGAAGAAGGTCAATCAACGTGGAACAAACCTCAGCTAAGGCCTTGAGTGCCAGGTTCAAGGCTAATGTCAAGGGCAGGTGGGACCATCTGTGGGGCTGGTGAAGCTGGTTTCAGTCCATTCTTCCCGATGCCTATCTTCTTCGGTCGACGCCTTATGGTGGCGCTAAAAGAAGCGCTACATTGGGGCTCTGTCAGTGCCCAGAGGTAGCGGACACGCCCGCTTAGGGGCCTTCGTCGGAACACAAAGCCCTAGACGGCATGCCAATCGCATCGAGTTGTTTTATTTCGTAAAATTATATTTATGGTTATGGTGTGTAAATGTGTGCCTAGAAGTTCGTGATCTCCGAGATGAGGATACCCATGTCTAACAACTTCGATGACATCTTGAGCGACGGAATCCGACGAGGGGCTGCTCCGGGAGCAGTGGCGATCGTTGTAAATCGAAACGGCGTTGTCTGGGAGGGCGCGGCAGGCGAACGAGTCATCGGGTCTGGTATCGAGATGACCACAGACACCGTGGGCTCAATTTTTTCGATGACGAAGGCAATTACTGGTGCGGCTGCCATGCAGTTGGTGGAACAGGAAAAGCTTGATCTCGATGCGCCAGCCGGAAAAATCTGTCCCTGGTTGAATGAGGTGCAGGTGCTTGCGGGTTTCGATGACGAGGGCCAGCCAATTACACGGGCTCCCAAGTCAGCTGTCACGTTGCGTCATTTATTGACTCACACGTCGGGTTTTGTCTACGAGCTTTGGAACGCCAATGACCTTCGCTGGCGAGAGGTGACAGGGGCACCGAGTTTGTTCACTCTTCAAAATGCAGCGCTATGCACGCCGTTAGCATTTGATCCCGGTGTGCAGTGGGAGTATGGCACTGGCATCGATTGGGCTGGCAAGATGGTCGAGGAAGTATCCGGGATGACCTTAGGTGAATACTTCGATGCAAACCTGACCGGACCTCTGGGTATGACGGATACAGCGTTCACCCCTTCTCCGTCAATGCTCAGTCGTGCCGCGGGACTTCATGCACGTATGCCAGATGGATCCCTGGTGCCGACGGAATTGCCAGCACCGGAGAGTCCGGAATTTGAAATGGGCGGCGGCGGACTGCAGGCCACTATGGGCGACTATGGGAAGTTCATCCGTATGATGCTTAACGATGGTGAAGCGGACGGCACGCGTGTTTTACGTGCGGACAGTGTTGCGCAGATGAGTCGAAATAACATCGGGGCCCTACGGGTCAAAGAACTCTCGACGGTTGCGCCGCACCTGTCAAACAATGCAGAGTTCTTCCCAGGGGAAGCGAAATCATGGGGCCTCACCTTTCAGATCAACGAAACTGCCGTCAATACCGGACGGTCAGCGGGCACATTGATGTGGGCAGGACTCGCGAACAGCTTCTTTTGGATTGATCGCCAACAGGGTGTTGGGGGTGCTTATCTGAGTCAGATTTTGCCGTTTGGAGACGAAAAATCTCTGAGGTTGTTTTTCGATCTGGAGCGTGCAGTGTACGCCTCGGGTGCTTTCTAGCGGATTCATAAGGGAGAAAATGTCATGAAAAGGCTTATTGCTTCTATGGTTGTTGTGGCCGTTCTTCTACCGACACTAGCCCAGGGCCAGACACCTGTCCTTCAAATTGTTCAGATAAATACCTAAGACATTCCACGTTACCTAGAGTGGGCCGAGGAGTCGATACCCGTTATTACGGCTGCCAATCAAGTCCCGACTTCTGGTGGTGTTTGTGTGCCGTCGTACGGGGCTGAGCAGGAAGGTGATCTTTACGTCTATAACTTTTTTGCTGACTTTGAGAGTTCGATGCCACTTGACCTTACGTCGGGAGTGCCCGCGAGAGAGATTGCGAAAATTTCCCCTCATCGGACGATTAAGGCAAGAGATCTCTGGAGCTCAGTTCGAAGATCTCCGAACATCGACATTACTGCTGGCGATACCTATTCGATGATGATGACGGTGACGTCGACAGACCAACCAGACATGTATCTGACGCAAATAGAAGCCCTCGAAGCAGGGCTGCACGAAGCTGGTCATCGAGATGTGAATTTTGCAGTGGCCCAGGTGATGACGGGTAAATTTCGGAATTATCTCAGCGTAAGAATGGTTGCGCCGACACCAGAAAGCCTTGGCGCGGGCATGGACACGATACGCACGGCCACATGGGCTAGAAACACGCTCAACAACTTAGCTTCGATTAGGAAAGTGGCCCAACAGATGACGGCGAACTGCTACCACTATGTTTCGACTCGGTAGTAGGTTTGCACAAGGAAGGTGGGCTCACGGTGTCGGGCAGTGAGGCCTTGTGAAGGGTTCTGAAAGGCAAGACGTCATGAAACAGATGAACTGGCTCTGGGTGTGTGCCACGCTGGTGATCATCATTGCTTGTTCCTCGGATGAATCTGAGCCCATTGGCGAACCAGCAGTTACGCCGGCAGCCGTGAAGGCGCCGACACCTAGCTGGTCGTTCGACCCGGAGATGATCTTCCCCGCCGACGGCTCGCTAAACCGTCCCGAGGATGGAGAGGTGTTGTCCGACGGCCGCTTGATCGTAGCCGACCAAGTCTCAGGCCTGAGCCTTCGGGTACACATCTGCTTGTTGCGGACGTCTACCGGGGCGGCCTCTACCGTGTCGAGATCGCTACTGAGAAGACTACGCTGATTTACCGGCATCCTAGTGTGGCGCGCAGGGATCGGGCGGGTGGCATTTGGTTCACGCAGTCGAGCCAGAACAACCCAGAACGTGGAGAAGAAGCGACCTTTGAGGCGATCGATAATGTGACCCCAGATGGGGCGCTGTATTACCTCCCACCGGCTGACCGCTCAGAGACTGCTCTGGCGGTTCCAGTCGTCGAGGGCCTCCTGTTTGCAAATGGCATCGCGCTCGATGAGGACCGCGGCTATCTTTACGTTGCCGAGACGATGGGGAGGCGGGTGTGGCGTTACGAGCTCGATGTCGAGTTGGGGCAGGTCTCGGAACCGACCGTCTTGTATGAGGGCATCTATCCCGATAACTTGTAACTCGATCCCGATAATCGACTCTGGATCACCAGTCCTGTGTACAGCGAGGTCGTGGTCGTCGATCTTGATGACGGTACCACAAACTCTGTCTTCCGGATCTCGACTCCAGAGAGCGTGTCACTTGTGGCCGAGATCGAGGCCGGAAGCGGGGAAGACAGGTCATGGATCGAACTCTTCGCGCCGCCGCTGTGGGGGGACGGCCCTGGGCCGACGACTGGCGTGATTTCTTCAGAAGCTGACGGAGTGGTCTTTGTCTCCGGCCTCGGTAATGCCCTGATGCGACTGGAGCTCTGATGGTCGGATTCAGACCTCCGTCAGTGGAGTTGAAAGGGCGTGCTAGAATCCGACTCCACGAAGTCCCGAATTCACTCAATTCTTATTTGGAAGGAACTTGTTAACGAAATGTCAGCCCAAAAGCCCAATTACCAGGATGCCGATTTGGTGCTTCGTGTCTACGAAATGCGCCGAGAACCCAAGACGCGAGAGAATCGTGATGCTATCAATTTTCAGTTCTGGCCTAAGAGCTATGACGATGTCAAAGAGATTGGCAAGTTCGACCATCCGTTGAACGGCGCATGGCGTCAGCTGAGTTCCTATTGGGAAATGGTGTTCGGGATGGCAAGAGCTGGTGTCGTTAATGCCGATTACTTGACCCAGAATAATGGTGAGGGCCTTTTCTTCTTCGCTAAGATCGCGCCCTACTTAGACCAGATCCGCGCTGACGGGTCGCCGACGGCGTTTCAAAATGCGGAATGGGCCTCCAAAGAAACCGAGAGTGGACGAACGCAGTTCGAATACATCCAGGGCATGATTAAACAGCGGTTGGAGTCCGGCGATTAGCATCAACGGTGTGAAACAGGAGGGCCTGGGCCATGGGTGTGTCCCGCTGCGCTGCTTGTCATCCCCCGTACAGCTGATGATCGCGTCTCGTCGGAGCAGGGCGCTCCGTTACTCGTTCGCAAGCACGCTGTTTGTGCTGGATTCAGAGGGCCACGAGTAGAGGCAGGGAACCCCGATGTGGACTGCCGTGATACCAGGCACCTTCAAAGTTTAGACTCGCGAATTCATTGTTCCGGATGGATCCCGATCGATTCGAGACCCTACTGTCAATGGGTTGAAGCGTATGGTTGGATCCATCTTGAATGGCTACCGCTCTCATGGTAGGCCGCCGATAGGCCCGGTCGGAACCGACTAGAGCCAAGCAAATCACACCACGTACATTTCACGCTGGTCAGCTGAACCGGATGACAGCCAGACTATCCGCGACTTCGGAGTCTCAGATCAACTCAGCATGATATTTCCGGTTTTGCTGTATCAAATTGGATTATCTGGCTTCCTGTGTGGCTTGTTGGGGCGGTGGTAGTATTTCCGGTGAAGATTCACTACAGAACCCGGTGGATTTCTAGGCTCAATACTGGGCCTAGATTTGCGAATTGGTTTTGTCGAAGCGAGGACAGCATGAAACATAGGAATCTGTCTTTTGGGGCCCTGATCGCTCTCCTGATTGTCGGTGCGCTCGGAACATGGTACGTCGACCTGGCGCGGGGGGAGGTTAGGTTGCAGCCCGCTGGTGGGGTGCCAAGGTTTGTGGTCGACGACACCTGGCCAACAGTTCCGGCACAGTGGCAGCTTGGCGATGTGTCTAGTGTTGACGTGGATGGACAGGATCGAGTGTGGGTTCTGCATCGTCCGAGGACGCTTCCCCCGAGTCAATACAGCAGTGCTGCGCCACCCGTTATCGTTTTTGATGCGGCAGGGAATTTCGTTCGGGCCTGGGGAGGGCAGGGGGATGGCTATGACTGGCCTCAACGAGAACACGGTATCCATGTTGATCATGAAGGCTTTGTGTGGGTAGGGGGAAACTATTGCCCCGAGCGGCAGCTTCCGGGACTCCATCCGGTTGGGGATGATCAACTGCTGAAGTTTACGCCGCTCGGTGAGCTCGTTCTACAGATTGGGCGAAGCAACCAGAGCCGAGGGAACGCCGACACGAGGAACTTACATCAGCCTGGGGATGCGGCCGTTTATGCAAAGACGAATGAATTGTTTGTGGCAGATGGCTATGGGAACCACCGGGTTGCTGTATTCGATGCGGATTCGGCCGAGTTTAAACGGATGTGGGGGGCATTCGGGAATACCCCAGAAGACCGCGATCAATGTCCGCCACCGAGTTTGAGCTCCGTGCCGGATGGACCTGGTCCGTCGCAGTTCAGCATCCTGCACGCGATTCGGGTGTCGACGGATGGATTAGTGTATGTGGCCGACCGTGAAAACCGTCGCGTGCAGGTGTTTACCGTCGAAGGGCAATTTGTTAGACAGGTGGTCAGACGAACCTCTCCCTTTGCCAGAAATTTGGCACTGTCACCTGATCCAGAGCAAGCGTTTCTATATGTGGGCGCGGGCGCAGAGATCGCGGTGCTCGACCGTCAAACGCTAGAGGAGGTGGCAGCAATCAGCGGTGGAGGTGTGTTGGGAGGTGGCCACCAAATGGCGACTGATTCAAAGGGGAATATCTACACGGCTCAGGTCGGTCGGGGTCTGCAGAAGTTGATGCTTGTTGGGTCGTAAGCCATAGAACTGCCACATTTCAGTGAACAGGAGGGATCTATGGGAAAGCCCACATTGTGAAGAGGAATGTTCAAGGTATGCTGACAAGCGTGCTCCGCCTCCTGATGTTCTCGCTTCTGCTGATCGCATTCCTGCCGTTAGTTCTGCTGGGGACGCTTGTCTTCATGATCAGGTTAAAGACGAGGAACCGCGGTATCTCCGGCACGGCCTACGAACCCTTCTTGAATCGGCTGCTTTTTCACCATGCAGATACTCGAGACGATGCCGCCGCCGTGCAGTTGGCGCCTCATCTGCCTGCGCTGTCGCCGACTGTGGCATGGCTGCTTATCGGGACAATGGGACTGGCGGTCAGATTGAGCGGCTATCAAGGATCATTTCTCTCGTATCCGGGCGGGAGACCCTCATCGATGGCATCAGCGATGGTGCATCGTACGGCATTCTTCGACGAGGCCCTCGCGAGCGCCGTCGACCCGACGGCACCACAGCCGGCACAGCAGGTCGTCTTCCTGGGCGCCGGCTGGGACACCCGGGCCTTTGGTGCGCTGAGAGACCGTCCGGTGCGGGTGTTCGAAGTTGACACCCCGGCGACGCAACGCGCGAAGACAGAGGCGCTGGATCGCGCAGGTATGGACGCCAGTCACGTCACGTTTGTCGAGACAGACTTCGGTCAGACCTCCTGGTTCGATGCGTTACTCCGGCGGGGTTTTGACCCCGATCTCCCAACGTTCATTCTCTGGGAGGGGGTCACGTATTATCTCGATGAGAAGACCGTCCAGACGACGCTTCGGACGGTCTCCGGCCTTGCGGTGGGTAGCCGGATTGCCTTCGACACTTGGAGTCTCGAATACTTTTCGCGGTTCGTAGGCCAATACATGCGCCTCATGGTCAAAGGGTTCTACGGCGAGTCTTTTCAGTTCTTCCTGTCCACCGCAGCTCCTGCACGGCAGCAGGCCAGCGAGTTCATTGCCTCACAAGGACTGGAACTTGTGGGGTATGAACCCATGGGTGAGGAGCGCGGAAAGTCAGTCCCCTATGGTGGGTTCACGCTCGCGGGGCGTTCCGTGTAGCATGGACCACCGACATCAAGCCAGCCGAGCATGTCTCACAACTAGAACACGGTCTAGGGTTCTCTGGCATTCCTCGGTGAGCCAGGAAGAGGGTGTTATCGCTGGGCAGGGAAGTGCGTATAGCAGTCGAGCAGGACTGCAATTGGTGTGAACGGATGTTTAGTGTTAGAGATTGCGTTAGCCACGTGTCCCCGGTCCGGCAGGGCGCATCCCGGAATATCGTTCGATGGCCCGCTCGACGACACGCTGTCTAGCCTCATCGTTCGGCTCCAAAGTCGAGACGCCCCACTCTCCAGTGCTGCCAAGTGCGATGCCGTCAGAACGCGGCATGCAGTTAAATTCGTAGTTCACCTCAGGCTGGGGCACTAGAAACGTTAGCTGCCCTTTAACCGGGATCAACTCCTCGTCAGAGAAAAGAGCCTGCGAGCCAAGGCCAGTGCAGTTGACGATGACCGACTCATTGAGGCTCATCAGGTCGTTGGGTGTGTCGAATTTTCGGATAACGATGCGTCCGCCCAGTCGGATGAACGCGGTCACCATGGTGTCGAGATAGATTGAGGGTTCGATTCGCATTGACGAACGACGAGAGGCGTAACGCGTCTGAAACGGATGCTCACCTGGGTAGAGAATCTCACGGTCTGATCGCAAGTAGGTGGGCAGGTCTGCCGAATAGGTGTCGGCGGCAACGTCTAGGCGGGTGTCGTCGTCGAGGTCTTCAGGGGTGTCTGTCAAATCGTTGGACACGCCGTCCTCTTCGGTTTCAGTTGAAGGTAATTCGTCCATCGTGCTGTAGCTGTCTAGCCAGGAGATCCCGTAGCGAGGCCCGACTAGGAGCTGTAATTGTCGATAAGCGATTTCTACCGCGTTCTGGAACTGGGCCTCCCAATGAGCAGGACCGGGACCGGACACAAGCCTCGAGGTTGGCGAGAACGTGGCATACGCCATGTTTGAGGTGGTGTCCGGAGGTACTGTCATTGCGTAGATTGTGACCTTGAAACCGCGCCGCTGCAGTTGTCTCGCCGCAGCCAAGCCGACAGCACCGGATCCCAGGACGGCCACCTCACGGTCCTCCTGCTCTAGTGCCAAGTCAGCGGCCAGTGCTCCGGTCCCCCAGGAAAGGGAGATTCCAGCTCCGCCATGGCCATAGTTGTGAATCACGGTTTTCGCGTCGAATGTTTCAGCAGCCAGGTGGAAGCCAGGCCTACGGTGTGGGCGTAAGCCGACCGTGGTTCTAATAACACGGCCCCAGGAAGCTCTAATGGGTGGGAGGACGATCGGCTGCCGAGTGAGCGGGCGGGTGGGGACCGGCGGTTGTGACGCTCTGGCTGCGCAACCACTGAGACTAAGACCGAGGGCTGCCATGCTGCCTGTTTTCAGTAGAGTTCGTCTATGCATTAGATCCCTTTGGCGAATCGTTTACTGTCATTTCGAGACCATCCCTAGTCGAGGCTGACGATGACTGCATCAAGTTACTCCATCACAACCGCAGGTTCAAACGACACCATGATGTTGATTTCAGGATAAATTGAACCCATTGGGCGACTGCCGATTAAATGGTTCACCTGGCGAATAGCTATACTTACCACCATATACAACCCGTTGCTTCCTGTGCGTCTCGGTGCCAGGGTTCAGCATCGCGAGACTGGTTCCGGCGACTAGGATCGTGTAAACAAGACCCATTGCTGCCGTGGATCTGAGGTCGCCCTAGGATTCTGGTATTGAGAGGAACCCATGACTAGACTGAATACCGGTCTCATTGTCGTCTTTGTTGCTGCCACTGTTGCCGTGATCGTAACGTCGTGCGCCCCGGTGGTCGAGCCGGCGGTGGATTTTGAGGTGGTAGAGGCGACCATTCCTGAAATGCAGCTGGCGATGGAGGTCGGACGCATTACCTCTCGGGATTTAGTCGAAGCGCACTTGTTACGCATTGCCAGGTACGAAGAGCGTGTAAACGCCGCGATTGCGATTAATGCCAACGCGCTCGAAGATGCGGACCAACTGGACCGAGAACGGGCCGAAGGCCGTGTGAGAGGTCCGCTTCACGGTATACCTGTTGCACTGAAAGACAACATTCACACGACGGATATGCCGACAACTGGAGGGGCCTTGGTGTTTGAGGGTTTTGTACCGCCGTATGAAGCCACACTGACGACCAATTTGCGAGAATCTGGTGCCATTATTCTTGCTAAGACGGTTATGACTGAGCTTGCGAATTTCACTGGGCGTGGGATGCCTGGCAATTATAGTGCGGTCGGGGGATTCGGTCTCAATCCCTATGATCCGCGCCGCGATCCAAGACCAGGTCGTAATGATGGACGGCCAGTTATGGGTACGGGAGGTTCGAGCTCTGGTATCGGGACTGCAGCCAGTTTCTGGGCGGCCAACGTGGGAACTGAAACGTCTGGCTCCATCCTATCCCCGTCCAATGCAAATATGCTTGTTGGAATCAAACCTACGGTAGGCCGAGTGAGTCGATGGGGGGTGATCCCCATCACAGCCGACCAGGATACGGCTGGTCCAATGGCCCGAACCGTGACTGATGCTGCACTCATGCTTGGCGCTCTTGAGGGGATGGGGCCCGATCCGAATGATACGGCGACTTCGCGTTGCCAAGTGCCGGAGAATGGTGACTATACGGCCTTTCTCCAGGCTGAGGGTCTGCAGGGCGCTCGTATCGGGGTTCCGCGAGCGCTGTACTACGACCCAGTTGCTGTTCCTGGTTCTGATGAACTACAAGAGAGGCTCTCAGGGCCCGGCCGGATCTTGATGGCTGAGGTTATCCAAATCCTCACCCAGCAGGGTGCCACGATTGTCGATCCGGCTGATATCCCGAGTGTCACCGATTCTGAGGCTGACAACAATTTGCTGGCGAATGGAAATGAGAGTAGTGTGTTGTCGTATGGGATGAAGCGAGATTTCAATGACTGGCTAGAGACGCTGGGTGATTCGGGTCCAGTCGGGACATTGACAGAACTTCGGGAATGGAATCTAGCGCACGAGCTGGCAGGTGCCCTCAAGTATGGCCAAGCCAGACTCGACGGTGCGGATGAGCTCGATCTTGAGGAGGACCTGGATAGGTACGAAAGTGATCGAGCTCGTGATCTTCGTCTCAACGGCGAACACGGGATCGATGAGGTCATGATGGAGCTGCAATTGGACGCGCTTTTGTTTCCTGGTTCCAGTGGTGCCGGAATTTCGGCAAGGCCTGGCTACCCGACAGTGATTGTGCCGTTTGGGTTCATTGACACTGAACCCGATCCCCAGATGCCGGCCGGATTTGATTCGAAGCCGAGACCTTTTGGAGTGAGCTTTGCGGGAATGGCGTGCAGTGAACCCCGGTTACTTCAACTGGCGTATGCGTTCGAGCAAGCGACGATGCGTCGGGTGTCCCCTCCAAATATGCCTTAGTGGGACCGTGGCGATTGAACTCATATTCAGTGGTTCAGCGGGTTGTGAAAGATTCACCTGCTAATTTCTCTAAGTTACGACTTACTTCGAGAATGCCGGGCAACCCATCGTTTCCTTGGTGGCACGGATATTCATAGAGTGGCCCCTCGACGTTTGAGGGGTATTTGGAGGGTCCAGGGTTGAGTGAATACCGTCGGGTCGTCGATAGTGAATTCGTAGCTAATTGTGCCGTCTTCCTGTGGGGTCAATCTTTCAACCAAGTGAAGATTGTCGCTCCACCCGAAACGAAGTGTTCCTAGTGTTCCCGTGAAGTTTGTTGTCTCGACAACCAGGGTGGTGTTCTCCCAGTGACCACGTGCATCCCCATAGAGCAATCCGATCTTCGGATCGATCTGTGGCTGGCGGTTAAGGGGAATGATTCTCGCATCATGAATCATCTCAGAATAGATGACCACATGGTCGGGGGTCTGGAATATTTGGTAGAAAGTGTTGTAGAGGGTCGGATTCCTTGGAAAAGAACTTCGGCTAATGCCTCGCTCGGTAATACCTCGCTGTTGGTAGCTCTCTGTGCCTCTTGGACGACCTCTTTGGCCCAAGCGACGAGCTCTGAAGGCTGGGCCGATGAAAGGGATCCTGCCGTCGACCGGGTCTACAATTAGCGAAGTTCGGCCCGCAATCAATCTAAATCCACGGTCCTCATCGTAATCGCCTTCAATAGCCCTCCTGTCGTTGAATTCTTGCTCAAATTGTTGTGCCTCGTCTTCTGTCAGGACAGGTGTATCTAGGAGTTCGAGAGGACGTTCAAGTGGGGTGATGGTTCGATAGTCCCAATAGCCCCCCAGATTAGGGTGCTAGTCTAGCTTGGCCCCATGCCGATTCAGACGTGGCAATCAGGGCGACGGCCAACAGCAGTCCTCTTTTCACAATTTCTCCCGCTTGTGGGTGGCGCTTAGTGCTCGGTGATCCTCCTCCAGGATACAGAAATAATTGAATTTGGATGAGTTATTGTAATTTGCTGTATTTACGAGTCGAGTATGGCCAATTCCATGGGCACTGGGGAAGGAACGGACTATGAAAATCAGCGTGTGGTTCACGATGTGTGTTGTTCTGTTGGTGTCGGTTGGTGTTGTCGACCTATTTGCTCAGTCTGGTACCACCGGTGGTGGGACCATTACCTTCGGGCGGAGTTCCGGGAGGGCGGTCGTCGGATTGCCTGACGGACGTCAGCTGATACGCACTAGTAACAGTGGAATCAATCTGGCTGATGGTGGTGGGCCGTTTCATTTGAACACCCAAGATTGTCGGGGGACTATCGTGATGGTGGACGGGGGTGTTCGCAATTACGGCTACTGCGATAGCGTGGACGCCGACGGAGATGTCTGGTGGTTGTCCTACACCAACGATTTAGACTCAGGAACTTTTCAGATTCTCGGAGGTACCGGAAAATTCGCTGGTATTGAGGGGGGAGGCACTACCAGAGTCTTAGGCAATTATGATGATGGTCGTCTCGTGCTTCGTTGGGACGGTAACTGGCAGATGCAATGAATGCTTCGAAAGCGGAATCTTCTAGGGAACTGAGCGTAGCCTCTTTCTGTATGACTTAGGGAATCTGCGTCTCAAAAGTGCTGTAGTTGTTGGCTCCGAGGGAGGACAAACCAGCCATGGCACCACTGCGACGGCCGGTTCTCTATTGAGGAACCGGCCGTTTCGTGCATACGAGGGGGCTCATCCAGTCGGTCAGGAACGCTTAGTGATCGTTGCCTGCGAGATGTTCCCTTAGTAAGTCGCGCCCGAAGTCGTTGTCGAAATCCCGCCACACCGCGTGGACGTGGTTGCCTCCACCTTGGGTGCTATCGTATTCGATTAGGAAGGTTGGTCCTTGGACGCGATAGTAATGTTGATCACCGCGGTCGGTGCCCCCGGCCCAAGCGA
Source organism: Acidobacteria bacterium UBA2990 (assembly GCA_002347025.1). GTDB lineage: Bacteria > Acidobacteriota > Vicinamibacteria > Vicinamibacterales > UBA8438 > UBA2990. Next base: position 30,447 of record DEAE01000019.1, read on the forward strand.
AGCCGATGTCACCAAGACCTGCACTGTGCACCTCGGCCATTCGCTCGGCAGCGATGTCGTCAGCCATGATTGACGTGTAGGCGTCAATGATGCCCATGAGCAGCTCACGCTGGCTATCGGTTAGTGCTGAGGCTCTAATTCCCACCGGCGAGAGTGGATCGATAGAGAGGTCGGCGCCGGTGAGGATGTCGTCGGGGGCTTCGGCGGCAACGATTGCCGTGCTTCGCTGTGATCCGTTGAGGGCCTTGACCAGCGCGCGGGCAGCCTCTTCACGTTCACGAAGGGCTCGAAGGCCAGCCTTTGGACCACTGGTTACCTGTGCTGGGTTTGAGCCGAAGAAGTTGGGCGAGGTGGCCACAGCCTTGCCGTCTAAGATGGTGAAATGTAGAGACATGTGGTGCCCCTCGACTCGCCACGCCCAAGTTCCACTTGAACCTGGCGTTCCGAAGATCGAGAAGAAGTAGAGCTCGGGACTGCGGTCGAAACGTCCGCCGCTTTCGATTTCGGCCAACACGGCCTCGAGACTCATCACTGTGGTGGCGGTCAAGTAGCCCCGCTGGCTCAGGCCGGAACTCAATAGGTCGTGAGCTCGGGACCGCTGCTCGTCAGTCATATCCCTGATCGTGACGCCATTGCGCGGGAACATTTCTGTCGGGATGAAATGGAACTTTTCTCGCTCGTCCGATCCGAGTTCAAAGGTTGCGGTAGCCCGCTGAGCTGGTGTCAGGCTGTCGAGCAACCTGGTCGCGGCGGTGGCCATATTTGAGGCGGCTCGTTCAGCGGCGACCATTGAACCAATCACGGAGAACGCAATGAGGATCAGCGCAAGAACGAGACGTGGTGTTTGCAATAATTTCATTCCGACCTCTCTTTCAGCCGCCCTGAGGATTCCAGGGTTGGTTTGATTTGGCTGCTTTTACTGTAGCCACCAAAGAATAGCTGTCGTTGGATGTGTCATCAAGCCCGTTTTGCGAAGGGGAATCTACTCAATGTTTAGTTCCACCGAATCAAGCCTAAGCATCCACACTACCTATTTGGCGGAATTGGTAGGCTAAGCCTGGCAATCAGGCGATAGTTTACAGCTGCAGGACTCCGTAAAACTGGCCTGCTATTTCTGTCTGCTCTGGGCAGCCTGGTCAGCGGCTTGCTGTTCTGCGAGCCGCGCCCCAGCTAAAGTATTGTAGAGCCCATAATTCCCCTCGTGGCAGGCGTGCTCGAACAACGGGCCAATACTCTTCCGCATGGGCATTTCTGCAGTCCACGGCTGGTCCCAGGTCGTCTTGTCTTCGACGGTGAATCTATACAGGATTCGATCCTCGGCCACGCGGGTGAATCGTTCAGTGACCCGCATGTGTTCGCTTGATAGACCTCTGAACGGATTCTTGCCGTTGAAGTTGGTGGTCTCAACCACCAAGGTGTCGTCTTCCCAATGGCCCCGAGAGATTCCCATCCATTGGCGAACAGCATTTGGTGAAAGGTCGCGGTCGTCCAAGGAAATAATGCGAGCATCATGAGACTCCTCGACGAGAATCATGACCCACCCTGGACCTTGAACAATGTGTTGATTGCTGTTGTAGTTGGCATTGAGTGTTGGGGGGCCAGCGTTTCTCATTAGGCAGCGGTCGTCGAGGTCGTTGTTCTCGGCACGGTCGAATTTGCCACCCATGGCTGCGCGCATGGCCCTACGCTCGGACAGTCTTCGCTGGCCTGAAGTGTTCAAGGGGGGAAGCTTTCCATTTTGAGGGTCTACGATCAATGAGGTGCGTAGATTCCTGGCGAAACCTGTCTGACTGCGGTCTAGTAGAAATTGACTGTTGTCGTAATGCACGTCGGCAGTGGTGCCTGGGGTGGTTTGCTCGGCTTCGCGTTGGGCTCGTGCCTGTTCGAAGCTAACTACCTCCTCCAGAGTGTAGAACTCTTTGGTGACGGTATCAGGACGCTCAAGGGGTGTGTAAGTTTGGTGGTTCCAGAAGCCCTGTAGGTCCGGGTGCCCATAGGGCGTCCGTGGTGCGGTGTAGGCAGCCTCCTCGAGACCTCCGGTGGAAGATGAGCTTTGGCCAGCGGCAAAAACTGCAAACAGGGGCCAGATCCCAATTAAAACTCCAAGAGTACTAACGAATCCACGAGACCGCTGAGTCATGTGATTCTCCTTTGAATCGCTTGTTTCCTCTGGTGCGGTGGGCGTTAACTCTGACCGCTCCCTATCAGAATATCCTTCTTGTTGGTTTAGAACTCAGCTGGGGGAAGGTTCATAGCACGACGCCAACAAGCTAATTGACCGATTTGGTCCCCTTCATGAGCCGTCATGATGTACCCAAGGAAGTTGCCAATCGTGGGGAAATGATCACGCAAAAATTCGTCCGTGCATTCTTGCGAAAATAGGGATTGGGGGGCTCTACCAATCGCTCCGGCTACCCGTTCGTGTTGGGCTTTCAATGCCGTTAGGAGTTCTGTTGTTGATGGGTAGGTCGAACCATCACTGCTGATGGTGGCGCCTGGCATGAAAAGGTCTGCCCACGCGGGTGCGAAAGTGGACTCAAGGCCAAGAAATCCTGCCGCATAGTTGGAGCCGAACGCCAAGTGTCCGATCGTCCACCTCGGATGATTGAGGAGTCCATGTGGCTGCTGTACTGCTTGATCGTCGGACAGGTCGGCCACTAGGTGATTGATGTGGTCGAGGTTGAAGCGGTACGTAAAAAGAACTTGATCCAGCATCAGTGTTCCAATGTCGTAGTCCCAATTTAGAGTGCTGCTGTCATCCGGATTGTAATGGCAGCAGTCTAGGGCTGCAATCTCGAGCTGTGGGTTACGCGAGAGTTGAATTGGAGTCCCACAACAGAATTAGCAGAGTATCGAGTCTGAGGGTGACACCGTTTGTCGGTTCTGGCAGACTGTCATACTTCGTGAGTGCCAGATAGCGATGACCCGTATGACAGAGTTCCGCGATACCCTCGTCGGCCTCACTATTGTAGCTCTGATGCTCTGGGGATCGACGACCTACACCCTGCAGCAGGAGCCAACGATCGGTTGTGCTAGTGCTGGCCGAGATGGGACAGCGGATACTGACCTCTACTGCATAGAGTTGTTTCACCGGCCCGACTTTCCAGAGGCGTCGGGTCACGTCGAACTTGGGCGTGTTCCGTCGCCTTTTGGTACACGGGTGTCAACGGCCGGGAACCACGAGTTTGACGTAACAATCGCTGTTGATGGTCTGCCGGATCCGTCTTCTGTTGGACCATATACCACATACGTCGCCTGGGCGACGACCCCTCTTTTAAGCCCGATGGTGAATCTTGGGTCGGTTGGCAACGGTCGGACAAGGCTTGGTCGAGTGGGGTTCGACAAGTTTCTCATTTTGATCACGGCTGAGGTGTCGGCTGATGTCGACACCTATCAAGGTAGGCTCGTGCTCCGCGGAATTTCCGCTAGCATGCGTATGGAGCCGGAGGACCTGTTACAGCTTACGGGCATCGTCGCAAATCTAGGTCACAACGAAGCCTCGGAGTGGTCGCCCCCTCGGCCTCACCCGCTCGTTGAGATGATGCCTGGCGTCGGGGATCTGCGGCCGATAGTTACACCGTACCTACCACCGACTCCTATCGGTGGGTCAGTGTCCATGGCAAGGCCACGCGAAATTATCAGGCTTCAAGATGGCGGAACCCTCGATCTGGAGGCCGGTGTCGTGACACGCACAATTGGTGGCAGGACGTTCACGATGTTCGGGTTTAACGGTCAATACCCTGGGCCTCTGATCCGCGTTCCGGAGGACGCGACGGTCACCGTGAATGTGATCAACCAGCTCGATTTACCGACTGCGATCCACTGGCACGGTATTCGGTTGGACAATCGATACGACGGTGTCCCCGGTGTGACGCAAAATGCCATTCAACCGGGTGATAGTTTCCAGTACCGGATCCACTTTCCGGATGCAGGGCTCTACTGGTATCACCCCCACCATCGTGAGGACATTCAACAGGACCTTGGTTTGTATGGCAACATGCGGGTCGACTCAACTGACCCCGCCTACTACGGCCCGGCCAACTACGAAGAGACCCTAATGCTGGACGATCTGCTAACGACAGCAGACGGGTTGTCGCTATTGCCATACGGGAAGGAACGCGCGACCCACGCTCTGATGGGACGATTCGGTAATCTGCTGCTGGTCAATGGTGAGCCAGGATACCGCCTTACCGTTAAGCGAGGAGCCGTTGTTCGTTTTTTTCTGACCAACGTCTCAAACACTAGGACCTTTAACCTCTCATTTGGAAATGCGGCCATTAAGCTGGTGGCCTCAGATGTCGGCAAGTTCGAACACGAGACTTGGGTAGACAGTGTCGTGATCGCCCCCGCAGAACGTTACATCGTCGATGTGAGGTTCCCGGAAGCAGGCTCGATTCAGATTGTTAATAGCGTGCAGGGAATCGATCATGTGTTCGGTAATTTTTTTCCTGAGCCCATGACCCTCGGGGAAATCGTGGTGAGTGAATCGTGGGCAATACCTGATCACGCGACTAGCTTCGATGCTCTTCGCGTACATGGTGACGTGGTTGCTGACATTGATCGGTATCGTAGCGACTTTGACCGGCCCGTGGACCGCCGTTTGCTGTTAACTCTCGCAGTGCAAGGATTGCCTTATCCTCTCGAAACGCTACTCAATCTCGATTCGAGTTTTTTTAATCCGGTGGAATGGAGCGGCACCATGCCGCGGATGAATTGGGTGACGACTGGCGACCAAGTTGAGTGGGTCCTGCGTGATGAGGACACTGGGCGCGAGAACCTAGATATCGACTGGTCGTTCCGGATGGGCGACCGTGTGAAGATTCGATTGCGAAATGACCGGACTGCTATCCACGCGATGCAGCACCCGATCCATCTCCACGGTCAGCGGTTTCTTGTTCTCTCACAGGATGGGCTAGAAAACAACAACTTGGTGTGGAAAGACACGATGCTTTTGCCGGTAGGGTCGACTGCCGACATCTTACTTGACGTCTCAAACCCTGGCCGTTGGATGTTACATTGTCATATCGCTGAACATCTTGAATCCGGTATGAAACTGGTATTCGATGTCAGTCCTTGAACTGTGATTAGCTTGGGAACAAGGAGGCTCTCGATGCGCACTGCAGTGGTATTCGCCGGTGTCGTCCTTTTATCGGCTGGTTCGGCAGCCCAGCCGGCGTCGTCTTTGTCGGACATGGTTCGGGAGTTCGTGCGTGTGGATGCACCTGTGGTGGCTCTGACTCATATCCAAGTAGTTGATGGCACCGGCGCACCAGCCAGTGGCGACCAGACGGTTGTTATCCGAGACGGCCTTGTGGAGGCTGTCGGGCCTAGCGGTTCCCTAGCGGTTCCCACAGGCGCGGAAGTGATCGACTTGACCGGTCATACGGTCATCCCTGGCTTTATCGGTCTACACGATCACACCTTTTATATGACCCGCGGCCGACGGGTCCAGCTGAATTTCAGCGCACCGAGACTCTATCTGGCAAGCGGTGTGACTACCATCCGGACTACTGGTGCGTTCTCCCCATATAGTGAGCTGAACCTAAAGACCTCCATCGCCTCTGGCGAGCAGCCAGGACCAAGGATGTTTATCACAGGACCTTACATCACTGGCACTGGGGCAGCGACCCAGATGAAGGCAGTGTCCTCGCCGGAGGACGCGCGTCGTGTGGTCGCCTACTGGGCAGAGGAGGGGGTTGACTGGTTCAAGGCATACACCCGGATTGGACATGAGGAGCTGGGGGCAGCTATCGACGAGGCACACCAACGTGGGGTCAAGGTGACAGGTCATCTTTGCTCAGTCTCTTTTACCGAAGCGGTTGAACTAGGGATCGACAACATCGAACACGGGTTTTTTACCAACAGCGACTATGTCGAGGGTAAGGAACAAGGGGTGTGTCCGCCTGGCGTCCGCCAGAGCTTACTGGACGTTGACCTCGATGCTGCCGAGGTTGTGAGGACGATCCGCGACATGGTGGATGCCAACGTGGCGATGACCTCCACGCTGGCGGTCTATGAGCTGAGTGTGCCGAATCGGCCACCGCTCGAGAATCGGGTTCTGGAGATGATGGCCCCGACGGCGAGGGAGGAGTATCTCCAGACCCGTAGTGAAATTGCTAATCTGGACGACTCGCCGATGGCGACCCTGTTTCCAAAGGCCCAGGCTTTCGAAAAAGCATTTGTGGATGCCGGGGGACTACTGGCTGCTGGTGTGGACCCGACGGGGATGGGTGGTGCCCTGCCAGGCTATGGAGACCAGCGGAACTATGAGTTGTTGCTGGAGGCGGGGTTTTCGCCGGAACAAGTGATTCAGATCATGACACTCAATGGAGCGTTAGTACTCGGGGAGCAGGATCGGTTCGGGTCCATCGAGGCAGGCAAGTTGGCGGACCTTGTGGTGATCAACGGTGATCCAGTAGAACATCCATCTGAGATTCGAAACGTGACGATTGTTTTTAAGGAAGGCGTTGGCTACGATTCGCCGAAACTGATCGAATCGGTCAAGGGCCTCGTCGGCCTGCGGTAGCGAGGGTGTACTCAGGTCGAAGCTGACAGGGGCATCAGGAAAGTAGAATTGGTCCCGTCCCTCACTTAAATGTTACGGATGCTCTGGCCTCAATCGGTGTGGTCTTTCTTAGCGTTGGGTCGCGACTGAAGCTACCCGAAGGCCTTCCCTCAAACCAGGGAGTGGGTCATCTGGGCGGGCTAGGTATTCCAGAGATAGGGCTCCATCGTCAGGAAAGCCGACGTTCCGGACCACATTGAAGAAGGCTGAGACGTTGAGGAAGCCTGTGCCGATAACGATTACCTCGCTGTCAGGTCGGCGGGCTGACACGTCTTTTAAATGAATCCCGAGCAGCCGTGGTCCCAGTGTCTCTGCCGCAGCTGCTGGATCCTCTGAACCTCGTAGGGCGTTTCCTATATCGAGACAGGCTCCAACGTTTGGCCCGCGACCTTGAACCGCTCGGCGGACTGCGGCCACACTGTCGAGGTGGCCCGATGTGTTGTTGTGTAGTGCCAGTCGGACCCTATGTTCGTCGGCGAGCAACTCCAGGCCGTCAAGAGCCCTTAGCTCGGGAATACAACTCAAGTTTCGGATTCCCAAACTACTGGCCCGATCAAATATGCGTCGATTCAAGTCCTGCTCGCCGCCAAGTTGGATAGGCCCAAACGCCGTCGGCGTAATATCAGAGGCTGCCAATATCCTGCGTAGCTCACGGATCTCCTGAGGAGAGGAAGGGGGTTCAATAGTAGAGCCCCGTCGAACCTCGTTCAAGCGAATTTGAGCAGCTGTCAGTTCTAACCAATGTAGCCCCAAGGCAGCCACCATCTCGACTGCTGCCTCATTTGCAAGAGCGGCGAGGGATGCCCCGTGAATGCCCATGGGATATCCGCCATAGTTCCGTTTTGCCTGGTCTCTATTCTGTGCTGCGTGCATCTTTCCCAGGTATGCGGCAACGGCAGACACAGTCGTTCCTAGCAAGCGCCGACGGCTCCACAGTTTGTCGGTTGCGATCACGTGACCGTCCTTTCCTGACCTGTTATTCCTGGCATTTGAAACCGGTGAAGGACAAGTTGTGAATTCCGAAGATGTGACCGGCTTAACTAGATGGGAGTCACAACTCCGGTGAATCACCTGCATTATCGCCGCAGAATACGCCCCTGTCGTTCAAACTCCCTAGCCCCTGCAAGAATTCCGTAGAGACCGTAGTTGCCCTCGTGACACGCGTACTCAAAGATGGGTCCATCAGTGAGCCGTAATGGCAGCATGACGGTATAGGGAGCTGTGTAGACTGTGGGGTCCGTGACGGTGTACTCGTAGGCGACAGTGGCGGCATCGAGACGTGTCAGGCGTTCAACCAAGTGCATGTTCGCACCAGTCATTCCGCTGTCTTCTCGAAATTGAGTCGTCTCAATGACTAGCGTCTCGCCCTCCCAGTGGCCGCGTGAGACCCCTTTAAGTTGGGCGAAGGGCGGTCTTCCCACTTCATACAGAGGAATCACTCTTGCTTGGTATGCCATCTCGTTTTGAATGACGACATGATCGCGTGTCTGGAAAATCATGACATTGTTGTTGTAGGCGCCGGACCGCATAGGTGGACCCGCCACGGAGGTGCCAAGACAGCGGTCCGTCATGGTTCGGTTTTCGTATGAGTCGTAGCGGTGTTCGTCGGCATATGCACGGTCTGCTTCCGCGGCCAAGCGAGCCTCGGTGGTCAGGGGGGGGCGCCGACCATCGGGCGGGTCGAGAATGAGGGACGTCCGCTTGTCGGAGGTCAGCTCGATGCCTCGCTCGTACCAGAACTCGTTGTAAGACAGCACACCACCTTCGGCTCGGGGTTGGTAGCCAGCATTGGGTGCACCTTTTTCCGGATCGAAGAGGTCACGATTTTGCCGGGTCCGCTCTGAAGCTTCGAAGCTGGCGGCCTCCTCTGATGACAGGTTGTTTTGCCCTTCAAACTGACTGGGACGCTCGAGTGGGGTCAGCGTGCGAAATGTGAAGATGCCCGAGATGTCAGGGTGACCATCAGGCGTTCGCATGGGCATTTCTGCGGTGGTTTGAGCCAAAACAGGCTGGTATCCAAGGGTGATTAGGACGGCTGTCGTAAAGAATGCCCAGAAACATCTCTTGACCATCTGTGGTTTCTCCTAGGTTGCAGCCGATTCCGGCGCTCTGAATCCCGTGTAAGCGGGCATTCTACTGCTGGCTGGCACGGGCTTCAATGACCGATCCGTTGTCGCTGCAGTCAGCAAGCCTTTGGACACGAGAGGATTACAGGGAGACCCCCTATATATCAGGTTGGAGTAGCAAAGAATTCAGACAGACGAACCCCCTTCGCCGAACTTTACGGCGTAATGTTCCTAACGAGCTGAGGGTGGCCGCTTAACGGTCACTGTTGGTGCCAGCTGCAGTGGGCGGAAGGGGCATGTCACCCCTGCCGTGGTCTTCCAAACGTTGCCCTAGTCGGTTAGAGGGCATAGACGGTGACTGAAGCTGTTTTCTCCATCATATCGACTTCAATGACCGCCAAACGCTGGTCCACGTTGCTGGCATTATCCAGACTGAAGAGCTTGAAGCGACCACCGGAACGTCGTCCGATACCTCGGAGTGAGACGGAGACCGCCGTTCCATCGTCCAGCAGTGTTCTTGCAGAGCCCTCGAACTCATAGGCTTGGCGGGTATCCTCACTCGCTCGTAAACGATGAGTGGCGAAGACGCGTCCGTACTTGCCAACGTCACCTTCGTAATTAACTATCGTTACGTCTTTTTCGACAGTCACAGATGTGACTGCGATTGTGCTCTTCGCAATAGGCTCACCTAGGTTCATGTCGATCCTCCATTGTGTTCTGCACGATCGTAGCCTAGCGGGTGCAGACAATCACACAATTCTGGTATCGGCTGCCAGACCAGACCACAGCGGCATGAAGAAAACGGGAAGGCCATGTGGTCGTAGAGAGTTTGGAATAGCTGGTTTCCCTTGCATCCGGAACGCGAAACCCTTGGGATTCGGGGGTGCACAGATCCGAACCGACGGAAGAGGCAGTGCAACCCGGTGGAGCGGTGAAATTTAGAGCTTGGACAAATCAGGCAATCGGTGTGCGGAAACTCTGAATCATCAAGCGATGACGGATTCAACTGGAAGGTATAATCGCTTCTGGGTGGGAGTTGGGCCGACCGGTCCGCTTTGAGACTAGGCGAGACCCATTGGACCATCCTCTGCTTTGGTTAAAGGAGAGACGCAAGGTTTGGAGGTCGAGTAATGAGGTGTCAGAAGTTTTTGGGAACGGCGGTCTTGCTTTTAATCGGGGTAGGGGGGGCCGGAGGGCAAACACCTGACGTGGTGGAGCCCGCCCACCAGCGGTTGGAGGCAGGTACTCGGACGGATGATCTTGGCATTACCATTGGTATTCCTGTGGAACATCCGGGCCGACGATACCCAGCGTCAAATCAGTTTCCGACAGGTCCAGCGGTCGGTGTCCGTCTGCCGGAGTTTTCACTGCCCAACCAGCAGGGCGAGGTTGTTGACTTCCATGCGGATAGAGGCCGCTCAAAGTCAATTGTGGTGTTTTATCGCTCTGCAGTGTGGTGACCTTACTGTCGAACGCAGCTGGTCGAGCTGCAAGAGAATCTGGAATTGTTTAATGACGCTGGTATTCGGGTTTACGGAATCAGCTATGACACTCAAGAGCAACTGCAGGCCTTCGCTGAGCAGTACCAGGTCACCTACGACTTGTTGTCTGACACCGATTCGGCGGTTATCAGGGAGTTCGGCATTCTCAATACCTTAATAACCCCAGACGATCCCGAGCAGGCCGCCGGGCGTGGTTTTTTCGGTGTGCCGTTCCCGGGCGTTTACCTGACGGATGAGAATGGTGTGGTCACGGAGAAGTTCTTTCACCGGCACTACGCTACACGTGAATCGGCCGGCGCCATCCGTGACTCGGCCCTGGGTGAGATTTTGGCCCGTCACGAAGCCCCAGCTGGAGAATTGGCGACCGATCAGGTCGAAATTTCAGCGTTCCTGTCTGACCCGTCACTGAAGTTTGAGACCCAGTCGATAATTTATGTGCGTTTTGAATTGCGAGACGGGCTACACATGTACGGTCGGCCTCTTCCGGGTGGCTACATTGCGTCGGAGGTGACGATCCCGGACACCAACGGATTGCGGGTGGGGTCTGTCCGATATCCCCAGACGGCTGCTCGGGAGTTTCCAGAATTGGGGGTAACACTCAATGTTTACGAAGGGGTTGTCGATGTGGCCATTCCCGTGACGCCCAACGCAGACCTGTTCAACCCTGGGAATCGTGATCAACCCGAGGAACTGGTGGTGCCGGTGTCAGTGCTCTTTCAAGCCTGTAGTGAAACGTTTTGCTACACGCCGAGAACAGACACGTTGTCGCTGACCCTGCCAGTTGGGCCGCTGTTGAGACCTGGCGCACCTAGTCGACGCTGACCGTGGCTATTGGGGAGACGGCGCATGAGACACATCACCGGGTTGGCAACCAGAGTCCTGGCCTTGAGCCTCATCCTTGCGGTTGTCCCGGCAGTGGGCCAACCCTCGGATAGGTTTCGAACTCCGTGGGGCGATCCTGACCTGCAAGGGGTTTGGTCCTACGCGACGCTCACCCCACTGGAACGTAGCGCCGATTTGGAGGGCCGGACCTTCTATACCCCTGAGGAGGAGGCAGCGTATACAGAACTCAGGAAAACCGACCGGCCAGACCGACCAGGTGTGGATCCGGGTGGTTATAACGCACTCTGGTGGGATGGGGGCTGGGTATTGCCGGACCATCGGACTTCTCAGATCGTCGATCCTCCGACTGGCCGCCTGCCGCTGAACGCCATGGGGCAGGGTAGGATCGCCGCCAGGAGGGAAGACAGGCTGGCGCACCCGGCCGACTCTTGGCTCGACCGTACGAACTGGGACCGTTGCCTCACCTACCACGGCGTTCCGCCGGTTGGTACGAACTACAACAATAGCTATCACATTCTTCAAACCCCCGATGTGGTTGCGATCCATGTCGAGAATATTCATGATGTCCGAATTATTCCAATCTCTCGACGGCCACGGCTCGACAGCCGGATCAGACAATGGAACGGGGATTCGAGGGCTCGCTGGGATGGGGACACACTGGTGGTTGAGACTCAGAACTATAGTGAGAAGACCCAGTTGCGGTTCTTGTCGACACCAAACACGAAGGCTGTAGAGCGCTTTACTCGGGCGGGTTCGGACAGGATCGATTACCAGTTTACAATCGAGGATGATGAGATCTACACCCAGCCGTGGATCGTCGAACGACCAATGGCCCGGCTCGAGGATTACATTGTCTATGAGTATGCTTGCCACGAAGGCAACTATGCGATGACCAACATTCTCGCGGGAGAACGGGTTCGGGAACAATCCGTAGTCGGAGGGGGAGCGAGGTGAGCCTCTGAAGAAGGCCTAGCGGAGTGTCTGTGTTATGCCTTTAGTTGAAGCTCTGCCAGTCTGGCTGTTCTTGTGAGGACCGATGGCTGGCCTTGATTGGTATCGATTATAGAAAGAACGCCCATCTTGCTACTCCACGTCACTTGGCAGACTGTGTCTCCATCGATGCTGAAGGATCGGGGCCCCATTCCTCGCCAAGAGGCAGAGCTTGAATTCCCCTGCAAGTCAGAGAAATAAGATATGGGGCTTAATCGACTAAGCCGATTAAGCCCCATACTGCCAGATGAGACACAGACGGATGTTGCTGTAGCTAGTTTCCGGCCGTCGGCCAACCTTCGTCCATCGGTTTCGACGGATCGGCTGTGATCTTCAGGTCAGCACAGTGGTGATAGGAGTAGCCACCAGGTTGGTTATACCGATGATCTGCCATGAATTGGAGTACTTGCAGCGTGCATTTTTCGCAATTGATGTTTGGGATTGGAATATCGGCTTCCCAGGGCGCCATCGGAGTTTCGGGTCTAAAGGAGGCTCGTTCGCCCTTTTCTGGATCTGGATAGTGTGTGAAGAGGCCGTCAGCGATAACGGGGATCTGCGGAGGGCTTTGAATGGCCCCCCAAACTGAATACAAACCCTGATCGGTCCATTTTTCCTCTGCAAATGGGTCAGCTGGTAGTTCGTTCCGTGAGTTCACGGAAAGCGCCACACGGTAGTGACCCGAATGATAGATGGTTTCTTGGATTTTCAGGTGAAGGTTTGAGCCGCCTGTGACCTCGGTGATGGCGCCGGTCAGAATCTGTGCGTTCTCGCCATTTGGCTCGCCGCCGCACGGACCGACTTTCTGAGGATCGCCAAGCTGGTTTTCTTGGATCCATGACGACGGTTCAACAAGTATGAAATGCGCCCCAGTGCTGACTGGCAGCATTGGGACTGTGATGGCCAAGGCAAAAAGGAAACGCAAGCAGAGTTTCATTGAGTGGTCCTCCTCGATAGACCCGAGCAAGCTGGTTGTTAGCGTTCTGAGCGAGGCTTAGTGCCGGTCGCTCCTTTCAGGATGCTCTCTATTGTAGCGTTTTTGGCAGGGGACGTGATCGGCCAGCCAGGAGCACCTTCTGTTTGCGACAGTGGCTGTGGCCCAATCAACGGGTGGGCGGCACTTCCGCTAAGGCTACGTCTGCCTGCTCTCTGATGTAGTGTCACATCGCAGTGAGTTAGGAATCAGTGAGGTCAGGAAATCCTGGCATGCCGCGATTCACCCGCGAGCGGCGACGTACAACGTTCGCGAAAGCCGTGGCTGATAGCACGATTTGGGAGTCGCGAAGGTCTGGAGCCCAGCCGGCTGCCAGAGCTCCAATGCCGTGGCAGAAGGTGCATCTACCCTTGAATTCCACTAGGCCGCCAAACTCCCTCGCACCTTGAAGGGCTAGTCCAGCATCGATCTCAAAGCCAGGTGCTTGGACAGGTTCAGGGACCATTGGGTCTGGGATCGAGGGTAGTTCAATGTCGCCATCTAAAGAAAAAGTGACGAGGCGGCGGAGGTGGACACCGTATCCACGTCAATTTGGTTCAACGGGCTGAAGCGCTGTTCGTTGTATGTGCCTCCAAATCCCAGCCAGTGTCGGCAAGCGATTGGTCTGACAATGCTGCGCCGTCGACCACAAGTGGTGGAGCCTGCAGGCCAAAGGCCCCGAGAGCAAGCTGTAGAAACGCTATGACGGGGCTAATTGGGGTAGCACTTTCATTTGGTCCTCTCAATATGTCGCGACATGCTAATTGAGGTGCTCTATTGGCTGGCAGGAACCCACCGAGAAAGGATGGAGTAGGGTGCCGCATCAGGGAAGAAATAGTTCTAAAAATGATATCTTTTCTGCATCAGGGTATTTAGAGCTGCAGATATTCTCGTATCTGATTCATATGAGTATCTGAATTCAAAGGAGACGCGGTCATGGTGCAGAAAAGAACGATTGGGCTAATTGGCTTTGTTGCGGTGTTTTTTCTCTTGGGTGTGTCTGGCTATGGGCAGGATATGCCATCGGGTGGTCTGGTGCGATTAGTTAACTGTTCCTTGAATGAAGGTACAACGATGGCTGAGGCTGTGAACTGGGCTAGGAACGCACCACGGGATGACACAGACGCTAGTTTGATCTTTTTTCGGCAGGCGATCTTCACAGGGGCTTTCCAAGCTAGTAGCGACTTTACGATTGCATCCTACTATCCAAGTTATGGAGAAATGGTGAGTCGGGTCGGTGCGCGAGGAGCCCTCCCGCAAAACAGGGTTCGGCCCGGTAGGCGAGCAAGCGACCTATTTACTTGTGATCCGTCTAGCGCCCGGTTGAACAGGAGCCGCATTGTTAATCCAGACAGCGATGGTTTTTCGGGCGAAGGGACTTTAATGTCGAGCCGCCTATGCAGGTTGAATGAGGGTGCCTCTGTGGCTGATGCCTACGCGTTCGCCCAAGGAATCGCCAGAAATTTTGCTGCTGGCGGTGATAATTCGTTAATGCAGGTTGTTACACGCGAACACGGTCCGGTCGGCGAAAGGGTGGCCGGCAGAGGGGTGGCATTACTTACCGTACCGGCGACCCCGGAGGGGTTCGCATCGAGACGAGACCTGCAGGCGGGAGGCCTTAGGGCCCTTCAAGGGCTGACTCTTCCGATGGCTTGTGATTATCCTGCGATGTGGTTTACACATGCGGTGCATCGGGCTGGGAACTAACTGTTTTCTGAGATTGTTGTCGAGCAGTTGGACCAGCAGGCGGTCGCGCTCGCCTGCTGGTAACTTGGTAGAAAACTATATGGGTCAAGGTTGTAGGTGATGGCAGCTGAGAGGGTATGAAGCAAGAAGGTTCGTGCTATGCGGTCAACTTGTACGGGCCTGGGGTGTGGGACAGGTCGTCCAATCTCGTGATGCCAGGGACGAGGTGCCCATCTTGGATTATCGGAGCGCCTTCCCGCTGTCACGAAGCCTGGCATCGCTCTAGAATTGGGTGTTTTGTTTTGAGGATTACTCGAAGGAGGTAGGACATGATCACTAGCGTAGTTTCGATAACTTGCCACGACGGCAAACTCGGTGAAGGGATTGGTTGGGCTCTAAATGTGACGTCCTACCTTAATAAACAGTTCCCGGGTACAGAGATGGAAGTGGTCCGGAACGTTGGTGGGCCATTTTACGAAATACATCTGGTGAGTCGGTTTGAGTCCTTGGCGGTTTACGACGACCTGAAGAAGCGGAGTGAAGCCGATGACGGTTATCAGAAGTTGGTTAACGAGGCCCGTGACCAAGGGTTGTTTATAGGAAGTGGCATCACTGAGCGGCTGTACGAGAGGGTGTCTTAAAACTTCCTAGGCCCATGTGCTTCGAGGTGTATTTTGGGTGCTTGGTGAAGGTTGTAGTGCGGTAATAGTGGAACTGGATGTCGGTCAGGGATTCCTTTAAATGGTGGGGCGATGAAAAGACGGACGCGTGAAACGGCCAGACTACACACCGTTATTGATATTCCAAGGCGGGAGTTCATCAGCTCGTTCATGGCCGTTCCCGCTCTGGTACCTATCGCCGAATTTGGTCGTTCCCAGATTTCTGTTGAGGACCCATTGCCGGTGCGGGTGAGCACCCTGAACCATGTGAGTTTTGGGTGCGCCGATCTTCCCCGTACGGTGGCCTGGTACGAACGAGTTCTCGGGTTGCCTCGACATGCGTTCCAAGATTATTCAGGGGGCCTGACGGTTCTCCGTGTGGGAACCGACCCGCCGGCTTACATGGCTTTGTCACAACTGTCTCCAGATGGTGTGAATTCCCCTCCAACGCGGCGTCCACATTTTTGTTGGGGTATTCCAGATTTTAATGTCCACAGAATCTTGGCTGCTCTAGCTGAGATGCGTTCACCAGCACGTTCTGTTTTGCGGGAAGGGACGACGATCAACGGCGTGAACTTCGATGGGCCTGACGGTGCTCCACTCCAGTTCAATCCGGTGGTTGCTTGTGGCGGGATGGGTTTTTTGGGAGAGGTGTGCGACCGATCGGCTGAGGCCGTGCGGCAACCCGGTGACCCGCCTCCAGTCCAAGTGCAGACCCTCAACCATATCAAGTACTTTGTGACCGATCTTCAGCACTCACTTGAGTGGTATCAGAAGTTGACTGACATGAGGGTTGTGGTCTATCAGGAATTGGCAGAGGGACCTCGAACAGCAGGCTATGAAGGCCTGCCCATTCCGGTACTTCAGGTCGGGACGGGGCCCCAACATCTAGCCTTGGTCGAAGGTACCGGACCGGAGTCATTTCGGTTACACGTTGGGTTTGGCGTGGAAGAGTTCGAACCGGAGCGCGTGATGGCAAGACTTGTCCAACACGGGGTCACAGCTCAGTTGAGAATGCGCGAAGGGGTTACACCGGAGATTTTGGTGGATGCCCCAGATGGCGTCAGAGTTCAGCTGCAAGATGTCAGCTACTGCGGAGGCAGAGGGCCACTAGGCAACCTTTATTAGGCGACCGTCTGCCGTAATTTGACTGGGTCGGTTGGTGTCTGTGCACTGTTTTCGATCCAGATATGGAATGATGTAGATGAAAATTGTTTCTCGTGAAGGAGAATAAGTGATGTTGTACATGATGGAGTGGAAAATCAAACCAGGTTGTTTCGAAAAGGCCCATTCTAAATTTCATGAAGCAGGTGCTCCCATGCCTGAGGGATCGAGGTTGGTGGGTCGCTGGCACGCTCCCGGTTCGGTTAACGGATGGCTGGTAGTGGAAACGGATAACCCGGAAACTGTTTATATTCATGCGGCCGAATGGGGTGAGTTGATCGAATGGGACACTACCCCGGTGTTTCCAGATGAACAGGCAGGCCCTGCAAGCTTGGCTGCGCGTGAGAGGGGCTAGGATGCCGTAATGACTTAGAAGCGGAAATGGACTGGGATGCTGCTTTGAGAGTGTTGGGGTCCAGTAGACTGCTTTGTCGTAGCCGAATCAGTTTGTTCACGGAGACAGAGGAGGTTGGTACATTGAACGACCCAGTTCTCACATCGGGTGCTGGGTCGTTCGTCTGTACTCAGGTGTCATGCTTCTGGTGGTATGACACAGGGGCTAGGTGAGTCTATCCGCTCTTTGACGGCTCGGCCCGTCTGGTTCTTGGTGTTGTCAGAAGGCGAGGTTCTTGTCTACTTGGAATGAGAGGCCAGACATCACTGAAACTGGAACGAAGACGATGAATTGTTGCCAAATGGTCGCGATCGGGTTGGCCGTGGCTATTGCGGTTGTGTCTGCTGGGTGCGAGGATGGAGGCCTGTTCGGACCTTCCACTTCTGTGGCGGGCACATGGCACGGAACGTTCATCTTTTCAAATGGCACCAGTGAGGTGACAGCGACCCTGTCGAACGTGGGAAAAGATCAGATCGCTGGTAGTTTCACAGGAAGGCGTTCGGGCGGACTGCCGGGAGCAGGCAGTGGCCCTGATGGAGGTTCGATAGTGGGCAGTGTGGCTACCGGAACAAGTGAGTGGCCGACTGCAACACTGACCTTTGAATCAATAGAATATTGTCACTGGACTCTCACCGCAGTGCTCGACAAGGACACCATGGCTGGTACATGGTCTACGGTGTCAGGGTGCGCTGTCCCATCCAGTGGGTCGGCGACGCTGATCCGGTCTTGAAATTTTGACTGTTGGCGCCAGACCGGTGATGGCAGCAGACTCCACTTGGTTGGGTATCATTGCGATCTGAGACAGACCAAGGGAGGAATCCTCTATGTTGACCTCAAAAAAAATATGGGTGGCAGTGAATATCCTGATTATCGGGGTAGTGGGTTGGCCTATGGTGGCTATTGCCCAAGTCGAACGGGTTGCCGACCCTGCTTGGACGACGCCACGAACCTCTGACGGACAACCAGACCTACAGGGCTTGTGGGGAAATAAGACCATCACCCCAACGGAGCGACCGGACGCTGCGGAAGGAAGAGCGTTCCTGACTGATGAAGAGATGGCAGCGGCCAATCAGCAACGGAGGTTGTCCCTGCAGGCCCAGGATGACGCCCCAGCGCAAAGGACGACGACCGGCGGCCGACTTGGCGCCTATGGCAGCTATTGGCTTGATTCTGGAGACACTGTGTTGTCGACGGGCCAAACCTCACTGGTCGTTGACCCACCCGACGGTCGAGCTCCGATTAAAGGGTGGGCGCTGGAGGCAAGAGCCTTCAGCCTTGAGAAAGAGGGCGACCATTATCGATACCTGAGTACCCTAGACCGATGTCTGTCTAGGGGCGTTCCGGGATCAATGTTGCCGGCGGGCTACAACAACACCCACCGTATTGTGCAGACGGCGGACTATATCGTTCTTCAGCACGAGATGATCCACGATTTGCGAATCATTCCCTTGTCAGACCACCCTCATGTTGATGATCGCATCGGCTTGTGGATGGGCGACGCACGTGCTCACTGGGAAGGTGAGGTGTTGGTGGTGGAAACTGAGAATTTCCACAACCGGGGTTGGATTGCAACCAGCGGTGCAGGTCGACGTTTGAAGGGCATCCCGACGAGTGGGGCAATGCGGGTAGTCGAGAGATACGAAAGGGTGTCCGAAATCACGATTATGTGGACGGTGACTATCGATGACCCCAACGTTTATAGCCGGCCGTGGACAATTTCGATACCGCTAACGGCTGAACCAGACTACATCATTTACGAGTACGCTTGCCACGAGGGGAACTATGCTATTCCCAATATTCTCGCGGGTGCGAGGATGGAAGAGGCGTTAGCGGATCGGAGGAACCAAGAGGGTCAGCCGTAGGTTTGAAGCGTCTGTCTCGGCCCGGGCTTGGTGGCAGGTAGAAGAATAGAGGCTCTCGACTTCGATAAGACACCTCACTGGTCGTTAATTTATCGAGGGGATTGCAGGCCTTGAAAAAACGCCCGCACAGATCGCCTGCAATTGGTTGACTCAATTTATGGAATCGAAGGGAGTGAAGGATGCGTAGAGTATTTCTATTGTCTGTTCTGGCTTTGGGGATGTCGGTATCGTCATTTGCGCAAGAGCCACCCGCCTATATCGTCGCCAAGCTGACGATTACGGATCAAGAAGTATATGGAGACTACCGGGCTGGCTTCGGTGCGGTGTTTCAGCAGTTTGGAGGTGAGGTGGTCGCTGCCAGTGGAAACCCGACGGTCCTAGAAGGTGAGTGGGAGGCGACTACGACAGTGATCATCCGCTTCGAGTCCAGGGCCGAAGCTCTGGCTTGGTACAACTCCGATGACTACCAGGAACTTATCCGGATCCGTCAGTCAGCCTCTACAGGCGAACTGGTTCTGCTTGATGGGCGGTAGCCGCCGCCATCACATGTGGGTCCAAACGTTGGGCTCTCGCCGGGTGTGGCGTAACTGAGAAGGTGAATTGGCTAGGTATTCTACGGTGGCAAGGAGCAAGCTAAAGGTTTCAGGGGACCATGGATTTGGCAGCTGGACCGGTGGGCTTTTGACAACGAACTGGAGTTCTGATGAACGTTGCCGGGAAACTGGGCGTAAGGTTCAAACTTGCCGGACAGGTTCGTTCACCCGGGACGGTTGTAGGGTTCCGGCAGCCTAGACTTGTCCGGAGGGTAGTTCTAGAGCACTTCGACTCGACCGTTGGCACCAAAGGGGGATGAGAATGTCACTGGAGCGTTTTGCGTTCGTGCTGAGAATATTGTTGGTGATTTCAATAGTGCTCGCTACCAACTTGCCTGTGTCCGCACAGCGAGGTGCTGAGGGCGGTGAATGGCGAGGGTATGGCGGGGATTTTGGTAGCACGAAGTACTCACCACTTGATCAGATTAATCGGGATAACGTCGCTGATCTTGAAATTGCGTGGCGGTGGAAAACGGACAATTTTGGTCCACGGCTTGATTTCAATTACCAGGCTACTCCATTGATGATTGGGGGCGTGCTCTATACGACGGCGGGCTGGAGACGGAACGTGGTCGCCATCGACGGTGCTAGTGGGGAAACTCTCTGGATGTATCGATATGAAGAGGGCGACCGTGGGGCTCGGGCTCCGGTTCGGGCCAGTTCTGGTCGAGGTGTAGCTTACTGGACGGATGACGAAAAAGAGGAACGGATCATTCACGTCACCAAGGGTTATCATCTCGTTGCACTGGATGCAGAGACCGGCCGGCCGATAACAACCTTTGGCGATGCTGGGATTGTCGACCTTTACGACGGCTTGACTGACGGCCTGGAGAGACCCACCGTCGAGGATGGTCAGATCGGTCTGAATTCACCCGCTATCGTGGTGGGGGATGTGATCGTAGTGGGGGCCGCATTACGGGCTACGGCTCCAGCCCCCGAATTTGTAGCCGGGTTTGTTCGTGGGTTTGACGTCAGAACTGGTGAGCAGCTGTGGATATTTCACACAATTCCCCAGCCCGGTGAATTCGGTAATGACACCTGGGAAAACGACTCCTGGCGCTATAGTGGGAACACTGGCGTGTGGGCTCCGATGTCGGCTGATCAAGATTTGGGCTATGTCTACCTCCCGGTCGAGACCCCGACGAACGACCTCTACGGCGGTCACCGACCGGGGGATAATCTGTTTGCTGAGAGTCTTGTGTGTCTGGATGCCCAGACCGGCGAGCGTATTTGGCACTTTCAGTTTGTACACCACGGCATCTGGGACTATGACATCCCAACAGCTCCAACTTTGGTCGACATCGTGGTTGACGGCCGACCGGTGAAGGCGGTCGCTCAGATCACCAAACAGGCGTTTACCTACGTGTTCGATAGGGTAACGGGTGAGCCAGTGTGGCCCATTGAAGAGCGCCCGGTGCCTCAGTCAGGTGTCCCAGGAGAGCAAGCTTCCCCGACGCAGCCATTTCCGACACGCCCAGCTCCGTTTGATCGTCAAGGGGTGGCAGGCGACGACCTATTGGACTTCACCCCGGAATTGAACGCGGAGGCGAGGCGAATAGCCTCTGAATATCAGTTGGGGCCTATTTTTACCCCACCGATTCTGGCCGGTGCGAATGGTCTTCATGGTCTACTGATGCTGCCCCAGATGACGGGAGGGGCAAACTGGCAAGGTGGGGCAGTGGATGCAGAGACAGGTGTGCTTTACGTTGCATCTGTTACGAATCCTACAGTAGCGGGGTTGACCAATGATCCCGGTCGTTCAAGCATGAATTATATCGGTGGAGGAACCAGGCGGCGGGGCTCGGCTAGGCAGGGATGTGGCGAAATCGGTCCGCTTGGCCTCCCTTTGATCAAGCCTCCCTGGGGAAGGATTACAGCCATCGACCTGAATACCGGGGACCACCTCTGGATGATTGCGAACGGTGACACCCCTGACTGCGTGAAGAACCACCCGGCACTGAGTGGACTTGAGATTCCGCGGACAGGGAAGCCGGAACGGAGCGGTATTCTGGTGACCAAGTCTTTGCTATTTGCCGGTGAGGGTGGCGGCCTTTTTGCCACTCCGACCTGGGCGGGAGGACCGATGTTCTACGCCTATGATAAACAGACGGGTGAGACGATCTGGGAGGTGGAACTCCCGAAGCGGCAGAGTGGTGTCCCCATGACCTATATGACTGGCGGTAAGCAATACATTGTGATGGCAGCCAGTAATCGGGGAGAGCCGGCCGAGCTTATTGCTTTGGCATTGCCTTAGGGGAGTGTGTCGGGAAAAGGCGGAAGCGCCCTTTTAGAAGGACGCTTCCGCTGAGACTCAGCGATGCGTGAACTACACCCGGAATTGTATTGATCTCCAAGGTGCGGGTGCTGCAGTTAAGTTCAACATTGCCGATGTGGTTCCCCGTTCCTGCAGGACTGGTGGTCAACGAACTGGTGGTTTATTGTCCTGGAGCACCTGTTCTGAGTGGTGAGGTGTGGCGATGCGCCTGTTTCCACACGCCGCCCTGTTTCACTAAAACCGCAGTGTAGCGCCAAGGTCCCTGGCTGCCATTTCCATTGGGGAACCGAATATTGCCCACTTCGTAGGCGGTGAAGATTGCCGTGTCGCCGTAGACTTGCACTTTCATATCGCGGAAACTCAAATTCCAGATACCGCCATTGTCCATCCCGTTTTGGAGGTTGGCCTGATTGAAGGCTCCCATGGCTAAGCCGGTGCCCTGAGCAAACGCCGTGGCGTCCGAGGTGAGGTGTTCGGCTACCTTGGCGGCATCGCCGGTGTTCCAGCCAGAGATGTAATCCTGCATTGCGGCAATCACGTCGTCTTCGTCGTCGGCGGTAGCGATAGCTGGCGCAAAAGTGATGATGGCTACCATGGCAGCGATGAGTAGAGTTTTCATAGAAGGGCTCCTTGTCGCCTTCCAATATCGCCTAGGTCGAAGTGGCTTTTTGACTGGACTCATGGAGGCGAAAAAATAATGAAGAAAAGAACAAAAGAGCAATTCTAGAACATGCGCACCGAAAATAGATAATTGAAGGGAGGTTCGGCCCGTCCCGAGCTATCGTTTCAAGACCTTGCCGCTTGAGGGAATTAGAGGTTTAGTGAGGGGTTCGATAGGTGTGTTCGGCTAGACTATCGATGAGTGTTATTAGGTATATCTGAGGACTGCTATGCGCTTTCTGTGTCCCCATCTGGTACGTCTGGAGGGAACTTGGTGGGGTGATAGAAAGCTATAAGCGATGGGTGGACGTATGAGGGGGAGAATAATGGCGATGTGGTTATGTGTTGTCAAGGTTGCCTTATTTGGTGTGGTCGTGGCGTCAGGAGGGCTGGCATACGGCCAGGTTGGTGAATGGACGTTACCACGCACCGGTGATGGACATCCCGACCTGCAAGGTGTCTGGGATTTCCGTACACTGACGCCATTGCAGCGCCCTTCGGACAGGGGCGACCAGGCCGTTCTGACGCAGGAGGAAGCGGCAGAGATCGAAGCCAGTGCTGCCCAGCGAGCTCTTGACGCAGACCAGCCAACTGAGGTCCGGACTGAACCATTACCGGTTGGAGCCCCCGTTGGAGGCTACAACAATTTTTGGTTCGACCGTGGGGCTGGTGTCGTAGACGATAATCGAACTTCACTGATTGTGGCTCCTGCAGACGGGAGGGTGCCTCCTCTACAACCCGGTATGGAGATGGTCACCCTTTCGCTTGGTGAGGATATTCCGGGTGTTCGACCGGTGCGTGTGCGAGCAGCTGGTATTGGAGCGGACCACTGGGAAGACCGAGGGTTGGCCGAGCGTTGCCTACTGGGATTTAATTCAGGTCCTCCGATTGTGCCAGCCGGATACAATCAGAACTTCCAGCTATTTCAGACCAAAGACCATGTGGTGATCTTGCACGAGATGGTTCATGATGCCCGAGTGGTGCCGCTGGATGGCAGACCTCATTTGCCGGCAAACGTGCAGCAGTGGATGGGGGATTCGCGAGGCTACTGGGAGGGTGACACCCTTGTAGTCGAATCCAGGAATTTCACGGATAAGACCTCCAGCTTTAGCCCGTCCGTGACTATGGCGGCCGGGGATGGGACGACACTCAACCTTGTAGAGCGTTTCACACGCGTAGCTGACGATACCCTCCTGTATGAATTTCATGTCGATGACATGACGACCTTTACGGCTCCAATCGTGGCTCAGATTCCGATGAAACGGGGAAACGCGATGTTCGAGTATGCGTGTCATGAGGGGAACTATGGACTCCCGAATATTCTGGCTGGTGCGAGACAGCAAGAAAACGCCGGTGAGTAAGGGAGATCTAGCTTCACTGTTGGCTTGATGGCAAACTATTTGCCGCGGCCTGACGTCTAACTGTAAGGGAAATGGGCAAGGCACTAGGCAGCCGTTTTCGCCTGAGGTTGGTCTTAGAGATGTGAACCTGGGGAGAAGTATGAAATCCTTGTTGCCTTTCGGTGCAGGAGGATGCGCTGCACTTCTTTTGTGTCTCAGCGCGGCCTGTGGCGATGCCGAGTCCCCTACGGCCCCATCGGCCTTCCCTGAATCGGCTTCTCGTGACTTTAATCAACCTACTACAAGTCAAGTGGGGGCAATGCAGGGTGCTACTCCCTTTGCTGATCCAAAACTTGTTACTGATTCAGATCGTAGTAAAGACAAGATTGGCAAGAGGCAGTCTGGAGGTAGCAAACGGCAAGGTGGTGCTTTTAGGTCAAGGGTCGAATACTGCAAGAATCTTCCATCGGGACATCCCAAGTACGAGAAGTGCCAGGCATGGCTGAGCAGGGACAGTAAGCAGGGTGGCGGTCGGGGCGATAAGACGAAGCCCTCCGCCAAGGATCGTAAAAAACGACGTGTTCGATACTGCAAGTCCCTCGAGCCGAACCATGCAGACTACAAACGATGCCAGGAGTGGCTCTCTTTAAAGCATAAGGGCGGTGGCCGCCAGCGAAGATAGTTGCTGCATGTTCCTCTGGCGCAGTTAGTGTGTGGCTGAAATGCATTTATTAGTAGCGGCACACAAAGGGGGCTTTACTAAGCCCTCCAGTGTGGCCTGTTCGTTTGTATGTGGGACTGTTGTCTTTATACCCGCGGTGCTCGCCGCCCTGCGAGTACGGTTTCGTAGGGGAATAAACGCCTAGTGCCAACTCGTAGGTTCTCGTAGTTGTCAATGAATTCGAATCTCCCGTCACGAAGTTCGAGTACGGCGATGTCGGCCGGTGCTCCGACATTGAGAGTGCCGCGGTCACGAAACACAGGGAAGATTCGTGAAGCATTTACGGTAGCCCGAGCCACAACCTGATCAAGTGTCATACCAAAGTTTAGGAATTTCGACATGACGTTTGGAAAGTCGATGACACTGGCTGCATTTCGGCTCGTGGTGTTGCCATCGGTGGAAATGGTGTCTGGCCAAAATCCGGCCTCCATGATCTCGTCGAATGTGTCCCAGAGGAGGTGTCCGGTTCTGCCGTTGGCAACATCAAACCATACCCCTCGGCGCCGAGCAGCAAGCACGGCAGGAAAGATGGCCCCACTGTCGTCGATGATGGCATTAGGGGGAGGGGCGAGCATGTGGGTGACGATATCACCTGGTTTAAGTTGGTCGACTAGTACCGAGAAAGGGGATGCGGTCTGACCCATGTGGATCATAAGAGGTAGATTGAAAAACGTTGCGACTTCTTGTGCTCGCCGGAGCACTTCGACATCATCAACGGCGACTCCCTCGGTCAAACGTGCTTTAACGCCGATGACATAGTCTCTATTGCGTGCGATTGCGGCTTTCGCTGCATCGACATTGGCGAGGGCCAGGTCATGGGTATCACCATCTGGCAGTATTCCTTCCCGGCCGATATTGAGCAGGACCCGTGCCGGTTGAGGTGCTGACCTGGCGATGGCTACCATGTCGTCGATTTGGTCCGCGCCTTCGGAGCCGGCATCGACCCACCCCGTGACGCCATCAGACAAGCAGATGCGAGGGCCTTCAGCGTCTCGAGCGTAGTGGGCGTGTACATCGAGGAGACCAGGGATGACAAGCTTGTCGGTTGCGTCGACGATCTCAGCAGCGTCGGTGTCAATGTTTTGAGCGATTGAGGCGATACGACCTCCACTGATCCCAATATCTAAGACGGCGTTCACGTGAAGAGAGGGGTCAATGACACGACCACCTTTGATGATGAGGTCGTATTCTGCAGCAAACAGGGCTGGCCCACTCGAGAGACTTGCGACTCCCATGGCTGCGCTGGAAATGAACTGGCGTCGATTTACCATTGTCTAGTCTCCGGCCTTGAGATTGAGGATACGCCAAGATGCTCTGCTGAAACTTCTTTCATGTCAATATGAGTTGAATGGATGATCGAGTTAGACCTACCGTGTCTGAGGCGATAATGCCTAAGATCGTCTCGGAGGTGTTCCATTGAAGAGTACGGTTAGGCGGCAGTAGGATCGATGTAAACATAAGCAGCTTTATGGCTCTTGACTGGTCGAGGGTGACTTGGGCTTGGTTCGGTAGGGGAAGAAAGCTGAAGTCCAGAATGGTTGGTCGATCGAGAGAGATGGAAAATCTGGAGGGGGAAGATGAGAGAATTTAGTCTCCTTGGCGTGGTCGCTCTGGCTCTCGCCTTCGCTACAAGTATCGCTTCGGTTGACGGAGCCTCTCAGGGCCAGGGACCAACTGAAGGGTCGGCAGCCGATGGTTCACCCGGGTGGTTTTTGCAAGGATCATTTCCCGACCCGGGAGGGCGAACGCGAGTCGATGCTGATGGAACCGTGACGGTTATCCCGCGAGATGAGCTTGCTGGCTATTACACATCCTCTGGAGATACACCTGGGTGTGGTCGTTCGCCAATTTGTGGGAAAAAGGATGGTCGGACACGGCAGGATTTACAACGGGTTCAGTGGGAACAGAAGCTAGGTTACACGTTCAGCTACCTTGAGCTATTACCACCAGGGCCTGGTGGCGTGCCAGCGGTGGCGCTTGATTCAAAGAAAAATCTCTGGGTCTTTCAGCGCGCCGTTGCTGGCAGGCCGCAGCTCTTCAAATTTGGGCCAGACTCTCGTCTGCTGTTGACTGTGGACCCCGGTGTCATCGGTTACCAAGACAAGGCCCACGGCATGGCTGTTGACCCAGAGGATAACGTTTGGATCTGTGCTACGAATGGGTCGACGGTCATGAAGATTAGTCCAGAGGGTGAACTCCTGTTAACCGTTGGCGAGCCTGGACGTCGAGGCGATTGGGATGAAGGAAGGGGCCAGCGTTTACTTTGGCAACCGGTCATGGTGGCCTTTGGGGCGAATGGGGATGTCTATATCGCTCAGGGACACGGAAACGAAAGTCCGAACGACACAGATTCAGAAGATGTGGCCAATAACATCGGAGCCTCAAGAATCCTGCACCTTGACAAAGAGGGTCTGTTCATCAATCAGTGGTTTGGGAATGAAGTCGGTCCCGGTAAGTTCAATTCGGCTCATGGGCTTGCTGTGGACCCGACTAACGGAAACGTGTGGATTGGTGATCGAGAAGATTATCGCATTGTTGTTTATTCTGGTGATGGCAGCTTTCTCAAGACCCTTCAGATGAACAACTTACCGTGTGCTCTCTATTTTGATTCGCATGGGCAGCCGTGGATGGCCAGCGGCCAAGATGGTCAGTTCCTGAAGCTTGATCGGTCGGGGAAGGTGCTCGGGGCCGTCGGAAACGGCATGGGAATAGGCGTCGGACAGTTCATTGAAGCCAGTTACTGGGTCATGGATGAAGACGACAACTTGTATGCCGGTGATACGTCTGTGGGGCGGATAACCAAAATGGCGGCGCCAAAGTCCGAGTAGAGCTGCTGTGAGCGGCGTTGGTGCCTGTCGTGGACAGGGCCTCCACGGGAGGACGCCTGGTCGAGGCCCTTGCAGGAGTGTTTTTTCGGAACTCGGGGACTTGACTCGACTCAGATGATTGGCGCCCTAGGGTGATGTGGCAAGGCAGGCTGAATCTTCGGGTTCTGTGCCTTTTCGACCGAAAACTAGTTTGGTATCTAGGAACACACAAAGCGGCGGCGATTACGATCGGAAGACATTTAAAATGTCGGTTGGATCATAGGCCTGACAAACGTGCTCTATCTGGCCAGCACTGTTAAAGGTCAGTATCTGAACAAATCGTGGAACACTGACTGTTCGGCCATTCTTCTTGAGGGTTAGTTCGACCTCATTAACAACGGCTACTCGAGTTTCTGAGGCGAGAAAGTCGAGTTGCTCGAAATGTGTGACTTTTACTGCGTCGGCCATGCGACGTTGTTCTTCCCTGAGGCCTTCGTGACCTTCGTACTCTCCCGCCCATGGAATGATGTCGACCCCGATGTCGATCACGACCTTGAGATTTTCAGCGCAGCATTTGACCATCGCCTCGCCGTCGCCTCGCTTAAAGGCTGCGTACATGTGTTTGACCGTCTGAATGTTGTTTTCCGCTGACATCGAGTGTACTCCTCAGCTGCTAGTGAGATCCTTATCGGGAGCATTTATTGTATCTAAGAGGACCTAATGTGTGAGGTCTTTTTCGGGTGGCACAGTTTAGGTTTTGAATGGGTTCTGTATTGGTGACTCATGGACGCATATATCTCCCAGTGTGATACATGTGTGTCACAAATATAAAATTTTGAACTGGAAGCTCGGTCTCGGCACATGGGGCTTGGGTTGGAGGCTTTTCGGAGGGGGTAATGATGAAACGAAGCATCTTAATTCTTGTACTGAGTGGATTGGCCGGTGGTTTGGGCATGTCTGGAGCAGCAGCCCAGGATGGACCGGTGTTAAACCGTGTGAACTATATGCAAGTGAAGCCAGGGCAGCGCGAGGCGTTTGCAGCTGCTCGGTTGCGCCAGATCGAACACCGCCGGGAACACGGCTATCCGTGGCGGGAGTTTGTCTCAATCAATGAGAACGGCGTCGTACGCATTGCTACACGACTTAACAACGGTTGGGAAGATATGGGCGCGATGCGGGAATGGCGCCGGAGCACTCCATTTGTCAACACCGGTATGCGGGAGACAGTGGATTTCTTAGGGTCTGAGGTCACAGAGAGTTTGCCTGAGTATGGGTACATGCCAGAGGACCGACGGGTACCGCAGGGTGAGGTCAATTTTTCTCGAGAAGTGAGAATTTTTCCAAATCCAGGCCGTGCCCGTGCCTTGCGAGAATTCTTGACGGTCACTGTCCGAGATGCGTTTC
>DEAE01000019.1:59278-69398 GCA_002347025.1 Acidobacteria bacterium UBA2990
CAGAGTGTCCTTGGACGCGGCGGATTTAGCTTTATTGTGGTCTACCCGGCGAGAGACGTTCAGGATGCTTATGCCAGTCGTGAGGCTATTTCGGCGATACTGGCCAGCGCCCGGGGCAATAGTGAGGGTGGCAATATTCGGAGGACCCGTTTTTCGAATTGGACCTGGATGCGTGATCTTGGGTTTAATCCAGCGGATTGATTCCTGACGGTGCGACCTGGAATCAGAGTCGGTAGGAGGGGTAAATGAAATTGAGTGTGATGGTAGTTATGGCCACCTTGGTTGTGAGCCTTTCGGTGAACACTGCGGTAGCACAAGGTCAGTCCGAGAACCTGGCTCAAGGCTTTGTTAGTGTGGTGAAGCCTGGCATGGCCGCTCAGTTTGAAGCGGCAGTGAAGCAACACGTTGAGTGGCGACAGCAGAATAATGACCCTTGGAACTGGACTTGGTTTGAAGTGGTCAACGGAGAGACATTGGGTCAATATTTGGTTAGGTCTGGGAATCATCGGTGGGCGGACTTTGACGCCTATGAGGAATGGAATGACCGGACTGGAGCCAGGGCTCATTTCCAGACGACGGTGGGGCCGTATCTTGAGTCTATCCGGAGCTGGATTACCCAGCAGAACGCGGCACTCTCTCGTCAACCTGAAAACTTCAATGAAATCAGTCTCTTGTCCGTCACCGAATTTGATGTGAGATCCCCTGTTGAATTTTTTGGCGCGGCAGCTAAATTCCGTGCCGCGGCGGATGAGGCAAATTGGGGTGGACCTGCTCTCTGGCAAATGGGCGTAAACGGCATCTCCACTGCACTATTAGTGGTGCCAGTTCGCAACTGGGCGGGTTTTGCCCTTCCGGCACAGTCAGGACCTGCGATGCTGACTGAAGTATATGGGCAGGATGAAGCCAGGGAGGTGATGCAGCAGTTCGGGAGGTCCGTGCGATCACAGCAGAGCTATATGCTCCGGGTTCGTTCTGACTTGTCTGGGCGCTAGCAGGTAGTGGAATGACGTTTGTGGCTGTCCGTTCCTAGGGTTGCAATGGGAGCAGGTGGTTGCCGTTGGCGGCTGACTGGATGGGATTACAGGAGGCTCACCTAGTTGAATATCTTAGCTCTAACTACGATAAGGAGAGTGATATGAACGACAGACTGAAACCCCTTCTCGGCGCTATGATCGCTGGATATATCGTCAACCTACTTGGCGTGACTTTTCTCTATCTTCCTGCCGCAGCGCCCCCGGCCATGAACCCTCTGATGCCTACATGGTTGTCGGCTGTTTTTCTGTCGCTGATTGGGATAGTGCTGTTCGATTGGGTGAACCAAGCTGTTGGTGACTCTGTGAAATCTGGAGTGATCATAGCGTTGTCCCAGATCATATTGGTCGATGGTCTGTATGTGCTGAATGGGAACCGGAGTGTGATGGCGGCAGCTATGAGTGTGGTCGTGATACTTGCCATCTGGGTAACCATTGGGCTGGCCTACCGCAAGCTTGCCGATTGACAGAAGGTCAAGAGACAGGCTTAGTTGTGAAGCCTGCTGTTTTGATGCTTGGTAGGCCTACGAGTGAAGAACCCGGGCGGCATGATCGCTGGGGCTTTTCTTTTGATGGGCTCGGAAGTCTTCCTGTGGCCGCAAGCTGTCAAGCGCTGAAATCTGCTGGTGTGCCGGTGGGGGGGGTGCTACTATCGGTGCATCACCTAGAGACACCGTAGAGAAACGCTTTTCCGGCTTAAACGGGGCTGCGGTTGAGATGATAGCTTCCCAGTAAACCGCGGTCACGGCGGAGAGGACTTTCCTTGCAGAGGCTGTGGTGGGTGGTGCACCGGCCGATGCCTAGGCTGTTCAGAAGGAGAGTGCAATGGGTGGGAGAGTTAAACCAATTGTTGGTGCCATGTGCCTAGTATCGTGGCGAATATGATCTTGGGGAACCACCTGTTTCTTCCTCGAATTAATTGGGACATGTCTGCAGGTTCCCATTCTGGCTGGGACTGACGATTCCCGCTGTCCTTAAGGGTGTTATTTCTCGACTGGGTGAATCAGTCCATTGGCAACCCGATCAGATCAGCGATGGTGATCGGGGTGTCCCAGATTCTTTTAGTGGATGTTTCCTATGTCCTTAACGGGACTCGAGAAATTGGTGTTGCCTTGGCCAGCCTTGTGGTCTTGCTTGTTGGCTATGGCATCACTGGGTTTGTGTATGGAAAGTTGTCAGAATGAAACAAGGAACACTGGATCAGCAAGGTTAGGCTGGAGACGGCAACAAGTAGCTTGGTGACTGCGTTATAAGGTCATAGATCAGGAGGTTCGAATGAAGGCCCAATGGGTTGGTGTGGTGTGTGGACTGGTGGTGGTTGCCTTGATGCCGGTGGTTGTGACTGCTCAGCCAATGACAGACGGACTGACACCTTGGGGCGATCCGGATCTCCAAGGGGTTTGGGACTATCGCACGATCACACCTTTACAACGCCCAGAGGGGCAGTTAGATCAGGGCTTTCTAACGGAAGAGGAGGCCGCGACTCTTGAGCAAGACATCTTGGACCGGAACGCTCGGTTGTTGACACGCGGTCCGGAACTAACTTCAGCGAGTAACCAAGTAGACCGTCGTGAGGACGGAACGCCAGGGTTCTACAACAACTTCTGGCTCGATCGCGGTACTGCCCCTGTGGAGACCAGACGGACCTCGTTAATCGTCGATCCCTCCAATGGCAGGCTCCCACAGCTGCTGCCGGACGCTCAGGTCCGAGCTGATTCGGTCGAGGCCCAGCGGATAGCTGACGTACGACGGGGGGCACAGCCGGCTCAGTCTTGGACGGACCTAGACGCTGGTGACCGTTGTATTCAGCACGCGAAAGCCGGGCCTCCGATCAGTGTTGGTGGCTACAACAATAATGTCCAGGTATTCCAAATACCTGGTTATGTTGCACTGTTGAACGAGCAGAATCACGATGTGCGTGTCATCCCACTCGATGGTCGACCTCATGTCGGAGAACAGATCTTACAGTGGATGGGAGATTCACGGGGACACTGGGAGGGTGAGACACTGGTCGTTGAAACTGTTCAATTTAACGGCAAGCATGATCAGGTTGGCCGGCCACTGCTTTCGACTGGAGAGAATCTCACTTTGGTTGAACGTTTCACACTTTCGGACTCGGATACGCTTCTGTATGAGTTCACCGTGAGCGATCCCACTATTTGGGTTAGTCCCTGGACGGTGGAACTGCCCATGAAGCGAAATGCGGCCTTGATCTACGAGTTTGCCTGCCACGAAGGGAACTACGGAATGTACAACATTATGGCAGGATCGCGGATGGAGGAACTTGCTGTACAAAGAACCAGGTAGCTAAACGGTGGCCGCTGCGGACTTCTCAAGAGAGAGGCAGCGGATGTGCCACCCAGTGGCGGCCTCTTGTCGCTGGATGTGTCTGGAAGGTGCCTGGTATGCCTACCCGACTCCCGTGTGGGTGTGGTCCTAATATCACCTGCAGTATCAGCGGGTAGCTAGTTTGTCTCGAAAGTCGATCCCAAGGTCAAATCCGAGCGTCGTGTCAGCGCCCAAGTCTTCCAGCACCTGTGCCGTTTCTTCGTGGATGTTGAAAGAACCAGCCCGATATTCGCCTTGAGCGGCGATCATCCAAGGCGTTTGGCCACGGTGATTGATGACATCAAGTTGGGCACCGTTTTCCACAAGGTAAGGGACCACGAGGGTGCCACCCAAATAAACAGCTCCATGAAGTGGAGTTTGTCCGTTGTCATTCACGGCGTTGATATCGAGGCCTAGCTCTAGACAATACTTGATTGCGTCCAGAGCCCGTTGCTGCAAGGTTTCGTAGTAAGCGGCGAACGATCGGCGTCCGTATTTGTCTTGACCTTCCACATAGTCGGCACCTGCAGCCACCATGAGGGCAGTGGTGTTATCGCTGGACGGTAAGAGCGGGTCAGCCCCGGCTGCTACCAGTAGACGCATGATCTCCAGGTCCCCATAGCTGGCGGCAAGCCAGAACGGTGTAGCTCCCACTAGGGACGGAACCAGGCCGTTGCCTAGGCGGATATAGCGAGATAAATATGGTGTTCGTTTGGTGAGGCGGGCGTTGGGGTCAGCGCCAGCCTCAAGCAGTGCCCGGATGACCGTGGGCATGGCCTGCTGGGTAGCTGCGTGTAAGGGGGTGCGTCCTGCACCGTTGTGATTCGGATCTGCGCCCTGGGCGATGAGCAAGAGCGAGGTTTGGGGATGACCGCTGTCGATGGCCACCAATAGGGCTGAGGCCTCGGTATCAGCTCGAAAAAGAACTTGGGCGTTGGTATCCCCTGCGATGCCGTCAGGTGCAGCATCATCGATGTCAGCCCCGGCCTCTAACAGCAACCTCACGATCTCCGTACTACCCTGTTGGGCGGCAAACAGGAGAGGGGTGAATCCATTGGTCGATCGTGTGGCCGCTCCGGCACCCGTCTCGAGAAGGACTCTGGCGACAGCAGTGTGATTCTGGGCAGCGGCCCACATGAGGGCTGTTTGCCCGCGCCGGTGTTCGCGGACTGTGGGGTCTGCTCCTGCGGTTAGTAACAATCTGACGACGTCTAGGTTGCCCACCCGAGAGGCGGTCATCAGGGGAGTCTCGCCGCTCGATTTGGCCAAGTCTGGATCAGCACCGGCTTCCAGTAATTCGGCGACCATCGAGGGACTGCCATTGAGGCAGGCGAGGGCGAGGGATGTGACGCCGTGGTCATCCGAGACGTTGGGGTTAGCGTCTGCTGTTAGGAGGATGGAAGCCAGTTGGAGATTGTCTCGGTGTGCAGCCCAGTGGAGGGCTGTGCCTCCATCACCCTGAGGACTGTCGACGTCCCATCCTGTCTTTAAGAGTTCCTTCACGGTTGTCATGTCTTCGGCTTTGACTGCAGCAATCAAATCGTGATCGGCTGCAATTGCCGAAGGAAGACCGGCTAGCGCCCCGGCGACGACCAGGGCGATCAAGACAGAAAGCAACTGATATGGGCGCATTGACACCTTGACACTCCTTGATTAGGTTTCGATAATGCGGGAGGAGGCCCAGATTTGCAAGGGTTGTTCTTTATGGGTGTGCCTATCCGGGGCATCAGGGAGCCTTTTGCAGACCCTCTGGGTTGTCCGAGGGAGTCGGGGAGAAACCAGACCGATGATCATCACAAAAAAATCGCTACCTCGTCGGACGTTTCTACGTGGTGTGGGCGCATCACTAGCCTTACCGCTATTAGATGGAATGGTTCCTGCGTTCGCTGCTGTTCGGAATTCACCGGCGAATCCGGTAGCAAGACTTTTCACGGGTTACGTGCCAAATGGGGTTCTCTTGGAGCACTGGACGCCGGACAGCGAGGGCCAGCTCGGAGAGTTGCCATCCACTCTTGAACCGCTTACGCCCTTTAAGGATAAGCTTCTCGTGGTTAGTGGATTGGATGACGCACCGGCTTTTCCGTTGCCGGGTGAGGGGAGCGGTGATCACGTGCGGGCGGCCGCCACCTTTTTGACTGGTGTTCATCCGAAGAAGACGGAGGGTTCCGATATACGGTGTGGCACCTCACTGGACCAGATGGTGGCAGAAGCGTTGGGTGACGACACCATCTTGAAGTCCTTAGAACTCGCGCTTGATGCTAATGAGTTGATTGGTGGGTGTCAGGCCGGCTGGAGTTGTGCCTACTCCAACACCCTATCTTGGAGTAACCCAACCAGCCCACTTCCGATGGAGAATCAACCCCGTGCAGTCTTCGAGCGTTTGTTTGGAGATACTGATAACACAACCCCAGAGGCTCGGTTGGCCCTCATCGAAGATGATCGCAGTATTCTTGATTCGTTGGTGCACGAGGTGGCCGACATCCAACGCAGCCTGGGTCCGAGTGACCGAATCAAAGTTACACAATATCTGGATGCCATTCGGGATATTGAGCGTCGAATTCGGTTGCTGGAGTCCCAAAGTGACCGGGAGCTCCCAGAGTTGATTCGGCCCAGTGGTGGTATTCCAGATACGTTTGCGGAGCATGCAAAGTTGATGTTCGATTTACAGGTCGTGGCTTTTCAGGCCGATTTGACCCGAGTGGTGACGTTCATGATGTCCCGAGAGCTCAGTCCTCGAACTTATCCTGAGCTGGGTATTCCTGACCCTCACCACGGTCTCTCCCATCATCAGAATCGTCCGGAGCAGATTCGGAAGCTGGCAAAAATTAATCGCCATCACATTGAACAAGTGGCGTATTTCATGGGTAAGCTGGAGGCTACGCCGGATGGAGATGGGACGTTGCTAGACCATGTGTTGATCCAGTACGGTTCTGGCATTAGCGATGGAAATCTGCACACACACACAGACCTCCCAGTTTTTATCGCGGGTGGACGCACGAGTGGACTCAAGGGAGGGCGTCACCTGCGCGTCCCAAGTGGCACTCCATTGACCAACTTGCAGCTCGCCCTATTGGGTCGACTTGGGGTGCCGATGGAAACGTTGGGCGACAGCACCGGTGAGCTGCGAGAGTTATCTGGCGTCTGAATCTGGTTGGACCACTAAGCTTGGGTGACGGCTGATCTGTCTCGAAACCCGTCCGGAGGATATGACAGTACAAATGCCAGTATCAAACCATCGGATCGTCCAATTCGGTTGCCTCGCCACGGCTGTAATGGCTCTGATCGCAGCCATGCCTGAATCTTTGGCGGCTCAACCTGGCAATCCAGCCGCTGAAAATCAGGAGATACTCGCTCGTTACTGTGTGGGGTGTCACAATGACGGCTCTGCAAACGGTGGGGTGTCGTTACAGCAGTTAGATCTGTCCCGAGCCGAATGGAGTCTGGATGAAACGGCTACGGTGGAAAGGGTAATCAGGAAACTCCGTACCCGCTCCATGCCCCCGGTGGATCGCCCACGTCCAGATGAGGATACCTACGAACAGCTCACGGCTTGGCTAGGGGCGCGTGTTGACGAGGCTGCGTTCGATAACCCCAATCCCGGGAGACGACCGGCTATGCATCGCTTGAATCGCGTTGAATATGCCAATGCG
This sequence comes from Acidobacteria bacterium UBA2990, assembly GCA_002347025.1. Classification (GTDB taxonomy): domain Bacteria; phylum Acidobacteriota; class Vicinamibacteria; order Vicinamibacterales; family UBA8438; genus UBA2990. Next base: position 66,288 of record DEAE01000019.1, read on the forward strand.
GTTCGAGATTTACTGGGGCTTGAGATCGATGCGTTAACCCTGTTGCCACCTGATGATGCTGGATACGGTTTTGACAACATTGCGGATGTACTTTCTGTTTCGCCGATGCTGACGGAGCGTTACTTGGCGGCGGCTCGCAAAATCAGTCGTTTAGCTGTAGGGGATCCCTCGTTACAGGCGACGACTTCAGTGTTCGAGGTGGACAAACATCTGCGACAGGACGGGCGGGTTAGTGACGATCTCCCTTTTGGTTCTAGGGGTGGGTTGGCGGTCCCTTATTTTTTTCCGCTTGACGGCGATTACATAGCGAAGATCTTTTTGTTGCGGACCTATGACGGTCGGGTTCGTGGGATGCTCGAACCTCACGAGCTTGAGGTTCGTCTGGACGGTCGCCTGGTTAAGTCGTTTATGGTTGGGGGGGCACCTTCAGTCCGGAGCGGTGAAACCGTTCGTCGTCGTGACCTCCGTAACGTGTCTGATGATGGTCAGGAGGTGCGTTTTACTGCGAAAGCAGGTCCGGCAACACTAGCGGTCAGCTTTGTCGGATCGGGTGCTGCTTTGGAAGGCATGCGGCGGCCCATCTATGCGGTCACGAGCTACGAGTATGCAGGAGACGTGACGATCGAGCCTGGTATCGCCAGCGTCGAGTTGAGAGGCCCATATGAGGTGACAGGGCGTGGAGATACCCCACCGAGGCGTCTTATCTTTTCTTGTCGACCGGCAAGTGGCGCAGATGAAACAGAGTGCGCGACAGAGATTATCTCCCGATTGGCCCGCAGGGCCTTTCGAGGACCTGTGTCAGACGACACGGTAGCGATGCTTCTTCGATTTTTTGATCGAGGCCGAGCCAGGGGAGATTTCGATTCTGGGATTGAGATGGCGTTGCGGCGGATCCTGGTGAGTCCAGATTTTCTTTTTCGGCGAGAGTATGACCCTGAGGATATCGAGCCTGGCGAATCCTACGCGGTCAGCGATATTGAACTGGCTTCCCGATTATCGTTCTTTCTATGGAGCAGTATCCCGGATAACGAACTTCTTGCGGTGGCTGAAAAAGGACAACTGCGAGATCCAGAAGTCCTAAGGACCCAGGTGCAGCGACTTCTTGGCGATTCAAAGGCTAGAGCTCTAGTAGACAACTTCGGCGGACAGTGGCTGTATTTGCGTAATATGCAGTTGGTAGGTCCTGACCCCTACGCCTTCCCGGACTTTGATGCGAACTTGCGTGGCGCGATGGAGCGGGAGTTGACGCTGTTTCTGGATAGCCAGATTCGAGAAGATCACAGCGTGCTCGAACTGTTGACGGCGGATTATACGTTTGTGAACGAGCGCTTAGCTAAGCACTATGACATTGATAATGTCTATGGCAACCACTTCAGACGTGTGCCACTGACTGGTTCTCATGATGCCAGACGAGGCTTGCTAGGGAAGGGTAGCCTTCTCACTGTTACATCGTATGCTCATCGTACCTCCCCGGTGCTTCGGGGGAAGTGGTTACTAGAGAATGTACTTGGTGCGCCACCACCTGATCCACCACCAGACGTCCCCGCCCTTGATGAGAATGATGAGCCTGGACTCGAACCGCGTTCGGTTCGTGAAAGATTAGAACGGCATAGAGCGAATCCAGCCTGCGCCAGTTGCCATAAGGTTATGGACCCTCTTGGATTTGCCCTTGAAAATTTCGATGCGATAGGGCGGTGGCGGGAGGTTAGTGATGCTGGCACTCCGATCGATGCTACGGGTACTTTGAACGATGGCACTCCGGTGGATGGACCAGGGACTCTCAGGCGGGCTTTTGTGGATCGTGGCGAGAACTTTGTAACCACCGTTACGGAGCGGGTTCTCACGTATGCGCTCGGGCGGGGGCTTGAATTCTATGACGCCCCTGCGGTGCGCCGCATCGTGAAGGAAGCTGGTCAGGAAGGCTATTCGTGGTCGGCGGTGTTGGCCGGGGTGGCCGGGAGTAAACCGTTTCAAATGAGGCGTGCTGCAAGTCAGTGACGAGTTCTTCAGCTTGACGGTTCCAAGATAAGTGTGAGGATGGTTCCAGAAGCCCGGTTGGATTATGCGACGAGTGAGCGTGGTAGGCGTGTTTGTTGTGACTGGGCTTATTCTGCTCGCGGGTGCTCCTGCCCTTGGACAATCATCAGACCGACAGTGGTTTGTGGACCTCCGTGCTCGAGCTGAGGAAGGAGATCCTAGCGCTCAACTGACTCTTGGAACCAGGTATGAAACTGGTATAGGCGTGCCGCAGGACACGTTAGAAGCCGTGCGCTGGTATCGTTTGGGTGCTGACCAGGGTCACCCTGGTTCTTTGTGGAGTCTTGGAACCATGTACGCTTATGGTCTCGGCGTAACACAGGACGATATGCAAGCACACCTGTGGAGCAGTCTTACGGTCTCACGGGCGACCGGTGCATTATGGCAGAAGGCGGTCCGTGCGCGTGATCGGGTTGCGGCTCGCCTGACTCCTGACCAGCTGGTCGAATCAGAGCTTCTTGCTCGTGAGTGGCAAGCCAACCATCCCCGCTAGTTAGTAAACACCACGCGTTGCACTCTAAGCCAACCGTTAGGAAGTGGAGTCCGTCGGAGGCTTTTTTCGGATGGCATTCAGACCAAATGCTAGGGGACAGTGGTCGGTAGATTGTCTGACATCGTGCTATGTAAAATAGTTGTTGAATATACAAACTATAAAGCTGTCTATTGCCTTATATAGGAGAATTCGTGATGAAATATCTTAATCGGCTTGGTTGTTGTGCTGGACTCGTGATCTTCTTGATCGGTGCTCAGACCGCAGAGGCCCAACTGGCGCAACAGGGTAGTTACCGGGGAACGTTCGGTGCCCAAGGCGCCGGTACCCTCCATGAACTTGAGGAAGGGCATATTTTCTTTGTCGGGGGATTCAATGGTGTATTTCTGAATGATACCTCTGGTGGCTTTCTGGACAGAACTCAAGTGGTGTGCCCCGGAGTGAATGATATCGTGAATGGCCTTTCACAGGGACTTCACGGCTATTGCATCGTTACTGATGAGGACGGCGACAAAGCATTTGTGAAGTGGTCTGGTGTGGATGAAACGCCTGGCGTGGGCGGAGGCCCTTTTGAGTGGACCGGT
>DEAE01000029.1:0-67798 GCA_002347025.1 Acidobacteria bacterium UBA2990
GCGGCGCTGTCTGACGATCAGGGGCTCTATAATACCCTTCTCGGCGATTGAGGCCATTAGTTCCGACAGATCCCCGAGCACTTGTCGTGGCTGGTCCGGGTTGGGGTCCACTTGTTCTATAGGAACCATGCGTCCTATCGGAGCCCCTGAAGATGCAGCCAGAGCTTCAACGTAATGTTCGTCATGACGCATAGACACAGCGCTGGGAAGTCCTCGTCTAGGCACGGTCAATAACCTCTTCGCATAAACTGTAGTAATCGGACGCGCCTTTTGAGTCTGGCGCGAATGAAAAGATGGATTCTCGATAAGCCGGGCTTTCCTCCAGTCGGACGTTCTTGGAAATCACAGTTTTAAATACTTTGTTGCCGAACACCTTGTTGATCTGGGTTTGAATGTCTCGTCCCAGGGACGTCCTTCGGTCGTGCATGGTGATCAAGACACCTATCATCTCTAGGCTGGGGTTGGCCCGGCCACGCACTTTTTCAATGGTCTCAAGCAGGTCATCGGTGCCTTCAAGGGCAAAGTAAGATGACTGGATAGGGATCAGTAGATGGGAGGCAGCAACAAGAGCATTGACGGTCAGGAGTCCAAGCGTTGGCGGGCAGTCAATGACGATGTAAGGGTAATCGCTGAGAAGAGGGTTCAGGAGATCCTTGAGTTTAAAGTGCGCGTCCAGTTCACCGATTAACCTAGCTTCAAGTTTGGCAAGAGAAATCTGGGACGGAGCCACTGAGAGGTTTGCTTGCTGTTTGGCTGGGAGCACTACGTCGACCAGACTGCAGTCGGGGTCAGCGAAGGCATCATAGACAGATTTTGAAATAATGCCTCGGTCTAGGAATGACAGGGTGCTGTTTCCCTGAGGATCGAGGTCGATGAGTAGGGTTTTCTCACCGCGGAGCGACAAGGCGGCAGCCAAATTAATGGCGGTGGTTGTCTTGCCAACGCCGCCCTTCTGATTGGCGATTGCGACAATCATAACCTAGTCAGGGTCTTTCAAGTGCAAGGTAGATGTTACTTTCGGTAGTTGAACCAATATGGACACTTCAATTGCCGACATTCCAACTGGATTAGCCAGTCGGTGACGTTTGCAGGCTTCTGTTCTTGAGACCGTGTTGATTGCAGCCAAGGTATAGTTGCAATTGTAAGGAGCTAATGCATGACTGTCAAGGTGTTGGGGTCTGCTATCGTTATACCACTACATTTTGTATTTGCCCAGTTCCTCTGAGTCGAGGTTCTCTAGCCATTTCTGGAGGCGTTCTGAGTCGCCTTCCGCAGGCTTGCCCTCCAGGGATTTTGCCTTTTCAATGACAGTCTCTTCGGCGAAGATCGGGGCTTTCGCTCTCAGTGCTAGCGCGATCGCGTCGCTTGGTCTAGCATCGATCACTACAGGTTTGTCTGCTACCCGAAGGTGAATGGTGGCATAAAAAGTACTTTCTTTGACATCGCTCACGACAACCTTTGTTACCTCACCCCTAAGGTCCTGAATCACATTTCGGAGAAGGTCGTGGGTCATGGGGCGAGGCGATGGCACATTCTCGATTTGTAGCGCTATCGAATTTGCCTCGAAGATCCCGACCCAGATGGGCAGGACTCGTTCTCCATTCGGGTCGTGGAGCATCACAATTGGCATATTTGTGAGGGGGTCCACCATGAGGCCCCTGATCGACATTTCGACTTCCATCAGCTAAGACCCTTTCATCAACGTGAATGAACCTGAATTGCTTCCGCTGGGGTGGCGGTTTTCCTAACTGTTGTTGTGCCTTGAACTAGTTGACCGTAAAGGCTGAATGGACCGCTTTTGGTGATTTTCACTTTAGCGAAGCATCCTAGTATGTCCTTCGGAGCTGCGAAGTTCACGACCGTGTTTCCGCTGGTTCTTCCTGCCAACTCTGAGTCTCTTCTGCGACTGGTGGAGTCCACCAAAACTTCAACAGTGGAACCTATCGACCGACTGTGAATATCGGCTTGGAGTTCTTTCTGCAGCCCTTGGAGAGAGACGATGCGGCGAGTTTTCTCTTTAGCTGTTACGTCGTCTTGCAGTCTCTTTGAAGCGAGGGTGTTGGGCCGCTCCGAATACTTGAAGGAAAACATACTGTGGTAGCGAACCGCCCTAGTCAGACTGAGCGTTTCCTCAAAATCTTTCACGGTTTCACCCGGAAAGCCGACAATGACATCGGTCGAAATCGCGATGTCTGGAATGGCTTCCCTAATGTTGTCGACAAGGTCCAAGTATTCTTCCCTGGTGTGACGCCGTCGCATTCGAGTGAGTACTGTGGTTGACCCGGATTGGACGGGCAAGTGTAGGTGGCGGCAGACTTTCGGAAGGTCTCGCATGCTGGCGATCATTCGGGGGGTGACATGCCTAGGGTGGGGGCTCGAAAATCGAATGCGTTCAACCCCAGGTACTTCATGTACCAATTCAAGTAGCGAGGAGAAGTCACATCCGGCTATGTCTGGGGCTTGGTAGTGGTTCACGATTTGCCCAAGTAGGTGAATCTCTCGGTGGCCTTCCCGGGCGGCGATACCCACCTCTTTAACGATTTCATGTGCCGGTCGCATGCGTTCGTGTCCACGTGTATACGGAACAACGCAGAAGGTGCAAAAATCATTGCAGCCTTCTATGACCGTGACGCTGGCCTTGACAGGGTCGTGCCGGCGTGCGACACCAAGTGGAAATGAAACATTGTCGTAGGGGTTAATGTCGACTCGCTCTGGAGTTCCCTGTGCCAGGCTGTCAACCATTGCCGGCAACCGGCTCAATGCCTGAGTGCCGACGACCAAGTCTACGTCTTGTCCCCTTTTTAATAGAGCCTCTCCTTCTTGTTGGGCAACGCAGCCTGTGACGGCAACGATAGGTTTCTGTCCTGATGGACCCACTGGGAGCATTCCCAATTCGGTGTAGAGGCGCTCTTCAGCGCGTTCCCGCACACTACACGTGTTTATCACGATCAGATCGGCGTCCTCCGGTTGACTTGTAGCCTCATACCCAGCCTGGTCTAGGAGGCCGCCTAGGCGTTCTGAGTCATGGACATTCATCTGACAACCGAAAGTGTCGATGTAATACTTCTTGGGCACAGCCAGGTATCCTCTAATTCTTCACTATAACCCGTTTCCAAGTGTCAATGTTCGGGGGCTTTGTCTGAACGGTCCTGAGAGCGTTTGTCTTCGTGCGACAGGAGTTCCCTGGCGGTCTGAAGCAGGTTTTCCGAGACGTGGGTTCCCGTCATCATTCGTGCGATTTCCGATGCACGTGCGTCGTCCTTGAGTTTGTCGACTACGGTAGTGGTTCTTCCACGGTGTACCGACTTGGTCACCTTGTGATGGCTATTTCCGTAAGCTGCTATCTGGGGTAGATGGGTGACGCAGATGACCTGGAAATGGCGAGCCAGATCATTGAGCTTAGCACCTACCCGCTCGGCAGCCTTACCGCCGATACCGGCATCTACTTCGTCGAAGACCAGAGTTCGGCCTTCGTCTTCGGTAGAGGTCACAGTTCGAATGGCTAGCATGACCCGAGAAAGTTCGCCTCCAGAAGCAATGCGGGCCAATGGGCGGAGATTCTCGCCTGGATTGGCGGAAAAATAGAACTCTGCTTGGTCAACGCCCTTTTCAGTCCAACTGGATTCCTCGCATCCGTTCGTTCCAAAGACCACATCAAAGCGCGGGTGTGCCATTGCAAGGCTAGTCAGGCTTTTCTCGAGCGCCTTGGTTAACTGGGGGGCCTGGGCATGCCGTTTGTTTGAGAGCTTGGTGGCTGCCTCTAGGTAGGCCTCCCGAGCGGATGAAGCTTTCGCTATGACTGCATCTAGATTGGCCCCGTGGGCGAGTTGTTCTAACTTTGCAGCGAGCTCGCTTCGATGAGTAGAAATGTCGGCTAGGGAGAGCCCATATCGCCGCTTTAGGCGTTCAAGTTTAGCCAGCCGGTCTTCCACTGTTTGTAATCGTTCTGGGGATGCGTCGATGTTTTCGATGTGGCCTCGCAAGGCATAGGCAAGATCCTGCAGTTGTGACACGATTGTGGGCCTTGTTTCGAGGTGGGCTGCAAAAGATGGATCGATCTCAGCTAGTTCCTCTACTTTCTTCCAAATGCCATCAAGGGTGTCTAGGACTGCATAATCCCCTTCGTAGAGTTCGTTGTAACTTTCAGCGGACAACAATTGGAGTCTGCCTGCGTGTGCAAGAACCTGCCGCTGGGCTTGGAGCAGCGTGTCTTCGTTTTCTCCTGGGTCCACTTCCTCAATCTGTTCCAGCTGAAGTGATAATGTATCAATTTGCTCGGATCGGGTTGCGTCCTCTGCTCGGGCCTTCTCTAATAGGTTGTTGGCCTGCCGCCAGCTGGTAAAAGATTCGCTGACCTTTTGTCGTAGAGAAGCGAAGCCTCCGTGCTGGTCCAGCATCTCAAGATGGCTACTGGAATCCAGTAGGACTTGGTGTTCATGCTGGCCGTGGAGGTCAAGCAAGGATGCACCAACCTCTCGAAGTTTCGCAGTCTGGACTAACTGGTCATCAACGAAGGCCCGGCTGCGGCCCTGGGCTGACACTTCGCGACGCAGTAGTTGTTCCCTGCCGTCCTTCGTTTCAATGATTGCTTCGATGACAGCTCGGTCGGCCCCGGTTCGGACCAAGTTAGCAGACGCTCGGGCGCCTCGGAGCAGGCTAAGGGCACCAATGACAATAGACTTTCCCGCTCCTGTTTCCCCCGTAAGAATGGTCAGGCCTGCTTGAAGTTCCAGTTCTAGCTTGTCTATTACGGCTAGATCGCGAATGCGCAGGAAACGTATCATGGCAGTTCAGATGCCTTCTCCCAATTGGCCCGAGTCATGGTAACATTGGATCGCTAATTTGACAGCCGTTCTTTGCCCATGCTAAAATGCGTCCCCTGCGCTTCTCCCAGCGGCGCTTGTTTGGGCGAGCGGGATGTTTCTGCTCTCCTTGGACTGTTACCCATGCCGCCCGGCGGCGCACTGGGTTGCAGTGTTATGGTGTTAGGTGCTGGTGGGTTTGGCTGTTTCATCGCGTGAGTATTGCTCCCTGCCTCCTTCCAGCCCGTATTGATTTAATTTTCTTGACGTCCGCCGAAGAATGCCAGTTTTCCGGCTATGGCGTCCGTTAATAGCGGAGGGAACGTGGCCACCCTTGATTATTTCGCCATTGCCCTGCAGGCCCAGGTCTTGGCTGAGGCTGACAGTGGCCTTGATGGAGGGGTTTTCGAGTGGATTGCCCAATCAAGTGCACTATCTAAACTAGTGCTGCTTATCCTGATAGCCTTTTCTGTTCTGTCTTGGGCGATACTCCTGCAAAAAATCTGGCACTTTCGCATATCAGAAAGTCAAACCTCAAGTTTTCTCGAAGTCTTTCGTCGTAGTAAAAAATTCTCAGAAGTACAGTCGGTTTGCCAGTCTCTGAGCCGGAGCCCACTTGTCGGTGTGTTTCAGGCGGGTTATGCCGAGCTAAACGCACAGTTGCGTCAGGTGGATGGAGACGAGCAGGGACGGCCGATGTTGAGAAGCTTTGACGCTTTAGACCGAGCGCTTATACGGGCTTCGGCTACAGAGGCTAATAAATTGGAACACCGTGTGCATCTTCTAGCGACGACAGCGAGCATTACCCCCTTTATCGGTCTCTTTGGCACCGTGATGGGGATTGTTTCGGCCTTTCAGGGAATCGCAGGGACGGGTTCGACGAATTTGACGGTTGTCGCTCCAGGTATTGCCGAAGCGCTCATTGCCACAGCGGCTGGTTTAGCCGCGGCGATACCGGCTGTATATTTTTATAATCACTTAACGAACCGAGTTAAGCTTTTTCTTTCGGCGATGGACGACTTTTCTCTCGAGTTTCTGAGCATCGCTGAGAGGAATTTTACGTAGACCCTGCTCCAGCTGGAGACCCGGACGAGGTGTTGGATGCCAAAGATTCAAGAGAACGGTTCAGAAAGTGCATTCGGTCGAAAGCGTAGGGGGCACCGGCGAGTTGCAACTTCACTGTCCGAGATCAATGTGATTCCGCTTGTGGATGTGATGCTTGTCCTGTTGATCATCTTTATGGTTGCGGCCCCGATGATGCAGAGGGGGCTGGATGTTAGTTTGCCAGTTGCTCGTCGTGCCGACCAGTTGCTAGCTGAGAGATTGTTCGTGACCATTCCTGTTTCTTTCCGTTCAGACCGGATTGTTCAAGTCGGCGATGAACCTGTGGGAGTTGACGTGCTTGATGAACGCATGCGCCAAGAGCTTGCCAATCAGGCAGATAGAAATATTTTCGTGAGGGGGGATCGAGAAATTACCTTTCAGGAGTTGATGTCCGTAATCGACGAACTGAAAGCAGGTGGTGTCCAGAATGTTGGGTTAGTCACGGAGTTCCTGCCGGAGTCCCAATAAGAGCCATGAACCCGTTTGCACCCATCCTTCGAGCCGGCCAGCCTGATGATTTGCTCAGGACGTGCTTGATCTCTTTAGCTGGTCACCTGATTCTCATGGTGGCTATCTTCCTATTTCCATCAGGTTTCTTAGGTGGTATCGATGGTTTGGTCAGCGCGGAAGTAATGACCATCAGCTTGGGTGGGCCCGCAGGCCCTACTTCAGGAGGACAGACGGCGCTAGCGGCGAGGCCCGTCCAGGAACTTTTACCTTTAGACGAAGTTGACCAGGCCCAATGGATTCAACCTCCCGTTGAAGCGCCGCCGGAAATGGTTCTGCCTGTTCCAGAGGCACCACGACGCGTGGAGCGTGATGTCTCCGTGGAATCTGCCCCAGAGGAATCTCGAGGAAGGACCCCCACTCGGGGTGCGATGCTTCGGGAAGGAACTGCGCTGGCCGATACGGGAGTTGAGAGTCTTGGTTTAGGGCTTTCCGCTGGAGGCCTCGGTGGCGGCGGCTATCTTGATGTGGGTGATTTTTGTTGTCCTGAGTACCTCAGTGTCATGGTCGAGTTAATCCGTCGACGCTGGAACAATCAGCAGAGGGTGGCGGGTCAGGTGATGATGAAATTCACGATACAGCGCGACGGTCGAATTACTGATGTGATGAAAGAGACAAGCAGTGGCTATTTTGCTCTCGACCAGAGCGCTGAACGGGCCCTAATGTTGATATCCCAATTGCCTCAATTGCCCACTCCATTTCCTGATGACAGCCTAACGGTGCACTTAAATTTTCAGTACCAGCCATGAGTTGTTTGTCATGGGTAAATGATTGCGAGGTTCCTGTATTGACGCTGTCTATAGTTGAGTGATGTAGCAACGGTAAATACGACCTCAAAGGCAGGAGTTCTCATTTTGACCAAGATTTCACGCCGTGTTTTTGTGACAGCATTCACCGGGGTTGTAGTGGCTGCGGTCGTCATGACGGCATTCGGCAGCGTATCCCTCCAGCAGGATGAAGTTAGTTTGATTATTGGGGACAGTATAGGGGCGCAACCAAGTTTCGCGGTTCCGGATTGTCTGGCCCTCACGCGTGATACGGCCACAACTGACGCTGCCACGGTGATTGCCGAAGTGCTGTGGAACGATCTGGACTTTGAGGGTGAGTTCAGACTGATTCCTCGTGACGTGTACGGCACGATTCCTTCCGCTCGTTCGATCATAGATCTACCGTTTGATCGATGGCAGGAGTTGGGGGCTGATGGAGTTGTCAGTTGTACCGTCGCCGCAGTTGGTGATGGTCAGATCGAAGTTTCGGCTAGGCTGTTTTCTGTCAGATCCCTTGAATCTGCCTTCGGTGTTGTTTACACAGGCTCAAACCGCAATCTTCGGGCGTACGCCCATCAGTTAGCAGATGAGATCCACCGCACCCAGCGAGGGCTGCAGGGGGTTGCTCGAACTCGCTTGGCTTTCGTGTCGGATAGAGATAGCCAGACAGTGTTGGGTTTAGTTGAGAATAGACCCGTGAAGGAGATTTATCTGGCTGACTACGATGGAGCTAATGTGGGTCGAGTGACCGCTAACCGAGGCCTTAACACGAACCCTGCTTGGTCTTCAGACGGACGCTCGATAGCGTACACGTCCTGGCTTTCCGGTTTTCCGGACGTTTCGATTTCTCATATCTTTGAGGGGCGATTGAGTAACCCCATGTCTGGAAATAGTCGGGAACAGAATTTCTTGCCGGCGTTTTCACCGGACGGGCGTATGATTGCGTTTAATTCGAGCCGTGACGCCAATAATGATATCTACGTGGCAAACGTTGATGGAAGTGGGCTGCGACGCCTAACAAACAACCCAGCAATCGACACCAGCCCCACTTGGTCCCCAAATAGTCAGCAAATTGCATTCACATCAGACCGAACAGGCACCCCTCAGATTTACGTTATTGGGGTAGATGGTACCGGTCTTCGCCGGTTAACCTACGAGACTTATTGCGACCGGCCAACATGGTCCCCTCCTCCATTTAACGAGATCGCCTATTCTTCCCGCACTGGGCCAGGCCATGACATTAAGGTTTTAGATTTAGCAACCAACGAGATTCGGCAGCTTACCTTTGGTCTTGGGACAAACGAAAGCCCGGCTTACTCGCCCAATGGCCGTCATGTGGCCTTTATGTCGACCCGAGGGAGTGGCTTGAAACAAATCTATACGATAAGACGGGATGGAAATGGCCTTCGTCGAATAACGTCATCTGGAAATAACGAAATGCCGAGCTGGTCGCGGTAAAGACTTTCCCAGTTCGGATGTTATACAAGAAATGGAATACGGTTGGCTCAAGAAAGGAGCGCGTTGATGTCAGGCACACGAGGTAGTCGGAGGAATTGGCTTGGGATAGCCTGGGTGATGGTGCTTTTGATCCTGGGTGGCTGCTCTGATAACCCGCCGCCTGTCGTGCCAGACAGTGTCCCTTCCCCACCAGCAGAGGAGTTTTCCGAAGCAGCCCCGCCACCACCGCCACCGATTGCTCCACGAGTATCTCCCCCGGTGGTGCCAGAGGATGAGTTCGCATCACGATCCTTGGAAGAACTTAATCGAGACTCTCCTCTCGATCCTGCTTACTTCTCATTGGATAGTTCTCGACTAGACGCGTCGGCTCAAAGAGTCGTGGAAGCCAATGCAGAGGTGCTTCGCCGATATCCCAACTGGATTGTGACGATAGAGGGACACTGCGATGAGCGCGGAACGCCTGAGTATAATCTGGCACTTGGGGAGCGGCGGGCTTTAGCAACCAGACAGTATTTGGTGGAGCTTGGACTGGATCCGACTCGAGTTCGAACGGTCAGTTACGGCAAAGAATTCCCATTTGACCCTGGTCACGATGACCGGGCTTGGGCTGAAAATCGCCGCGCACACTTTGTTATTACCGACAGGTAGCAAAGTTCACTGCGAACAGCGTTGGATACGTTAAAATTCAGGCTAATGCGGCAACTTTGCCAGGCATAAGGAAGTCCAGCTGGACACTTGACCGGGAGGGATTATATGAAGCGGCTTTCCCTGACATGCGTTTTGGTTTTAGCGTTATTGCCGTTCCCCGTTGAACCGGTGATAGGTGCTGATAGGGAACACCAACAGATAATGGCGGACATCCGTAAGTTGGAGCAGGAGACCGCACGATTGCATTTAATGCTTGGGTCATTGGGGAACTCGGTCCAGACTTTGTTGGCGGCTCTGGAGGCTCAAGCGGATGACGTCCGTCGGGCTTTTGCCGATCAACGGTTGCTGGTCGATGACGTCACCGGTGGAGTTCGTATAGTTCGTGAGAAGGTTGATGAGACTAATGTTCGCATTTCATCACTCTCCCAGGAGTTTGAGGCACTACGTATGGCAGTACCCGTCATGCTGCAGTCGCAGCCTCCGCTCGATCCGGATGATCCGGACGCCGAGCTGGCGGGCAATTTGGTTGCGCCAGCTGCACCAATGATGGCTATTGCTCCGGGATCATCTCCCAGGCGTCTTTACGATACGGCCTATGCTGATTACACAACCGGCCAATGGGCTCTTTCTATTCAAGGGTTTGAGGCTTACATTAGTACATTCCCCAGATCAGATTTATCAGACGATGCACAATTTTTTATCGGTCAAAACTACTATGCGGATGGAAGTTTTCAAGATGCGGCCGATGCATTTGACCGGGTAGTGCTCAATTATCCTAATGGGGATGTTGTTGCTGAAGCATTATATAAACGCGGGTTGGCACTGGAACGACTGGAAGAACCAGATTCAGCTCGGGAGGTGTTTGAATTGGTTGTGGAGAATTATCCAGACAACAACATGTCGAATTTAGCCCAACAAGCTCTTGACCGACTTGCTCAAGGTCAACAGTAGGATGTGGAAGGTTTCTCGTTCGGCGGCCTTGGTGGCAAGAATTCGGAAGGACTATGGGAACTGTAAATAGAGTCATATTGGTCGGCAACATAGGAAAAGATGCCGAGGTTCGTTATACAGCTGGGGGCTCGGCAGTTAGCACTTTGAGCTTGGCGACCACAGAGGTTTGGAACGACAGAACCTCTGGCCAGCGGCAGGAACGAACCGAGTGGCACCGTGTTGTGGTTTGGGGCAAACAGGCTGAGACCCTGAGCGAATACCTGACGAAAGGGCGACAAATTTATGTCGAAGGTCGTCTCCAAACTCGTCAATGGGAGGACAAGGAAGGAAGTAAGCGGTACACAACGGAAGTTAGAACTGACAGGGTTGTATTACTCGGAGGGCGTAGTTCAGGGGCAAGTGAAGTTGGCGGGGGCGAGCCTCAAGGAACGGCAACGGCCACTAGCCCTGGAGCTGCTCCGCCGGAGCTGACTGAGGACGACATCCCGTTCTGAGGTGCTGTCGTCCTGTTGTTGCCGACACAGCTTTATCCAGGTTTGCCTTGTGTGCTCCTGCCGTAACGGTCTTCGAGGCGAACCACGTCTTCAAGTTCTGGAGTTGAAACTTCGAAGATATCCGTGTCTTCGATAGCCGTCATTCTGTGAACCGTGCCTGGCGTGATATGGGCATTATCGCCTGGACCCATCTCTTTGACCGTATTACCGTGCTCATGTTGGATTTCGAAGCGAATCCGACCGCTCCAGACGAGGATCGTCTCATCCTTAACGTTGTGGTACTGGAGACTTAGGGCTTGACCGGCGTCGATATGAATGACTTTGCCAACATATCGGTCGGTCAGTGCCCATCGCAACTCATAGCCCCAAGGCTTGTCGACTCTCATTCTTTTTTCTCAGCTTTATACGAGCACCTTTGGGCTCGTGTTAGTTCCCCAAGGTCGCAGCGTGAATAGTACTATCGTTTTAGACTTGAAGTGAGACATCCCGGTGTTTAACCCTCCAGAACACTCCCGTAATGTCAGTCAATTGGTCCTTAAGATATTCCGCGATAGCTACTGAACGGTGACGGCCTCCTGTGCATCCGACGCCGATAGTTAGGTAGCTCTTCCCTTCCTTCTGATATTTTGGAATGGCAAAACGCAACCAGTCGGTCGTCATTGCTACAAACGGGGGAGTTGTTTCAGCTTTGAGTACGTAGTCTCTAACAGCGGCATGGTGACCAGTAAGATCTTCCAGTTCGGTCACAAACCGAGGGTTAGGTAAGCAGCGGAAGTCGAACAAGAGATCTAATTCTGGAGGAAGTCCATACTTGTAGCCAAAGCTTAACAGCGTCACTGTCAAGCTACGGTTGTTATCACGGCCTTCAAACAGTTCCCCGAATGCGCTGCGTAATTCGTGCACGGTGAAGTTAGAAGTGTCAAGAACCCGGTCCGCCATGTCTTTGATCTTCGTTAGGCGTCGCCGTTCTGCCAAAATACCTTCTATGACGGAGCCGGTTGGTGCCAGTGGATGAGGTCGTCGGGTTTCACTAAAGCGTCTCACGAGAGCAGCGTCTGAGGCTTCGAGGAAGATAAGCCAAGTACTTAGCTCCCTTCGACTCTTCAAAGAGTCGAACACGTTTGTAAACTGGTCAAAAAAGAGGCGATCCCTTACGTCGACTACGACGGCAACCGCATCGTAGAGCGACCCCTGCCCTGCTGCAAGGTTTGCGAGGGTTGGAATTAGTACTGCAGGGAGGTTGTCAACGCACAGGTAGCCGAGATCCTCTAACGCTCGAATGGCAGCAGATTTTCCGGCCCCGGAGAGACCGGTCACGACTACAAATCGGACCGCTTTACCTTCGCTTAACCTAGGTGAGTTGTTGGTTGGCATACACTGGCCTCACGCTGTAGCACAATCCGCAAGCTTGATTCTTCACAAATCAGTTCTGGTTGTCCGCCTTGAGCCTGCCCTCTAATCGTAAGGTCCCAGCATCGGCTGGTGCCTTGACCTGTAAGGCCATTTGAAAGTAACAGAAATTAAAACAGCACTTTACGGCGGCTTGATGTTGGAATTTTCAACTCCTCTCGATACTTTGCAATGGTGCGTCGAGCAAGATTCAGGCCCTCTGCCTGAAGAGCGCTACCGATACGTGAATCGCTCAGGGGGCGTTGGCGGTTCTCGCTATCGATTATCTTCCGAATGCGTTGTTTGACGGCGATGGATGAAATGCTTTCACCGACAGCATTATTAATCCCACAGTGAAAGAAGTACTTCATCTCGAAGACGCCCTGCGGCGTATGGATGTACTTTTGGTTAACGACTCGACTAACGGTGGATTCATGCATCCCAATGTCATCTGCTACGTCCCTTAAGACCAGCGGTCGAAGAAATTCGATGCCGCGGTCAAGAAATGGGGTTTGGAATGTGACAATACTGGTGGCAACCTTTGAGATGGTTTTCTGTCTTTGGTCAACCGATTTAAGAAGCCATAATGCGGAGCGAAACTTCTCTCTCGCATATGCTCGTGTTTCGTCGCTGTGGCCTTGGTGTTTATTCAGCAATTGTTTGTAGAACGGGCTAATCCTCAGTTGCGGCATATCGTCTTCGTTCAACTTGACGAGATACCCTTCTTCTTCCTTAACAACATAAACATCAGGAATAACGTATTGGCTGGAAGCCGGGTTGTAACGGCTGCCCGGTTTTGGATCTAGGCGGCGAATAATGTCGATATGGCTCTTCAATTCGTGGGTGCGAAGTCCCAGGAGGCGAGCGAGTTTTGGGGCCTCTTGGTTTTCGAGGAGATTTAGGTGTTCTTTGACAATGGTCTCGCTTGCCGTGTTGGTTAGGCCCAAATCTTGAATCTGAAGCAGCAAACACTCCTGAAGTCCCCGTGCTGCGACACCGATAGGGTCGAAGCTCTGAATCAGTTCTAGCACGGCTCCCACGGACCCTAGAGGCCAGTTGCCCATAGCAGCTATTTCTTCCACTGAGGCCACCAGGTAGCCGTCCTCATCCAAATTACCGATGATCGCTAAACCGATTTCCCTTTCCGTTTCGTCATGGTCTCCGCACCGCAAAAACAACTGCCACGCTAAATGATCGGCTAGTGAATCTTGAACAGACAGTGTCTGTTCCATCGGAGGGGGACCCTGGTGCCCCTGCGGGGGACTGTTTCGATAGCCATCCTCCAAGTAATCGCTAAAGAAATATTCGAAGTCAGTGTCTTCCCAGGCCGTGGGGGATTCGGTGTCTGGCTCCTGTGTGTCAGACATGTCAGACTGCTCGTTGATTTCGGTTGTCTGAGCCTCTTCTGACGAGACTTCCTCAAGCATTGGGTTGTCGATTACTTCCTGGGTTAGGAGGTTTACTAACTCAAGTGTGGACATCGGAAGCAGCTTGATGGCCTGCTGCAACGCAGGTGTCAATACTAGGTTTTGAGAAAGTCGTGCCTGTAACCGTTGGTTCAATGCCATGGGGCTTCTTACCAATGATAATGGCGTGAAGAATTAAATACGATTCTAGTCCAAACGGAAATCAGCACCAAGGTAGATACGTTTGACCTCCTCGTCGTTGGCGAGTTCGGCTGGTGTCCCACTTCGAAAAATAGCTCCATCATGTACGATGTAGGCTCGGTCAGTAATACGTAAGGTCTCACGAACATTGTGGTCGGTTATTAGGACGCCGATACCCCTGGCCTTTAGATGAAAAATAATTTCTTGAATGTCTGTAACTGCGATCGGATCAATCCCGGCAAATGGTTCGTCGAGCAACATGAACGACGGTGATATGACTAGAGCTCGGGTAATCTCAGCCCTTCGGCGCTCTCCGCCGGAGAGAGTATGTGCCGGCGATTTCGCTAATGGAGTTAGGTTTAGCTCTTCCAAGAGCTCTGTTGCCCGGTGTTTCCTCTGGTTGCGAGAAAGGTTCAGCGTTTCTAGGATGGCTAGAATGTTCTGTTCCACAGTGAGCCCTCGAAAAATCGATGGTTCCTGTGGCAAATAGCCTATCCCCTTTCTCGCTCGCACGTACATAGGAGCGGTGGTAACGTCCTCATCATTGAGTGCAACTCGTCCACTGTCAGGGGGGGTGAGTCCAACGACCATATAGAATGTTGTGGTTTTACCTGCACCATTTGGACCGAGAAGCCCCACGACTTCCCCTGATTGCACCGCGAGACTCACGTCACGGACTACGGTTCGTCCACTATAGGACTTGGTGAGTAACTTTGTTTCTAGCGTCGCCATACCAAATACATCTTCAAGGGCTTGTTGAGGTCTAGACCTGAAAGAAGGTTGTCAACCTCCTCACTCGAAAGAACATTCTGAGTGGTGCAAGTGCTGGGGTGAAGCTTTCACGCTGTTCAACCATTTGAACAATATAGGACTATTCCTCAAGCTGACAATTCATTAAAACGTCAACGGACTACATGGATGGCTTCTGCTTTCAGTTCGTAGTTGCTCTCGTCCGTCCATGGATACGGTTTCTGTCGAACGGTAGAACGTGAGTGCCTTTCCGCTGGTCGTACGACATTGAGGGGGGCCAGGAGCTTGATTGGGAGTGGCAGGTTGGTCTGTTTCGGACTCATCTGGCTCGACAGTTTCCACAATCTCCACTGGAGCCCCCTCCATCTCGTACCGGCCATCCGATTCGAAATAGATTAAGGTGTCCCCTGTTGCCCACCGCTCATCGAGACGCACCATAACCGAACCAGTCGCCTCCATTCGGTCGAGCGTCTGGCCGTCCTCTTCAAAGAATATACTTATTGTGTCGGCTTTCAGGTCACCGTAGCCTGAGAGCAAGAGGGCTTCTCCTTCGTAGAGGGCGTGACGGGCCGCCTCATGGTAAGTGAAGGAGTTAGCTGTGGCTTGGGTCATTGAGAGGACCGATTGGGCGGCCTGATCGAGACGCATCACCCCAATGTTAGACCTGACATCTCCAGTCACAGCTAGTCCGCCTGATCCTTTATCGACAGCAATCGATTCCCCAACGAAACTCGTCGCACCTTGCCAGAGGCGAACATCTCCGTCGTAGATGGCTATGTCCGTAATCCCGTCGTAACTTAGTGAATCCGCCGATACGTTTATCCGTTCGGTGCTGTCTAATAGGGCTGGCATCGTGTGACTTCCCTGTGTCGGGTCGCCAGAAGGTGGAGTTAACACGTTTTGAAGATTCCCGGAAGCCGCCATTGAAACTCCGTCGAGGGAGATGGTCATCGTTGAGGCCTCGAGCGTGTTGGTGGCATCAACCAGACGTGAAATTTGCTCAACAGGAGGTTCGATGTTTTCTACAGCTGCTTCTGATGCGTCCGGTGTTTCCTGAGCGTCGGGACCCAAGGTGATGATTCCAGACAGGACATCGTACTCAATGCTTTGGCTCTCAATTTGGCGAGTCTGATCTTCAAAGGTGACATCACCCCGAAAGGCCGCCATTGGCAGTGATTCCAAACTTGGTTCAACGTTAGCCACGAGTTGGTCGGCCCTGACTATCCGCTCATGGCTACCTTCGAGACTCCCGTTCAATAAAGTTTCTTGGTACTCAACATTTTGGTCGAAAAGCAGAGAGGTTAGGCCAATTTCAGGGGCTCCTGTACCAGTAAGTCCTTCAGCTCGGATTTGTTGGGAAGGATAGTCCAGTCGGTCGGGAAGTCTGAGGATAACGTTGCCAACCGCATCAAGTGCCATTACATTTCGACTGTCAGGAGTCAATACGACTCTTATGACTTCGCCGTTTATCTGCGACCCTAGCTGCTGGCCGGTTGAGGCCATTTGGATCAGAGCATTCCCCGCTAAATCTGTGCCTTGAGGCTGACGGGTAACCGGATCCAGTAGCAAGGTGGCTTCGTTGGCTCGCATTTCTCGTAACGTACCGTCTGAGGAGAGAACTCTGGTTTGCCCTAAGAGCTCCAGACGCTCAAGGGCTGTCTGCTCTTCTCCGAAGTGGGCTGTGACCTCGTCTGCTTCCAAGATCATGCTTCCGGTGTGGACGGTTGCTCCATCTTGAAAGAACATCAGACGGTCAGTCTGAGCCAGTACCGCTCGTGAAGACGAAATGTCGACCGCAGCGTGACTTTCGTCTGACAGCAAACGGACCTTGGCGTTTCCTTGAATTCTGATCAAGTTCTCACTCCGGTCATAAATCACTTGGTTGCCGGAGGCCTCGAGTCCTGGCCGGGTCATGGTGGTCAGGCTTTCGTCATCTTCCATGATCACCATGTTTTGCTCGTTGGAGAAACTCGCCCTCTCGGTTCTTGCTGCCAAACCTCCAGCCGTCGAAAACCTGACGTTCCCAGAGACCTCAACTGAACTCTGGGTGTCGTCTACAGCGGCTTCGTCCCCACTTATCTCGAAACTCTCTCGATCTGGCAGTTGGGGTACCTGCAGTGTAACGCCGTCCAGAAACCGAACCGAGCCGTCGGCGTAGGTCAATTGCCTTGTGGCTTCCAGGAGAAAGTTTTCTGCACCACTGGCACTTTGGATGAGTTCGCTGCCGGTGCTCTCCATAACGGCTTCAAGATCTGCACGCTGAAAGCTGACCGGATCCATGGCCTCTCTGCGGTCACCAATCGCGGTGAATAGAAACCAGGTAAATACCGTGAGCCCGATGAGCAATCCCCAACGAATGAATATTTGCCAGCGAGGGATCCAACGACCTACGGCTATCCAAATATTAGAGGAATTTCTACTCGAAACAGCGACATCCTTATCGGGCAACATTGGTGGATCTAGTGTTAAACCTTAGGAACTTGGAACAGAGTGGCAGAGCCTTATAGCAGACCGACTCAAGAGGTGGTTGCATGCTGGCTGTCATTGTGCCATTTTATTAACTCTAAAAGGTCTAGCTAAAGATTATAAGCGCTCTCGTTACAAGCTTCCATTCCTTGGCTCGCAGGAAGATTTTAGCTTTGCATTGAAGTGCTTGTTGTACCATGTACTGGCAGTGCAACAACCCTTGACACCCGTTATCGTTGAACTAACTGAATCAGCGACTGAGGAAATTACTGTCTTTGACGTCCTGATTGGAGCTGCCAGTTTTGCCGGCGCACTCGTGATAGTGGCGGTTAGTTTAGCGACCATGTTTGCTGGAGTGTTGATCTTAGTGCGCCGCAGAAGATCGAAACTAAGCAGTAAAGACAGGATTGGGGACGGGTTGGGACTGGGTGTACCTTTTCGTTAGTTGTCTCAGTATCAAGTGTCAATCGGTTCTACATGCAAGAGGCAAGCAGGGGTGCCATGGGGATCCCTACCCTCCCGCCCGGATGTCAGCTACTGACAGCTCGACGGTGTGTTGGCCGCGGAAGAAGTTTTCTGACAGATTAAAGGCTAAATTTAAGCTGTTTGCGTTCTTGCGAACAAATTCGGCCCTGTCAGCCATTCGCCACCCAATAGCCCGGAACAGCCGCTTTCCCTGCCGGACAGACAGCGCCAGGTGCCGTTCTTTGATCACTTTAAGCGGTTGGGCTAGCTCCACTGGACCGGTGTAGAACATCGGGCGCGGATTGCCTGCCCCAAATGGTTCCATGAGGCGCAAGCCTTCCACAAGTTCTTTGTTTATAGCGGCCAACGGTAGGTGGCAATCCACTCGCAAACGCGGAGCCAAATCATCGGGCTCCAATGTTTCATCTGCCATTTTGGTAAGGCGGTGGCGCAGGCTTTTGAGTTGCTGGGTAGGAATGGTCATTCCGGCAGCGTGCCGATGACCACCGAATCGAGTAAATAGGTCGGCGCAGCCTTCGAGTGCCCTCAAAAGATCGAAGTTAGGTATGCTGCGACCGGATCCATAAGCGACGTCATCGTCAATGGCTAAGACTATGGCTGGTCGGTGAAAGAGTTCCACCAATTTCGATGCCACAATTCCTATGACTCCTCGGTGCCAGTTATTGCCCCACACGACAACCATGGCATGGGCCCCTATCGAGGGATTGGTTTCGACCTGTCGACGAGCTTCTGACAGGATCTCAGCTTCCTCCTCCTGCCGGCGTTCGTTCTCGCCTTCCAACGTTGCGGCGAGAGTCTCCGCTTCGGCAGTGCTTTTCTCGTCTGTCAGTAAAAGAAGTTTGCTCGCCAAGTCAGGGCTGCTCATCCGACCAGCAGCGTTAATTCTTGGAGCCAAGCGGAAAGCTACGTGAAAACTTGTCACTGTCTGTCCCAATAATCCGGTAGATTCCAAAAGCGCCCGCAAGCCAACAGCATGTCCAGTGCCAGACAAATGCTCCAGACCTAGTTTGGCAATAACCCTGTTTTCGCCTCTAAGCGGAACTATGTCGGCAATTGTGCCCAAAGCGGCTAGCTTGATAAACCCTGATAGCCATTTCGCGTGATTGGTTCGCTCGCACAAGGCTTGAACCAATTTCAAGGCTACTCCGACACCAGCTAGGTTCTTGTCAGGGTAGGAACAATCCGGCCGCTTCGGGTTGATCACCGCTTTGGCAGGAGGGAGAGTTCCCTGAGGCTCGTGATGGTCGGTCACTATTAAGTCAACGCCGAGCTCCCTAGCTCGAATGGCTGCCTCA
Source organism: Acidobacteria bacterium UBA2990 (assembly GCA_002347025.1). Taxonomy (GTDB): domain Bacteria; phylum Acidobacteriota; class Vicinamibacteria; order Vicinamibacterales; family UBA8438; genus UBA2990. Next base: position 18,725 of record DEAE01000029.1, read on the forward strand.
TGGCTTCTGATGCCACAGTCTGCGGAAACGATAACTCTGACGTGTTGGGCTGCTAGACTGTCTACTGCTGTCGGTTCGAGGCCATATCCATCCCGCAAGCGGTCCGGAATAAAGTGGATTGCGTCAGCTCCTAGCAAGTCTAGCATTCGCCGAAGGATCACAGTAGAAGTCACACCATCTACGTCGTAGTCACCGTGAATAGCGATGCGTTCTCCTCGAGTGATGGCTTGTTGCAGGCGATCGACCGCTAGAGGTAGATCCTGAAGGGAGAACGGGTCATGTAGATGAGCAAGATCGGGATAGAGAAACCCTTTAACCTCTTCAGGATCTGTGATGCCGCGAAGAACGAGTAGCTGGGCAACAACTGGGTCAAGTGTCGTCTCAGATAACAATTTGGTGACGGTGTCTTCATTGGCGGTCTGGTGGTCCCATACGAGGGGTGGCCGATTGGCGCGCTGGGCCATAACTGTGTTTCTGCCTCGCTTTCTTGCTTCAAGACATTACTCGACGAATGAAGCAGCTATAGCCACGACACGGTACCTTTGCCGCAAATTTGTTCAGTAGCAAGGACCAGCTGTTCCGATGGACGAATGCGGGTTTCAGTTAGGCGTGCTTGTAGCCGTAATGGAGGGTTGTGATCAGTTAACTCAATTTGGATACGAACCAAGCTCGGACCACGGTGCATTTGAAATAGGTCGGCCAGCGCATCCAAATTGTCTCGACTAATATTGGTGGACACTAGGTGTATCGACATTGTTTTGCCGACTGACTCATGCAAGGTTTCAATTAAACGAATTTCGTCGGCAACCAGACGAGCTGTCTCCTCATCTTTCTCCAAGTTACCAGACACCAGCAGAATCCGTTCTGAGTCAAGTAGATCACCATATCGCTCAAAGGTCTTTGGAAACACCACCACCTCGAGACTCCCCAAACCGTCCTCTAACGTGGCTACGGCCATCGGTGCGCCTTTTTTGGTTTTGAGTGGCCTATAGGCGCTGACGATACCCCCAACCAGCGCTTGTTTTTCGTCCTCTCTGAGTGCATTTAGGTTCCTGGCACCAGCGGCTTCGAGTTGTTCTCGGTATCGATCGACAGGGTGTCCACTTAGGTAGAGTCCGAGTGCCTCCTTTTCGAAGGTAAGTTGCTCAGATTCGCTCCAGGCTGGCACATCAGGGAGAGCTAGACCTTGCTCTTCACTAATCTCGTTGTCTAAGGTCCCAAAGAGTTGGGCTTGTCCACGGTCTCGGTCTCGCTGATGGCGATTGCCATGGTCAAGGGCCCGGTCGACCACTGCTGACAATGCAGAACGGTAGGTAGCCGGTCGCCGTATCTTTGAAGGGAGAGATGAATCAAATGCGCCAGCTTTGATCAGACTGTCAAAAACGCGCTTGTTGACTGTTCTTAAGTCGATATCCTCGCATAAGGAGAATAAGGAACGTATGGGGCTATTTTTACTCCGGTAGGCCAACACTGAAGTGATAGCCCCTTCGCCCACATTTTTGACGGCAGCCAGGCCGAAACGTACACCGTCCTCGCATACTTTGAAGGCGATATCGCTTGCATTAATGTCCGGGGGTAAAATTGCTACGCCCATATCTCGACATTCTCTGAGATAGGCCGCGAGTTTGTCCGTATTCTGTGACTCAATAGTTAACAATGAAGCCATAAAGTGTTGCGGGTAATTCGCCTTCAAATACCCAGTTTGGTAGGCCAAGAGAGCGTAGGCTGTTGAGTGGGACTTGTTGAACCCGTACCCTGCGAAATATTCCATTAGGTCAAAAATTTTTGTTGCTTGTGTTTTTGAAACACTTCGCTCGGTGGCGCCCTCGATAAACTTTTGGCGCTGCGCTTGCATGACCTGTGCGCTCTTCTTCCCCATGGCCTTCCGAAGAACATCGGCGTCCCCCATGGTGAACCCGGCTAAGTCATTGGCGATTCGCATGACTTGTTCCTGGAAAGCTATGACGCCGTAGCTATCTTGCAAAATCGGCTTGAGTGCTGGCAGGGCATACTCAATTTCAACCTTCCCATGTCGCCTGTCGATGAAGTCGTCGACAACACCACCCCGTAGAGGGCCAGGACGATACAGAGCGTTTAAAGCGATTAGATCTTCAAAACGCTCTGGTTTTGCTTTCCGGAGTGTTTCACGCATGCCGGAGCTCTCGAACTGGAAAACGCCAAGGGTTTGCCCTTCCGAGAAGAGTTGAAAGGTTTTTCCGTCCTTCATTGGCAGCTGCCCAAGGTCGACCGTCTTTCCGGTGGTTTCCTTGATATGTCTCACAGCGTCGTCTAGTAGTGTTAGGGTGCTGAGACCAAGAAAATCCATTTTTAAGAGGCCCATCCGTTCGACCTCTTTCATCGACCACTGGGTAGTTATCTCATCTTTCTGACTCTTATAGACTGGTGCGAATTCAGTAACTGCCTTTGGGGCGATGACGACGCCTGCTGCGTGTACCGACGCATGTCTGGTGATTCCCTCTAGTCGTTGTGCCACTTCGATGAGCTCATTAACTTGGGGATCCTGTTGTTCCATCGCCTTCAGAGCAGGGTTTTCCTGAAGAGCCTTGTTTAGAGTCATGTCCAAAGTGGCTGGAATCGCCTTTGCCACTTTGTCAACATCGGAATAAGACATGCCCATCGTCCGGCCCACGTCTCGCACGACAGCTCTGGCTTTCATCGTGCCGAATGTAATGATCTGAGCCACATTATCGCGGCCGTACTTCCGAGTTACGTAGTCGATGACCTGGCCCCGACGCCGTTCACAGAAATCAATATCTATGTCTGGTAGGGACACTCTCTCTGGGTTTAAGAATCTTTCGAAGATTAAGTCGAACTGCATTGGATCTACATCGGTAATCCTGAGGCAGTAAGCGACAAGACTGCCGGCTGCCGAACCTCGGCCTGGGCCGACCGGGATGCCCTGTTCGCGCGCGTAGCGAATGAAGTCCCAGACGATCAAGAAATATCCGGGGTAGCGCATCTTGACGATAATCTCAAGCTCGTGCTTGAGGCGTCTTTCGTAAGCCTCAATTGGATGTCTTAGTGCTCCTTCGGCAGAGAGCGCCTTCAAGTTGGAAAGTCGTCTGCCGAACCCTTCACGGGTGACGTGCTCGAAGTATCCTTCGAGTGTGAAACCTTCCGGAACATCGAAGTTTGGTAAATGACTACCCGGGTTAGAGAGATCAACATCGCACCTTTCGGCAATGGCCACGGTATTCGACAATGCTTGAGGCCAGTCGCCGAACACAGCCTCCATTTCCTTGGCAGATTTTAGGAAAAATTGATCGCCGTGATATCGGAGACGTCGCTCATCGCTTACGTTTTTCCCTGTCCCGATACATAGAAGGACATCGTGGGGTCTGTGATCGCCTTGTTTGAGATAGTGGACGTCGTTGGTGCAAACCAAAGGCAAACTCAGTTCACGAGCAATGGGTTGAAGACCGGTATTGACGGTGCGTTGTTCATCGATCCCCTGGTATTGCATTTCCAAGAAAAAATTCTTTGGACCTAGAATATCCCTGAAGGTGGATGCGGCCTCAATGGCCTTGCGAGGTTGTTCTGTTCGAAGGCCTGTTGCGACCTCTCCTTTCAGGCAACTGCTTAGGCCGATCAAGCCGGAAGCGTGCTGTGATAGAAGTTCCTTATCAATTCTAGGCTTATAGTAGAAGCCCTCCGTGTATCCAGCCGACACTAGTTTGATCAGGTTGTGATAGCCGGTAAGATTCTCGGCGAGCAGGACGAGATGATTGTTGGTTTCACCTGGTTTGCCACTTCGATCATGCCTACTGCCGGTCGCGACATACACCTCGCAGCCAAGAATAGGCTTGATGCCACGTTTTCTGGCTTCATCGTGGAATATGACGCTTGAGAAGAGATTGCCGTGTTCAGTAACTGCTAGAGCAGGGGCGCCGGATTGCTTGGCGTGATCGAGCAGTTCGCCAATACGGCACGCCCCGTCAAGGAGGGAGTATTCGGTATGTAGATGAAGGTGAACAAACTCGGAAGATGCCATTCCTGAAATCAGTTCATTGATAGCTCTGAGCCGCCGGGTGTCTTTGTCACAGCAGTAACAACATGGCCTTCATGAAAATTGGTTGTTTTAGTTCACTCCCACTCAATGGTCGAAGGTGGTTTGCTACTAATGTCGTAAACCACTCGATTAACTCCGCGCACCTCGTTGACAATCCTTGATGAGGTCACAGCCAAGAGTTCTTCGGGAAGGCGCGCCCAGTCTGCTGTCATGCCATCCAGACTCTCTACCGCCCGGATCGCGATTACATGTTCATAGGTACGCTCGTCACCCATCACTCCCACTGTTTGAATAGGGAGAAGGACAGCAAAAGATTGCCAGAGCCGACGATACCAGCCGGAACGGCGAATCTCTTGGGCTACTATCGCGTCAGTTTCTCTCAAGATATGTAGGCGAGCTTCGGTGACTTCGCCCAAAATTCGGACGGCCAACCCCGGCCCAGGAAATGGCTGCCTCCAAACAAACAATTCATCCAGGCCCAGTTCTTCGCCAAGGCGTCGAACCTCATCTTTAAACAAAGCGCGAAGGGGTTCTATGAGTTCAAAATTGAGGCGATCGGGAAGACCTCCCACATTGTGATGGCTCTTTATGGGGGCCGAAGGGCCGATGACAGAGACGCTCTCAATGACATCTGGATAGAGGGTCCCTTGCGCCAGAAAGTCATAGGAACCATGTCGGGTAGCCACATCCTCGAAAACATCGATGAAAGTGCGGCCTATTCTTTTACGTTTCTCTTCGGGGTCTAAGACACCGGTAAGTTCTGACAGGAATCGTTCGCTGGCATTCTCAAACAAGATTTCCAAGTCCAGTTCGCCACGGGTAAACCGGTCTTCAATCTGGCGAGCCTCATCCTGACGGAGTAGTCCATTGTCGACAAAAATGCAGGTCAGTTGCTTGCCAATTGCGCGGCTAATGAGAAGGGCAGCTACGGTTGAGTCAACCCCGCCACTCAGACCGCAGACTACTCGTCCATCTCCGACTTGCTCCCTGATTTTGATTATGGCGTCATGGAGGAATGAGGCCATGGTCCAATCTCCTTCACACTTGCAGATATTGGACGCGAAATGCCCGAGGATGTCAGAACCCTGTTCCGTGTGGACTACTTCGGGGTGAAACAGAAGGCCATAGAATTGTCGGTTCTGGTCCTCCATAGCTGCAATTGGCGCATTGACACTCATGCCGATGGAATGGAATCCTTCGGGCATCTTGGCGATTCGGTCTCCATGGCTTGCCCACACGCGGAGTTCGTCAGCCAAATTCTCGAACAGAGAACTGCCAGCTTCAAGATTCACTATCGCGTGCCCAAATTCTTTTTCCTTGGCCGGTTCGACCACGCCCCCCAACATATCGGTCATCAATTGCATGCCGTAACAAATCCCAAGCACCGGAACGCCAAGGTCGAAGATCCCGGACTGGCATCTCGGAGCTAGATCATCTCCGACACTCATGGGACCACCTGACAGGATGAGGCCGGCTGCCTGGCGGTCACGAAGTTCCTCAGGGGATGTATGGAATGGCAATATTTCGGTATAGATCTTTAGCTCACGCAATCGCCTTGCGATGAGTTGGGTGTATTGGGACCCGAAATCAAGCACGAACAGAGTTTGATGACCCACGTTGGGCAGATGCGTGAATAGTTCCTGGAGTGGCACTGCTGCTGTCGCAGTAAGCCTATTGGTAGGCTATTATAGCGGTGTCGGTCTGAGGTACACCACCATATATTGTCTTGAGAGATGTTCAGTATCAGCAGGTACGCCAGATTAGTCGCTATCCTCCTTGTTTTCCTACATACAACTTCACTGCAAGTAGTGGCCCAGGTTGAGGCTCCGGACGATCCTTCGAGGTTGTTACCTTTAGAGCACAAATGGACGGTCGCTCTACCTGGACCGGCGGTTCTAGCCCCTGTGGCATCAGCGGGACGTATTTTCGTTGCGCTCCATGCTTCTTGGGGGATTGACAAGGTTATTGCAGAACCTGTCGGCCAGGTTATCGCTTTCAGTGCTGTCGATGGCACCGAATTGTGGCGGGTATCTGTGGAGGTTGGCACTTCTTTGAACATTGGTGAAGGCATATTGTTTTTGGGTTCTCCGGAAGGATTACAGGGGTTTGATGCGTCGACTGGACGGAGGCAGTGGTCATTTCCTCTTGAGGCTCCCCTATCGGCGCCTCTCGCATGGAATAACGGTTGGCTCATTGCCGCCCTCGAAAATGGAGAATTATTAGCACTTAGTGGCCAGACAGGCGACTTGATCTGGAAAGCAGCACTCGAGGATCAGGTTCGGGTGGCACCAACCTTGGCTGGCAGATCTATCTACCTTTCTTCTGTCGGTGGAAGCGTGGCAGAGTTTAGCCTCGTCTCTGGGGAAAAACGCTGGGAACAGCGCCTAGGGGGAGCTCCTCAAGAGGTTCTGGCCCTTGACAATATTTTTGTTGGCGCAACAGATAACTATCTCTATTCTCTGAGTCGACGTGATGGCTCGATCATTTGGCGATGGCAGACAGGTGGAGATATCGTTGGCCGTCCGGTTGCCGCCGAAGGAGCGATCCACTTTGCAGCATTGGACAATATGCTTTGGACGCTCAATCGCTCGAATGGTGTTCAGCGCTGGCGACGACCTCTGACGGCACGACCGATCGCTGGACCCAGTTATGCCGATGACCTTTTGATGCAAGGAGGAACCAGTCCGGTTATTAGATTTTTCGAACCAACGGTAGGAACCATCTACGGTCAGGCTACCGCTCCGGCTGAACTAGCTTTCCCACCGTTGCTTGTGCAGGACCACTTTGGTGATAGCTTACTTTTGGTTATGACGACAGGAGGTGGCCAGCTGTATGCCGTGGCTCCAGCGACCGGTCCCCCACAGCTCGGTCAAGCTGCGATTCGAACGTTTGCCAACAATCTAACTGGACATTACCCATTCAATCTTCCAGGACTGTCAATCTTCGAGATCGAGAGTATTCCTCTTTCGCCATGCATGTTTCAAAGGTGCCCGCTCTCAGCAGTGGCGTTGTCGCCCTGCTTGTTTCAAGATTGTGACACCGGGCAAATCGGAAAGCCGCAAGCATCGGTGCTCCAGAATCCCAAGACCCCTGAAATTGCGTCGCATTTGGTCAGCCCAGCGGAGAGCTCACAGTCAGTGCAACCCAAAGTGGGATTATTGTTGCGCCAGCCTCCTAGCGCTGGAGCCGGAGACAGTAGGCCAACACCAATGGAAGCTGTCGGGAGTGAGTGGCGCGGCAGGCATCTGGAATTTACAGTTTTGGCGGCGGCAGCCAACGAATTCACCGCAAAATGGCTAGTCAATAGATTGATTGCCCAGGGTCGCCATGCTCATATCATCCCTCGCCCAGAGCAGGAAACTAGTCCAATCTATTGGGTGCGTGTCGGGGACTACTCAAGTCGGAAGGCGGCTACACTGGCAGGGCAGCAGGCTGAAAGGGAACATCTGATTGACTGGTACGTGGTTCAATCAGTCGGCAGGATCCCGTTCGCATGGCTTTGGTGACGAAAATAACGTCGTCTGGTGGAAGAATCTTGTATTGAGGCAGCTTGCTTCCAGGCCAGGGTACTAGGCCGTTTTCATGGGTTTAAGGTGCTTGACTTTCATCTCGGGAGGGTCCTTCTTGGCCGCCAAACGAGCCATGAGGTAGCCGACTGGACCCGAGGCAAGATATGTGTAAGCCAACATAAAGAGGACGATTTGGGGTTCAACCGCAATCGCAGCAATTAGTAACGCGAATTGCAGGAGACTCACAAAAGCGCGATGGGGCTTGAGAATTAAGGCAGCGAAGCTCCTGAACCGAACCCTGCTAACCATCATCAGAGCCGGGACTAGCACCACCGTCAGCGCTATAATCGGCGCTTGAGGAATGCTAAAGCCATCCGGCCATGCGAAAACGGTTGACGCGACCACACCGGCAGCAGCGGGACTCGGCATCCCCGCAAAATATCGCTTATCTGGATTGTTGGGCTGTATGTTAAACCGAGCCAGCCTCAAGGCTGCTGCTGTGACATAGAGAAACCCGATGGCCCAGCCCAACCGTCCAAGGGGGTCTAGTCCCCAGGCCAACGCCAACACGGCCGGTGCTACCCCGAATGAAATAACGTCAGCCAAGGAGTCAAATTCTCCACCAAATTCACTCGCAGCACCGGCAAGTCGTGCTATCCGACCATCCAAGAGGTCTAGGACGGTGGCTACTCCGATAAAGACTGCGGCCGTTTCGTAGTCGGCTCTCATAGCATAAACGATGCAAGCATAACCACAGAAGAGGTTGCCGACAGTGAACATGCTTGGCAGCAAGTAGACACTTCTGTGAAACTGTCTCGGGCTAGCTGTTTTTCGAAACTTTGGCAATAGTTTGGCCATCAAATCCCCGCTTGAACCCTTACACGACCTGGACTGGCTGTCACTTTAAAGGTCGCCTTCGAGATCTATTTCATGACGGTTCTTACTGCCATTGACACAGGAGATATGTCCTGCTGCGAAACATAAGACCTCAGAGCTCATGTGGCAAGGTGAAGATGACCGTCTAAGGCGGGACGCTACCATGACATGTAGAGGTTTTCAACAGTACAGACTTATCCGTCTCGCATGACAGTGCCAGGCTGGCCTCCCGACATAGAGCGGGTCTTTTGATGAAGAGTTCAAGTTCCGTTTTCTTCAGTCGCTAAAAGGCGTTGGTGACAGTATATAAGTGCCGCACTAGACGGTTGGGTGTAATAGCCTGGACGCCTAGCGACACAGCTAAACCCAAGGGTCTCGTACAGTCGGCGGGCAGCAAGGTTGTTCTCGTTAACCTCCAGGACGGCCGCTCTGGCGCCCCTGTCAGTGCTTTTGAGTATCAAAAGTTGTAGCAATCTCCTGCCGGCCTGCTGACGCCGGTACCCTTCATCGACCACGATCCGGTGAATGCTTACTTCCTCGATCACAACTTGACCGATGCAGTAACCGATGATCTTGCCGTTCTGGGTTCGAGCCAAGCAGCCCAGAGTGCCTCGAGCTCCTTCGACTGCATCCGAGAACATGGCCTCAGTCCAGGGCGAACCGAACGAAGCCTTCTCAATCTCAAGGATCCTCGGTATATCCAGACGAGACATGCCCAGGCTAAGAATTTGTTGAGACATCAACTTCTAGTAACTCCTGGATGAAAGGCGAAAATATTACAGAAATTGTTATCCTTGGTTCTTTCAGACGAGTCCTAGTGGAGTAGCCACACTGGTCTTTAGATCCTTGTGTTTGGGCGGCGGTCTCTGGCCAGTTCAGCATCAGGCCGTCGAACATATAATGGCCGCAGAGCATGGGGGGATAGGGCTTGGGAAATCCGAGAATCAGATGAGGCCATGAGTGCGATTTGCTCGGCCAATGGCGGAATCTCTAAAATGGTTCTTGAGTTCGATCCCAATCGATTCTTCAACATAGACTCGTATAAGGGAACGGCATCCCCGATGAACCAACTGGATTGATCGTCTAGTTCAACAATCCAACGGTCAAGGACTACATCAGGGGTGGCTGCTATCGGTTCCACCCTGATGTTCCATTGAACATCAGGACCGCCTCCGATGGTTTCAAGGCCATAAATAGCACTAAACACCTCACCACGCTTGCCATCTATCCAGGGAACGATCCACCTGGGTTTAGAGCCACCCTTGGCCATAATAGTTCCAATTTCTGCAAGCACATCAAGAACTGAAATTCCTATGACTTGTCGTCCATGTGCTATTGCTAGTCCCTGAATCGTTGCAATACCTACCCGAAGTCCAGTGAATGAGCCTGGGCCTAGGCAGACGGCAAAATAGTCAATGTCAGCCGTTGTGAACCCGTGCCGCGCTAGTAAAGCCTGAGCGTCTCCAGGAAGCCGTATCCCGTGAGTAAGGCTTGGGTTTCCACGGTATACCTCAAGGATTTGGCCGTTACTAGCGAGGGCTAAACTTCCCCTCGCGGTCGCCGTTTCTAGAGCTAGGATTAGCAACTGCAGTCCTTTCCGGATCTTGACTCGGTTCGAGAGCGGTCTCTATACTCACACAAATCTTCCGTCTGCCGTAATTGGCCGGTGGACTAATAGTGCATCTCCCTGCTCAAGTGACGCCAACTTCTAGTCATCCGAACAAAGGTTCTCGCCAGCCAACGCCGGCGATGCGTCAGTATCTTGACGCGAAACGCCAATATCGTGATGCCATCGTGTTTTTCAGGATGGGGGATTTCTACGAGATGTTTTACGAGGACGCCCTCACAGCATCCCGCGCACTTGATTTAACGCTCACATCACGCTCTAAGGATAGTTCCGGAGGCGCAATCCCAATGTGCGGGATCCCTCACCACGCAGCAGATAGTTATTTAGCTCGACTTGTTCAAAAAGGTTTCAAAGTAGCCATCTGTGAACAGATCGAAGATGCCAAGAAGAGCAAAGGCCTCGTCCGCAGAGAAGTCGTTCGGGTTATTTCACCAGGATCATTTACCGACACAGGCTACCTAGAGGAACGGGAGCCAACATACCTTATGTGTTTGGTTGCTATCCCTTCGGGCGTTGCCCCACCCAAAGATGCGATTTTCGGTATGGCACTGCTAGATTTATCAACCGGCTCATTTGTCGCTACGGAATATGATGGAGAGGTGGGTCGGCAGGGGCTGTCAGACGATATTTCTCTACTCCGTCCCCGAGAAGTTCTCTTGCCCCAAGACAGTGATCTCGAAAAATTGATTCCTGAAGGTTCCCAATCCACGGTAACAAAGCTTGAACCTTGGAATTTTGATCAGGAGCGTGCCCGCTCCCAATTGACTACGCAATTTGCCACTGAAGGGTTGGAAGGGTTCGGCCTTGATGGCTGTGTGGCAGCCGTTCCTGCCGCCGGAGCTTTGGTCCACTATCTTCGTGAGACTCAAAAGAACCAATTGGTTCATGTAACTAGTATTGACTTTAGACAGGTGGCTGATTCAATGCTCATTGATTCTGCCACGTTCAAGCACCTTGAGGTCATTCGGTCCACGGAAGGCGTTCGTCAAGGGTCATTGTTAGATCAAATCGACAAGACAGTCACACTTGGAGGCAGTCGGTTGCTCAGGGAATGGCTTCTTCGTCCACTCATCAATATCGAAAGGGTTCATGATCGTTTAGATGCGGTTGAGGAGTTCGCCTTCCGGTCAGTTGAACGGGCCAAATTCCGTGAAGCTTTGAAATCGGTACATGACATCGAACGATTGGTGGCTCGCGCCGCCTTAGGCACAGCTGGTCCACGAGATCTATTGGCATTGCAGCGCTCTCTGGCAGTAATACCTCCTATAAAACATTTACTAGGTTCTTTTGACGCCCCTCTCGTCGTAAGCCTTTTAGCTGGACTTGATGAGGTTCCGGAATTGAGAGATGCCGTTGAAACCACTCTTAATGACGACCTGCCCGCTTTGGCTCGAGACGGAGGGGTGATCAGGTCAGGTGTTAACTCGGAGTTAGACGAACTCCGACGCGTTAGCATTGGTGGCAAAGAAGAAATTGCTGCAATGGAGGCGACCGAGCGTGGTCGCACCGGCATTGGGTCTTTGAAGATTCGATTCAATCGGGTCTTTGGGTACTTCATTGAAATTTCGAAAGCAAATCTACATGCAGTTCCAGATGACTACCACCGCAAGCAAACAGTGGCCGGAGGAGAACGTTTTATTACTCCTGCCTTAAAGGAGTATGAACACAAGGTGGTTGGCGCCGATGAACGAATTATCGAATTGGAGATTGAATTATTTGAGAACCTGAGAAGGAGTGTTGCGTTGGAAGCTGAGGTTATTCAGGACTCAGCGAGGTCGCTAGCCTGCCTTGATGTGCTGGCAGGATTAGCCGAAACGGCAGCGCTCTACGATTACACTAAACCCCATGTGCATGATGGAGATGAACTGGTCGTCACTGAAGGACGACACCCGATTGTCGAGCGTCACGCCAACCGGCCGTTCGTACCTAATGATGTAACTCTTACTAGTTCATCCCATCAGGTGATCATCTTAACGGGGCCCAATATGGGTGGAAAATCCACCTACTTGAGACAAGTGGCTTTGATCGTCTTACTGGCTCAAATCGGTTCTTTTGTTCCGGCGGACCGAGCTAAGCTTCCCATTACAGACCGGATCTTTGCTAGGGTTGGAGCATCGGACAACATAGCTCGAGGACAATCAACCTTTATGGTTGAGATGCAGGAAACCGCGAATATATTACACGCGGCGACTTCTAGAAGTTTGGTAATTCTCGACGAAATAGGACGAGGCACTGCCACTTACGATGGGTTGAGTATTGCCTGGGCGGTGGCTGAGCATCTTGCTACTGATGAAACCGTTAGACCCAAAACACTGTTTGCAACTCACTATCATGAGCTTACCGATGTTGCGGACGCCTTGCCTAACGTTGTGAATTACCATGTCGTGGCTCGAGAGTGGGAAGATCAAATACATTTCCTACGGAAAGTGGAACCTGGTCGGTCTGACCGAAGCTACGGTATTCAGGTGGCCCGCCTGGCCGGACTTCCCTTACGGACTGTAGAGCGTGCCAAGGAAATTCTGTTTGGTTTGGAGCGGGATGAGCTGGTTCGAAGTGGCAGTCCCACTCAAGAAACCGTAGATTCCAAGCGTCAAGCTCAGTTGGGACTTTTTGTTAATCCTTCTGACGATGCCATCACTAGGCGTCTCCGTCAGGTCAATATTGACCAGATGACACCTGTTGATGCTCTAGCATTCCTCAATGAGCTAAAAAAGAGTGCTGAGTAAACATTTGAGATGCCCGGTAGAGGAGAGAGTCTGCGAGAGCACTAGCCTGGACCTCAAATAGTGGCCAAGACAGTTGGAATCATCGGAGCAGGCTTCAGTGGTTTATTGGCTGCATATTTTCTAGAACAAGCCTTCGATGATCAGCTAGAAGTTGTGGTGTTTGAGGCTAGTGGGCGGGTTGGAGGCAGGGTTCGAAGTCCCATTGAGCCAGAGACCCATGTCCGCTATGAAGCGGGGGCGGCAGAGTTCTATGATATTAAGGGCAGCCCCAATCTAAAGTCTCTTGTTCGGCACCTCGGACTCGAAATAAAAGCTCTGACAGGCACACCACACTTTGTTGTCAATAACGAGGTAGTTCGGAATGAACGAGCCTTGATTGGTCTCTTGGGGCAGCGAGGTGTTGATCGACTCCGTTGCTTTTGGGAACGTGGGACCGCGTTGCGTCCTCCTCAGGATTATGCACTTGCCGGCCGAGAACAAGATAACACCCACCCTTGGTTGCGGCGGACTTTCGAGGATGTGCTTTCAGAGATTGATGATGCCTTCTGTCAATGGTTCACTGCCATGCAGTGTCATAGCGATTTGGCAACTGAACCCCCACATGCAACGGGGTTGTTTGGGATGGATAACTTACTGATCGACCATCCCGATTACTGCTCCATGTATACCCTGGTTGGCGGCAATGAGAGCATCATCAAGGCTTTGAGGAATCGAGTGCATGCCAAGATTTGTCTTCATGCCCCAGTCACCCAGGTGGCAGCTCACGGAGCCCGTGGCATTCGACTTACATATGATGGCAAGGACAATGAGAGTATCGAACTTGATGTTGACGGGCTTCTTGTTACCCTTCCTCCTCGTGGGGTGCGGAAGATTCGCTGGTTGGATGCCAAATTAGAGGCAGCAGTTGCGGACCATGTTAAGCATCATGACCATGCCACGGACTACGTGCGGGTGACCTTGTTTTGTCGGCGGCGTTTCTGGAGTCAACAGTTTCCTGAAGACTACTTCGTAAGTGATGCTTTCGGGGGTGTGACCGTCTATGACCAGTCACCGGATGGGGGGGGCGCCGGGGTGGGGGTTCAAAGTTGGCTACTGGCCGGGGCCAGTGCCCGAGAGCAAGCCGTTCGCTCAGATCATGAGGTTGTCCGGGCCGTGTTACAGGCGATGCCCGCATCGACTCCCTTGAATGAGAATCTGCTGGTAAGCAGTTCCGTTGATCGCTGGACTGGAACCTCAGGAGTGTGTGCCAAGCCCGGTGGAGTTCCCTTAAGAGCGCTGAACCGACGGCATAGTCCAGATGTGCGCTGGCCAGAGGTTCAATTTGTCGGTGATTATCTTTACGACAGCACCCTATGCGGTGCCCTTGATGCTGTTATGTTCGCTGTTGATCGGCTGACTGAAACATTAGGGCCCAAGACGATCACCTCTAGAAGTGCGATGTCAGAGTCCCTCAAGGGATCTAGGCCTAAATCTGCGTTTCCACTCTCGACTGCTTTCTTTCTTGATGCTCTATAGGAGTCGAACTGGTACACAAAACAAGGTTTCCTCAAAGGCAGAATCAATCTTGAGGCTCTTGGAGAGTAAGACAATGTACGGACCCAAGCCCTAAGACGAGGTCAACAGCGTGAATGCCAACTACCTGGTGGTCTGGAAAAAGCTCTTCGAATACCCCAAGTGCGACTCGGTCAGCCTGGTCGTTGAACGTGGGCACCAGAACGACCTCATTAGCTAGATAGAAATTCAAGTAGCTAGCAGGCAGCCGCTGACCATCGAAATAAAGGGGCTGTGGCATCGGGATAGGCACCACGGTCAGGTGGCCCGCCTTGGTTTTTGCGACCTCCAACCGCTCCAAATTTTCTCGAAGCGGCAAATAATTAATATCGGCCTGGTTAGTTTCCGTGGCAATTGCCACGGTGTTTGGTCCTACGAATCGTGCCACGTCATCAACGTGACCATGAGTGTCGTCCCCGGCGATACCACCACCCAACCAAATGATATTGTCAAGGCCAAGATAATCGGTCAGCACCTCTTCCAAGTCCGTTAGCCCGAGAACTGGATTTCGAGGTTGAACCCTATTGTCGAGAAGGCATTGCTCAGTGGTCAGCCCAACGCCTTGGCCATTTACATCGATGCTTCCACCTTCGAGTACTACAGGTCTACCCTGTTGAGGGTGACTTGGCAAAAAACGGCGATACCCTTTTACACGTGCGAGATTCTCAGGCAACTTGTTGTCGAGTACCCAGTCACTGTACTTACCCCAACCGTTAAACCCCCAATCGACCAGTGCTACTTCAGAGGAATTACTTTGCAGTCCTTCCTTCTTGATAAAGGTTCCACCGGTATCTCGAATCCAAGAGCGATTCGTAGAACATTCAACGCGTTCTATTTTGTTAATATCTACCCCAATCTGCCGGAGTTGCCATAAAGCGCTGGACTCCTCTTCAGGGCTTGCAAACACAACTACCACTGTCTCGTGGGGCGCCAGGTGTCGGATTAGCTCTCCGTAGGCCCAAGTCACTGAAACTAGTTTCCCAGGCCAATCATTTTGATTGTGTGGCCAAACAAGCCAGGTAGCACGATGTGGCTGCCATTCAGCAGGCATGGTGAAGCCCTGAGCTAATGGTGTTAGTGTGTCAATGGCGGCCTTGTAGGACGGGGATGAACTCATTCCGGGGTTCTCGACTTGGAGACGATGTCGTCTGGCTCATCACGGATCCTCCGGGCTAGGTCCCCATAACTGTCGATCCGACGGTCCCGAAGAAAGGGCCATTCTCGTCGCTGCTGTTCAATCAGTCCTCTGTGGCATTTTGCAAGCAAAACTTCTTCATCGTCGACTGACCCTCTAATTAAGATTTGACCGGCTGGATCGCACACGAAAGATTGGCCCCAAAAATCGAGACCAGCGCCTTCAGGGCCCTCGTGACCCACGCGGTTGGTGGTCGCTACAAATACTCCATTAGCGATGGCATGGCTACGTTGCATGGTGAGCCAAGCGTCGTGTTGGGACTTCCCTTTCGTGAATCGCTCGGCTGGATGCCAGCCAATTGCGCTTGGGTAAACCAGTAATTCAGCACCTCCGAGAGAACTCAACCTCGCTGCCTCCGGAAACCATTGGTCCCAACAGATCAGAGGACTGATACGGGCGAAACGAGTATTGAAAACAGGGTACCCAAGATCACCTGGGGTGAAATAGAATTTTTCCTGGTAGAGAGGATCGTCTGGAATGTGAGTTTTACGGTAATGGCCCAAAAGTTGACCATCAGCGTCAATTACAACAACAGCATTGTGATACACCCCAGGGGCTCGCCGCTCGAACACTGGAACGACGAGAACAACCTCAAGCTGAGCTGCCACATCGGAAAACTGATTTGTGATTGGCCCTGGAATCGGTTCAGCCAGATCGAAATATTTACTATCCTCCCGTTGGCAGAAGTATTCTGAGCTGAATAGTTCTTGTAAACACACCACTTGGGCGCCCCGTGCGGCGGCTTCATGAACCAAGCCTGCAGCTTTGTCGAGATTGGCTTGTTTATTGCCGACACAGGCCATCTGCAGGAGGCCCACCGTGAAACTGGGCTCTATCATGGCCTCTCGGTGTCAGCCCTCTACGTTGAGCATCTGAAGCTCACGTTCGGCATTATTAAAGTAGAGTGAGGTCGGGAACTCGTCCATCACTCGTTGGTAGGTCGCTCGGGCATCCCCCAAACGCCCAGCCAGTCGATAGGCTCTAGCAAGCTCCATCAGGATACCGTCAAGGGGCAGGTCGGTCTGTGAACTCCCTGCCGATGACTCTTCAAGTAAAGCAATAGCTTCACCAGGTTCACCCTGGGAGATCTGTGTGGCGGCAAGCCCAAGAATTGCCATACGGCCATAGATTCCGATTTGATCGAGATCAATAACCTGTTGATAGTGGTCGGCCGCTTCTTGGTGGCGACCGAGTTCGGCTAATGCAGCGGCGGCTCTGTACCTGGCGGTGATGCCAGCCGGGTTGTCTGGATAGGTGTCGGCTGTTTCCAAGAGCTTCGGGAGAGCTGCTGACATCTTTTCTTCCAGTGATGGATAGGATCCAGCCGGTTGACTAAAGGGTGGATCGGGATCTTCATCCGACGTGAGCCCCTCGGTTGTATCAGGAGCATCCGTTGTAGCATCGGATGAAGTCGGTGGAGGTACCACTGGTGCGTCTGCCAGCTCAAGCGCCTCAGAGAGGAGGGCTCCAGCCTGGGCTCCAGCTTGCCCAGACCACCAGAAGTACCCGCCTGAGACAATGACTGCGCTAAATCCAACTATGAGAATGGTTGCCAGTATCCTTCTTGAATTTTGGATTGTTATCCATATGTTGGACACCGCAACTGCTAAAGCATTCTCCTTCAGGTGTTGACGTTCACTCCGCCTCATTAGTGTCTCTCACTCTTTTTATGTCGAATTTCCTACAACTAGACCTACAGTGTACCAGAGCCCCGTCTTGACCACAGTCAAATGTCACAAATCGATGTCCAGGAGAAAGTCCCACAACCACAATATTTAGTGTGGCGCGCGTGCCTGGATTCGAACCAGGGGCCTACCGCTTAGGAGGCGGTTGCTCTATCCAACTGAGCTACACGCGCGCAATTTGTTGGATGGTAGCTTATCAAATGATCTTGACAGAGTTGATTAGTGCTGTGCCTAGTTGTCCTACATGTTAGGTGGAACAATGCGGTCCGAAGCTTCTGTGTCTGACCACCATATAAGCAGCTCGAAAGCCGTCGAAATGCACCGTGGTCAACACCGTGTTGATCTTGCCGTCACTCACTCAAGAACGCGAGAGAGTTGTCCCTCCGCTAAAGGCAACATCACATCCGGAAGCCGTTGACCACGTTCCAGTCATCGTCTTGTCGTCAAGAACTGCTGTTAGGGTCCAGTGGCAATGTTTAGTTGATTCGAATGTTAGGGTGACCGTTGGCAGTCCAATTCCCTTGCCCACTGCGCCAGTTATTGATCCACCATCGGTGGTGTTGGGGTTGGGTAAGCCTGAATCATCAGAAGTTGACCTTACTGCGGTAAACGTACCAGCCACAGTATCCTCACCGCCAGAGCCTTCAGATAATGTAGCTGTTACATCTGCGGTAGTAGTGCCAAAAGCGAAAGTACCGGTCCAGGTTCCATCCACTGAGGTTGAGGGTCCGAAGAGACCTAGTCCTCCACCCTGACATCCGGCTGCGACAACAATGACCAATAAAATCACGGACACCCGTGACCCGGTAGTAAGCAGCATATGACGTATTCCTAATCTAGCATGGTGTTGTATCTGTCTTGGACGTCTCAAGGACCAGCCATCCCTATTGTTACAGTAGCAGAAACACCCACTCTCGGATATAGAGCTGTTCAGGCTTCATAGGTCGGCTCAGTCAGCAACACCAAATTGCATTAAATTCAGTGGGATGGCTTGATTCAAGACAAAGAGTGTAATCGACAAGTTTGGAGCCAGCTCCATTAAAGGTTTTTTCCATCTTGGGCACCCGATCACGGTATCAAAGTTTTCTACCGAGTCAATATTCTAGATTCCCCATCGATGCTGTTCTCGCTGGCTCGGATGGGCCGACTGACGCAATTACAGCCGGAACGCAACGATGTCTAGGCTGGGTGGTATGCCAGTGAGAGTAGCAACCGGATGTGTCTTGGGATGAGTGCCTCTTCATAGGACCTCTTAGACCTAACCCAATCCGCAACGACGGCCCTACTCCACCGCCAATGGGCGTAAAATATCAAACAGCGTAATCGAGACACGCTACTTTTCAGTTGGCATTGTTTGTTCGTGAGTGTTCTGGCCTTGAAAGTGTCAGTGGACATTGTTAGTTCTGCTCTCAAAAAGCCCAGGAGGATTTCCAGATGAGACGACCTATATTTCTTAGCATCGTGACAATTATCTCTGTGTCTTTGATGGTCGTGAGCAATGAAGCACGTCAGTCTCGGGCGAGTCTCGCGCTGCACCAAGTAGATGAGAATCTTTACATGCTAGCTAATGCTCCCTCTGTTCAAGGCATGGGAGGGGGTGGCAACACCGCCATCTTTGTGACCAGTTCCGGTGTCGTGCTTGTAGATACTAAAATTAGTGGCTACGGTGCCGACATACTGGAACAGGTACGAGGTATTACCGATCTACCGATTTCAACAATCATAAATACCCACACCCATTGGGATCATAGTGGCAGTAATGTCGAGTTTTCAGACTCGGTGAATTTCATCGTTCACGAAAACACTCTCTCACATATGTCGAGACCGACTTGTAACGACGGCGCGGGCTACCGGGGAGGCTCGATCACGAATTGCGAATCATTTAAGGGTGACAATTCCAAATATCTTCCTAAAACAACCTTCTCCACACGAACCTCGCTCTTTAGTGGAATAGAGCAAGTCGATCTGTATTATTTCGGACGTGGGCACACCGACGGAGACACCTTCGTTGTTTTTAAGGAGGCCAGAGCGATGCACACTGGGGATATGTTTGCCCGCCGAGGATTACCATACCTGGACGTTGACAACACTAATGGAAGCGCAATTGAGTTTGGTTTAACTCTTGAAAAGGCCGTTGCCGGAATTGCAGGAGTCGACATCATTATTCCAGGCCATGACAACATCCTCCGCACTTGGGATGATTTCGTTAACTATAGCGGTTTCTATAACGACCTATTGACAAAGGCTCAGACTGGACTGGCAGCGGGTCAATCACCCGAAGAGGTCATTGAAGCCTACACTGTCCCTCAGCGATACAGTGATTTTGAGGTGACTGAACAGCGCTTAGCCGCTACAGTGCAACACATCTCTGACGGACGTTAGGGTCGTTATCAATCAGGCTTCTTTCTCTGTGGAAGGAGCCTGGTTTGAGGTTCAAAAAGGCAGGTCACTGTGGCGGACTCTAAACACTTCCATCTCATAGACCTACAACGGCAATCACGGGGGTTCAAACACTCTTAATCCAAGGAACCAATCGCAGTGAGAACTGCCGTAAAATCTGCTGAAGTCAATCCACTGTTTTTCTCTATTGTGGCTGCGAGATCCCCTGAGGTGGAAGTGCAATCTGGCTCTTGGAGAACTTCTTTTACGTGAGCTGGCAATACATTAATCGGAGTTGTCCGCACTTGACTGCCAAATTCCACCTCACGTCCCAAAACGATCCGCCAGGTGCCCTTTTCGATAGTCTGGCCGCAATGTTTGCAGCTTGAGCGGCCCGAGGGAGCTCGTTCTGCATAGGGAGGAAACTTGCGGGTTGCCCGGCGTTCTTCAGCCTGTGCCTTCAATTTCATCAAGGATTCCAGGGAGGGCACCTTGGGTATTGGGGTCGCCCAACGCCAGGCCTCCTGTTCGTAGGCTTCCTGGACCCGCTCGGGTAGCCGCCCCGCCGCACACTTTAGGTGATGCCAGAGATACCCAGGTCCGAAAGGTCCCACGATAAGAATTCCGAGACGTAAAGTTTGTTTAGCGATCTTCTTTCTGCAGGTCTTACAGCGTGCTCGGGCCGACCGGGCTTCTTCGATGAGATAGGGAGGCTTACCAGCCTCCTCTGCCTTTGTCGTTGATGACTCCGCAACAGGCTCAAGCTCATGGTCATGATTGATGTCGTGCCTCTCTTTGTTCATTTCAGTTCCCTTAAATGGCTTGCCTGAAGAAAAAGTAGCTCAATTATGCTCCGTCCATTTGATATTCGTGCCACTCCCCAGTTGGGTACCAGGACTCTCAATTCAAAATCCTTTTCCTTTAGGTCCCCTCGTATTACTACTCACAAGTGATCAATTTTCTTGAAGGATTAGCAATGATCGCAATAATTTGCCAATCCCCATCGAGTTTGCCAAACAGGTAACTTGAAGCTCCGGTCATCAATGGAGCATCATCTGTTCGATACCGAGTGAAGTGTGCGCTCAGAAGGGCTGTAGACCCATTAAGTACGCAAACTACAACCGCGTCGGTCTCTGAACGATCATACTGCTCTCTTTCCAGTTGACTGTGAATCTCGTCGAAACTGGCCTTGACGTCATCAGTTGTCATTCTGAGGTTCACACCACTATTCCCCATTTGGTAGGAGGGTGCAGCGTAGACCCTATTAGCGACAATGTCGGTACGGCCAGCTGAAAAAGCCGCGAGATAAGAATCCCAGGCCTTTAGCACTGCCCTCTTTACGATCTCGCCAGTAGAGTCCTGGTTTTCTGCCCAAGTAGGTTGCGAGACAAGGACTATAAGGGAGAGAAGAACTAAACAATATCTTGCCCTCATCGGGATGCCTCTCCTCGACTGGTGGTTGCTTATGTTGCTATTAATATCCATTTGGCTTCTACCTTTGTCTTGGAGTTGATTCCTTCACGTTCACCCATCATTGGCTTGATCACCGGAAACAGGGGAGATCCCATGAGTCATATCTTCCTGTAGGAGAGAGGTCACGTTGAACCAGTACTTGATATCCATCATTGCTAACCTCTGGGTCTCCAAAACTTGATTCTCGGGCCAGGCGATAGGTTCGCTGCAAATGATGATTTACTAATTGATATTCTTGTTCGAACTCCCTCGCAGTGGCTTTGTCAACAATAACGAGGGGAACAGATTCATTCGATAGCTTGGCGATAATCTGTTGTTGGTGGGCGACAGACGACCAATGACCGCCAAAAAACACCAACATTCCTCCTCCAAACCCCCGTCCACTCATCGCGAATAGTTGTGGAGCAAACCAAGTGGCGAGCAGTTTATCCTCTGGCTTCGTACAACTTTGAAGATACCGAATCAATCCTGCCTGTCCTCCACGAGGGAGGAGGACCTCCGAAGGTGGCGTCTGGGCCAATGTGTGGAGGACTGATGCAGACGATCTCAGGGAGTTTGAACCCGATTCTAGCCGCGAGCTCAATGAAAGCAGTAATCCAGAACCGCAGATGCATAGGCTTAAAACACAGACAATTGAACGGAACGGTCTTGTCAGCTTCAAGGAATTCGAAAACATTGGCAAGAGACGCACAGTGGTCCAGGCTGCCAAAAGGGTCAAGGAGGGGACGATGGCGCCAATCCGTGCCTCGACGGGAGACCGTAGAATGAACGCGTCTACAAGTAGGCACAGTACTACCAGGGAGAGTCCACGAGCGGTATCAGTTTGTTGATGAGGCATCTCTGCCTTCCGGGCCTTATTCCTCCAGACGACAAAAAGCGCCAAGGCAGGAATCAAGAGGCAGAGATAATAGTAGAAAGCGGTGCGGTTTATAGAAGAGAAGACGCCTGGCAACAGTTGAATTCTGAGTGGAGGAAGAATGTTAAACAGGAATCTCTCGATTGCCCCTGCTAATGATTCTGCAGCTGGTACGGTTTGGGTTCCACGATCGATTAACCCTGTATCTTCTATATAAGGCTCTGCTATGAGGCTGCCCACTCGTTCAGTGGATGGGTCTGCAAGTTGATACTCCCATGTACGGTCTCCCTCCAAAAGGGCGGCCTTCAAGTCATAACGTCGTTCGACCGTCGAGCGCTCTAATTCACTGAGGTCTTCAACCCATCTGATCTTGATCGGATAGCTTGGTTTGGAGGCTATTGCAAACCAGGGCTGGGTGGAATCAATTGTGATTCTAGGTATGCTAAAGAGCTCAGTTCGTGTGCCTTCTCGGCTTGCATAACTACCGATCTGACCGATGTAGTTCCACACACCGCCATTGACCTGCAGAAACGTCAGAGGCGGCAACGACAATATAGTGACGCCCAGGGCAAAGGTTCCTAGTCGGTGCAGAAATACTGTTTTTTCGGTATGCAGAGCAAATAGAGTGACAAGACCGGCACAGGCTAGGTATACACCGTTGTCGTAACGAAACCAGAACGCCAAGGCCGTAAGTGAGCTGAATAGAGCTAGGTTGAGTAAGGATGGTTTGTCAGCGTAACGCCAACAAAGGAGTAGACCAAGTGAGTAAAACAACACTTTGTCGTAATCGTAGAACCGGGGTTCAATAGACACGGCAAATGTCGTCAACAACAAAGCAAGTGGAAGCCCTCCGCTGACTCGTATCAGCATTATTAGCGTGAACGAAAAACCAAGAGACAGACCCACAATATTGATCAATGCTTCGCCCAGAAGGGAGTCGCCAAAGATCCATTGCCCTGCTGCTGAAGTAAACAACGTCAAAAAATAGCCGGGATCAAAAAAATCCTTAAACGGGAGTTCTCCATATTGGGCAATTTGGCGGCCTCTGGAAATGCGGTCGAAGTGGTCGTCAGTCAGCCCGTATATCCGTAGGTGAAATAAACACGAACAGACGAAGAAGCTAAGGACGCTCAGTTTTTGAACAGGAGTGAGTCCAGTCTGTCTGGTCATCTGAGCGCCGTCTGGGTATCAAGGCCTTAGAGGCCACTGAGGGAACCGTTAATCGAACTCTTTTAATTTTTGGCGTTTATCCCGTGCCGCAAGGTCGACTTCTAAACAGAGCATTCAATCATCTGAGCAATGAATATGTAAACTCCATCACATCAGGAGTGGCACAATTAGCAAGAATTTTGAGACTCGCGAAGCCTAGGAAATCCATTTTAGGGAAGGGTTAATATAACGGTAACTATCTAGGAGTCCAGGAACGAGAACAGTTAATCCAGCCCACCTTTCGTTTCCATCCCAGCCTAGAGCCATGCCCCGTGTGTCTCGTTCGAGGGGACCTAGATGAGCCAACCCTGTCAGCCCGTACAGCAGCGAAGAGGCAATATGGAAGCCCAGTAGCCCCTTCCTAATGGCAGCTCTTCGGTCTCTGAGCTCTGGACTGTGAGAGAGAATTACCTCGGCGGCGAGAAATTGCGACCAGAGTCCAGCGGAAGACACTAGGAACTCTTGCTTGGCTGTGAGGGTCTCAGCGTGGCTTATTGCAAAAAAAGGCACTCCCCCGCCTCTGACGCCCTTAAGGTACGGGGATGCCCCGAGAGCCCAGTTTGCAACCAAATGGCCACCTTCATGAATCCCAAACCCTATTCCGACTCCAAGCCAGAACCGGCAGCCTGAGCATCCTTTGTCAAGAGCCTGTTTGAGCCTCCTCGGCAATTCAAACCGATCAAGGCTCTCGCTGCTCGGATCGCCGACGCCTCGGCATTTCGTCACTAAGAAATGACCTGGGCATTCCTGTCGTTCCGAATCCGGCATAGTCGAGTCGTCTACGCTAGATCGTGCGAGGGCTCCGAACATTGTGACTCTCAAGATAGCCACAAATGTAACAATGAGACGAAAACGCCTGGGCATTGTTCAGTCACTCTGCACAGCTTAATTAGACCATATCTCACGTTATGACTTGGTCTTTGTCAGTGAACACCCAGTCGTCGCTGAGCCAAATACATCGCCCCGGAAGCCCTCTAGTTGGTCGAAGTTTCTCCGCATCTAGTATTCTGGCTGTATGGTCTCTCTCGAAATGTTCATCGATTACGTTTGACCCTGGTGCTATCTCAGTGCGGCCCGTACTGAACGTCTGCGTCGGTCTTACCAAGTGACTCTGGTGCATCGAATGTTCCCATTGCACCCGAACACACCCTCAGATGGCATGACACTTGAGAAGTTGTTTGGCCAACAGGTAGATGTGGATGTCATGCGGACCCAAATGGAAGCATTGATGTCTGCAGAAGGCCTTCCTTATGGATATCGTAGCCACACCTATAACACACGCCGAGCCCAACAATTGGCCAAATGGGCAGATAAGCAGCCTGGAGGAGATGCCATTCATGGCGCATTATACCGAGCCTACTTCGTCGACGGCATCAATTTGGGAGATCTCGACCGGCTCCTAGAAATCGCTACATCTGTTGGTCTATCTGGCGTGGAGGCTCGAAAGGCCCTAGAGTATGAAACCGAGCTTCGACACGTGACAAATGATTGGAAGTTGGCCAAAAATCACCAAATCACGGCTGTGCCGACGTATCTCTCTGAAGATAGGATACTGGTTGGAGCCCAGAGCTATGAGGTTCTTGAGGAACTGATTCTTCACGCCGGGGCAGTCCTCCGATGAACGGTTGCCTGGCGTCTGGACCCCGTTTTGTAGCAAGAGAACCCTGGACCAAACACTAGGACCGCCACGGGAAAGAAAAAAGAACATGGATCCATTCATCCCTCTTGCCGCCGTTGCCCGGCTGCCTTCGCCGGACGACAACCTGGCTATTGCGACTAAGCGCCTTAGCGAGGGAGCCGAAATAGCTTTCGGCCAGATGCGCCTTCGTCTTCCATGGTCAGTGCTGGAAGGGCACCGTTTTGCAGTTGCATCGATTTCTGCAGGGTCGGAATTGCGATCTTGGGGTTTACCATTCGGTCGAGCAATAGAACCAATTGCACCTGGTGATTACGTTTGCAACCAAGCCATGCTCGATGAATTAGTGACCCGTCGAATCGGGTTTGATCTTCCGAAGAAGCCCAACTTTATCGACATTCTCGAATCCTATCGGTTTGACGAAAGCCAATTCACGACGAAATGCCAGGTATCCGGGCAGCCACTAGCGTATACGTTTGACGGATATTTACGTCAAGGGAACCGCGGAGTCGGAACCAGGAATTTCATTGTCGTGATGGGCACGAGTTCTCGGAGTTCTGGCTTCGTCAAAGCCCTAGCAGCCCGCTTTAAAAGCCTTCACTCTCCTGGGATTGACGGAGTCGTCCCTCTTGCCCACACCGAAGGAGGCGGCTATCAGCGGCCGAATAATTCGGAGCATGTCCTTCGGACACTGGCCGGTTTCTTTGTTCATCCAAATGTTGGGGCTATCCTTGCCGTGGACTACGGAACAGAGGCTATAAACAACGCCGCCTTGAAGGCCTACATGTTGCAACACAGCTACCCTATGAACGATGTGATTCATGATTTTCTGAGTATTGAGGGTGGCTTTGATGAACATGTGAAGAAGGGTGCAGGCAAGATCGAGTCCTGGCTTCACGAAGTAAAGACAGAAAGAACTCCACAGTCGTTAAGTCATCTGCGTGTTGCCCTTCAATGTGGTGGGTCAGATGCGTTCTCTGGTATCTCTGGCAATCCTCTGGCTGCTTGGTCTGCCCGTGAAATTATTCGGGCTGGTGGTTCTGCCAATCTTGCTGAAACGGATGAATTGATTGGGGCCGAACACTACGTCTTGCAGAATGTTCGAGACAAGTCCACCGCACGTCGGTTCTTGGGAATGGTAGAACGTTTTAAAGAGCGGATCGCTTGGCATGGTGAATCGTGTGAAGGTAATCCGTCTGGGGGAAATAAATTCAGAGGTCTATACAACATCGCTATCAAATCGATCGGGGCAGCGATGAAGAAGCATCCAGACGTTCGTCTCGACTACTGTATCGATTACAGCGAGCCTATGGGGTCCGGAGGGTACTATTTTATGGATAGCCCCGGTAACGATCTCGAAAGTATCGCAGGACAAGTGGCCGCTGGATGCAACATCATTTATTTCGTGACTGGGAATGGCTCAATCACAAACTTCCCATTCGTGCCGACCATCAAGATCGTGACCACTACACCTAGATTCAAGCTCTTGGAAGCTGATATGGATGTCAACGCTGGAGCTTACCAGGATGGCACCTCGATGGATGAATTGGGAGCGGGCCTTTTTGCTCTGACGACAGACATAGCTGGTGGAATTTTGTCTAAAGGTGAAGAGGCAGGTCACTCTCAATTACAGATCTGGCGCAATTGGCAACAACGTGATGGTAGTCAGTTAGAGGTATTAAGTCGGTTGCCTGTGCCTACAGGGCCCTCGATCAAGGTTAGAGATGAATCGCCGCCTGAGTCTCATTTTACCGCTATCAGCGGAGAACGAGGACTTACAAGTGATCAAGTAGGCCTTGTCTTGCCGACCAGTTTGTGTTCCGGCCAAGTAGCTCAGACCATTGCAGACCGTCTCAATACCTACCACAAGGATAGGGAGTTCGGCGTATCCCGGTTTGTCGCTTTGGTTCATACAGAAGGCTGCGGGGTAACCGGGGCTGAAGCCCAAGCTGTCTACACTCGTTCGATGCTCAATTATCTCACGCACCCTCTAGTGCACAGCGCCGTTCTGTTGGAACATGGCTGTGAGAAAACTCACAATGACTTCATGCGACATTCCCTTCTCGCTCGTGGACTCGACGGGGACAATTTTGGCTGGGCCAGTGTTCAGTCAGATGGTGGAATCGGCCAGGTCTGTTCAAAGGTCGAGAGTTGGTTTCGGTCGACGCTAGAGGGCAGACCTCCGACAACCACTGAAGCTGGTACTTGGCCTGATCTGCGAGTTGGGATCATGGCTTCAGGCAATCTTTCACAATCGGCCGCCCGCGCATTTGCCCAATTAACCCGTTGGCTGATTAGCGGTGGAGGCACAGTGGTACTTACAGATGGGGGAGCTTTGTTGGAAAGTATGGTTTATGTTGAGGAGACCTTTCCAGGAGGACGCCCGGAAGCAAACCTGGCCCACGGGGCTCGCTTTTCGAATGCTGGATGTTTCATTGTTGAGACTCCCACACAAGATTGGACTGAGGCCTTAACAGGGATGGGAGCCGCTGGTGTGGAAATAATAGTCGCACACGTCCGTGACCAACCGATGCAGGGACATCCTTTGGTGCCCCTCTTACAAGCCTCAGACGACCCAATCACGCACCGACGCTATGGAGCGGACATAGACTTGGAACTGACTGGTCCTCCAAGAGATTGGACCAACATTTTGGTAGATTCCTTGCTCGCCGTTGCTTCTCGACGCTATCAGGTCAAGGCTATGTGTCTGCAAAATACCGGTTTTCAGTTAACCCGAGGTCGTTTAGGGGTTTCGATGTAATCACTGCATTCCTAAACCCACAGGAAATGGAATAGTTGGGCTGGGGATACTTTCGAAGTGATCTGTCTCTTTGAATATAGTCCCTGGAGCGGGCAGCTGAAGTTAGCCAAAGCCTGGAAGAGAGTAACGGGCAGCAGACCTCCCTCTCCCCTGGTCAACGGCTAACGGGACGGTGCAGCCGCCGTGTCGTCAGCTGACCGACGTTGCAAATAGACCTGAATAGCCGCGACATCGCTCTCACTAAGAAGGTCCGCATAACTCGGCATGCCTTGGTTGCGGAGAATTCCACCCCGGACCACTGCATCAAAACGCTGATGAGAGCTCTCATCAAGCTGGCGAAGGTCCGGAATCGTGCCGCTACTTACAGCAAGCAAGCCATGGCAGATGGCGCAGCCGCTGTCGTGGAACAAGTCTTGTCCTCGCTGTTCGGTTTCTGTCAAGTCAGCACCAAAGGTTGGGGCTAGAAATGCTTCAGTCTTTGGCGGGACCGGGGGTATGGGCACGTTGCCTCCCAGACGAAACACAAATAGTCGACCCAGGTTTTCATAGTGGCTAGCGGCGGAGAGGCCCGCATCGAGAATCGTCCCACCTCCCCCCCAACCTCCAAGCACAGCAACGTATTGCTCGCCCTCCAGGCGATAGCTCACGGGCGGAGCAACTATGCCGATGTTTAGCAGCCGCTCCCAGACTTGATCTCCCGACTCGGCAGCGTACGCCGCAAAACGGCCATCTGCCGTGCCTTGAAAGACTAAATTACCAGCAGTTGCCAGAAGACCGCCGTTGAATGCTGCTGGATGTTCGACGCTCCAAGCCTCCCGCTTCTCCACAGGATCCCACGCTTTCAGAAACCCCCTATTCGGCGGTGCCGGGAGTTCCGACAGCAGGTCCGGAACGTCTGAAAGACTGATACCCAGGTTCATGGTGCGAGGGTCGTGCTGAAAGCTCTCATTGATTGAATAGTGAAAAGCTACGTCGATTGTCGGAATGTAAACGAAGCCTGTGTTAGGACTGAAGGCCATAGGATGCCAATTGTGACCACCCAGTGGACCAGGCAGAATCACTCGTGGTTGATCTGCGAATAGGGATTCTGGCGTCTCCACGGGTCGCCCTGTTTCCATGTCTACGTGACTGGCCCAGGTTGCGGTGATGTATTTGTCCGCAGACAACAATTCACCGGTTGCACGGTCTAGCACGTAGAAGAATCCGTTCTTGGGTGCCTGCATCAGAACGCGCCTGACGACACCATCGATCTCAAGATCAGCCAGCATAATGTGCTGCACTGCCGTATAGTCCCAATTGTCGCCTGGTGTTGTTTGGTAATGCCAGACGAGCTCACCTGTGTCCGGACGCAGCGCCAGTATCGAAGAAAGATAGAGGTTGTCGCCGCCATCGGGGCTTCGATGTACACGGGTCCAGGGGGCGCCGTTTCCAACCCCGATGTAAAGCAAATCCAGGTCGGGGTCATACGACATCGAATCCCAGACAGTCCCGCCACCTCCAACCCGCCACCACTCGCCAGTCCATGTGTCAGCAGCCGCGGCGAGTTCGGGGTGTTCGAACGGCAAACTGGGGTCGCCAGGTACCGTATAAAACCGCCAGACCTCTGACCCGGTGGCAGCGTCATAGGCGCTGACGTATCCACGGACTCCATACTCAGCACCGCCATTACCGATGATGACTTTTCCCTTGACCACCCGAGGCGCTCCAGTGATGGCATAGGGCTTTTCACGATCTGTGGTTCGTACCGTCCAGGCAGCCTCGCCCGTCTCGGCATTGATCGCAATTAGTCGACCATCCAAGGTGCCAACATAGACATGCCCTTCCCACACAGCCGCTCCGCGATTCACGACATCACAGCAAACCCATCGTGCCCATTCCCGTGGCACCTCGGGATCGAAGATCCACAGGCTTTCTCCGGTTGCTGCGTCCAAGGCGTGTACCACGCTCCAAGACGCTGTCAGGTAAATTCGACCGTCGACAACAATGGGTGTTGCTTCATGACCACGACGTTGTCCTGTGTCGTAGGTCCAAGCCAGACCCAGTGCATCGATATTATCCCTATTGATCTGGTCAAGTGGAGAAAACCGTTGCTCGTCATAGGTTCGTCCATAGGACAGCCACTGCTCCGGTTCGGTGTTCGCATTCGCAATTCGCGCGCCATCCACCTGCCCTGTCTCTTGCGCAGAGACCAAGGGGGTCCAGTTGGCGAAACCACACAACAACACCGTGAAGCCAAATCCTATAGCACGCATATTCGCTTCCCTCTGCCAATTAATGTTTCTTGAACAGTAGCGGATCTAGGTGACGAGCCCCGCGAGACAACTCAAATAATGAAAGACAACGGGTGCAGGCGATCTCACGGTTTCGGTCCAACTTCAAGCTCTTGATTAAACTCTGTTTCGAGTTCAGCTTCCCACCTAGTGCGGTCGGCATACTGGTCGGATCTAGTGAGACAATCGAAGCAGACAGAGCCCGGAATACTGTGACCCTCACCTTCGGTCTCGAGGCCGTGTTCAATCATCAGTTGTTTCAATAACCTGGCAGTGTCTGCCTGTTGTTTGTAGGTGTCTGTGTAGGTGAAACCGGCTGCTATGGCGAGCGCAGAATAGCCCAAGTGATTGCGGGCATCCAGGTCAGCCCCTTCCTCAACTAGATACCTGACCACACTATTGGCGCCTCGGAAGGCTGCCCCGTGCAGGGGGGTCTCCCCACGGTAATTAACCGCGTTCACGTCGTGCCCCAAGCCGACTAGCATGGTAACGGCCCGTAGGTGTTCGGCTTCCTGTGCTGGTTCCGTGCCTCCATCTTCCCCTGGGTTAAAAACCGCGACGCCTGCGGCGACCATAAGCGCGGTCGTGCCATCGGCATTTGGCACCAGTGGGTCGGCCCCTGCATCCAGCAGAACCTGCATCGCTTCGGTGTCGTTAGATTTTGAAGCCAAAAAGAAAGGCGTAGCCCCTAATCTATTTAGACGGTTCCGCTGCCCATCCTGCATGCCATTCACTCGCATCCTGGCATTGACATCTCCCCCTAAATCAATCAATTTTCGCAAAAGGTCGATACTGTCAACATCGCCAGTTGGGATGGGTCCAGGGAACCCTTGACAACAATTCATACGGCGGGACCGCACTACCTGATGAAGCGGGGTCCATCCGGCCGTCATCTGGTTGGGTTCAGCACCACGTTCAAGAAGATAGTCAGCTGCTGCCCAGTTCGCGTTAGCTATCGCGACAAGAAGAACACCTTGACCATCCGATAAGGTGCCGTTGATATCGGCCCCTGCATTCAACAGGACCCGTAACACATCGATATGGCCACCTCTTGCCGCAAACATTAAAGCCGTAAAACCAGTGGGGTCTGCCGACCAGAACAACCGTGAAGAAGTCTCCTCTTTCCGGGCGGTCTGGGCGGCGATATCGGCACCCAACTCAGCGAGGGCATACACGGCGGCGGAGTTATTTCTGGCTGCGGCCCACATTAGAGCCGTCTGTCCACGAAAGGGATCCCGGACGTCTGGGTCAGCGCCGGCTGCCAACAGTACTCGAACCGCTTCAGGGTCTCCGTTTCGTGCGGCCGTCATCAACACTGTTTCGCCATCCATCCCTGCATGGGCTGCGTCAGCTCCAGCAGCCAGCAAGGCTTGCAGAATCAACGGGTTGCCATTTTCGGCTGCGAGGGTTATTGGTTGTACGCCGTAGCGATTTTGCGCTGTGGGGTCGGCTCCGGCATTCAGCAAATAAGCTACCAGCTCCACGTTATTTCGGTGGACGGCCCAGTGGAGAGGTGTCGATCCGTCCGGTGCAGCCTCATTAACGTCGACACCTTCTGTCAGTAGGGCTCCGACGGCCTCGAGGCTTTCGGCTTGTACAGCGTCCAACAGCGCCCGTTCTTGAGCCATTAGCGACTCGCCAACAGGGACACAAAGAAGCAGTCCGGCCATTCCCCGTGCCAGCACCCGGCAAAAACTCGAAAGCATTATCCGTCCTTTCGCTCTAGTCGTGCCGAACGTTTTGTCATTCTCAGATGCCGGTCAATGAACCTGTACTATCGGCGATACTGTCCACCTTGACACCAATCTTTTCCAGCAATGAAAGCCCAAGGTTCATGAACGGTGTGTGTAAGTCATAGACCAAGTGCCGATTTCCGGCCAGTTGACCGCATCCTCCGCCCATCAAGGTTGTAGGCAGGTTGAAGGGGGTGTGTTGGTCCCCGTCTCCCATGCCAGCACCGTGTAACAGAATGCTGTGGTCCAAAAGAGAACCGTCTCCATCTGGCGTTTCGTGGAGCTTCTTCACGAGTCCTGCGAAAAGACCGACCTGATGCTGGCTGATCTTCGTGTATTGAGTAACGTTGTAGGGATCTTGCTGATGGTGAGACACTGAATGGTGCGCCTGCGGCACCCCGATATTAGGATAGGTTTGTCCACTTTGTTCACGGGCCATCTGCATGCAACTCACCCTTGTGATGTCCGCCTGAAAGGCCAAGACCAACATGTCCTGCAGAAGTCCGACGTGTTCATCGTAATCCTCGGGCACCCCTCCTGGCTGCTTAACTTCTGGTAATGGCGCCGAGGAATTATGCTCCTCGGTCTGCTGAATGCGGCGCTCGATCTCCCGAATTGTCTCCAGATAGCGTTCCATCGTACTCCGGTCAGAGCTTCCAACTCTTTGAGCTAGACTCCTGATGCTTTCTGTCACGGAGTCCAGGATGCTCCGGTCTTTTCGCATCTCGATCAATCGTGATTCTACGGTGCCCCCGTCCCCGAACAACCTACGGAAGATAGTCCTAGGATCTCGTTCGTGTGGAAGGGGCGAGGTTGCATTCCTCCAAGATGTAGAATTTGTGTAGGCACAGCTGTAGCCATTCTCACAGTTTCCCACTCGATAGCTTGATTCGGTTGTGAGCTCTAGAGAGCGGAGGGCAGTCTCTAGGCCTAAGGTGTCGGCAGCATACTGATCAATGGTCTTTCCACCTCGCAGGTCAGCGCCTTCCGTTCGTTTGGGTAGCCTGCCACTTAACCAGCCGCTATGGGCCCTACTATGAACCCCGCCTCCCTCGCGGGAACTAATCACGCCAGAGTTGCTGAGGCCGGTGACCACCGTAAGATGATCCCGAAACTGCTCCAAGGGTTGCAAGATAGGTGTGAGCTCAAAGTTCCGTCCCCCGTTGCCAGCTGGATGAAAGGCCGGAGGAAACATTCCATTGGGCACGTAAAAGAAGGCCAGCCTGGGAACCGGGATAGGGTTTGCGGATGCGAGTGCCGGCACCATCGCATCGAGCAAGGGCAGTGCCACAGTAGCACCAAGGCCCCGAAGCATGGTACGGCGTGATAGCGAACGTTTGGTGACTATCATGACTCCGATCTCCTCATCAGAAATGGATCACTAGCAACAATGGCCTGGATGACGGTATGAAATCGGAAGTCGTCGATTTCAGCTTCACTCACAATACGTCGCAATGTGGGCATGTCTGCGTGACCCAACCCACGACCCAATGCATAAGTCATCAGCTTTTCCGCTACGGTAAAGATAAACTGTTCGGGCCGTTCAATCAGCGCTTCCCTGAACTCCACGATCCCCTCAAAAGCCCGGCCGTCAGGCAGCACGCCAGAGTCATCGATTGCATTAAACGAGGCATCTACCTCGCGCCAACGCCCAATTGCGTCAAAGTGCTCTAGGGCAAAACCCAGCGGGTCGATCATCGAGTGACAGGCCGCACAGGCTGGATTATTACGGTGCTGTTCCATCCTGGCTCGAAGTGTGGGGCGTTTAGCTTGATTACGGGTGTCATCCAAGGCCGGCACATTTGGTGGCGGGTCTGGTGGCGGCGAACCTAACAGGTTATTTAGAATCCATTTGCCTCGCAAAACCGGCGAGGTCCGTATCGCGTGGGAACTGAGTGTCAGCACGCTACCGTGTCCCAAGATACCTGCACGGTTTGTCTCGGGTGGCAGCGATACTCGTCGAAAATGGCTGCCGGTTACACCAGCCAATCCATAGTGGTCAGCCAATCTTTCGTTGACGAAGGTGTAATCGGCCGTGAGGAGCTCGATAACTGGGCGG
Source organism: Acidobacteria bacterium UBA2990 (assembly GCA_002347025.1). Taxonomy (GTDB): domain Bacteria; phylum Acidobacteriota; class Vicinamibacteria; order Vicinamibacterales; family UBA8438; genus UBA2990. The sequence continues at coordinate 52,300 of DEAE01000029.1, forward strand.
TTAAGTCGGACGACACCATCAAACAGCAGTTCGGTCTCACGCAGCATGCTCTGTCGCAGTGATTCATCGAAAGCCACAGAGAAAGGTTCGCCAGGCCGCACTGTTGTTTCGAGGTTGCGAAGCTCTAGCCATTGAGCTGCGAAATTTGTTGTTAATGAAAGCGATCGAGAGTCAGCTATCATCCGGCGAACCTGACCCGAAAGGATCTGAGGTTGACGGAGTTGGCCGTCTTCTGCGAGCGTTAGCAGCTCATCGTCTGGAATACTGCTCCACAAGAAAAACGAAAGCCTCGAAGCAAGCTCAATATCGCTAATCGGGTACGACACACTCGGTGAAACGCCCTCGGGATCCAGTTCGACTCGATAAAGAAATTCAGGACTGACCAGTAATCGCCGCAAAGCCATCTCGATTCCGAGATCAAAGGTAGCACCTGTTTCAGCTCGTTCCTGCAGGTAGAAGCTCATGAGCTCAGCGACTTCTGTGTCTGTAGCAGGACGTCGGTAGGCACGGCGCGAAAGGTTTGACAATATCTGTCTAGCACATTCCGTCTGCTCTGCATCACTCTTCGGCCTACACGTGAAGATTTTTCTTCGGGCGTCCGTGTCACCAACCCCCGTTGAGTCAAATGGACCCGTAACGGTGACACTTCGCACGAAGGGTTGGGCCCCTGCCCGTCCTCCAGCATTGCCAGAAACGCGGGGGTTCGAAAAGGGTTGCCTGACCTTTTCCACTAAGGCAGACGCCTTCTTAAAGAATGTGACCCCCACTTGATGTGAGCCACTCATGAGGGGAAGACGGAGGTCGATCACCGAAGCGTTAGCATATGGGTTGTCGCCGCCTTCAGTATTGGGCCCTACTGTAAAGACTGCAGCTTGTTCTCCGTCCACCATCACTTCAAGGTCGTGATTATGTGAAAGCCGTCTAGTGCCCGTTAACTCGATACGTAAGTTGTAGTCAGCGTCTCGAGGAAAGAGGTGACCGAACAGTAAACCTCCCCTGCTACCAAAGGGCAAACCGTCTACGCGCACATTCTGAGGAAGGTCTTGGGCTGCAGAGTAAGTATCTGCTGTAGTCGCAGACACGGGACTCCCTACAGCCCACCGGCTGATTTTTCGGGCTGCGTTCAGGTAACTCTCGAGAAGAGCCTGCGACATACCAAGCACACCGCCGATGTTGTCGAATCCGAAACTAGAATCATCGGCCGGTAAGAAGTCAACTGCCTCGATCTCAAGTCCAAGAAGGTCTCGGATCGAATTCCGATATTCAGTGCGGTTCAATCGATGGAATGTTGCTGTGCGCCCAGGATCCCGCTCTATTGCCCAAGCTTCATCAAGTTCATTTTCCAACCAGCCCGAAAAACTTTGAAGTTCGTCTTCCCCTGGTCGAGGACGACCGGCTGGGGGCATTAGCCCTCCCCGTAATTTTCGGACAACCTTCTCCCACTCATTTGGGTTGGCGCCAACCGCCGCCAAGTCAAGGCTGTCCAATTTCAACCCCACTGCCCGGAGTTGGTCAATCAGTGGTGAGGTTGGCTGATCTCGCCCATCAACAACTTCTTGGTTGTGACATTGAACACAATAACGGTCGAGGAGTAATCGGTGGGCGCCAAGTGGCTCCTCTTCGACCTCTTGTTCTTGAGGGAAAACTTCAGGACTTGGTGCTTTTACCGGTCGACCGCTTGATGCTGCGATCCGTGGGGCTATCACTAGAGACAGGATGATCACAGGCAGAGCGAGTTTGTCTTTCACTCAAACACCCCGTAGTCAGGCATAGATGGTAGCCTTAAGTTTAGCAGATTAGACCATTTTCCGGTCATCTACCCGATGGAACAGGCAGTTTCTTGATTAGCAATCATCCGCTCACAGCTGGGTTCAGCTAACATCCCAAGTGATGGATAAGTTTTTTGCTGTTACAGCCAGAGGCACCGAACAGGTTCTTGCAGAGGAACTACATGAGATTGGCATTGTCACCGTCGAAGCCCTACGCGGTGGAGTCGGGTTTGAAGGAAATTTGACTGAGGCTTACCTCGCTTGCCTCTGGTCTCGAGTCGCGAGCCGGATTCTGCTACCGATTCACACCTTTGAAGCTTTTGGCGCTAGTGACCTTTACGACGGGGTCAGCTCGATCGATTGGACACTCCATCTTGATGCCACACAAACCCTCGCGGTTGATGTCGCGGGGAAGAATGCCTCTGCAGGTCCAGGTCACTTCATTACCCTTAAGGCCAAAGACGCTATCGTGGATCGGATTCGCCAACATGGCCAGTCTCGCCCAAACATTGACAGTGTTCGACCAGACGTCCGGGTCAATTTGCATGTGCGCGGCCCAAAAGTGACTGTCAATATCGATCTCTCTGGCAGAGGTCTTCACCGAAGGGGGTTCGATCGAGTGGGTACCGAGGCACCGTTAAAGGAGAATCTGGCAGCCGCTATACTTCGACTTGCGGGGTGGACGCCGAAACACTCTTCCTGTCCCCTCTTCGATCCCATGTGTGGTTCTGGAACAATACTAATGGAAGCTGCCTGGATGGCTCTTAATGTAGCTCCAGGTATAAATCGAAAACACCGAGGGGATAAAGGTTGGAGGGGACACGATTTAGTGCTCTGGGAGCGTTTACGGCAGCAGGCCCTGGAACGTTCCAAGGCGGCCGCTGGAGAGACCCTTTTAATCGCCGGGACGGATCGGTCTGATCAGGCAATTTCCTACACCTGTGAAAACCTGAAGCGGGCGGGGCTTGAATCGGCAGTACAAGTGGAAAAGCGTGATCTTAGCCAGGTTACCCACCCCTTCGACCGGCCTGGTATTTTGATCACGAACCCGCCCTACGGCGAACGCCTTGGCAATACAAGGGAACTCGGCCCCCTCTATGAACTCCTTGGAGATACCCTCAAGCGACGATTTCCTGGCTGGCAAGCGTGGATCTTGAGTGGAAACCAGAGTCTCACCAAGCGTATTGGCTTGCGATCCAGATCCAAGCATATTGTTTTTAATGGCCCTATCGAATCCAAATTATTGGAAATCCCAATCTCTGCCAAGAGGATTGCCGGAGAGCTCCGCCCAGGCTGGCGTCGACCCAGCAAGGAGTCTCAAGGTTTGCTCACCCGACTCCAAAAGAATCTCCGCAAATTACGTCCCTGGGCAACGCGTGGGCATCTGACATGCTATCGGCTCTATGACGCCGAGGTTCCCCATTACAATGTTGCAATTGACTGGTATGATGGATGGGTTCGCATCGAAGAGTATCTGCGGCCAAGCAAGATACCCCAGAGAGATGCTGACCAGCATCTTTTTGACACGAGGCTTGTAGTAGAAGAGGCACTAGAAATCAATTCCAACTCAATCGTGCTTCGGGTTGCAGAAACACAAGCTGCCTCGCCGTCGGAGAAAGATATTGAAGGGCCTGATTTTCTCACCATCGATGAGGGCGGCTCACGTTTTAAGATCAACATAGAATCTCACTGGGAGCCCGGCTTGCGACTGGAAGAGCGCTCCCTGCGAGCCCGTATCCAGAAACAGTCACTCAATTCCCATTTCCTCAATTTATTTGCGTACACGTGTACAGCCTCAGTTGCGGCAGCAATCGGCGGAGCGGAGTCAAGCGTCAGCGTCGATAGTTCTCAGTATCACCTCGACTGGGGACAGAAGAATTTTTTAGCGAATGACATAGCATTGCCCAAGCATCAATTTATTCGGGCGGAAGTCGAAGATTGGCTGTCTAACAACCAACATGACAGATATGACCTGATACTAGTATCCCCGCGGACCAGTCTTGGTTCTCAGTATCTCAAGACTGAGGAGGCAGGGCTAACCCAGACACGCCTCCTTCAGAAGACCTGTAGCCTTCTGAGTAGCACCGGGGAACTTTTATTTGTGACGGCTCAGAGAACGTTCAGACCTCACTTGGTGGACTCTGCCACGTTTCGAATTAGCGATATAACGACAGAGATTACCTCTCGTGATTTTAAACAACGACCTCTATTGAAAGCCTGGTCAGTTCGACGCAGTATATGAAGCTGTCTGGGCACTAAGGAAAACGGTCGCCTGAGTCAACTTAGTTTCGAATCCGCGTACTTGAAGAACACCGCTGTATGACCATCAATTGGTTCCCCGGGCATATGAACAGGGCGAGACGAGAGATAGTTCAGTCTCTTGCTACTGTTCGTTTAGTCATCGAGGTTCTTGATGCCAGAATTCCGTTCAGTAGCGGGAATCCCGTCATTAAGACTCTGCTCGAAGACAGGCCATGCATCACGGTTCTCAACAAGTGCGACTTGGCTGATCCCGCTGCTACCGACGAGTGGCTAACTTACCTAAATGCACGGGTAGGAACCAGAGCAATAGCGTTTCATAGAGATGCGCAGGAGACCATACAAGAGATAATTGCGCTAGGTCATTCTCTGGCACCCACCCTTAACGGAAGAAAATCGGTCACCGGCATGATTCTGGGAATCCCTAATTCTGGAAAATCAACCCTCCTCAATTGTCTGGCCGGCCGCAAGGTCGCCCAGACAAGTAATAAGCCGGCAGTCACCAAGAAACAACAGCGCGTGAAAGTCCGAGATGGTCTTTGGTTCTTGGATACCCCAGGGATGCTCTGGCCCAAGCTGTCACCACCAGACTGCGGCTATCGACTGGCGCTCACCGGGGCAATACGCGATTCGGTCTTGGACCTCGAGGACATTGCTTATTTCGCTGCCCACTATCTAATGGAACACTACCCTGCTGCACTCGCGGAGCGATATAAGTTAATGATGCCTCCACCGAACGACGAGATAGAGTTGGTTCGTGCGATTGGGCTGCGTACGGGCTGTATTGGAAAGGGAGGTCTTGTGAGTCTTGGAAAAGCGGCCCAGTTGTTCATCCGTGACATCAGACAAGGCGCTCTCGGCCCGATTAGCTTCGAACTCCCGAGTATAGACTGATTATCTCCCCATTGAAGCAGTCGTGCTGGGGCCTAGGCTGTTCTGACAACCAAAGTCTATACCTCAGCCAATAAAGGTAGCTGTCCAGTGCTGTCGCCGAAGTTCTCCACGTCTACACCAAATTTCTCAAGAAGGCTCAAAGATAGATTAGCAAGGGGTGTTCCCTTCGGATAGCGGAGGTGGCGATTGCCTCTGAAACCAGTGTGTTTGCCCCCAACAATAACCACCGGGACACTGTAGTTATTGTGGGTGTTGCCGTCACTCATGCCCTTGCCGTAAAGAACCACCGTGTTGTCCAGCAATGTTCCGTCTCCTTCGACGGTCGACTGAAGCTTTTCAAGGTAGTATGCAAGAGTCTGGACGTGATAGGTGTTCAATTTAGAGAAGTCCTTCATTTTCTCGGGATTGTTCCCATGGTGCGACATCGAGTGATGGGCCTCTGGCAGGCCGATCTCATCATAGGTACGATTTATGTTTTCTCGTGCCATCATAAACGATGTAACCCGTGTGACATCGGCCTGGAACGCGAGGAGCTGAAGGTCAAACATCAGTTCTGCATATTCTCGAAACGTACTTGGCACACCTACCGGTCGCTCAGGCAGATCGAAGTCTTTGTTGTAGGATTCGGCCCGTTGGATCCGGTTTTCCACATCACGAATCGCATCTAGATATTCACCTAATTTTGATCGATCCCGACCATCGAGTTTCTGCGAAAGTCTGGAGATTTCGTCACTGAGTCCATCGAGGATACTTCGGTCCTCCTGAACCCTTACAGCTCGGTCTTCCGCGCTATCTCCTGTGCCGAACAACCTCTCAAAGACGAAACGCGGGTTGGTCTCGGCCGGTAGCGGCATGGTGGGAGTTTTCCAAGACATCGAATTCATATAGGCACAGGCATAGCCATGGTCGCAGGCTCCAACAACATCGTTACGATCGACTGCTACCTCGAGGGAAGAAAGTTTCGATTCTCGAGAGATCTTTTGAGCAATCAGCTGGTCCACTGTGGTCCCAGCCTGGACATCAGCTCCTTCCGTTTGCTTAGGATGAACAGAACTCATGAAAGCTGGAGCGGCCCGCGGATGTTGGCCTCCCGTGTCGCCTTGATCCGTGGCGGGATAATTATCCAGACCGGTGAATAGCAAAGTCTGATCTCGAAACGGCTCCAAAGGCCTGAGAATGGGTGAGAATTCGAAGCCCGCCCCGTCATTAACAGGTGTCCAATCGAACATGTTGGCACCGTTTCCCACATAAATCGCTGAGAAACGAGGGAGGCGTTTGGGTGCCGCCGACATTGCGGGGGACATCGCATCGAGGAAAGGCAGAGCAAGGGTGGCACCAATTCCCCGAAGAAAGGTGCGTCGAGGCAAGGCAACCTTTGTGATTAGCATTGAAAAACCTCCACCATCTCAAGAATGGTTCAACTGTTCAATTCCCACGTGCGCGTGCCATGCGCAGTTGAAATAAATCACTTTCAACAACGCCTTGTATGAGTGAACTGAATGAATACTTCTCCGCTGCCGCATCCCGTTTTATTTTCCGGATTGCTGGGGCATCGGTAGCTTCCAGCCCTCTTCCAAGAGAGTAGGTTAACAGTCTCTCAGTCACCGTCGTCAAAAATTCCTCAGAATATCCAAGCAAAAGTTGTCGCAGTTCGCCCGGTCCTGTAAATTTAGTTCCGTCGGGCAGCTCGGCGGACACATCGATCGCCATGCCTGAAGAATAAATATCCCGCCATTCGCCAATTGCGTCAAAATTTTCCAGTGCGAAGCCAAGCTGGTCCATCTGAGCGTGGCAACCGGCACAGACAGGGTTAGCCCGATGTGCGGCCATTTGTTCCCGCATCGGGAGTACCTTCCGCGGGTCTCTCTCCTCGATGAGGTCGGGTACGTTAGGTGGGGGCGGGGGTGGCGGAGCCCCCAAAATATTCTCCAAAATCCATTTCCCGCGGATGACGGGTGACGTCCGATTAGCTCGTGATGTGCCGGTGAGGATCGAGCCTTGGCCCAGAAGTCCCCGACGCACACTTTCGGCTGGAAGATTGACCCTTCGGAAACGTTCTCCGTAGATGCCAGGAATACCATAATGCGTTGCAAGCCTTTCATTTAGAAAAGTATAGTCGGCATCCAAGAGAGTCAGGACACTGCGGTTGTCTCGAATAATGCTCTCAAAGAAAAGTTTTGTTTCCTGCTCAAAGGCTTGTCTTAGGTTGTCATCGAAATGAAACAATAACTCTGGACTCGGCTGCAATCCCGCAACGTTGCGGATGTGCAGCCATTGACCAGCAAAGTTGTCAACCAAGGCTTGAGCCCGGTCGTCTAACAACATTCTTTGGACTTGCATGCGCAGGACATCGGATTGTCCCAGCTGGTCAGCAATAGCTAGCTCAAGCAATTCTTCGTCGGGAATACTACTCCACAAAAAGAATGACAGCCGCGACGCTAACTCCAGATCCGAAATCCTGTAAGGCGTGTCCGGAGGAACAGTCTCTGGTTGTTCTTCCAGCCGAAACAGAAAATTTGGACTGACAAGGATTCCCCGTAGAGCCAATTCGACACCAGCCTCGAATCCCCCCCGCCTTGCGCCCTCGTGGTAGAGATCCAAAGGTGCCTTCAGATCATCTTCGGTTATGGCCCGCCTGTAGGCTTTTCTGGCAAGTTTGGAAATGATCGAAGTGGCACAAAGAGTCTCTTGTGAGCTGTTCTCCGGTTGGCAGATAAACAGTTTTCGACGGCTTGGGGATGGACTGGAGGAGGAACCATCAAGCCCTGCTGTTATGGTTACACTTGAGATCTCTGGCTCGCCGTTTCTCGCTCGATAGGGGTCCCTCCGTAGGGACGGGGCGAACAAGTCTTCAACGTAAGCTGACGTCTTTGCGACAAAATACACTTGTACCAGATGCCCGCCAGCAGCTATTGGAATCTTAAACCTGAGTGCCTGTAATACCTTTTGACTGCGTTCATCCCCACGAAGGCCAGAAAATTCAGCTCCCCCGACCGTTGTTGTCCACAACCGGTTTCCATCGATGCTGACATCGAGGCGGTGTCGTTCTGTTGTTATACCTTCGAATCCGCCATCGACACCACCCTCCTTGGGGCGCAGTTCAAATAGATACTCTCCGCTTGTCGGAAAGTAGTGACGGAAGGACCCGCCGCCACGCGACCCGAAAGGAAGATCGTCGTTGACTCTCCGACCTTGGTCACGGTCGGTCGGAAAAAATCGGGTCTCAGGCGTGGGAGAGGCCTGAGGCCGACCTACTGCCATTTGTGCGATATGGGCCGCGGAGCTCAAGTATCGTTCAGCCAAAACTGAGGACAACATGAGCGCGTCGGCATTGTTGTCGAACCCGTAAGCGGCATTGTCCGCAGGTAACAAAGATGCGTCGATATCCACAGATAGTAGATCGCGGATCGCATTTCGATATTCAACACGGTTCAACCGGTGAAGGGTGGGGCGTCCCGGGTTAGGTGCCTCTTCAGCTGCACGGTCTAAGCTGGACTCCAGCCAGGTTACAACAGCTCTAGTTTGAGACTGGTTTGGACGCGGCCTTCCTGCTGGTGGCATAGCTCCGGTTCTTAACTTCCTAACCACCTCTTCCCAAGCCTTGGCATCCCGACCGATGTCAGTCAAATCTAATGCGTCAAGCGCAAGGCCGCCAGTTCTCAAACGTTCGTTGTGGCAAGAAAAACAGTATGTCCGAAAGAGTCCCTCTGCCGGTTCGACTATATCGACCTGTTCTGCGAGAATCTCCTGGAATTCTGCAGCCCTAACCTCTAGAGAAAAATTACCCGAACGACCTTGCCCAAAAGTCGTTACCTGAAGCAGGAGTATCCCGGTCGTTCGCAAGAGCAGACTGGATTTCATCGGTCGAAAGCCTCCTCAGGAATCGCCGCTGCACATGGGGCCGGACATTGAATTTCCTTTGCACCTAACTCCCTGAGAAGTATAGCGGTATGAGGATGGGCCGCGAAGGAATTACCGTACTCGACGCCGTCTGCCACTTTTAGAGGGGTTCGACCATCCTTAGCAATTACATCTAGTCTCGCACCTTGCTGATGTAAATATTTCACCACGTTATTGGCACCTCGGTAGGCAGCTGCGTGCATCGCCGTCTCCCCGGTGTCGCTAATAAAATTGACATCGGCACCCCACTCTTCGACAAGGAGACTGACTGCCTCCAAGACTTGATCAAGGCTTGCCCTATCTTGATTTGAAGCCCATGCGATGCCAGCGGCTGCCATCAAGGGGGTAATATTGTCGTCGGTAAAAATGTCAGGATCAGCACCTTGATCTAGCAGCAGTCGCATTACCTCTACATCAGCGGCCTTCGCGGCCAGAATAAATGCGGTGGCCCCAGTAAGATGTCTCCGATAACGGGCGCCGGACCAACGAGGCTCCTCCATGGAGTTTCTGCCATTTACGTCAGCACCGTATGCTAGCAATGATTTAATGACACGAATTCGATCAAGCTTTACGGAGATGAATTGATCACTGATATGCCAATTGGCAACATGGACAGCAGCCTGTAACGGTCTGCCGAAAATATTTCCTCTCGCTACGCCCTCGGACTCTCGTTCGGTATAACCCAATTTTCTGAACGTCAAGGGCATGGGTTCAGCTCGGATGCCTTGGACAGTAAGTCGAGTAGAACCCCCTTCCAAATTTGGGTTGGCGCCTGCTTCTAGCAGGAGGTCAACAAGGTCCTCGTGACCGTTAATCACAGCAACAAGTAGCGGGGTAGCTCCGTCAGGACGCTGGATATTCACGTCGGAACCAGCTGCAAGCAGGGCACGCACCCCAGCGAGGCTACCCTTTCTAGCTGCAAACAAGATTGCTGTAGCCCCACTATTCGACATGGTGTGTATATTCGCCCCTGCTGCGATTAAGAGTTTCATGACCGAGGCATGACCTTCGGCCGCCGCCCACATAAGCGCCGACTGACCGTTCCAAGACTCCTGGGCATCAAGATTGGCCCCGGCCGCTATCAAGACCGACACTGCCTCGGGCTGCCCAGTTCTGGAGGCAAGCATTAAGGGTGTTTCCCCTGAGTTGACATTATGGTCAAGGTCATTTGGGTTCAAGCCGGCTTCAAGCAATAGCCTAATGACAGCGGCGCTGCCATTCTTTGCTGCGAGTCCAAGGGACGTAACTCCATAGCTGTTTTCCGCTTCAACATCAGCCCCTGCTTCAATCAGTGATGCCGTAATGCTGACGTCGTCAAGATAGGCGGCCCAGTGCAGGGCTGTCGAGCCGTCGCCTGCCACTGCGTTCACATCGATGTCACCAGCCAAAAGTGATCGTACCGAGGTTCTATCACCTGTACGCACGGCTTCTATGATCAAAGGTCTAGTTATCTGAGCTTGTACCGCAACCGCAACTAGGTGGACACCCATACCAAGCGCCACAATCAACTTCCAGGTTAGCCGCCCCTCCGGAGTCTTTGCGAGCATAGTTGATACCCTGCACCCTTAAACTTTCAAGACGCCTCTCATACGAATTCTCAACATCATGGAGGTTGTTTCTGACCGGTCTCAAATGGCTCAAAGCTTTGAACCCACCGTCGGGTATCTCCTGGCCATCGGGCGGGTACCCGGGCTCAAAACCTAGGACTTATAGCCACTTAGATTACGCCGTCCCCCACCCCTTTGATGTTCTGAAGCTACTGTCCGGCATTGCTTTCTTCTACCCGGGCTCCGCCTAACATGACTGGCATCGAATAGTTGCCCTCATGGCAGGCGTACTCAAACATGGGTTCTGGATTTAAGCGAAGTGGAACTGAGGCCGTCCAGGAACTGACCCAAGTCTCCGGATCGGTTACGGTGAATTCATATTCAAGAGTGTTCACATCCACCCGTGTAAAACGCTCGGTCAACCTAGCACTTGCGGTAGTCCCCCGCCATTTGCGCTTTGCATCAAAATTCCTCGTTTCAACCACAAGGGTGTCACCTTCCCAGTGCCCTCTAGAATCACCAGACCACTGCAGCACATCTGGGTCCAGGTGATTCCGACCGTCGAGCGGTATGATTCGTGAGGTGTTGACCATCTCGGTCATGACTACAACGGTGTCTTCTGTCTGAAACAATTGCATATTGTTATTGTAGGCACTAGGCGTAAATGGCGGTCCCGCATTGAAACCTAAGATGCACCTCACACCAGAACTGAAATCCTCCCAACTGTCAGCAGGGTGTTCGGCCCGATAGGCTTGTCGTTCTTCTGCCCTTCTCTGTCCCGCGGCTGTGAGATTCGGATATCTGCCATTCGGCGGATAAACGATCAGAGAAGTCCGCCTCGTATCAATGGTTCTCGTGCCGGAATCGATCCAGAATTGGTTATATGAACCGGGAGCGCCTCGGTTGGCACCAACTGCTGACCGCCTATCTACGTTCCCTCCGGCTTCAGTTCGCTGAGACTCCAGGTTCCAAAGTGCTGTTTCACGATCGACGGCAGCTTGGTCGAGGGCTGCGGCTTCTTCGGGACTGAGAAATTCACGTTCCCCATATTCTTCCGGGCGCTCCATCCTTGTGATGGTGCGAAAATCCCACACTCCCTGAAGGTCTGGCTTTCCCCATGTCGTGCGAGGAGCATCGTCTTGGGCCTCTGCAGGCAATGTGCCAACTGCTATAACTGCGATTATGGTCGCTAGCACGTGAAGTAAGGCTACCCTTTGCAACATAAGAGATCTCCTCTGTCGTTCTGCTTAACAGCACCAATACCAAGTATTGCAGGTTACTTATACACTGGTCCGAACCAGACCGCTAGCGTTCGGAGCAACTGCCAATCGCTCACATCGTCGTTGGCATTCCGCTACTGAGAACCACCTCCTCAGTGCAAGGCAGCAATCTCAAGCTATTCCGGTAGCGCAAAGACAAATAGGTTGTTCCCAGAACTAGGCCGAAGCTCAGGTGTCAGGCCCATGAAATGGGAGGCTGTACCGCCGGAGCCCGTCGCCACCGCTACGAATTGTTGCCCGTCGACAGCAAAGCTGATGGGGAAACCGCTGACTGGCGATCCAAGGTTAATTTCCCACAACACTTGACCGGTCTCTTGGTCGAAGGCCCTGAACCGCCCGTTTACGTCGCCTCCAAAGAGAAGTCCCCCTCCAGTCGCTACCAACGACATGGTGGCGGCTCGCTGTTCGAAAAGCCAGGCAGTCTCACCGGTTTCGACCGAGATGGCTCGGACAGTTCCAACATTATCCGTACCCGGAGCGACTTGGTGACGATATGCAATTGCATAAGTACTTGAGCGACTCTCGGTGCGCTCAGCAGGTCGATCCATGTCAAACTCCGTGGTCGCCATCATGCGGGCACAGGTGTTCCGCAGCGGCATATACATAGTATTGGTCAACGGACTGTAAGCCCCGGCCTCCCAATCCTTTCCGCCATTCCATGTCGGGCAAGCAAACACCTCCTGCCCTGGCCGGTTGAACACGACCTCGGCATTCTCGGTCACTACACCAGTGGCACCGTCGATGTTGCTGATCACGTTCTGCGTCACTGTTGGGGTTGCCCAGAGAAATTCTCCGGTTTCCCTATCGACGGTATAGACCACACCCGTCTTGCCAGGGATCCCTGTCATCACCTTCCTAACCTCGCCTGGCCTGATCCCAGGGTTTATCCAGCTTACCGCTGCCGGATCGGGTGAGACAGCGGTGTCGACCAGAATTCGCTCGAACGGATGGTCGAGGTCCCAGTGATCGTTCAGGTGCTGGTAGTGCCAACGAATTTCGCCGGTGGCTACTTCAAGGGCCAGTGTCGAGTTGTGATAAAGGTGAGTCTTGTCCGTTCCCCCGAGCATGAACTTGGGCGCTGGAGAGGTCACCGACGTGCCCTGGTATATCAATCCCAGTTCCGGATCATAGCTGGCCGGCATCCAGGTGCCCACGTGAATCCGTTGTTCCCAGGGCACACCACCCCATGTTTCATCACCGGGCTCCCCTGGTCGAGGCACAGTGCTTCGACGCCAGAGCTCCTCGCCGGTTCGGGCGTCGTGCGCTATTATCACGCAGGTCTCGGGCCCGCCCCGTGGGCGGCAGCTACGCCCAGAAATGGCCCTACCATCAGCTATGATCGGTCCAGAGCTGTGCCCAGCCGGGTTCAACTGGTAATCGAAGATCTGTGTCTCCCAAGCAACCTCTCCAGTGACCGCGTCAAGACCAAGGAAAAAATCATCGTCCGTAGTGTTAACAATAAATCGGTCGTAGATGGCTATATTCCGGTTGCCCCTAGCATTACCTCCAACCATTTCGTAGACGTCCTCCGGTAGATCACGACGGTAGGACCAGAGGAGGTCACCACTAACCGCATCGAGTGCTTCGATCACATCCGATGATTGAGGCATGTACAAAACCCCATCGTAGGCCAGTGGCGTTCCCTCCATCCGACCTGGTGCCAACGCCCGAGTCCAAACCAGCCGGAGAGCCTGCACATTTCCGATGTCTATTTGTTCGAGCGGGCTGTAGCCCCATCCATCTGTCTTGCGACGCCAACTCAGCCAGTCACTGGACTCGGGCGCTTGAAGCATTGCGTCCGTTACTGGGACAAAATCCCTGGGTGTCTGAGCCTGAAGACTAGTCGCGTTTATTGCGACTAACACCCCGACAAAAACGATCAAGGACAAATTCCTTGGAGCGTTGCATTCGATTTGCATGCTATGAACCCTCATCACCAACTGATTGACTCACCCACTTTATACCTTGGTATTTTTGACAGAGATTCAACTGACTTGATTGTTAGTCTTGGCCGGGGTCACCATTGAAACCACTTCCCTTTCAGCGAGTCATATATGCCTGGCTAAAATCGTTCCGGCTGTTTGTCATAGTAAATCTTCCGTCTGACATGACCGAAGCTTGAAGCCAATGTCCTTCGCATCCTTCTGTTTCTTCCAGGTTGGCGATCATTTCAGCTTGAGTGTTGTGAGCAGGGTTGGAATCGAGAAGTGAGAGATGGCCCTGCCACACGGCTTCAACATCAGGACTTTTTAACATCCTTTCGTAGTGACTTGTTGTAACCTCGGTGTACCCTGGCGATGTGCCACCTAAACCCTTGCGAGGTCCATTGTTAACCACGATAACTTGAGGTTTGATAGCGTACAGGTGACTGGGTGCCCCGGCGTCATCCCATGCTCCATGCCGACTCGTCTGGTAAAGAGTCACTTCCCCTACCAAGTTGATAGGGCATGCCAATTCGACCTCCTTTGCCCAGTTGAAGTCCCCTAGGTCTAGAAAGGTAAAGCTCTCGAAAGTAAACAAGACCCCTATGCTTCGTTGGTTTTCCGGACTTGCTTGTGGCTTCTGCACCGCGTTCGCACATAGGGCATTGACCGCACCTCCGTTGATAGGGCTCTGGATAAGCCTTTCATCTGATGCCACTATATCGATCAAAACAGGACCAAAAGGAATCTGGTCTCCGGCCGACACAGCCACTCGTTTCCCATCACAGACTCTGAGATAAGCGTCAACCCATTGTTGATTGCTCGGTTCTGTGTTGGTTCCGTGGTCATAACATTTACCGATTGGGATCATCTCGGCCAGCCCATTCAACCCACCAACATGATCTCGATGGAAATGCGTTATTACTAAGTGATCAATCCTGACGACACCTGCTTCCTGGGTCGCTTCGAATATTCGCAGGGCGTCCCGGTTGTCATCCGACGGGAAACCGGTATCCACTAGCAGGGATTCGCCATTCGGTGAAATCAAAAGAGTCGCTGCGCCACCCTCAACATCAACCCAGTAGATGTCAAAGGACTGAGCTTGGATCTGTACGTGACAAATCGCAATCCAGAAAGCAGCCGCCAACCAGATATTCCGGTTTCTTGAAATAGTCATACATCCCCCACCAGATAGTATCGTTTCCGTCCCCCTTTGAGACTACATTTACCAGGGCCTTCACTAAGACTTTACCCCCTCTCCGGAAGTCGGGCTTGGCGGACAGGTCTGAGAGAGGTTCAAGTCTCTATTTGAAACTTAGTGTGACTTGGTATCCAGCATACTTCCGCACATTGATTACACATTTCTCAAAAATCAGGTACTGACCTTTGATCCCAAGCAAGCTGTCCTCTAACAGAGGGAACTTGTCAAGATTGTGCGCCTGAACCTTTTCTGGATATTTCATTACCGGATAGTCGATCTCCACAACCGCTGCATGGGGTAGTAGGCTTCCTTTAAATGAGCTACCAGCTTGTCCAAGCAACTCATCACGGTATTCCCGGAGGTCAATGGCTGGGGGTGCACCTTTTAGCATTTTTCGCCAATCCGTTCTGTCGGATACAAACTCTTTGAGAACCACCTCTGCAAGGCCCGCCTCTAACCTGGTGCCAACAGTCAGAATAGGCAGGGCCTGACTAGCACCTTGATCTATCCAGCGGGTGGTCTGCTGGCTCTGACGGGTGATTCCAACTTTGAGTCCTGAGGAATTCGCTAGATACACGGTGTGTGGAACCTGACAATGTTGGTCGCCCCAGTCCGGTTCCCGGCAGGTACCTTCGGCATAGTGGCAGGTCTCTGGTTTGACTATGCACATGTCGCATTGCGCCAACGATCGGAAACAAGGATAACAATAGCCCTGATTAAAACTTTT
>DEAE01000029.1:68093-87099 GCA_002347025.1 Acidobacteria bacterium UBA2990
ACAATAGCCCTGATTAAAACTTTTCCTAGTCTGTCGATCGCAGTGAATACACTTTATAACCCCTTGATACTCAAATCGGAGGGAACGCCCCAGGTAAGCATTTAGCTCAAGCTGCTTGGTTCCAATTGGCAAGGCATAGTGAACGGTGGGTCCCAAGCCCGTCCTCATCTTCTCGATACAACCTCCCCACGTTGCCATGTCGCTATTACCTTTGCCTTTTTAGGATGCTCGAAGTTTATTTCTACCATGTAATGTTGGTTATGTGGTCTCTGCCTTTGAGTTCGCCGCAATGACCAGTTGTCCTGGCAGCTCCAATACTCGGTGCCTGGGCCTGGATGAGCGTTAAGATCAGGAGCGGTCGGCACTACAATCGGAACAGCATGGTCCCTATCCTGACCGTTTAGGCGTGAAGCATGGCACTCAGGCTTGTCTATTCATCGAACGCCACAGATCTGGTAGACCACCTGGTTGACTCTCTCGGTCAGCCCGACACTCCGCCAGGTTCTGTCATTCCTGTGTTAATGCCGTCGATACCTTTAGTAGACCGCGTCAAGACCAACCTAGCCAAGCGTTATGGCGTCGCCATGGGAGTAGCCTTTCTCCTGCCGAATGCGTTCACCGATAGCATAGGCAATATGGTCGGACTCGAACCGGTACATTCCTCCTGGCAACCCACTGGTCTATTCTGGCGCCTCCTTCCCATCTTGACAACAATGGCAGACGTGGGCAGGAGTTCTCGTCTCCAGGCAGCCTGCAAAAACATCTCAGCTTGCATTTCATTGGCGGCCGAGCTGGCCGATCGATTCGACCAATATCTCTACTTTAGGCCATCGATGATCGCCGCTTGGGATCGGGGCGAAAATTGGAAGACACTACCGACGGAGGCCCGGGAGGACGAGACGTGGCAGCGGGACCTCTGGCGACATTTAACAGGCACCTTGCAGGACCATCCCCATCCCGCTGCCCGTCTCAGTGAAATCACGGCACGTGTTGTGGCAGGAAAGGGCAAATTACCTGCTTCTATCCAAGCACTCACAACTGGCCCTCTTCCACCAGCTCTGCTGCCTTTGATACGTGGCCTGGCCGGCCAGACGGAAGTCTGTCTGCGGGCACTGATGCCTTCAACTGAATATCTCGGCGACATACGAGCCGGACGAACCCAAATGAGAACAGGTTCTGAAATTGACCCAGACTGGGAGGTAAACCCTTTATTATCCCATCTCGGCAAACAGGCTTTAGATACATTCCGGAGCTTCGAACTTGAGCTAGTCGGGGATGGACAAGAATACGAAGGGCTGAATAAATCCGCTACGGCCTCGGGCACCCTTTTAGCTCAGCTGCAAGCAGATATCCGTGGAGCGCGTCAACCAGAACCAGAACCAGGACCTTCTCTCAGCCACCTGATGGATTCCGTCACGTCGGACCGGTCGATACGGGTCCATCGTTGTCATGGTGCCAGGCGTGAGGCCGAAGTAGTCAAAGACGAATTGCTAGACTCTTTCGGCGCTCTACCCGGATTGCGGGCTGATGAGATTCTCATTCTGGCGCCTGAGCTTGACACCTATGCCCCACTGGCGGAAGCCGTTCTAGGAGAGGGTGTACCTGCTTTACCTCTTTATCTCTCAGAACATCGCACTGACCGCAGTGATCCTGTAGTGCGGGGACTGCAAATGGCGTTAAATCTAGCCAAAGGACGGGCTCACCTAAGTGAAGGCCTAGCTTTTGTCGAGTCAACGGCGGTGACAGCATGCCTTGAGTCGCTGGACATTGAACCCCTCGAGTTAGAAGCCCGCCTGCGAGCCTCTGGAATTACTTGGGGACTCAATGCCTCTCATCGCCAGAAAATGGGTGCCGGGGAAACTAAGACAGGCACATGGCGGGAAGGCCTCGACCGCCTACTCTCTGGCCTTTGGTTGGGAAATGCAGATCGCGCTGTAGACATAGAGGGACGACCTGTGCTGCCAAAATGTGGTGCCTTAGCCGGGGACCCCATTGCAACTGCCAACGCCCTTGATTGGCTGGCCGGATTGCTAAGAATCCTTGAGGAGTGGCAAGTCCCGGCCACTCCTTCGACTTGGGCTGATCGATGGAACCAAGCTCTCACACAGGTTCTAGGTGCCGGAATTGAAGGGTGCGAATTAGGAGCTGCTTCAGACCTCATCGACCAGCTACGTGCCGGTGAAACCCAGCACAACTGCCGCCTGCTGCTTGACGTGACTGACCTTGCGGATTGGTGTCGCAAAGTTGTGAAGGACGGCACCCGCTCCATAGCCAGAGTTGGTGGGGGCATCGCCATGGGAGGGTTCAAACCTATGCGTGCCATTCCCTGCCGGGTGCTTGTTGTAATGGGTTTACACGATTCTGCCTTTCCTCGGAGAATTAGACCGCAAGCTTGGGATTTGTTGTCGGCAGCACCACAGCGGGGTGACCGGAATCCAGCTCACGAAGACAGGCAACTATTCCTCGATGCCATCTTAGCCGCAAAGGATCGGGTTATCCTCACCGCCACGGCTCGAAATATCCGCACCGGCAAAAAAGAGCCTCTGTCGGCCTGCCTTGACGAGTTTCTCGATACGGCTGCACAGACTGTTTCACCGAACCGAGACGATGTCGAGCAGATCCGTGAGATGTTGATCGAGGACGCTCCCCTTCAACCATTCAGCCCGAGCAATTTTCAAGGCATCCGCCCATCATTCGACGAAGGCAGTCTAAAGATTGCCCGAGCAGTTTTAGAGAAGAAGATTGACGCCGAGAGCTTCCAGTCCGGTCTGAAGAGTCCTCCTAAACAGCCGACATCCGTTGAACTGGACCTCGAAGAACTAATTCGACTGTTAAGGGAACCTTGGGTCGCTTGGTTGGACTCTTTGAACATCTCTCTTCCGAGAAGGGCAGATGACCCTATGGCCCTCGATCGCGAGCCCTTCAGTGAGCCGACACAACTTACACGGTGGCGGGTGCAAACCCATGTCATCGAGTCGTTGCTAACGGGGAACACCGCTTTTCTTGTAGACCGATTGGCTGCAGATCGGTTAATTCCATATAGCCTTCTAGGTAGGGCAATGAGTCGGGATTGTATCGACCAAGCGACAGCAATCGCACAAAAGGCTCTTGAGACCAATGACGGCGGGATCAAACCCCTTAGGTTGGTTTATCAACAAGGGAACCGGCATCTCTCAGGAACGATAGGTGTCAACAGAGCAGAAACACGGCAGGTTTTACCTGAAGCAGGCGACCTGCAAAAGCGAGTAGCGAACCGGTTCCCAGTGTGGGTTCGAGCAAATTTTGCTGCAGCGTGCGACAAGACTCTCGCCACCCAACTAATTTATAGGGATGGAGAGGAGGTCAAAACCACCCTGCTGCAACCGATACCTGTGCAACAGGCTCGTTCCGCGATAGATTTCCTCATGGATCTTTGCAAGGAAGCCCAATTGCGACCATTGCCCTTTGGACCACGCACCAGCTCAGCGATCTTTGAGGCAGTTAGACAAGGTCAGGACCCAAGAAAGAAAGCACGGAACGAGTGGGAGAAGAATTATTTCGGTGTTCCTGGCGAAGGCGACAAGGCAAGCGCTCAACTAAGCTGGCGGGGCCAAGATCCCTTTGCGGACACTGTTCTCGAAGAATGGCATCAATTCGCCAGGGCGGTATTTGAACCTCTAACGAACTGGTTTAATAACACCCAACCAATATCAAATAGCGGCCAGGACGATGCCTGATTCTCCTCAGCAAGCCTCTGATGCTCTTGCCGGGTGTCCTAGCGCTAGAGAGTTCGATCTGCTCACCACCTCACTCCCTCCTGGCCGCTCGATTATTGAGGCCAGTGCCGGCACTGGAAAAACTTGGACCATCACACACCTACTCCCCCGCCTGCTTCTAGACGGCACGGTTAACGAAGTTCGTGAGATCTTGGTAGTGTCCTTTACCGAAGATACTGCCAGAGAACTCAAAGAACGCATCAGGTTCCAATTGAAACTATTGGTGCAGCACTCCGAAGCCAATTCCGAACCCTCCGATCAGGAACCGGGAGTTCGCTTATTGCTGAAGGAGCTAAACAAGCTCCCTGAAGTGGAACGAAACAGGGCCATGGTCCGTTTGCGTTTGGCTCTCTACGAAAGTGAACATCTGGTAGTCTCGACGATTCATTCCTTCTGCCAGCAGATACTTGCCACTGAGAGTTTCCTTTGCGGCGTTCCTCCGGATTTCGAGCTCTTACCTGATGTAAGTCAACTAAAGTTGGACGCTGTTAAGGATGTCTGGCGAACTGATATCGCACCTGACATCGTCTTGTCTGCCACTGCCGTTTGCGGTCGCTGGACAGTTGAGCAAGATCTATACACGTGGGGTCTACTGAATCAGAGACCAGGCACCCGTCTGGACCCTGAACCTTCTTCTCTATCCGACCTACGGAGCCAGTTGCTTCAAAGTTGCAAGCACTTCCATTCTGCCCGTGCAGAGCTTTTAACCCTTAAAGCAATTGCTGAAAGGCAAGGGGTCAATCTGAACCAGTCCAAAGCGAATCCTGGTCAGAGGTCAGTAGCCAAACTGGCAGTCTGGTTTCAAGAGTTGACGGAGTGTGACCCGACGGAACCTCAGCTGGGATTGTTTCAGATGGCTAAACTGATCGCTCGCTCGGAGACCTGGTTCTCTCGGAGAGGAGCCGTAGGCAAAGCAGCTGCCTCTGAGGTTGAGGCACTCAATATTGTAGGAGCTGCCCAAGACATCCAATCCCGAATCGATGAGGCGCACTGGGTCTGGATTGCCCATTTGAGGAAGGCCGCTGATGAACGTTTGACAGATAGTCTTCAGCGAGTACACGGAGTCACGTATGACGATCTGATCAGCAAAACCCATGAGGCTCTCTATCTGGGGTCGAATCGACAAACCCTGCGACATCGCTTGTCGAGTAGATGGAAGGTAGGCTTGATTGATGAAAGCCAGGACGCGGACCAACAACAACTAGAGATCTTCAAGGCCATATTTGAACAGAGCGTCGATGATGGTCGCCTGGTCATGGTAGGAGATCCGAAACAGGCCATTTACAGTTTTCGCGGTGGAGACCTACAGGCCTACCTTCGTGCTAAAGGGGAGGCAACGATAATTTCAAAGCTAACGAAAACTTACAGGTCGACGCCACGGCTTGTCCAAGGTCTCAATGCCCTGTTTGGCCGTCAGCATGCCTTTGGCCACCCTTCCCTTGCTTACTTGCCAGCAACAGCTATTCGAGATGAGCAAGCGTTCCCTTTGCCGACCGATGGCCAAGGTGGTGTGGTAGCGTGGCTAGTACCTGACGACACTGCGCTTGCTTTGAGGACTGCCGAGCGTCGCCGGTCACAGGCCGCTTCATGGACCGGCACCTCCATCGTAGAGCTACTCGGGCAACCTTTAGGGAATACTGGAGAGTTTGTTCAACCTTCAAATATAGCCGTCTTGACGAGGACCAACCTCGAAGCGAGGCAAGTTCATGAAGCGCTAAGGCTCCGCGGTGTTCCAAGTGTGGTTCGGGACGATGAAGATGTGATGAAGAGCGAGACGGCGACTGATCTCGCATGTTTTCTGAGTGCCACCCTGTCGCCCACCCATCAAGGATGGAGACAGGCAGCTATGGCGACCCGCCTCTTTGGGTACAACGCGGCAATGTTGGCCGATCTCAGCTCGGTCGACATTCAAAAATGGCTGTCAGAGTTTTCTGACTGGGAAAGAGTGTGGCGACAGCGAGGTATCGCTGCCCTAATGACTCGATTCGAATCTCAGTCCGGTGCTACCTTGCGATTGGCGCGTGGATCAACCGGGGAGCGACAGTTAACCGATCTGAGACATCTGGTTGAGTTATTGCAGACAAGAGAGGCGGAAGAACCCGGTTCTCCTGAAAAATTACTTCACTGGTTCGAAAACCAGAGGGCATCTCAAGATGTCACCCCAGAGGAACGGCTCCACCGCCTGGACAGTGATGGCAACACAGTACAAGTTTCAACGGTTCACAGTGCTAAAGGCCTGGAGTTCGACTTTGTTTACTGTCCCTTCCTCTGGTCAGCCCAGGCACCGTCCAGAAGGTCTCCGAATCTACTTGTTCGCCGGGACCCAGGGTGGGTTTTAATTAATATCAAACAGGGAGACCAGTCTGCGACGCGACGAAGTGCCGCAGCAGACAACCTCCAAGAGGACCTCCGCCTGATTTACGTGGCTTTCACTCGCGCCCGTCGTCGGGTCACGTTCTTGGCGGGTGCTCTTGGCTATACCGGAAGGACTCCACCTTCGGCCCTAGACTGGCTCCTACGGTCAGATGAGTCCATTGGGGAGCTAGAGAGGTGGCATGGGGATTTTGGAGAACAGAAAAGACTGGTGGCTAACTGCGAGCACGCCGACACTTTAAACCGTCTTCAGCGCGAACACCCGAGCGCAATAACCGTGACGGAGCCTCCCTTACCTAGCGCGACTTCGTGGACAGGAGACCCGCGATCCAGTTTGTGTATAGACCGCCGGGCCACCCCATGGATGAGACTGCACGCCTGGCAATTTACAAGTTTCTCTCAACTAGCTCACGGCTACCACCAAGAGAGGGACCGGCAAGATTCTGTGCTGGTACAAACCTTAGGGAAGGGTCCCATTGAAGAACTTCAAACAAACGAGGCCAGAGTGCCTCTCGCGGAGTTTGTAAGAGGCACTCAGGCAGGCAATTGTTTGCACGAACTTCTTGAGCTCTGGGATTTCCAAGATGAAGCTACTCCCTTGGTAGAACACTGCCTAAGGCGTCATCGGCTCTACTCCGAAGAGGCAAGTCTAGCGATGGTTCAAACCCTTGGGCAGCTTAGGAGGACTTACCTGTCCCGTCTTAAGGCAACCCTTCAAGAGGCCGCCTCTGACCCGGCTCTATCTGAATGGGAATTTCGACTACCCGTTGGGAATATGGGCCTAACGGGCCCCAGGTTGTGCGAACTTTTCACGCGGTACGCCGAATCGGACCAAGAACTCGAATACGCTAAAACCTTGGGCCTCCTCACCGGCCCCTCTGTGGCGGGGATGTTAACAGGCTACATAGACCGATTGGTTAAAGGGTACCAGAGTTGGGGCGTGATCGATTGGAAGAGCAACTATCTTGGTCCCCATTACTCCGATTATGACACCCGGGCCATGTGGCGCTGTGCTGCCGAGCAACACTACCTGCTTCAAGTCCATCTATACCTCATCGCTGTGAGGCGTTATTTGGGCCGTTTTTCTCAGACTCCTGAGTCCTCTCACATTTCTGGCAGCTTAATATTCTTGCGAGGGGTCCACCCAGATAGTGGCCTCGGTGTCCTCGAGATATCCCCGCAGGAAAAATTATTGACTGAACTTGATACCTTCTTCGAAGGCACCCAGGTTTAGATAAATTCATGCACCAGGCTGCTATCCAAGTATTACAACGCCGTTGGTCGCTTCCCGACTCTGCAGTTCCGATTGTCGAGAGGTTCTTCTTGGCATGGTCCGATGGACACACATCTCTCAAGGTTAGTATTGACGAGGCCGAATTGTTGTCTGGCCTCCCAGCCGTCAGCGATGGTCGTCTGACACAGAACCCCACCCCTTTAGTTCTGCGCGGACGAAGCCTCCAGTCCTGGAGCCTGGCCCAGGCCGAGATCCGGGTCGCTCATAACCTGAGACGGTTACTTGAAGACAGAGTCGGAAACAATACCCTGGCTTCGCACCAAGATATTCTCAGAGACCTCTTCCCCGACGGAGCATCGCGGCAACGTCTAGCCGCAGAAACATGTCTCAGGTCCTCTCTTACCCTCCTGACGGGGGGGCCAGGCACCGGAAAGACTACCGTAACGGCGCGCATGTTGGCATTGTTGGGCGTCATACACCCCCACGCGAGGATGGCATTAGCTGCTCCTACCGGAAAGGCTGCCGCACGTCTCGGAGAAGTTATTGACAACGAGGCATCACAGCTTGAAGGAGCAGTGACTAGGGCGCGTCCCAAGCTTGCAGAGGCTGCCTCCCGAGCAAGAACTGTCCATGGTTTGGTGGGCTGGAATCCTAAGGTTAACTTTTGTCGTTTTCACTCAGACAACCCCTTGCCCTTTGATGTTGTCGTGATCGATGAGGCTTCGATGCTTGATCTGTTGCTCTGGGACCACCTTCTGCAGAGTCTGGCTCCAGGGACCCGACTCATCGTAGTGGGAGACCATCGGCAACTGGCGAGTGTTCAGCCCGGTCGGGTATTGGGGGAAATGGTTGATGCCGCCCAAATAGGACCCTTGGCTGGTTGTCACGTCGAACTCACCCGTAATTACCGATTCGCGCCAGACCACGGTATCGGGCGCCTGGCCAGCGCTATCCGCGACCATGATGGCCCTAAAGCCATCGAAGTGCTTGGCAACACCGACTTCCGCAACGGGTTGGATCACTACCCATCAAACCGAGTTGGAGATGCACTTGAACACATCTGGTCCGACATTCGCAGAGTTGTTCAATCCACAACTCCCACGGCAGCATTGAAGGCTTTAGCAAAAGTCCGGATTCTTTGTGCCTTAAGGGAGGGACCTTATGGGGTCGAGGGTATCAACGGTCTCATAGAAGCAAAGCTTCGCAGAGAGGGTTTTCCGGCTGGCCGATGGGCTCACGGCCGACCCATCTTGGTAACAGCCAATGATCCTCACTGCGGGTTATACAACGGCGACCTCGGGGTGCTATTGGCAGACAAGGAAGGGTCGGGTCCTGCCGCGTGGTTTCCTGGAGCTTCAGCCCCTCGGTGTGTGCCTGTTGCTGCCCTTCGTAACTACAACACTGCCTGGGGCTTAACAGTGCACCGTTCACAGGGCAGCGAATTCGATACTGTGCTCCTGGTTTTGCCACCCGACCCCCACCAATTGTGTGGCCCTGAACTGTTTTACACGGCCGTCACTCGAGCCCGCGCGAGGCTTCTAGTTGCCGCTAACGATAGTGCGGTAATCGCGGCATCACAACCCAGACCTCACCGGAGAACAGAGTTGCTCCGTGCTCTTTATGACCTCCGGGAAATGGAAACAAAAGACGAGTGAGACCGTTAGCTCCCGTCCGATGCGGCCGATTGGGTCAACTGTTGAAGAGCTCTGGAGATCCCTACATATTCCGAGTATCGGCGTTGATAGGAGTCTAATTTCTCTTGTTCGACGACCTGCAGTTCAGTCCGGAGTGCTACTGCCTTGCTCTCTGGCACTCCTCCCTCCAGGGCTGCGTCGATTGCTGCCACCTTGCGTTGATAATTCGACTCGTGTTCCTGCTCCCATTCAAGCCAGTCTGCAGTCCAACGTTCAAGGGTAGTTTCTATGTCTGAATCACTAAATGGAAACCCTGGCGAGCCATCTCCCTCCAGTCGAGAGAATGCCTCAGGGAAACATTTTCTTGCGGCTCCCACCGCGGGGTGGCAGGCCAGTAGGACACGAGGGTCCGAGCGGGCCTGTCTTAGGACGGGAACAAATGTCGCCAAAAGACTCAGAATCTGAGTCTCTAGCTGTCCCTTGCGCAGGGTGAGAACAACACCCGCCCCAAACCCGGCTACCACAAGCCCCAATGCCACGAAGATCCAATTTGACATGTTTAAGATTCGTATTGAAGTCCTACAAATAAAGGCGTGTCACCGAGACGTTTCCGGCCATCCAAAAATAGCAGTTCAATCAAAAAGGCCATCCCAATAACATTCCCACCAGCCTGGACGACCAGATCTTTCGCGGCACAGGCTGTGCCGCCTGTGGCAAGTAAGTCGTCCACAATAAGAACCCGCTGCCCTGAAGCAACCGCATCTTCATGAATCTCAAGGGAGTCGTTGCCATACTCCAGTTCGTAGGTCTGTGCGATTGTGGAAGCCGGTAGTTTTCCAGGTTTTCGAACTGGGACAAAGCCAACGCCCAGTCTATCGGCCATGGGCGCACCCAAGATGAAGCCGCGGCTCTCGATTCCCACCACCACATCAATCTCTTGTTCTCGAAAGGGCTCCGTGAGTCCGTCCACCATTTCCCGAAACCCTTCCGGGTCCAGGAGTAATGTGGTGATGTCATAGAACAAGATCCCAGGTTTCGGATAATCCGGAACATGCCTAATATGTTTCTTTAACTGTTCCATTATTAACGCTCCTTCAAACATGTGGGCATATCGCTAGTTGGGCTTGATTCTAAAGCTATCTCCATTTCCAGTTGGCAGAATTTCATTTACCACCACGGTCTGCACTTCTCCAGTCGACGGGCCCTCGTAAAGAGAACGTTCGAATCTGTCTAGAGATTCTTGCTCTCCCTCAGCCTGTAATTCCACTCGTCCATCCGGAAGATTGCGCACAAAACCGGTCACACCTTCCCTCCAGGCTGCATTCCTTGCAAAAAATCGGAACCCAACACCTTGAACCCGACCAGACAGAAGGAAGTGCCGAGCCTTAATCATCGCTAGTGGCCTACTGTCTTCGGAATACAGAAAATCAGGTAGCCTTAGTTCACATCGAACTAGAGCGCGAAATTATATCTGACTCTAAAATATGTGTCCCTATGCCAAACACAATCGACCAGCCCCACCGAATCGGCATCGACCTTGGCGGAACCAAAATCGAAGGTGCCTCTTTTTCAAACACAGGGCAAGTGTTGGCCCGGCGACGGGTGCCAAGCCCGCAAGACGATTACGGTCAATCGTTGGCCGCTATAAAGAGCCTAATCGATTACCTTGAAGGAAACACTGGACCCGCGATATCTCTTGGCATCGGAAT
The DNA here is from genome assembly GCA_002347025.1 of Acidobacteria bacterium UBA2990. Lineage (GTDB taxonomy): Bacteria > Acidobacteriota > Vicinamibacteria > Vicinamibacterales > UBA8438 > UBA2990. The sequence continues at coordinate 78,799 of DEAE01000029.1, forward strand.
GCCAGGAACCTTGTCCCCCGAAACAAAACTTGTGAAAAATTCCAACTCTACCTGGCTGAATGGAATGCCTATGGCCACAGACCTTGAACGCTTATTAGGTCGACCCGTGAAGTTCGAGAACGACGCCAACTGTTTTGCGCTGTCAGAGGCTGTGGATGGAGCAGGAAAATACTCTCGTCTCGTATTTGGTGTCATCATTGGCACTGGCACCGGTGGTGGATTAATCTTTGACAAGGGTATCTGGTCTGGAAAGAATGCGATCGGGGGAGAATGGGGGCACAATCCCCTTCCGTGGCCCAGTAGGCAGGAACAACCCGGACCCTTATGTTACTGTGGCAGGCGTGGCTGCCTTGAGACTTTTCTGTCTGGACCTGGACTCTCTGCTGACCATTACCATGCCACTGGACGCCGTCTCGCGCCAGATGAACTCGCCGAATCAGCAATGAATGGCGACCAAGATGCTGAATTGACGCTTACTCGATATGAGGATCGCCTTGCTCGTGGCCTCGCCTCCTTGATGAACGTAATAGATCCAGAAGTAATCGTCCTGGGAGGCGGACTCTCTCACCTTAATCGCTTGTACAAGAATGTCCCTCTCCTCTGGGACCGCTATGTCTTCTCGGACCATGTCACCACACAGCTGCTTCCTCCCACACACGGGGCGTCCAGCGGAGTAAGGGGAGCTGCATGGCTTTGGGATACTAAGTGATCGGATTAAGTGAGAAGTTCAAGACCTAACGGCCACCGACCGCCCTGCCGTAGAAGAAAGGGAATTATCTGTAAACAACAAAGTCTGGTGCTCTTTTGAGACCATCTTTACTATTGTCGGCCTGGGCCTGTGGGGACGGTCTCCCGACAAAATGGTCGGGGCGAGAGGATTTGAACCTCCGACCCCCCGGTCCCGAACCGGGTGCTCTACCAGGCTGAGCCACGCCCCGACACCTCATCTTACCTCAGCGATGCTGGCCGCGGCGAATCCACAAGAGTAACTGCTACGATGGTCCCCGGTGGCACACAGGCACGTGGTTAAAGCCCATTCCCCTTCTGTTGCCCTATCATCGGCAGGTTGGCCTTCCTCGACCGGCGCCTCTAACGCCAACATCACTGCCACATTGAACCTGTCAATGTTTGCCTCGAATCACAACAGTGCCGAAACGTAATTCAAAGTTCGCTGCCTGACTTAATTCCATAAGGTGCTGCCCAACCGAGCCCATTGATCGTACCTCCGTGAGGTCGATATTCGCAGGCTACCCAATGGGTGTAGCCTGCTTCGTCTAGCAGGTTCAGAAGATAGGGATAGTTGACTTCCTGTTTTGCGTTTGGCTCATTTCGTCCAGGCACTCCTGCAATCTGAATGTGGCCGATGATGTCGAGATTTGCCGTTATGGTCGCCGCTAGGCAGCCTTCCATGATTTGCATATGGTAGATGTCGTATTGCAAGAAGACATTGTCCTGCCCGACAAGGTCGATAATCCTTTTCGCCTGAGCTGAGCTGGTCAGGAAATATCCTGGATTGTCTCGGGTATTGAGGGGCTCCACTAAAAGTCGCACTCCAAGTCGACGAGCCTCGGTTGACGCCTGTCGTAAATTGTTTACAAAGACTCCTTCCCCCCGTTCATCATCGGTCTGTCCTGCGAGGCAGTGAATCTGCTGACATCCGGCCGTCTCACAGTATTCAAGGGCGCGGGAAAAGCCCGTCTCGAAATCAGCCTCCCGTCCGGAAAGCGCTCCAACGGCCGTGGGCATATTAAAGAGCACCGCATCGAGTCCATGTTCCCGGTAGGCTCGCCCAATCTCGCCACTGGTATGTCCGTAAGGGTTCTGGATCTCTACCCCCTTAAAACCGAGGTTGGCAGCAAGGGCGAACCGGTCCATCATCTTGACTTCTTGAAACATCAAGGAGAAGTTGGCAGCGAGCCTTGGCATAAGCTTTGTCCCTCTCTTGCACATTTTAGATCCGACGCACGCACCTTCTCTAGTCTTCCGATGGGCGGCTGCCTCGCTTGAACTCTTTGGTTCTCCGCGTTGAGAGCGTTATCATCCAAGAGTGACCACACACCCGAACGCCTCCTCATTCGATGGTGTCCTCCTAATTAGTTTCGGGGGACCGCAAGGTCTAGCTGACATCAGACCTTTCCTTGCGAATGTTCTGAAAGGCCGACGGGTCCCTCCCCAAAGAATTGAGGAAGTTGCTCATCACTATGAACTCTTTAATGGTGTGTCTCCGCTGACTGAATTAACGATGAGGCAAGCAGCGGGTTTGCGTTCTCGACTTATACAGAACGGGCCGTCACTCCCCGTGTATGTAGGGATGCGAAACTGGCACCCTTACCTGGCGGATACATTACGAGAAATGGCTAAGGACGGAGTAAGACGTGCCGTAGGTCTGGTTCTGGCCCCCCATCGCTCTTACTCAAGCTGTGAGCAGTACCGCCGAAATGTCGCAGCCGCCCGCCGGGAGCTTTGCAGCAGTGGACATCCTGACATCCAAGTGTTTTACGTGGGAGATTGGCACACACATGAAGGGTTCGTAAGGGCGGTTGCAGGTCGGGTTCAAGCTGCCTTCGACCGCCTGCCTCCATCCGTCCGAGACCGCGCCCGCCTAGTCTTCACCGCCCACAGCATACCCCTTAGCATGGCACAGGCTAGTCCGTATCATAGCCAGCTCCAGGCATCTGCTCAGCTAGTCGCCTCAAAGCTTGGACTCCCAGATTGGGCACTTGTGTTTCAAAGCCGAAGTGGTCGACCCCAAGATCCCTGGCTAGAGCCGGACATCTGTGATTACCTACGAAAGGAACGGGCAGCAGGCTTAGATTCGGTTGTCCTTTGTCCCATCGGTTTTGTTGCAGACCACGTCGAAGTACTCTACGACCTCGACCACGAAGCAGCCGAAGTGTGCTCTGAACTGGGTATCACCATGCGACGCGCCTCGGCCGTCAACGACGATCCACTCTTCATCGATATGCTCGCCGACATGACACGAGAGACCATTCAGCGGTACAAGCACGGTCGCCCCCTAGCCATGTGCGCACCTTACGACACCGCCAATACGTAGGAAGCCTGTGTTTAGTCTACGACGGCTTCAGTGGCACAGTGCTTGTCAAAGGCCGATGTCAGCTGTCCTGCGATAGCTCCAGCCTCCTGGTTCTCGATTTGATGACGTTCCATCAAGTAAATCAGCTTGCCGTCCTTCATCAAGGCAATCGCCGGGGACGAAGGCGGATAGCCAGTAAAATAACTGCGAGCCCGCTCTGTGGCTTCGGTGTCAGCACCAGCAAACACAGTAGTAACTTGGTCCGGCTTCACTGAATGCTGCAGCGCAAGTGCCACTCCAGGCCGTGCCTTCCCGGCCGCACAGCCACATACGGAGTTGACCACGACCATCGTGGTTCCATTTGTCTTGGTAATGGCCTCATCAACATCCTCCGCCGTTCGTAACTCTCGGACACCCAGCCTGGTTAACTCTTCCCGCATAGGGGCAATCATGAATTCTGGATACACCAAATGTCTCCTTCTTAATGTTAAGTCTTTCTCAGATTAACACAGCGTCTATGGGGTCGATCAAAAACCATCATGGGCACCTTTCCATGTAAGACCTGCATATGCGCTCACCGCAAACTCAGCGCTGCAATCTTACGATTGAAACCCACCAGCAACACGAGGGCGATACCCCACTGCAATAAACAGGTGCCAAGAGAAAAGGTTCTCAGTGGATTCCACCAACCCAGAGGGTCGATCACAGCAACGGCCTGATAGATCCACCATCCAATCATAGCCACGAATTCGAGTGGCACCAAATAGGTCAAGATCCAGTCGTAGCCTCTACCCAGGCGTCGATCGCTCGGAACCACGTTAATCAACTCAGATCGAAATCGCCTGACTCCAAAAGTCTTCACACCGAAAGCAACAAAGAGTCCACTTGCCATCAGGGCCAGACTCCACGTCCAGTCTTGATTTTCGAACACAGCCACACTCATGGCCGACGGTGCCCCACCTAAGGCTGTCGCGCCGACCACCCAGCGAACAGCACCGGGACGAGACATTCCACCGTCCATCAAGATCCGAGTGGCCAACTCAACCATTGCAATCAACGACGACAAGGCTGCGCAGAACAACGCCAAAAAGAAAAGACCCTGAAACAGCATTCCACCGGGCATCCTGGCAAAAAGCTGAGGAATCCAGACGAATGTCAGACCGACATTGCCCGCTGCCATAGCCTCAAGAGCTTCGTTTTCCGCTAAGACCGCAAACGCAGTTGGCACAATGGCCATTCCCGCCAAGAGCGATGCCGTGTTATTGCCTAAGCCTATGGCTGTAGAGCTGTTCACAGCCTGTTCATCATCTTTCATGTAGACTGCATAGGTCAGAATCAATCCCCAACCAGCCCCTGTAGACCATGCTGACTGAGTTAACGCTTCCAGCCAGACACGGTGACTAGTTAACTGTGAAAGGTCTGGATTAAAGAGAAAGTACAATCCTTTCTCTGCGCCTGGCAAAGTTACCGATCTGCCTACGGCCACGACGAGAAGTATCAATAGCAGGGGAACGAGTATTCTGTTAGCCCTTTCAATACCGGCTACAACACCAAGCCGAATGACCAAACCAGCGCCAACGATCGAAGCGATGTGAAAGCCGAGGGGTTGCCAGATCGATTGACTGTAGCGTAACCAGTAATCATCGGCCATCATGCCGTCGAGCTCACCAGTCAAAGAGACAACGAAATATTTAAGCGTCCAACCAGTTACAACAGAGTAATAAAACAGAATCATCACACTGGTAACTGCAACAAACCCCCCCAGCCACGCGAAGCGGCGGCCGACCAATTCTGCGAAAGCCCCAATCACACCACGGCGGCTGCCTCGACCAAGGCCACATTCTGCGATAAGGAGAGGCAACGACCATGTGAAGAGAAAGATAAACCAAGGAATTAGAAAGGCTGCACCCCCGTTCTGGGCAGCGACCCGTGGAAATCTCCATAGATTACCCGTCCCCACCGCCATTCCGAGACCAGCCAGTATTAGGCCCCAACGTGACGAAAACTTCTCGGAAGTGTCCATGCCTTGAAACACAGTCTAGTTCACATATTAGTCAATCTTGATACGAATCATATCAATGCCTATACTTGAAGCGGCGCATGATTATCGAGGAATTAAGCCAGTGATAGAAGAAATCATCTTTATCAGCAGTGCCGCTCGAACACTCGGCATGCATCCCCAAACACTGCGGAAGTATGAGCGAATCGGTTTGGTAAGGCCATCTCGAACCGTGGGAAGCATGCGGATTTACTCCCGGCAAGAAATTGCACGTTTGCGAATGATCAAGCGGCTCGTTGCCGATTACAGGATCAACCTTGCTGGTGTTCAGCAGCTCCTTTCCATTGCAGAAATCATTGAGAAAGTGAGACCGTTAGTGGCAAATGAATGCATTGCGCGACCGGAAGGCCGCCGTCAACTGACCCGGGAACTCGATCGAATTAGCCAGCTGTTAGGTCTGTAGATGAAGTTTGTAGATTATTACCAGGCGCTCGGCGTTCAAAAGGCTGCGAGTCAGGATGAGATCAAGCGGGCCTACCGGAAACTTGCCCGCCAACTTCATCCTGATGTAAATCCAGGCGACCTCACAGCTGAGCGGCGATTTAAGGAGGTTAACGAAGCCAACGAAGTGCTTAGCGATCAGGATAAACGTCACAAATACGACGAACTTGGCGCCAATTGGCGCCAGTACGACCAGGCCGGTCCTGCCGGATCGCCATTCAGAGGGCCTTGGGGGGCGCATGGGGAGCAAGGCAACTATCGCACGATGTCATCTGAGGAAGCACAAGAGTTCTTCGGCGGGTCGAGTCCGTTTTCCGATTTTTTTCAAACCTTCTTCACCGGCTCACAACAAAGAGGCCGACCCCGAGGAGCTCCTCGGGGGCAGGACACGGAACACCCAATCACCCTGACCCTTAAAGAGGCCTACGAAGGTGTGACCCGAAGGCTACGTCTTAGCACCAGTTCGAAGGCTGAAACGCTCGATGTCAAGATCCCTGCTGGGGTAGACAAAGGTGCTCGCATCCGAGTCGCTGGGAGGGGTCACCGAAACACTCATGGCAGACCTGGGGACCTATACCTCCTAGTGCAGCTCAGTCCGCACAGTGTTTTCACGAGGCGAGACCAGAACCTTTACGTTCAAGTTGAGACCTCCGTGACAACAGCCATCCTAGGAGGAACCGTCAAGGTACCCCATTTAGGAGGAGAACCACTCACGTTGAAAGTGCCGCCGTCTACCCAGAGTGGCCAGATATTCAGACTCAAGGGTCACGGGATGAAAGCTTCATCCGCATCCCGGCACCAAGGCGATCTTTATGCGACCATCTCGGTCCGCTTGCCCAGCCGCCTTACGGACAAACAGCGTCACCACTATGAGGCCCTTGCAGCCATTGACAACGAACCGGAAGAACCTGTGTCAGGGAGTAAGTAGCGCCTGTCTTGATAGCTACCAAACCTGACCCGATAGACAGAACAGGACACAAACAGCTGGCCCGGGTCAGACTAGCCCTGACCTCTAACTGGAGTCTTTTGGAACTTGTTCGCCGGCAGTCTTAGATCCCGCTGGTTAAGGGATTCTTGCTCGATAGAGACCCGGACGAGCAGGGCTTGCCGGAGTTGAAGAAATTAGAAACAACTTCGTCTATTTCAACAGTGAATGATCCGGAACGGCCACTAGATTGGAAACTGAGTCCATTGGAAGGGAACGGCCTACTCTCGGATCGCCCTTTCAGAAGCGTTGAACCCAACCTCCTTGTGTCTCCCATCACAGAAGGGCCGATTGTCAGAAGCCCCACAACGGCAAAGCGCGAAGGGTCGGCTTGGAACCGAATAACAGTTGCCTTCCCAATCTACCAACACCACGTCGTCACCACTGACAAGGTAAGGACCGTTTTTTCGAACTTTGATCTTAGCCACGATTGTTTTCTAGCCCATCTTTTGCATCGACGAGAGGAAGTCTTCGTTTGATTTCGTCTTGCCCATCTTGTCCAGCAAAAGCTCCATGGCTTCCACTGCAGACAGTGGATTCAGAACCTTTCTTAGCACCCATACCCGGTTAAGATTTTCTGGCCCTAACAATAATTCTTCTTTCCGCGTACCGCTCTTCTGGATATCAATCGCCGGGAATACCCGCTTATCCACCAACTTCCGGTCTAAGTGGATTTCCATATTACCGGTCCCTTTGAACTCTTCAAAAATAACATCATCCATCCTGGAGCCGGTATCTACTAGTGCCGTGGCCATAATCGTGAGGGAACCACCCTCTTCAATGTTGCGGGCAGCACCGAAAAAACGCTTCGGCTTCTGTAGGGCGTTGGAATCCAACCCGCCGGATAGTACTTTTCCGGAAGGTGGAATCACCGTGTTATACGCTCGAGCCAATCTCGTCACTGAATCTAACAAGATAAAGACATCTTTTTTGTGTTCAACCAACCGTTTAGCCTTTTCAATCACCATCTCTGCTACTTGCACATGCCGTTGGGCAGGTTCGTCAAAAGTCGATGAAATTACTTCTCCATCCACCGAACGCTGCATATCGGTGACCTCTTCCGGCCGTTCATCTATCAACAAAACTATTAAATACACGTCTGAGTGATTTGCAGCGATGGACTGAGCAATCGCCTGGAGAAGCATCGTCTTCCCCGTTCGAGGTGCCGCAACGATAAGGCCACGCTGCCCTTTTCCAATGGGAGTCATCAGGTCCATAACCCGCGCAGAGAGATTATCCGGGCTCGTCTCCAGTGTGACCCTTTCCTCTGGATAAAGGGGAGTCAAATTCTCAAAGAAGAGCTTGTCTCGTGCCTGGTCTGGTGCCTCAAAATTGACCGCCTCAACCTTAATAAGTGCAAAATAACGTTCCCCCTCCTTAGGCGGTCGAATTTGCCCAGAGACCGTATCCCCTGTCTGCAAATCGAACTTTCGAATCTGGGAGGGCGAAACATAAATATCATCTGGACCTGGCAAATAGTTGTAATCTGGGGCCCTAAGAAACCCGAAACCATCAGGAAGGACTTCCAGCACACCCTCAGAAAAAATAAACCCGCTCTGTTCGGTTTGGGCCTTTAGAATCTGAAAGATCAGCTCTTGCTTTCGCATTCCAGTGGCACCAGCAACGCTTAAATCCTTAGCCACCTGAGTTAATCTGGCGATGCTCATATCTTTGAGCTCGCCGATATTCAAAGTATTCCCTGGCCGCCGGTGTGATTTGCCCGATCCACTCCCCCCCGACTTAGGCTTCGTCGAGTCTTGCCCCTTGGGTTTCGTAGACTCG
>DEAE01000029.1:87465-171055 GCA_002347025.1 Acidobacteria bacterium UBA2990
TTTCGTAGACTCGTGCCCCTTGGGCTTCGTCGAGTCTTGCCCTCTGGGTTTCGTCGAATCTTGCCCTCTGGGCTTCCCAGCATCAGCTCCCTTAGGCTTCGCAGTATCTGATCCCTTGGGTTTCGCAGCATCTGGCCGTTTAGATTTCGCAGTGTCCGAAACTTTGGTGGACCTCCCAGGATCGGTGGCCGACGTTTCAGCCGATGTCTCGTTAGTGTGATTGTTAGACCCGCGCGTTGATGTACGCTTCTGGTTTGTTGACATTAGAGATTGGTTAGATTGGGGGTAGAAAACTTGGAAGGTCCCCGTGCTCAGCGTGAATCGCAGTGCACCGGACCGGTTTCATGAAGGGATGATTTAATTGGGGTCAGTATAGACCCGCCTGTTGCCAGTGTCAACCTGCCATACGGACCCTCGGCAATCAAGTCCAAGCAACCTCAAATGCGGACGGCTTGTCCTGAGACACAGGCTGCTAATAATTCCCAGGATCCTCTCCAATAGCGACGATGCTGCACCCTAGAACTATTTCTAGGCCCAACGACCTGGCCTTTGCGACGACTTGTGGTTCGTCAGCACCTGGGTTCAACCAAACTTCTCGGACCTTCTTCTCGACCAGCTCGTCAAGCACTGACAAGCCAGATTCCGGATTTAGATAAATAGTGGCCGTGTCTATCGGATGACTCACGTCGAGCACTGACCGAAAGGCTGGAAGGCCTTCGATGAATGTGGCTTCAAGATTGATTGGTATAACCCTAAACCCACGGTGACGAAAGGCTCTAAGGGCCCGGTTGCCGAATTTCTTGCGATCGCCCGACGCTCCTAGCACCGCCACAGTGGGTCCCATGAAGGAAGTATAGCCCCACAATTGAACTCCCTCCAATACCAGACCCCGGGAGTCCGGCCGTATACTATCCTTCTGTGCTTCGCCGCAACCTCCTTATAGTGATCGGGCTCTCCACCCTGAGTTTCCTTCTTGGAACCGGGACGACCCCAATCTCTGACTCCGATGAAGCCTTCTATGCCCAAGCTGGGCGAGAGATGGTTGAGGACGGCGATTGGCTTACCCCACACTATAACGGTGACTACCGGTTCGAGAAACCGATTTTATTTTACTGGTTAACAGCTCTTGGATACCTCCTCGTTGGTGTCACTGAAGCAGCCGCGCGGGCCCCGTCCGGGTTGGCTGGCGTCCTATTAGCTTTGGTTACATATGCCTGTGCCAGGCGCTGGTTCGATGAAAATACCGGACTACTAGCTGGCATCATTACCGGAACCAGCTTTGGCTACGTTGCGGTGGCACGACAGGCCTTGCCTGATTTAGTCTTGGCCTTCTTCATAACAATCTCTGTCTGGTCGGGCCTTGTCGTTTTTGCGGGTCCACGGATGCCTTCGAGAAGCACTAAACGGCGACTCTGGATTCTCCTCTGCGGCACGGGAATAGCCGCAGGATTCTTGACAAAAGGCCCGGTCGGCATAGTACTGCCTTTCATTATCGTCGGTCCGCTGGCTATCGCTAGATGCTATTACGATGCCAAATCACTGAGAGTTCGCCGATGGCTCCCATTTAGACAACTTCTTCTTGATGGCTCTCTCCTTTGCATCGTCTGTCTTACACTTTCACTACCCTGGTACGCCGCCATGACCGCTCATCACGGTCCAGCCTATTTAGATAGATTCTTTATGGCTGAAAACTTTCAACGATTCGCCACAGACCGTTACAACGCTCCACGGCCCTTCTGGTACTACCTGCCGATCGTATTTGGCGGCTTGCTGCCATGGTCCCCTCTTTTGCTTTTATTGGGGCCCTACTTCCGAAGGATCATTGCAGGCTCTCGAGGACTCGCTCCGGTCGAGCTATGGCTAGGGACTTGGGTCCTAGCCCCGCTTGCCTTCTATTCAGCCTCTGTCGGAAAACAGCCTCGCTATATCTTGCCCATACTGCCTCCTCTCGCGATTTTGATCGCCCGGACAACATCCCATGCGTTGCACACGAGAAGCTCTTTGGGTCTGCAGCGATTACTGACGACCACTTCGTGTATTGCTGGAGTGGTCCTCATATTGTTCGGGGTTCTTATCTTTCGAGCACAAATTCTATTTCCTGCAGCGGATCCCACAGCCGTTCACCTTGCGGCCACACTAACCGGCGTCTCAGGGTTGGGTTTGCTTGCCACCGCCATCCTACCCTTGGGTCGGCTGCTCACTGCTTCCTTCGCTCTTGCTTCTATAACAGCAACATTAAGCGTACATCTTTTGGTTTTCTCTAATTCCCAAGCAACCCCTGTCGAAGTCATGGCAGATTGGCTAAATCGACCAACTCTCAAAGCTTTAAGCTATGGTCGTTACCAAGTCTTTGTCAGAAACCTTGTGTTTTACACGGGCCGCCCCCATGTCGATCTGGTATCCGAACAGCAGGTCAAAGCCTTTCTCAAGTCTGAAGAACAAGTTCTTTGCATCATTACCGAGAGTGCCGCCCAGAGATTAATTGAATCCAAGTCTGAGATTTATGAACTGGGTCGCCTTAACTACCTCAACCTTGGGCAGCTAACAATCGGTACTCTCCTCTGGCCCGATCCCGTCAGAGACCTGCAGACTGTCTTGCTCATCACTAATCGGCCACCTCCACCTGAGCTTCTACGATAGGCTATTCGAGGCAACCCTGAATCCGCTCCCATGCTTCCTCAAGCTTTTCTAGTGAGGCAGCATATGAAAGTCGAATATATCCTGGGGCATCGAAAGCTTCGCCCGCAGTCACGGCCACATGTCCGTTGATTAAAAGATGCTTAACAAACTCTATAGAAGTGCGTGGGCCTTCTGGGTCCAGGCAATCTGACACGTCTGGAAAGAGATAAAACGCACCATTTGGCTGCGCCGTTCGAAAACGTACATCTTTGCTCATCCGGTCAATCATGAAGTCGCGCCGGCGGCGGTACTCATTGCGCATCTTTTCGACACACTCTTGGGGGCCAGAGAGCGCCGCCAACGCAGCATACTGAGAGATCGAGGTCGGGTGGGAGGTCGAGTGGCTTTGAATTAAATTACATGCTGAAGCGACCCTTTTTGGAGCCACCACCCAGCCACACCGCCAGCCAGTCATTGCGTAGCTCTTTGAGGCCGAGCCAACAACCACCGTCCGATCGGGCATTTTGCTGGCAGCAACACCAATAAGGTTGTGGGGACTTGAGTCATAAATCAGCTGTTCGTAGCACAGGTCAAGAACCAGCCAAATATCACGACCTGTAATTTCTGTGACTAGCAGACCTAGCTCCACTTCAGACATGAGCGCACCTGTTGGATTAACAGGGCTGTTGATTACGACCCCTCGCGTCCGTGGACTTATTCGCTCCAAAACATCAGCAGCTCTGATTGCGAAGCTATTATCTAAATGCGTACGCACTTGCACTAATTCGGCCCCAGCCAGTTTTATCTGTTCACCGATCGAAGGCCACCCTGGCACATGAGTCACAACCTCGTCCCCAGTGCCAAAAAGGGCAAGCGCGGCATTAAATAGACCTTGTTTTCCACCTGATGTAACAACAACCTGATTGCGCTCAAAGTCTACGCCGGTCCTATTTGTGTAATGTTGGGCTACCGCCTCCCGTAATCTACCGATACCGGCACCTGGGGTGTATTTGGTATTCCCCTCACGAATTGCGGTGACTGCCGCTCTGGCAATGTGATCCGGAGTGTCGAAATCTGGCTCACCGGCGCCCAGATCAATAATATCGACACCCTCCTCCCGCAAACCCTGTACGGTGGCTAGAACTTCCTGGGTCTGCGAAGGAGACACCTGGTCGAGTCTCTCAGCAAATCGCATTCGCTTTATTCCTTGAAAGGTGGAAGGAGCTTAGAGTTATCGGCCAACCGCTTCTCCACCAGGCCTGGAACCAGTCCCTCTACCGACCCCCCAAGCGCGAACACCTCTTTGACCAAACGTGAACTCAAGTAGGTATAGGGTTCGCTTGGCATCATAAGTACCGTCTCAAGGTCTGGGCTCAACCGTCGGTTCATAAGTGCCATCTGCATCTCATACTCGAAATCAGACACCGCCCGAAGTCCCCTGACAATCACTTTTGCGTTCCGTCGCTTGGCGTAGTCAACCAAAAGCCCTTCAAATGTGTCCACCTCCACATTGGGCATTCCGTCAAACACACAGTTAGCTATTTCAGTTCGTTCGGCAATACTGAATAAGGGACTTTTGTCGGGATTAATCAAAATGGCTACTACGATCCAGTCAAAGAGGGTCGAACCTCGTTGAATGATATCCACGTGGCCATTGGTCAGCGGGTCGAACGTGCCAGGATAGATCGCTATACGGCCGATTCTTTTCCTTGTCATGCTACCTTATCCCCCCCTCCTGCCAGGTCAGCTCTACTATCCCTTAAGTTCTGCTTGCCTCGGTTCAACATTTTCCGAATCAATCTCTTTTCGGCCTGGCAACCTAAAATAGTCATGCTCGCGGTTGAGGAGTGAAAAACTCCAGAACACTACTGCCTACGCAAACCGATCGCACGGCGACAAGCTTCTGGGTGTAAATCTGTTCCTGCTTCCTAGACCGTTCAAGCACCAGAAGGCCCTCGTCTTCCAGATGATCGGCTACCGCACTAAGTATCGCATCAGTGTCATCAGCGGCGTATGGAGGGTCAAGCAGGATCAGATCAAACCCGCTAGTACGCAACCGTCCTAAAACTCGAGGCAAGGTGCCCCGTATAATTGAACAACGGTCCGAGAGTTTGCATTTGACTATATTCTGCCGAATAAGGTCGACGGCACGTGGGTCCCGATCCACAAAGATTGCATGAATCGCACCACGGCTTAAAGCCTCAATTCCTAAGGCTCCCGTGCCAGCACACGCATCTAGCACCCGCCTCCCGACAACCTGGTCTCCCAGGATGTCAAATAAAGTCTCACGAAGACGATCCGATGTCGGCCTTAACCCAACCCACCTTGGAGAGAAGAGACGGCGTCCCTTACAGATGCCTGCGATTATTCTCATTCCGAAACTTCTGTCAGCTTAGACAACGCATCTAGTCACTACGTCCATCACCTGAATCAGCCGACCACAGCTAAACCAAAACGTTTCTTCCAATTTTCATCAAGGCCCCGCAGGACTTTATCGACTGCACCGCTTCTACCAAGAATAGTCACCGCTTCATTGTGAGCCGTCTCCATAAATCCTTGATCCCGAACCAGATCAGCGACTCTAAACGTTGGAACTCCAGACTGGCGTGTCCCTAACATCTCGCCAGGGCCACGGAGCTTTAGGTCCTCCTCGGCTATTTCGAACCCATCAGTTGTGGAAGCAAGGGCTTTAAGACGCGCATTGCCAATCTCGCTTATTGGCTCTTTGTATAACAAACAACAATAGCCCTGAAACCGACCACGCCCAACGCGACCTCGCAACTGGTGTAGTTGCGCTAGCCCAAACCGTTCCGCATGCTCAACGACCATTACGCTTGCGTTAGGAATATCCACTCCTACTTCAATCACAGTCGTAGAAACAAGGACATGCAAATCATGGCTCGAAAACAAACGCATAGTCTCTGCCCTGTCATCTGACTTCATGCGTCCGTGCAGCAAACCCACCTTGTACCTATCAAAGCGTCGCCTGAGAGTTTCGACCATAGCCGTGGCAGCTTTCAAGTCGAGTTTCTCTGATTCTTCCACCAAGGGATAAACAACAAAGGCCTGCCTTCCTTCACCCAACTCTTTTGCAACAAAGTCATACACACTGTCACGCTCAGACTCTCGCGCAACTCTTGTCATTACGGGGCTCCGACCAGGAGGCATATCTCGAATCACCGATACGTCGAGATCCCCATAACTCGCCAGGGCCAGCGTTCTAGGAATGGGGGTGGCAGTCATCACAAGAACATCTGGACAGCTTCCCTTTTGTCGTAGCATCGCCCTTTGCAGAACCCCAAATCGGTGCTGTTCGTCAATAATCACTAACCCCAAGGCCCTAAATTGAATGCCTTGCTGCACAAGGGCATGAGTCCCAACGATCAAATTTACCTGCCCATTTTTGACCGCCGACATAGTCGAACGTTTCGACACCGTCATCGATCCACCAGTAACTAAGACAACCCGAAACCTAGAATTTTTAAGCAGGTCTCGGAGAGAGAGGTAATGCTGTTCAGCCAAAAGCTCCGTAGGTGCCATCACTGCAACCTGAAGGGCATTTTCCATCGTCACCAAAGCTGCTAACAAGGCCACGATGGTTTTGCCACAGCCGACATCTCCTTGCAGCAACCGATTCATAGGTTCTGGTCGACAAAGATCATCAACAATGGTTTTTAGAGCTTGTCTCTGACCTGTAGTGAGACTGAAAGGCAACACTTTTCTGGCTGAACGACGAATGCGATCATCTACCGCAATCCTATGGATTTTGGTCTTTCCGCTCTGAACTCTTCGACGGAGACCCAACCCCAATTGAAAAAGAAATAATTCTTCCAATATCAGCCGATTTTGGGCAGGGGTCCGAAAACTATTCAGGAGAGTCATCGACGTCCCTGCTGTGGGAAAATGAGCCTCCCAGAGAGCCTGGCGTCGACTAGGCAGACCATGGGCTTGTCGCAAGGCAAAAGGCAATACTTCCTCAACAGAATCCGGCAACAGCTGTAAAGTCGCATAGACTAACTGCCGAATTTGTTTAGTTGTCAGTGTGCCGATTCGTTCATAGATCGGAACGATTCGAGCGGTATGTAACCCTTTGTCTTCAGAGTCATTTGGCTCTCCGACAACTTCATAGTGGGGGTTCTCGAGCCGCAATCCCCCGGGCTTTCGCCACACCGTCTTGCCATAGAAGGAAACCCTTTGGCCCCTAGTAAAGACCTCCTTAAGAAAGGGCTGATTGATCCAAACGACCTGAAAGGTCCCCGAATCGTCGCGTGCCAACATTTCGACCAGACTGAAGCCCTGCCGCCGGGTTTGCCGCAATCCTACTGACACAACCTCACCGGATAATGCGGCTACCTCACCTGCTTTAACCTCCACAGAACGGCGTAAGAGACTTCGGTCTTCGAAACGGATGGGAAACCTAAACAACAAATCTTCACATGTCCGAAGATCCACCCTTAAACATTCAGCAGCTCGTCTTGGTCCGACGCCCTTCAAAAAGCGAAGATCAGACTGAAGCGGGTTCTTGGTTGATGGCGCTGCAAAATCTCTAGGCACCGAGTCACCTAGGTCAAGGGGTCACTGCACGACCACTGCCAGTCCCTGAGAAAGTCGAATTTCGAGGATGTTATAGGGCAACTGAATCGAAGTTTCCAGCCATGGTCTCAGGGGCTGCTGGAGGGTTCCTGCAAAATAGTGGACGATCTCATTCAAAATTCGGATAGGCACTTGTATGCCAGCAATCTGGAAGACCTCAGGATCCAGCTTAGCCTGACCATTCCCGGAGCGAAGACGCCCACCAACAGAGACTGCAAGTTGGCCACGAAGAAATTGCAACGGGTCGAGGAAATGGTACTGACGGGAGTCTTTGAGGCCATCCAAGTCAATAACCGCATCAACTTGTATCGACTCCCGACTCTTGAACCGCACAACTGGGTCGGCGATCCCAAGTGGTAAATGCCTGGCTCCCTGAAAACGCAAAAAAGCGTTAATCTCCTCTTCTCTTAGTTCAGTAAGTCGAAGCTCTGTCGACCCAGACAATGAATAGCGTGCTATGCCATCAAGGCGCTCTTTCAATCTCGCGCCCATTTCTTCTGTCAGGTGGGTGGTGTTAGCTTCAGAGGTCGCCGTCAAGGCTAACATGCAACTTATGAGGTGCCAGACGTTTCCGATTCTACGTGTTTCTCCCTGACGCATACCGACAGTATACTGGCTTCGGTCTCTCATCCAGCACTGGAATAGCTTCCCAAGCTCACCTTCATTTGCAGAAGAAACTTTATGGCTATGGCCATCATTTATCCCCGTCGTTTAGGAGTCCGTTCCTTTAGGAATCGGTTCACCTCAGCACTCGTCGGTAGGCCAGCCCAGGCACCAAGGCTTCGGGTCTGCATCGCCGCAACTGCGTTGGCATATATCAAGAGCTCTTCAACGCTGTCGCTTGATACATTGCCGAGCCAAGCAGAAATAAAACCTCCTCTGAAAGCATCACCCGCCCCCGTAGTATCTACCGCTGAAACCTCGAAACCAGGCATGAAGATCTCTTGATTCCCGACGATAGCCAGACATCCCTCTGAACCTAAAGTCACACAGGTAACAGCCGGTCGAAATTCCCTTGCCAGTTCAGTCAGTGCAGCTCCAATGCCCGTGACTCCAGAAAAACATTCCGGAAAAGTCTCGGAGGTAATAATGACATCTATTTCTGCCAACAAATCATTAAGACCTGGACGCAATTCGTCAACGTCGATAACTGTAGGGACCCTCGCCCTTCTTGCCAGACGTGCAGCACGGGTGGCTGCCAACATTTGATGACAATCAACCAGCAAGACTCTGCCGCTGCCGACGAGTTGTTCATCGAGCTCACCTGGGTGCATGTCAAGCTCAGATGCTGCTTTGGATAGAACCGTACGGCGGCCACTTCCATCAACAATGATCAATGAAAGACGCTCTGGTGCGGAACGCTGACCACACGATGAAACATCGACTTCTTCTGACGCTAAACTCGCCAGGGCATAATTTCCTCGATCATCATTTCCGTAACACCCAAGGTAACGGGCTTTCCAGCCCAAACGAGAGCAGGCTACCAGCGCTGTAGCCACCTCACCTCCAGGGTGTTCTGAAAGACTGATCAAAGGCTGCTTGCTATCGGGAGAAGGATAGCCATCCACTGTCGCTACAAGATCTATCGTGTTTGCGCCAACACCGACCACGTCAACCTCGGCGAGAGGTGGGGAACCAGGACTAATGGGCATTCTCACCCGTGGATCGTAGCGCAGCCTCGATTTGATGTTCGCTTTTTCTTTGTGTAAGATGCCGCCTGTCTTGTCTAGCACTTAGCAAGTACGTGTTCGCCACTGCCTGTAGGAGGTAGAGTGCAGCCACTAACCAAAAGACAGCGAGAAGTTCTGGATTTCCTAAACGAATTCATAGAGGGACATGGCTACGCTCCAAGCCTAAACGAGATTGGAAGGAGATTCGGACTCTCATCCCTTGCCACTGTCCATAAGCATCTCACCAACCTGCAAGACAAAGGCTTTATAAGAAGAGCCTGGAACCGGAGCCGTTCTCTTGAGGTAGTAACAAGTCCAATCGGAGGGAGCGGACACGAAATACCTTTATTGGGATACGTAGCTGCAGGCTCTCCGATAGAAGCAGTCATCACTGATGAAACAGTCAGTGTGCCTGACTTTTTAGTCGGTCAGCGAGACACATATGCGCTCAGGGTGCGAGGGTCTTCGATGATTGATGAACAAATTCGAGATGGTGACATTGTGGTAGTTGAGGACCGAAAGACCGTCAAGGATGGGGAAATGGTCATCGCTCTATTGGATGGCACAGAGGTTACACTTAAAAAACTTTTCAGAGAGAAGAATCATGTCCGCCTACAACCTGCCAATGACGCGATACAACCAATTATTGTTAATGCAGATACCGTTCAGGTTCAGGGAGTTGTAGTCGGAGTGATTAGACAGTATTGACAATTACGCACTATTTATCGATTCAGATTTTTCATTAACTATTCTAGAGGTCACCTAGACCATGAACGAGCGTAAACCGATCAACTTCACCATCGTTCCGGACGAAGCTTCCGATGCTCCAAGAACATACGCCAACTTCTGTGCTATCGGCCACACCCCGTTTGACTTCACCCTATCCTTTTGCGAAGTCCTCCCTCCCACGGAAAAAGCGGTGCGTGAGGCTGCAACAGACAAAGTTCTTAAAGCTCCAGTCCGGTCACGAGTAGTCGTCCCAATGGCTTTTGTGCCAACACTAATTACCGCACTACAAGAGCATCTGAGGGCGTGTTCAGAATCCGGAGGCAATCAAGGCTGGAACAAGCCGGCGGTTCACTGAGTCCTATAAACATTGCTCTACATCTCCTAAAGAAACTCTTGGCCAGTACCAACTATGGCCCACATTGATATTGCATCGAGGTTTAGATTTTATACAGAGTCTGGCACTAAGACATCGATGTCGAGGGGCCTCCTAACCACCCTGCGGACCACACGCCCAACAAAGCCAGGGCCACAGCCAGGGCAGCACTCAGAGCGATGAAGGCTCACAATGGCGCTCAAGCCCGAAAAAGGTCGCGTGGCGACCCAAGAACCAAGAACCAAGGCGCGAAAGCGTTTCGGGCAGCACTTTCTTGAGGTGAACTGGATAACCAAGTTAATCAGGTACATTCAGCCCCAGGAAATGGATCTCTTCTTAGAGATCGGCTCTGGGAAAGGTCAATTGACACTACCGATCTCAGCTGCCGGTGCCAAAATTATCGCCATTGAGGTTGACCGCCAACTCGCTATCCAACTTCAGCAATCAGCCACCTCAGGGGTCAAGGTAATAACAGGCAATATCCTCCACCAAGACATTTTTGAGCTCGTACAACCACTCTTCGAAGAGCAGTCATCTTCATTCAGGGTCGTGGGCAACCTACCATACAACCTCTCAACCCCAATCCTTCGCCAAATTTTTGATGTGCAGCAGAAGCATCTCTGTTTTAGCGATGCGACATTGATGCTCCAGCGAGAGGTAGCTGAGAGGGTCATTGCTAAATCAGGATCTCCCGCTTACGGTCCGCTCGCAATCATGACTCAGCTAGTAGCCGATGCAAAGATAGCCTTTACCCTTCCGCCTGGGGCATTCCGGCCACCGCCAAAAGTTCGATCGGCTCTCATTGCCCTAACCTTTCGCCCTTCACCGATTTCTATCCCTGATTGGTATTTATTCTTATCATTGGTCAGAAAGTTGTTTACCCACCGGCGAAAGACCATGCTCAATAGCCTAGGGTCTTTCTCACGAACAATATCCCCAATTCCTCCTCTTCAACTACTTGACCAAGCTGCTATTGATCCGGAAACTCGACCAGGGACCCTCGAGTTAACCGACTTCGTCCAACTTGCAACTGCTCTGTACAACTCAAATAAGAGTGAGCGAGAAATTTAACTTCAAACCTGCAGCCAACAGGATACGCCGGACCGTTCTGTTTCCCCAGAAAGCCCCTGCGATCTGTGCTAAAGTAACGGTGGTATTAAGCACGCGAGGGTTGCAAGTGCGTTAGTCACTGGAGCGGCCTCTCGTCAGGACCCTTCTCGGGCGCTCCCAGGCGCCTGGCACCGCTGGAACGGTGAAGCCGTTTGATCCGGCACGGCTTATGCCCGCCCTTCGCAAAGGGCGAAGGCACGGCCAACTCCACATAATCGGTATTTACCTGCCGCAGGAAAAACCCTGCGAATTTGGCACACCGCAATTGTCCCAAGAATCGATGACCCTATCGCCCCGGGTGTCCACCAAGAAAGAAGGAGCACTGCAAGTCATTGCCTTGGGTGGCCTTGGTGAATTCGGAATGAACATGTTGTTGGTGGTGTGGAAGGACACTGCAATCCTCATAGACGCAGGATCAATGTTTCCAGATCCAGAACTACCTGGGGTCGATCTCGTCATTCCAGATCTTGAATACCTCAAACAAAATGTCGGCTCCCTCACCGCGATTACCCTGACACATGCCCACGAAGACCATATCGGAGCCCTCCCCTATATTTGGCCATTACTGGATGGGCCTCTATACGGCACTCCTCTCACACTTGCATTGGTTGAAGCGAAACTCCTCGAACATGGATTGGATGCCTCGGAACGATGTGTAGCTGTAGAACCAGGTAGCACTGTCGAAGTTGACGAAATGGGTATCGAGTTCATTCAAGTAACCCACAGCATGCCTGGATGTGTAGCAATCGCATTTCACACGCCCGCCGGCACCATCGTGAATACAGGAGATTTCAAATTTGACCACACGCCTATCGACGGCCAACGCGCTGATATGGACCGTCTGGCCGAACTGGGCAAAAACGGTGTTCTGGCCTTGTTCGGCGACAGCACCAATGCCAACCAACCTGGTCAGACTGGCTCGGAACTCGATGTTGTAGAGGGCTTCGAGGACATCTTTGCTCGCACCACTGGCAAAGTCATTATTGCAGCGTTTTCTTCTAGCCTGCACCGCATCCAAGTGATCGCAAATCTTGCCGTCACTTTTGGTCGGAAGCTGGCATTTCTAGGTCGAAGAGTCATTCTTAATACACAAATCGCAGAGCGATTAGGCTGTTTACACCTTCCTGCCGGTCTCGAAATTAAACACAGCGAAATTAAGAATTTCGAATCCAGACACATCGTGTGCGTCACCACCGGTTCTCAAGGGGAGTCAAGATCAGCTCTATCTCGGGTAGCTGAAACAAGTCATCCTCACCTAAACCTGGAACCCGCCGATTCCGTGGTGTTTTCAGCTCGCGCTATCCCGGGAAACAGAAGAGCCATTGGGCGAGTCATGAATCAGCTCTCCCTGCTCGGAGCTGAGGTCATCGATGAGGGGCCTAAACCAGTCCACGTATCAGGCCATGGCAGCGCTGAAGACCTCAAACTTATGCTTTCCCTTATTAAACCTCGTTATTTCATCCCAATTCACGGGGAATATCGCTGCTTAGCCGAGCATGCGAAATTGTCAAACAAGGTTTCTGATGGCAAAACAGACGTGATCTTGGCTCAGAACGGAGACGTTATCCACCTCGCTCCTGGCTCTGGGCACATCTCAGGAAAAATCAATTCTGGAAGAACCTTGCTTGATGGAGGCAGTAACTGCACGATACCCGAGCAAGTCGTTCGCGAACGTCGCCGGTTGGCAGCCACAGGGGTCGTGGTCGCGTATATAGCAATCAACCGCCGAGCTGGTCGAGTCGAAGCCTCTCCGAATGTCCTAACAAGAGGTATCTCGCCCGACGGCGACACCAGCAGTCTAGTTAGAGCTATTCCCGAACGCTTGGTTGCTATAGTTGAAGAAGCCGAGCCAGCAGAGCTCATAGATAGTGAACTGCTAACGGAACGTGTCCGCACAGAATTACAGCGGCTCTTCCGAAAGCAAGTTGGCCTACGGCCTGTCGTTCTACCGGTCATTATGGAGGTCTAACGCGTGTCTGGATCTGCGTTGTCCCGTTGGGTCAGTGAATTTCTTGGAGTCTCACTATTCGCTGCAGCGATCTTTTCGTTGATCGCATTAGCCACCTATGAATCAACCGACCCTGTGTGGTTTTTTAGCACCGCCAGTAGTAACCCGCCGGCAAACTTTGCCGGTCGGGTCGGTGCGTTTCTGGCTGAGCTTTGCTATCAGCTTGTCGGATTCAGCGCGTATCTACTTCCAGTAGTTCTAGTCATTGTGGGCTGGCATTATTTCTGGTGCAGGCCAATAAAAGCGGTTTACACGAAGCTTATTGGCATGTTCCTAACTGTCTCTTGCTCGTCCTCTTTCCTGGCTCTTGCTTTCATGGGTTTTGAGACCGAGACACGCCCTTTTCAGCCCGGCGGCTATTTGGGCCACTGGCTGGCTGCATTCTCTGCCGAGTACCTTAACCATACTGGTTCCATCATCGTTATCCTCACGATTCTCTTCCTTGCAGTCTTGCTTACCACCCAAGTCTCTCTCAGCCAACTCTTCAGTGCGGCTGGGGCCAGAATTGAACAGGTAGGGGTGGATCTAAAAAGTGCTCTCAAGGTGTGGTGGGCTGACAAACGGAAACAGCGGCAGCGACGGGGTGTCGTCAAGAAGCACCTCGAAAAAACTGGTGCTTCTTCAGCGCGAGCTGACATCCTTGCCAGAGGGGCCCAGAAACCAGCTCTCCAACGGGGCAGCAAGAGACGAACAGCCTCCCCAAAGGAAGTCCCAACTATCAAAGATCAGGAAGGCGAATCTCCGCGTTTACCGCTACCAGAACCATCAATCCAGAGCCCGGCCGAACGCCGAAAGAGCGGCTTTTCACTTCCACCGCTTTCTCTTCTTGACCCTCCACGGACCCAACAGAAGTTTGACGAAAGAGAACTTCTCGAAAATGCCCGTCTCCTTGAAAATAAATGCAGCGAGTTTTCGGTTCAGGGCTCTGTCATTCAAATCCATCCAGGCCCTGTGGTGACCACATTTGAATTCAAACCAGAAGAAGGTGTGAGGTACAACAGGATAACAGGCTTGGCAGACGATTTATGCCTCGCAATGCAAGCCGAGTCGATTCTGATAGAAAGGCTCCCTGGAAAGTCTACCGTTGGCATCCAGATTCCCAATCGCATTCGAGAACAGATTTCTTTACGTCAAATGCTGGAATCACAGCCTTACCGTGACTGTGGTTCAAAATTGGGACTTGCACTAGGCCGCAAGATTCATGGAGAACCCATTGCCGGTGACCTCTCAACAATGCCTCATCTGCTGATAGCCGGTTCGACCGGAACCGGTAAAAGCGTAGGGTTGAATTCAATGTTGACAAGCATCCTCTACCGAGCAACCCCGGAGGACGCTCGCTTTATACTCATCGACCCCAAGAGACTCGAGCTAGGGATGTACGAAGACATTCCTCACCTCTTGACACCAGTTGTCGTGGAACCGAAGCTGGCAGCTAATGCACTACGCTGGGCCGTGCAGGAAATGGAAGAGCGATATAAGTTGCTCGCGGCAGAAGGTGTCCGGAATCTTGCCCAGTACAATAGAAACATACGCCAGAAAGTTAATGGGAAGGAACGCACCCTGACTAAGGGCCCTTCAACTGCTTCCCTACAAGAGGCGAAGCCCCTGAAACCACTGCCTGCCATCGTACTCGCCATCGATGAGCTAGCTGACTTAATGATGATTGCTGGCAATGAGGTCGAGTTGTCTATCGCCCGCCTAGCTCAAATGGCTCGAGCTGTCGGAATTCATCTCATTCTTGCCACGCAACGCCCATCGGTAGATGTAATAACCGGGTTAATTAAGGCCAATCTACCAGCACGGATTGCTTTTCGTGTCTCCTCAAAGATAGATTCTCGAACAATCCTTGACGGCAATGGCGCCGAGCAATTATTGGGCCGTGGGGACATGCTCTACTTGCCCCCTGATTCTTCAAGGGTTGTGAGGGTTCACGGTCCTTACATCTCCGAACAGGAGACTGCTCGAGTTTGTGGATTTTTGAGGGGACAAGGTAAACCAACTTACGACCAATCGGTAACGGCAGAAGATAAAGAGCCTGATGGAATAACCTTCGAGAAGGACGACCTGTATGACCAGGCTGCCCGCTTAGTGGTAACTGCAGGCCAGGCTTCCATCTCCTATCTTCAACGGAGATTAAGGATCGGTTTTAGCCGTGCCGCTCGATTAGTCGACATGATGGAGGCCGACGGGCTTGTCGCTCCAGGAAGCGGGAGTAAAGCACGTGAGGTACTTGTGGCTGCTGATCATTTCGAACAGATCGACGATCAGCTACGTTAGCGTTAGCTTTACCTGTCAACGACCAAGTGCCGTCAGTGGACAGTCTGGTGTCGTCCGTTTTGCAGATTCTAGGACTGTTTTTCTTTCTGGGAAAACTGAAATGCCAGCTCGGCCAGGCTACGAACCCCTACTCCTGTTGCACCTCTGAGGAGATGGGTCGCAGACTTTTCATTCCAGGCAGTTCCTGCTATGTCGATATGGGCCCAAGGGAGCCCTCCAGTAAACGCCTTCAAAAACATTCCGGCAGTAATCGCTCCTGCCGGGCGCCCCCCCACGTTGGCCAGGTCGGCTATATCGCTCTTTAGCTGTTCAGCGTACTCCTCGAACATTGGGAGTGGCCACAAGCGCTCCCCTGCTCCCTCCGCGGCGAACCTGACAGTTTCAATCCATGCCGCTGGGTTGCCCATCAGACCTGAGGACTGATGCCCCAGGGCCACCACACAGGCACCAGTCAGGGTCGCTATATCGACCAAGTGAGTTGCGCCCAGCTTTTGTGCGAGAACAAGGGAGTCACCAAGTATCAACCGTCCCTCGGCATCGGTGTTCAAAACCTCGACACGCTTGCCATTGGCCGCTGTCAGCACATCGCCCGGCCTAATGGCCCTCCCCCCAGGCATATTCTCAACAGCTGGTACTATCCCCAGAACACGCGTCGGTGCTCCCAAGGAGCCAATTGCTCGCATAGCCCCTATAACAGCAGCTCCGCCTGCCATGTCACGCTTCATGCGCATCATACCGTCTGCTGTCTTTAACGAAAGGCCTCCGGAATCGAATGTCACCCCTTTACCAACCAACCCTAGGACAGGTCCGTCCGAAACCCCCTCTGGTTCATAGCGCATCACTATTACTCGAGCTGGCTCAATGCTGCCTTGTGCAACCCCCTGCAGCAATCCCATCTGGTGGGAAGCGATGGCTTCATCCTCAAGAATCTCTACGGTAGTACGACCCCCACTCACTAATTGCAGAGCTCGTTCAGCGAACACCGGAGGGGTGAGGAGATTGGCCGGTTCATTGCCCAGTAATCTGGCAATATTTACGCAGTTAGCGAGAACCGCACCCCGTTTAGCTGCCACTTGCATCTTGCCAGCTGCACTTCTGCCCACAATGAGCTCGACGTGGGTCAAGCTTGAGGCTTCCTCCCCCTCGCTCTTAAATCTCACGTCTCTGAAAGCTCCGAGAAGTAGTCCTTCAGCTGCTGCTTGAATTGCGGAGTCAGACCTTTCCGAATCGGGAACAATCCATGCAAGTTTTTCAACCCCCCCAGCGCCCCTAGCGGCTACACCAGCTGCAGTGGCAACTCCTCTCACTACAGAAGGGTCTCCAAGGCCGCGACCAGCCCCTACGAGGAGCACACGACGGCAGGACCACTCTGGATCTGAAATATCAGAGAAAAACAGTTCGTCTGATTTGCCTGTTAGAGTCCCAGATGTTAGCGCTCTGCCAAATGCTCCACCAACCGCTCGGTCCACTTCCTCTAGTCCGTCCAAACCTTGATCCGCATAGTGGGCCAGGCAGATCAGATCCACTTCGAGTTCCCTAAGCATCGCGGCACGACAAACAACCTCTGGTTCGCCAAGTTCAGCTCTCATAACTAAATTATAAACTCGTAGCCTTTGACCTTTTCTATTTGGTCTGCCAAGAAAGCCTGCTGTCATTCAGATTTCGCGTCTTCGCTAAAACAGGACTCAATACCACGAGCATGAATCTTCCATTGGTAGAACAAGACCGGTCAGGCTATGATTTCCCTATGATGATCTTGGATTCTTCTATACACCGAGGCGTCCTCCTGATCCTTAGCCTATCTTTGTCGATTGCATCGGCAACAATTTTAGTCGCCCAAGACGACAAACCAGAGCTAACCCTTCGGGCCAGCCCAAACGCTTCATTGGCTCCAGCAGATATTCTTTTTGTTGGTCGCCTCCGTGGTGGTAAGGATGACCACGAGGAGTTTTATTGTCTTAACGCCGAATGGGATTGGGGTGACGGAACGATTTCCCAGAGTTCTTTCGACTGCGAACCTTACGAACCTGGAATTAGTGAAATTAGGAGAAGATTTTCACGCCGTCATTCCTACCAAACCGGAGGGCGTTACCAAGTTCGCCTACATCTCAAGCGCGGGAACGAGACTATTGAGACGGCAAGAACCAATGTAAGGATTCAGGGGGGGCTCCTCCCAGACTAATCTTCCGAGCACTAAAACCCACTCGGCTCAGATTGATTTACTCAACACCCGTAGGTCGCCGCAAAGCCGCTAGGCAAGAACGCCATTTGGCCGCTGAACTAAACACCCGATCTATTTCTTTAGAAGAGTTAAGGCTGCCTTGCATCTTCCTCAATTCACCAATCAGCTGATCCAATGCCCCTGCTATTTCGTCAGAGTTTGAACTGCAGATATCAAGCCAAATATCGGCCGGACTTGAAGCAAGACGTGTGGCGTCAAACAGGCCTCTGCCGGTTAGGCCAAGCCCTTTTTCTTGGGCCACTGAGCCAACAACATGCATCAAGGCGCTAGTAACCAGTTGAGGAAGATGGCTAACAAAAGCCAGTAGACGGTCGTGCTCGTCCGGATCCATTACATGGGGCTGGGCCCCAATGATTTCAACAAATGCAGAAAGCCGTTCCACCGGGCCAGCTGGACTGTCATGTGTCGGCGTAAAGATCCAGGGCCGTCCCTTGAACAGGTCAGGCCGAGCATAATCGATACCGCCGCGAGGGGCACCTCCCAGAGGATGTCCCCCAATAAAGGTCAACCGTTCAGGCAACACTGCCGCTGCACCCAGTGTTGTTCGTTTTGTACTCCCAACGTCTGTTACTAAGGCTGTCCCTTCAACATACCGATCAAGCTGGGCAAGCAATTCAATGTTTTGTTCGACTGGCGCAGCCAAAATCACGAGGTCAGCCTCTGATATGACAAACGGATCGTCGGCCGCAACATCAATTGCATGAAGCACCATCGCTTTTTCTAGCACCTCCTTCCGGTCCACCCCAATCACCAGACCAGAAGGCCAACTTTGTCGGGCGGCTAGAGCAATTGAACCTCCGATCAGGCCTAAGCCAATGATCGCTATCTTTTCAAACAAAGGCGGCGAGACTGAATCTTCTTCGGCTTGGATCACCGGTAAGGACCGAGGTGTCCCGGTCATCTTGACAATACCCCCTTCCACCAACTGAGTCCCAGGTTCGACTGTCGTTGATTCATGGGAGCTGTTAGTTGAATCCTTTTCACCTTTTTATCCGAGCTAGCCTGATGAGTGAGTCTCTTCCAAGCGCTTGGCCTCGTTGATAATTTCTTTAAATAAACGAACAACCGCTCCATCTTCAAGAGGACCCTTATTCCTGGACTGCACATTCTTTAAGACTTCAACCTCTCGTCCAGGTTGGTAAACCGCCAAACCAACCTTGCCTTTCAGACAGCCTATATCCCGGGCGCAAGTAGCACGCTCATTGAGAAGGTTCACTAGCGCTTCGTCCAGATCATCCATCCGGTCCCTGATCTCAGCAATTCGCCGATCGACTTCCATTCGGGACACTTGCGTTGTCTCTGACATCATGACCCATCCATTCCCTCACCCTTGCCACCCTTTAGCCAGGCAATGAAATCCTCTATTACAGTAGTTAAGTCCTCGGAATCCGCTTGCTGGGCGATCAGCTCAACCAAGGCACTACCGACCACAGCAGCGTCTGCGCACTTCCCAATCTCTTGGAGATGTTTTGGATGCGAAAGCCCGAAACCTACGGCTATCGGTAAAGACGTCACCGAACGGATACGCCTCACCATACCTCGCACTCCTGTTGCCATCTCCGACCGGGCACCTGTCACTCCCAATCGAGAGATGCCGTAGAGGAAGCCTCTTCCCAATTCAGCCGCTTGTCGGATCCTAAGGTCTGTTGTGGTAGGGCTTAATAGAAATATAGGGTCTATCCCTGCCTCCACTAGCGTGTGACGAAATGTACCTGCTTCCTCAATAGGCAAGTCCAAGACCAGGACGCCATCCACTCCGGCTTCACTGGCGTTGGCTGCGAACGATTCAAGACCTATCCGCAAGATCGGATTTGCATAACTAAACACCACGATTGGGGCTTGTACCACTGCCCTAACTCGTTTAATGAGCTCAAGGGTCTGCGTAAGGGTGGTACCACTGGCCAATGCGCGCTCCGATGCCCGCTGAATTACCGGACCATCCGCCAATGGGTCTGAGAACGGCACCCCGACCTCTAAAACGTCGGCACCCGCCTGGTCAAGTGTTTTCAGTATGTCTGCAGATCTCGACAGGTTGGGATCCCCCGCTGTCACATAAGTGACCAAGCCCAACTCTCCCTTTTTCCGGAGATCAGAGAAGACCCTACTGATTCTAGAACTCAAGCCCTGCTCTCCTCCTGCGAGGCCCCTTGCTTACAGCCGGTACCAAGATCATCGAAACCCTCCTCGGCAACTATTTCGACGTCTTTGTCTCCTCGACCAGAAAGATTGACCAGCACAACTTCATCCTTTTCCATCTTGGAGGCCATAGCCTCAGCTTTCGCAAGTGCATGGGCCGATTCCAGGGCCGGAATAATCCCCTCTAGCCTTGCCAGACGCCCAAATGCCTCAAGAGCTTCAGTATCCGTCACCCAGACGTATTCGGCTCGACCAAGTTCACGCAACCACGCGTGTTCCGGTCCTACGGCCGCATAATCCAGACCCGCAGACACCGAATGAGTCAATTCGACGTTGCCATCTGTGTCCTGGAGAATCACACTACGGGTGCCCTGTAGCACGCCAACCGAACCCCCTGCAAAGCGAGCCGCATGCCGACCAGTTGAAATTGCCTCCCCTCCGGCCTCGACACCAATCAGTCGGACACTGGAATCCTTTACAAACCCATCAAAGATACCCAAAGCGTTGCTTCCTCCTCCCACACAAGCAACTACAACATCTGGCAAACCTCCAGAGACCTCCAATATCTGCTGCCGAGCTTCCGCCCCTATAACAGATTGAAATTCCCTGACCATCAAGGGGTATGGATGGGGACCTAGAACCGACCCTAGTAAATAATAACTGTCCTGGACATTGGCTACCCAATCTCTCATGGCTTCGTTGATGGCATCCTTGAGGGTTTGACTTCCACTGTGAACCGGACTGACAGTTGCGCCAAGCAATCTCATCCTGACAACGTTAAGGGCTTGCCGTTTCATGTCCTCGGCGCCCATATAGACTTCACATTTCAACCCAAGCAGCGCACAAGCTGTTGCAGTAGCCACGCCATGTTGGCCTGCGCCGGTTTCCGCCACGACACGGCCCTTCCCCATACGAGCTGCCAACAGGGCTTGCCCTAGGGCGTTGTTGATCTTATGAGCTCCGGTATGTGCCAGGTCTTCACGCTTCAGGAACAACCTCGCTCCTCCCAAATCTTGAGACAAACGTTTCGCTTCATAGATGGGGGTGGGCCGACCCACATACCGATCTAATAGCTCCCCAAGCTGATTCTTGAACTTCGGATCCGAGCGAGCCTCAAAGTAAGCTTTGGCCAGGTCTTCTACAGGTGCTACCAAAGTCTCCGGAACGAAACACCCCCCGAAGGTACCAAAATAGCCCCTATCATCAGGGTCACGTTGTCCAAATATTGGATTGACCCGCTCTCTGACCTCTGTCTTTATCATCTCTGCTCCTAGATTTTCACCGGGGCAGCTAAAGGGGATCCGATCGACCCCAGCGCTCTAAAGAACGAACGCATCAGTTGAGAGCTCTTGATGCCCGGCTCAGACTCTATTCCAGATGACACATCCAAGCCATAGGGTGAAACCTGCCGCACAGCCTCCACCACATTCTCAGCACGAAGACCACCGGATAGGATAAGTGGACGTTGGACAGCAACGGCCGCAGCCAGTTGCCAATCGGCCAAACGCCCGGTTCCACCTCTCTTGACCGAATCGAATGCATCGACCAAGACAGTCGTTTGAGGCGATAGCCCTTGCCAGTCCACCATCGGGTGTTGAGCCGAGAAGGCTATCGCCTTAATTACCCTGCGGTTGCAAGCCTCACACTCTGCCTCTGATTCGTTGCCGTGAAGCTGCACACTTCCTAATCCAACTTGATCAGCGATCCTATTGATTTCAGCAGTAGGCTGATTCACAAACACTCCTACCCCCGAGACATGGGGGGGCATTTGATCAAGGATGGCTCTCGCCTTCTTCGGCTGGACGAACCTAGGGCTTCCCGACCAGAAGATAAACCCAATCCAGGCCGCACCAAGCTTGGCAGCAAGCAGGGCATCGTCCAATCTGGTGATTCCACACACCTTCACAGGCACCACTAGTCTTCGACCTCAGATATTGCATCGTGTTGAGCCTGGCACACGGCAGGCCTCCCCGCAAGCAACTTGCCAAGGGTGACTCCAGGATCATCTGTTGTCATCAGTCTTTCGCCAATTAGAAACGCCCGATAGCCTCGATTTGACAGGTCGACCAAATCGGAACTGGTCCGCAACCCACTTTCCGCGACTGCCACCACCTCAGGCGGTATTCCTTTAATTAAGCGCCTGGAAGCCGTCAGATCAACCTTCAAGGTTCGAAGATTCCGATTATTTACTCCTATGATACTGGCACCAGCAGCCAGAGCCCGTTCGAGCTCAGATTCATCGTGGACCTCCACCAAAGCACTCATGCCCAATTCCGTAGCCTGATTCGACAGGCTGCAAATCTCGTCATCTTGCAGAGCGGCCACTATGAGAAGTACAGCATCAGCCCCTGCTGCAGCCGCTTCGAAAATCTGATAGGAATTCACAATGAAATCCTTTCGGAGGATAGGTATCGTCACGGCTGATCGAACTTCCACCAAATGCTCAAGAGAACCTCCAAAGAACGACGGTTCCGTTAAAACCGAAATGGCAACTGCTCCATGTGCCTGGTAAGACTTTGCTATTTCACCTGGATGGTAATCGGCATGCAAAATACCCCTCGAGGGAGAGCGCCTCTTACATTCCGCAATCACATTCGTTTTTCCTAAAGAATTTAGAGCCTCCCAAAATCTATACTCGCTCCGTTCAACTTTCTTAACGTCTGAAAGTAGCTTCTTTAACGGCCACAAGCGTTCCCTTTCATGCACAGCGGTTCTAGTAGCCGCCACAATCGAGGCCAATAAATCTGGTTGCAACTCATCCATCACATCTCTCAAACCGACTCACCCTATTCGGAATTGGAGCCTGACACCAACTTCGCAGCCACACTTTGAACTGAACCGCTATCGATAGCCGCGGCGGCAACAGAAACGCCCTCTACCAAGCTGTTCACTCTATCTGTAATGAAGAGTCCAGCTGCTGCATTAGCCAACACCATGTCCCGGGGAGCTCCAACTGTTCCCTCCATGACCGCCTGTGCGATAGCAAGACTCTCCTCAGGAGAACTTGCCCTCAGTTCAGTAGGGTTAGCCACCCTCAGCCCAAAATCGTTCGGGTGAAGATAAAAACTTCGTACCGTGCCCCTATTGCATTCAGTTATCTTTGTATAGCCGGTGGTCGACACCTCGTCCAGACCGTCGGCACCGTGCACCACCCAAGCCCGTTCCGAACCCAACTCGACCAATGCACGAGACATCAAATCGGTCAGATCGGCACGGGGCACCCCCACGAGCTGACGTCGAACCATAGCGGGATTGGCAAGCGGGCCTAAAAGGTTAAAAACCGTACGTATCCCCAGGTCTCGCCTTGCCTGGGCAGCATGGCGCATCGACGGATGAAACCTAGGGGCAAACAAAAACCCAATTCCGCAATCGTCCAGACAGCGTTCGACGACTAGTGGTTCAGCATCAACGGCCACGCCAAGGCTGGTGAAGAAATCAGCACTCCCACAATTACTGGAAACCGCTCGGTTGCCGTGTTTTGCCACGCGCACCCCACAGGCAGCAAGGACCAGAGCTGCCAGAGATGAGATATTGAAGGTCGAGCCTCCATCTCCCCCAGTTCCGCAGGTATCGAAAAGATCCTCGTATCGTTTGGAGAGTTTTAGAGCATGGTTCCGCATCGCCACGGCAAGACCCACTACTTCGGAGGGTCGTTCACCTTTCATAGACAACGCCACGAGAAAGCCTGAGATTTTGGCAGGGGTCACATGGCCAGCCATAATCTCGGCCATTGCAGCTGACGCCTCAGTTACAGTCAGGTCCTGACGGCGATGCAATTTCTCAATCAATTCCCTGAACATCAACACTCCAAAAAATTCTGCAAAAGCTTGTGACCTACTCCGGTAAGAATTGATTCAGGATGGAACTGGACGCCGTAAACCCTAAACTTTCGGTGCCGAAGTCCCATAACGGTCTCCTCATCAACCACCCGCGCTGTAATCTCGAGTTCAGAAGGAGTGCTCTCTGCCTTAACTACCAGAGAGTGATAGCGGGCCGCTTCAAACGGGTCCCGTAAACCTGCAAAAATGTCTCGTCCATTATGTTTGACAAGCGATTGCTTGCCATGAAACAAAACAGGCGCCGACTCAATCTCGGCTCCAAAGGCCTGCCCGATAGCTTGGTGCCCTAAACAGACACCGAGAATAGGAATCTCTGGGCCAAAACGCCTTATGGCCGCCACCGCTATTCCGGCTTGTTCCGGCCTCCCTGGGCCTGGGGAGATCACGATCCTGCTCGGGGCAAGCTTCACCAAATCTTCAACCGTGATCTGATCATTTCGCCGAACCATCGGCGTCACGCCCAACTCACCAAGGTATTGGACTAAGTTATAGGTGAAAGAATCGTAATTATCGATGACAAGTACCATACCGCCGCACTATGCTATTTAGCGCAAATGAGCATTCTAGGAATATTTGTTCAACCTTAAACCATCGTCAGAGCCCGTAACATCGCAGAAGCCTTATCTCGGGTTTCTTGAAATTCTCTAGTCGGGTCAGAATCCGCCACGATTCCAGCGCCAGCCTGCACGTAGGCTCTCCCATCCTTAATAGTGATAGTTCGAATAGTAATGCAACAGTCCAGGTTACCGGCAAAGTCAAGGTAGCCGATGGCCCCCGCATAAATCCCTCGCCGGTCGGGCTCCAGCTCAGAGATAATTTCCATTGCTCGAATCTTCGGAGCTCCAGAGACGGTCCCGGCCGGAAAACAGGCGGCCAAGGCATCTAGGCGATCTTGATTGGCCAACAGCTGTCCTTCTACACGGGACACAAGATGCATTACATGGGAATATCTCTCAATTTCCATAAACCGGGACACTTCAACCGAACCAAAGTCAGACACCTTTCCGATATCATTTCGACCCAAGTCTACGAGCATAACGTGCTCGGCTCTTTCCTTTTCGTCGGCTTTTAATTCCTCAGCCAGCCGAACATCTTCATCTCGATCTTTCCCTCGAGGCCGGGTGCCGGCTATCGGATGTGTCACCACTTCTCCATTTTCTACCCTAACCAGCATCTCTGGAGATGACCCAACGATCGAGAGGCCTCCCATACGAATGAAATACATATAGGGGGAAGGGTTTACATGTCGCAGGGCTCGATAAACATTGAACGGGTCAGACTCAACCACTGTTTCGAATCGTTGCGACAACACCACTTGATAAATATCACCAGCCGTAATGTAGTCCTTCGCAACTAGAACCGCCTTTTCGAACTCTTCTTGGGTTACATTAGAAAGCACTTTATGCGTTTGCGTTGGGGTCACACTCGGTTCAGAAAGTCTGCGTTCTAATTCCTGCTCCAGAAAATGAATTTTGGCGCAAGCTAGATCGTAGGCTGGTTTTAGCTCAGCACCTGGACTCACCCGAGCATTAGCAATGATCAGTATCCGGTGCTTCACATGATCAAAGGCCAAGATCGTGTCAAAGACCATGAAAGCTGCGTCATCATCTTCACTTGCCGGTACAGCCTGTTTGGACCACACAGGTTCAAGAGATGGTTCAAACCATTTCGCCGCATCATAACCAAGGAAACCAACCGCTCCACCGGTGAAACGTGGCAGGCCAGGCACCACCGGTGCCTGGTAAACATCCATCAGATCGCGCAGTTGCCGCACAAAGGCTCTGTCCGAGGATGTTCGTTTCCCTCCTTCCTCAGTAATAGTCATCCCATCTCGAGAACGGATAACAATAAACGGATCTTTGCCAAGAAATGAGTACCGACCTACCTGTTCTCCGCCTTCAACGCTTTCAAAAAGAAAGGAATAGTCAGCATGTTCAGCGACTCTCAGAAAGGCTGACAAGGGAGTAAGAAGATCAGCCAAGACCTCTCGACAGACCGGCACAAATGTAGCCTTGGCTGCTAGTTCCTGAAATGTCTCAAACGAAGTCTGGCTCATACCTACGGCTCCTGGGATCCTGTACTTCTGGAGGCCAGTGCCTCGAGCGCAGCCTTCCGAAACAGATCGACAGTTGGTGACACACCGCACCACCACTCGAACTGCCGAAGAGCCTGAGCTACTAGCATCTCCAAACCACTAATTACTTCACACCCCGCATCGACAGCCTCACGGATGAAGCGGGTTCGTCCTGGGTTATAAACCAAATCGTAGACCGTCTTACCCCCTACAAGAGAACCTGCATCTACTGGACTCTCCTCGACGTTGGGATACGTGCCCACAGGTGTCGTGTTCACAAGTAGGTCCCAGGAAGCTGGCTCTGGAGGAAGGCGGCCTATCCTCCCTCCGACCAACTCAGCCACAGTTTTGGCCCGACTCTCCTGACGCGAACAGATTGTTACCTCTGCACCCCCTCTGGCCAGGCCGAATGCAACCGCACGGGCAGAGCCCCCAGCTCCAAGCACACTTGCTCTTAACCCTCGAACCCCACCGCGGACCTCTAGGGGTGCTAGAAAGCCAGGGACGTCCGTATTGATTCCATTCCAGCGATCCCCAACTACTTTCAAAGTATTCACTGCACCAACCCCTTCACCCACTACGTCTATATCGCCCAAATACGGAAGGATGGCTTGCTTGAATGGAGCCGTTACACTCAAGCCTACAACTCCAAGCTCCTGGACAAGCTCCATGAGATCTGCCACCCCAGCCGCCTCGAATGGCAGATAGACGGCATCCCGTCCAAAGAACTCGAACCCTCTGTTGTGCATCGCTGGGGACAATGAATGGGCGATTGGCGCCCCGGCAACACCGTAGACCTTGGTGGAATTCGTGACCTCTCTGCAGCGAAATTCTTCGACCATGGCCTTTAAAGGCAGTTGTCCGGGTGCGACACCCTCTCCTGCATATGTCCAGCACGATCCAAAATGTAGTGGCAATAGACGAGTCGGACTACCGATTTGTCCCATCCCAACAAGCACCACCTGATCGGGACCAGTCGCTCTGCCCAGACGCAACAACCGAACCACATCACTTCCCGAATTGCAGGCAACTGCGACCTTTACTACCTGTGTCCCGCAATGCCGCATTGCGCTGTAGCGTTCTTCTAAATCGACCGGGGTCTCCTTGAAATCGTGCATAGACAGCACGATGTTTCGACCTTGACGTTCAGTAATCAGCTGATTGAACTCGCCCTTCCACTCCAAGTCCACCCACTCTGCCCCTAACTGGAGGGCCTTACGCAATATCGCATGGCGTTCTTCCTCTGAACCTTCGAATTTTCCACCCTCCCAGGTAGGCCGACATGTGACAATAACCGGGTATTTACGATCCGACAGCGCCCCATCGACATCCAAGTCACGCACTGTGTCCAACCGGAGCTCGACCAAATCAGCGCCATGGTTAGAGTCCCGGTTGGTACGGAGTTCAGACATACTACTCTCTGCCACCGTAAGACAAATTTTCACTGTCCCCATTTCCGTAATCTACCCCACGTCCGATCTATCGAGTTCAACGACAAAAAAAGCCCCCCCAACCGGCTGGCTGAAGAGGCTGTCGATTCACCACTGTAGTAAATTTAGCTGGGCAGACTTGCCTCTCTGAAGACCTTGGGCTTAAACATCCGCCAACTACAATCAAGAATTTGTAGACCCTGGTACATTGAATTATTGCTCTTGGAACACCTTGGCTGCCAGCTCGAAATCGCTGGCTTGGAGCTTATCAAGCCGGTCGACAGAGTGTCAATTTCCCAATGGGTCACTCGGCCGTAATTCTTGTGCCTCCTTGACCAAAGGCATCTCCTCCGCTATAACTCAGTTCTGTTCTCCACATATCTCACGTTAGTTGTCTCATGATGCCACGCGGGTCCCTTCCTCTTGCTTTCTTCCTGGCGAGCGGCACTTTGATGTCATTGCCAGCTCAGACACTCATGATGCCTCTTGAAATGGTTGCCCCGGGAATGGTCGGGACCGGAGTTACAGTGTTTAGTGGGAGCGAGCGGACCGAATTCACAGCCGAAATTTTGGGTGTTCTTGAGAACTCGATAGGACCTAGACGTAATTTGATCCTTGCAAGGCTTACGGGAGGCCCTCTTACTGACACTGGAGTGATCCAGGGTATGAGTGGAAGCCCCGTATATGTGGAAGATAGGTTGATAGGCGCCGTCTCGTATTCGATGGGTTCATTTTCCAAAGACACTCTGGCTGGCATAACACCCATAGCCGAGATGCTAGACGCCGACACGCCCGCGCCAGCAACAGCATTCGAACCATTGAGTCCTGCCCTTTCTCTTCCGTTCTCAACCGATACCCTCACCAGCCTCACCTCCAATCAATTTCCCAAAATTTCTAGCTTCCGCCCCAGCCGGGGAACCCTCGCAGCACTCGACCTCCCGTTCACTTCAATTGCGGGTTACCTCGAGCCCATTGCAACACCCATCGTTACGACCGGATTTAGTCCAGAGGCCTTGAACCAACTTTCACCTGCCTTCGAGCAGGCTTCACTAGCAACCGTTCCAACTGGCGCAATCAGCAATCAGTCGTCCTTGGAGTCCGTGGTTCCTTTAGAACCTGGTGACCCACTAGGAGTCGGTCTTATCCAAGGGGATCTACTCATGGCAGGAACCGGAACCGTCACCCACATCGACGGTGACCGGGTTTACGCATTTGGCCATCAGTTCTACAACCTCGGACCCTCTCAATTTCCGATGACCAGAGCTTACGTACACACGGTCTTGCCGAGCCAGCTTGTCTCATCCAGAATCACAAGCATCGGAGCGACCCTTGGCACAGTTCATCAGGACCGTTCCACCGGTGTCATTGGTCGGTTCGGACCTGGCCCTTCGTTGGTTCCAGTCAAAGTTCAACTCCTGTCCCCAGGACAAGACCGAGTTGAGACCTTTGATTTTGCAATCATTCGTGACGACCTGTTCACTCCTTTTCTGACCTATACCGCAATACTAAACACGATAATCAGCCATTCGCGTCAGGTCGGTGCAGCAAGCTATTCAATCAAAGGCGAAATTGAACTTGCCAGCCATCCTTCAGTCCACTTTCAGGAGAGTGTAGCAGGGGCCTCTGCAGCTCCTCTCGCAGCACTGTATGCCTCCGGTCCACTCTCTGCATTGTTGAACAATGAATTTGAGCCGTTAACCATCGCAAAATTGGACGTCTCGATAACGGCACACGACCAAATCCGCACCGTAACCCTCAATCGGGTCTGGTTGGATAATCCAAGGCCGCGCCCCGGTCAGACAGTAGCCTTGCATCTGGCCTTCCGAAACTATCGTGGAGACGAGATTCTTCGCACCGTGATGATGGATATACCCCAGACTACAAGCGACCAACTCGAATTAGTTGTAGCAGACGGCATGACACTGGCCCAAGAGGAACGACTACAGACAAGGCAGTCAAGCCGGCCTGCTAATAGTCAGCAGCTCATCGCTGCCCTCAACGATGCACGTCGCAATAGCCACGTCTACATCCAGGTTTCAAGGATCGATACAGGTGCCGTCGTAAACGGTCAACGCTTACCGTCTCTTCCCCCATCAATGCTGGGAGTGCTCGGCAACGCTCAACGCGCTGGTACCTTTTCACCATTAGACAAGGTCAAATTGCGGGAATGGAGCTTGTCTCTCGACGATTTCGTGGTCTCTGGCTCTCGTCGCTTAAACATTGAGTTGGACACCTGGTAATTTTGGTATTCCCTAGTATTTGTCTAAGCGAGGCGATTGTGGGTCCCCAAATCAAACCGGAGCTTACCCCACCGAACCCATCGGCTGCCCCCAAGAGATTGTCAAGGACACTGACCATACTGCTCAGCTGTCTAACCTTGATAGGTGCAGCTCCCACATTCTGGACCGTCTCGACTCCCCGAGAATTCTTAGAGGGAGACCTCGACTCCCTAGCCATCGATAGCAATGGTCACCTTACCTTGAGTCCAGTGATGGAGACGGTCGTCGATACCTCAGCTCCCATTCTTTGGACCCTCACAACGGACGCAGACGGAAGCCACTGGATGGGCAGTGGAAATCAAGGCCGGCTCTACCGTGTAAACGTGAATAATGAGGAGAGTGTTGAATTTGTCGCAGACGAACTCGACATCCACGCGGTACTAGCAGCTCCTGGAGGTGGCATTCTGTTCGCCACTTCACCGGAGGGCCGGGTTTATCAATTGATTGGGAACAACTCACCAGTGATTCTGTTTGATCCAGTAGAGACCTATATTTGGGACCTAGCCCTCGCACCCGATGGAACCCTTTATATTGCGACCGGTAATGTCGCCCGTATTTACCGGATTCAACCTGGAGGACAACCCGAACTCTTTTTTGAAAGTGATGCCAGTCACATTCTCTCTCTCTCCATCTCGGAAAATGGGGCTATCTTTGCGGGCACTGAATCCCCAGGACAAGTGTTACGAATAGATCCCACCGGCAGACCTTTTGTGATGCTTGACACTCCCTACCAGGAGGTCCGTTCTCTGCGAGCCCAGTCGGAGGGAGCCCTCTTGGTCATTGCTGTTGGCGGACAGACACCTCAAGCTTCGAACCCACCCCAGACTCCTGCCTCCAGTGGTCCATTGCCCGTACCCTCTGTCACGGTCACAACCAGTGTTACGGCTACCCTCGGTGGGAGCAGAACACCACTGCCCCCTCAATCAGCAACATCACAGCCAGCACCTCAAGCACAAGCTGGCGCAGTGTACAGAATTGCAGCAGATGGATTTTGGGATGTACTTTGGGAATCGACTACCGACACTCCCCTAGATGCAATCTACCGCCAGGATGGGATTCTCTTAGTAGGAACGGGACCGCATGGAAAAATCTACCAGGTCTCTAATAACCCCAAGCGGACCTTGCTTCTAGGACGAACTCCTGCCAATCAAGTCACCCGTTTTATCAGGCACCTGGATGATTCACTGAGATACACAACGGCCAATCCTGGACGACTTATGGAGCTTCGGAACACATGGGCTCCAAGTGGAACATATACTTCTTCAGTTCGCGATGCGACGACGGTTGCCAAGTGGGGGACCCTTACTTGGGAGGCTTCGCTATTTGAGGGCAACAACGTCGAAATTCGCACCCGCTCCGGCAATACAGCCATTCCAAACTCAACCTGGAGCGCTTGGTCGGCCCCCTACGATGATCCTGGCGGTAGTCAGATAGCAAGTCCCAACGCTCGTTATCTGCAATGGCGAGCCTTCCTGTCTGCAGGAACCAGCGATGGACTACCGAGCCTGACTTCAGTAAAAACAGCATATCTTCCCCGGAACCTCAGACCCCGAGTAACTGAACTAACAATCCACCCACCCGGAATCGCATTCCAGCGAG
This sequence comes from Acidobacteria bacterium UBA2990, assembly GCA_002347025.1. Lineage (GTDB taxonomy): Bacteria > Acidobacteriota > Vicinamibacteria > Vicinamibacterales > UBA8438 > UBA2990. Next base: position 118,444 of record DEAE01000029.1, read on the forward strand.
CTCTGAGCACCGGCGACCCACCTCTGGCTGGACTGAATGAACTTGACTTGGATCGAGCGGTAGCACGGAGCACAACCTTAGGTCGACAGACTTTCAGAAAAGGCATTCAAACCTTCGTCTGGACGGCCAGCGACGAAAATGGTGACCCACTCCAGTACACCGTCTCCGTCCAACGCGAAGGCGACAGTGCCTGGCGTGAACTCGCCTCAGCTTTGACGGAAACGGTATTCGCATGGGATACCTCACGTACACCTGATGGAAGTTATCGAATGAAAGTCAGCGCAAGCGACAGCCTCAGTAATGCTCCAGGCTCAGCATTAGAAGGAGACCGACGCAGTCCTATTTTTGAAATCGACAACACCCCTCCAACCATTACAATCAGCACACCTCGGCAGACAAATTTTAATTTAGTTCTTCCATTTACCGTTCGCGATACTCATTCGACAATCAAGGCGGTGGAAATCTCACGTGGCAATGCCGATTGGCAAGCCGTTTATCCAACGGACGGCATTCCCGATGGTCATGTTGAATCGTTTCAAGTCCCTATTGTTGACTCCTACGACGGAGTAATACTTATTCGGGCAACAGACGACACCGGGAATGCCGTCACCGTCTCCACTCAATAAGCTATCCTTTGTGACTCATGTTGACACTGTTTTTGAGGGTGATGCCTCTGGATTCATCCAGAAACCAACTTGGCTGGCACATTCTACTTTGCAGCGACCGGCTCCACCCAACTCATGCTCAATAACCTGATTGTTTTCACCGCCCTAGCTTCTGTGTTGTTGGCTGGATTTTCCGGCCAAATGCAGAATCTGACCACTGCGGCGATCTCCTCAGCTCGAGGAGCAGTCGATCTCGCCATCGGCCTAGTTGGACTCATGGCGTTCTTTCTCGGTCTTATGCGTGTTGCTGAGGATGCTGGCTTACTCCGCCATCTGGCCGCTGTGGTTGGTCCCATCATGAGGCGGATTTTTCCAGAGGTGCCAGAAGACAGCCCTGCGATGAGTGCAATGATTCTGAACATTTCCAGCAACATGCTAGGCCTAGGCAATGCTGCAACGCCCTTCGGAATCAAGGCGATGGAAGAGTTAGACAAATTGAACAAGTCTCCTGGAATTGCCACAAATTCTATGGTCTTGTTTCTCGCAATCAACACCTCTGCTTTAGCCGTCCTTCCCTTAGGAGTAGTCGCCCTCAGGACGTCAGTTGGATCAGAGAACGCAATGGGCATCCTACTTCCCACATGGTTCGCTAGCGGATGCGCAACCATTGTAGCTGTCGCGTCAGCCTTCTTGTTGAGCCGACTCGCCTTCTACCGTAGTACTAATCCGCCAACAATTACGCCTGACATTCCCCCAGATCAAGATCAGACAAACTATCTTCTCGACAATACACCCGAAGCGCTAACACCTAAACCGATTCGAAGAACATGTAGCCTGTTCTTCTGGTTGACCCTATTTCTTGCGCTGGGGCTATTCCTTTGGAACAATCGCCAACTCTCCCCCATCGCTCTTCTGAGTGCAGTAGCCTCTGACTGGATGTTGCCAGTTCTAATCGCGGCCCTGATGCTTTATGGCTGGGTTCGTGGGATCCGTGTCTACGATTCTTTAGTAGATGGCGCCAAACAGGGCTTCGAGGTTGCTATACGCATTATTCCCTACCTAGTTGCGATCTTAGTCGTCGTAGGAATGTTTCGCGCTTCAGGAGGCATCGACCTTTTTACTAGCCTTTTGAGTCCGCTAACCAGCTTGATCGGTATGCCACCCGAAACTCTGCCGATGGCACTCCTGCGCCCTTTGACCGGCTCTGGTGCTTTCGGCGTTATGACTGAGGCGCTAACGGTGCATGGGGCCGACTCGACCATCGGTTATATGGTCAGTACTTTCCAAGGAAGTACCGAGACAACGTTCTATACACTTGCCGTCTATTACGGATCGATTGGCATTCGGGAAACAAGACACACCGTACCTGCCTGCCTACTGGCCGACACAGCAGGTATTCTGGGTGCCGTCTTTATTGTTAATTTATTTTTTGGTTGAAACAGGCCCGTGGAAAAGAGGCTCTAACATTTAAGGCCAAAGTAGAACTCTTCAAAATCTGCGAAGCCAGAACTCTTCACTATAAAAACGGCCAACACTTAGGCTTGGTTGAGGACCTAAACCTCAGCCCCCTTCAATGCGTTTTCGAGACCCGGCCAGCAACCGTCCCTTAACCCTGCACCTGTCGCAGTCTCCGTGCAAAAAGGCTAATGGGACATACCGAGTAAATGCCACCGCTCGAGTGAGGACGCGATTTCTCCACGCCCTATCGAAGAAGGTCCTGGCAGGTGATTTACAAAGTAGCAAAAAATAATCGGGGGCTCATTACCCATTTCAAGATAGCCAGCCAAACCCACGGTGTGCCGTAACGTGCCTGTTTTCGCGGCAATTTGAGGAACTGAAGGCCAAGCAGCCAAGGTGCCCTCACCTGTCACCGGAAGTGCAGACACCAGCTGATCTCCCCACGGTTGCTCTATGACGTGGGCCAGCAGGTCCACAATGGTCATTGGCGTCAATAAGTTCATCGCAGAAAGACCTGACCCATCCCGAATGACTAATCGGGGCTTTGAACCCTGACCCTCATCCGAGAGATTAGCCAAAAAAGTAGAGACCACAGCAGCTCCATCTCGGAATCGTCCCGTGCCAGCCACCTCCCGAGCTAATGTCAAGGCAAGCATGTCCGCGTACCAATTGTTGCTAGAGGTCAGAATCCTATCTAGCACAGTCTCTAAAGCAGGAGACCGCAGTTCAGCCACAAGCTCCTGAGCAACGGAGGACTCAACGAAAGGCTCCCCCAGTCGAACTGAACCCTCTACAGTGACACCCAGAGCCTCAAGTGCACCACGCAGGGCCCTTGCCGCTCGCCGTTCCGGTTCCGAATCGCTAACCGCAACCACAAAGGGCTCCTCGCTGATGGGATATTCACCGCGCAACACCAACATGTTGGTGCCCCACACAGGCATAAAATCTAGTGTACCTGCCCCATGGCGACCCCTACCCACTGTCGCTGTCTGATTAAGAATTTCCACCCCTGTTGGAGCCTCGACAAATGCAGGAGCTCCAATCCTGTCGCCAGGTGCGACACGAACAGTAATGGTAGCCCCATCAATTGCCAAACCAGCAGTCGGAGTTCCGTAACGATAAGGCAGATCCCCATACGTACGTTCTATAGGGTGGGCTCGGCCCGGAAACACGGTTTTGTCTACGACCAAATCACCCGTGACCCTCACAAGTCCGGCAGCCTGGGCCCGCCTAGCCAATTGAGCCAGTGGCGACCGACTTCCTTGTCGAAAGTTGGCCCTATTCCATGTTGGATCGGCTCCAGGCCGAACCACTAAATCACCCTGGATCACCCCATCCCGGAGAGGCTGTGTTGCAATCAGACGAGTTCGCCATTCGTATTCTGAACCCAAGTGGTCTAGGGCTGCTGCCACAGTCGCAAGTTTAAGCACAGAAGCCGGCACAAAAAGAGTCTCTGCATTATGCGCGTCAACGACCTCATAGTCGCCGTTATCACCCAACTGTACTGCCAGGTAGCCTCTTTGAGCTCCGTCCCTTACCGTGTGCGTCTGCGCAGCCACCTCCGGCCGGGCGAGCCAACATACCAGCAAAAACGACACACTCGAGTTTCGCAACCAACCCATCTACAGACCTCAGCTGGTAATCCGTCCATCCAACATAGGTAGCTAGCGCAGTAGCTACCTTGATACTCTTAGCATCAGGGAACTTAGAAATCTCATTTCGCCAGAGGATCCGGCCTGAGCTGAAATTTGACCACTTTCTGGTGAGTGCCAGGCCCACCCTCAAGGTGCCAGGCAGCGTAGTTCGAATAACTGGACCAGAGACCCTTCCCCTTCCATCCACTTGTGGGGTCATCGATTCGGCCGTTTGAAGATCGAGAGAAAAACCCAAGTGGGTAGGGCACTCGAAGAGTTATGAACTCTCCCTGATCTGGCACAAACACCTCCAAAGAATCGGTATTCACAACCCCATATAGCGGCACGTCAATCCCAAGCCCGAGCACGTTGTGATGATCTACTTGTGTTAGATAGCTCTCATCAGAGTTGATGGGGAACTCAGCATTCTGGTAGGTCGGCTTCTCCATCCGGTGAAAAGACCAGCCTTCCGGGCAGCTCTGCCCTACAGCTTCTGGACCATTAGTTACAGTGCAGGCACTCCTGTCAAACATAGCGAAATGCCCGCTACCCCGCCAATCCTGCCAAACAATCCCGTCCCCTGTGATATGCAATCCTCCACTTCCATAAGGCGACGGGTCCTGAATGCTGGGGGGAGGCATATACACCTCCGCCCTGCATGACTCTGGAGGGTTGTCACCAAGCTCGAGACGCATCAGGGTGTTGTCATCAGGGCCATTGTCAGAACACCACACAGAACCGTCCGCCTGGTTGTAAGCGGGCGAATAACAACCGTAGGCAATCCGATGGTCCCTTGTTGGATCAACCGACTCACCGGGCTCAGTCCAGCCTGTTGAAATGACACCATCTCCGTTCGTGTCTAAGATGGTGGGGCACCAACCCTGAGCAGTCTCGGAATCACCAGATTCGTCCCAAATTTCAGTGTCGATCCAACCTACTCCATCCCTAAACCCGTAGTAGAAACGTTCATCTTCACCTAACTGGTTATGGTCGGCCGAAAAGCAGGTATCGATTTCCCTAAATTCCTCACTCTGTGGGTCATACATAAAGGCTTGCCTGGACCCTTGAGCTAAGGGGAAATATTCCGCAAACGGGTTTGAGTTATCAGTGCAAAACTCCGGTTGTTCCTCAGCTGACCGTGTCCTCCCCGTCAACCACACCCGTCCATCACCGTCCATTGCTACACTACGGGGGTCAGATTGCCTTGCCCAGATTGGCTCATCACCGTAATAAGGAGATGTCCGAGTGTTAGTTAGTATCGCCGGGGCGTCTGATGGGATCGTTATGTTGGTAGCCCTATGTGCGACCGGATCCAACACCGCGAGAATATCACTGGGTTGCACCACTCCATAAACCAACCCATTCGCGTTTACCGTCGCATCCCGAACGTCCGAAGCAGCGTTATCGGTCCGGCCATCAGTCTCAGTACCCCAGTCCCATAATGTCACAACGACATTCCGTTCAATACCGGTCGGCCGTGGTGGCTTTTGGACAGGCACCTCGCCAGAGGCTATACGTTCAGTCCAGTCAGCAAACATCCGCCGTTGTTCGCCAAGTCGGTTGTACATCGCGGACATCCCGCCCGCCATCGGGCCCATCCCAACCCGTTGATCCCAGGCTTCTAGGTGATTCGTCACACCAGCCATTACTGTTTCAGGGATCGTGCGAGTGGCAAGATTTCCAACCTGGTGACAGTTCATACAACCTGTTACCGCGCTACCTAGTTCCTGTTGGGACCGCTCGCCTTGAGGCAGTTCCAACATTGACAGCCACCAAGCTGCAGGGTATACCTCGGCTGCTGAAGCTTCATCAGGAGCAACGATGGCGGCCAGATCGAGCTGTTCTCCTGGACTTGCCGTCACACGGGGGGAATCAACAAGACCATAGCCCCTCACAAACACCTCATAGGTAGCCTGTGGAAGGTCGGGCAACACGTATAGACCCTCATTCCCAGTCACCACGGTCCGTATGAACCTAGTTGGCAAATCGGTTGTCTCAGCAATGACCCATACTCCAGCCTCTGGTCCAGCCTCACTTGTTACACGTCCCCCAATATCATCGCTATCCACTTCAACGGCGTCCTCGGCACAACTCCAAGTCATCACCCCAACCACCGTGACGGCCACCACACTCACTGGCACTCGGATATGTCTCATTGCTTATTCCCCCAAAAACCTTGAAAGGCCTGAAGGCCTGAAAAAAAGGCCCGGCGTAGCCGCCGGGCCCTCAACTACTTCGCTACGGAGCTCTTGCAGCCCCTACATTCGCAACTATCCGACACTCAACAACTCCAACTTCCCTGTGCTGTCGCTCATGTTTTCAACCGGCACCCCCATCTTATCCAAAATCGTTAGATGAAGATTAGTGATGGGAGTTTTTTCAGGATAACGAATGTGACCACCAGCCTTCAATTGGCCTGACCCGCCTCCCAGCATGACCACCGGCAGCCCTTTATTTTCATGGCGGTTGCTGTCGGCCATGCCCGCGCCATACAGCAACAGCATATTATCGAGTAGATTGCCATCTCCATCCTGCGTTGACCGTGCCTTATCTAGGAAGTATGAAAAAAGCCGCAGGTGAAAGGCATTTATCTTCGAGATTTTTTCGTATAAGGTCGGGTCATCCCGGTGGTGTGACGTCGGATGATGAGAATCTGGCACTCCGATTTCAGGATAGGTTCTACCACTAATTTCACGTGCCAGCATATAGGTACTCACTCTGGTCAGATCAGTCTGATAAGCCAGTAGCAATAGATCGAACATCAGCTTAGCGTGTTCTTCGTAAGTTGCTGGAATTCCCGCGGGTTGATCTACCTCTGGCAACTCCCTGTCGCTTTGTTCCTCTGCCCTTTGAATACGCCGTTCAATGTCTCGAACCGCTTCAAGATACTCGTTCACGCGAACTTGGTCGCTGGGTCCCAAGCCTTGCTGTAGCGCATTGATCTTGTCGGTAACCGAATCCAAAATACTCTGATCCTTCGCCATCCGAGCTAGACGGGCCTTGGTATCTGTCGAACCACTATCGCCAAATAACCGTTCGAAAACTGCACGGGGGTTATTCTCTCCCAGCAAAGGGGTGGTCTCATTGCGCCACGCAATCGTATTTGTGTATGTACAGCTAAAGCCAACGTCACATGAACCCGATACATCACGACTATCGAGGGCCAACTCCAAAGAAGACAGCTGAGTATGCCGTCCAAAGCTTCGGGCTATCAACTGGTCGACCGATACATCAGCCTTCAAATTCGACTCAGTCCTAGCCGGTGTTACTCCCGTGAGAAACCGAGTCGCAGCGCTGGCATGGACACCTGCGTTACTAGGTACACCATTAAGGCCAGTCAGAACAGTCATCTGATCTCGGTAATTACCGATCTCCTGCAACAGTCGCGTGACCTCAAATGCGCGACCTTCCGCATCAGGAGTCCAGTGTTGCATGGCCATACCATTCGGCACGTAGAAGACACCGAACCGCCGAACTGGGTTGGCAACAGTGTTACGAATGGCCGCCAGGGCTGGCACCATTCCGTCGAGTAGCGGCAAAGCGATACCAGCCCCGATACCTCTCAACACTGTTCGACGAGAAAGGGCCTTCTTTGTGACAATCATGACTCGGACCTCCGCATCTTAAACGAGGGGCTTTTCACAATACCGAGAACTATAGCTGACCAACGGTAATCATTACCAGCCGCCTCACGAACGATTTTCCGAACTGTCGACGCATCATAATATTCGAGCGCACGCCCCAAGGCGTAGCCCATCAATTTCTCGGCCACCGTACCAACAAATTCATCGGGTCGACCTAGCAACAAATCACGAAGCCCTGTTGGACCTTCGAAAGAAGCCCCATCGGGTAGTGTTCCAGAAGAATCAATATCAGCGCCAGCCTCATTCTTATCTCGCCATTGACCAATGGCATTAAAGTTCTCAAGGGCAAATCCTATGGGATCCATTGGGGCATGGCAAACAGAGCAGGCCGGATTCTCTCGATGCTGCACCATAGCCTGGCGCATTGACAGAGGCTCACCTGATTCATCACGCTCCTCGAGTGTCGGAACGTCAGGAGGCGGCTCGGGAGGTGGAGCACCAAGCAAATTCTCAAGCACCCACTTACCTCTCAAGACCGGTGAAGTCCTATTCGGATACGAGGTGACCGTCATTACACTCCCGTGACTCAACAGCCCAGCCCACCGCCCTTCATCAAAAGTAACCCTGCGAAAGCGATTGCCATAAACGCCGGAAACCCCGTAGTGTTCAGCCAACCGTTCGTTAACAAAGGTGTAGTTAGCTCGAAGGAGATCAAGGACGCTTCTGTCATTTTCCAACAGATTCTCGAGGAAAAGTTGAGTCTCCATCTTAAAGGCACTGCGAAGATTTTCATCGAACTGCGGGAACACTAACGGGTCTGGATAAACTCCTTCGATGTTCCGGAAATGAAGCCATTGCCCGGCGAAGTTCTCGACCAGAGATGATGCTCGTCGATCCGCCAACATCCGCCGAACCTGCTGTTCCAAGACCTCTATCTCCCCTAGTTCTCCCGCCTCTGCTAGCGCCAGCAGCTCATCATCAGGCATGCTGCTCCACAGGAAAAACGACAATCTTGAGGCCAGCTCAACATCCGTCAAGGAATAGGCAACCCCTGGTTCCCCATCAACAGGATCGTTCTCGATACGGTAAAGAAACTCAGGGTCCGCCAATATCCGCTCCAATGCAAAGGCGATACCTTGATCAAAACCACCACCCTGGCGCCCGGCCTCAAAAAATCTCACCAAAACTTGCATGTCCGACTCAGACACTGGCCGACGGTAGGCTCTCCTAGCCAGGGTTGACAGGATCTCCCGTGCGCAGTCTGGCTCGTCGGCCTCTGACTCAGGCCAACAGCTGAAGACTTTACGGCGTGAGGGCGTCTCGCCAGGACCAGAAACCGAAAAGGGTCCGATGATTTCAAGGCCATCTAGCGCGGGATTGCTATCTGGCATGTCATTAACTGCCAAAGCAAATCCAGACTGCCTCGGCTGCAGGATTCCATCTTCTTCCCACCTCTCCCTCGGGAATGACACTCCTACAAAGTGGGGACCGGCATCCACTCGCAGACGGACCTCAAGGTCGTCACCAGCATGTAAGGCATAGGTTTCCCAGTCATCATCTCCCCGGATATTTCCGGCGAAACTCATGGGCGCCGGCATCCCTGGCGCCTCACCACCGAACAAAAATCTCCGGATCAGTCGTCCATCAAGACGAACCTCAACCTCGTGTTCCTGATCAATCCCACGCACGTAGCCCACATAGTTCGTCCGGAGGCGCAACCTGAACTCATAATCACCATCTACTGGGAAATGGTGATTGACCACCAGGCCACCTCTCGACCCGAACGGTAGTTTCTCATCCTGCTGATCGTCTTGAACCAGGTTTAGAGGAACGTCATACGTTTTTATTTCACTACCGCCTGGCGGGGGTGTCCCAATGACCAATCTGGCGATCTTCCGAGCCGCCGATACATAACTCTCGAATAAGGCCGGAGACAAAGATAAAGCCCCCGCGTTGTTATCGAAGCCATATCGGTCAGGAGTATCCGCTGGAATCCACTCAGTCACGTCAACGTCAAGACCGAGTAAATCACGGATGACGTTCTGATACTCCGTTTGATTTAGGCGATGAAATGCCTGTGTTCTCCCAGGGTTAGGTCGCGTTTGGGCCACTTGGTCCAATTGCTCTTCAAGCCAACGTCGAAAGCCGTCATAAGCCTTCTTGTCCGGGCGTGGTCTCGGTTGGGGGGGCATCGCACCAACGCGAAGTTTACGAACCACCTTTTCCCAAATTTCCGGATCCTCACCAACGTTATCAACATCAACCTTGTCTAGCGACAGCCCCAAGGCCCTGATTTGGGATAAAACCAGGGAGTCCGTCTCATCGCTACTCTCCACCAACTCGCTGTTGTGACAGGTCACACAATACTGATCCAATAAAGCCCGCTGTGGCGAGGTTTCTGCCGGATTGGACTGGGCTCCCGATTGTGCCCCGCCAGCTACCAAGATCGGACTTGGATGCGCACCCAAGCAGGCCCCTACGGCAATTACAGCTACCGCGGTTTTTCGCAAGATCGATAGCCTTAACTGAGAAAAAATCCTGACTGGATGGCATTCGCAGACCATAGGCCGACCCAGTGTGGCCCCATTTGACCTCTTCTGTCAATCGGTCGACATTGAATATACATCTCTCGCTAAAACCAAAGCGGACTCCCTTCCTACACCTGTAAGAATCGGCACCCACCAGCCTTTGAACAGCTCACCACCCGTGATCCTCGAGACTGGGTTAGAATCATTAGTCTGATGGGGCCACCCGCCCGACCACCCTTAGACTTGTGAACGGTGGTGCAAAGAAGAAGGGTTAAATAGCAAAATGACTGCAAATCAGTCTGCCAAACGACTGCCATATTTTCTAGCCCTGATCGTGGGCCTTGCCCTCACGAGCTTCACCGTTGCAACTCCTCTCGCCGCTGCAGAGGGTGCCTTGACTCTCATCTCTGCTGTCAAATCCGGTAAAGTGGAATTCGTCCAGCAGGCTCTCGCAGAAAATATGTCGGTCGACACAACCGAACCAGACGGCGCTACAGCATTGCACTGGGCGGCATTTCGTGACTACCTCGAAATCGCGGATTTACTTATCGCCGCCGGAGCCGATGTAAATGCTTCAAATGCTCTCGGCGCCACGCCCCTCTGGCTAGCCGCCGACAACGGAAGCGCGGCCATGGTTGACCGCCTGCTTACCGCTGGGGCTTCTCCCAACGCTCCACTGCCTGGAGGCGAGACTCCTCTAATGACGGCCTCCAGAACGGGCGCCACTGCAGCGGTAAACTCTCTGCTCTCTGCCAGAGCCCGCGTAAATGAGGCTGAACACTCCAGGGGACAAACTGCTTTAATGTGGGCTGCCGCTCAGGGCCATCACAAGGTAGTCGAAGCTTTGCTACTTCACGGAGCAGACTTCTCCGCACGCTCCAAGATTCGTCCACGGCTCATGCATGCCGCCAGCACCAATGCCTCCCAATATGACCAAGGAATCATCTGGAATCGAGGAGGGTTCACCTCACTCCTCTTTACCGCTCGTCATGGGCATATTCCCTCAGCCCACCTTCTCTTGTCGGCCGGGGCTTCCATCGATAAACCCGCGCCCACCGGAGCCTCACCCCTTGTCGTCGCCACTCACAGCGGTCAAAGTCAATTCGCAGCCTATCTCTTAGAAACTGGCGCAGACCCAAATTCAATGGGTGCAGGCTACAGCCCTCTCCACGCAGCCATTCTCCGGGGTGACGGGGATTTGGTAAAAAAACTCTTAGCCCACGGCGCCAACCCCAATGCTCGCCTCAAGTCAGGTACTCCTGTTCGCCGCGCGAGTCAGGACTGGGCTATCAATCCATCCTTAGTCAGTGCTACCCCTTACTGGCTAGCAGCCTATTTCCATGACGTCGATATTATGCGAGACCTCGTGTCAGCGGGCGCCGACCCACACCTGACAACACTCGAACGCTGGCAACCCGTCTTTGACCGTGCTGGGGGCGTAGGACCTCCTCACATAGTGGGCGGGTTCATTCCACCTTTACTAGCCGCCGTGCGTGGTCCAGCCGGACGAGGACGTTTCTTTAATACTTCCTTACGAAACCCAGACAGAGAGGAACTTGCGGTGCTAGCCGCTACTCGCGTGGCCATCGGCTTTGGAGCTGACGTGACTGCAGCTGATCTGCAAGGGGATACGGCTCTCCACGGCGCGGCCCAACGCAATTTCAGTAGTGTTGTCTCGTTGCTTGTCGAACATGGCGCGAACCTTAATGTAAAAAATCAGTCTGGGCGTTCTCCTCTCGATCTAGCAAAAGCCGCAGAGGCGACCCGTGCAAGGGTCGACGACCCCTCTCGTTATCCCCAAGGCAATTCCGCTGACACTCTCAGGGCTTTCGGCGCGACGGAATCGACTAAAGACCCCGAGGAGACAACCTCCAATCGTTGAGTATTTGATTGGTCGCTAATTTTTTTATGACCCTCTTTAACATTACCTGTGTGGCCTCAACCCCAACAGGTGCTTCGCTCTGTGCCAGCTAACTCGGCTATCTACACTTCAATGATTCGCCCCATCCTCCGTCACGGTGCCGGCATTCTCCATGCCGAAGCGAGTCCGGTAATTGCATTCGATAAAGAGCTCGAAACCCTCATCGAAGATATGGTCCAGACGATGTACGCCGCCTCTGGCGTGGGCCTAGCCGCTCCCCAGATAGGCGTAGGCTTTCGTATCTTTGTGGCGGACCCCTCAAGCGGCCACTCATTGGATGAACTGATCACGGTAATCAACCCCAAGGTTCTAGAGCAGGATGGCATACAAACTGAAGAGGAGGGCTGTCTCAGCCTGCCAGGTTTCACCGACCGCGTGAATCGGCCTAGTCGGGTAGTCCTGTCCGGGTACGACAAGGACGGTTCTTCAATCAAGGTAGAAGGCACCGACCTCTTAGCCCGCGTCTTGCAGCATGAAATGGACCACTTGAACGGCAGCCTATTTGTTGATCGCCTGCATGGCTTCAGAAAACAAAAAATCGTCCGGCGTGTACGTAAACTTCAACGCACGGGTAAGTGGTGAGAATAGCGTTCTTCGGAACCCCTGCCTTTGCCGTTCCTTCTCTAGAGGCACTGATTAAGGGTGGCGAACACATCGTGGTTGTTGTCACTCAACCAGACCGCCCTAGGGGCCGCGGTCAAAAGGTCATTCACTCCTTAGTCAAGGCAACCGCCATCAAAAACAAGATTCCGGTACTTCAACCTAATCGTGCTAAGGATCAAGATTTTCATGAAAGCCTCACCCTACACTCCCCCGATTTAGGGGTTGTCGTGGCTTACGGTCAAATCTTGCCAGAGACCATACTGCGGCTCCCACCTAAAGGCATTATAAACGTCCATGCCTCACTCTTGCCCCAGTATCGTGGCCCAGCGCCAATTCAGCGAGCGGTCATGGCCGGTGAAAACAACACTGGAATAACAATGATTCGCCTTATTCGCGAAATGGACGCAGGACCCATTCTAAGCCAAGCCACCTATCCGATAAGTGACGATGAAAACAGCGAAGACCTTGAGCAAGCCCTGTCTCTGCTTGGAGCCAAACTCCTACTATCCACAGTAAGATCGATCGCTGCCGGGAGAACCCAAGAACAACCCCAAGATCACAGCCTCGCCACATTTGCACCTTTGATAACCAAGGAGGACGGCCGGATCAACTGGCGCGACGATGCACTAACCCTGCACAACCTCGTACGTGGACTCCTCCCTCGGCCACGGGCCTTTACCTGTCTCGGAGGGACACGCCTTCTAGTTCTCAGAACCAGTGTGGAACTTTCATCTTCTGCCACTGGCAAACCCGGTCAAATCCTGGCCGCCAGTGGCGATAAATTACAAGTATGCTGTGGCCAAAGGACAGTCCTTGCTATTCATGAGATTCAGCCGGAAGGCAAAAGGGTCCTACCCATCCGGGCATTCCTAGCCGGACACCCTATTAACACCGGAATGTTTTTTGAACGGACTAAATAAACATGATGACGGCCAGAAAGGCTGCTTATGCCATTGTCCAAACGGTAACCAAGGGTGCTGATCTCGCCCAGGCACTGACTGAATACCGAGACAACCTAGTCGACAGCCGAGACCGAGCTCTTGTCACAACCATGGCCACAGGCACCTTTCGGTGGCTCGCCGTTCTGGATCATGTTATTGGGCAAGTCAGTCGCCGGCACACCGACCGACTTGACACCGAGGTCATTAATGTCCTGAGACTTGGAGTCTTCCAGCTTCTCTACCTCGACAAGGTTCCAGCTTCCGCCGCAGTGAATGAATCCGTCCACCTTATTCGCCAACTTGGTAAATCGAGTGCCTCGACCTTTGTCAACGCTGTACTCCGCCGCGTCGCTGCCAAGCCCTCTGAGTTCCTACTACCACTTGAACCGTCAGATTCTGACTCATTTGAGACGAAGCTCGGCTACTTAAGCCTTACCTGCTCCCATCCCCGCTGGCTTGTCGAAAGGTGGCTCCTACGCCACGGCCTTCAAGACACTGTTTGCCAAGTCCGTTTCAACAATACCCCTCCGGCCCTCACCCTTCGGGCCAACCGGCTTCACATTGGACGTGAAGACCTAGCTGAGTTACTGGATAAACAAGGGGTTCACACCAGACCTACTGAGTATGCCAGCGACGGCCTAGTGGTAGTTTCCGGCAACCCTTATCGAATACCTGTTTCCCTACAACGTCTTTTCTTGGCCCAGGACGAAGCCAGCCAGCTTGTGGCCGAATTAGTCGCACCACATGCAGGACACAACATTCTGGATGCCTGTGCAGCGCCAGGAGGCAAGACAACGGCCCTGGCTGCCACTCTATTTTCTTCTGGCCTTCTTGTGGCTGGAGAAATTCGTCAGAGGCGCCTAAAACTACTCCGGGAACTAACATCACGATTAGGGGCCACTAAGACACGTCTTGTCCAGCTCGACCTACGGAAACCGGCTCCATTCCCAGCTGTCTTCGATCGAGTGCTAGTCGACGTACCCTGCTCTGGCCTAGGAATTTTACGGAGGGATCCAGAGATTCGGTGGAGGCGGCAACCACCAGATCTGAAGCGTTTTGCCACCATGCAACTGCTGATCACTTCACACGCTGGAGCCACAGTTCGCCCGGGAGGGCACCTTATCTACGCCACCTGCTCCAGCGAGCCAGATGAAAACGAAGAGGTAGTTAGTGCCTTTCTCGACAGTCACCCGGAATTTGAATCAGTCCCGCTCGAACAATTAGGTTCGCTTCCTACCGGGCTCCGGCGCGCCCTTGACAAACAGGGACGCATAGCCACCACTGCGGCAACACATAACCTCGAGTCCTTCTTCGCCACTACCTTGCGGCGCAGAAGGGCGTGACGATTACAACAAGCTGTAGTATTTTGAATCATGATATGGAAAAACAGTCACCCAGTGCTTCTCCAGGAAACAACTGGCTCTTCCAGACAACCAAAGTTTTCGTCGTTGTGGGTTTATTAGCTTCCGCGTTCTTCATATCAGTCGTAGTCGGCCTTCAGCTAGCCTTGAAGGTTCGGGAAGTGACGGTGCCGGATCTAGTGGGTCAACCGATTGATGCAGCTACTTCATTCCTTGCAGAACAAGAACTTCATCTCCGACTAGAACCTCTCTCGGAAATCAATCCCTCTGTTCCCCCAAATCACATCTCCTCCCAGGACCCGGCGCCTGGCCTCACCACGAGAACTCAACGCAGCGTAAAGGTATGGCTAAGTTCTGGTAACAGGGCCGGCTCGGTTCCTATGCTCGTCGGACAATCAGAAACCAGTGCTCGAAGGCGCCTTAACGAAGACTCCCTCAGCCTAGGTGCCCTGGCTAAGATACACTCCAGCCTATACCCCAGCGATGCCATTGTTGCGCAGGAATCACCTGCACCTGGCACCGCCGCAGAAGTATCAGTACTGCTCAACCTAGGAGAACGAGGCGCCACCTACGTTATGCCAGACCTTATCGGCATGAGAGGCACAATGGCCGCCGAAACCCTTCGAGGAAACGGATTCCGGGTCACAGTCGTTGGGGATCACCCTTATCCAGACCTGACGCCAGATATTGTTTTGCGTCAATCCCCTCAGGCAGGGTTTCAAATTGCTCTAGGTGAGGCTATCTCGCTTGAGGTTAGTCGGTGAACTTACAAATCTCTCCATCTATCCTATCTGCAGATTTTGCCGCTCTCGGTTCCGCCATTGCAATGGTTGAAAAAGCGGGGGCCGACCTCATCCACGTCGACGTCATGGACGGTCATTTCGTCCCTAATCTCACTATTGGACCACCCGTAATAAAAGCCCTACACGACGTCACACAACTCCCACTAGATGTTCACTTGATGATCACTCAACCCGAGCGATCCATCGACGCCTTTATCGACGCTGGCGCCGCCATAATCTCGGTCCATGTTGAGGCCACATTGCATCTTCACCGCACACTAAGCCACATCAAAGCCAAGGGAGTCAGAGCCGGAGCCGTATTGAATCCTTCAACTCCCGTTAGTCAGCTTGAGGACGTAGCTCGAGATATCGACCTAGCACTGCTGATGACCGTAAATCCTGGCTTCGGAGCTCAGTCTTTTATCCCAGGTAGTGAAGCTAAAATCAGACGCCTTCGAGAGCTTCTCGACGCTGCGGACAACCCAGCTCCCATTGAGGTCGATGGCGGCGTCAACTGCTCAAACGCTGCCACAATCGTCAATGCCGGGGCCGAAATTCTTGTGGCAGGCTCCGCGATTTTCGGCACGCCAGACCCAGGTTCATCGGTCAAGGCGTTGCGAGCTGCCGCCCACGGCACAGGTAAAAATGCGTCTCGATAGAGCTAAAGCGTCAGCTGGACCAACCAGCACTACCAATGTAAGGGTCCGATATGCTGAGACTGATCAGATGCAGGTAGCCTACCACGCCCATTATTTCACCTGGTTCGAAATCGGCCGGTGTGAACTTCTTCGTTCATTGGGCCAATCTTATCGAACGCTGGAAGCAACCGGCTACAAACTCCCTGTGATCGAAGCTCATTGCGAGTATCAATCACCGGCTCTCTACGACGATCAACTTGAAATCTGCACAAAGGCTCTTCTCATCTCACCGGCGCGGGTCCGTTTCGAATATGAGGTCAAGCGGCATACTGATATGTGTGTAGCCGCCTCAGGACTGACAGTTCACGCAGCGATAAATAGTGAAGGCAAAGTGGTTCGTCTACCTAGGGAAATCAGACAGCTCCTAACTTGATAGTAACAGTCGACTGTGCTACTTCTTGTCTTATGGGTCGGGCATTACAACCTCTGACGCCCGCCCTTCTGAAAGTGAGGCGAACCGAGGCCGATGCCTAGTCTCCTTTTCGATTAACAGCCTGCTTCATTTACGGGCACCATCTTGTACTGTTGCGAGAAAACCATTGAATAGACATAGTCCGGATGCTTACCGTATGGAAACTGTTCCCGCCGCTGTGCACACCACACGCCTGCAAGTCCGTCTCCGTTTTATCGCTTTGTTGACTGTGTTCCTACTAGCCTCCTGTGGCCCACCCAGCGTAGAAATTCCGGAAATAAGCCTTGACGCCGACGCTGACCGTTTGCTCTTCGAGCGGGGTTCTGAGGCGCTCGAGCTGCAGGATTGGCGCCGGGCACGTGAGTACTTCACCCGCATCAGGGACAATTACCCGCAGAGTCAGTTTCGAGCTGAATCCCGCCTAGGCATCGGAGAAAGCTACGAACTGGAGGCGAGCACCGAAGCCTTCATTCGAGCTCTGAACGAATTTGAGGACTTCTTAAGCCTTTACCCGACCCACCCTAGAGCACCTTATGCAAAGTACAAGGTTGGAATGGTCCATTTTCACCAAATGCGAAACGCTGAGCGTGATCAACAAGAAACTCTAAACGCTATTCAGGAATTCGAAGACTTTCTAGCAACTTACCCAGAGGCTCAAGACTTGATCCCAGAGGTCGAACTACGTCTGCGGGAAGCTCGGACTAGATTTAGCGAACACCATTTCACCGTTGGCCGCTTTTACTATCGACTCGATATCTACCGGGGCGCGATCAGCAGATTTCGACAGATCCTGGAGGACGACCCTGAGTATTCAGCCCGAGACGAAGTCTTCTACTACCTTGGAGAATCATTAGCTGCCGTAGAAGACGAGGCTCAAGCCATCCCTTATTTTGCACGTATCTTAAACGAGTTCGAATCCAGCGATTACGCCGAGCCAGCGAGAGCCCGACTAAACGAACTGGAAGCTCTACAGGACCAATGAATTTCCGCTAGATCACTGTTTCCAAAGCTTCCTTACAGCCTCTTCCCTTGGCCTAGCCAAACCCCAACAGCCCATCAGTCTCATAACCTAACAGATCTATTCCCTCGAAGGGTCTCGCTCAGGGGGGACGAATTGCTTTAGCGGAGCGACTGGAACAATCCGTGTAAACCTTTGGTAATAATCAATGGCCGAGTACAAGGCAGTCCCCAAGACTACCCAAAGGGCCACCTGGCCCAGGACAAAAAATTCCCGTAGATTTTCCCGTCCAAGGATAAGGAGAAGGATCGCGACAACTTGAGACAGCATCTTGACTTTGCCCAGCCTTGAGGCCGGAATAGTAAGCCCTCGGGAATGGGCCACGCTTCGAAGAACCGTAACAGCTAGTTCACGCCCAAGGATAACGGCAACCATCCAAGCTGAAGCCAACCCCATCTGCACTAGGGAGACGAGAGCAGCTGTAATCAGTAATTTGTCTGCCAGCGGATCCATCAACTGTCCAAGAGTGGTGACTTCTTTCCTGCGACGTGCCAAAAACCCATCCAGCCAATCAGTCCACGCTGCCAACGCGAAGATCAACGCACCCAACACCTCTTTACCTATTCCGAAGAACACTGCACCTTCAAACCTTGTCAACAAGACTACAACCAGCAAGGGAACGAGAAAGATCCGGGCAAGGGTCAGGCTATTTGGAAGATTCATCTAGCCCTCGAAGAAGGCGACAATTAACTTGATTCTATTGTCCTACCTTAACTCTTAGCAAGTCGAGCCCCCCCCACCTCTCCTATTCTTGCCGCCGATGCTACAATCCCGGCGTCATGAAAGCTGTGATTCTAGCGGGCGGCTTCGGAACCAGGTTGCGTCCACTTACCCTAGATTGTCCAAAACCTATTGTCCCTATTTTTGAGCGTCCATTCTTGTACTACCAAGTCGATCTTCTCCGTAAGATCACTGAAATCGATGAGGTAATTCTCAGCCTCAACTACCGACCTGAACGCATAGAAGACCTGATCGGCAACGGAAAAGACATCGGTATTCCCATCCGCTACATGGTGGAACCGGAACCATTAGGCACTGGAGGGGCAATTAAGTTCGCCAGCAAAGACATCGAAGACTCTCTTGTTGTTCTTAATGGCGACGTCCTGACTCTAATTGACCTTCCGGCTGTCATACGGCGACATCGTGAGAACCGCGCCTGTGCCACCATAGTCCTGACTCCGGTCAATAACCCATCGGCCTACGGGCTGGTTGAAACTGATACCAATGGCCAAGTCCTTAGGTTCCTTGAGAAACCAAGCCCCGACCAAATTACCTGCGACACGATCAACGCTGGTGTCTATATCCTGGAACCTCACACCTTCGATCGAATACCAGACGGACGACCCTCATCCATTGAACGAGACTACTTTCCCTCTCTAATCACTCGTAAAGAAACATTCATTGGTCACATCGATCGTGGTTACTGGCTCGACATTGGCAGTCCGGAAAGCTACATGCAAGCCCACCGAGATCTCATGGCACAACGCTGCGCAGCCGGTCCATTCCACCGCAAGCCTCAAGACTTTATCTGCCAGAATCCAAGCTGCCAGATCTCCGCTGAAGCTAAAATCACAGGTCCTTGTTTCTTTTCGAGAGACTGTATCATTGAGGATGGAGCCCAAATCGGTCCGGAGTCTATCCTTGGTCCTAGGTGCCGAATAGCGGCCGACACCGTAATCGAACGGTCGATTCTCTGGGGAGATACGGTAGTAGACTCGGGTGCAGTTATCTCAGACGCGATCGTCGGTAAAGCATGCCACATCTCCTCTAATACTCGCGTCGGCCCTGGGGCACTGATCGGATCCCGGTCGGTTCTATCTCCATACACCCGGGTATAAAGGATTGGGGCCCCCTCATGCATGACTTTAGTCCGGAAGTGTTCAAGGCCTATGACGTTCGCGGTATATACCCCACCGAGATAAATGAAATCCTAGCTGAAAAGATCGGCAGAGCTTTTGTCGCCCATCTAAATGCAAAAACCATCGCCGTCAGTCGGGACATGCGATTGTCATCGCCTACGCTCGCCACAGCCTTCATCAAGGGAGCCCGACACCAGGGTGCTCATGTGATTGACATCGGGCTAATGGGCACAGACCAACTCTATTTTGCTGTGGCCAAGAACAACCTAGACGGCGGGGCTCAAATCACCGCCTCCCATAATCCCGGACAATATAACGGCCTCAAACTTGTTGGCCCACAAGCACAACCTCTTAGTGGAGATGCCGGCATCAGCAACATCCGAGACATGCTGCTCCATCGACAATTGCCAGCACCAGACCCAAAAGGCAGCTACCGCAAGGAACAGATTCTTGAAGACTATCTTGATCACGTGCTTCACTTCATTGATTGTTCAAAACTTCAATCTCTGTCACTCGTGCTTGACGCCGGAAGCGGGATCGGTGGCATCGTAGGGGCGGCCCTTTTCGACAGATTGCCTTGTCGGACCACCCGTCTCTGTTTTGAAGTCGACGGTTCTTTTCCTCATCACGAGGCGAACCCTTTGATCGAAGAGAACCGAAAGGCGCTAGTAGAGCGGGTTCTCGCGCAATCTGCGGATCTCGGAATCGCTTGGGATGGAGACGCAGATCGTTGCTTTTTTGTTGATGGAAGTGGCCGTTTTATCTCCGGCGATTTCATCACAGCCCTTTTGGCTGAATCTTTCATCCGCAAAACTCCAGGAGCCTCGATCGTCTACGACGTTCGGGCTAGCCACGCCGTAAAGGACACGGTCACCAAGCTCGGAGGGCGCGCGCTCATGAACCGTGTCGGGCACTCTTTCTTCAAGAAACGTATGCGCGATGAAAACGCGGTCTTTGGAGGAGAGGTCACTGGCCACTACTATTTTAGGGACAACTTTTACGCTGACAACGGCTTTATCCCAGCGCTCCTCATCCTTGAGCTTATGTCCCTTCAGCGGAAATCCCTTGAGGAATTACTGAAACCTTTGTGGGAGCGTTATTTCATTTCTGGCGAAATCAACACAGAGTTTCCCAATCACGAACTAGCCAATGCCAAATTCGACCTTATTCGTTCCCGATATTCTGATGGACACATCTATGCCATGGACGGAATCTCAGTTGAATACCCGAGCTGGCATTTCAACGTGCGCCTGTCGAACACTGAGCCCTTATTACGATTGAATCTTGAGGCGACTAGCAAGCAGGAAATGCTTGCACGGTCAGATGAGATATTGGGCTTGATCCGTAAGTAGGTTTGCCAAAGGCCTCCTACAGCACTACCTATGCATTACAGTCACTACCCAGATTTCAATAACGTTTACAGTCAGTCTGACCAACTGACCTTGGATCACCTAAGATAAACATCCGAGTCTGGTAAGATCAAGCAGCTACCGACCAGCGGGAGTAACTCAGCGGTAGAGTCACGGCTTCCCAAGCCGTTGGTCGCGGGTTCGATCCCCGTCTCCCGCTCCATGCCCAACCTTGCACCTTTTCAGGCTAACTGTATCTTGATTCACTTTCACCGATCTTTTTAGAACCAAATTCATCGATCCATACTGAATTGAAGTATAGGATCTGTCTCGGCACCACGGACTGGATTCTAGGCCTTCAGGCATCCGTAACATGATCACGACGGTGAGGTAAATTAAAGGACAACATGTGAAAAACAGCTCAGTTCGCTCACAAGACCATTATTCCAACGTGTTAAGGTCATAACAGAAATGATGAACCGCAGCTAGACAATGGCAACCAGTGAAAGATATCCGACGATTACCGTAGAGACCACCGCACCGTCCCCAGCTATTCGACCACCATTGCAGGAGGCTGCCGTAACATCGGTCGGCCACGGCGTCGTGGTGACCGGACTACTGACAGCGAGCGAACACGTCATCATCGATGGAACGGTAGACGGTGAAGTTCTGATGCCAGATTACGGCGTTGCAGTTAGTCTTACGGGTCGAATAAAAGGAGAGGTCTGTGCCAGGACAATCACGGTGTTGGGCTTAGTCGAGGGAGCCCTAACTGCCTCCTCCCTAATAGAGCTCCGATCCACAGCAATAGTCACAGGACGCCTTGCGGCACCGAACGTGCTCATTGAAGAAGGTGCACGCTTTAATGGCGGAGTCGCTCCGGACAAGACAGACGCAGCCCTAGCAGTTGTTCGGCACCGCCTTCAACAACCTAAACCAACCTCCAACCAACCCTAGCAACCAAGAAACTCAGCCTGCAGGACATCCCCAAACCAATCGACTTTTGAAGTCTTTTTTCACCTGGAGATCAATGACTCCAGTCGAGCGGAACAGGAATGTTGCTTCGGTCTCGCTGTCCGGGAAAGCGCGGCACTCTCCATAATCGAACTGCTCGTGCAGCCTATGCCTCGGTTGATTCCGGGATGATGCGATCAACCGCCCGATCAATCGAAAAACCACCACTCCCGACTTTTAAAACCGAGCGTACTTAGCAGCCATGCTAGGGGCTCAACTGACTTGTGTATATGAGAAGCACCCGCCCGCATGGACGCTGTCCAAATCTAAGCCAGTTACACAGAACGCCCGGCCAGCAGGCAAAACCTTGATGCTAACTGGCCGGGCATTGGATTCCACTTTCGCGATGTGAACCGAAGCTAGTCGGTAACACCTACACCATATCTTTGAGTTTCTTCAGGGCAAGAACCTTTACACGAGTACTCGCAGGTTTTGCCTTCACATCCATCAATTCCCCAGGACGAAACGGATTCGGGACATTCTTTCTCGCTGGCCTCCGTGGGGTCGTCACGGTCTTAATTTTCATCAAGCCCGGAATCGTACACATACCAACGGCACCCTTTTTAACGTGCCGTCCGATGACGTCTCCCAGCGCATCCAGAACAGATGCCACTTGACGCTTCGACAGCTCGGTCGTCTCAGCTATATCGGTTAACATCTGGGTCTTCGTCATTGCCGTGGTAACTTTGCCCTTACCTTTTGCCAACTTCTTCCTCCTAGTGCTAAAAACCAACATTCACAATCCAGCCCGCATCATAACCGAAGCCACCCAAAACGGTTTACCTAAATACTGCTCCAACCGTCAAAGAGCAAAAGCTTCTCTAACCCGATCCAGGTATTGACGTTCTTTCACTTCCATGATTCAGTTTCGAACACTGTTCCTTAATAGTCATCTGACCTGAGGGATGCTCGAATAATTTCTCGGTCGTTGCGGTGCACGATGTGGCCATTCGCATAAGCAGGATGGGACCAATTCACCATCCTTTCGGCTATCCGGCCATGAGGAGTGCGCGAACCAGAGCCCGCTGTTGGTTCAATCAACCGCGTACGGCCAAGCTCAACATATCCGCTCGGGGTGAAGCGTGCCATGATCAGCAATCCTTCATCGTTATTGACAAAATATCTATCCCCATGTCTGACAAAAAAAGCGGTACTCCAACGAGCCTGTGCTGTCATCTCCGGACTCATCCATAGGCGCCTACCCGTTTGCGCGTCCAATCCTCGAAGCTCACCATAGCTATCTACCCCATAAACATAGTCGTCGATGATCAGTGGAGTCGTCACCATGGCATGCAATGTATCTGTCTCCCCTGGCAATTCGCTGCGGCTCTGACCCTGCCACAACCTCGTTGCATCAGGCCTGTCCTGATTCAACCGCATCATCAACGAACCATTGAAAAACTGAGACACCAGTAGATAGTCCCCGCTTCGTACTGGTGTCGCTACCGTGACCCCCATTGACACCTCCCACGGCTGATCCCAATACAATTCGCCGTTTTCAGGGTTCAACGAGGCGAGAGCATCTGGGTGCCATACGATCAACTGGGGAACCCCTCCTGCTTCATAAATGACGAGCTGCGAATAGCCCATCTCCGGGCCGACCTTAATTGCACGCCACAGTTCCATCCCGCTTTCTTTCTCAAAGGCTACGACAAGGGCATCTGGCTGTCCCCCCACAAGAGCTATGAGACGTTCCCCATCGACAAGCGGCGCACTCACTACACCCCATACAGGCACTGCCGTTCCATACTCAGCGACGTAATCCTTTTCCCACAGAACCCTACCTGTTTCCACATCGAAACAAAACAAACGACCAGTAGCGCCGACGACATACACACGACCTTCATCCACGGTTGGGGTGGCCCGAGGTCCAACCGCATAGCTCACCGAAAGCATTCGGTAAGATGTCTCCCATTCGTACGTCCACAACACGGCTCCAGACTCTTCACTCAGTGCAATAACCCGCTCAGTTCCATCAAGGGTCCGAGAAGCTGGGTGCTCGACCCAATCTGTAATGAAGACGCGACCATCTGCAACAGCCGGTCCTGAATAACCAGACCCGATAGGAGCACGCCAGCGGACTAACAATTCATCAGGCAGCTCTTCGACAATGCCATACTCTCGCCAGTGGGCCGCTCGATCGACCCCTCTCCACTGTGGCCAATCGGCGCCGACAAGTTCTCCAGGAGCCAACCAAAGCATCACTACAGCCATTACAGGCGCCAAAACGTTTTTCCGCATCCCTACACCTTCCACATCAGATTCAACCTTAAAAACAGAGGCTTGTCTGCACCTGCAACCTCGAAGCACTCGCTTATCTGTAACACAAGACATACAGACAACTTCACGGTGAACATTTGGCGCCCAGCCGGAACACCATTCGCCGGAAGGCCCGAAATGAACTGCTGTCCAAGGGGCAGTTCCCCCCCCCCCCTTGAATTGTTGACATCGGTCTTCCATGACTATTTAGGTGGAGGGCTAGAAACAGCTATCACCGCGGCCTGACATCTTCCTTCTATGACCTTCAGGCTGACTATCGCCCGTGGTCAAAGCTGTCTAACCACGTTTTGACGAGGCCCTTAGCCTTCTTCACTTCTGAAGAAGTCATCTTGGAAACCACAACATCACGGTTTCGCCGAAACATCTTGCGACTTTCGCCACACGATTGCCTGGTGGCCAACTCAAGCCATCGATAGGCTTCAACGTAATCCAGAGAGACACCTTTACCCAGAGCATAGGCAACTCCCAGACTCCCTTGAGCCCTGGCCTCACCCTGCTGGGCAGCTAGTGAAAGCCACTGAGCTGCTTCTACATCATCCTGACCGACCCCTCGACCACCGGCATACATCAGACCGAGTTTCCGTTGGGCGACAGGATCTCCTGCCTCAGCACTCACCTTCACCTCATCCAATACAGGTTGAGCCTTAAGGGGTTGGCCTAATCCTAAATCGAGACTAGTAAGACAAAATCCTAGGATTAAAGTGTATATCCACCTAAAGTCCTCCATGATTACACCAACTAGTACCTAGAGGATGGGTGCCACCAAATAGGCATCATCATGATCCACGGGCTCAAACCACTCAACCTCTGAGCCACGCAATGACAGCATTACCATCGATTCATCTGGAGCCGAACCATGCCAGCGAACCACACCATCGGCCGTAAGCACTGGTTGCCACGGGCGAAGTTCCCGCAGCTCTCCACCCCTTTCTTGAACACGCCCCCTGCCTTCTTCAACCAATAGTAGCTGCCCCACGACTGTGCCAACTCGAACGCACCCTTGCCTCGAGACGGACCCGAGTTTTCAGAACATCTTCGCTATCCAGCCGAAGTGGATTTCCCCCGGCAAAGTTGACTTGCAGCTCAAAAGCCTGAACTTGGATAATGTCCAATCACCAGACCCTCGCAGTCACAATAACCATCACTGCCGCTAACCACACCCTGAGTCGACAACCTCCGGTCCGCATCATTCCAACCGATCTGTCATGGCGGTTTCCATCACACATATGAAGGCAATCCTGTACTCATGCCCTGGCGAACCTATAACTCTGGCAACAACTGCCTTAGACCCTGCGCCGAGACTTCTTCCGCATAAACCAACCAACTGCTAACCGAACCACTACAGCTGGAACAGCAACGAACACTAAATCACCAGGCAGGGAACGGACATCCAAAGATGCGACCAACAGCCCTCCAAATCCAGCCAAGATGCCTGCCCCCACAGCAACAGTACCCCCACCTGTCAAAAGCCCGTTAGCCAGAAGGCCGCCCCCCAAGGCCGGCACCACTCCAAAAGCAATCGCCATAAAAACACTCAGGCTATCGAACATCCTAGGGTCTGCGATTCGGTAGGCAAGTAAAAGTCCAACCAGCCCAGACATTACACCAGTTCCACCGATAACTATTTTCCGGTTCATCGCGTGCCCTCAGAATCGGGTAATCCTTTGATCTCGGCTGGAAGCTGCACTCCGAGGGTGTTCTGAAACATCGCTAACTGGGTATAATTACCAACAATCAGGACAACTTCTCTCAACTCCTGTTGGCTATACCGGCTAGCCAATCCAGCCCATGTTGGGTGAGAAATGAATCGATTAAGGTGAAGCTCATCTGCGGAACGAAGCAGAAGTGCATCAAATTCATTCCAACCCGGAGCATCTGGCCCCTTCGTCACCCTTGCTATTTCATCCTCCGTGAGTCCAGCTTCCCGCCCCATGAGGTTGTGGCGCCCCCATATGTAGTCGCCTCGAGAAAGCCAAGCGGTTCGAAGGATTATCAACTCTTTGTCTCGAAGAGGGATACTGTAATTGCTTACGAAATTAATCGTGTAGTCCCAATACTTCCGACAGGTCTCAATGTCTTCTGGACAGAATTGCCTCAGTGGAATCAACCCTGACGCCTCATCTGACACCGTGATTCTTGGCCTAATCAGGCGATCAAATGATCCCACCCGAGGAATCAATGTCTGGGAATTGGCACCCTCCTGCGTAAACACCCCAACCGGATTTATGAGTATTCCAAGGCTAAATGTCACAACTGTGAGGCATTTCATCAAAGACCTCCTCTTGTTCCGAAATATTAGTGTAGTTGTCTGGAAATCCCGAACCCCTATGCCATGGCCTGAATCAAATATTTAGCCGACAATTTTTGCCGAATTTCGACTACCCTCTCCCTCGCCACATCATCGAGAAAACCTTACCTCTCGCCCCCGTTGAGGTCAATGAACGCCGATAACTTGATTTAATCTGTTACCTTAGAGCGACGCTAAATGTTTTGACCTTCTACGACAGGTAAATGCCAATGAACCGACTTGTTTGGCCATCGATGATAGTTCTCCTGACTCTCGGACATTCTGGAACCACTGAAGGCGATGAGCGATGGCCTCAGTTTAGAGGACCCGGCGCTCGAGGAATCTCACAGGAGACTGCCTTACCGACCCGTTGGAGTGAGACGGAAAACATAGCCTGGAGTACCAACATACCCGGATTGGGCTGGAGTTCCCCAATCATCTGGGGTGATTCGGTCTATCTCACCAGTGTCGTGAGTAGCGACTCCATCGAGGAACCCCTGGGAGGTCTCTATCGTGGTCAAGAGACCTGGCTGCCTTCCACCGCAGAGCACCGTTGGATCGTTACCGCCATAAATGTCGAGACCGGCGCCATAAGGTGGGAACGTGAAGTGCACCGAGGCAGTCCAGCTCAGGGGCACCACCTAAAGAACACCCTAGCCTCTGAGACGCCGGTGACCGATGGTCATTCCATTTACGTCTACTTCGGCAATGTTGGCATTTTTGCTCTGGATACCGAAGGCAACCTGCTGTGGACCCACGAGCTTGACTCGTCGATCACCCGCCTTGAATGGGGAACTGCCGCCTCTCCTGTCTTGGCCAACAACAGGCTCTTTGTTGTTAACGACAATGAAGCCCAATCGTACCTCGTTGCCTTAAGCACCGAAACGGGTGCCGAGCTTTGGAGAGCCCATCGTGATGAAGGCACGAACTGGTCGACACCCTTTATTTGGGAGAATCCTTTACGAACCGAGATCGTCACGACAGGCAGTGACAGGGTCCGTTCTTACAACCTCGACGGAGAACTGCTTTGGGAGCTGACGGGCATGTCATCGATCACCATCCCGACTCCATTCGCAGCCTTTGACCTTCTCTATCTGAGTTCTGGGTACCTCGGGGATCAGAACCGTCCAGTCTTCGCGATTCGTCCAGGGGCTACCGGTGACATCTCCCTTGATGCACCAAAGACATCAAATCGATTCATTGCCTGGTCACACCCTCAAGCTGCACCCTACAACCCGTCACCACTCGTCTATGGTGATTACTATTACACCCTATTCGACAGAGGATTCTTCACCTGCCACAACGCCAGGACTGGGGAAGAGATCTACTCCAGACAACGCATTGACGTTGGTGCGGCATTCACCTCCTCACCATGGGCTTACGACGACAAGATTTTTGTGTTAAGCGAGGAGGGAGATACCTTTATCCTTCGAGCCGGTCAGACATTTGAAGTTCTTGGACGTAACTCCTTAAACGAACTAACACTAGCAACTCCGGCCATCGCACACGATAGCCTTTTCATTCGGACCCGCTCGAAACTCTATCGGATTAGTGAAGACACAGGCCAGTGACCCAGGCCTCGGACATCCCTTCACCGAGACCAGGAATGCGTCATCAAGGCAGATCAGCCACTTTTCGTTCAGGCATGTCACAGACGGGCAGACAATGAGTCATCCCACTCTTTCGCAGATCGCACTGGCTATACGATTCCTTTTGAGACTAAGGTGTCCTTAAATATGAAAACCATTCCTATCGCATTGATCTTCATAATCATCACTAGTCCTGCACTAGCTCAGAGCGATACTAACTGGCCGGTCTATCTCGGAGACAATGGACGCCGACACTACTCTGACCTCGACGAGATCACTCGTGAAAACGTGACACAGCTAGAAGTAGCTTGGGTCTACAACTCTGGTGACCTGCGAGGCAGTCGATCCACGATGTACACGAGCCCACTAGTCATAAATAGAGTGCTCTACGGTCTCTCTCCACTCCTCGATGCCTTTGCTTTAGATGCTGCCACAGGCGAAGAATTGTGGAGATTCGAGCCCGGTCTGAGAGGAGCGGCCCAACGAGGCCTGATGTGGTGGGAAAGAAACGGCAACAAACGCCTTTTCTACACCGCTGGACACACCCTGTTTGCACTTGATCCATCGAATGGCACACCGATCTTGAGTTTTGGTAACAACGGTCAACTAGACTTGACCCCGAACATCAACCGGACTGGCAATATAAGTGTCACAGTGCCTGGAATCGTATTCGAGAACACTCTGATTCTCGGATTTTCAACTGCCGAAGATAGTAGCGCCTTCCCAGGCTCCATACGAGCCTTCAGCGCTCTTGACGGAGATCTGGTCTGGCAATTTGACACAATCCCTGCCCCCGACTCACCCGGGTCTGACACCTGGGCCGACGGCTCGCTAGCTTCTGCTGGCGGAGCCAACGTGTGGACTGGAATGACCCTCGATGAGGAACGCGGCCTCCTCTTTGCCCCGACCGGTTCAGCTACCCCAGATTTTTACGGTGCAAACAGACTCGGCGATAACCTCTATGCCAATTGCTTGCTCGCCATCGACGCCAGAACGGGCCAACTCGAGTGGCACTTTCAGGTGGTCCGTCACGACCTGTGGGACCGTGACAACCCATCCCCTCCCACTCTTGTCCAATTGAACCGGGGCGGCCGAACCATCGATGCCGTGGCACTCACCACCAAATCTGGCCACCTCTACGTGTTTGACCGTGAAACCGGAGAATCGATCTATCCCATCACTGAGGTGCCCCAGCTCCCCAGTTCGCTGCCCGGAGAATCCCCAGCACCTTCACAACCAATGTCATCCATCGCCTTCAGCCGTCAGGTCTTCGAAATTACCGAGCGGAACGAACAGGCTCAACGTTTCGTAGCTGAACAAATAGAAGGATGGGATCTGAGGCCTGGAGCACCCCCACGTGTAGGGACCGTATTGCTACAACCATGGTACGACGGAGGCGCTGAATGGGGGGGGTCTGCGTTCGATCCTGCTAGCAACAACCTCATCCTCAATGCCAACGATGTCCCAGGCATCCTAGAACTCAAGGAAGTACCAGCCGGGTTTAGCTCGTACGGTATTTATGCGCAACACTGCGGGGGCTGCCATGGTTTGACCCTCCAAGGCACCGAAACAGCCCCTTCTCTTTTAGATGTAAGAAACCGTCTTTCTACCGAAGAGATCTCTCAGATCATCCGTGGGGGCAGTGGCCGCATGCCCGGATTTCCTCAATTCGATGAGATCGAGCGACGAGCACTCATGCGCTATATCTCGTCACCAGAACCAAGTGTAGATGCACCTACCACCAATGTCACCTATGCCCTCGGCGGCTATATCTATCTGCGTGACCACGAGGGCCTCCCCGGCAACACTCCTCCGTGGGGCACTCTCAACTCTATTGACCTCAACACCGGTGAGATTGCTTGGGCCGTTCCGTTCGGCAACTATCTTTCCCATCCTAACCTTGGATTCGGAGCCGTCAATTATGGCGGGCCTGTGGTCACAGCCTCTGGCCTCATCTTTATCGGTGCCACGCCAGACAAAATGTTCCGAGCCTACGACACACGAAGTGGTGACATCCTCTGGGAAGCTGAGCTTAGTGCCGCTGGCTTCTCGACACCAGTTACTTACGGCGTCAACGGCAAACAATTTGTCGTCATCGCCGCTGGTGGGGGTCGTACAGGCCCTCCTTCCGGCGCGGAATATATAGCCTTCAGCCTGCCATAGAGGCCAGCCAGACCATCTTCTTATCGAAGAATTGGCATAGGTTTCGTTTCCATGCCATTCCCATGTTGGCTGCTAGCAGTTGAACTGCCTGACCAGCCGCGTTACCCTAGGAGCAGCCTGTGAGCAAATGCTGGATTCAGTTAAGCCGATCCTCATGACATGAATCGTTGGCAAACGTGCTAGAGGCCACCACCTGGAAAAGACTGGACCGCATTCCCAGGAACCTACCTTAAACCATAGCAAACACTATAGATGCTCAGTTCTACCGTTTTCCCTCGCTTCCTAGCCGCACTTGCCTTGTGTTCCGGCTTGACTGCGGGGTCAGCCTCGCTGCTGCTCGCATCCCAGGAACCTCCTGGCCCCCAGTTGGTCGAAGTGGAGCCCTTCTCTAACCTCACTGACCAATCATCAGACGACTGGATCGGGCTGGGCATCGCCGAAAGCATCACGACGGCCCTCAACACCCAAGCTGGCATTCGAGCTACCCGCGCCGATGCGTCACCTTCCCCTCGTCCGTCCACCAGCTCAAATTGGGTCATTAGCGGAAGTTACCAGCGTCTGGGACAGCAGCTCCGCCTCACAGGGCACGTAGCAGCGACCAGCAACCCCACACTCCGGCACAGCGTGACTGTCGACGGAGTTCTGGCAGACCTATTCACACTCCAGGACCAGCTCCTGAGGGAGCTGCGACCAGCCCTCGACCCAGTCGCCCCCCCGGTGCCGGCCCCGGAAGTCACAGCCGCTCCCCCACCGTCCTTGCCTGTACCTTCGCCGATACCCGTCACATCACCACCGACACCGACACCCATCGCTATCGATGGGCCGCCTCCCCCCGAAGCTCCAGCCACCATTAATCGGGATGCCAACGGCCGAGCCACCGTCCGCGCCGTCCGCCTCGACGGCCCGTTACAACTGGACGGTGTCCTAGACGAACCGGTGTACAACACAGTAGAACCTATCAGTGGCTTTGTTCAGCAACAACCATTCCCAGGGGCCCCAGGCTCAGAAAAAACCGAAGCCTGGATTTTTTACGACGATGAGGCCATCTACGTGGCGGCACAGCTCTGGGACTCCCTCCCTGAGGATCAGTGGATTGCCAATGAAATGCAAAAAGACTCCCGCCAGCTGATCAGCAACGACGGCTTCCTTGCAGTGTTTGACACCTTTTACGACCGTCGAAACGCCTTCGCCTTTAGAGTCAATCCAATCGGCGGTTTCAGTGATATACAGGTCACCGACGAACAGTGCTGCGGGAACTCGGATTGGAATCCCGTCTGGCAGGTTCGCACGGGTCGGTTCGACGAAGGCTGGACCGTCGAGATGTGGATACCGTTTAAATCTCTCCGCTTCCGGCCAGGACCATCTCAAGTCTGGGGAGTCCAGCTCGGTCGCGAATTACCAAGTCGTATTGAGGAGGTCTACCTGACCCCGGTCCCAATTTCTGCTGGTGCAGGGCAATATCGGATATCAGCTGGGGCCACCCTAGTCGGATTAGAAGTGCCTGCCGGCAACCGGACCTTCGAAATCAAACCCTACACCATCGGCTCCCTGGCCACTGACCGGATTGCGACTCCCCCAATCTCTAACGCCGGCGCTGGGGACTTCGGTGTCGATGTCAAGTACGGCCTAACGGAGAACCTTACCGCCGACTTCACCTACAACACCGACTTCGCACAGGTCGAGGTCGATGAACAACAGGTCAACCTCACACGATTCAGCCTCTTCTTTCCCGAAAAACGGGAGTTTTTTCTTGAAAATCAGGGCATCTTCGACTTTGGCCAATCGCCAGGATCTGGGTTTAGCTCAAGTGCGTCTGGAGCCACCGCACCGAACATTTTTTTTAGCCGGCGTATCGGCTTAAAGCAGGGTCGAACCGTTCCGATTTTAGGCGGCGGGCGCCTCACCGGGAAAGTTGGTGATTTCAATGTCGGAGCAATCAATATCCAAAGCGGTGACGAGCCCACTGCAAACGCCCTCTCTACCAATTTCAGCGTGCTCCGGATCAAGCGGGACATCCTTCGACGAAGTCGGATTGGCGGGATTTTCACCGGGCGTTCGGTCTCTCAGGTGGGCAACGGCTCCAATGAGGCCTACGGCCTCGATGGGGCCTTCTCATTCTACGACAACGTGAATTTTTTTGGTTATTACGCACGCACCGACACGCCTGGCCTCAAACAAGACAATACCAGCTACCAGGCCGCCTTTTCCTACGACGCCGACCTCTATCGTTTCAGGATGGAACATTTATTGGTTGGAGACAATTTCAATCCCGAGGTAGGGTTCCTGCGCCGCGACGACTTCCGTCGTACCTTCGTCAGTACTCAGTATAGTCCTCGGCCTGCTGGCATTGCTGCCGTTCGTCAATTCTCCTTCAGTGGCAGCCTCGATTACATCCTCAATGGTTCAGGACAAATCGAAACCAGAATCTTGCAGGGCCGCTTCAGAACAAGTCTTGAGAGCAGCGATAGTTTTTCCGCAAGCATTCAACAGGATTACGAGCTACTCACTCAACCGTTTCAAATCGCGCCCGAAGTCGCCATTCCCGTAGGTGGCTACGAATTTCAAGATTATTCAGTATCTTATTCGATGGGGCCCCAACGTCGATTCACTGGGAGCTTCTCACTACAGCACGGGCAATTCTTCGGTGGGGACATCACGGCGATCCGGTATTCACGTGGCCGCCTTATAATCACCCCTCAGTTTTCGTTCGAACCGAGTGTATCTCTCAACAGCATCAAGCTTCCCCAAGGAGAGTTCACCACAAAGCTGGCCACCACGCGACTCACCTACACCTTCACACCCCGGATGTTTGTCGGAGGCCTCCTCCAGTACAACTCCACCCGCAATGTCCTGAGCACGAACGTCCGCCTCCGGTGGGAATATGAGCCGGGAAGTGAACTTTTCGTGGTGTACAACGATCAGCGGGATACCCAACTTGGCCGCAACTACCCCCTTCTCGAAAACCGAGCCTTCATTCTCAAATTCACCAAATTCCTTCGTTTCTGAACCTACCTCAAACCTAAGAGCCGCCTTGGTTCTGGTAGACTACGGTGCCGTCGTGGGTGGTTGACCGTCACTCCACACTCTCTCCAGACTAGCATGGACCTTGAACGCGGCTAGTGTATAAACAAATCATTAAATGTCCCCATCCTCAGGCGACCGACAAGGGGTAAACATTTACTGTTCCTCAACTGTCTAGGTACATAGATGCCACAGGCTACAGTTTTCCCTCGCTTCCTAGTCGTACTGGTCTTGGGTTACAGCTTGAATGTGGGTTCAGGACCACTGTTGGCCGCATCCCAGGAAGCGCCTACCTCCCAGGTAGTCGAAGTGGTCCCGTTCTCTAACCTCACTACCGAATCAACAGACGACTGGATCGGGCTAGGCATCGCCGAAAGCATCGCGGCCGCCCTAAACTCTCAAGCTGGCATTATGGCAACTCGCGCTGACTCGCCACCAACCTCTCCATCGACCACCAGCTCAGATTGGATCATCAGCGGAAGCTACCAACGACTCGGCCAGCAGGTCCGGCTCACAGGACACGTAACAGCGACTGACAACCCCTCAGTTAGACACAGCGTAACTGTCGACGGAGTTCTGGCAGACCTATTCACACTTCAGGACCAACTCCTAAGGGAGCTGCGACCAGCCCTTGAACCAACCGGTGACCCGATGACGGCCCCGGAAGCCACAATGGTTCCCACAGCGTCACTGCCGGCACCATCGCCGGAACTGGTGGCAACCACAACACACACCACGCAGTTCGTTATCGACGGACCGCCGGCTCCAGAAGCCCCAGCGACCATCAATCGTGATGCCAACGGCCGAGCCACCGTCCGCGCAGTGCGCCTCGAAGCCCCATTACAGCTGGACGGTGTTCTAGACGAACCGGTGTACAACGCTGTTCCTTCATTCGGCGACTTTATCCAACAAGTGCCTAATGCTGGAGCCCCTGCCACAGTCCCTACTGACGCCTGGATTCTCTATGACGATGACGCCATCTATGTCTCGGCACGCCTCTGGGAATCGGTACCTGAAGATCAGTGGATCGCCAACGAAATGCAGAAAGATTCTTTTCAGCTGATCAACAACGATGGCTTCATCGCAGTGTTTGACACCTTTTACGACCGTCGAAATGCCTTCGCATTCAGAGTCAATCCAATCGGCGGTTTCAGCGATATGCAAATCACCGACGAACAATGCTGCGGGAACTCTGACTGGAATCCCGTCTGGCGAGTTCGGACTGGTCGGTTCGACGAAGGCTGGACGGTTGAAATGTGGATACCGTTTAAATCGCTCCGCTTCCGGCCAGGACCGTCTCAAGTCTGGGGAATCCAGCTCGGTCGAGACATCCGTGCCACCGTCGAGGAGGCCTACCTGAACCCCGTGCCGATCTCTGCCGGACCTGGTCAATACCGAATATCCGTAGGAGGCACTCTAGTGGGATTAGAAGTTCCGGCCGGCAACCGGACCTTCGAGATCAAACCCTACGCCATCGGTTCCTTGGCCACAGACCGGGTTGCGACTCCCCCAATCTCCAACGCCGGAGCTGGGGACTTCGGCGTCGACGTCAAGTATGGCGTGACGGAAAACCTTACCGCCGACTTCACCTACAACACCGACTTCGCACAGGTCGAGGTCGATGAACAACAGGTTAACCTCACACGATTCAGCCTCTTCTTTCCCGAAAAACGGGACTTCTTTCTTGAAAGCCAGGGGATCTTCGACTTTGGACGCGGACCAAGTTCTCCTGGGGTTGGGTCTAGCAGAGGCATGTCCTCAGGTCCACCGGGAGCCACTCCAGCCGGGGACGTGCCCCAAGTGTTTTTTAGCCGACGTATCGGTTTAAACCAGGGTCGGACCGTTCCGATTCTAGCCGGCGGGCGCCTCACCGGGAAAGTTGGTGATTTCAACGTTGGAGCAATCAATATCCAAACTGACGACACCCTAAGTGCCAACGCCAACGCCAACGCCAACGCCACGAACTTTACCGTGCTCCGTATCAAGCGGGACATCCTGCGACGAAGCCGGATTGGCGGGATTTTCACCGGCCGTTCGGTCTCCCAGGTGGGCAACGGCTCGAATGAGGCCTACGGCCTCGACGGCGCATTCTCGTTCTACGACAACGTGAACTTCTTCGGCTATTACGCACGCACCGACACGCCTGGCCTCGAACAAGACAATGCCAGCTACCAGGCCGCCTTCTCCTACGACGCCGACCTCTACGGTCTCAAGGTAGATCATTCACTAGTGGGAGACAATTTCAATCCCGAGGTGGGTTTCCTTCGACGGGACGACTTTCGACGCACGTTTGTTGAAGCCGACTACAGCCCTCGGCCGGCTGGCATTGCCGCCGTCCGACAATTTTATTTCGGTGCCAGCCTCGACTACATCACGAGCGTTGCCGGACAACTCGAGACCCGCATTGCCAGAGCAAGCTTCAACACAACTTTTGAAAATAGTGACAGCCTTGCAGCAGACATTCAGCAGGACTATGAGTTACTCACTCAACCGTTCCAGATCGCACCCGAAGTCGCCATTCCTGTGGGGGGCTACGAATTCCAGGATTATTCGGCCTCTTATTCCATGGGTCCCCAACGACGACTCACAGGAAGCTTTTCGATACAGCACGGTGAATTCTATGGAGGTAGCATCTCAGCCGTTGGCTACTCCGGTGGACGGATCGAGGTCACTCCACAGTTTTACCTCGAACCAAGTGTGTCGGTGAATCGTATCTCTCTCCCGCAAGGGAACTTCACAGCCAAATTATTCACCACACGGATCACCTACACGTTTACACCACGCATGTTCGTCGGAAGCCTCCTGCAGTACAACTCCACCCGGAACGTCCTGAGCACCAACGTGCGCCTGCGTTGGGAATACCAGCCAGGCAGCGAACTTTTCGTGGTCTATAACGATCAGCGGGATACCCAACTTGGCCGCAACTACCCCCTTCTCGAAAACCGAGCCTTCATCATCAAATTCACCAGGTTCCTTCGATTCTGAACGTGACTCAAAACTAAGAACCTCCGTAGTTCCGGTAGACTACGCCACCATCGCTCATTATTGTGGCGCCCCACTCGTCACCCTGATCAATCCGACCCCCAAGTATGGTGTAGAGAAATTCAGGATTAGTTGTAGGATGGAGGGAGAATTCCGTGGCAATACTCCTCACTGACTCCCGCGTCCGCCAGATTTGGTTAGACCCTTTCACCAATAGCCGATACTCGGGCATCTGATGGATACCGCCCGCATGTTGAAGTCTCATAGGGACTAGGCAGATCGCCGCCACAAAAACCACGACAGCAGCCTTACCTGCAAGGGACCGTGTCGTCAGCGCCGTGAGGGACAACACACACATCAAGTTCGCTGCCGGCATTAGCGAAAGATAGTAATAGTCATTCAAATCGGCCAGGAAAAACCCATACCCGACTAAAGCAGCGCCCTGAGGAACCAAGATCACGGACAGCAACGACAGATCTCGTCGATAACGAATAACCAGCATCGCACCACACCCTACAAGGAACCACCCAATACCGGGTAGTTGCCAGGGCTCGACTCCGATGAAGTGAACGGCCCGAACGTAACTATCAACACTATTCATGAAAGCAGGTTCCGCCTGGCCAGACAGAATCCGTTCAACACTCCCGAACACACCGCCCATAGCCCCGGCGCTAAAACTACCTGATACCCGATGAACGAAGTAGGGCAACTGGAGACATGCCACCACCGCGGCGATAATTCCTGCCGCTCTCATAGAACTGAACCAATCTCGGCGGGATACAGGGTCCAGCAAAATAGCTACAAAAACACCAACAGCAACAAAAATGGTCCCGGTATAAGCGTGTACCGCACACCAAGCCACTCCAACAGATACTCCCATTCGAGCCACACCATGCCGGTGCCAGTCCAGCAACACCAGGGCCGTCGCGACCTTCGCCAGGGCTGCTCCCATAGTTGGGTTCCAAACCAAAGCCGCTAACGCCACATCGTAGGACGCCGTAGCCATCAAAATAACCGCAGCCAAAGCGAGCCATGGTGAAGCGGTACGGCGCCAAATGGCCACAAGAAGCAACGCATCAGCTCCAGACTGAATAATTGCCTGGCCGATTCCCCCAGCGTGTGGGAAGTTGTCGAACCAAGGCCCAACAGTCACACGGAGACCCCACAAAATCCAATAGAACGCCGGCCCGATCGTATAGCCCCCGAAATGAGTCGGAGATCCAATCAGTGGTAGGTCAGCTAAAGACCCGAGGACAACCGACCAATCCCGAATTTGGTCTTCAAGCATCCAGAAGCGATCGCCCACACCCTGAACACGAATTGCCAGCGTGGCACCAAATACCACCACAGCCGCCACACTCCGCCACGATAGGCTCCTCATAATCCCTTCAGCAAAAGCCTTGTCACCAGAACTTGGCATTCGTGTCTACTACGAAGACAGGGCGACAGGCACCCTGCTACTAGATCGCTTGAAAGGGGTTGGTCTTCGGTTACCGCTACAAGATGCAACGAACCGCCCACTGCCTTCTCACTGAGAAGGAAGGCCATCCAAGCGGAAAAACCGCACAGGCAGTCGACCGACCATAGCCGATCCATCACCGGCATGAACACAAGGATCCAGGCTCCCATCCCAAGCCTTGGATGGAACCTGGAAACCTGTTGTCTCTGGTAATGACATCGGCGTTGTATTTTTTCTTCTAA
Organism: Acidobacteria bacterium UBA2990; assembly: GCA_002347025.1. Taxonomy (GTDB): domain Bacteria; phylum Acidobacteriota; class Vicinamibacteria; order Vicinamibacterales; family UBA8438; genus UBA2990. Next base: position 156,234 of record DEAE01000029.1, read on the forward strand.
TGGCCTCTTCCCGTATTGGCGCCATCCTCCGAAGGAAGTGCTAGGGCTGCCAAGCCATCCCGCAGCTGCACGATGACATACTGCCTATCCTCATGGGTCCAGCTGGACATCCCGTAACGGGTCAAGCCAGGTATCTCCACAGCACCGAGTCGCTCACCTGTCACTTTGTCAAAAGCGAAAAGCTGCGGAATGTCATCACTCGTCTGGCCACCTGCAATCAGCATCGTTGGAGTGACCACCATCGCAGTATTACCACCACGACCGCGATTTATCTCGATCCCTTCGAGCCCTTGCACCAAGGGGTGATTCCGAATCAGGTCCTGCTGAGCTTGAGACGCATCCCTGTAAGGAACGGCCCACAGATGGTCCCCGGTGTTGAGATCAATGGCGGTAATACGGCCAACCGGCCCCTTCCAAATCGGCAATCCATCGATAGTCGCATCTTCAATACTCCCGCGCACGGTAGTCGCCACTGCAGCCCAATCCGTATGGGTGGTCCCAGACTGCTCGAGTTCATCGAGTGGAGAATCCACGCCTGGCATCACCTGCAGCCTGAAACAGTTACTCTGCGAGCTCACGAAGATGATGCCCTGAACCGGGTCAGCAACAGCCGGCCCTGTAATATTGGTTCCTCCACCACCACCTGGGCAATTCCAGGCCGGACCAGCCGGGTCATCTACATGGGTTGGGGGATCGAACAGCCCGTTGAAAAGATTATTCTCTTCTGCTACCTGACGGGCCAGTTCCTTGATTTCTGGAGTGTAATCAATCAGGTGATCTTCGGTCCGACCTTGAAGGTCATAAGGAGCTGGCTTCGTGGGGAACGGTTGCGTTGCTGACAGCTGTTCACCAGGTATCTTCGACCCCGGAGTCGGCCTTTCCTCAATGGGCCAGATAGGCTCACCACTTTCACGGTCAAGTGCGTATAGAAATGCCTGTTTCGTTGCTTGGAAAAGTCCCTTAACCTCTCGGCCATCAACCATCACGTCCATTAGCACAGGAGCTGTCGGGGTGTCGTAATTCCAAATATCGTGATGCACCATCTGATAATGCCACCGTCTCTCCCCGGTGTCAGCGTCGAGCGCGATGATACTCGTCGCATATAAGTTGTCTCCCGGATGGTGCCCTCCGTAGTAGTCAATCGTGGGGCCATTAGTGACGATATATACGAGTCCCAGCTCCGGATCGGATGACATCGGTGCCCAAGAGGACACATCCCCAATCCACTGCCAAGCGTCGTTCTCCCAAGTCTCATGCCCAAATTCACCAGGACGGGGCACAACGTTAAATTTCCACTTGAAATTACCTGTCCTGGTGTCATACCCAAGAATGTCTCCGGGCACGTTCTCAACGCGGGTCTGTAAATATCCCTGTTCCGCTGAGTTTCCCACAACCACGGTGTCATTGACGACTATTGGAGGAGAGGAGGCGGTGATGTAGCCAATCTCAGTGGGAATACCCTGATTCGCATCGTATGGACGATCCATGCTAATCCACGGGCCCCAGTCTGAAATCAGGTCCTCTACCAAATCAACCGTTCCACTTGCACCAAAACCTTCAAGGGCCACTGGTCGGCCCCAGTTCTCTAGGGGCAAACCTGTCTCAGCATCTAGGGCATGAAGGAAAAACGCGGGCGAAGTGATAAACACAACTCCCCGTCCGTCGATCTTGGTGTAAGCGATACCTTTGCCATAGCCCTGCCGCATTGAATATTCCCAACGAAATGTGTTCGGTTCCCGGAAACTCCACAGCAGCTCGCCGTTTGCAGGATCGAGGGCAACCACATGGCGCCGATTTCCAGCCACGGTTATCAGTTTGCCGTCCACATAACTGGGAGTTGCTCGACCCGTACTAGGGCCAAAACTTGTGGCATTCCATTCCCAGGCGATTTCAAGCTCTTCGAAGTTCGAGGGATCAAGTTGTTCGCTTGGTGTATAGCGGGTATGCCAGGAGTCCCCACCCAGATAGGTCCAATGTCCAGCTTCGGTTCCGGGCCCTTGTGCTTCCCCCCCTATTGGAACAGCTAAAAGGACAGCCAAGGCCACCAAAGCCACACCAGTGAATGACTTTTCGTTCTTTGCAAATCGTCTCATTTGTTCTCCTCAGAAGCAGCCCGTAAACAGGTCCAACCGTGGCACCCAATAATCGTAGCTCTGAACTGTCCTTCCTCCAGAACGGCCGGCCAAAATCTAAACGTCTTCAAGAGAATCCGACAGCCGTTGATTGAAGGCTCTCAGGTCTACTCCAACACATGGACCGAAGAACGAGTTGAACATGACCAGACGCCACTAGACCTGTGGTTTCTCACTCCAGTCAGGAAATTTTAACATCGCCCATCCTGCCCGCTACAACTCCCTACTCATACAAAACCCGCAACCACCTTTCAACGTGCCCTCCCGTAGAGAGCAATATTTTCGTTCCTTCGGGACCCTCAACACCTTCCTGACACGCATTGCCAAGGACAGTTTTAAGACCATTGGTGATCCCGTGTAGCATCGCCAATGAATGTGGGTCACCAGTCAACAACAGGTGACCAGTCCACTCAGACTCCCTAGAGGCCCGTTCGACCAGCCCTTCGACAGCAAAACACCTCAGGTGTTGATACCACCGGTCCGGTCTCACGGCACAACGGCAACCTCACCCATCGCCCAAGGGTGTTCCGGGCAATGATAACGGAAGGTGCCCAGTTCATTGAATGTTACAGATTCAGACAGACCCGGTGGTATGTCATTGGTTGACCAACTACCGTCACTAGCCAAAACAGCATGAGTTTGGTCACCATTGTTTGTAAAGCGAAGCACAGACCCCACAGTGACCTGCACCCTGGGCGGATTGAACGCATGCTCGTCCATCGCATTCCTGGTACCACCAAGTGACCACGATGGATTCTCACGGAGGGTCCCCGTTTCAACCTCTTGGCCTGCCCTTGCCGCCGGGCCAACCCAGCGAACAAGGTCTGACAGTGGTTCAGACGAGGGTTCATCTACTGGCTGAAGGTTGCCATCAAGAGCAAATGCCCAAAGTTCATTACCTATCGGAATCGACACATACTGACGGTCATCAACCGCATAGGTGGTCGCTGGACCGGGTCGAAGTCGGACCCCAGTTTGGGTGGCTTGAAACGACCAGAGTTTGCCGCCGGTAGCCGCATCATACGCATCAATCTGCCCGTCGGCTGAACCCCAAAAGACCAGTCCACCAGCCGTCACAAGTGGTCCGCTGGTAGCCAGTCTTCCCCCAGGGAGCTCTTGTTTCCAAGCGACACGATTGGTACGAGGATCAACCGCAGCCAGAACACCAGCAGACTCCGGAAGCCCAACCCGCAAATAGCCACCTGGACGATTGTCAGAAATCCATGGGTCCTCAAACCGTTTCGCTCGGCCTACATGCCCTCTCCCTTGTGCATAGATATAACCCGTCTGGGGACTGAACGCCATCGGGGTAACCCTCACCATTGGAATCGGCGACCCCAAGCCTACGATAGTCTCTTGTCCGACAGACGGAGGGGTAAAAAAGCTACAACTCAATTCGAACGGCGGTGGCACCCTGTCTCGCCAAAAAGAACAGTCAGGAATGATTCGTTCCGCACCCAACGGAAAAGGTTGTGTGGGGGCAGTAAGTAATTGAGGGTCCTGCGGCACCTCACGTTCTTCAATGGGAATAAGTGGCTCGCCGGTCTCACGATCAAATAGGAATAGGAATCCATCAGCTCTCATCGCCGCCAGCGCCTGACGGGAACGACCATCGACCTCTACCTCATAAAGAAGCATTGGAGTTGCAATGTCGGCATCCCAAATATCGTGCCGGACCACTTGAAAATGCCAACGACGTTTCCCGGTCGCCATATCGAGAGCAAGCACAGAGGCCGTGAATAGATTGTCACCCTCTCGAAGCTCGCCACCAAACATCGGCACAGGATTCCCGGTCGAAAAATAGACCATTCCCAGAGCGGGATCCACGACACCATTCAGCCACACTCCGCCGCCGCCGACCTGCCAGATGTCCGAGTCCTGTGGCCAGGTGGCGTGTCCAAATTCCCCCGGACGTGGCACCACAAAGAATGTCCACTGGATCGCACCCGTCACTGCATCAAGAGCTACCACTCGACCCTGTCCACCACTGTCGCCGTTCGCCACCCCGACGAACACCTGACCAGCAGCGTGCATAGGTGCCGTAGTAACCGTCTCCCCAGGTTCTTGAGGCACACTACCTGCCGCCTGCACCCATACCAATTCACCCGTGTCCTGCCTTAACGCTGCAACCTCGGCACTACGTAGTCCAACAAACACCAGATCATTCCCCAAGCCAACACCCTGCCAGGACGGGACCCGTTGAGACTCAGCATCAACAGCTTGCCAACGCCACACTGTCTCACCGGTCTGAGCATCAACAGCAATTACGCTAGCCCCAGCTGTCAGATAAAGCACACCGTCTTTCACAACTGGTGTCGACCGTGAAGCACCGCCACCCTCGAGACGTGTCACCCAGACTCCTCGCAGTCGGTCGATGGTCTCTGTCCTAATCTCCGTCAAGGTCGAGTACCGCGAACTCGACCAATCTCCCCCGACAAATGGCCAATCTTGGGTTGAGTATTCTCGATCCTCACCATCCACTTGAGCCTGCACAGACCCAACAAAAATAACCATGCCAATCGCAACGAGACCCAAGAGGCCTCGTGAACATTCACAGAAACACGGCCTGGGTTTTATCACCCTGACACTCCTTCCTAAAACTCTCATTCCGCCACCGACCATTGGGTTCACAAAATACGAGTAGTGAGCACTTGCTGCCCCATAGCTCACCACGTTGACCTCTTGGCAGAGGTGCCCACAAGATTCAGGTCAAAGTCTCCTCTGACGCCTCATTTGAAGGGCAACGACAGGGCAATCAGGCGTGGCCCACCTCCCACAGTGAGCCCAATATACTGTTTGCCATCCACCATGTATGTCATCGGTGTTCCAATAGCTCCACTTGGAAGGTCTATCGATCCCAACTCACTGCCATTTTGTTTGTCGTAAGCCACCAACCTCGGACCTCCGTCCGTGCCCCCAGCCGTAAGACAGTAGAGCAACAGCGTCTTCGTCAGAAGGGGGCCATTGGTTCCATTATCCCCACCGAGGGGAGGCAGATCGAGGTCCCGAAGCCTGGGATGGTTACGATAACGATTCCCCTCACCGGTCGGCACCCACCAAGCATGTTCTCCTGTATTCATATCGATCGCGGTCATGCGTGAATATGGAGGTTTCAGGAGGGGTAAGCCCTGTGGCATTTGGGGCCCTCGGGAACTTCCCCTCCCAGTAAGCATCTGTTCTTCCGGAGCCCCGTGGGTGTATGCAACCGTCGCACCAAGGTCTGGGTCCGGCGTGTAAAGTTGGACCACTGCCGATCGGTTTCGAGAAGGTATGTAAAGCATACCTGTCTCTGGGTCCACCGCTGCACCAGCCCATCCCGCAGTACCATCGGTTGGTGGCCGCATGATTGTGCCACGGGTGACCCCTGCAACCGGACGGTCAAGAGGAGTAAACAGAGGACCCAGTCGAAACCCATCAACGGCTTCAACCGCTAGTGCCCGAATCTCCGGAGTAAAATCCACCAGGTCATCAAGCGTGACCCCTTGGTAGTCAAAGGGAGCAGGCTTGGTTGGGAATGGCTGGGTCGGAGAAGGCACATCCCCGGGGATGTTTGTTTCCTGAGATACCGGTCGCTCTTCAATGGGCCAGATCGGCTCCCCGGTGACACGATCAAATGCGTAAACAAAACCCTGTTTACTAACCTGTGCAATCGCCTTGACATCTCGCCCGTCTACCGTCACATCAACAAGATTAGGATGCGTAGGGAAATCGTAGTCCCACAGTCCATGGTGGACAGCCTGGAAGTGCCAGACTCGCTCACCCGTCTCGACATCCACAGCGATCAAGGTCTCCGAAAACAGATTGTCACCAGGCCTATCTGCTCCGGTGAAGTCATTCGTGGTTGTTCCGGTTGGCAGGTAGACATGACCGAGTTCGTTATCTCCGGCCAACATGGACCAAACGTTGGCATTGCCCGAATACCGCCAAGAATCATTTAGCCAGGTGTCAACGCCGAATTCATCCGTGCTATTTGGAACAGTATGGAAATCCCAAGAATGTTCCCCAGTCCGTACGTCCCAAGCACGGACCCAGCCTGGGATTGCTTCCTTGGTGATACGCCGGTCTGCGACGTGCGAACCATGAATGACTTTGTCCCGTACCACAAGAGGCGGAGAATGGATTCCCCAGAGCATGGCATTCAAATAATCACGATCCTGCCGGCTGGCCCTCGGAACCCCAATCATCGTATCGACCAAGCCACTTCCGTCTCGTCCGAAATCTGCACAGGGTTGACCCGCTTCTGCATCAACACACACCAAATATCCGTTCCCTGTACCCCAAAAAATGCGTTCATCACCCTTACCATCTGTCCAATAAGCAACCCCTCGTTGAGACCATGGATTACTCATCGGAGGGGTCCCCTCCTCGTAGACCTTGGGATTAAAGACCCAGAGAGTCTCACCCGTCACTGCATCCACAGCCACTCCCTGGGACAGGGGGGTGTTGAAATACAACACCCCTCCCACCATCAGTGGAGTAGCTTGTAACCGCGAAGCATTCGGCGCATGACCTGGCCGATGTAAGTCAGGGGTCTCTTCCACCAAAGCGTCGATGATGGTGTCTAAGGATGCCCACCACTCACCCCCACCAGGGGTCTCTGTGCTAACGAAGTTGTCGACCGACGTCCACTCCCAAGCAATTTCCAAATCGGTAAAATTGCTTTTGTCGATTTGGTCGAGTGGGGAATATTTTTTTCCTCCAATATCGCCCGCGTAACTACGCCATTCCCCATTCGACGTATCGTAGGTTTGCCAACCACCCGGATTACTTGGTTGTTGTCCGCTCCCTTCCGAGGTCACGAACACGATGAAACTGAGCACGAAACAGAAAGAAATCAACTGCCGCATATCGAAACCTCCGTCTTCACGGTATATCAGTGCTGCTGTCAGAACCTTCTCAACCAACTTACCATCCCACGTGACTTGCTACGTGAATGCATCCATCCAGAACTTGATACTGTCACCACAGCTAGCAGCTAGCTTATGGTCTTTTCGGCAACATCTCAGTCAGTCACAACCTACCCCTGTTCCTCAGACTCCCTAACCCCGAAGTCCAGCCAAGACCGTAGGCGCCTAACAACTGTAGGACCTGCTAACACCGCGCCAGCCCAAAACATAACCTCGGCCACCACGACAACTCCACCAGCGACCGCTGCCTTCATTTCGAGCGTCAGTGGTAAAAACGGCAGGATCGGCAATACAAGCCAGAGTGGAAGAGATGACACCATAAGCACTAGCCCCACCCGCTCGGCGACGACTTGCCACCCCTGCCTGGTCAGGCCCTGTTCTCCACCCATAACTTCACCTGTTCTCCCTCACTCGCTATTCACTCTAGCGTGACCAGGGCCGTTGGTCACTACCGGCTAGCTTCATCAGTTATTCCTGCCTGGCAGAGCAAAGACAAATAATGTATTGCCATTACTGGGTCGCAACTCTGGCGTCAACCGGTTGAAGGCACCTGAAGTTAGCGAACGACCGGTACTAACTGCCACATACTGGCGACCATCGACGGCAAAGGTTATTGGAAACCCAGTCACGGGTGAACCGATGTTTACCTCCCAAAGGACTGCACCCGTGACATGGTCAAGCGCTCGGAATCGTCCATTATGATCGCCTCCAAACACCAATCCTCCGCCCGTAGCCATCAGCGAACTCGTCGCTGCCCGCTGTTCGTGAATCCACAGCAGATCACCAGTTTCGGCCGAGATCGCTTGCACGGTCCCAACCTGGTCGGTGCCAGGCGCGATCTGCGTCCTTACTGACAACCCGTAGAGTGACCCGTCGTTCGTCGCCATGATACGGGCACAGGCATTGCGCAACGGATAGTACATCGTGTTAGTGAGAGGACTATAAGCCCCGGCCTCCCAGTCCTTCCCCCCAACAAGGGTTGGACATGCAAAGACCTCCTGTCCCTCTCGCCGAAAGACGACCTCCGCATTCTCCGATACAGCCCCGGTCGCGCCATCGATATGTCCGACGACATTTTGTGCCACGGTCGGGGTAGCCCACAGGAACTCCCCGGTCGCACGGTCCAGTGTGTAAACGATCCCGGTCTTTCCAGGAATCCCAGTCATCACCTGTCGCTCTTCTCCCATTTCCAGTCTCGGGTTGATCCAACTAACCGTCGCAGGATTGGGTCGAACCTGGGTATCAACGAGTAGGCGCTCAAAGGGGTGGTCGAGGTCCCAACTATCGTTCAAGTGCTGGTAATACCAAACAATCTCTCCACTATCTGCGTCCAAGGCCAAGGTTGAATTATGGTAAAGATGCTTCAAATCCGCCCCGCCAATCATGAACTTCGGAGCTGGGGAGGTTACCGATGTCCCGATATACACCAGATTCAGTTTGGGGTCGTAGCTTGGAACCATCCAGGCACCAACGTGTTTTCGCTCCTCAAATGGCACCCCTCCCCAAGTCTCATCTCCCGGTTCACCTGGAGCTGGGATAGTCCGCCTTCTCCACAGCTCCTGGCCCGTTGTGGCGTCATGGGCCACAATCACGCAAGCATTCGGCCCCCCTCTTGGGGTGCAGCCACGACCTGAAATCACCTTGCCTTCGGCAATGATAGGGCCAGAACTTTGATTGGCGGGATTCACGCGGTAATCTAAGATTTGCGTCTCCCAGATCAGTTCTCCTGTCACTGCATCCAAGGCAAACACGTAGTCGTCACCACTGGTGTCGATAATCATGCTGCCGTAAATCGCCAGGTTCCGATTGATATCGGTGAGACTCCCGAGCATGTAATCCTCGAGATCGGGTGGCCGTTCCCGCCGATACTCCCACCGAAGGTCTCCGGTCGTGGCCTCAATCGCTTGAATCACATCTCTGGGGTTTGGCATATACATGACGCCATCATGAACCAGCGGGGTACCCTGCTGGAGCCCAGGACCCAAGCCCCTCGACCACACCATTTGTAACCGACCTACGTTGTCGCTATTAATCTCGTCCAAAGGACTGAACCCCCAACCATTCAGAGTTCGACGCCACATCAACCAATCATCTGGTGGTGGATTTTGAAGCACCTCATCGGTCACCGGCACAAACTCAGAAGCCTGACCGTGTAACAAGTCGCCGCGAAAAACGGCAGCCACTAACATCACCGACAGACACATCACGACACGCCCAGACCGCAAAGCAAGCATTCTTACCCCCTTCGCCGCCAATGACACTGGCCACGCCCAGCTACCATAGCCGCGGTATTTACGCGATTCACACCCTCTCTTGCAACCCACTTGCTCACACTTATCCACGAATCCTGGCCTCTGTCCCAGATTGTCGTCAACACATCATGAGTCAGTTACCAAGCGGCCCAACCGAAGTAGGCCCTTGGTTTACCTACCCAGAATTAGTGCAATGTTTCATGGCATTCAGCGCTCGACGATGTCCTCTCCAGTCACCAGAGGCTATGACCGGGTAGTTCTTCCAAGACCCCGCAAGGAGATAGATCCAAGCGTCACACGCAAGACCTGTCTCAACATCGACAAGGGCCAAGACCCGATGATAGAGGGAATCTAAGTGATAGCCTGTGAACCCTTCTAGTCCGTCGAGCCGCCTCAACACCTGTTCCAACCTGCGCACTCGAATCAGTTCCCCTTGAATCTGACTATTCTCTGTTCTGAAGGCCGCGGGGTAGCCACCCAAATCCACCATGTCAGCTCTCACTGTGGCCCTAGTTATCGACTCAACACTTGCTCCCTCTGCTAGCAGGCCATGGTTTCCCTGACCCTGCATCAATGTGCCGTAGACGAATACAGTATCTATCATCAACGGAGGGACATGCCCCTTCTTTGCTGCATCAAGCTGGTGTCTGGATAACCCGAATGCGTCTAATCCTTCCAGAATCACACTGGTATAGGCCTCCGCGGGCCTGACAAAATGAGGCCGTCCCTCTGTGACGAGGGCATAAACAACCGCTTCAACGACCTCACCAGTGTCCCGGAAGACATGGACACACGTCGGGCTGCAACATCGTCCGTCCCCGCTTTCCTTCCTGTTCAGAACCTCCCAACCGAAGGGCGAGAGTTCGAATAACTGCCCCTCAACCCACTGCCCTCTCCTGAAGTGCAAGTTCACGGTTCCACGTCCATCTCCAGTGCCGTCGTCATCGAAGCAGAGCTCCATATCCGGGAGCCGACCTCGGCCACAAGACTTCCTGAGAGGATTCGAGAGCCCCTGACTGCGGAACCATCTCTCACATTCCCTTTTATTGAGATTGGCCCCATATGCAAAGTAGAGTTCCATGGCCTCATTCCTGATCCGTAGTTCCACCATTGTGGCCCGGGCAGCTGCTGGGCGTGACCTAAACCGAGAACCAGCCTCCAGCGATCATTCCCATCCCGCTTTGAAATTTGTTCCCCAAAACGATAGGCTTCGTGATTCAAAATATTTATTGACTTTTTGTAGGAGTACACAGATGAAACCCAAAATTATCCTGGCCTTAATATTGATCGCTGCTGGAGTCAGCAGTAGCCCCCTTGGAGCCCTTGCTCAACCTGCCGAGTCCACTCTCCAATTGGTACAAGAGTTGCACGTCAGTGCCGGTAAAGCTGGGGCATATGAAGCCATTACCGCCGCGCGGAATGCCAGAATGGCCGATGCTGGTGTGACTTTCAGCCATTTCGTCTTGATGCGAGAAGGCAGCCCCCCGGTTTACCGCTCAATCACTGGTGGCTTGGAGAACATGGCTGCGTTCGACATGCGAAATGCCCAGATGGCCTCGATGGCGCCAGCTCCGCCCGGATCTGCCAGGGGAATCATAGAGAACATCGAGTCCTCGATCCGGAGAACCCGCCCGGACCTGAGTTACCTTCCCGATAACCCTAGAATAGCCATCGGCGACGTCGGATTTATCCGAGAAATCAATATTTACCTGCCTTTTGGATCCAGAGCGGAGGCTGCTCGCATCATCACCCAAGTCAATGCACTCATGAGACGACATAACATTCGAAACCCATTTTTCGTATCAATGTCAGTCATGGGCAATGGACCAGCTCTCCGAATTGTGACGCCGGCCCGCGATGCAGCGGATTTCTATGCAGAAAATCAACGCCAAGCCGCTACCTTGGGAGCCGAGTGGCGAGCTCTCGGCCGTCAAATGGGATCCCTAGCGACCAAAATCGAGTTCACGAACAATATTCCAAGACGGGACCTTGGTTACAACCCTAACTAGCAATAGAGACCACTGACGGAGCCGAGTCCATCACCTCCGTCAGCGGTCTCTTCGGTTCGCAGGCCCCCCTCCCTTAACTTCGCCACAACTTCAGCGATTCTGTCGGGTCAAATATCTCAACCTATGATGTTGTTGCAAGAAATCATTATTTAAACTTAGGAATGGCCTTTCAACCCGCCTAGAACATTTACGGTGATTAGGCTATATTTGCCCTTGCTTTTTGCTGATTGCGACAAACTCTCTAAAGCAGGGTGCCCCTAAGTTAAATAATGCGGAGCAGGCACGGCTCCAGCTTTTGGTGAATCTTCCGGGAGGACAACCTTATGAGACGGACTTCAACTATTGTAGCCATCGCGGGGCTCATAGCAGGCTCAACCCTCCTGGGCGCCTGCACTCAGGAATCCGCTACTGTCCCCTTAAGTCTCAAGATGTATATCCAGCTCAGTCCCGGACAACTTCCTGCATTCGAAGAAGCCCGGGCTCGCTCGATTGAGCACCGGACCAATAACAATTACCCCTGGACTGAATATGTCGCTATCACTGAGAACAACCTGGTCCGTATCTGGGTGAACCTTGATAACGGCTGGGCGGATGTGGCTGCCAGGCGAGCCTGGTTTCAGGACAATCCCGTCGGAGCGGCCGGAGCCAGCCCCTTAGGCGGAGGAGATTTATTGGGCACAGAAATCAGTGAGGCTTTGCCGGAGTATTCCTACGTGCCCGACAATCCACGGGTGCCCGCTGGAGAAGTCGAATTCATACGGGAGGCTCGGGTATTCCCCAGCCCCGGGAATGGTGCCGGCGTGCAGGAGACCATGGGAGCTATCAGAGACGCCTTACAGGAAGCTGGCAGCGACCAAACTCGGTATGTCACTAGGAATTTAATAGGACGGGGAGCCTTTAGCTTTAGTGTTCACTACATGGCGAGTGATGCCGCAGATTATTACGCCAGTCGCCAAGCCATGCAGCCCATCTTTGACAGGATACAGGCCCGGGGTAACGGCAATGCTCGGCGCATCCGGAACATCAATTGGATTTCTAGGGATGACCTTCACTACACTCCGGCCGACTAATCCATCATCAACAGGAATGAAACGGCCTCATTCTGGCGTGAACGCCTCTCAGGTGTGACACATAGACCTTGATAAGGAGCATCTAATGAATCGAGTGTTATTGGTAACGGCTTTAAGCGGACTTCTTGCGGTATTGGCAATATTCGGTACATCTGCCCAAAACGCGGGCGGAGGTCCATTTTTCTATAACGTAGCAATGCAAGTGAAACCGGGCCAACTCCAAGCCTTTGAAGAAGCCCGAGGCCGTTGGGTTGCCCATCACCAGGAACACGGTTACCCCTGGCGAGAAAATGTTGCTATCACAGCTGAAAATAACATCGTGCGCATCTCTACGCGTCTTGACAATGGTTGGGACGACGTAGCTGCCCGGCGGGAATGGGTGCAAAATACCCCGCGGGCCAACTCTGGAATGGCGGCCACCGTTGACTTCCTTGGTAGTGAGATTGGACAGGGACTGCCTGAGCTTTCTTACATCCCAGAAAATCCCCGATTCACCGGCCCAGAAGAAGTCGGCTTTGTCCGAGAATTACGAATATTGCCTCACCCGGGTGCGGGAGCAGCCGTGCGACAGTTTCTGGCCGACCTTCGTGACGCACAGGCCGAGGCTGACAGTGACCAGCCCCGTTTCGTTGGGCGCACCTTGATCGGACGCGACACATTCGGTTTCGGGGTCCTCACTCCAGCAAGAGACATTGGGGACTCCTACGCAGCGCGTGAGGCCCTGCAACCCATTATTAGCAGTTTATCGGGTCTACAAGGCAACATCCGACGATTCAGGGTTATTCACTGGATACCTCGACCTGATCTGAGTTACGTCCCTGAGGATTAACTCAAAAGCAGTAACCCCACGGCACGATCTGGGTTATGTCCCAGACAATTGACAGAAGGATCAACAGATCAATTTCGCAATCGAGCAGCAAACTCTTCCGGAGCCTTTACAGGAATTAGGAGTGAACTAATGATGCAGGTGTTGACAAGAATCGCCTTAACCGGACTCGTACTCGGAGTCGGATTTTCCCGCGCTGCGGCCCAGGCTCCCGCCGGAGCGCTGAGCCATACGATGTATATGCAGTTGGGACCAGGCCCAGGCCAGCTCCAAGCCTTTGAAGAAGCACGCGGCCGGGCAATTGAGCACCGCCGGGAGCATGGCTTCGCCTGGGACGAATTTGTAGCGATCGATGAAAATAACATCGTTCGCATCTCGACAACCCTACCCAACGGATGGGCGGATCTTGCGGCACGCCGGGCCTGGTTTCTGGACACCCCGCGGTCAAACTCCGGTGTATTCGAAGTGGCTGGAGTCCTCGGAACCGAGATTGGCGAATTCTTACCGGAGTTTTCCTACCAGCCAGAGAATCCTCGAGTGGCACAAGGGGAAGGTGGGTTTGTTCGTGAAATCAGAGTATACCCAAGCCCAGGCTCCTTCAACCAGATTCAAGAATTCATGTCAGGGTTCAGACAGGCCATGATCGACATGGACAGCGATCAAAACCGTGGGGTTGCTCGAAACATCGTCGGGGACGGAGGATTCAGCCTGAGCGTGTATTACCCAGCAACGGACCCGGCCGACTACCATGCAGCACGGCAAGCACTCTTGCCAATCTTCGACGGGCTCCCCAGCGCAAGCATTTTCCAACGCATCCAGAACATCAACTGGACGCCAAGGCAAGACTTAAATTTCACAGTAGATAACTGACCTGCTGCGCTTACAAAGCCTCGATTCCACCTGATCGCCTCTACCGTCAAGAGGGGTCTGGAATCGGGGCCACACCCCCAAGAAAGGGAAGGGCCTTGGCACCTCTTCCAGCGGCGATATCTGAGAGGCAACTGATACCGTCAGGCTACAGTCAAGTAGATAGCCACACCGATACCCACCAAAACCACAACCCCTAGAAAGGAGGGAATTCCACGAGTCGCTGTCTCGGCCAAGAACTTCATCCATGGACAACAATCAAACATGCTCACACTCTAGCTGAGATTACTCACTTCGTCCACAATTCAAGAACACCGGAACACTTTCCACGTCCCCCTCTTCTCTACAGGCCTCTCATCGGACACCCCATACCTGTTCTAGCCGGTCACGAGCTATTTTGCTCCCTCTGACTCAGAAACAACATTGAGGCCGATGGTCGAACCCGATACTATCGAGCAGCTGGCCTTAGTGGGATAATAGCCACACTCACGTCGGGGCACAGTTCAACGCAATACGCATGCAGACACAATCGGCAAACAGAATCCGAAGATGAAAGAGCAGCCATGATGATGCAACAGCCGAGCTTGACAGCAGCCACCACAGTGATACTCGCGTGCGCNNGTCCACAATTCAAGAACACCGGAAAACTTTCCACATTCCCCTCTTCCCTACAGGCCTCTCATCGGAGGCCCCATACCTGTTCTAACCGGTCACGAGCTATTTTTCTCCCTCTGATTCAGAAACAACATTGAGGCCGAT
>DEAE01000010.1:0-141706 GCA_002347025.1 Acidobacteria bacterium UBA2990
CATAAAGGCGTTCGATGCGATAAGGGAGCTATTTTCGAAAACGAAGGCCGCCCGAGACACTGGTCTCACGGCCAGTCATTTTTCTTTCAATATTGCTGGTGGCCGCTGTGATGTGTGCGAAGGTGAAGGGGTTATACGCGTTGAGATGCAGTTTTTGGCTGACGTCTTCGTGCCTTGTGACGAGTGTGATGGTCGTCGCTTCAAGAAGAAAGTGCTCGACGTAACTTACCGGGGACGAAGTGTTGATGCAGTTCTTCAAATGACAGTTCGAGAAGCGCTATCATTTTTCAGTACTTCTCCAAGAGTTGTCCGTCGCCTGCGGTTATTAGAAGAGGTAGGACTGGGGTATTTGCGGCTGGGGCAACCGGCGACGACGTTGTCCGGGGGCGAGGCCCAGCGGATCAAGATAGCCTCTCATCTTTCGTCAAAGAAGACAGAGCGTGCCTTATACATACTTGACGAACCTACGACGGGGCTACATTTCGATGACATAGCTAAACTGCTGTCAGCCTTTCGTAAGTTACTTCAGGCTGGAAATAGCCTCTTGGTCATAGAGCACAATCTTGACGTTATTAAGTCGGCAGATTGGATAATCGATCTAGGGCCGGAGGGAGGGGAAAATGGCGGTCTGGTCGTTGCCGAAGGTACGCCTGAGGAAATTGTGGAGTCTCCAGGGTCACACACAGGGCGTTACCTTAAGCCGATCCTTGAAGCTAGCAGGGTTCAGGTCGGCTTGGATTCGTCTGGGCGGGACTGAGGTAGGCCATTGGTTGGCTCAGTCCAACTGCTATGGTACTCTTCGAGACTGAGACATCATCCTGACTGAGGTGGCAGTGGACGTCATTAAAGCTGGGTCCTCCAACTAGCTGTAGAGGTGAGACTGGTCGTGAATATTCTCTAGCACAATCAGCAATGTCCTACAAAATTCATCCTAGAATGAGAAATTGGTCCTGAATGGAATCTATTCAAGCGACGCGTCTCCGTAAGGGGACTCTGATTAAATTGAATGACGAACTTTATCGGGTCATGGATGTAACGCATCTTACACCGGGTAAGGGCAAGGCATTCGTGCAGTCACGTATGCGTAATGTCAAGTCAGGCAGTTTACTCGATCACAAGTTTCGGTCGGTTGATGTCGTGGAGCGAGCTGTTCTCGATGATAGGGAGATGCAGTTTACCTATCGTGATGGTGACACTTTCAACTTCATGGACTTGGAGACCTTCGAACAGGTTGAAATAACTGCTGAGACTCTTGGTGAGTCGGTCCACTATCTGCTACCGGAAGCTACTATCAGAGTTTCACTGTATGAGAATGAGGCCATTGGTCTCAATCTGCCGCTAACCGTGGATCTCAAGGTGGCAGAGACGGCGCCTGCAATAAAGGGGGCGACGGCTAGTGCGCAACTGAAGCCAGCGACACTCGAGACTGGTTTGGTGATTCAAGTCCCTCCGTTTATTAGCAACGACGACACTGTTCGAGTAAATACCGAGACAGGTGAGTATCAATCGAGGGCTTGACCACACAGGACTTACAGGGTTGAGGGAGGTTCGATTCATGGCTCCCGAAGGTCTTCTTGCAATTTTCCTTGAGACGGTTTTGCCGACCGCAGTTTTCTTGCTGGGTGTCGGATTCCTGGCATCGAATCTTCGGCTCCTGGTTCGTTTTCTGCGGTATTGGCGCCTCCGCTCATCTGCAGTGCTGACCTGGCCACGTCGTCGTCCATCTTCGTACGGGTGGCTGCTTGGTTTTGGAGTGCTGTTTGGGGTGATGGTGTTCGTAAAAATTGCCGTCCAGCAGCGGCCATTGGTCGATGCATTCGGCGAAGGTATGATGTTTATCTATTACGCTTACGCCTTACCACTCAGCTTTCAGATCGGCCAAGGGTTCTATAGGGATGGTGTGTGGTCGGATAGAGGGTTTGTTCCCTATGCCCAGATTGGTGGTCTATCTTGGCGGGAGGATGAAAACCTGACTCTGGTGCTGATACACCGTGTTCGTAACGTTGTTGGTCGTGTTGATGTCCCTTTCGAGCATTATGGTGAGGTGCGCAGGTTTCTGCGAGACAAGATCGCTGCCCAAGATATTGACTTTACTGACAAGGGATTCGACCTTGGCGCCGATGAACGAGAATTGGTGTAGGGGGAGTGTAGAACCAGTGACCGAGGAACTCTCTTGAAGGGTTTTTCTATCTCAGGCTTTCCAACAATATCCCGATCAATCCAGGTCCGCTGGCCGTGGGATCGTTGAGCCACTGTGGCGGTGTAAGCCAGACGAATGCAAGAATAGCGATCACCATGAGGTCGTATTGCCAGGTGCCTCTGTCGAAGGTCCAAAAGAGAGCGTGCCAAATCCCGCGGGTCGGCAGTGAAACGAAGTCTTTTAAGATCATCGTTTGTTTGTTTCTTGAGAATTCAGAACCTGCCAGGTGAAATATATCCGGTCTAGGACAGTGACCACAGAGAGTATTAGGATCACCCAGAGCACGGCACCCATTCTGTTAGTAAACGCCCCGATCATCACTAGGACGATTCGCTCGGGTCTTTCCATGAACCCCACCTTGCACTTGTCGATCATTGATTCTGCGCGGGCTCTCGTGTAACTGGTCATTACCGAGAACATCATTGCGAAGGCAGCGATCATCACGTAGTCCGTGCGTCCAAGCTGGGAGTAGAGATACATTACCCCGATAAACAGTGACAGGTCTGAGAAGCGGTCCATGACCGAATCCCAGAACCCACCAAATCGCGAAGCTAGGTTGGTTTCTTCAGCTACTTTGCCGTCTATGAAATCGAAAATGTTCGCTACCAGCATGATGAAGCCGGCAGGAATGAATCGACCTTGAGCAAACTGCCAAGCGGCCAAAAAATTGATGACCACTCCAACGAGGGTCAGTATGTTTGGGTGTATGCGAAGTGTCACACACGCGCGGATGATGGCACGGAGGGGGAACATGCAAGCGGTGCCGATTGCGCCTGTGAACGTCATCCTGGAAGCTATAATGGATTAGCGAACTGGGTCCGTAATTGGCACCCTCTACATCACCAATAAATCAGTGTAGCCCATGCCGATTCACGATCTCAAGGCTCAGATTAAGCAACTGCCTGAACAGCCTGGTGTTTATCTCTATTATGACGATTCTGGGGCAACGATCTATATCGGACGAGCTCGGTCATTGCGAGATAGGGTTCGTAGTTATCTTGGGGCCCGAGGAACTAGTCCAAAAACAGATGCTCTGCTTGACAAGGTTTCCCGATTAGAGGTCATCGTCACAGATTCTCTAGTAGAAGCTCTGGCGCTTGAGAGCCACCTTATCAAGCAGCGAGGTCCTCGTTTTAATATTCTGCTGCGCGATGACAAGAATTACCCTTATTTGCAATTGACGACTGGTGAAAGCTTTCCGCGCGTGGTTGTGGTTCGTCGTGTAGAGCGGGATGGACACACCTACGCTGGTCCGTTCTTGCCAGCGGCTCTGGCGCGAAAGACGATGACCTTAACTCATAAGTTATTCGGAATCCGCTCTTGTAATGAGGCTATAAATGGGCGCCGTGGGCGAGCGTGTCTCGAATATGACATCAAGCGGTGTGTTGCTCCTTGCGTCGACGAATTGTGTACTCAGGAACAGTATGCTGAAACGGTTGAGCATGCGCGGCTATTTCTTGAAGGTCGTAATGATGAGTTACTTGGTCAGTTGAAGAGACGCATGTTGGCAGAGTCAGAGGACCTGCGGTACGAGGCCGCCGCCCAGACACATGATGCTGTAAAAACGATTGAGACGCTTCTTAACCGTCAACAAAAAATGTCGACGGTTCGACTTGGTGACCGCGATGCTTTTGGAATGAAGATTGGTTCGGCGGGGGGGATAATCCAGGTATTCCAAGTGCGTGGTGGGCGGGTTATTGAGCGGTCTGAGCTTGTGGCTGACCTTCCTGCTGGCAATGAGCTTGCAGTTTCTGAGACACTGGAGGCTGCGGTTCAGCAGTTCTATCAGACGAGAGTTCCACCTCCAGAAGTGCATGTGCCCGTTGAGGTCAGGGACCCAGGCCCGCTTGAGGCTTGGCTAACACAAAGTGCCGGTCGCAAGGTTCGACTTGTTGTACCGAAGAGAGGGGACAAGCGCCGCCTGCTGGATCTAGCCACTCGTAACGCAGAACTAGCTTATCGTTCTCGTTTTAGTGACGAGGCAAGAGCGGCTACCGTTGCATTGGAAGAACTTAGAGTAGTCTTGGGCTTGTCTGTCCTTCCTCGTCGAATAGAGTGTTTCGATATTTCGACTCTCCAGGGAGCAGAAACGGTGGGTGCGATGGTAGTTTCTGAGGATGGACAGTTGCGTCCAAAGGAATATCGAAAGTACCGATTGCGCGGGGTCGGTTGGGGCGGGGTCAAGAGGTCTCCGTTGGGGACCCTGAATAGGCGAGAGAAAGAGGCTAATGACAAGGTGGAACCTGTAAATCTTGATGGTGGGAAAATCAGTGGAAGGCTCTTAGATGATTACGCTGCAATGAGAGAGGTTGTCGGGCGTCGTTACCGGCGGTTGATGGAAGAGGGCGGCCCCCTTCCCGAATTGGTTGTCATTGACGGCGGAAGTGGACAACTGTCTTCTGCTTATGAGTCATTTGAGTCACTGGGGTTGTCAAATCTCGTTGCGATCGGACTTGCGAAAAAAGAAGAATTAGTTTACTCACGTGATTCTTCAGACCCGCTAATTCTCGAGGTGGGGAGTGCTGCATTAAGGTTGTTGCAGCGTCTACGGGATGAGGCTCACCGAGTAGCGCTGAGCTATCACCGGCGGTCTCGTCGACGGAGGGATTTTCGCTCAGAACTCCAGGATATACCAGGTGTTGGTGCGGTTCGACGTCGAGCGCTGCTGACCCAGCTTGGTAGTGTGGCTAACATCCGGCGTGCCTCTCGAGAAGAATTGGTTCCGGTTGTCGGTGCCAAAGCTGCCGATGCCGTCTTGAATCATTTTGCGACAGGCCGACGTTAGGTGGCTCTTTGTTAGCCGTTGACTTGGGCACTTGCCCTTCCCCGTTCTAGTCCATTATGCTGGACGCCCTTGCCTTTCATTGGTGACCTACTAGTCCTGCTGTCAGTCTTGATGTTTTCTTTGACGATTCACGAGATGTCACACGCGTTGGCCGCAGACTGGTGTGGGGACCCCACGGCCAGGCTGTTGGGGAGGGTTTCGCTGAATCCCATGGTTCACCTTGATGCTGTGGGCTCCGTTTTCTTGCCGTTGATATTGGCAATGTCCCCCGGTGGATTTGTTTTCGGATGGGCGAAGCCGGTTCCAGTGAATACGGGAAACCTTAAGAATGGCCGACGAGATTTCTGGATTGTTGCCATTGCTGGTCCGGCTAGTAACCTCGCGCTTGCGGTAGCGGCGTCACTGTTGCTGGGTGCTATGCCAAACCAAATCGGTTCGTCCGAGGTAACCCAGGTGGAGCCGTTAACCCAAGGCCTTGGGCTGCTGGTTCGATTAAACTTGCTCTTAGCGGTATTTAATATGCTGCCGGTGCCACCACTGGACGGTGGGAATGTTTTGGTGGGTTTACTGCCTGAGTCGCTGGCGACCAGGTACGATCGGTTTATTAGGCCCTACGGGTTTGCTATTCTGATTTTGCTCATGTTGACTGACTTGGTGGATTTTCTAATTCGTCCACCTTATATCGTTCTCACAAGGTGGTTATTACCGTGAAGCCAAGGGTGGTCTCAGGGATGCGGCCGACGGGTAGGTTACACATCGGGCACCTAGTCGGAGCCTTACGGCAGTGGGCCGAGTTACAAGACCAGTACGACTGTATGTATTTTGTAGCTGACTGGCACGCGCTGACTAGCGAGTATTCGCAAACGGATGCTCTGACCGACTACGCATACGACAATGTAGCTGATTGGATCGCTGCGGGCGTTGACCCAGACCGAAGCACGCTCTTTGTGCAATCTTTGGTGCCGGAGCATGCTGAACTGTACCTTCTGATGTCGATGGTGGTGCCGACCCCATGGTTGGAGCGAGTGCCTACTTACAAGGAACAGATAGAGCAGTTGGCAGAAAAGGACTTATCGACTCTAGGGTTCTTGGGTTATCCGTTGTTGCAGGGTGCTGATGTTGTGATTTACAAAGCCCAGTATGTGCCTGTCGGAGATGACCAGGTTCCGCATTTGGAGCTGAATAGAGAGGTAGTCCGGAGGTTTCACGGGTTTTTCGGTGAATTGTTTCCCGAACCACAGCCATTGCTCACGTCGTTTCCGAGGCTGCCTGGTCTAGATAATCGGAAGATGAGCAAGAGTTATGGGAACACGATTGATTTGGCGGATGATGCCGATGCCGTA
This sequence comes from Acidobacteria bacterium UBA2990, assembly GCA_002347025.1. GTDB lineage: Bacteria > Acidobacteriota > Vicinamibacteria > Vicinamibacterales > UBA8438 > UBA2990. The sequence goes on from DEAE01000010.1 coordinate 6,329, forward strand.
AAAAAGAAAGTCATGCGCATGTATACCGATCCGAAGAGGATCCGTGCTGACATTCCAGGCACAGTCGAGGGTAACCCGGTTTTTCTGTATCACGATGCTTTTAACTCAGATATAGCTGAAGTGGAAGACCTAAAGTCGCGCTATAGAACAGGGCGGGTTGGAGATGTCGAGGTCAAGCAAAAGCTGGTTCAAGCGATTAACACGGTACTTGACCCAATACGAGAACGACGGACTGAGGTGTTGGAGCGACCGGGTCGAGTGCGAGAGATTTTGATGGATGGTTCCAGTCGGGCTCGGCGGATTGCCCAGGAAACTATTCGGGAGGTCCGTGAAGCTGTGAAGTTGAGCTATGTCTGACTCTGGCCGACCAGAGGCTTTTGAATCCATTCTTGAAGACTATCCGGTCAAGCTCGAGATTTTCGAGGGGCCGTTGGATCTACTGTTGCATCTGATCCGCAAGAGTGAGCTAGACATCTACGATATTCCTATTGCTCTGATTACCCAGCAGTATCTCGAGTATCTTGAGCTGATGAAAGAGCTTGATCTGGATGGAGCTGGTGAGTTTCTTGTTATGGCAGCTACGCTGATTCAAATCAAGGCGCGAACTCTTGTTCCGAGAGCTGATGTAGAGGATGAACAGGAAGAAGAGGTCTCTGACCCCCGTGACGAGCTTGTCAAGCGGTTGATTGAACACGAAAAATTCAAGGCTGCTGCCGAACTCTTGCATGAGAGACAGACGGTTAGGGACGCACAGTGGAGTAGGTCAGACGAACGACTGACTGCTATTGCCGGTGAACCCTTTGAGCGTGAGCTCGAGGTTGATCTGTTTGGGCTTTTGCAGGCGTTTCAGTCTGTGATTAAACGGGCTAAAGAGCACCCGGTGATGCTGCCTGGCGAAGAAGTGTCTATTGAGACACGGACCAGGCAGTTACTCGATTTATTGATTAAAACCAACCCTTGCGGTTTTGAAGATTTGTTCGCCGATGACCGTAATCGGGGTGAGCTGGTCACCAGTTTTCTGGCTTTGCTGGAGATGATTCGATTAAAGATGATTCGGGTATTTCAGTCCAGTTCATTCGGTCCAATTCGAGTGTACCTACGAGATAGGCCTCAGGATGCACCTAAACCGTTAGGTGATCCGGGTCTCGATAGTGAGTATGCGGATACGAAACGGGATGCTAAGGAAAGCAGTGACGACGTGGTTGAGTAGTCTTGTGATGCGTCGTTCTTGCTGTCAGCCAAATTTATGGCTATTGCGTGGCGCTGAAGGTCTTGCGAAAAAGGGGCGGCTGGCTAGTCTAAAGATCGCAGTCTTCCAGAACCCGCTGGCCAGTAGTGAGGTAGGTTGCAGACGCACCCCGTCGACTCTGCCTGCCTATCGTCTTTTGGAGAGACCAGTGCTATGTCCGACGATTTGAAACCTGTTATTGAAGCCCTGATTTTCGCATCGCCGGATCCCCTGACCCCTAAAACTATCTTTCAGCTGCTCGAAGAAGAGCCGAAAGAAGATATTGAGAAGGCTATTGAAGCTCTAAGGGATGACTATCGGCAGGGCGGTGGTTTGCAGATGGTTGAGGTGGCCGGTGGCTACCAAATTTGTACTAGGCCAGATTTGCACGAATGGGTGCGTCGGCTCTTCCATGAGCATTCAAAGCAACGCCTGTCAGTTCAAGCGCTCGAGACCTTGGCAGTTATTGCTTACAAGCAACCGATCACTGGAGCAGAGGTGGCTGAAATTCGTGGGGTCAATGCCTCGGGTGTGGTGGGAACCTTGTTGGAGCGTCAGTTAGTTAAAGTTGTTGGCCGCAAGCAGGTAGTTGGTCGTCCCTTCCTTTATGCTACTACCCGCGAGTTCTTGAATGTGTTCGGGTTGAGCGATCTCGATGACCTTCCAAAGGTGGAAGAGATGGCAGAAGCGCTGGGGATGGAAGTCCCAGCTGCGCTAACGGCTTCCTCGCCGACAACAGAATCGCTGCCATTTGAGGGTGAATCTGAAGGCGAAGGAGTGAAGGAAACCGATTCTTCTGAGCAGGTGCACTAGGAGATGTGCATGCTGCCTTAGCCGCTGTAAATGGCGATGAAACCTAAGCTAGAGGGAATCCGGATACAAAAGATCATTGCGGCAGCCGGCGTTGCTTCTAGGCGGGCGGCCGAGAGGTTCATGCTTGAAGGCCGCGTGACTGTGAACGGAACAGTGATTTCAACTTTAGGAGCCAGGGCAAACCCAGAAGGTGATGACATACGAGTCGATGGCCGTCGTGTTGCACGAAAGGTGAAGAGGCGTTATCTCTTGCTAAACAAGCCACGTGGCTTTGTTACCACTCGCAGTGATCCTCAGCATCGTCCGACCGTTATGGATTTGGTTCCAGGTGTTCGTGAGTCTGTTTATCCTGTTGGGCGATTGGATTACGACAGCGAAGGTTTGCTGCTGCTGACCAACGATGGAGAGTTGGCAGCCCGGGTGACACATCCTCGTCATGGTCTGGAACGGGTCTATGAAGCTCGTATACGCGGTGTGCCGGGAGCCGGCACCTTAAAACGGCTCACTCGTGGGGTGATGATTGACGGAAGGTTGTACTCGGCAGCTCAAGCTACCGTGATGTCGGCGGGCCGGGGCCAACGCGGAGATCAGTCGCTTTTACAGGTCGCTCTTACCGAAGGGCGAAACAGACAGGTTCGGCAGATGTGTGGGGCTGTCGGACACCCTGTTGTTCGACTGCGAAGGATACGTATAGGTCCTATTCAGGACATGACCCTTCCACCTGGACGGTTCCGCGATCTCACGAATGGTGAAGTAGTTGCGCTTCGCGAGGCGGTTGGCCAGGGGCTTCGTGCTGCGGAGAGTGTCCCGAGGTGAGCTGTGACAGGAGACGAATGGGGATTTAAGTCCGTCAGGGGTTGAGTAAATGGAATCCTGTAAATCTGTAAAGCCGGTCATAGCTATTGATGGTCCGTCTGGTGCAGGCAAGGGCAGCGTGTCTCGAGCGATAGCCAAGGCGCTGGGTTGTCGTTATGTCGACTCTGGAGCAATGTACAGGGCAATTGCTTGGATGGCTCTCCATGAAGGTTTTGACCTTGATGATGAAGCTGCAGTCTTGGCGTTAGCTGAACGAGTCGAATTGGTTCTTGGGGATCAATCAGTGACCGTTGGTGGTCACAATGTGACGAGTGCCATCCGCACTAGCGAGATCGATGCCGCATCAGCTCGTGTGGCCAGAATACCCGCCGTTAGGGATGTGCTTGTACGGCGCCAAAGATCCTACGCGGGAGCTAGCGGACTAGTTATGGAAGGGCGAGACATAGGGACAACAGTATTCCCCAACGCTGACGTGAAGGTCTACCTTGACGCGTCTCCTGCTGAGCGGGCTGTGCGTCGAGCCTCTGACCCTGCTCATGGGGTAGGTGTGGCTGCGGCTGCCCTGTCTGATGTGGCTAGTGCTCTTGAGGCTCGGGATTATTCAGATCGAACTCGGAGTAGCTCTCCTCTCAAGATAGCCGACGATGCTGTGTTGGTGGATACCACGGGGCTCCCGTTGGACAGTGTCGTCAAGAAGGTGCTGGGTATTGTGCAACAACATTTCAAGCGAGGATGTAGCTGAGTCGGCCGGTGGGTGGGCGTGGGCCGAGCAGTCTGCCCAGACTTCGGTCATGGTGGCTGCTTCGGGAGACAAGTGCTGGTCGAATGTCGAAACATTTTATCTGGTGCGGTAGCGGTGTTTGAGTAGCTCCGTGTTGAGGGTTGGAAAATTACAAGCTTTAGGGAGTGCCGCGTCTCAGTTTGACGAGTGAGGATAAGAGGCGTAGAATCTAAGCCTTATAGCCAATCAGTGCATCGACGACAGGTGGTCTTGACTGTGCTGCCGAGGTCGCTGCGTGGGTTGGGTATGCGTGTTTCTATTGTGACCGTGCGAGTAGGTTCGTTGATCTAGCTTGCTGGTCGCGTGAAACTGTGAACGCATACGAAGAGCCTTAGCCTGTGGGAAACTTAAGGGTATCGCCGCGGGCGGGGAAGGTGTTCAGAGGAGGTTCCGGAGTTTTATGGCAAATGTAGAAGACGTCGACAAGGTTGATCCGGCGGAAAAAGCAGGGCGGCCTAATCACATGACGATCATGGTAGATCGGGCAGACGACGATGGTGCCGATGAAGATTACGAGCAATTACTCAAACTCTACGAAGGCAGTTTCAGGAATATAGCCGAGGGTGAGGTTATTTCCGGTACGGTCTTGAAGGTGTCATCGTCGGATGTTGTGGTCGATGTTGGCTATAAGTCCGAAGGCGTGATTGCCATACAAGAATTTTTCGATGAAAACGGTGAGTGTATCGTTCATCCTGGAGATACGGTCGACGTGTTGCTAGAACGCACTGAAGACCGAGATGGCCATATCGTTCTGTCTCGCGAAAAGGCCGAAAAGATGAAGATTTGGGATGAAGTTGAAAAGGCCTATGAGGACCAAAAGGTTGTTATAGGTCGTGTGATTGAAAGAATTAAGGGGGGATTAGCAGTAGACATTGGAGTCAGAGCTTTCCTGCCTGGTTCACAGGTGGACGTCCGTCCGGTTCGGAACCTGGACGCGCTGCGTGGTGAGGAACTGCGGATGCGCGTTATTAAGGTGAACAAGAAGCGAGGCAACATAGTTTTGTCTCGTAAAGCTCTTCTCGAAGAAGAGAATGCTGAGAAAAAGCAGCGCACTTTAGAGACCTTGGAGGAGGGTAAGGTACTCCGAGGGATAGTTAAGAACATTACTGATTATGGTGCGTTCATTGACCTTGGTGGGCTCGATGGGTTGCTGCATGTGACCGACATGTCTTGGGGCCGGGCTGCACACCCTTCTGAGCAATTTAAGGTGAACGATGAAGTTGATATCGTGGTGCTCAAGTTCGACCGGACCAGCGAACGCGTATCACTGGGGTACAAACAACTGCATCCTGACCCATGGACTGATGTTGAGGAGCGTTATGCAGTTGGGCAACGTCTAAGCGGCAAGGTTGTAAGCCTGACAGACTATGGTGCCTTTGTAGAGCTCGAGCCTGGCGTTGAGGGTTTGATACACGTTTCTGAGATGTCATGGAGCAAGCGGATTAAGCACCCTTCAAAATTGATAGACGTCGGAGATGCGGTAGAGTCGATGGTCTTGGGAGTTGACCCTCAGGCTCGTCGAATCTCTCTTGGGCTCAAGCAGATTGAGTCGAACCCGTGGCAGCAGTTGGCTGAGAAATATCCTATAGGGTCGCGCTTGGTCGGAACCATTCGTAACCTGACAGAATTCGGGGCTTTCGTCGAGGTCGAGGAGGGGATAGACGGGCTCATTCACATCTCGGACATTTCGTGGAGCAAGCGTTTGAAGCACCCCTCTGAGGTTGTGAAGAAGGGCGAAGAGATCGAGGCGATGGTCCTTAGTGTCGACCCTGATAATCAGAGGTTGTCGCTCGGGTTGAAGCAATTATCTACCGATATCTGGGACGAATTTTTTGAGAACCACAAGGTCGGGACTGTAGTAGAGGGTAAGGTTGCCCGGATTACCAACTTTGGTGCGTTTGTCGAACTGGCTGAAGGCATCGAAGGGCTTATCCATGTGTCGGAGTTTGATGATGAGGGTGGTCGTGACAAAGTTGAGTTGAAGGTAGACGAAGTGACGAGCATGAAAATCATCAAATTGAGTCCTGAGGAACGGAAAATCGGCCTTAGCATCCGTGCCTTAAAGTCGGACGATTATGAGGCCGACTGGGAGTCGTATGATTCGTCTTCCGGTTCGCCAGAGGTTACCCTGGGCGATCACTTTAAGAATCAGACCTAGAGGGTTCTTGGTCTAGTCTGGATGAAACGGACCAACTGGGAGGGGAGCCAATAGGGATGGAGTGGGTGTTGGATTTCCCAGGCTGTTCCGCGGTGAAGCCCTTGGGCGCCGTTTTGAGATTGATGTGACAGCGTGTTGGGGCCCCTTTTTCTGACAGCTGCAAGTTCTGGACTGGAAGTGGCCATGACCGGCTCCGTGACGCCGAGATTTCGGCCTGACGTGAGCGGGTTGTATCGCCTGTTAGGGGAGAAATCTTGGCATCAAGCGGGAGCATGACGAAAGCGGCACTCGTTGAGGAAGTGTCAAGAACTGCCGAACTAACCAAGAAGCATTCTGAGGTCATAGTCGAGACTGTGTTTCAGAGCATAATCATGGCTCTCCGGCGTGGCGAGAAGATAGAACTGCGTGGATTTGGAAGTTTTCGCTTGCGCCAGCGCGAATCGAGAAAAGGGCGGAATCCAAAGACCGGAGACCGGGTAGATGTTCCCCCTAAGAAGGTTCCCTACTTTAAACCAGGTAAAGAGCTTAAAGAGCTAATCAATAGAAAGCCATCACCGGAGTCGGAATCGAGCCTTTCTAAACCCATCGTGCCGGTTGATTCTGGGGGAACCAGATCACTGACCCCAACTTAAGTGAGACTACCGTTCTACCTGAGATAGCTTGTTGGTCGAAGTTTGCTTTCAACTCGGTTCGGCTAAGTGAGCAAGGAGGTGTAAACTTAATTGTGGAGCGACTCTGGTCTCCTTGGAGGCTCAGTTACGTGACTGGGTCCTCTGGCATGCAAGCCGATTGCATATTTTGCGACGCTAGAGACGACACCAGTTCTGCCTCCCTTGTTGTCACTAGGGCTGAGACCTGTTTCGTGGTTCTCAACCTTTATCCTTACAACAGCGGCCACCTCATGGTGGTTCCCAATCGTCATTTGGCGGCTTTGGCCGAAGCTTCCCATGAGCAGCTGGCCGAACTTATGATGATGGCACGTCGTGCCGAAATCGCATTAGCCGAAGCCTACCGTCCAGATGGGATGAACATTGGAATTAACCTGGGGAATGCCGGTGGTGCTGGTGTGCCCTGGCATCTTCATCTCCATCTTGTTCCACGTTGGACTGGCGACACAAATTTTATGACGGTGGTGGGTGCAACGCGAGTTTTGCCCGAAGAGCCACTGCAAACGCTCAAACGCCTTCGCCCGATTTTTGAACGTCTCGCTGATGACGGTTGATAGGGCAAGAACTTGCGGATTTATGCCAGCTCTCGAGCTGTATTGTCCGAGGTTAACCCTGGTTATTAAGCGAGTTTGATGTGGCTTGGGTGCATCCACCCAAGTGGTATCATTGCCTTGGATCGTGTCGCTCATAGGCAAATTGTAAGGAAAGACCAGTATGTCCTGTATTCCGTTTTCAAGCCTACAAGAGACTGGACAAGGCCGTCACACTATGCGGAAAGTTTGCTGGCAGTCATTACTTTGGTCGGTTCTTATTTTTCTGAATCCCGCGCCTGCTACCACGAGAGAGGCTCCTCAACCACCTCAGGTTCCAGTCTCTGCTGACCAGCCAGAGGCTCAGGCGTCGGTAAGTGCTGATGAGCAGCAGCAGACACCAGTGTTTCGCTCAGAGATCAACTTTGTTCGAGTTGATGCAATTGTGACGGATAATGACGGTAATCCAGTACTCGATCTAACAGCGGACGATTTCGAAATCTTTGAAGACGATGTCGCTCAACAAATAGAGTCTTTCAGGCTAGTGCAAATTACGGGTCTTCCGGATCCGGATCTGCCGCCGCCGTCCAGTATTCGGAATGAATTTGACGAGGAACGAGAGGCAGCTCGTGAGGACTCACGGATTTTTGTTTTCTTCTTGGACGATTACCATGTGCGATATGGCAACGCGGTTCGCATGACTGCACCACTCGTCGAATTTGTGGAAACCCAACTTGCTCCTACCGATTTAGTGGCGGTTATGTATCCCCTAACTCCAGTTGGTGATGTCCGGCTTACGAGGGACCACGCACAGATTGTGAGGGCTTTACAGTCATTCGAAGGTCGAAAGTACAACTATGAGCCCAAAAACCTTTATGAGCAGCAATACACCCACTACGACACAACTACGGTCGAGATGATTCGTAACGATGTGAGTTTGTCTGCATTAAAGGCTTTGTCGATCCATCTCGGAGGACTGCGTGAAGGGCGAAAATCAGCTATCGTGCTGACTGAAGGTTATTCAAACTATGTGCCACCCCAGATGCGGCATAATGCTCAGGCAGTCGGCACCTATAATCCCCAACGGAACAATCCACTGGCTGGAGAAAACCCTTTTGAGGAGACCAACCAATTCTTTGAGGCCTCAGCGATGCGGATGATCTTGCTGGACGCGGCTGACGTAGCCAACAAGAACAACACGAGTTTGTATATGGTGGACCCTCGTGGGTTGGCCGCTGGGGAATTTGATATGAGCAATCCGGTTATCGATATGCGGACAGATAGGCGGATTATGCGCGATATGCAGGACACACTCTATGTCTTGGCTGATCAAACCGATGGGCGTGCGATTATGAATCGCAACGACGTACAGCCAGGCCTGGCTCAAATTGTTGCGGATCAGAGTTCGTATTACTTGCTTGGTTACACTTCATCGGGTGCTCCCACCGATGGTAAATTTCATGAAATCAAGGTTCGTGTCAGGCGAGACGATATAAACGTGCGTGCCCGTAAAGGTTACTACGCATTAACTGAGACCAACGCGGCGCGGGTCTTGGCTCCACCCAGGAGAGAGCGGCCGAGAGCTATTGACATAGCGCTGGCTTCTTTGGCCGAACCGACGAATCGTCGTTTGGTGAGAACTTGGGTTGGAGCTAGCCGGGGGAACAATGGCCGGACGAAAATGACCTTCGTTTGGGAACCGGTCGGTGCAAGTAGAGATCAGCGTAGGGAGTCTGCCTCTCAGGTCATGCTGATGGCGATGAATGATAGTAGTGCCTATTTTAGGGGAGAAGTCCCAGCACGCTCTGGTGGGAACTTGCCTCGTGCTGACTTTGAAGCCGATCCAGGTTCACTTGAGCTCAACGTGGCTATTGAGGATGAATATGGCGATGTGTTGGATCGGGCGGTCGACCAATGGACTGTTCCAGATTTTACAGGCCCTGATGTTGCCTTGAGTACCCCGACAGTTTTGCGAGCCCAGAATGCTTTGGAGCTTAGGCAGTTCTTGTCAGATCCAGAGGCGTTGCCGAGTGCCAGCCGACACTTCAGACGGACAGACCATCTGTTGGTTCGAGTGGAGGTTTACACCCCAGGAGACACGGCAGCTGTTGTCACCGGACAGTTGTTGAATCGAGAGGGACTTTCGATGCTTGAATTGCCTATTGAACAGCTGGCTGGTACTGGAACTCATCAACTAAATCTACAACTGGCACCATTTCCACGAGGAGATTATCTGGTCGAAATCTCAGCGGAGGCAGGCGATCAGGTGGCTACGTCCCTTGTTGCATTCCGGATCCAAGGCTGAGTGACCTAGTGACAACAAGCATTTTTCGATAGGCGGTTGAATGGGAAAGTTGTTACAGCTGTGCTTGCGTTATGTCTGGTGAAGAAAGCAGGGAGCCCATACGGGTCATTGTTGCTAAACCTGGGCTAGATGGCCACGACCGCGGAGCAAAGGTGATCGCTCGTGCGCTTCGCGATGAAGGTATGGAAGTTATCTACACTGGGCTCAGGCAGACGCCGGAACAGATAGTTCAAGCGGCACTGCAGGAGGATGCTGGGGTAATAGGACTTTCGATCTTATCTGGTGCGCACAATCATGTTTGCCCGCGAGTGATGGAATTGCTACATGAGAATGGGCTCGATGATGTTCTAGTGGTTGTTGGGGGCATTATCCCTGATGTGGATCTTCCGGGTTTGAAGGCGATGGGAGTTGAGGGCATATTTCAACCAGGAACGCCAATGCGAGCAATTGTCAGTTTTATTCGCCAGCATCACCGTCGTGGAAAGGTGTAATCCGTTTCAGGGCGGTTGAGTTGGGGCTGTTTGGCTCTGTCTCTCGTTAGTGCGGGTGTCTGAACTTGTTCAACCTGCTTGAGAATTGCCTGAACAGGCTTACTGAATAGAGTCGACTTGCTTTGACCACAGTGGGCATAATGCTCTAAGCGTTAAGATTGCTTTATTCAGATTGTGCGGCTAGGCTCAGGCATGACCATGTCACAAACACTTCTGCTCGCAGACGATAGTCTGACTATTCAGCGGGTTATAGAACTTACATTTGCTGATGAAGATATTGGTGTGGTTGCGGTAGGTGACGGTTCGCAGGCGATAGAGCGTATTAAGGCGGACCCTCCGGATATCGTGCTTGCTGATTCAGATATGCCGAAAAAGAACGGCTACGAGGTTGCGGCGTTCATCAAGAGTGACCCTGCTTTGGCTCACATCCCTGTGGTGCTCTTGACCGGGGCCTTCGAACCGGTCGAAGGTGATCGTGCGCGTAAGATCGGATGCGATGCGGTCTTGGTTAAACCTTTTGAACCTCAGCGGGTTATTAGCAGAGTGCAGGAACTGCTTGGTCGTTCCCAAGTGGCAGATGTTTCGCTAGCAGGCGGAGGACTTCAGGAACCTTCCGGTGGTAGCGGCCGATTGGTTGCCGGTCTACCGAATGTGGAGGACGTGAACTTGGCTCAGGTTGGCACTGTGGCGGCTAACCCCGAAATTAGTGTTGAATCTCTCGGTGGTGCATTGAATGCCTTGGAAGGGGCCTTGGACACGTTGCGTTTTGATGGGTCGGATCCTCCATCTCCTTTGTTGAACAGTTCGGACTCGCCATCACCTGCCAATCGGGTTTCTGATGCGGCTCGCAAATCTGCGTCGACACCACCCACTTTGGCTGAGGCCTTTATAGCATTGTTGGCTGCCGAACAGGGTCAGGTCGATGCGCCTAAAATGAGTTTTAGCCTCCCAAGGCTCACGGCGCCAGTTGATGTGAGTCCAGAGTTCATTGACAGGGTGACAGAGCGGGTAATCGAGAGGCTTTCTTCGACTGTAACCCGCGACATGTTGGCGGATATTGTCTCGCGTGTTGCAGAGCGCTTGGTGCGCGAGGAACTCGGTCGGCCTAAACAGCTGTGAAGATGCAGGTTTCACTCAGATTTTGGTAAAGCTTGAGGGGCCAGACCTTCTGTAACAGTAGCGTGAAGGTACAGCATTTTCGGCGAGTGGTCTTCGTTCATCTGGGCTTTTAGTTCCCTATAATTTGGCGCTGGTAGGCAGACTATTGTTGATACTGCGTCTTTCCCGGTAACCACGGAGTGGCTCTCCGTGATGTGCAGACCGTCTTAATATCATGAGTGAAAAGCACGAGCTTCCGAAAGGATTTGACCATACGACTGTTGATCCCAAATGGTACTCTTTCTGGGAATCAACGGGTGCGTTCCGCGCTGACCCAACGACATCCCGTCCCGTATTCAGTATGGTCCTGCCGCCTCCGAATGTGACGGGAGTGTTGCACATTGGGCATGCTCTCAACCAGAGCTTGCCGGATATTGTCTGTCGCTGGAAGCGGATGGCTGGCTACGATGTGCTCTGGCTGCCTGGAACCGATCATGCGGGGATAGCTACGCAGAATGTGGTTGAAAAACAGCTCGCTAAGGAAGGGACTGACCGACACAAGGTCGGACGTGAAAGTTTCGAGGCCAAGGTCTGGGAGTGGAGTCGACAGAGTCATGGAACGATAACGAACCAGATGAGAACCCTTGGTTCCTCTGTGGACTGGAGCCGAGAACGATTCACCCTCGATGAAGATCTATCGAGAGCGGTTAGGCGGGTCTTTGTAACGCTATATCGCGAAGGATTGATCTACCGCGGTAAGTATATTGTGAACTGGTGCACGCGCTGTCGAACAGCACTATCAGACCTAGAGGTGGTACACACTGAACAACGAGGGCACTTGTATCACATACATTACCCATTGGTTGAAGGTGACCAATTTGTGACGGTTGCGACTACTAGGCCGGAAACCATGTTGGGAGATACGGCAGTAGCTGTACATCCAGAAGACGAGAGGTACGTGGGCCTGGTCGGGAAAAGACTCTGTTTGCCAATTATGGGGCGTGAGTTGCCGGTGGTTGCTGATTCGTTCGTCGATGCTAGCTTCGGCAGTGGGGCTGTCAAGGTCACACCCGCGCATGATCCTAACGATTTTGAGATCGGGAAAAGGCATGATTTACCTAAAATATCCGTGATAGGAGAAGACGGTCGCATGACAGATGCGGCGGGGGTTTATGCGGGAAAAGACCGTTTTGCAGCTAGGCGAGACCTAGTGGCTCATCTTGAAGATGAAGGATTGATAGAGAAGATCGAAAACCACACACATTCTGTAGGACATTGCAGTCGGTGTCACACAGTTGTCGAACCTCTTGTATCGACTCAATGGTTTGTACGTATCAAGCCGCTGGCCGAACCAGCAATTGCGGCTGTAAGGGACGGCCGGACCCGCTTTGTTCCAGAAAATTGGGAACGAACATACTTTGAATGGATGACCAATATCCATGATTGGTGTATATCCAGGCAGCTTTGGTGGGGACACCGGGTGCCAGCTTGGTACTGCGATCGTTGCGGTGAAGTTCTCGTTGAAGAGGTGACTCCGGATAAGTGTTTGTGTGGGGCACCGTTGCGTCAAGATACCGACGTGCTTGACACGTGGTTCAGTTCAGCTTTGTGGCCATTCAGCACGATGGGGTGGCCTGACCGAACGGACGATTTGGAGCGATATTATCCTACAAGTTTGATGATAACCGGGCTCGACATCATTTTTTTCTGGGTGGCGAGAATGATGATGCTTGGGCTGAAATTTACTGGCCACGTTCCCTTTAAGACAGTTTATATCACTTCGCTTGTGCGCGATGAGCATGGGAAGAAGATGAGTAAATCTAAAGGAAATGTGGTCAACCCGCTCCAAGTGATGGATGAGATAGGAGCCGATGCTCTGCGGTTTACCCTCGCTGCTCTAGCCTCTCCAGGCATGGATATATCCCTCTCGGAGGGCCGGCTCCGCGGCTATCGACAATTCGTGAACAAGATTTGGAACGTTTCACGGTTTGTGCTTATGAATCTCCCTGATTCGCTGACAGTGCGGCCGGAGCTTCCTAGAGCTGATGAGCTTGAGACAATTCATCGATGGGTGTTACATCGAGTGAATGCACTGGTCATTGAGGTGACAAGAGCGCTTGAAGAGTATCGTTTCGATGTGGCAGCTGACCGGCTGTACCATTTTTTTTGGCACGAGTATGCTGATTGGTACGTTGAGTGGGTTAAGCCGCACTTACAAAGCGAAGGCGGTGAACGAGAACGCGCTGTGGCGGTGTTGCTGACTGTGCATGATCTAAGTCTTAGGCTTTTGCATCCTTTCATGCCCTTTGTTACTGAAGAGCTTTGGCAGACATTACCGCAGGCCCATGATGAAGAGGTTAAAGAAGGGGCAAAGACTCGTAGCATTACCCGTTCGGCTTATCCGGTAGAAATGTCTAGTTGGGTCGACGACGAATCAGTAAGGGCGCTAGAACTGTTACAGGAAGTTATTACGGCCGTTCGCACAGTGAGAGCTGAGCTTGGAGTGCCGCCTGCCAAGAAGTTGATTATGCTGATCGAGCAAGCAACGAGTGATGATCAACAAATACTTGAAGTTCACGGTGGTTATCTGCGTCGTCTTGCCGGGTTGGAAGCATTTACGTTTGCTGCCGAAGTTAGTCGTGATCAAGACACAGTTCGGCGAGTGGTTCGTCAGATGCGACTCTATTTGCCACTAGCAGGTATTCTCGATCGAGAGGCTGAAACGGAGCGGATAAAGCGGGAATTGGACAAAGTAGCCAAGCAACTGTCACCTCTTGAGGCTAGGCTGAAGAACCCGAAGTTTCGCGAAAAGGCAGATCCTGATGTGGTCGACGAAGCCGAATCGAAGCAAGGGGTACTTCTAGAACGTCGACGGCAGCTCGAACAGATCTTAGCTGAACTGATGTAGTTCGCCGATTAATGTTCGTTCCCTAGCGCTGAATCCGTTATGAATCTGGGTTCTTAGATCTGGGGGTGAAGGTCTGGAAATAGCTGTGATAGGGGCTACTGTGCATCAAATTTTTTGTGAGTTGCATTTGCGCTTGCCGTGCTAGTCGGCTTCAAATTAATTGGGGGTCAATCTGGTATGTCCTGAGGTGGCTATGTGCCGATCGTCTTATTGAGCGGACCGGTTTCTTCGCTCCAAACTGCGTGCATTTGTCATGGCCGGATCTATTGACACCCCAGTTCGCTTGTTCGAGTCTGAGTCTAACCTTGGGCAATTTTCCAAGAAGATTTGGTTCTATCAAGAAGTTGAGTCTACCAATGACGTTCTTGCGCAGTTGGCGGAAGACGGTGCTCCACATGGAACTGTTGTGGTTGCCAATGCTCAGACTGCGGGTCGGGGTCGCCATGGAAATAGTTGGTATTCTCCGGCTGGAACGGGCCTTTACCTGTCTGCATTGGTTCGGACAACGTCTTCTCCAGTCCTAACATTGGCGGCAGGTGTGGCGGTGGCTGAAGCGCTGCGAAAAGTGACAAGCCTGGACGCTACACTCAAATGGCCGAACGACGTCATGGTAGTGTCGACTGGTCAGCCTCGCAAGGTCGCTGGGATTTTGACAGAGGCTTCGACTGAACAAAATATCGTTGATCGGGTGATTGTGGGAATTGGTATCAATGTAGGTGAAGCTATTTGGCCGGTCGGGTTGACTGGCCTGGCGGGCTCGGTTGAGGGGCTTACCGGGCAAACGGTCGATCGAGAATTGTTGCTTCTTGAGCTATTGGTTTCGTTTTCCAGCTTGTGCGCTGAGGTTGAATCGGGAAGGGTGGGTAACCTGCTTGCAAGATGGCAGACCTTAGCCCCATCCTGTCGGGGTACGGTAGTTGAGTGGTCCGTAGGGGCCGTTCGCCGACGCGGAATTACAGAAGGTGTGGACACAGATGGAGCTCTGCTTGTTCGAATAGGCTCAAGTCTTGAACGCTTAGTAGGCGGTGAAATTCAACACATCCGGTAAAGGCAAAGATGCTACTGGCGGTTGACGTTGGCAATACCAATATTGTGTTCGGGATTTTCGATGGTGAAATCCTGAGGGAGAGTTGGCGTCTGGCCACCCTGCATGACCGGACTGCTGACGAATTTGGTGTGCTTGTAGGCCGATTATTTGCTGAGCGTGGACTGGAAATTCAGACTGTCTCCGGGGTGGTTTTGTCATCGGTGGTTCCGTCTCTGACGGGAACTCTTGAGGAGATGGTTCGGCATTCTTTTCGGCTGGAGCCTTTGATAATTGACTCGACGACCGCCGGGTTGTCCGTTCGCTACCGGGCCCCAGAGGATGTTGGTTCAGATCGCTTGGTGAATGCGTTGGCAGCGTTGGATGAGTATGGTGGCGCCGGACGTGCGATCGTTGTGGTCGATTTTGGGACTGCTACAACTTTCGATGTGATCTCGATAGCTGGTGAATATATCGGTGGGCTAATTTGCCCAGGGATTGAGATCTCCGCGGACGCCCTTTTTCAGCGGGCGGCCCGGTTGCCACGAATTGATGTGAGGCGTCCTGAGCAGGTTATCGGTGTGAGCACTGCTACATCTGTCCAGTCTGGGCTCTACTTTGGCTATGTAGCTATGGTTGACGGATTGGTTGACCGTTTGCGTCGAGAGCTCGATGGGGATGGACCAGCCGTTAGCGTCGCAACGGGTGGGATGGCGGAAACCATTGCAGGGGAGACCAAGACAATTGACCACATACATCCAGACCTGACGTTGCAGGGGCTTCGGATTGCATGGTGTCGGAACCTTGGGCGGAAGCGGTGATGGACCGGGGGGCCTACTGCCGAAAGATTGAGACTTACCTCTGCCGCCAGAATGATGGGCACCTAGTCAGAATTGTAGGTCCCGCATTCGATCGGGTGCGTGGGTGGGCTGAGGCCGGGATTCCCCTGCAAGTGGTTATTGCAGGCATAGACCGGAAGCTGGACCGAGCTCAGCCTTCGATTCGTAGGCAACGCCCCTTGCGGATCGAGCACTGCGAAGCGGAAGTTCTGCAGGTTTTTGAGGAGTGGCGTCGAGCCATCGGTCTGGGAGCGAACACTGTTTCTACGGTTTCTGGTAGGAGAGCTGTCCAAACTAGTCGCGCGGCGCGGCATAGTGCTAGTTTGCCTAAACATATTGACCGTGTTATTGGTGAGGCTACCAATCGTTTGGTGTTGGCTGAATTGGCGATTGGTCTACGTGCAGCGCTTGAGGAAGTGGTGAGCGAACTGGAGGTCTTGCGACGGGTGGCTGGCGCTGTTAGAGGTAGTGCTCGGGCGGAGTTGCTGGATCGGCTAGTTGAAATAGACCGCAAATTGTTGTCTGAAGCTAGGGAGGCTGGATCCTCAATCATTCAGGCATTGGAGGATGAGGCTCGAGAAGAGCTAGCACCCTTTAGGATCAGACTTGACCAGAAAAGTTACCTCACTGCGTTTGAGGCCTGTATTGATCGCCTGGTTCGGGTTCGCCTCAAGTTGCCGATCGTTCGTTTTAATGAATAGCTGGTGCCCCAGGGTCAACTTGGCGTTGTGCAAGCCTAGAAGTTCAGGTGGCAGCTAATCTTTGCTCAGGAACTAGCGCGATAAAGATCACGAGACACACTTCCTACTCGGAATTGGGAATCCTTCAGATCGGGCTTGCTGCAAACAGGGTAATTGTCGGAAGGTGGTCAGGCAATTGTCAGTAATCGTATCGACTGACGAAATTATTGATTTACTGATAGATCGACCAGCGGTCGGCGGAAGGATGATTGGTCGCTATCGAGGGCAGATAGCTCTGGTAGGAGGGGCTATCCCTGGGGAGCGGGTTCAGGCCGTTGTTGAAGGTATTCGACGAGGAGCTCTGTTTGCAAGAACGGTTAGGGTTCTTGAAAGGTCTCCGGACCGTCGTTCTGAGGTTGTTCGCCCTTCTTGTGGTGGACGATCTTTTGCTCATATTGTGTACAGTCGCCAACTGCAGTTGAAATCGGCGATTATTCAAGATGCCTTTCGGAGAATTGGTCGAATAGATCTTGACGTCCCGCCGTTTGTGTTGCCTTCACCTGAAATTGGCTATCGAATGCGGGCTCGCCTAGGTGTAGATAAAGTCAAGATTGGTTTCATTGACGAGCAATCTCATAGCATTTGTGACGTGGACGGCACGGGGCAGCTACTTCCTAACACAGAGCGTCTGGTGGGTGCCTTAGCGTCAGACCCTACGGTGCTGGCTGATGTAGGTGCTCGGTCGGTTGAATTGACTGAAGATTTGATTGGTGGCCAGTGCGCGCTCCATATCTCATTAGAGACTGACTATGACAAATCTGATGGTCTCCTCCGAGAGCTAGCTGCTTCGGTGCCTGGGGTGACTGGACTTTCAGTTAGCTCGGAAACATCAACTTCGGTGCCGAGATGTTTGTTCGGGACCCCGCATGTGTGGGACAAGATTGAGTCGTTTCTGTCGTCGAACGGTGCTAAACACCAGGTGATTCGCCGGCATGCCGCTTCTTTCTTCCAAGCTAACCGTCATCTGGTGCCGCGTTTGGTTGAAGCAGTGGCGGAATTAGTTGGAAAAGAGAAATCTGTGGACTTGTATTCCGGCGTTGGACTTTTTGCGGTGACTTTAGCTTGTAGATCATCTGGGTCAGTAGTCGCAGTAGAGCGGGACCCGATTAGTAGTCGAGATCTATTGGCCAATGGGGCCCAGTTTGGATCTAACTTGTCTGTTGTCTGTACGGCTGCAGAAGCCTACCTGAAAGATTGTGGCAGCCTAAGACGGGCGACGGTTATCGTAGACCCTCCAAGAATTGGTCTTAGCCGTGAATGTGTCGGCCGGTTGGTAGGTCGGAGTCCTCAGCGAATTGTGTACGTATCCTGTGATGTTGCGACCCAGGCTCGAGACCTCCGTTCCTTGATAAATTCAGGTTACCTTTTCCGTGGGCTAAGTGTTTTTGATATGTTTCCTAACACTCCCCACATTGAAGCGGTTGCAACCCTGGATAGGGCTCGCGAGGCCTAGGGCTAGTGGCAAGCAAGATCTTGGGGCAGGCCTGAGCCTGTTTCTCTTTACCAATGTTGAGGGGTGCGACCTTGAGCGGTGTGTTCTTGGCAAAACTGTTTGTTTGTAGTTAGTTGTTGATGTTTACATCCGTTCAGGGACCTGGCAGCCCATTAACTGGAGAGCTTTGGTCATCTGGGTTGCAAAAATTTTTACCCCTGCCGCTCGCCAAAGACGTGTTCCAGCGTTTGGCTCTCCTATAACGGGACTGCTGTGATAGAAGCCGTTGAATTTTTGAGCTAGCCCGAATGTATACTTCGCGAGGGTCGACAGTTCAAGTGAACGTACGGATTGTTCTGCGATTTCGTCTAAGCGAGAAGATTCTAAGATTAGGTCCCATAGGCCGTCTCCGGCAGAGGCAGTTAGGCTATCTGACGAAGTCGATGCCAGCTCTTCAAGTCGATTGTGCAGCTCGATGCCATCACGGTTCTCTAATTTCTCGAGAATCCTTCGTGCTCGGACAGTAGCGTACTGCAAGTAAGGGCCGGTCTCACCCTCGAAGCTAAGGGCTTCGTCAATGTCGAAAGCGATAACTTTGCTTCTGGAAAACTTGATCATGAAGTAGCGAATGGCTGCCGTTGCAATCTGCGTGGCGATTTCGCGGCGCGTCTCTGGAGAAAGATCTGCATGTCGTGATGAGACTTCGCTTTCCGCGCGATCTGTGACCTGATTAAGGAGGTCGTCTGCTTTTACGCCGAGGCCCTTACGTCCAGACACTTCTACAAAGGGCTTTCCGTTGTCTAAAGTGAGGTCCAAATGGCCTAGAGCTTGGGCTGTTGCTCTGGAAAGGGCGACCATCTCATATGAAAAATGCACAGAGCGCTCAGCTGCCAAAGGGTGGTCCATAGCTTCCAAGGCTTGGGCGAGTAGGTCTTGCAGGTAGCTCTGCCGAGTGTCGATGACGTTGTAAACCCCCTCAGCGTGACCGAATGCTGGTGGAGGAACCTGTTTAGCCGAGTTCGGTGTCGTGTCGGAAGATGTGGCCCAGAGAGGCCGGCCGGACGGTTGCCGGCCGAACCAGCGGTAGTTGAAATCCAGACCTAGGAGGCCGAACTTCCAGAGCTGGTAGGCGATGTCTTTACCAACGTAAGTCACTGTGCCGTTTGAGCGAACAATTACCTTGAGGCGGGTCTCAGGATCTAGGTCGCTCTCCTCATCACCTGCTACTTCCACAGCAGTATCTCCAATAGGCATCACCCAACAGCCGGATAAGCGGCCACCTTGTTGGAGAAACACAGCCCCTGAGCTTTTTAGAACCTCGAAAGCTCGGTCCCAGAATGCGAGCCTGAGGATGTCTCCTTCCCAACTCAGTAGGTCATACTCGACGTCCAGCCGGGCCATAGTGTTTAAGTGGCAACGAACAATTTTGTCGGTGACAATTCTTGCGATAGAAGCGCTGGGATCAATGCCGTGCTCTAGGTCCTCCAGGGCGGTTCGTCTGTGAGACAGCCTATTGTCGTTTTCTTCATACCACGTTGTGACACGGGCGTAGAGGTCCCAACAGTAGTAATCGAAGCCTGGTTTGTCGGTGAGTTGTTTAATGTCTTCAATGTTTTGGTGTTCAAGTTCCCGAAAGCCCACTACCACATCGGCAACCTGGACTCCCGTGTCGTCAATGTAGTTCTGGACTTCTACGGAGGTTCCTCTAAAGCGGAGCAGCCGGCACAGAGTATCTCCAAGGGTGGCATTGCGTAAATGTCCGACATGTGCGGCTTTGTTAGGGTTGATCGCGGTGTGCTCCACGATAATTTTAAGTGCTTGAGTCTGTGGAGCAGGCTGCGGTTTACCGAGTCCGTCTCGTGTTAACGCAGCGCGATCTAGAAACACGTTGAGATATCCTGCCCCGGTAGGGTGGAGACGACCGAACTCCTTTAAGTCACCGGCTGCCTCAGATATCTCTTGGGCGATCAATCGCGGAGGCTTCTTTAGTCTGCGAGCTAGTTCGAAAGCGATAGTGACGGCCAGATCGCCGAATCGCCGGTTTGGCGGCTGCTCGACAACGATAGGGGGAATTGACTCAGTCCCAAGATCGTAAAGGCTCTGAATGACTGACGTGATTTGACTCCGCAGACGAGCGTGTAGCGGCAGTATCATGGTTGATGGTTATGATTGAGCGGGTTGAGGTTTAGAGTGAATGTTGTTGTGTCTGGATATGGATTGTGTCACGTTGAGGTGTCCTAGAGCTCGGTTGTAATCATAAGGCGTGTTGATGTTCAGGAATAACTTGCCATCTGGATCGTACGACGCAATTTCCTGCGGGCCAAGTTCGGTCATGTATAAAGTGTCCAACAGCGCAGAGACTCGCAATGTACCATGCTTTAGCATCTGTTGGATGGGCCCAAGGCAGGCTCGGTTGTAAACGGCACAGAGTGGCTGCGGGCCTGAGGAGTTTCTGGGAATTATTGCATCGGCATCTGTTTTTCGAGTTGCTAGATGTCGCATGAATGGTACGGATAGGAATGGAAGGTCACAGGCGATCACAATGGTTCTCGCTGTTGGTGATCGGATGAGGGCTGTGTGAAGGCCGCTTAGTGGTCCGGCGTCACTTGTGATGTCGTTGCACACCTGCAGACCTGAACATCGAAATCGATGGTGGTCATTTGATACGACTAGGATGTGTTCGGCTACTTGACCCAGGACATTTAGCTGTCTGTCGATGATGCGTCTCCCTCCAACGACAAGTTCACTTTTGTCGAGACCACCAAGGCGTCTTCCTTGGCCACCGGCGATAATGGCAGCAGTTAGCACAACAAGCGATAACACTATCAAATTAATGAGATGGGTGAATTGAAAATTGGTAGGGCTGTCGCTGCAGCTCTACATCAAGCTATCAGCGAGCTCTTGCCAACTCGCATCCAGTTCTATGAGGAATGGTTGACACTCGATCGCATACGCGAAGGTACAGTGAGCCGCGCCAAGGTCGGTGCGGTTCTGAGTTTTCTCAGGCAGGAATCGAGTGGTTACGACCAGGTGGTTGAACGGGCTGGGCGCTATACAGGAGTGTGGACTTTCGATACTAAGCCGAGATTTTGTGAGGGTTTTCTTCAGCGGATGCCTCAGCCGATACGTGTATGGATTGCTCTCCGGAGAGGGGCTAGTTTGATCAAGGGGCTTCATGACGGCGGGCGATTGCGATGGGCGACGCGGCGTGGCGTTGTGGTGGCTGAAATCCAGAGGTCCTTGTTTTGTGAAGTCAGGGTTAAAGCTAGAGCGCCGCTGTGTCGTTTTTATGCTGCCTTGCTTGAGTACTGCCTGGAATCCGTTAAGTTGTCTTGTAGCATCGAGTTGATACGTTGTCGGGGAGTTGGAGATAAGGTCTGTGAGCTCAGAATTGATCCTAAGTGACGTTTCAGGCTTTGCCTTGAGGCCGTTTGTTCACGCGGACTTTGTTTGATTGAGGCTTTTGTATTCTGGCGAACTGGTGCTGTCTTCATGCTAAGGAAGAAGGAACTACGCTGCTGCGCCTTGCGTTAAGGTAGCCGGCGAGTTACCGTGGTTGTGGGTGTCCTACCGATGAGGTCTTTGTTTTGTTGGTTGATGATTAGTTGGACTGTGGCGGGTGTTGTTCTCTGCTTGAGTCTGGATGCGATTGGTGCGCAGGGCGAACGGTCCACTTCCCGACCTCTTGTGCATGTAGCTCAGGTCGACTCCTTAATCCATCCTGCTTCGGCTGAATTCATTGTCCAGACTCTTGGTGCGGCCGGTGACGACGGGGTGGACCTAGTGGTTCTTATGCTCCGTACGCCAGGAGGATTAGTCGACTCAACCCGTGACATCAATACTGCTATCATCGAATCACATGTTCCTGTAGCTGTTTTTGTCGGTCCAAGTGGTGCAAGGGCAGCATCTGCCGGATTTCTGATAACGATAGCAGCAGACATCGCAGCGATGGCTCCGGGTACACATATAGGGGCGGCCCATCCTGTGGCTGGAAACGGGCAGTCCATGGATGCAACTATGGCCGAAAAGGCCACTTCTGATATTGCAGCCTATGCTCGATCTCTGGCTGGACAGCGTGGTCGAAATGTTGAACTGGCTGAGAAAGCTGTGATCGATAGCGAGTCGTTCACCGAAGTTGAAGCGCTTAATGCGGTGCCTCCGCTGATTGATCTGGTTGCTAGTGACATCAATCAATTGCTTGAGACTCTCAATCAGAGGACTGTGACTAGGTGGGACGGTACCACCGAGATCTTAAATATGGATGGCGCGCTTGTTGAACATATTGACATGAACTGGCGGCAGCGGTTGCTGAGCGCGATCGCCCATCCTCAAATTGCTGTGTTACTGTTCAGTCTCGGTACGTTGGGGCTGACCATCGAACTCTGGAGCCCCGGGGCGATATTACCGGGAATTGTAGGGGGCCTCAGTCTTCTACTGGCATTCTTTGCGTTCCAGATCTTACCGGTAAACTACGTTGGTCTCTTGTTAGTGCTATTCGGGTTACTGTTGTTGGTTTTTGAGATAATTACGACGAGCTTTGGGGCGCTGGCGCTGGGTGGAGCCATCAGCATGGTGCTTGGGCTTGTGATGTTGATTGATTCACCGGCACCGGAGCTTCAATTAGGTTGGGCATTTATACTTGCCATACTAGGAGCTTTAGCGACAGTTGTGATGTTATTGACACGGCTTGGATTGAGGGCTCAGTTTCGGTCTGCCGTGACAGGGTCAGCAGGTATGTTGGGTGAATTCGGAGAAGTGATTGATGCGATTGCTCCTGGTGGATCTGGTCGAGTCACGACACATGGAGAAATCTGGTTGGCTACAGCAAGACAACCCATTTCCGTTGGTGAGCGGGTGAGGGTAGTGAAAATCGACGGTATGACGTTGACGGTGTTGCCGGAGGCGTCTCCAGGCCACGCTGAGAAGGAGAGCAGTCATGACACTTAATTCCCTTTTAATTCTCGGCATGATTGTGGCCTTATATCTCGCTAATTCGATCAAGATACTGAACGAGTATGAACGAGGAGTGATCTTTCGTCTTGGAAAGTTGCTGCCCAAGCCAAAAGGGCCTGGAATTATTTTGGTCTTCCCCCCGATCGATCGGATCGTGCGTGTCGGGTTGCGCACGATCGTTATGGACGTTCCACCGCAGGACATCATCACCCGAGACAACGTCTCGGTGAAAGTTAACGCGGTGATCTACTTTAGGGTTATGGATCCTTTAAAAGCGATTGTCGAGGTTGAAAGTTTTAACTATGCAACCTCGCAGCTCGCTCAGACAACTCTCAGGAGCGTCTTGGGTCAGGTTGAACTGGACGGCTTGCTGTCAGAGCGAGACCAGTTGAATCGAGAATTGCAGCGGATGCTTGACCAGCAGACAGACCCGTGGGGTATCAAGGTATCAGCTGTCGAGGTAAAGCACGTCGATTTACCGGAAAATATGCAGAGAGCAATGGCAAAGCAGGCTGAGGCAGAGCGAGAAAAGCGGGCTAAGATTATTCATGCTGAAGGAGAATTTAGCGCCTCGGAGCGTCTCTCCCAGGCTGCGGAAGTGATAGGCCAGGAGCCCCTTGCCGTCACCCTGCGTTACTTGCAGACATTGACAGAGATTGCTGGAGAAAAGAACTCAACGATCTTGTTTCCGATCCCTGTTGAACTATTGAATTTCCTCAAAACTAGAGGGGCTGATAGCAAGGATGGCGAAAATCGTTCCGACTGAATTAGCTGTTAGCGCTAAGCAACTAGTCTTTTTGGTCATGATTGCAGCTGTTGTCGCTGTGGTTGTTTTCCTTTGTGGTGTTCTGGTCGGCCAAGGTATGCCCAGGCGAGACAGTAATGCTGGTTCGCTGGGACGGCTTCCAGATGCTGCTGGAAGAATTGAACTTGCAGTTCCTGGAGAAAATTCCGATTTCCAAGATCCGGCAGGTTCGTCGTTGCAGCGCCTAAGCTATTTCGAGAGACTGCATAGCAGTGAGCCGGTAGCAGAAACATTCAGTCAGCAAACTCTGTTACCTGCAAGGGGGGCTGAACCCCAACTGGAAGAAGGGGCTGTGTCCTTAGCTCGATTAGCCGACCGGCCGACCGGCTCACCTGTTTTTTTGCAGATTACAACTCTTCGTGTGGAAGCAGAAGCGTATGGTGTTGTGACCGAGTTGAGAACTAAAGGCTATCCAGCATTTGTTGAGCCTTTACTAGATGGGCCAGTTGCCATGTATAGAGTTCGTACAGGCCCATACGCTGAGCGCGTTCAAGCTGAACAAGCTCAGGATCGTCTGGAAACAGAAGAGCTTTTCAACCCTTGGGTTGTCCAACCATGAGAATGGGTTTGAACTTAGCGTGGCCGATTACCCACATTACTTGGTAACAGTTACAGCGTGAGGAGCTTTGTGACGTGTTTTGGTTCTTCGCGTCTAGTGGCGACACCCTTAGGATTTTAGTCGCCGCTAGTCTTTCAGGCGTGTTGTTGGTTTTCAGCTTCCCTTCGGTTGGGCATCCTGCGATTGCATGGGTAGCTTTGTGTCCGCTGTTGTTGGCTCTCCATTCGACACGCTCCCTTCCTCTGGCCTTCGGCATCGGTATGGTGACAGGGGTCATCCAGTTCGGGGGGACTCTCTCCTGGTTAGCTCAAGTGATGGTCGAGTTTGGTGGACTGCCTCTGTTCATAGGTTGGGCACTCAACGCTTTGTTAGTGGCCTACTTGGCACTGTTTCCGGGAGTGTTCGCTTTAACGCTTGTGGCGCTGCAAAACCGTTTCGGCGGAGTGGTTCTTATGGGTGCGGCCCCAGTTTGGCTGACCACGGAGTTAGGTCGAATGTGGCTATTTGGCGGCTTTCCGTGGGAATTAATCGGCTATAGCCAGACTTCTGTGCTTTCGGTGGCGCAATTTGCGAGTCTCTTCGGCGTGCATGGCCTGACCTTGCTGGTGGTTTTGGTTAACAGTGCGTTAGCGTTTGCGTTGGTTGGAAGCGGCCCTTGGCGTTTCAGAGTGATCCTGACTACATTCGGATTATTGAGTGCGGTTGTTCTGTTCGGTCTCGCCCGGCTTGCTGACAACGACCTACTTAGTGAAGGAGAACCGCTAACCGTTGGATTGATCCAGGGCAATGTGCCTCAACAGGAAAAATGGAATCCCTTGCGCAGAGAGGAGATCCTGAACCGTTACATCAACTTGAGCCGCCAGAGTTCGGTAGACGGTGCTCAACTTATCATCTGGCCTGAGTCCGCAACCCCATTTAGCTTCGAAGAGCATCCAGCTGGTGAAATGGTGAGGCGACTAGCTCGGGATACTGGTGTTCATGTGTTGTTTGGGAGTACCCGTATTCAAGGTCATCGGGGAGGGCGCCTCTTTAATGCAGCGTTTATGCTGGATCAAAGGGGGGACACCGTGGGGGTGTATCACAAGATGCACTTGGTTCCATTTGGTGAGTATGTGCCGTTTAGGAGGTTTTTGCCGTTCGCTTCACCACTGGTTGAGACCATGACGGAATTTTCACCAGGACGTCGTCCGGAGCCATTACCGATTGACTCTCACTTAACCAGCGCGGCCATTTGCTACGAGATCATCTATCCAAGCTTGGCTCGTGAATTTGTTCGAAATGGCAGCGAGTTGTTGACCACGATTACTAACGATGCCTGGTATGGGCGGTCCGCAGCGCCGTACCAGCACTTTCAGCAAGCGAGGATGAGGGCGATTGAACAAGGTCGCTATCTCGTTCGTGCGGCGAATACGGGTATAAGTGGGATTGTCGATCCTTATGGGCGAGTGCTTGCTCGTGGGGAATTGTTTGAGACCAGGGCGATTACCCACGAAGTTCGATTGTTGTCTGGTCTGACTTTCTACGGACACATAGGTGATTTTTTAGCCTATTTATGCCTTGTCCTGACTATTGGTTGGGTGTTTGTGGCTATGCGAGTCAGAATTTGACCAATGGCGATCCGGAAGATGTTCTCTGTTGTCTCCATGTATTTGGTTCGTATTTTGTCAGGTAGCGGCAGATTCGGAAGGAGGCAAGAATCTTAGTTGCTAATTTGTTCTTGATAGAGCTTGTGGCATACCTAGTGGGCTCGTTTTCTATTTCGGTTCTGATTAGTCGTATGGCCTACGGAACCGACATACGAGAGTGTGGGAGTGGCAACGCTGGTACAGCCAATGTCCTGCGAACATTTGGCTGGAAACCGGCACTAGCTGTATTTGTTGTTGATGTTGGGAAGGGCGGATTTTGTGCCTTTGTTGTTCCGATGCTTCAGGTAACCGATCTTGACTTTCCTCTAGGTACTCTCGAATTCGCGGTTGGAGCAGCGGCGGTTCTCGGGCATTGCTATCCATTGTTTGCTGGATTTCGTGGAGGCAAAGGGGTAGCAACAGCCGCTGGGGTGTTGCTTGTTACCTATCCTTTTGTTCTGGCTTTGTGTTCTGTTGTTTTCCTGGTTGTGATCATTGCGTCGCGCGTGGTGTCGGTGGCGGCGGTAGTCGCTTCGTTGTCAGCGCCAGCTGGGTTGCTGGTGTTTCGCCAGTGGTTGGATTACGAAGTGTCACTTCCAAGTCTCTACATCGCTACGGGGTTGTCCATTTTTGTTGTGTGCACTCACCGTCCCAATCTCGTGAAGCTCTGGAACGGCAGTGAAAAAAAGGTTTTGGGGTAACGGTTTGTGTGGCGATGGTGGCATTGTGGCAGGTGAGCTTTGCATCTGAATAGAAAGGCCACGCGATAGGCGTGGGATTTTCTTTCAGCTTGGCTAACCTGAAGACCCTGCTGCTAAGTCTGTAAAGTGAGTGACCGTCGTTTACTAGGCAAAAGTATGCAGGAGGAAAGGAACTGTGGCAATGGAACGAGACGAACAGATCAGACGCTACGAAGATTTGGTGCAGCGGTCGTTGGCGTTGCGCGGCTATCTTTGACACACCACAAAGTTCTGACGAGCTAGCGAAGCTTGAAGCTCAGGCTGCATCAGTTGATTTTTGGAAGGATTCCAGTAAGGCGCAGTCTGTTTTGCGCCGCCGGAGGAGACTCCAGGACGATCAGGATTTAGCTGAATCGCTGCGCCAGAAATCTGATGATTTGTCGGTGTTGGTTGATTGGGCCGCTCAGGGTGAGGCTGTAGAGGAAGACCTGCAGGCTGCGCTGCTGTCGCTGGCGAATGAAGTAGAAGCAGGCGAAATCAAGAAGATGCTTGGGGGTGAGCACGATGATAAAAATGCTATTTTTACCGTCCACCCTGGTGCGGGAGGGACTGAATCTCAGGACTGGGCTGAGATGCTTGTTCGGGCTTACATGCGTTGGGCTGAGCGGCGAGAATTTAAGGTTGATGTGATCGAATGGCAACCTGGTGACGAGGCTGGGATAAAAGCAGCGACCTTAGAGGTGACTGGCGATTACGCCTACGGGCTGCTACTAGCTGAGGCCGGTGTCCATCGGTTGGTCAGGATATCACCATTTGATCAGGCCGCGAGGCGTCATACCTCTTTTGCGTCGGTCTATGTATGGCCTGAATTACCTGAGGATGTAGAGCTTGAAATTGAGGAGAAGGAACTACGAATTGATACTTATCGTTCAAGCGGTGCCGGTGGACAGCATGTTAACGTGACAGATTCGGCAGTCCGGATAACTCACATACCTACCAATATCGTTGTGTCTTGCCAGAATGAGAGATCTCAGCATCGCAATAGGGATGCAGCTATGAAGGTTTTAAAGGCACGTCTGTACGATCTGAAGCAGAAAGAGCAGCAGGATCGGCTCGAGGAAATTGGTGGCGAGAAAAAGGCGATAGGTTTTGGCAGTCAGATTCGCAGCTACGTGCTTCATCCATACCAAATGGTGAAGGACCTTAGGACTAAGGTGGAAACCTCGGCGGTTGAAAGGGTGCTTGACGGTGACTTTGACCAATTTATCAAGGCCTACCTAATGCAAAAGGTTGGGTCGGAAAATTATTCGCCCTGATCACCTGCCAAGCGCTACAGTAGAGTTGATATCTAACTAAGATGCACTAATATTTTATAATGATAACATTGTAATATATAATCGATCTTGAATACTTAATCTATCTGTAAACTATTTTAGGACATGGTGTTATGGGCAAGGTAATTGGAATAGATCTTGGGACGTCAAACTCGGTTGTAGCTGTTATGGAAGGTGGTGAGTCGGTAGTTGTTAGTAACCCAGAGGGAAGTCGGATTACGCCGTCTATCGTGGCGTTTTCGGAGTCTGGGGAACGACCTGTTGGGCAAGTTGCAAAGCGGCAGGCAGTAACCAATCCAGAGAACACCATTTTTTCGATCAAGCGCTTCATGGGCCGTAAGTATGGCGAGGTTGATGAAGAGATGAAGATGGTGCCGTATGAGGTAGTGAAAGCATCGAATGGCGATGCCAGGGTTAGGGCAGGCGGCAAGGAGTTGTCGCCGCCTGAAATTTCTGCCATGGTTCTCCAAAAATTGAAACAGTCTGCCGAAGAATATTTAGGTCAGCCTATAGGGCAAGCGGTCATCACCGTTCCTGCCTATTTCAATGACGCTCAACGGCAAGCGACGAAAGATGCTGGGCAGATTGCCGGTCTTGAAGTACTCCGGATCGTTAACGAGCCAACTGCCGCCGCGCTTGCTTATGGACTGGATAAGAAACAGGACGAGATTATTGCGGTCTACGATTTTGGAGGTGGTACTTTTGATATCTCCATTCTTGAAGTAGGAGAGGGCGTTGTTGAAGTCAAGTCCACCAACGGTGATACCCACCTAGGTGGCGACAATCTGGACCAGCAAGTGATGGAGTGGATTGCCAATGAGTTCAGGCAGAGTGATGGCATCGACCTAAGAAACGATCGGATGGCATTGCAACGACTGAAAGAGGCGGCGGAAAAAGCGAAGATGGAACTATCGACCGTCGTAGAGACTGAAATTAACTTGCCTTTCATCACCGCCGACCAATCGGGACCAAAGCATCTGGTAATGAAGTTGAGTCGGTCCAGGTTCGAGCAGCTGGTTGAGGACCTGCTGCAGAAGACTGTGGGGCCGGTGCAGCAGGCTCTTTCGGATGCTGGCTTTGAAGCTTCACAGATTGATGAAGTCGTGATGGTGGGTGGGTCGACTCGAGTCCCCCGTGTTCAGGCTATTGTCAAGGATCTGTTTGGCAAAGAACCCCACAAGGGAGTGAATCCGGATGAAGTTGTTGCGGTTGGGGCGGCCCTCCAGGCTGGGGTTCTGGCTGGTGAAGTCAAGGACTTGCTATTGTTAGATGTAACCCCGCTTTCGCTTGGTATTGAAACCTTGGGAGGTGTCCGCACATCTCTGATCGAGAAGAATACAACCATTCCCACCAAGAAGAGTGAGACCTTCTCAACCGCTGCTGATAATCAAACAAGTGTTGAGGTCCATGTTCTTCAGGGGGAACGGGAAATGGCCCGAGACAACCGGACACTTGGGAAGTTCCATCTCGATGGGTTACCGCCTGCCCCGCGTGGGGTGCCTCAGATCGAGGTGACGTTTGATATTGATGCCAACGGTATCGTTAATGTTTCAGCCAAGGACAAGGGAACAGGCAAGGAGCAGAAGATCACAATTACAGCGTCGAGTGGTCTGTCAAAGGACGAAGTTGACAAGATGATGCATGAGGCAGAGGCGCATTCTGAGGAGGATAAGGAGCGGAAGGCTGCAGTTGAGACCAGAAACCAGGCTGACCAAGCAGTTTACACAGCCGAACGGATGATGGAGGAGACTGGAGACAAACTTCCGTCAGCTGACAAGGAATCTCTTGAAGCTGCTGTGGCCGATGTGAAGAAGGCGCTTGAATCGGATGACACCCAAGTTATTTCTCAGGCGATGGAAGGGTTGACTTCGGTTCAACACAAGATTGCGGAATCAATGTACAAGCAGGCTGGTGAGGCTCAATCGACAGACGAAGGTGCCGGGTCGACTCAAGGAGGTTCTGGTCAGCAGAGTGGTACAGAGGAGGGAGAGGTTATCGACGCAGAGGTGGTAGACGACAAGAAGTAGGGCTCTAGAGTTGTAGCTTCTTGACCCAGGTGAAATGGACTTCTACGTCATTCTCGGTGTGGATCGAGCTGCATCAAATAGTGATGTTAGGCGGGCTTACCGGCGTTTAGCCCGAAAATATCATCCAGATATCAATCCTGGAGATCGTGAGGCTGCGGCACTTTTCCGCAGGGTTGCTGAGGCTTATCAGACGCTCAGCGATCCGGAACGCCGTTACCATTACGATCACCATGGTACGACACCTGCACCGGCCTCAGATGGTGTTGAATTTGAGGGATTCGACTTCTCCGTGTCTTCTTCGGGAGAGTCAGCATCCACGTTTGGTGATCTTTTTGCCGACGTGTTTACGGGGCAAGTATCTGGCAAAGGAAAGGGCGCTCAGAGCGTCGACCTACACGTGACGCTGAACCTCGAATTTGAGCAGGCGATTCGTGGGGGTGAGTATGAAGTAACACTGACAAGGGTTGCGCGCTGTAGGGCCTGTCGGGGTTCTGGATTGCGGTTGGTAGCTGAGAGTATGTGTGCTGGGTGTAGCGGTACTGGGCAATCTCGCTGGACTCGGGGACACATGGTGTTCTCGAGGCAGTGCAACCACTGTGATGGAACTGGAAGGCGCCGGCATAGCCCTTGTGACCTCTGTAGGGCGGATGGCCTCGTTTCGAGGACAGAGGTAGTGTTAGTGGACTTACCGGCTGGGATCGAGAATGGTGCGCGGGTGAGAGTGGCGGGGAGGGGTAGTGTCGGACATCGCGCTGGATTGACAGGCGATCTTTACGTGACTGTTGTCACTGAGCCCCATGCTTTCTTCAGGCGAGATGGAGATGACTTGCATCTGTTATTGCCTGTTGCTGTGCAGGAAGCGGCGCTAGGCGCTAGGGTAGAGGTGCCGACTATTAGTGACCGGGTTCGACTCCGGATTCCTCCAGGAAGCCAATCTGGACAGAGATTTCGCTTGCGGGAGCAGGGTGCCCCGTCGCCTCGAACTGGTAAGCCTGGAGATCTGATCGTGGAGATCCAGATAGTGTTACCTTCTGTTCTTGACGAACGTTCGAAGGAATTAATGAGGGAGTTGGCGAAGATTGATAATGAAAATGTTCGGGCCGGATTATGGAAAGCGTAAGGAGAGAATATTAGAGCCAGCTTGTTTTGAACGGAGATCGTTCGACACTCATGTCACATAACTACTTTCGATTCGTGTCTCGAGAGGCTGCTAGCCTGAGGAAGTGAGTTGGGGATATGTCAGCGAAGGGAACTGGTCAGGGGTACGTGATGATTAGTGCTGTAGCTCAACGCTACAATATTCATCCGCAAACCTTACGGCTTTACGAGCGAGAAGGGTTGCTAAAGCCTTCTAGGACAAACGGGAACACGCGGTTGTATTCAGATGCTGATCTTGAGCAACTAGAGACAATTTTGACATTGACCAGAGAACTCGGCGTCAATCTTGCGGGAGTCGAAATCATATTGAACATGCGGCGCAAGATGGATCGCATGCAAGATGAGGTTAATGAGTTCATGTCCTACGCCAAACAAGAACTCGCCCGCGGTCTCGGTGACTGGGAGCAACGGTTGGGTACAGCCTTGGTAAGATCCTCACCGACCGATCTGGTTCGGGTTGACCGCCAGGTTGCTGCGGATGACGGAGAACCTCTGTTGTGATGTGAATAGAAGTGAAAAAGGCGATACGTCAGGCCTGTAGAGCCAGCCATATACGACTGGCAGGAGCGGGATGATGGCCCTGTAAACAAATCCAGTGCTGCAGTGTTTGGAATGCAGCCTAGTGCAACTGGGATAGCTGCTATGTCTTGCCCATATTGTGATGGCACAGGTTGGCGCCAAGTGTCCGAGGATGGTGTTGTTCGGGTGGAGCGGTGCGAATGTTGGAGGAAGGGTGTTGCAAAGACCTTGTTAGGCTCTGCCCGAATCCCTCCGCGCTACCGGTCCTGCGATTTGTCCAGTTTTGTGACCTACGAGAATCCGCAACTTCAGCGGGCAATCAGTCGAGCGAGACGGTTTATTGATGCATTTCCTGTTGTCGAAAAAGGCCTTTTGTTTATAGGTCCCCCTGGTATTGGTAAGACCCATATTGCCGTTTCGGTGTTGCGGCAAGTGGTTCTAGAAAAGAATGCTCAGGGACTCTACTACGATACTCGCAGCCTGCTCAGCACGATTCGAAGCACTTATAATCCTGTGATACGGACGTCAGAGGTCGATGTTCTAAGGCCCGTGATGGAAGCTGAGCTTCTGATACTGGATGATTTGGGAGCTGAGCGACTCACTGACTGGGTAGAGGAGACGATGAATCTTATCGTTAACACTCGTTATAACGATCGTCGCCCTACTATTTTCACTTCTAACTATGAAGATATTCCAGATCCAGAAGCGCTTGAGTCGCTGTTGGTTCGGGTCGGATTTCGAATGCACTCCAGGTTGAGGGAAATGTGTGAATTCTTGGAGTACACGGGACCAGATTATCGGGACTTCGAGTTTCCGCCAAGTAGTGACGATTTATATCGAAAATGGCAGTCTCAGCCCAAACGCAAGTTGCCTGCTCGTGCGTCTGTTCGAGCTAGAGCTAGGTTGAAGACAGGCAAGCCAGACCTTGGGTGGAGTGGTGGTCGAGCCGGTGGATGACGAGGGCGACGGCTTTGGTTGGTATCGGGTTGTATATCCATATTCCGTTTTGCGAAAAGATTTGCAATTACTGCAATTTTAATCGTGGGTTGCTTGAGCCGGGCTTGCGGCGCCGTTATCTCTCTGCATTAGGTCAAGAAATCGAGTGTCAGCGGAAAACCGGGAAAGTCGATTCTGTGTTCTTTGGTGGTGGCACACCATCTGTGCTCACCCCGGGTGAGATCAATGAATTGCTCGGCCGGTGTCGGCTGGTTTTCGACCTTGAGCCCACTGCAGAAATAACACTTGAGATGAATCCGGAGACAGCTTCGTTTGAGCGTCTTGAGGGTTACCTTTCAGTGGGCGTGAATCGACTCAGTCTTGGAGTTCAATCGTTTCGAGATTCTGAGCTAAAGAGACTAGGTCGGGCTCACACAGCGGCCAGAGCGATTGAGGCTTTCGAAATGTCTCGTGAGGCTGGGTTTCACAATCTTAGTGTAGATTTGATGGGTTGGCTGCCAGGGCAGACTCTGAGCCATTGGCACGAGTCAGTTAAGACGCTGATTGGCCTTGAGCCAGAACACGCCTCACTATATTTATTGGAGTTGTATCCCAACGCGCCTTTACGGGACGAAATGGCGAGGGAAGGGTTAACGCTGGCCCCAGATGAGATTGCGGCTGAGATGTACTATGGGAGCTTTGATTGGTTAGAGGGGGCTGGGTATCAGCAATACGAAATCTCAAACGTTGCGAAAAACAGCTGCGAATCTCGTCACAACCTTAAATACTGGTCCGATGGGTCATGGCTAGGGCTCGGGTGCGGTGCGCATTCCGCGATTGATGGGCGCCGATGGAGAAACGTCAGTGACATCGGTGCCTATATTGAACGTGTGAACGGTGGAGTGAGCCCTGTGGTGGATGAAAAATTGTTGTCGGTTGAGGAACGAGTGAGTGAAGCGTTGTTTCTCGGACTTCGTTTGTTCGAAGGAGTGGATTTGTCGAAATTGAAGGGGCGGTATAGCGTCGATGTTTGGGATCGCTGGGGAAGCGACTTGGAACTTTGTGTGGAGGCAGGTCTACTGCATAGAAGGTCAGAATGGTTGCGTTTGACTCGGAAAGGTATGCTGCTTTCAAATGAGGTCATGCGTGTTTTTATTTAGCTGGTAGGTTGCCTGGGTTATGAGGTGACCAACTGATTTCAGCTGTGGCCTATCAGTTGACGCTGTTTGTCCAAGCTGAAGATCAAATGATGTAGGGAGGAGTTGATAAAGCAGCAAGATGCGACGCACCTATCGGAGTGGGTATCTAACCTCGACCTGGTTGGCGGTTATCTCTATAGCGCTTTGGATAGGGCTTCTAGTGGGAAGTGTGAGAGGGGCATCCGGCAGACAGGACACAGCTCGTGTGTTCAGTTCCCACACTGGTCTTGTGTTTAACTATGTTAAGGCAGCGCAGGCAGAAGCATTTGAGACCGCAATGGTTCGTGTAAGTGAAGCCTTGGCGGTTAGCGAAGTTTTGGAGCGCCGTTTGCAAGGCGCTAGTTGGAAGCTTTATAGGGTTGATGAACCTATTGATGGTGACGTGGTGTTATATGTGTCGATATTGAGCCCTGTTGTGCCAGGAGCTGACTATTGGGTTCCAGGAATTTTGAACGAGGCCTTTCCGACTCAAGTACAGGGTTTTTACGACACCTATGTTGGAGCGTTTGCAGCCGGGCAAGTTCTCGTGAGCTTGGATCCGGTCGATGTTCCTTGAGATCGACTGTGGAAGCTTGTTAAATCAGGAACCCCATATCGGTGGGTGCAGCGGTATACTTGCGGTAGAGTAGCGTCCCGTTTAGCTGATTGGTTGGACGAAGGAGGGTAATGCGGATGATAATAGGTAAAGCTAGCAAAAGGGTCTGGATGGGGACGGCCATTGTGGCCGCTCTCGCGGTTGGAGTATTACTGGGAGGGTCTTTTGCTTCGCGGTCCGAAGCATTGGTTCAGGCTCCTGCTCAGAATTTCACAGGTGACGCGGGTCTTGTGCTGCATGTCGTCAACCCGGCGAATGCTACTGATTTTGAAAATGCGATGCGAGCCTTTAAAGACACGTTGGCAGCGAGCAGCGATGCCCAGCGTCAGCAGATGGCTGCAGGTTTCAGGTTATTTCGTGCGGCGGAGGTTGGGCCGAATAACTTCACGCTCTATTACCAGCTCGTTGATCCAAATGTGTCAGGTGGGAATTATTCCCTCGTCACGGTATTAGCCGAGGAATACGGCGGTGGGCCGCCAGGAAATGGGGATGAAGTGCGAGCTCTCTATGGGGGCTACACTGAGGCCCTTCAAGGCGGTGGCCAGCAGATAATGAATCTTAGTCTCGTGGCAGGTTTCTAGTTGTTGAGGATTTGGTGACCTGCGAGGTGCGCGGAGGGAGCGGGTCTTGCTACCCGCTGTCCTCCGCACGTGTTGGGTTGTGGGGCCTTTGTGTCTCCGCCCGAGCGATGACGGGCTCTTAGCGAACGATTTTCTGTTTAGGCAGTGACTACCGGTCGGAATCGGGAGCTTTGTTCTTTCTTGATGGGTGCCTTTGAACAGGAAAGTTAGGCCACGTCTTAGAAAGCCAAGTTCAGGCCAGTGTAAAACCGCTGTTGTTGGGTCCCTTGCCGTCCTCCTGTCAGCATGAAAACCCGATAATCGATGCGAAGCCGGATGGGGCCTGTGAGAGAGATTTTAACCCCTCCACCGGCGTTGGTTGCCCGACCAGTTTCCTGCAAGGTGGCTTCCTTGCTTTTGTAAAATCCCCCGCCGATGGTTGCGTAGAACTGTAGGTGTGAAATGACAAACGGAGATTGCGCCAAAAGGTTAAACATCCCCGTTTGTGTTCCCGCTAGCCCGTTTCGGGTTCTTGGTGTTGTGTCGGAGTACTCGAATTCGACGCCGAACATCAGTAACGATAGTCCGAGTCCAAAACCACGAACTTGGCTGGAGGGGTTTCCTTGTGTGCCAGCGAAGGCGGTCAGGTCAGCTTGGACCGGCGCAGCAGTTCCTAGTAACACAGTTACAATGCACGCTTGAAAGAGGCTGGCTTGGGATAGCAGGCCGGCGAGTCTGGTTTTGAAAGACCACGTCGAAGCAGCCGAATTCAGGCCACCACTATCGCGCATTCTCGTCGCATCGGCATCCTGTGTTGCTTTAGCCACCGGCTGCTTCTAGATCCCTGTGGTTTGCTGGCGACAATATTGGTGTCGTTACATTGAGCCTGGATCGCGGTATCACGGCAGACATAATACCAGAGTCATGATGGCTGGGATGGAGTCCTCCAGTTAGAGGAAGCTACGAGTTCCGAATTTCTTGCGTCGCCTCCGACAGGGCATTGGCCTGTGTGGTAGAGTGTCAGCAGCTTGATAGCTTTTCTGTTCTATCGATCAGCACCGACTTCATTGCTATACCGTTTTCGCGTTTAACTGGGGGCCATTACACGTGGGGGTGCGACAAAAAATAGTGTCCAGCCCGCCAGTATGGAACGCTACTGTCTTGCTTGCCAAAATTCGGATATTGGGTGCTGACCTAGGCGAATTGCATGGTGCGCGAGTGTCGTTGTTGGCTACTGTTCGCTCGATATGCCCCTGTCACCTTGATTGATCGGAACTTAGACGAGAGAGAAGACTTGTGTCCCCTGGCCAGGTCTACATTGAGTGAGGCCTGACACGGTATTCTGCAAATGGCAATCACTATGGTCGACCTTGTCAAATCTCGGCTACTGTGGGCAGGGATCTGGATTGACTTGTATGTGCGATAGGACGGATCGGTTGGTAGCCGAGATAGTCGGTGGTGACCGAAGGTCAGTAGCGAGAGCCATCACTGTTGTGGAAGGCAAGGGTCCTGCCGCAGCGGCGCTCATAAGAAGTGTCTATCCCCATAGTGGCAAAGCTTCGATTATCGGTGTTACAGGTTCACCCGGAGTCGGAAAGAGTACTCTGGTGGATCAGGCCACGACGATTCTCCGCTCTCGACAACGCACAGTTGGCGTATTAGCAGTTGACCCGACAAGTCCGTTTAGTGGTGGCGCTGTTCTTGGGGACCGCTTGCGCATGCAGTTGCACGCTCCAGACCCAGGAGTGTTCGTGAGGAGCATGGCGACTCGTGGCAAATTGGGTGGTATCGCCAGTGCCTCGAGTGATGCGGCGGTGATACTTGATGCTGCCGGTTTCGATGTGATTATTCTGGAGACTGTTGGGGTGGGACAGGCTGAGGTTGAGGTGTCATCCGCATCTGATATGACGATTGTGGTTGCCATGCCTGGGGCTGGTGATGGGGTTCAGGCGCTCAAGGCAGGGTTAATGGAGACGGCGGACCTGTTTGTGGTCAACAAGTCTGATCACCAGGGGGCAGACCGTTCTGTGATGGAGATCGAATCAATGTTGGAGTTGCGTGAACCTGGTCCTGAGGAATGGCGGCCACCTGTTTTGCAAACTCAAGCGACGTCGGGTGAGGGAGTGATTGACCTTGTTGATGCGATAGACCGATTCATCGCTCGAACCGCCTCGCTTGAACGGCGTCGACGAGGACGTGCTGAGTTTCGGTTGCGACAGGTTGTGTCAGCCAAGCTCATCGAACGGGCAGAGTCTGATGCTCTTAAACCTGGCGTGTACGACAGGTTGATCGATCAAGTGGTTGACACTACGGTGGACCCATATACAGCTGCTGAAGAAATTGTGGGTTTGGTTCTGGCGGCGTCAAAAACAGCGCCTGAGATCCGAAAAAAAATATCTAATGTTGAGCGTGGGTGACTACTGATTGGCGAGCGATTCAAGAGGAGAGTGAGGCCCGTGCAGACAGTACTTGGGAATATTCAAGTCGGTGTGATTGGTGGAAGCGGTCTTTACGATATGGACGGATTGACCGACCGGGAGTCAATTCAGCTGGATACCCCTTTTGGGGAGCCATCCTCTCCTTTTATTGTGGGTATGTTGAACGGTCGTCGCGTGGCATTTCTGGCTCGGCACGGAGATGGGCACCGGTTGATGCCATCCGAATTGAATTTCCGAGCAAACATTTTTGGCTTTAAAACCCTTGGAGTCGAGTGGATTCTGTCTGCTAGTGCGGTTGGGAGCCTGCAGGAGCAGTATGAGCCATTAGACGTCGTCATTCCGGACCAGTTCTTTGACCGAACAAGAGGTCGAATAAGTACGTTCTTTGGAGATGGCCTCGTGGCGCACGTTGGATTTGCTAAACCATTTTGTCCAGTGCTGAGTGAGATTGCCTTCAAAGTAGGTAGCAGCACTGGCGCTAAGGTTCACCGTGGTGGCACATATCTTTGTATGGAAGGGCCTCAATTTTCCACGTTGGCCGAGTCCAATTTGTATCGTTCGTGGGGTTTTGACATCATCGGAATGACGAATCTCCAAGAGGCTAAGCTGGCTCGAGAGGCAGAGATGTGCTACACCACGCTTGCACTGGTAACCGATTACGATTGCTGGCATGAAGGACATGAAGATGTGACTGTAGAAATGATCATCAACAATTTGACCAAGAATGCTCTTACGGCACAGGAGATTGTGAGCAAGGCCGTGGGTCAATTGCCAACTCGTAGAGACTGTGAATGCGCTGCTGCACTTGGCTCAGCTATCATTACTCGCCCCGATATGATTCCGCTTAGTGTCAGACGTGATTTGGCGCCAATTATCGGGAAGTATGTCCAGGTTGATTGAGCGAGGGTGGATATCTGGTAGGCTCGGCATTGTTCCGTGGTACGGCCTTCGCCAAATCTAAGCCCTTTACTGTGTGGAAGTCCGAAAGGTAGTTGTTCACTCGTGTATCCCATTCTGACCGTCGGTTCCGTTGCGTTTGATTCCATTAAGACCCCATTTGGTGAAGTCTCGAGGGTTGTAGGAGGCGCCGCCACCTACTTCAGCGTAGCTGCCTCCTTTTTCACTGGTATACGCTTGGTTGCAGTGGTGGGTGATGATTTCAGCAATGAGCAGATGCAAGTGTTTGAAGGTCGGCGCATAGATCTTGCCGGTTTGCAGCATGTGTCTGGAGAAACCTTCCGCTGGAAGGGAGAATACAGTTCAGATTTGAATATCAGGGAGACAATCTACACGCATCTGAATGTTTTCGATCAATTTCGCCCGATTTTACCGGAGAGCTATCGGCCGACGCCGTTTGTGTTTCTCGCAAATATTCATCCGCGGCTACAGTGCGAAGTTCTCGATCAGGTAGCTGCGCCCAGGTTTGTTGCCGCAGATACAATGAATTATTGGATCGATGGAACACCAGAGGAACTGCGCGAAGTGCTCAGCCGCGTGGACGCTTTGGTGATCAATGACGAGGAGGCGCGTCAGCTGAGTGGTGAAGCGAACCTTGTCAAAGCGGCACGTGCGATACAGCAAATGGGACCATCGATGTTGGTAATTAAAAGGGGAGAGCACGGAGTGCTAGTGACGCGCGAGGATGGGTTCTTCGCATTACCCGCGTTACCGCTTGAGGGGGTTGCCGACCCAACAGGTGCTGGCGACACATTTGCTGGGGGGTTCATGGGCTATTTGGCGGCGGCTGGAGAAGTGACTGACACCACGGTTACTAAAGGCATTGTCGCTGGGAGTGTTTTGGCCTCATTTGCGGTTGAGGACTTCGGATTGAACCGTTTGGTTCAGCTGACGCCTGAGTTGCTGCGTGAGCGATTTGCCGAGTTTAGACGGCTGACCTATTTCGACGCGTTATGAGCTGGCTATACGCCGGCTGTCATACACGGTTTCGATGGGTGGGGTCATGCCGGTCTTGACCCAGCTGCTATGCCACTTTTCGCCGAACTAGATGGTGCCTTTTTAGTTGGAGATGAACTGCGGGCTGTGGAAGCGGCGCCGCTGGGGATGACGTTAACATGAGTCGAAAGTCTGGCCATCCTAGACGAGAGCGTATGGTTGTGGCCTCAAACGCAGTGTCGGTTAACCTGGATTCGCGACGTGCTATGACTGCTGGCATGTTAGCTTGGTTTATACCGGGTGCTGGCCATCTTTGGCTGGGGCGTCGTCAGAAGGGTGTGACATTCCTGCTGGCTCTGCCAGTTATGTTCGGGATCGGATTATTGTTTGAAGGGCGCCTATTTCCCTTTGATCTTGGGCAGCCTTTGGTTCTGCTCGCGGCTTTTGCGGACCTTGGAAACGGTTTGCCCTATTTCCTTGCGAAGGTTGCTGGGTTAGGTGAAGGTCGAGTGATAGCTGAATCTTTCGAGTATGGAAATACGTTCACCATAGTGTCGGGTCTGCTCAATATGCTGGTTTGTTTGGATGCCTATGACGTAGCACTTGGACGTCGGTAGACTAGGGTAATGGGTAGCCACTTATTTGCGATGATGCTCTTTGCGGCACTAGTGTCCTTGGTCTTCTCTGTATTGATGAAAGACCAGCCGAGAGAACAGCTCAAGCTCGGTGGTCTTTTGTTTGCTGGGTTTGTTGGATCTGGCTTGGTGCTCGGCTGGATTTTATTCTTTCTGCCGTTGTGATTAGGCTTCGAGCAGAGCGGTGTATGTCAACAATTTATGACTTGGCCTAGTAAGTGTTTATGGGTTTGGGGTCCAGCTTGGACCATGATGCTGATGATTTTTCTCACTTCAGGATTATCTCAATTGCCGTCTGCTTCAACCGCTGTCGACGACGGTGTTTGGCACGGTCTTGCTTACGGCGGTCTCGCGGGGTTGTTGCTACGCGGACTGGCTGACGCTTCTTGGAAGGGTGTAACCGCAAGTGCGGCTTTGGGGGCAGTGGTGCTTGCGGTTTTGTATGGTTGCACGGATGAATTACATCAGAGATTTGTACCTGGGCGTGTCCCAGATTTTGGCGATCTGATAGCAGATACAGTTGGTGCGACAGTGACTGTATCTGGACTCTGGTTGTGGCGTTTGGTATCTCATGCTTCGGGATGAGTCAGGCCGGCTTGCGGAGTTGCGAGTCCATGCTCTCATGCGGCTGTGGAGTTCTGGAAGCAGTATAGTGGCGGCAGAGGAGACTGTATGAACGAAGACTGCGTTTTGGTCTCGTACGCGGATGCTGTAGCCACCGTAACCGTGAATCGTCCAGCAGTTCTGAATGCCTTAAACACGCAAACCATTAGCAAATTGAGGTCGACGTTTCTCGATCTCAAGCTGGATGATGCGGTTCGCTGCGTTGTGCTGACTGGTGCTGGAGACCGCGCTTTTGTGGCTGGGGCAGATATAGCAGAGTTAGCGAGTTTGGGACCGAAGGAGGTTAGAGAGTTCTCCGAGGCTGGTCACCAGTTGTGCTTTCTGATCGAAGGTTTGGGTAAGCCGGTCATTGCAGTGTTGAAGGGGTTTGTTCTTGGTGGTGGCTGTGAGATTGCAATGGCTTGTACACTTCGGATTTCCTCTAGCGGTGCTCGTCTTGGACTTCCTGAGATCTCGCTTGGAATTATTCCAGGTTTCGGTGGAACCCAACGTTTGCCGCGTCTGATAGGTCGTGGGCGTGCCCTCCAGATGTTACTGACGGGCGATCCGATCGAGGCGGATGAAGCGCTGAGGATAGGGCTGGTTAATTGTGTCGTTGAGTCCGAAGAGCTGGTTGAGGAGGCGAACCGCCTTGCTTTGGCCTTGGCCGTTCAGGCCCCAGCGGCCGTGCGTGGCATCCTTGAAGCAGTTGGCCACGGGTCAGATATGTCACTTGTCAATGCCTCAATGTTAGAGCGCAATACTTTTGGGCTGATCTATTCCTCGGATGATGCAAGTGAAGGTGTGACTGCCTTCCTGGAAAAGCGGAAGCCAGGATTTACTGGCCGGTGATAAGCGGTGTCGGCCTTGTCAGTGTCTGAGGCAAAAGCTAATCTCACGGAGTTGGCGGTGGTCATCTTCAGCAGACCCGCACCGTGGGGTTTTTAATCTGAGAATGAAGAACGCTTGCCATGTGAGATATGACTACTTTGACAGGTATCGGGGAACCTTGTGAGCTCCGGATGGCTATAGTGCTGTCCACCTATCACGATTTCGTTACGAATCGGTTGCGTGATGGTGCTCTCGAAGCTCTTCAGGTGGCTGGACTTTCCACAGATTCGGTAGTTATAGCTTCGGTGCCTGGAGCATTTGAGATTCCGCAGGCTGCACGCCGGTTGGCTGTAAGTGGCCGAGTCGATGCGGTGATCTGTCTGGGATGTTTGATTCGCGGTCAGACGCCTCATTTTGATTTAATTGCCTCGGCTGTCATTCAGGGCATTACCGAGGCCTCGCTAGACAGCGGCGTGCCCATGACATTCGGTGTTTTGACAACAAACTCTGCGGAGGAGGCTCTGGCGAGGGCTAGAGATGATCCGTCAAACAAAGGATGGGAGGCTGCACAAGCGGCTCTATCGATGGCAAGGCTTTTCCGGCAGTTTCCGCCGAAAGATTCGGAGAGAATGGGGTGAGCAATGCCGGTCGCTCCAGTCGAGAGAGTCGCCATTTTGGTAGGGAGGCGGCGATTCAACTACTCTATCAGCGTGAGGTAGGCGAACTTGCTGGTTCGTCGGTTGATGAGGCTGAAAGTTCTTACTGGATTGAGCGGCCAGTAGCCGAGAACCGGAGACGATTTGCGCATATTTTGCTGCAAGGGACGCTCGATACCTTGGATCGAATTGATCCATTGATCGAGGCAGCTGCCGATAATTGGCGAATCTCCCGCATGGCGGTGATTGACCGAATTGTGCTTCGAGTGGCGGTCTACGAGCTGCTGCTGGATGAAGTGCCAGTAGCTGTGGTGATTGATGAAGCGGTCGAGCTGGCTAAAACATTTGGGGACGACCAATCTCCCCGTTTTGTCAATGGTGTACTCGATGCGATCAAGCGCAAGCTCGAGCTTACATAGATGCAGGATTTTCGTTCCATCAGTGATGTGGGAGTGGATGTTTGTAGCTAGTGGATGAAGTTTCGGTCGACTCAGTTTGAGTCGGCTGACGGGGATGCTTGCTCTTTACGGCTTCACTTATGTCTGAATCTCGAGAGAATGATCAACTCGTACAGCGACGCAACAATTTGACGGAAATCACCAAGCTGGGTGTGCCAATTTACCCAGGGGCATTTCGTTGTACTGGTTCGGTGCTGGAAATTGTTACAGAACACAGCGAGACTGACGGTAATACACTTGATTCAGATCACGTCAATCTTGCGACTGCTGGTCGGATTTTGATTGTTAGAAATTTTGGGAAGGCTCGGTTTCTTGTAATCTCGGATGGTCTCTCACGGCTGCAGATCTACCTTCGGAAAGACTCATTGTGTGAGAGGGATTTTGCTATTGCCTCCCTGCTTGATGTTGGCGATTTCATCGGTCTGGAAGGCAGACTGTTCAGAACTCGAACTGACGAGCTGACCGTGTGGGTGTCCCGCCTCGAATTTCTTGCTAAGTGCACGTTGCCGTTACCAGAGAAATGGCACGGTCTGACCGATATTGAAACGCGTCATCGCCAGAGATATTTGGATTTAATCGTGAACCCTGTGTCCCGTTCTGTTTTTGAAACAAGGGCGCGGATCCTGAGGGAGATTAGGCGGTTCTTTGTAGATAGAAAGTTTCTAGAGGTGGAAACACCGATGATGCAGCCAGTCGCTGGGGGGGCTCTGGCTCGCCCATTTGTAACGCATCACAACGCTCAGGACATGGAACTCTACCTCAGAATAGCTCCGGAGCTCTATCTCAAACGCTTGGTGGTTGGGGGGGTTGAACGGGTCTTCGAGATTAACCGAAACTTCAGGAATGAAGGAATCTCGAAGCAGCATAATCCTGAGTTTACGATGCTTGAGTTCTATCAAGCTTATAGCGACTATCGTGAATTAATGGCTATGACTGAAGACTTACTGGCGACCGTTGCTCGCGAAGCGGTTGGGAGTGAGGAGGTAACCTACGCTGGGGAGACTTTGTCTTTTCGGCCGCCGTATCGGCGTGTTGCCTTAAGGCAAGCTGTTTGCGAGGCGGCGACAAAAAAGCTCGGAAAAGAAGTGTCCGAGGATGAACTTCGAGCTAGGTCGACTGTGGCGCTGTTGGCCGAGCGGCTTGGTCTGGAGCCGAGCGAAAGTCAGGGGCCCGGGAAAATCACAGTGGAGATCTTTGAGCACCTTTGTGAACCGACTTTCATCCAACCAACGTTTGTTCATGACTTTCCGACCGAAGTTTCGCCGCTTTCTAAGCAAATGAAAAACGATCCCGATACGGTTGAGCGGTTCGAGTTGTTCGTGGCTGGGATGGAGCTGGCTAATGCCTTCAGTGAACTTAATGATCCAGTCGACCAAAAATTGCGGTTTCAGGAACAGCTGCGTAATCGTCAAGGTGGGGATTTAGAGGCCCATCAGATGGATCACGATTACATACGAGCTCTTGAATATGGCCTGCCGCCGACAGCAGGTGAGGGGGTCGGCATAGATCGGTTGGTAATGGTCATGACCAATAGTCCATCGATCCGAGATGTCATTCTGTTTCCCCTCATGCGAAGCAAGCGGGAAGACTCGGAAGTTGGAACGAACCCAGCAAGTGAAGGAAGAGATGATTAGGTATGAACCTTCCTTTTGAACTTTATGTTGCTATTCGCTATTTGGTAGCTCGGCGGCGACAAGCATTCCTTTCGGTTATTTCGGCTGTGTCTATGACTGGGGTTGCCGTTGGTGTTATGGCGTTGATTGTGGCACTTGCCCTGATGACTGGGATGCAGCAGGAACTGCGTGACCGTATCATTGGTTCAGCGGCACATGTCTATGTCTATAAGTTAATCGGTGGTGGCTTTGTGGACTACCTGGAAGAGATCGATAAGCTGAAGACTGTGCCAGGTGTTGTCGGGGTAGCTCCCGCCATCTTGGGAAGGGCAGTAGCGACAGCCGGGGGA
The DNA here is from genome assembly GCA_002347025.1 of Acidobacteria bacterium UBA2990. Classification (GTDB taxonomy): domain Bacteria; phylum Acidobacteriota; class Vicinamibacteria; order Vicinamibacterales; family UBA8438; genus UBA2990. Next base: position 50,587 of record DEAE01000010.1, read on the forward strand.
GGCGAGGCTTTTATATCGCTCAAAGGTATCGATCCGGATTTGGAATCTCAAGTGACCGATGTCAGGCGGTCAGTGCAGCAAGGTAGTCTTGATGGGTTAAAGGAAGAGCAGGCTAATGCACTAGGTGGGGTCGTTATAGGAGAAGATCTTGCGTTCTCGCTGGGTGCTGTTCTGGGAGACAGTATCTCGGTGCTGACACCTCAGGGCGCGACACTGTCACCGATGGGGATGGTGCCGAGGGTACGTCGGCTCACAGTGGTTGGTGTTTTCGACCTAGGGCTACGAGAGTACAACAGTTCTTATGGCTTTGTTAACCTTGATGTGGCGAGACGGCTGTTTAGAAAAGAGCAAGTTGATCTGATGGAATTGAGAGTGGAAGCTCTTGAAGATGCACCGGCAGTTGCAAAGGCGGTTCCAGCGACACTAGGCTCTGATTATTTGGCTGAGGATTGGGGACAGCTAAATAGCGCGCTATTCTCAGCCCTGTGGCTTGAGAAAATGGCGATAGGAATAACTATCGGACTCATAATCATGGTCGCAGCTCTCAATATAGTGGCATCGTTGGTTCTGCTCGTGATGGAGAAGAGTCGTGATATTGCTATTCTGAAGACGATGGGGGCGTCGTCGGCGAGTATTCGCCAAATCTTCATACTGCAAGGTGCAATTATTGGAACTATTGGGACCACTATTGGGGCATTCTGCGGGGCCGCATTGTCTTTTGTTGTGGATCGTTACCGCCTGATTCAACTTCCTGACGTGTACGATGTCACTTGGATACCGTTTAAGCTCGCTTTGGGTGATTTGGTGCTTGTAGTTCTTGGGGCTTTGGGCGTGTGTTTGTTGGCGACGTTGTATCCATCCAGTCAAGCTGCTCGGTATGAGCCGGCTGAGGCGCTAAGGTATCAGTGATTGTCATGAACGGGCGATTGAGGTTGTGGGGAGTCGTCGAAAGAACCATTACCTGGACCCGCTAAGTCTCCACCTGATATTCACAAACTCAATGGCTTTCTTGGAGATCACGGCTGTTTCAAAAAGCTATAGTGTGGGGGACCGAAACATTGTTGTGCTGAAGGGGTTAGAATTTTCAGTTGCTCGTGGCGAAATGGTTGCGATCGTTGGTGCCTCTGGAGTTGGTAAGAGCACCCTGCTGCAGTTGGTTGGGGGGTTGGATCGTTTCGATTCAGGTACCATTACTATCGGTGACACCGATCTCGTACGAATAGATGATGACTCACGGGTGGCTTTCAGGAACCAGCACATCGGTTTTGTGTTTCAGTTTCATCATTTGCTACCGGAATTCACTGCACTAGAGAATGTAGCTATGCCGCTGCGTATTGCTCGGTTTGGATCCGGTGAGGCAAACATGCGTGCAGAGGCCTTGCTGAAGGAAGTTGGACTTGGCGATAGAATCGGACACAGACCTGGGATGCTGTCTGGGGGCGAACAACAGAGGGTTGCGGTTGCCCGTGCCCTGGTTATGAGACCAGCACTGCTACTAGCAGACGAACCCACTGGAGACCTCGATGAGCGGACTGGGGGCGAACTCCAGTCTTTGCTTCGCCGAATGCATGAAAATCATCAACTCACTTCATTAATCGCCACACACAATTTACGGCTTGCCGAGTCCTGCGATCGGGTGTTGCGGTTAGAGGGAGGGGGAGTTCGCCGAGCTTGATTTTGCAGGGAGTATTTTGACAATAGGTAGCTTGGTGGGTTGATGTTCAATCGGGTTCATGCTTGTGGTTCCTAGTCGTTTTTTAGCCAGGCCTTGGTGTGGGTAGGCTTCAAAGGTTCTCTTTAGTATGGCTTTCCCTAAACCATTGCGCTTCTAGGTACTTTTGGAATAAATGCGGACGGCCTATGCGCGAACTTTGATTTATAATATGGTCTGAGGCAGGACGGCGCTTGGTCTCGATTTTGTGTGGTGTGCAGTTCTGAGCCTAGAGTTAAGTCCAGCGGTTTTGGGCAAAAGTACTATCTCGTAGGTGCTCAGCACTAATGATGGCTTACGGAGATGGGCGGCGAAATCTGGTGACGGCCTCTCGATGGATTGAAAGAGCAGACTAGACAGGGAGGCGACCGATGTTCGAGCGCTACACGGAACGGGCACGTCGGGTTCTGTTTTTTGCTCGTTACGAAGCGAGCCAGCTCGGAAGCATCTCGATTGAAACCGAACATCTCTTGCTTGGCTTGATCCGAGAAGGTAAAGGTCTTACGAGTCGTATTTTTGCTAGATCAAATTTGTCCCTAGAGGGAATCCGAAAGGACATCGAAGGGCGGACTGTTTTTCGAGAGAAAGTTTCCACTTCGGTCGAGCTTCCTTTCAGTACCGAGACCAAGCGCGTTCTCCAGTCGGCAAGTGAAGAAGCTGACCGGCTACTCCACAATTACGTGGGCACCGAACATCTCCTATTAGGCCTTTTGCGAGAGGAGCGGAGCGTAGCGGCCTCCCTTCTGGTCGAGAAAGGTATGCGCCTGACTACCGTCCGCGAGGATGTTGTCCAGCTGCTTAACGAAAAGACTGGACTCACCCGCGTCAAGGAAACACCACTGTTGGCTGAATTTAGCCGGGATCTGACTGATCTGGCTATGAAAAACTCACTAGACCCGTTGGTTGGTCGCTCGAATGAGGTCGAGCGATTACAGCAGGTGCTCTGCAGGCGGACTAAGAACAATGTTGTTTTGATTGGTGAGCCTGGTGTGGGGAAGACGGCTATCATTGAAGGCCTTGCGCAGCGGATTGTCCACGGTGGCGTGCCACATTTTTTGGGGGACAAACGGCTGCTGTCTCTCGATATTTCACTCGTTGTTGCTGGCACGAAGTATCGTGGACAGTTTGAGGAACGGCTAAAGGCAATCATGAAGGAGTTAGCTGAGAGTTCAAATATCATCCTATTTATCGATGAGCTGCATACCCTAGTAGGTGCTGGGTCGGCTGAAGGGTCACTAGATGCAGCGAACATCTTAAAACCAGCTCTTTCACGAGGTCAGATCCGGTGTATAGGAGCAACAACCCCGGCCGACTATCGAAAGAATATTCAAAAGGACCGGTCGCTTGAGAGGCGATTTCAGGTGGTTAAGGTTGAGCCCACGACAGAAACAGAGACCCTTGAGGTGTTGCTTGGCGTGAAGGACCGCTACGAGGCTTTCCACCATGTCGCCTATACCAGCGATGCGCTTGAGGCCGCCGTCTACCAATCGAGCCGCTACATCACCGAGCGGTTCCTGCCTGACAAGGCGATTGATCTTATTGATGAGGCCGGAGCCCTTGTCAAGTTGCGTGAGGCTAATTTTAGCGAAGAATTTGGTGACATTAATCGCAATATCCGGGTGGCGGTGGAACAAATGGAAACGGCTGCTGCGCGCAAGGACTTTGCGAAAGCTCAGTACTTCAAAGAACAAGAGGTTGTCGAGCGTGAGAACCTCAAATATGTAAGGGAGAAATTTGACGTTCGAGCTGGCTCTAGACCAGTCGAAGTTGGCAAGCGGGAGATCGACGAGGTGGTTTCTACCTGGACTGGTGTTCCGTTGGATACCGTCAGTAAAGCCGAATGCGACAAGTTGCTACAAATGGAGACAGAACTTCATAGGCGAGTGGTTAGCCAAGAGCATGCTATTTCCGCAATATCTCGGGCGATTCGCCGCTCACGTGCTGGCCTCAGATCTCCCCAAAGACCCGTTGGCAGTTTCATTTTTCTTGGTCCAACTGGTGTTGGCAAGACAGAGTTAGCTAGAGCGCTTGCAAATTTTCTGTTCGGTAGCGATTCGGCATTGATTCGTTTCGATATGTCCGAGTACATGGAGAAGCATTCCGTGTCCAAGCTTATCGGTTCGCCGCCTGGCTATGTGGGGCATGACGAAGGTGGTCAGCTGACTGAAAAAGTGAAGCGTCATCCATATTCGATCGTGCTACTCGATGAAGTGGAGAAGGCTCATCCGGATCTCTTCAACATATTGCTGCAGGTGTTGGAAGATGGCCACCTGACCGACGGGTTGGGTAATCGTGTGAACTTCAGGAACACGATAATCATCATGACGTCGAATATTGGTGCCAGATTTATTCAGAAGCGGTCCTCGTTTGGGTTTCAGCCCTCAAATGCTGTGGAGATTGAGCGTAGTGTTAGTGAGATGGTGCTTGGGGAAGTGCGCCGAACCTTCAATCCTGAGTTTGTTAACCGAGTAGACGAATTAATTGTTTTTGATTCGCTTGGAGATGAAGACCTTCGTCGGATCACTGTGATGCTTGTTGAACAACTCAACGAACATCTCGTTGACCGGAAACTCCACATTGCACTTACTCAAGAAGTTGTCGACTGGATAATCGAGTTGACTTGTAAAGACCGCTCTTACGGGGCAAGACCGTTACGAAGAGCGATTCAGCGTTATATTGAGGATCCGCTTTCCGAAGAACTCATTCGAGGGTCGTTGAGTGGTGGCGAAATAGAGGTTTATTTGGATGCTGGCGAACTGAGCTACCGGGATGTGGGCCACACCTACACGGGACGGCGTCTGACGGCCAATTGCTTAGATATAGACGTCGCTACCTAGTTAGCAACCAAATGTTCTTGTAGAGGCAGATGCACGGCAGAGAAGCTCATTGGGGGCAGCGGAGCACGTCCATTGAGTCAGGGGCTCAATCTGGACGCTGAAGCTTGTTGAGCGGTAATTTCCACAGAGCTACTTAAGTATGGACTGGGAGATGGGAACAAAGGTGCGGATAGGTGCAACACTGGGATTGGTTTTTATTTACGGCCTCATGGGGCTAGGGATTCATGCTGCTGGTGGGCAACCGCCATCACAGACGATTTTGCCTCCGACTGGGTCACCGCCTTTGTTCACAACGATCGAACTCCGGTTTCCCACACAAGGGAATGTAGCTAGTGTCGAATTTCAGACATATCTCTATTACATGGAGATAGACGATTACGTCAGTCTTCCATCACAAGGTCGTTGGACTCCCTTTGATGAGACTGTCGAGCAAGTGCTATTGGCTGATTATCAGCGGCTGTGGGACACAGGGTTCTTGACCGATTTGACGATTGAGATCATCGACGATCCTTATCCAAATGGTGTTCAAGGTAGGCGCGCACTCTTCCTCATGGAAGAGCGCGAACGAGTACGGATCGTTAGTTTCGAGGGTTCTGACGAGTATGACCGGGCAGAAATTGACGAAGCATTGCAGGGGGTTGGTGTCGAACTGCGTTTAGACAGCAGGATTGGGCCTGGAGTAATCAGCCAAACAGAGATCATTCTCAGGCAGATGTGGGCCGAAAAGGGGTTTCAATTCGCCGAAGTATCCCATGAAATCACGCCAGTTGCTGGTGGACCGAAGGTGGTTCGGCTTACGTTCAACATAGACGAAGGACCTAAGGTTCAGGTGTCGAATATTTCGTTTGTGGGGAACGAAAACCTAAGCGAACGTTCGTTAAAGGGGCAGATGGAGAATACCAAAGAGCGTTGGTTGTTTTCCTTTATTAACGGGCGTGGGACCTATAGGCCCCAGGGTTTTGAGCAAGATGCTGAGGCATTGATTGCTCACTATCAAGATAACGGTTATATCGATGCCCAGGTGGGGCAGCCAGAACTGGAGTATGGGGATGAGTCAGAAGATGGTGAAACCCGCCCCGTTCGACTTCGGATTCCTATTAGTGAGGGTGAAAGATACCGAGTTGGCAGCTTGAAATTCGAGGGTCACGATGAGGAGCGGCGGTCTGAGCTGCTCGAGCTACTCTTTCAGGATGTGGAATTAGGAGAATATTACTCAGACGGAGTTGTTCGAGAAGGCCTTGAGCGTGCGCGTGAGGCATATGGCCAGGCTGGTTACTATGAGATGACAGGGTTTCCGAATTTGGTGCCCAGGATCGAGCCACAGCCAGACGGATTGCCAACTCGTATCGAAGGAGCTCCTGTTGTTGATGTGACAATCCAGATCCAAGAGGGTGACCAATATTTTGTTAACCGAATCACCTTTGTCGGTAATAACACTACACACGATGAGGTCATCCGGCGAGAGCTGGTTCTGGTTGAGCGTGGCGTTTTTAACACTGAGGCCCTACGTTTTGGGGTTCGGCGGATCAATCAGCTCGGCTATTTTGAACCACTCGATGAGGAAACTGCGATTCAGATTGACAAGCGGCCTGGCGTAGAGAACGAGGTCGACTTGACCCTAAATGTCCAAGAGGCCAACCTGAATCAGCTGACATTCGGTGCCGGCGCTTCTCAATACGATGGTTTCTTTCTGCAACTTGCATTTCAGACCACTAACTTCATGGGACGCGGGGAATCTTTGCAGCTGCAATTGCAGAACGGCGAGCGCATGAAGAATTACACAGTTGGTTTTACTGAACCATACCTGTTCGGGAAGCCTGTGACAGCTGGATTTAATGTCTTTCGACGTGATATTCGGTTCATCAATCAGTTTACCCAGTCTTCGATTGGTGCGACTACGTCGCTTGGCTATAGGGTGGGTCAATGGTCACAGATGTTCTTGGGGTATTCGTATGAGGAGACATCTGTTCGGGAACTCAATCCAATTTTCCTGAACCCACAGCTTCTCCGGTATAACCCGTTTCTGCAGGATGCACTGTTACTGGGCCAAGGTAACGAGAGGACGATTAGCAAGGTTACCCCTAGCTTCTTAAGAAACACAGTAGACCACCCTATTTTTCCTACGACTGGCACGAGATACACGTTGGGAGTCCAATTGGCCGGTGCTGGAGGTGACACGAGTTTTTTCAAGCCAAGCGCAGAAGGAGTCTGGTATTTGAGGCAGACTCAACGATTGACGTTTGGTTTTCGCGTGCGTGGTGAATACCTTGCTCCCTTTGGTTCAACTAGTGGTCATTCGCTTCCGATCTTTGAAAAGTTGACAATGGGTGGCGATTTTGATCTTAGAGGTTTCGATATTAGGAGTGTTGGTCCTGCTGATTTGATTATCAATCCAGACGGTACTTTTCAGGGAAGCGGTCTAGTGATTGGTGGCAACAAGAGCCTGTTAGCGAACTTTGAGTATATGATTTCCATCGCAAACCCCGTGCGGCTTGTGTTTTTCTACGATGCTGGGCAGGTTGCCGATTTTGACCAAGACTTTTCGACCGATCTCTTTAGAACGTCGACTGGCATTGAGATGAGATTCTTCATGCCGGTTTTGAATATTCCATTTCGGTTGATTTATGCGTGGAATCCTCAACGCGAGGGTATTCTCAATGATCGGTTTCAGGAACAGGAGGCAACAGTATTCAAGTTCGCTATGGGTTCGACGTTCTAGCAGCTCACTATCCCGTGTTCATAGCTTTAGGGTTTGGAAGGATGGTTGGGGTTGATTCGTAGGCACGGCCATTCGCACAGGGCGATGCTATCCTGATAGGCTATGGGTGGTTCGTCGTCGTACGGCGACGGATTACAATCAGGCCTGCTTCGGCAGGTATGACAGAGGCACTGACTCAAGTCCGAGGATTGATTCTGATGAAACTGTTGAGTGTGTTCGCGGCGGCTATAGTCGTGGTGGTGATGTTCACGTCAGTCACGGTGACAGGGCAGCAGGCAGAGCCCCCACAAGCCCGTCTGCCCTTTCCCCCAGATGCCATAACTGCTTATGTGGATTTGCAGAGGATTGCTTCTGAGTCGACTGCTGGGATGGCAGCCAACCAGCAGGTTGAGCAGTTGAGCCAACAGAAGATTTCTGAACTCCAGGCTCGGAACGGCGAGTTGGAGGCTGCTCAGCAGAAGCTCCAACAGAATTCAAGCGTCATGAGCGCTGAGGCGCAGTTACAGCTTCAGCAAGAGATCCAACGTTTGGATCTAGAGATCCAGCGAATGACTCAGGACGCTGAGGCCGAAGTCGCTCAGTTGCAGCAGACGCTCCAGCTTGAGTTTCAATCAAAGTTGGTGCCTGCTATAAATCGGGTGGCTGCAGCTAAAGGACTGCAATTCATTTTCAATGCTGGTGAAGGTGGTTTAATTTGGGCAGATCCGTCTCTAGATATTTCGGCGGATATTATCGAGGACCTTAACCAGAATCCATAAGGGATGGTGGACACCTGCTAACCGAACTGTTGGTGTGCTGTGGTGCCTTCCTGATTGAGTCCTCCACCTATGGTGCGAGTGTGTTTTAGCATTGACAGGTTGATGTTAGGAGATGTCTAGTCTTCCGCCAAATCAAGCTTCGTCCGGGGCCTTAGCGACGACTGTGCCTTTGGACTTTACCGAGCTTCTGGATCAGCTCTATTACCGTTATCCGTCTGTTCTCTTGGATGGGGTGATAGAACATGAGCCAGGTGTCCGTCTTGTGGCCGTGAAGAATGTGACGGTCAATGAGGAATTTTTCCAGGGACACTTTCCCGGTACTCCACTAATGCCGGGAGTTTTGATGATTGAAGCTTTGTTGCAGGCGGCTAGTGTGCTGCTGTTGGATCGTGCAATTGAGCCTTCAGCGGTGCGTACTGTTTTACGAAGTGTAAATAATGCTCGATTCCGTAGGCAGGTTGTGCCCGGAGATCGACTTCACCTGGCAGTTTCAATTCGTCGCCGCCGCCGTCGACTAGCGGCCGTAGCTGCAGTGGCCCGAGTTGATGATCAGATTGTTGCGGAGGCGGAGCTCCTGATTGGGCTTGTTCGCGACGAGGCGCGGATCGATCCAACAGCTAATGTGGCCTCAGGGGCTGAGATTGGAGCCGGCAGCGTTATAGGGCCACACGCAGTTATAGGGCCAAATGTTCGGATTGGTGCCGGATGCTCAATTGGGGCCTCCTCTGTTCTTGACGGGTGGACCGAGGTCGGCGACGAGACACAGATCTTCCCTTTCTCTTCGATCGGGTTAGTTCCACAAGATCTTAAGTTTAAAGGGGAGCGTACAAACCTCGTTATTGGACGGCGCAATATCCTCCGTGAATTTGTCACGATTCACCGTGGAACTCGAGGAGGAGGTGGCGTTACCCGGATCGGTGACGACAATGTTTTCATGGCCTACGCCCATGTAGCGCACGATTGTATTGTAGGTGATCGAACAATCTTCGGGAATGGAGCTACATTAGGCGGACATGTTGAGGTCGAGGACGAAGCTTACATTAACGCGTATTCCGGCGTGCATCCTTTCTGTCGTGTCGGGCGGCAGGCTTTCATTGGTGGATATTCTGTGGTTACTCTAGATGCCTTGCCTTATGCGAGGATTGTGGGTAACCGTGCAAGAATCTACGATCTTAACACCATCGGACTTGAGCGAAGAGGAATTCCGGAAGAGACAATAGCGAAACTCAAACGTGCGTTCCGCTATCTGCTGCAGTCAAAGTTGAACACTACGCAGGCGCTTCAGCAAATAGATCAAGATGCACTATTGCGCTGTCCTGAGGTGGACTATTTGGTCAATTTTATTCGTTCATCTGAGCGGGGTGTAAATTTGCGTCGCCCACCCAAGCGTCTTCAAGTGGTCGTGACGGAAGAACAGTAATGCCGCGGTAGTTCCGCTTGTGGGCCTCTCACTCTGACTCACGTTCGTCGATGTTGTCCGTCATTGAGGGCTCACGGAACAGGGCCACGCAGGTTATCTGATGCAACTGGGTCTGATTGCGGGAAATGGGCGATTCCCTTTCTTAGCTTTAGAGGGCGCTAGACGGTTAGGTCATGAAGTGACCATCGTCGCGATCAAGGGAGAGACGCACCCCGGCTTAATGGCGGTGGCTGCGAATTCTCCGGTCGCTCAGGTACACTGGGTGTCGCTGGGCCAACTGGGAAAGTGTATAGCTATTTTGCGGCGTGCTGGTGTGACACGGGCGGTGATGGCTGGACAGGTTAAGCACACGAAAATCTTTACTGATATACGGCCGGATTTTACGGCGATGAAGATGTTGGGCCGGCTGAAAACCAGAAATACAGATGCGGTTATCTCGGTTGTGGCTGATGTGCTCCTAGAGCACGGTATCGAACTTGAGGACTCTACAGCGTTTTTGCGACCACTACTTGCTGGTAGCGGTGTGCTGACTCGCCGTCGCCCATCGGTTGAGGAGCGTGCTGACCTGGATTTCGGATATGGAATGGCAGATGCGATTGCTGGTTTGGACATTGGTCAGACGGTCGTTGTTAAGGACCAGGCGGTTGTGGCGGTAGAGGCTATGGAGGGGACCGATGCTGTGATCGAACGGGCCGGTGCTTTGGCCGGGTCAGGAACATCGATCATCAAAGTTGCAAAGCCAAGTCAAGACATGAGGTTCGATGTGCCCGTTGTGGGGTTACCGACATTGGTTGCTATGGCTAAAGTGGGAGCTTCGGTTCTTTCAATTGATGCGGAACGGACCCTGATTCTCGATGGAGAACAGTTTGTCAGGGAAGCAGATGATTGTGGATTGACCGTGGTGGGTCGGGCGTATCGACGGTGTGATAGTGACTGAAAGTAATGGGGTTAAAGTTGCGGTTGTTGGAGTCGGTCATTTTGGCCGGAATCATGCTCGAATTCTGTCGACTTTTCCGAATGTTCAACTTGAGGCAGTTGTCGATATCAATAGAGGCCGAGCAGTTGAGGTGGCAAATCAGGTGGGTGCCCAAGCGGAGACCGATGTCACTGCGCTTCCAGGGCGAGTAGAGGCGGTGATTGTTGCTGTACCCACTGAATTCCACTACCCAGTCGTGTTGCCTTTGCTTGAGAGAGGACTTTCGGTACTCGTTGAGAAGCCTATGGCTTTGACGGTTGCTGAAGCAGATGAAATGGTCGAAGCGGCTTCTGCCGCTGGTGCGATATTGGCAGTGGGACACACTGAGCGACATAATCCCGCAGTTGCTGCCGCACTGCCACTTGTTAAGGCACCACGATTTATTGAGGTTCATCGGATTGGTGCCTTTACGGCGCGGAGTCTTGATGTTGACGTTGTGTTCGACTTAATGATCCATGATCTTGACATCGTTCAATCTGTTGTGGGGAATGAGGTGGAAAGTATCGAGGCTGTTGGTGTCCCGGTGCTGACCGACCATGTGGACATTGCCAATGTACGAATACGTTTTGGGTCAGGCTGTTTAGTGAATTTGACTGCAAGCAGGATTAGTCGCGATCGTGTGCGAAAGCTCAGATTCTTCCAGAGAGACGCTTATATCTCAGTTGACTGTGCAGAGCAGCAGGCTGAATCATGGCATGTTGATCGGACTACAGAGTCGATACCAATTATCAACGGAGGCAAGCTTGAGGCACCTATGGGCGAACCTTTGGAGTATGAGTTGGCCGACTTCATCGATGCGGTTTCAACGGGTGGACAACCCCGAGTTGATGGAAAGGGAGGGAGGAGCGCCCTAGCATTGGCTCAGCGGGTAGCTGTTGAGATGAAGGAAGGCGAAGGGAGGTTCATTGGTGGGTAGACTGGAACTGAGGGGACGAGGTAGGGGAAGGGTAACTAGATTTAATTTGGTCGGTGGCTGAGCTGATGGCGGTCTGGTTTTACATGTGCGAGCAAGACTAAATGGAAGTTTTTGTGCCGATGGATGAAGCCCTGACAAGGGCGCTTCAGAGAATCGAGCAATCCGTTTCCCTTGAAGAGCAAGATTGGGAGGCGCTGACTGCAGGGTCAGACCTGATTTCTGTTGGGTTGGCTGCTGATGAAGCTCGACGCCGTCATCACGGTGATCGGGTCACCTTTGTGCAGGTTGTAGAGGTGCCACTCGATAACGCCGAGGCGTCAGATCCGATTCCGGAACAAGCTGGAGAGGTTCGACTGGTCGGTCGCCCTGAGACAGTGTCCCAGACAATCAAGGCTGTCAAAGCCTTAGCGGATTGGGCCGGTGTGGTGCCCGTTACGGGGTTTGCGCTTGAAGACCTGTTAGATCTTTGCGGGAATAAATCTGAAAAACTTGAAAGATTACTCCAGCAATTGCGCCAGGCTGGACTGGCGATGGTATCTAGAGTTGCGTTCGATGCACTTGGCAAGCCAGAGCCGATCCTGGCAGCGCTGAGAGCCGGTGGAATGGATGTAGCCAGTCTTTGTGTGGATTCTCCATCAGGTGCAACCTTTCGGGAGGCGTTGCTTGAGGTAGCCTCGTGGAAGAGAGTTGGAACCGTATTTCGGAGCCTCGCACCGCTGGCTAGGATGGACCCGGATCTGCCTTCTACCGGATACGGTGACTTACGGAGGGTTGCACTTGCGCGACTCCTAGTTGACAATATCGGCTCAATTCAGGTTGACTGGGCGCGGCACGGTTCGAAGTTGTCCCAAGTGGCGTTGACCTTCGGTGCCGACGACGTGGACGCAGTTTCAGCGGTTGCTTCCAGTGATCAAGGATGGCGCCGTTCGCCGAGGGAAGAGATTCTGCGGAACATTGCCGCAGCCGGGCTTACTGCGATCAGAAGAAATGGTGGCTTCGAAGAGGTAGCTGATGAGGGTTGAATCTCTTAACCCTTGACGATTGGAACGGGAGTTTCATCAGGTCATGAGTGTAGTGCGCGTCTCCGCGGTTGAATACCTAAACGCCAAACCGCTTGTACATGGTTTGGACAGCCGGAATGATCTTTTTGATCTTCGTTATGATGTTCCAGCTCGGTGTGCCGCTCAATTACATGATCGTTCGGTGGAACTTGGTTTGATTCCATCTATCGAATATCTCGAAAACCCCGACTATCGTATCGTCCCAGATCTTGCAGTGGCTTCCGATGGCGATGTGGCCTCTGTCGCTTTGTTCACGACCCGTCCTGTCACTTCCTTGCGCTCGATCGCGGTCGATAGTAATTCTCGGACCTCGAGTATGCTTCTCCGGATTTTGTGTGCGGAGTCGTGGGAAATTGAACCGAAGTTTGTGAAGCTGAGGCCAGACTTGCCTGTGATGTTGAAACGGTGCGATGCGGCCCTCTTAATTGGCGACCCTGCTTTATTTCTTGATTATGAGAGGCAGGGTCTTGAGAAAGTGGATCTGGGAGACGAATGGTCGGCACTGACTTCGTTGCCTTTCGTGTGGGCGACCTGGGTGGGAAGAAGTGGCATGCTAGCTGATGAGCACATCCAGGCGCTTCAGGGTGCGCGTAATGGTGGCAGTCAGTCGATAGATCAAATTGTGGCAGATCATTGCTCTAATTACGATGAGGAGCAGCAAGAAGTCGCTCGGGAATATCTTCGCAAGAACGTATCATTTGGCCTCGATGATAGGGCGCTATCTGGACTCAAGAAATTTTTTGAATACGCACACGAACTCCGACTGGTTCAAACCAGCGCTGACCTCCGGTTCTTTTGAGAGACCGGAACGATGAGTGTCTCGTCTATTTCGGACCGTGTGCTGGCTGGGACGCGACTTGATCGCGACGAAGCACTTGAGCTCTACCTAGATTGCTCGACGAGTCAGTTAGGTCGTCTAGCCGGGGCTGTTCGAGCACGGAGACATCCAGCCGGACTCGTAACCTACATCATTGATCGCAACGTCAATTACACTAATGTTTGCATCGCTCGTTGTGCCTTTTGCGCCTTTTATAGACCTATCGGAGCCTCGGATGGCTACGTCCTTGGTTTCGAGTCAATTTTCCAGAAGATTGAGGAGACCATTGCGGTAGGCGGCGTGCAGTTGTTGTTACAAGGAGGGCACAACCCAGACTTGCCGCTCGACTGGTATGAAGATCTATTTGTCCAGATTAAGACGAGGTATCCAGATTTCAAACTACATGCCTTGTCCCCGCCGGAGATTCTGCACCTTTCTCGTCTGTCGCAGCAGCCAGTATCAGTGGTAGTTGAGCGTTTGGTAGCTGCTGGGCTCGATAGTGTTCCTGGTGGGGGAGCCGAAATTCTTGTTGACAGCGTTCGCAGAAGGCTAAATTGCGAAAGTAAAGCCACGGCTGAGGAATGGCTGTCCGTCATGCGGCAGGTTCATCTGTCCGGTCTCCGTTCTACTGCAACAATGATGTACGGCAGTGTGGAGAATCCAGAGGACAGGGTCGAACACCTATGTCGGTTGCGAGAGCTGCAGGATGAAACTGGTGGATTCACCGCCTTTATAACTTGGAGCTATCAACCGCCTAATACCGAGTTGTCCGGAGTTGAGGCGACTGGTATTGAGTATCTTCGAACTTTGGCGCTGTCGCGGATTGTCCTAGACAATTTCGATAACCTTCAGGCTTCCTGGGTGACACAAGGCGGTAAGGTCGGACAGCTTAGCCTTGCCTTCGGTGCGAACGATATGGGCAGCGTCATGATCGAAGAGAACGTCGTTCGTGCGGCAGGGGCCGAATACTGTATGGACGAGGCGGAGATTGTCCGGAACATCGAAGATGCCGGTTACGTTCCCAAGCGGCGAAACATGGTTTACGACATCTTGGGCGATCCGCTTTACCGCCAACAATCAATCCCGCGTCGGACGAAGCTGGCTGTGGCCCGCAGGAACGGGGACGCCATAGCCCCGGTAGAATTATCCCGCTACTCGGCCAGGAGCCAGTTCGGAAAGCAACAACGGCAAGCTATCGACAAGCCTTGATTGGTTTGCGATCGGGCCCATCTTCTGTGTCTCTAGACCAGTGTCGTCTGGCCAAATGCCTTCAGGCAGTGGCTTCGATACAGGGCTTTGAGGGTTACTGTCCTCAGATATCTATGATTCGCTACATTGCTGACTGGGTCCTGCCCATCAACGGTCCGGTAATGAGCCCCGGTTGGGTCGATGTCGACGGAGGTACGGTTGTCGGCCTCGGGAGTGCCGACTCCATGGGACCATCTCTTGCTCCAGTGGTTAGTTTAGGACCTACCGCGGTTCTTCCAGCGTTGGTTAATGCCCACACCCATCTTGAGCTGTCTGACTTGCGTGGGGTCATTCCGCCCGCTTCGTCGATGCCTGACTGGGTGGGTCACCTGCTCTCCAATCGAGCCAGTCTTCGGCGGCCGGACTCGACCAAAATTAAAGAGGCCATCGCTGAGGCTCGTGCGTCTGGGACAGGATTATTCGGCGATATAGGCAACACGATGGCCGCAGTGCCGGAACTGGCAATGGCCGGTGTAGGGGCACGATTTTTTTGTGAAATTCTGGCTTTTCCGGATGAGGGAGCGGTTTCGGTTGTGGATAGGGTGGTGGAAAAAGTGTGTGTCGTGGCCAGGACCGACGGACTGCGATTTGGTTTGGCTGCCCATGCACCGTTCTCAGTCGGTCGGTCAGCGTTTGAGGCTCTCGGTGAAGCAGCACGGACTACGGTTTGTGGGCCACGTTCAATTCACTTAGCGGAGTCTCCCCAAGAATTGGAGTTTTTAAAGACGGGCGGCGGTCCTTGGCGAGAATTGTTGGAGAGACTGGGGCGTTGGGATCCAAGTTGGGTTGTGCCGGAATGTGGGCCAGTTGAGTACCTGGATCGATTGGGCTGGCTCGATGGGAACCTTGTTGCTGTTCACGGTGTTCAGTTAACCGATGCGGAGCTGGATCTTTTGGCAAAGCGTGGTGCGACGCTTGTGACTTGTCCAAGGAGTAACGAGTGGACAGGAGTGGGTCATCCTCCGATAAGCCGATTCATTCGTTCGGGGATTCGGTTGGCAGTTGGAACGGATAGCCTTGCTAGTGTGCCCGATCTTAATCTGTTTACTGAGCTCCGGCAGATGCGACGACTTGCGCCTGAGGTGCCAGCTCATCAACTGTTAGCATGCGCCACGGTGGCAGGGGCTGAGGCCCTAGGGTTTGGTGAGATGTATGGCACGATAACCCGAGGTCACCGCGCAGCACTAATTGGGGTGAAGGCTCCAGCTGCTATTGGCAATGTGGAAGAATACCTACTAGGTGGTATAGATCCAGGCCAGGTGTTCTGGCTTGAGCAAGAGTGACTGGATTGGTTCACTGTCGACATCAGATGTTACGCCTCAGGCTTTACCTGTCGTTTGTGCGATTCGGACACACGGTATTCGCTCTACCGTTTGCCTTGGTGGGGGCTCTACTTGCTTCTCAGCAGTATCCCATCACGATGGGCCGAGCCGGCTGGATCATTGCGGCTATGGTGACGGCTCGCACAGCGGCTATGGGTTTTAATCGCCTGGTGGATGCTCGATTTGATGCGCTAAACCCCAGAACAGCGGACAGGGAACTGCCTCGTGGTGCGCTTAAAGGCAGTGATGCTGTGGTGCTCATTGGAGTGTCTTCGGTGGCCTTTGTTCTTGTTACTACCCAGCTCGGTCTGCTCTGCTTAGTGCTATCACCAGTGGCGCTCGTGATCGTGTTTTGGTATTCCTTAGCCAAGCGATATACAGCGTTCACGCAGTTGTTTCTTGGACTAGCATTGGCAGTTGCTCCAGTCGGAGGCTGGTTGGCAGCAGGTGGTAGAGGTGGCTTGGAACCCTGGTTGCTGGCTCTGGGCACAGGGGCTTGGGTTGCTGGATTCGATATCTTTTATGCCTGTCAGGATTTGGAGTTCGATCGTGCCAACGGTCTCCAGTCCATTCCAGCACGCTTCGGGGTTCAGAGGTCCTTGATCATTGCTCGCTGTTTACATGTTGTTACAGTTTTGGCACTGGCAGCGGTAGTGTTGGTTGTGCCGCTGGGGTGGGTGTATCTTGCTGGCGTGACTGGTGTGGCTTTGTTGCTTATATATGAACAATCACTCGTAAGGGCGGATGATCTTTCTCGTGTCAAACAGGCATTCGACTTAAACGGTTATGTTGGCTTCTTTTATCTGATGACAACGACAGGGGCGGTCTATGTCGGATGAATCTGGTCGTTGTATCGCGGTTGGTGTGACTGGGGCCAGTGGAGCGCTTTATGCGGTGCGTACGATCGCGGCGCTTTTATCAATAGGTTGTCGAGTCGAGCTCGTAGCATCTGATTTTGGGCGCCGCTTGCTTCGTGATGAACTCGGTGAATTTGGGGCAATCGAGCACCTACCTGAGTACCTGGTGAATCGATACGGAAAAGATGTGCAGTCAGGAACCCTGAAGGTACACAGTAATAGAGATGTAGGGGCATCTATTGCGAGCGGAAGTTACGCTTGCGATGGCATGGTCATTGTGCCGTGTTCGATGAAAACTCTGGCTGGCGTGGCCAATGGGCTATCTCGTACACTTATCGAGCGCGGTGCTGATGTCATGCTAAAGGAACGTCGTCCGTTGATCATTGTTCCTAGAGAGACTCCGATGAGTCTGATCCAGTTGCGGAATTTGGTGACATCAGCCGAAGCAGGTGCGTTGGTCATGCCGGCAATGCCGGCATTCTATCAAGGCCCGAAGACGCTTGATGACCTGGCGGATTTTATGGCCGGCAAGATCCTTGCAGCCCTTGGGTTTTCTCATCAGCTCTATCCTTCATGGGAGGGATGATGGCAAATCAAAAAGGTGAAAAAGAGAAACCGGTTTCAACGTTGCTCAGCAAAGAGCCTTGGCGAATTGCTGGAATGTTTAATGCTATCGCGCATCGCTATGATCAGATCAATCACTTGCTCAGTATGGGACTCGATCGTCGGTGGCGTCGACGTTCCATTCAAGCTCTTGAGCTCTCTGGTGGTGCCTATGTGGTTGATGTTTGTACTGGAACTGCCGATCTCGCAGTGACAGCTTCCCGCCATGTTCCATCCCCAGGTTTAGTGTTGGGGGTAGATTTTTCAGATGGCATGTTGTCGTTTGGCCAAGAGAAGTTGCGGTCGGCTGGATTGGGGAGTGTAGTGCGGCTTGCCCGAGGAGATGCCTGCTCTCTTCCCTGCAGATCTGATTGGGCTAATGCCGTGACGGTTGGTTTCGGGCTCCGTAATGTTGCCGAAACAGAACAGGCTGTCAGGGAAATGTATCGGGTGCTCAAGCCAAGGGGACAACTGGCGATCTTAGAGTTTGGGGAACCCCGTCTGCCGGTGCTGCGAACTATGTATCTTTGGTATTTCCGACGGGTTCTTCCTTGGATTGGCCATCGATTATCAAAACATTCTGAGGCGTATGCTTACCTTCCCGCTTCGGTCAGTGCTTTTTTGGGACAGAAGGCGCTTGTAGAATTACTCGAGGTGTGTGGTTTTACTGATGTTCGTCTTGTCCGTCTCACCTTCGGCGTTGTTTGTCTGTACGTTGCTAGAAAACCAAGTAAGGGCTGACTGTTTGGTGCCCCTTTCGAAAGCTGGGGGAGAACGGCAGGGTCTCTGAGGGTTCACTGCGGAATGACTAATTCTGCTTTTGGGCTGAGGTATTTCGCCAATCTGGGCAAGGCGACTCGTTGCTAGTTTAAACACACCTGATATACTCGCTAACCACTGTCATTATGCACTTCGACTTCGAGGGGCGATACTTCGATACGCCGTCTTTAGAGTCGGCGATGTCATGGCGTGAGCGCCTGCTCGTCTCATTCTTCGTGCATCTTCTTGCCCTAGTATTGGCACTGGTCCTACCACAGCTTCAGTTTGTGCAAGATGCGGCGCAACGCAGAGCAGAGCGGTTGGCTGCGTTGACTCAAGAAGAACAAAGGTTTGCACTTCTGCAGGATCGGTCGAACGAGCCCACTTTCATCTTTGTTGAACCGCTGATTGATACACCAGCCCCGTCTTCGCCTCCTTTGGCGCCGTTGTCAGATCTCGATCGTGTGGCGCAGTCCCCCGATCAATCAGAGATGCCGCTTAACGATTTGCCGAATGCTGAAGGAAACTCGTTTGATTACATCCAAAGCGAGAACATGTCCGATGATCGAGACCTTGGTGCCTTGGCAGATGAGGAGACGAATGTTTCAGACGTTGGGACTGAAGGACTAGGGGATGTTCTAGACGGAGATAGCTTTGAAGAGAATCTAGGGACCGAAGATTCGGTTGTAGCGCGAGCTGACGAGCGTGGACAGGTGAGCCCAGAGTTTGATGCAGCAGAGAATCGACCTACTGAGTTCGGGGCACCGAGTGCAAGCGCGCGACCTGGACGAATCTTGAACCAAGCGTTAGGGCGCTTGGATGGCGTTGCGAGAAGTCAATCATTCCATAATCTCAGAGGGCAGACTGATCGGTATGGGCCGGATATTCAGTTTGATTCGAAGGGAGCTGACTTCGGGGTTTGGATTAGGCGATTTCGTGCACAGATTTACCGTAATTGGTTTATTCCATACGCTGCAATGTCTATGTCTGGAAATGTGGTTCTTACCTTCAATGTCCATAAGGATGGAGCGTTGACTGAGCTCGCGATCCAGCGACCCTCCACTGTTGATGCTTTTACCAACTCGGCTTATAACGCGCTACGTGGATCAAATCCTACGTATCCATTGCCTCCAGAATATCCAGATGACCAGGCTTTCTTCACGGTAACTTTCTACTTTAATGAGCGTCCTCCTGGACGTTGAATAGTTGGCATGCCTAACAGGCTAACTAGCCTTGGGATTGGACAAGGCAGTTGGTGGTATTCGGTTGTGGTTGACGTTGTGGTGACCGCTCTTGGCTATTGCGTCCGTTTTGGTTGATTCGAATTATCGGTAAAGTTGGTTCATGGCCTTGTTGGATAGTCTTGGTGTTAATCCGGCTCACATTTCGGAGACCGAAGGGCAGAACATCGACTACATATTTCTTGGTGTTTTATGAAAACAGCAAATGGTCAACCTTTACTTCTGGCTATCGTGGGTCAGACATCAACAGGTAAGAGTAGGCTCGCTTTGTCTCTTGCAGAAACATATGTTGGCGAAGTTATCAACTGTGATTCGACTGCTGTGTATCGAGGTTTTGATATTGGTACCGACAAAGTGCCTAAGGCAGAGCGCCGTGGGGTGCCACACCATCTAATTGATGTAGTTGAGCCAACAGAGATCTACTCAGCAGCTAGGTATAGTAACGATGCTGCACAAGCTGTCCATGGCGTGACTGCGCGACAGCGTCTTCCAATCCTAGTAGGTGGCACCGGACTCTATTACAGGGCGCTGACGAGAGGGTTGTTTTCTGGGCCTGGCCGGGATTCGGCTATCCGGGCGCGATTAGCCCAAGTCTCTCGACGTCGTGGTGTCGAGAGGTTGCATCGGTTACTGGCTCGCCATGACCCAGATTCAGCCGACCGAATTCAGCCAATGGATGAGAAGCGTCTCATAAGGGCCCTTGAGGTGTACATGCTGACCGGCCGAACACTTACTGATCACTTTTCTGAAACACAATCTCCGATCTCAGAATATGCAGTGGTAGCCGTAGGTTTGCGTTTGCCGGGTGACGCCCTTCGAGATAGGATTTCCAACCGAGTTGACCGGCAGTTTGATCATGGTCTGTTGGACGAGGTGGTGGCATTGTTGACTAAAGGGGTGCCACTAGAAGCGGGTCCTTTCGGGGGATTGGTATATCGCCAAGTTGTCGAACACTTGATGGGGCTCCGAGACCTCGATGAGACACGTTCGCTTATAGTGCGTGAGAATCAACGCTACGCAAGACGTCAGTTGACTTGGTTTAAAAAAGAGGATCTACACTGGCTTGATACTCCAGGAGAACACCCAGACACTTGGGAGGCAGTGAAAAGGTTGGTGGACGATCTGGCGGCTACGCCAGGAGGCTAGTGGTCGTTATTAACAGTATTTTCGTATTATCTTGTGGTTTTTCCATTGTGACTATTCGAACTGAACTGGAGGCGTTAGAGGTTGAGCAGTTGGCTGAATATGCTGCCAAGAGTTGCGATTCGAGGGGACGTTTGCGTGCAGAATCCCCTGATGTTATTCGTCCTTCCTTTCACCGAGACCGAGACCGGATTGTGCATAGCAAGGCATTCCGACGGCTCAAGCACAAGACCCAGGTCTTTTTCTCGCCATCTGGGGACCATTATCGGACTCGCTTAACTCACACGCTGGAAGTGTCTCAGGTAGCACGTACTATTGCTAAGGTGCTTCGTCTTAATCAAGACCTAACCGAAGCAATCGCGCTCGGTCACGATCTTGGACACACACCGTTTGGGCATGCTGGAGAGAAGGAGCTGAACAAGCTGATGCCAGGTGGTTTCAATCACTATGAGCAAAGTCTGCGGATTGTGGAGGTGTTGGAGCAAGATCGGAAAGGGCTTAATCTGACGTGGGAGGTACGTGACGGGATCGCGAAGCATTCTAAGGGGAAGGACGGGGCTCCGCTTGGGATAGAGCTGTCGCGACGCGCTTCAACTCTTGAGGGACAGGTGGCTCGTGTGGCCGATATGATCGCTTACGTTAACCACGATATAGACGATGCGGTTAGGGCTGGAGTTATAGGCGTGTCTGATTTGCCTGTGCGTTTACTTGAAGAGTTGGGACAATCATCCTCCGAGCGGATTGGGACGATGGTATCTGACGTAGTTAACGAAACCCTGGCTAGCCTACCTGATGTAGAGCTTCGTATGAGCAATGGGACATTGAATGCGTTATTAAAGCTTCGGTCGTTTTTATTTGAGGCTGTGTACGAGAATACCACTGCGACGGCTGAGTTTCAGAAGGCTTCAGATATTCTTGGCGGTTTATGGGGCCGACTGCATGAAAGACCTGAACCGTTCCTGGATAAACGCACCATAGAATTTGAGGGCATGGACACTGCTGTATGCGATTTTGTTGCTGGCATGACAGACAGATATGCAGTCGAAACCTACGAAAGATTTTTTATTCCTAGGCCATGGGTGTCGCTTGAGGCTGGCAAAGCTGAGGTTTAGGCTTATAGGTGCCAGTAGGAGGTAGGCTCTGTTTATGGGGGTGGACTTTCCTAGGTGAATCGTAGGTTGCAGTGGGTTCTGGTTTGCTCAATGGATTAGCTGTAATTGGTTAGCATGAAGACCGTTGTGTCAGTCGTTGGTAGGTACGTGATAGAGTTTTAAGTCTCAGCCTTGTTTGGTCAGTTAGGAGCAAGTTGCTTGGGTATGTCAGGTCTGTTCCAGTTGAATTATCCCGCTAGGGAGCTACATGCGATCTCGGAAGGAAAGAGGATTTACTCTTATCGAACTGCTCATTGTGGTGGCTATTATAGGAATCATCGGGGCGATTGCAGTGCCAGGTCTGATGAGGGCGAGGATGTCTGGAAATGAGGTGTCTGCGATCGGATCTCTCCGTGCTATCAATTCTGCACAGGCAACATATGCGGCTAGCTGCGGCGGAGGATTTTACTCTCCAAGCTTGACCAACCTTGGTACTCCGCCCCTAGGGAGTGTCGATGGGTTTATTGGTCCTGACTTGGGGTCGGTCCAGCAACCGGTGAAGAGCGGTTACACCATAACGTTTAACCCCGTGACTGTTGCTAGTGGGTCTCAAGCTTCCTGTAATTCAGCATCAGCGGGCTCGCTGCTCTCTGAATACTTTATACAGGCAGACCCTACCCCAGGCGCAGGGCTACGTCACTTTGCAACCACTCAGAGTGGCACAATTAGAACGGGGACATCCCAATTGTCGGATAGTAACGCCGGCACTCCCATTCAGTAGCCACAGTCACGGGGTTGAAATTTAATTTGTGCTGTGGAGCTTCAATGTGGGCCTTTATTATTTTGGATAACCTAGTCTTGCGATGTAGGGGTAAAATCATAGATTCGGTTGCCAGTAATTGGGGTGGTCGGTGGAGGGTGTTTGCGAAACCAGATCTGGCTCTGGAAAGAGTGAGATTGGGTCCAGTGATGATAGGGAACGGCACTCAAATCTAATTGCGAGTGTCGGGTAGGGGCAATGAAGCTCGAACTTCGTGAGATTACTGAGCAACGAGTTCGGATCAAGCGTGACTTGCCGCCGACGATTCTTGGGCTAGACGGACTCAGTCAGTATAGAGTTGTGGACGCGGTCTCGCTAGATCTTCAGGTCTCCAAAGATGGCAGCAAGTATTGGCTTGGTGGGCAAATTGATGCATTGCTCAAGATTGAGTGTGGCCGATGTTTGGACATGTTCGAATTCAAGGTGAAGATAGACATTGACCTACTCTACTTACCGTTGTCTGACGACAAAGGAGCTAGTGACGTTCTCGTCGAAGAGTCTGATCTGAGGGCGGCCTATTACCAAGACGAGCAGATTGATTTGGCTCAACTGGTGATGGAGCAATTTCAGCTAGCTATGCCGATGAAGCCCCTTTGCCGTGATGGGTGTCAAGGGTTGTGTGTAATGTGCGGCGGAAACAAGAATTTCGAATCATGTCAGTGTGTGGAGTCGTGGGAAGATCCCAGACTTTCCGGGTTAAAGAGCTTGCTTGAGCAATGAAGCCGATACTCTTGATTCCGTTTAAGCGTTATTGTTGTTAGGGTTTGCTGTAAAGCTTGTATTCGGAACCAGGGTGAGCGAACAAGGTTTTGATGGTTCTGGTTCAAGCCAGATAGGCCGCGGATCCAGAGACGGAACGTTGGCTAGATGAGAGGACGAAACGATGGCCAATCCCAAAAGGCGCCACTCTAAGTCGCGTACGGCCAAGAGACGTACGCACCAGAGTCTGAGTCCCGTTGTGCTCGGCACATGCCCTCAGTGTCAGGAACGGAAACCGGCCCATCAAGTTTGTCCACATTGTGGATACTACCGAGGACGGCAGGTTCGACCGATAAAAGAGGCCTGACCAAAGTTGTTTTAAGCAAGAAGCTAAGATGTTAGCTAGTAGGTGTTGTTTGCGCCAGAGTTCCGCCGAGTCGAGTCCTTATCTCTTGTTTGATGTCTCTTTCGGTGGGGTCTACTTGTTCTCGTTCCTGGTGACCAGATAGACAAGAAGAGAAGTCATGACCATGGGCAAGGTTTCCTCTCAGCAAGAGTGCCAATGATCGCATTTGTCTTTCCCGGCCAGGGGTCTCAAAAAGTTGGTATGGGACGTGAGCTTGCAGAGCGGTTCCCCGAATGTGAGGAGGCCTTCGCTCAAGCTGATGCTGCGTTGGAGGTTCCGCTTAGCTCTCTCTGCTTCGAAGGGCCTGCCGACCAACTCGTGCTGACTGAGCATACACAGCCCGCAGTCATGGCTGTTTCGGTTGCGGCACTTAGGGCGTTAACTGCGCGAGGGGTTAGCGCTCAGTGGCTAGCTGGTCACAGTCTGGGAGAATATACCGCGTATGTTGCTGCGGGAACCCTTTCTTTCGGGGATGCCTTACGGACTGTGCGTAACAGAGGCAGATATATGCAAGAGGCGGTGCCGTTAGGGCAGGGAGCTATGGCTGTGATCATGGGACTCGATGAACCGACGGTGATTCAGGCGTGTATTGAGGCAGCCGATGGTCAGGTTGTTAGTCCAGCCAATTTGAACGCTCCAGGCCAGATTGTGGTGTCTGGTGAAGCAGCAGCGGTGCAACGTACCGGTGTTCGAGCTAAGGAGCTCGGTGCAAGACGGGTGATAACACTGGATGTGAGTGCTCCGTTTCACTGTGCCATGATGCGACCCGCTCAGGATCGGCTCGCTCAAGATTTTCGTTCCCTTGTTGTTTCAGACCCTGCTGTGCCAGTTGTTGCTAATGTTGATGCCCAGCCAAAGAGGGGTGCTGCCGAAGCAATTTCTTGTCTCATTGATCAGGTCACTGCGCCGGTCAGGTGGGAAGAGGTCGTGGGACGTCTTGCATCTGAAGGCGTCGATACGTATGTTGAGGTGGGTTTCGGGAATGTGTTGAAAGGACTTATTCGTAAGATAGACCGTGGCGCGAGGATCTTTTCGGTATCAGATCCAGATGGGGTCGAAGCAGCAGTCGGGGCTCTGGCTTCATGACTGAATAGCCTAAGCACGAGAAGATTGGGCAAGTTTCACTGTCCGATCTGGGTTTGAGAGGTTACAAGGGAAATGGAGCTGCTCGGCATTCTCACTACACTAGAAGATGGCTTCCTGGAACGGTGAGTTCCAGACAGAAGAGTCAAAAGATAGTTTATGCATGGTAACTTGCAGGGGCGTGTGTCGGTGGTTACAGGGGCCTCTCGTGGTATCGGGCGTTCCATCGCATGCCGGCTGGCAGGTGCCGGTGCTGTGGTGATTGCAGCGGCTCGTGATGATCATGCTGACGTAGTTGCTGAAGAGATCAGGACTAACGGAGGGCAGGCGATTGCGGTTAGCGTCGACGTGACCGTTCCTGGCCGCATCGATGATATGGTCCGCCTAGTTTTGGATGAATATGGTCGTGTCGATGTGTTGGTGAACAATGCGGGTATAGTGCGGGATCAGTTGGCACTTCGGTTGACTCCAGGCGATTGGGATGCTGTGGTAGCAACGAACTTAACTGGGGCGTTCGCTTGTGCCCGTGCTGTCCTGCGTCAGATGGTTAAGCAGAGGAGTGGCAGGATCATCAGCCTTGGGTCGGTAGTAGGCCAAATGGGCAATGCTGGCCAGGCGAACTACGCTGCTTCAAAGGCCGGGTTAGTTGGGTTTTCCAAGGCGCTAGCCCGAGAAGTAGCTTCTAGGGGTATCACGGTCAATGTGGTGGCGCCTGGATTAATTGAGACTGACATGACTTCTGGCTTGAGTGAGTCTGCCCATGAAGCGATGCGCTCGCAGATTCCCATGGGCCGTTTAGGTACAACTGAGGATGTGGCGAGTGCGGTCTGTTTTTTGGCGTCAGATGAAGCAACATATATTACAGGACAAGTGTTAGCCGTGAACGGCGGCATGTACATGTAGGAGGCAAGTGAATGGCCGTTGCTGAGAAAGTTAAAAGTATTATTGTTGAACAACTCGGTGTCGATGAAGAAGAAGTGACCTCGGATGCGTCCTTTGTGGACGATTTGGGGGCGGATTCTCTCGACACAGTTGAACTTGTGATGGCATTTGAAGAGGAATTCGGACTTGAAATTCCTGATGAGGATGCCGAGAAGATCACTCGGGTGAAAGAGGCCGTGGAATATATCGCGTCTCATTCAAAGAAATAGTGGTCGGAGATTGAAAATTGATTAGGCGGGTCGTGGTGACGGGTGTGGGCCTCGTGTCTCCACTTGGGATCGGAACTTCGGTGACATGGGACGCGTTATGCGCGGGACGCGGTGGGATCGGTCCGATCACTAGGTTTGATGCCTCGGAACATGCGTCACGAATTGCAGCCGAAGTTCGCGGTTTTGACCCTTTGGACTTTATGTCAAAAAAAGACGTCAAGAAAATGGATGTCTTTATTCAATATGCGATCGCGGCGGCTGAATTTGCCTGTGAGGATTCCGAACTCAAAGTAACGCCAGAGTTAGCCTCTCGCTTAGGAGTGTTTATAGCCTCTGGAATCGGTGGATTTAGCACAATCGAGAGAGAGCACAAGAAGTTGCTTGATGGCGGTCCAAGAAAGATATCCCCTTTTTTTATACCAGCGGCGATCATAAATCTAGCGGCAGGGCAAGTGTCTATCCGATTGGGGGCAAAGGGTCCAAATTCGGCAACCTGCACAGCCTGCTCAGCTTCTGCGCACGCTATCGGCGATGCATTTGAGACGATTCGCCGTGGGGCGGCAGATGTCATGGTCGCTGGTGGGTCTGAGGCTGCTATTACGCCAATGGGTGTCGGTGGATTTGCGGCCTTGCACGCGCTTTCAACTCGCAATGATGAGCCTGAGCGTGCTTGTCGACCCTTCGACCGAGACCGAGACGGTTTTGTCATCGGAGAGGGAGCAGGCATGTTGATTCTCGAAGAGCATGATCGTGCCGTCGATCGCGGTGCCTCGATATACGCAGAACTAGTGGGCTACGGTATGTCGGCTGATGCATTCCACATGACTGCACCGTCAGAAGATGGTGGTGGAGCTCAGCGGGTGATGCGCGCTGCTTTGGATCAGGCTGCGATTTCACCGAACGACGTAGACTACATCAATGCGCATGGTACTTCGACCCCGTTTAACGATCGGATTGAAACCTACGCAATTAGGCAGTGTTTCGGCGCTCGAGCTGACGAGTTAGCGGTGTCATCCACTAAATCGATGACCGGACATCTTTTGGGTGCTGCTGGGGGCCTTGAAGCTGGAGTTGTGGCCTTAAGTATGCGTGAACAATTGATTCCGCCAACAGTAAATTTAGAGAATCCAGACTCTGACTGCGACTTAGATTACGTTCCCCTCGTGAAGCGGAAAGCATCGATCAATTATGCCCTGTCGAACTCGTTCGGGTTCGGGGGTACCAATGCTTCTTTGTTATTCAAACGTTACGACGGGTGATGAACGCGTCGTCTGTCCGCCAACTGTGAAAGATCTATGAAGATTGCCGTCTGTGTGAAGCAAGTCGTCACCCGCGACTGGCCTCTACGGATAAATGACTCCCATACTTGGGTCGATGACCGTGATGCCAGTTTTGAGATGAATGAACCGGATGCTTATGCCTTGGAAGAGGCGCTTCGACTCAAGGAGCAACACGGAGGCGAAGTGGTGGTTTGTTCGGCAGGTCCTCCTCGTGTGAATCAAGTCATCCGAGAGGCATTGGCCCGCGGTGCAGACCGGGCCATTCATGTCGAAGCCGAAAGCCTCGCCTCGGCTGATGGGGCCATGGTAGCTGAGGCCCTAGCGGCTCCTATGGAGGAGGAACAATTCGACTTGGTTCTAACGGGCCTGCAATCGGATGATCAGGGTTTCGCACAGACCGGTGTAGTGTTGGCCGAGTTTCTGAGTATTCCTCACGCTACTATCATTATGGAAGTACAGGTGGGTGCCGGGCGGGTTCGGGTAAAACGGGAACTGGAGGGAGGTTGGTTCCAATGGGTCTCGATGTCAACCCCCGCTTTGCTCACTATTCAGAGTGGAATTAACCAGCTTCGCTACGCCACTCTGAAGGGAATCATGGCAGCTAAGAAGAAAGAGGTTCGCCTGGTTGAGCCGCCTGCCGAACTGGCTCGACGTCAAGAGATCTTGATGCTGTCCGTTCCTGAAAGAACAAAAGAAATTAGGTTGTTCGATGGGGCACCTGCCGAGGCAGCAGGGAAGCTGGTTCAGGCCCTTAAAGACGACGCTCGAGTGATTTAGGTTCTTAGAGCTACTTGAGCCGAGGCTTTATCAACAAGTTTAAACCGAGAGAGCTGTTAGTTTCATGATTCTTGTTATTGCTGAACAAAGGGACGGGGTTCTGCATCAGGCAAGTTGGGAAGCAGTTGTTGCTGCTCAGCGAACAACCCAGGCAGTCCAGGTGTTGGTGGCTGGCTCTGGGGTGATGTCGGTTGCTGAGGATCTAGCGACGGCTGATATCGATTCAGTATTGATGATTGATCATCCCTTGCTCGAGGCTTATACCCCAGACGGATTTATTGAAGCGATTAGTCAAGTTGTTAGGTCGATGTCGCCAGATGCGGTCTTTCTGGCTCACACGTATCAGAGTCGAGAATTTGCTCCTAGATTGGCAGCGCGCTTTCAGCAGACTCTGGTTACCGACTGTGTTGCGACTAAGCAAGTTGGCGACCGTTTGGTTTTTGTTAGACCGATGTTTCAAGGGAAGTTCGTGGCTGATGTTGCTCCCGTCGCTTTGTCACCATGTTTTGCGAGTTTCCAGATCGGGGCTTTTCGCCAAGACGCGGTCGTGCGCGGTTCAGATTCTGCTGCTATATACCCTCAAGAGGTAGTCATCCAGGATGACATGATTCGACAAGAAGTTGAGCCGCCCTTTCAGGAAGCCAAGCAGGCTGTGGATCTCTCACAGGCAGAACGTATTGTAGCTGTTGGTCGTGGCATCAAGTCGAAGGATCACATAGAGCTTGTCGAGCGTTTGGCTGCCGCTCTTGGGGCTGAGGTGGCTGCTTCTCGGCCGATCTGTGATTCCGGGTGGTTGCCAATGGATCGTCAAATTGGGAGTTCTGGACAAACTGTTTCTCCAAAGCTATATCTTGCCTTGGGAATCTCTGGAGCCATACAACACCTTGTAGGGATGAAGGGCTCTCGCACTATCGTTGCTGTCAACAAGGATCCAGATGCTCCGATCTTTGAGGTGGCCGATTTTGGTATTGTGGGTGATCTCTTCGAGGTCGTGCCGGCCATCATCTCGGCCCTCAGTGAATGATGCATAGAGAGGTTCTTGAAGTAGATGTATTGGTGGTCGGTGCCGGCCCGGCTGGGCTGTCTGCAGCGATCCGGGTGGCAGAGTCGTCGCGGCGCGCGGGTGGAGAACCACTTGCCGTGGCGGTTATTGAAAAATCGAGGCAGAGCGGCTCCCATATTCTGTCTGGTGCAGTGCTTGATATATCAGGTTTGGATGAGTTGTTACCTGACTGGAAGGCTCGCGGGGCACCTGTCGACACTTTGGTGAGTAGCGACAAAATTTACTATCTCACCAGCCGGTCAAAGCTGCGGTTTCCCTTTAATGGTCCACTCAACAATCACGGGAATTATGTTATTTCTCTGAGTCGGTTTGTCAGGTGGCTGACCGGGCAGGCTGAGGCAGAGGGTGTCGATGTCTTCACAGGTTTTGGTGGGAGTGAGATCCTCTACGATGGGGAACGTGTAGTTGGTGTGCGTACTGGCGACCGTGGTGTTGATAAACAGGGGGTTGAGAAGTCCAACTTTGAGCCAGGCGTCGATATAAGGGCAGCAGTTACGATCTTCGCTGACGGAGTGCGTGGGAACCTTACGAAGACCTTGGTCAAGGACTTGGTGCTTGAAGGGCCTCAACCTCAGACCTATGCTCTGGGAATTAAGGAATTATGGGAATTACCACCAGGCAAGGTGATTCCTGGGCATGTGATTCACACGCTGGGCTATCCGTTGCGGAACGAGGAATTTGGAGGAGGGTTTGTTTACACCCTACCCGAAGGACGGATCTCGGTTGGGCTTGTTGTGGGTCTCGACTACCGTGACCCCCGCTTTGATCCGCATATGGCATTTCAGCGATTTAAGCAGCACCCAGCCATTGCTTCCTTGCTAGCTGGAGGACGGATGCTTCGATATGGGGCAAAAGCGCTGCCAGAGGGTGGCTGGTATGCTCTTCCGCGCTGCCATGTTGCTGGAGGCCTGATTGTGGGCGACGCAGCTGGGTTTTTGAACTCGATGCGGCTCAAAGGTATCCATCTCGCAATGAAGAGCGGTATCTGTGCCGGAGACACCGCCGTCGAGGCAATTCGCTCCAGTGATGTGTCTGCATCCAAGCTTGCAGCATTTCAAAAACGAATCATCGCTGGTAGTGTGCGCCGTGAGCTATATCCCGTGCGGAACGTTCATCAGGCGTTCGGTCGCGGCTTGCTGGCAGGACTAGCTTTCTCGGCTTGGTCTATGGTGACAGGTGGTTGGTGTTTTAAGAGGATGCTGCCCAACGAAGTTGGGCATGCAAGGATGGCTAGTATCTCTCGATACTACGGAACCGAGCCTCAGGATATCAGGGTTAGTAGCAATGCTGTGACTGTTGATCGCACCCTAACTTTCGACAAGCTGACTAATGTGCATTACTCCGGTACTCGTCATGATGAGGACCAGCCGGTTCACCTTCTTGTGAAGGACACTGATCTGTGCCGTTCTCGGTGCCGAGAACTTTACGGTAATCCCTGCATCCATTTTTGTCCGGCGCATGTTTATGAAATGGTGGATGATGGGCATGGGCCTCGATTGCAGATCAATGCATCGAACTGTGTGCATTGTAAGACTTGCGATATTGTTGATCCCTTTCAGGTTATTGATTGGGTGCCGCCTGAAGGTGGGGGTGGTCCGGAGTATGAAGGGATGTGATGCACCAGGATCGGATTCCATCCCACATGCTGATAAGGTGAGAACCACAGCTGACAAGATGGTGTTGACGCGAGGGCAGGTCGTTCGGGCAGCAATTATTGCTGGAGTGGGAGCGCCATTGATTCGGACTCTTGGCCACACCATGCGATGGTATGTAGATGGCCTTGAGCATCATGAAGCTATTTTGGCACGTGGGCGTCAACCGATTTTTGCTTTTTGGCATGGCCGAATTCTCGCGGCAACCTATTACTGGAGGAACCGTGGCATCGTCGTTATGACGAGCCAGAATTTCGATGGTGAATGGATTGCTCAGATCATCAAGCGGTTTGGCTATGGTACGGCACGTGGTTCTACATCACGGGGTGCTAAGAGGGCACTCATTCAGCTGAGGCGGGAGGTGAAAGCTGGCCGACCGGTGGCATTCACCGTAGACGGTCCACGCGGCCCTGCTAGGAGAGTGCAGCCTGGGGCGGTTTGGCTTGCTGGGGTGACGGGTAACCCCATTCTGCCATTTCACATCGAGGCGGACCACTATTGGTCAGCTGATAGTTGGGACCGTACCCAGATACCACGTCCGTTCAGCCACAATTACATTGCGATTGGGGCACCTTTTGAAGTGCCTGATCCTTCTCGTGATGGGGTGCTTGCTAAGTATCAGATAGCGCTTGAACAGGAATTATCCAAGTTGGCTAACCGTGCTGCAGAGTGGTCAACTTCACATGATGGATAGGCCAAGTCTTGGGGAATCGAGGCTGAGGGTATATTGCGATGCGTCTCATTGGAAGTGATCGATTTGGCGATCACCAACCGCCAAATGGACATCCGGAGAGACCGGCTCGATCCCGGGTCATGGCCGATGTCAGCCGCCGTTGGGTAGAGACTGGAGGTTTCCTGACAGCTCCCCGTATCGCAACGAGAGACGAGCTTTTTAGGGTGCATTCATTGACCTATGTAGACCAAGTGGCTGGAACAGCTGGTAAGCGCGTCCAACTCGATCAGGACACTTTCACATCATCTAGTTCCTATGGTATCGCCCGGTTAGCTGCTGGGGCTGCCATTGGTGCGGTTGAGTTTACGGTGGCAGAGCAAGCTCCGTCTATGGCGTTGGTCCGGCCTCCTGGGCACCATGCAGAGGCTGACCGAGCTATGGGTTTCTGTTTATTCAACAACGTTGCTGTAGCAGCTGCTTCAGCTCGAGTGGCTGGATTGGAACGTGTGGCTATTGTCGATTACGATGTTCACCATGGAAATGGGACGCAGTGGATGTTTTACGACGATCCAACAGTGCTATATGTCTCGTTGCATCAATTTCCGTTTTATCCTGGGACGGGTGCGGTGAATGAGGTAGGAAGCGCCGGAGGACGAGGTTTTACTCTTAATATTCCGCTTGAAGCCGGTTCTGGCGATGCCGATTACGATCTAGTTATGAGGGAATTGGTCGCCCCAGTCGTCACAGCTTTTCACCCGAAATTGATTCTTTTGTCTGCCGGATATGATGCCCACATTCGCGATCCGCTTGGAGGGATGGAACTGTCGACTGAGGGATACTCGGTGATGACTTCACACATTCAGCGGCTAGCAGCAAGTTGTTGCTCTGGCATGCTCGCAGTGGTCACCGAAGGGGGATATGACATTCAAGCCCTCGAGTCTTGTCTGGATTCCACACTATTACAGCTCGCCGGTGGACCAACGCCGATGGGACGGCCCATTCGAGGAGATACTCGTCGGGCTGAGGCTGTAATTCCTATGGTCAGACGCGAACTTGGCCAGTACTGGCCGGGTGTGTTGGGTTGATGGTGTCCGGTCAGTGTTTAGGCTGGTAGCGGGCGTCGTTTAGCGCTGTACCGAACGTGTGAAGGCTGCCAGGCGGAAGGTCCTCTAGTAGAGGGTACTAAATCGCTTGGTATAATTGCTTGGCGCCGTCTGTGTTTCCTGAGCTTATTCTTAGCCGATCTTAACTATCGTGTCAGACTACGATCCGCAGGCAATCGAAGCGAAATGGCAGAAACGCTGGTCCGATGAGCGTGCCTTTGAGGTTAGTGAGGATCCGGACCGGCCCAAATATTATTGCCTGGTAATGTTCGCTTACCCGTCCGGGCACGCCCATGTTGGTCATGTGCGAAATTACATGATAGGAGACGTAATTTCGCGAATGAAGCGCATGCGCGGTTTCAATGTGCTACATCCTTTCGGATGGGATGCTTTCGGACTTCCAGCCGAAAACGCGGCTATCAAGAATCGTACCCATCCAGAAGCCTGGACGCTGGACAACATAGCCCACATGAAAGGGCAGTTGGAGCGACTGGGTATCAGCTATGCCTGGGACCGAGAGTTTGCTACCTGTGAGTCTAGCTACTACAAATGGAATCAGTGGCTATTTCTCAAGATGTTCGAGCGGGACTTGGCCTACCGCCGTCGTTCTACAGTCAACTGGTGTCCGAGTTGTACGACAGTGCTTGCCAACGAACAAGTTATCGACGGAGTTTGTTGGAGATGTAGCGCTGCGGTTCAATCCCGTGATCTAGAGCAGTGGTTTCTACGAATTACGCGTTACGCTGACGGGTTGCTGGATGGCATGGATCGACTCGGCGAGTGGCCAGCCAAAGTGCTGACGATGCAACGCAATTGGGTAGGAAGGTCTGAGGGCGCCCGAGTGCGGTTTGCCGTCCCAATGCATAGCGGTGTCTCGGGGGAAATTGAAGTTTTCACGACTCGTATCGATACTATCTTTGGTGCGACCTGTGTCTTGTTAGCGCCAGAGCACTCCCTGATCGATCATTTGTTGACAGAGGGGAACCCTTCAGAAAAGCTCAGCCAAAAAATTAGAGAATTTCGCGCGTTGGACCGGACCGATCGGATGACGGGAGCGGTTGAGAAGGAAGGTTTTGCCACTGGTCTATCTTGCCTGAACCCGTTTACGGGAAAACTGATACCTGTGTGGGTGGCCAATTTTGTTCTCGCTGAATATGGAACTGGGGCGGTGATGGCTGTGCCGGCTCACGACCAGCGTGATTTTGAGTTTGCCAAGAAGTATGACTTGCCAATTAAGGTCGTAGTACGGCCGAAGGCCAGAGAAGGTGAATCGATTGAGGAAGTCCCTCTTGATGAAGCCTACACTGGACCGGGATCATTGGTGAATTCTGGAGAATTTACGGGACTTTCGACTGAGGATGCTGCAAACAAGCTAACTCAGGAAGCCGAATCGCGGAGGGTGGGGCAGTCGACGGTTCAGTATAGGCTGAAAGATTGGGGGATTTCTCGTCAGCGGTACTGGGGGACTCCCATTCCAATCATTCATTGCGATGCGTGTGGGCTACAACCTGTACCCTACGAAGAGCTCCCGGTTGAATTACCCAAAGTCGTGGAGTTTAGTGGGCAAGGAGACTCTCCACTAGCGCAGATTGAGGAGTTTCTAAATACCACCTGCCCGTCGTGTAAAGGACCGGCTCGGCGGGAGACCGACACGATGGATACGTTTGTCGACTCCTCCTGGTATTTTTACCGTTACTGTGATCCCTCTAACGACCAGCAGCCCTTTGATCCAGATACTGTCGGCTATTGGGGTCCTGTTGACTTCTATATTGGTGGAGTTGAGCATGCCATCCTCCATCTGATTTACTCTCGTTTCTTTTGCCGGGTCTTTAAGGACCTCGGGTTGGTAGATCACGATGAGCCGTTTACCCGCTTGTTGACTCAGGGTATGGTTCTCCGAAACGGCGCCGTGATGTCGAAGTCAAAAGGGAACGTCGTTGACCCCGACCAGATGATCGAGCGTTACGGAGCCGATGCTCTACGGCTTTATGAGATGTTTGTGGCGCCACCTGAGAAGGAAATTGAGTGGACCGATTCAGGGCTTGAGGGCAGTTTCCGGTTCTTGACAAGGGTGTGGCGTCTTGTTACCGGTCTGTGTGACCTGGTGGTTGACCTTCCGGAGGATGCTCTTGGTAGGCAGTTTGACGATGTCCATCGAGCGCTCCGTCGTAAAACCCATGAGTCCATTAAACGAGTGTCCGCGGACTTGGATCCTCGGGCGCATCTAAATACTGCCATATCGGCTTTGATGGAGCTGGTTAATGTGGTTTACGGATTTTGTGAGAAGCAAGACCTTGTTCTGCACACGTCTGGTGAGGTTCGGTCGTCTCAGTTGGCAACCATCGAGACCCGTGCGGTGCTTCGCGAGGCTCTTGAGGTGTTGGTGCTGATGTTGTCCCCATTTGCCCCACACTTGTGTGAAGAGCTGTGGGAGCGGATGGGCCACACGGCAGGTGTTGGTCAGCAGGATTGGCCAACTTCCGACGACTCCGTAGCACAGGCCGACGAAATCGTGATACCGGTACAGGTGAATGGCAAACTTAGAGGGCGGTTGACTGTGCCAGCCGATGTTTCTGAAGAGGTTTTACAAGAGGCTGCTCTGACTGAGGAGACGGTTCGAGCGCATACGGCGAACAAGACAATTCTCCGGGTGGTTGTTGTGAAGCGGAAACTGGTGAATATTGTGGTTCGGTGATGGGCGTCGGCGGTGGAACTCATAATAAGTTGTCTGGTGAGTGACCTGAATCGAGCTCAAAATTCTTAATGAGTGAAGAAAAGATGAGACTGCTAACATCCGTATGTCTGTTCTTGGTGGCGGTAGTAACCAGTGGATGTGGCTACACCTTGGCAGGGCAGGGGTCGTTCCTGCCTGAATATGTAGAGACGATCGGGGTTCCTCTATTTGGGAATGAGACCACAGTTTTTGAAGTTGAGCAAATGTTGACTCAACAGGTACGATCGGAGTTTATTGGTCGAGGTCAATACCGGGTGACTCCTGCCGACACAGGAGTAGATGCCTTGCTCACTGGCACGATTAACGGGATTACGATCACACCCGCGACGTTTTCCGCTGGACAGCAAGCGTCAAGGTATGTGTTTTCCGTGACTGCAGCCATTGAATTTCGTGATGTTTCCACCAACGAAATCCTCTGGGAAAATCCAGCTCTAACGTTTAGCGATGAATATGATGTTGCTACGGGAAGTGGAGGTGAGATCGATGTCGCGCTCTTTTTCGGGCAGCAATCAAACACGATTGAGAGAATCGCTGGGGACTTCGCTGAAACAGTCGTGAGTTCTATTCTAGAGGCATTCTAGCCGGGAGGCTGCGGATGTGTTCTAAGCTGCCAGATAGGTTCTGCTCGAGAGTGTTTCCCGACGTTCAGGGCGGACTCTAGAATGTCTTCTTCCTTAACCCCAGATGCAGCCCTGAAACAAATTTCCACTGGTGACCTAGCTCCCGTCTACCTGATTCTTGGAGACGATGATCAGGAAAAATCAGAGATGGCGGAAGCGTTTGAACAGGCTATAGACGAAGGATTGCGTGCGTTTAATGTCGATCGGCTAGATGGCAGTGAGGTGACTATATGGCGAATTCTAGAGTCGGCGCAAGCGTCCCCGATGATGGTTCCACGCCGCGTGGTGGTGGTCTATCGGTTGGAACGTTGTTTAATGCCTGCGCGTGAGGGCAAGGTAGCCGATGTTGAGCGAGAGGCGTTCGGGGCCTATCTTGACGCTCCATATTCACATGTCACTCTGGTCTTGGTGGCCGGTAACTTGGACAAGCGAACCAATCTTGTGAAGCACCTGTACAAAGCGGCGACGGTCGTGAATTGTGAGGTCATTAAAGACTTGAAAGATGCTGAGCGGTGGATTGAGCGTCGGGTAAGTGCGGAGGGACTGTCAATTGACGGGGAAGCGGCTCGTTTGATGGCTGCTGTCGGTGGGCCGAATCTTGCACGGTTGCGGGGTGATGTAGAGCGTCTGCTTATTTATGCTGCTAATCAACAAAATATCGGTGTGGACGAAGTCAGATCCACAATGGGTTCGGCAGTTGCCCATGATCATTGGGCACTCACGAACGCCATCTTACGCAATCAGGTCGAAAAAGCGCTGAAAGCGTTGTCGTTGATGTTGGCAGATGGAGCAATTCCTGTCGTGGTGCTTGGGCAGCTTAGGTGGATGGTGGGGGCGAAGAAAAGTAGGTTTCAGTCGGCCGTCTTTCCGCCCGGAAGAATTCCGAGCGCAGTTGAAGCGATCTTTCGGACGGATCTGGCCTTGAAGCGTTCAGCTGGCGATCCTGAGGTGCTACTTGAGCGGCTTGTGATGGATCTATGTGGTGTGAATGTTGAGCAGACTAGCTAATTTGAGTGTTTTGACCCTTGCCAGATACGTGGATCGGTGAATGACCGTGGTCGACGGTTCCCAATTGGCAAAACAGGATCGGGCGGCTTGGTTTTGGTGGTTCTAGCTGGCCGTTTGGCTGGCTAGGCGTTTCGCGAGTCTAGATTTGTAGCGGGCAGCAGCGTTGTCATGGATGACACCTTTGGCTGACATCTTGTCAATTAGGGAAACAGTGCTAGCTAACAATGATTTAGCTTCGTCCAGGTTGCCCTGATCAATCGTCGACCGGAGTGTTTTAAGGACTCGCCTTAGGCGGGTTCGTAACCCGCGGTTGCGTTCTCGCCTGACAAGATCCTGGCGATGCGCTTTCAAAGTGTGCTTGTGATTGGCCAAAGCGCGCTTATTCCTTTCGATGCTTCAATGAAAAGCTCAAGCCGGAGATTATACCACCACTAGTGGCTTAGTGTCCCTTCATCCGACGTAGTATTCGCCGTTGGCGTTTGTCCGGAGCCTTGGTTGCCGATCGGCGTCCTTGGTAAAGGCCCATCACCCGGGCGGCCACTTTATCGAGCTGGTACGATTCTCGCTCAGCATCGGTTACTGGAGGGGTGATATCTTCATAGAGTGTGCGGGCCTCGGGCTTTGGCATGTGCTGACTGGCTAGGTTACGCACCACTATTAGTTGTTTACGGCCGTACGGTCGTGTTATGGACAGGCGGTCAGCTGGTTGTATAGACCGATTCGGCTTGCATCGTTCACTGTTTACCTCAACTTTTCCGCTGCGGCAGGCCTTCTGAGCCTCAGAGCGAGTTTTGAACAGACAGGCGACATCTAACCAGACATCGAGCCGAACCCGCTCCACATTACCGCTATTCGTAGGTTGTCTCACCTAATCTCGCGTTCGTGACTAAGATGGTTCTATTGTACAAGCTCAAAAGAAGAGTTGAACTCGTGACTGTTGAGTCCTGAAGTGTCAAGCAAAGTGTCCACTATGACGCTGAAGGAGAATCTATACGCAATCAAGACACTGGTCAATCTGCAGGCGGTCACCTTGGCGATCTCGGTGTGTTTGGTAACATGCAGTGAAGAGCGTTCCGCGTTTACCGTTATATGTGGCAGTACTCACCAAGTTTTGGTCAGCCTAATGCGATTTACTAAGCTGAAAAATCCCTCTTAGTCGATTCTCGGCTCATCGTTGAGGCTGTGGTGAGGAAGGGGCAAGCATGGCCCGTACCACGACTAGGCTTTCAGCTAGAAGAGCATCTATGCGGTCTGAATTTCGGCCACCGGCTTCAGCAAATTCAGGACGTCCCCCACCACCGCCACCGATGATAGGAGCGATAGTTTTAACTACTTGTCCGGCATGCACTCTGTCGACAAGGTTCTTACTTACCGAAACGATAAGGGCTACCTTCCCTTGGTTTTCAGAGGCTAGTACGACAACCCCTTTGCCGAGCTGGTTGCGCAACGAGTCAGCTAAGCCTCGCAATGAACCTTTCTCAAGGTTTGATACCTTTCGAGCAATGAAACGTGCATCACCTAACTCGATAAAGTCGTCTCGATCTTCTGGCTCTCTGGTGTTGAGAGCTAGCTTCATTTTCAATGCTTCGACTTCACGGTTCATCCGCTTAACATCGTTTTGAAGTCGTTCGATGGTTTGGATCGCTCGAGAACTGGGTACAGCTAGGGTACTGAGAATAGCGTTGGTGGAGACTCTCTGAGTTTGAAGGTGAGAGACCGCATCTTGACCTGTCAAGGCTTCTAATCGCCTGATCCCGGCAGCGACACCGGATTCCTGAGTGATGCATATGAGGCCGATATCCCCGGTCGCTAGGCAGTGGGTTCCCCCGCAAAGCTCCATGCTGATCCCAGCTACAGAAACAACTCTTACGGATTCTCCATATTTTTCACCGAAGAGAGCCATCGCACCAGAGTCAATCGCTTCTTGAGTTGAACGGATCTCTGTAACCACGGGTTTGTTGGAGGAGACCTGTAGGTTGACCTTGAGCTCGATAGCATCAAGCGTTTCCTGGCTGACAGGTCCGTCGTAGGTGAAATCGAAACGCAAGCGGTCTGGTGCGACTAGGGACCCAGCTTGTTTGACATGAGTCCCGAGATGATCCCGTAATGCTGCGTGAAGCAAGTGGGTGGCTGTGTGGTTACGACGAATAGCATCTCTGCGGGTGCGATCTACTTCCGCAGACACAGTGGCGCCGAGTTCGAGTTGGCCATTCTTGATTTTGATGTGATGAACTCTTGGACCGCCGGGGTTAAGACGTTCGATGCGGTCAACCTGAGAGTGAAGTAGCGAACTCTCTGTTGTTGATATAAACCCAGTGTCTGAGACTTGCCCACCTGCCTCAAGGTAAAACGGAGTCTCCGTTAGGAGAACGTAGCCACTCTCTGATTTCTGGAGTTTCGGTACTGAAGTCCGGCTCTCGTCGAATAACCCAACAACGCTGGTGGCTTCGATCTTTGTCGTAGAGTAGCCCTGGAATCGATCAGGGACTGCTTGCAGAGCCTCGCGATCTTGGTCGGATCCATAGCTAAAGCTAATGGTGTCATGGTTGTCGAACCGTGCTTTTGCACGTGATTGTGTTCGCTGTGACTCCATTGCGCGGTCGAACCCTTCGCGATCGAACTCGATTTTTCGTTCTTCAGCTATATCTTCGATAAAATCTAGTGGAAGACCGTAGGTGTCGTACAAACGGAAGATATCTTCTCCGGCTAGTGCGCCGGCACTGTTCTCAAGAACCGATTCCAATTTTGGCAGTCCATCGGTCAGCACGGTATCAAAGCGCTCTTCCTCAGCCTGGACAACCTTGGTAACCATGCCATGGTTGGCGGCCAGCTCTGGATAGGCACCTCCCATCTCTGTAATCAAGATGTCGATCAATTGATAGAGAAACGGAGCAGACATCCCGAGCTTTTTTCCATGGCGCATCGCACGTCTCATGATCTTTCTGAGGACATACCCACGCCACTCGTTCGATGGCATTACACCGTCGGCTATCAAGAAGGTCATAGCCCGTAGGTGATCAGCAACGACGCGCATCGAAGTGTCATATGGTTCTGGCTCGCTTTTACTAGTATGCGGACCGTAGGTCCGTCCAGTAGCGGCTTCGAGGGCCAGTAGGATCGGGCCGAACAGGTCGGTGTCATAGTTCGAGACTTTGCCCTGCAACACGGCCACAATGCGCTCTAACCCCATCCCAGTGTCAATTGAGACCGCTGGCAATGACCTCATGTTTCCGTTGGCGTCTCGATCGAATTCCATGAACACGTTGTTCCATATCTCTACATAGCGTTCACAGCTACAGTCGATGCCACGGCAGACTGATTCGTTACAGGGGATTTCGTTGCCACGATGGAAGTGAACTTCCGAACACCGGCCGCATGGACCGGTGTCTCCCATTGACCAAAAGTTTTCTTCAAGGCCAAGTTCTACGATTCGGTGGGCTGGCACGAAATTCCGCCAGATTGAATATGCTTCTTCATCTCGAGGGATACTCGAGTCCCCTTTGAATATCGTGGGGTAGAGCCTATCTGGTGGCAATTCCCAAACTTCCGTCAGAAGGCGCCACGCAAATGGAATCGCGTCCGGCTTGAAATAGTCGCCGAATGAAAAATTCCCTAACATCTCGAAGAACGTGTGGTGGCGATGAGAGGGACCTACGTTGTTAAGGTCATTATGTTTTCCACTCACGCGCATGCATTTTTGTGCTGTTGTTGCGCGCTTGTAGGGGCGTTGTTCGTGGCCTAGAAAGAGATCTTTGAATTGGTTCATTCCGGCATTTGTGAACAACAGTGTTGGGTCATCAACAGGAACGAGTGATGAACTTCGGACCACTTGGTGTCCATGGTTACCGAAAAATTCGAGGAAACTCTGACGGATCTCACTGGAGGTCATCAGGTTATTCTTCCACAAAAGAGACATTGCTTTCGGCCCGTGAGGTGAGCGCCTTCGAGACTGCCTCTGAGGGAAATCCCTGACCCACTAAGAATCGATGGAGGCGTCTAAATTCAATCCTATCTTTCAACGGTGCGTGAAGGCGCTTCGCGATCGCACGTTCAAGCACCTCTGACTCTCGAAGCTCATCGAAGATGACTGCGATAGCTTGATTGGCAACGTCTGGATCAATCCCACGTGCTTGTAGCTCTTGTTGAGTCCGTTTTTTTCCACGGAGTTTAATGGTCGCTGAGCGACGCGCGTAAGATAGGGCAGTGCGGTTGTCATCGAGGATTCGACTGTCGATCAGGCGGACGATAGTATTCTCTATTTCTTGACTTGGAAATTGGCGCTGCATCAAGCGCTCTCGTAGCTGGACTGTAGATAGATCGGATGTGGCCAGGAGTTTAAGGGCGCGGTCGTATGTGTTGAGCTTGTGTTGAGTCGACACATCAGTCGTCCAGAAGTCGCTCTCTTTGCTGTTGGGCGATAGGCAAACGTCTTTGGCTAACCATTCACTTCGGTTGAAGCCTGTGCAATTAAGTGGTCTGGGTTAAGGTCTCTGTCGAACCCTCGTAGACCGGACTCAACCAATTGTGTGTATCGGCAATGTTGCCGTTCACAACATCGAAGAATCGGCGTTGTAGGGCAGCGGTTACCGGTCCTCGATTTCCGTTACCGATCACGATCTTGTCGATGCTCCGGATAGGCGATATTTCGGCGGCTGTTCCGGTGAAAAATACCTCGTCAGCGATATAGAGCATTTCGCGAGGAATCGGTTGTTCCTTAATGGGAATACCCAGATCTTGAGAGAGGGTCAAAATAACGTCCCTGGTTATTCCAGGTAACACAGAACCACCCATGGCTGGGGTGAAGATGGTGCCGTCTCGTATCACGAAGATGTTCTGTCCGCTACCTTCACTGACTAGGCCAGCAGGATCAAGGGCAATAGCTTCGCTGTAACCATTTAGGTTTGCTTCCATCTTGATTAGCTGCGAATTTGCGTAGTTAGCTGTTGATTTGGCCATAGCCGGGAAAGTGTTCGGCGAACTCCGAGACCAAGAACTAACCTGTACGTCAACACCTTTCTCAAGTGCTTCCTCTCCGAGGTAAGCACCCCATTCCCACACTATGACCGCTGTCTCTACTGGGCATTCGGATGGGTTGACTCCCAGTTCTCGGTATCCGCGGTAGACCAGTGGTCTAATGTAGCAAGCGCTATACTGGTTCGCTCGTATCGTATCTATTATTGCTTCACGAAACGCGTCTGGTTGTATGTCCAACGTCATTCTGTAGATTCTTGCGGAGTCGTACAGACGGCGGAGATGGGCGTCCATTCGGAAGCACACTGAGCCCTTTGGTGTGTCATAGCATCGTATTCCTTCGAACACTCCACTGCCGTAGTGGATTACGTGTGAGGCGATGTGTATGTTGGCATCGGCCCAATCCACTAGTTGTCCGTTCATCCAAATCTTGCCGCTACCAAAGCTCATGTCTAAACCAGGTCATCTACTTTCTCATCAGATACTTACCGACAGTGTAGTGTCGTGTTCCGTTGTGGCGCAACATAATTTAGTTGAGCGTTTATTGGGCTTCACCGCAAAATGGGCAATGGTTGTTTCTGGCGTGCATTGGTTTGCGGCAGCGCCAACAGAAGTTTGCGGTAGGGTGAGTCTGGGTTTGGTGTTTACTGCGTGGTTCTCGAACAATTCCTTGAACATTAGAGATGGAATCCCGTGGCGTGGCACTCGATACGGGTGTAAGCCTTCGGCTAGCTTTGATTTCCTTGAGGTCTGCTAGTAGGTCGCCAGCGCGCTGGTAGCGGTCGGCTATTTGAGGAGACAATGCCTTCATTATGGTACTTGAAAGTTCTCTGGTGATGGAACTGTTGACCATGTGAGGTGGACGAACGAGTTCGCCACGGTGGAGTTGTTCAAGGTCACTTGGTGCTGGGGTGTCATACGGTAGGACACCAGTTAGCATCTGGTACATGGTGATTCCGAGCGAGTATAAATCTGAGGCGAACACGGCTTCGCCGCGGAATTGTTCTGGAGCCATGTAAGCGGGACTACCAATGACCGTAGTGCCGTGGGTGGAAATTTCTAGGAATCGAGATGTGCCAAAGTCAGCGACTTTCAGGGTGCCAGCGCTTGAGACGAGAACATTAGCCGGACGGAGATCTCGGTGGATTATGCCTTGTTTATGCGCATGTTCAACCGCTTGGCCGATTTGTGTTGCATAACCAAGGGCAAGGTCGACCTCTAGTGCTCCTTTGGTCGCGATAACCGATTCAAGCGTGTCTCCCGGCACATATTCCATCACAATGAAGAATATATTTTGTTGTTTTTCGGCTGTTGTAATGTTGACGATATTCGGATGGTCGAGTTTGGCCAACAGGCGAGGTTCGCGTAACAGTTCGGCGAGTTGTTCTTGGCGATGCGGTACTTTGACAGCCACCTTTTTGTCCAGCCAGGTATCTTCGGCTAGGTAAACAGTGCCGAATCCACCACTGCCAAGCGTAGAGACGATTTTGTATTTCCCGAGGAGCTGATCGGCAAACAACATGAAGATTGGAAGTATAGCTCAGCCAGTGCAAGGTTGCCTCTTTTGGTGCGACTTGCAGACATTCATACACTCTGTCTTCACGGCCGTATAATCCGACAATGCCTCCGAGATTCTTCGCGCCGGACTTGAGTGGGTTAAATGTGCTCATTGAATTGCCTGTTGGTGAAGCTCGTCACCTCACTCGTGTTCTGCGCTTGGTTGCAGGTGATCAGGTATCGGTGTTCAACGGTCGTGGGACTGAGTATTTGGCTCAGGTTGAACAAGTCGGGACGGAAGGTG
The DNA here is from genome assembly GCA_002347025.1 of Acidobacteria bacterium UBA2990. Classification (GTDB taxonomy): domain Bacteria; phylum Acidobacteriota; class Vicinamibacteria; order Vicinamibacterales; family UBA8438; genus UBA2990. The sequence goes on from DEAE01000010.1 coordinate 93,907, forward strand.
TGACGGTGCGTCCTTATCAGAATGTCGTTCCGGTCAAGGAACCTGAAGTGGCATTGACTGTAGCCGCAGCCCTGCTGAAGGGGCGAACCTTCGATTCCATCGTGCGTGATGTCACAATGGTTGGTGTTGTTGCGGTACAACCACTTTTTACGGACAGAACTGAGCCTCGTGGCGGGGATGTAGAACGCTGGACTAGAATAGCTGTCGCCTCGGCGAAGCAGTGCCGGCGGGCAGTCATTCCTGAGGTTAGAACTCCTCAAGCGTTCGATTCGTTTTTGGATGATGATCGCTCCACACTCCGTTTGGTGCTTGTCGAACCTAAGGATTCACACAGGCGGCTTAGCACCTTGCAGGCTCTGGAATCCAAGTCGCCCCCTTCATCTGCGACTTTGACAATTGGACCAGAGGGCGGGTGGAGTGATGATGAGATTGATGCGGCAAAAAAGGCTGGTTTTGTGCCAATCACTTTCGGTCGACTGACATTGCGGGCCGATGCGGTTGTGATTAGTGCGGTTTCGGTGCTGCGATATATTTGGAGAGATCTATAGCTGCTACCATCACCCTTGAAGATAGAGCCTGGTGACATGAGTAATATCCTGGCGCTGCAGTAATAAGCCAACCCACTCGTCTTCTGTGGCGCGCCAGATCACCCGATGTCGCTTGAGGTAGACGTCTGTTATTTTCGACTCTTCAAAATCAAGGATGCCAGTCAACACTAGGTATCCCTCCGGTTCAATCAAGGTTTCGATGACTGGGGACATGTCGACTAGTGCGGTGCCGGTCAGGTTGGCAACCACTACCGATGCAGCGGATGGGGATAGGTCAGCGATATCTCCAACGCGTAGTTCGACTCGGTCAGTAACATCGTTGTCTCCCACGCTGTCGTGGGCTGATTGGATTGCGTCTGGGTCTCGATCGATACCCAGGGCATGGCGTCCTCCGAGCTTGACGGAAGCTATGGCCAGAATTCCAGATCCTGTGCCTAGGTCAAGCACTTCCCGACCGTTGAGATTGAGTTCTTGAAGGGCCAATAAAGCGAGACGCGTGGTTGCATGATGACCGCTGCCAAAGCCCAGAGCGGGTCGAATCTCTAGTAGCACGTCTGTTGTGAGGCTAGATTCAGGGATGTCCCATGGTGGAGCTACGATAATTCGACCTACTTTTATTGCCTGTAGACAGGCTTGTGACCGTGAAGGCCAGTCTTCATCTGACAGCCAATGCGTGTGGGTCCTTACCAGAGACCCATGGAGTTCGCTGACTGCAAGGTTGGCTGCTTCACAAGCATTTTTCGATGAAAAATAGATACGTATAAGGTTCGGCTGTGTTTCGTCGACCGCAAATGGCGTGTGGTCGTCAACCGCGACAGCAATTGCGTCTGACCAAGACAAGGGGCCTATCATATCGACGGACGTATAAACGTCGAGCACCGGATAGCGTTTAGCCATTTGTGAGACAGGAAATAGGCAATTGACGCTTCCTAATACAAGTGAAGTAGGTTTGGGGTTTTAGCCAGTCTACGGCTCGTCAGCCAAAGATGTCTTTGACTCTCTCGAAGAAGGGGCGCTCTTCGTCGTTGTCGACTGGGATAGGATCGAGCATGCGATCCGGCATCGTCTGGTCTAACTTCTCGATAAGGTCCTTCTGTTCACGGCTGAGTTTCTCAGGAATTATGACTTTGACGCCGACATATAGGTCGCCTTTGCCTCGACCACTAACGTTAGGCATGCCTTTGCCTTGCAGCCTGAAGCGAGTTTCCGGATGAGTCCCTTTAGGAATCTTGACGGTGGTTGATTCCGATAGAGTCGGTACTTCGATTTTCCCCCCAAGTACCAGCGTTGGGTAACTGACTGGGACTTCGCATAGGAGGTCGTTACCTTGGCGTTGGAAGAACGTATGATCGTGGACCTGAACGACCACATAGAGGTCTCCAGGAGGAACGCCTCGTCCCCCGTACTCGCCCTCTCCGGTTAGGCGGAGTCGCTGACCTGTTGCGATACCAGCTGGGATCTTAACGGTTTTCTTGCGGTCTCGACTGGTTCGCCCTTGACCGCGGCACTCTAAACATGGCTTTGCTATTACCCTGCCTATCCCACCACAATGGGAGCAGGTTCTATTAACCGTGAAAAACCCTTGTTGAAATCTGACTTGCCCGTGACCTCGGCACTGACTGCACTTTTGCGGGGCGCTGCCCGGAGCCGATCCGGAACCATTACAAGTGTCACAGGGCTCTTCTCTCGGGATTTGTAGGGTCGTTTCAACCCCGCTGGCTGCCTCATCGAAGGAAATTTCTAGATCATATCGGAGATCTCCGCCACGCTGAGGGCGACGACCTGCGCTTCCAAAACCAAAAATGTTACCCAAGTCTCCGAGTATGTCACCGAAGTCTGCAAAGATCGTTGGGTCGAAGCCGCCCCCCCCACCGGGGCCCTCGCCGACTCCTGCATGCCCGAACTGGTCGTATCGGCTACGCTTTTCAGAATCTGCCAGGACGGCGTACGCTTTTGCTGCCTCCTTGAACTGTTCCTCGGCTGCTTTGTCGTCTGGGTTCCGATCAGGATGATGCTTTAGGGCCAACCTGCGATAGGCGCTCTTGATGTCAGACTCTGATGCCGTTTTTGGCACTCCGAGAACTTCGTAGTAGTCGCGAGGTGTCACGCTTTGGCTACCTTAACCATTGACGCGCGGAGCAATATGTCATCTAGCATGTAGCCGCGTCTGAGCTCTTCGATGACTTCGTTGTTTCGATGGTTCTTACTTGACTCGTGTGAAACAGCTTCGTGTAGTGTTGGATCGAAATCACTACCGATTGCTGCGATGGGCATGATGCCGCGTTTCACCATCACGTCGAGCAGTTGCTTGTGAATGCCTTCTACGCCACGTTGATAAGCAATACCATCATTAGTATCTGCTTTTAATGCTTGATCCAATGCATCGACAACAGGCAGAAGGGCCTCCAAAAGGTCTCGCTTGCCTTGATTGCTGAGCTCACGATGTTGTTTGCTGGTGCGTTTCTTGAAATTTTCGAAATCAGCCTGCCATCGCTGCAGTTGTTCGCGGTATTTGTCCCTCTCTCGGGTGATCTCTTCAACGCTTGGAATCGCTTGAGAGGCCTCTGGGGCGTCGTCAATTTGAGGCGCTTCGCTTGGTTGAGTTGGTGTCTCACCTGAACTCTCGTCTGAGACCAATTCTGCGTCGTCGTAGTTTGTTGAATGTGCCCTGTCAGTGTGTTGTCTGACATGCTCAGCATTCGAGGTTGCCTCTGATTGTTCCCCTAGAGGCGGACATCGCTCACTCGACGGAGAAATGGGATCTGATCCCTGGCCAGAGTCTTGAGAGGGATCAGAGTTTGAGCCCGTATCAGGCTGTGTCGGTTGGTATTCGTCGGGCATCATCGGTGTATGGAAGAGTTTGTTTAACTAGTACTCGACTGACAGCTTGAGACACGCTATCAACTGCAGCGATGGCTCGTGAGTAACGCATTCGTCTCGGTCCGATCACCCCAACAGTACCGGTCTGCTGGCCATCGAAATAGGCTGAGGCGACAAGGCTAAATGCTTGGAGGTCGGTTTCGGCGTGTTCAGTGCCTATAACGACGGTCAGTTCGTCTGAACCTAGGTACTCGCTTAGTAACCGAACAAGGCGTTGCTTTTCTTGCATCATCGACAGCAACGCCCGCATCGTGGCTAGCGAAACTGGGCTGGTATCGTCTGACACATCGTCGAAAAGGAGCATCGCACCGTCAACGAACACGCTTTCACGCGGTACCATGTCTTCTAAAGTCGAACTCGTGAGACGCAACGACCGTGATAGTAACTCGTCGTAAAGGACCTGCTCCTGTCGAAGGCGCTCGATGACTAGGGCACGTACTTCACCAAGGGTCAACCCTGAGAACTCTCGATTGATGTAATTGGCTCCTTGCTCAAGTTCCCTGCGTTGTAACCGCTCGCCAATATCTACAACCTTATGGCAAGCTTGATGCCCGTGGGCCGTGACCAGTACCAAGATTCTACTACCTTCGAGTTGTACGAATTCTATGTGTTCAAAGCCGGCTGTTTCGTTTGTTGGCGCCAGCACGAATCCAAGGTGATGAGACACCCTGGACAGTTCGTGCGACACATTTGACAGCACGCCGTTGACTGACCCAGCTTGGCGCAATCGAGCTTCCACTGCTGGAGTTGACTGGGCGGCTCGTCGATGCTCAAGCAGAAAATCAACGTAATATCGGTACCCGAGATCGGTCGGGATACGCCCAGCGGAGGTGTGGGGTTGCAAGACTAAGCCGGCTTCTTCGAGACTGGCTAAGATATTCCGAACTGTAGCTGCCGACAGACCGAATTCACCCTTTTCAACCAGTTGGCGCGATGACACAGGCGTGCCGTGGTCGACATATTCCCTGATTAGCGCGCCCAAGAGTCGCCGGGTCCGTTCAGGAAGGTCTGAGCCATGATGCCCAGTCGAAGTGGGTTTCCGATAAGCCACGTCTAGCAGTATACCGTCTCTTGCCAGTAGGTAAAGGCGTTGGTTCGAGAGCTTGGAAGTTAGGACCGAATCAAAGTTTATCCATCGACTGTTGCTTGTGACTCGTCAGGTGACCAGCTGAGTGACCGAGCCTGATGCTGTCTGGACATATCTGAGCTCCTACCAATTTTGCCGTATCTTACCGCAATCATCTCGGCAAGAATACTTACAGCGATCTCTTGCGGGGTGACTGCCCCTAGGTCAAGTCCAACTGGAGAGTGGACCCGGTGCAACTGATCTTCTGGGAGGCCCTCTGATTCCAGCAGATTGGTTAGGCGGGCCACCTTGGCTTTGCTACCAATGAGTCCGAGGTAGCGAATAGGTTTTGGAGCTAGAGCTCTCAGTGCGTCCAAGTCGTGGCGGTGGCCACGCGTTAGGATGACAGCAAAGGCATGAGCCGGTAGTTTGGTTTTTGTCAGCCACTCAGGAATCGAATCAACCACGATCTCTTGAGCCTGGGGAAATCGATCGGCATTGGCGAATTTCTCTCTGTCGTCGATGATATGCAGTTTGAAACCAACTTCGTGCGCGGCCCGAGCGAGATGATACGATACATGGCCGGCCCCGATCAGAAAGAGCTCAGGTGCTGGCTCAAGGGGCTCAATATAGACTTCCATCTGCCCTCCACAGATTAACCCGGAATCTTCTGCAATATCGTCCGCGAGCTCATACTTTTCGATAACGGGCTGGCGGGTTTCGATAGCGGTTCTGGCCTTCCAGAAGGCTTCATTTTCGTAGCAACCTCCACCGATTGTGCCGACTGTGCGTCCATCAGGGAAGACAAGCATCTTGGCCCCGACCCGCTGAGGGGTAGAACCCTGGGCGCGGATAATCGTTATAAGCGCGGCAGGTTCTCCACGTTTCAGCGCCTCGGCGACCGCGTCAAATACGTCTTCGTTTCTCATGGCGATGTCGCGTCCTCTCGGTTGGGTTGCTCTCGTTTCTGGCCTGGTTTGTTACTTAGTTTTATGCTGGGCCTGGCTCAGTTGCTTCCCTTCAGGTCAGATCAAGATCTCGATGTTGGATCTAGATTTCAACTCATCGATAAACGAGGAGACTCGCATTTGGTACTCCTGTTGGAGCAGGAATCCATGGATCTGGGTGCTAGCTTCTGCAAAGGCTACGACTCGGTCTTCCACACGCTCGACCATTTGGATTATGTGAAAACCAAACGTCGTCTCTACTACTTCACTAACTTCGCCGGGATCCAGTGCCGAGAGTGCAGCGTCGAATTGCGGCAGGGTCTCGCCTTCGGCAACTAGTCCTAGGTCACCCCCGTTGGCGGCCGATTTAGCATCTTCGGAATGTTTTCGTGCTAATTCGGCAAAATCGCCACCATCGCTGAGTTCTTTCCGAATGGCTTCAGCACGATCGCGAGCATCAAGTCTCTCAGATTCCTGGGCATCGAGGCTGACACCGATAAGGATGTGCCGTGCTCTGATGCCCCCTTTTTCTGCGAACTGCTCGGTGTGTTGATCGTAGAATCCTCTAACGGCCTCAGGGGTCACCTCAATGCCTGCGAACGCTTGTGCTTCGAGTGTTGCCTCGGCAAGCAGGTCTCGTCGTGTTTCATCCCTGAGAATTTCGATAGTAGTATTCCAGCTTTCAAGTTGTGTTTCGAATGCATCCGTAGTCGGAAAGCTCGAGCGAATTGTTTCTAACGCAGCTTCTATAGTGGATTCTGTGACTGAAATATCAAGAGCTTCAGCTTCCTGAACAAGAAGGTGGAATGATATCAAGCGGTCGAGTACTGACCTATAGACTTGATCTCGGAACTGGGTTGGCAGGGCCTGTCCAGCTTGAATTTCTGCACTACGGACCGCACGTTCCAGCTCTTCACGGGTAATGGAATGGGAATTCACGTGAGCAACTACACTTGGCAACTCTGCTGCAACAGGGGTAACCGCCGGCAGCGTTGGGAACTCGGAAGTGTCTGCTGGATTCACCGGGCTGTCTGTACTGCCTACGCCGCAGCCGAATGCTAGCAGGGCTATTACTATCCAGTTCCATCGTGTTGCTCGATCTTGCATACGTTGATTATACGCTTCTAGAAGAGCTGGCTTACCAACATAGAGCTTAGCGTAACAAACGAACTATTTGTCTGCCAGCGTTGGCGCCAAGATCGAGCTGGGTTGGTGCCAACTGCAAATATCGTCCTTGATGGTAGATGGGCAGTGGAGGTGGCTATCGGCTCAGCCCTGGATCGAACGGCGGTCAACTTGTCTGGTCGGCAAGACGAGGGTAGTGGCCGCTGTTCCACCAACAGAACACTGGCCAACGTGCCTGCCCGGTGAGTCTAGTGTCGTCGACAAGGATTTTGGTTGACTCAACCGGCTCTGCTGGGTGGGTTGTCGGTTCTTCCGCCTTTAAATGATTTTCGCCATTCGACTTGTCGTGGGTAGGCACGGGGAGAAGTGTTTCTGGAAATTTGTTCTGTAATACCTGCAGGAGCACTGAAAGGGGTTGCTAGCTGAAGATCCTGTAACGGTGCTCGGGAAGTGTTAAATTCCGATGTTATTAATTCAAAGATTGCGGTTCAATTCTCGAAGGTTGAGCCGCTTTGAGGAGAACAACTAAATGGAAATTATCCAGTGATGGGCTGTGTCGAGATCGGGGTCTGAGATAAGTCTTTCAGTGAGCACTGAGCCATAGCGGTTCAGGAAATGTACTAAGCCGACGGCTCGCTCTTGGGGCGAACCCAAGGGGAAGAGCTGGGATTGAGCGCGGTGGAATTGGCGGCGCAATGTCTGGTCTCGCCGTTTGGCTGCCTGTAGGACTTTATTCTGCAGGTTCCTGAGTTCTCTCTCCATCCGTCCATGGGAAGATTCAGCAGCTCCAGCTAAAGTGGAATCGACTTTGACTACCGCTGTTCCGATTGCTATCAAACTGTCGCGAATGGTCTGCTTGGCCGATAGCATCGTCTCTTCTACGGAGGAAGGGAGTTGTTCCCCAAGAAGGCGGTTAAGGGCTGATTCGTCTTGAGGTTGAAGCTGTTCGATGTCGAGCCCTGTTCGATTGAGAAACTTTACAACTGCAGTGTCCACTAGTGTCACGCTGAGCCGTGGGGCAATTAGAGGCATCGGGATTGAGAAATGCTCATAAACATCCTTAAGTTGACCTAGGTAAGATAGTTCGCTGGGTCCGGCCACGTAGCAAACGGTTGGAAACAATCGATCCTGAACTATCGGACGGAGCAAGACGTTAGGACTAAGACAAGATGGGTCACTCTGCAATTGGTCTAGTAGTAGTCGAGGGTCAACTTGTTCGTTGCCGATTCTAAGGTTAGTGCCGTCAGTCCGGATATTGCGGCGGTTGCCATCCTGGAGAAATAGAGCAACGGTCTCTGGTGATGTCGAAACTTGGGCGTGAAATCCTGCCTCTCTGAGCTGTTCACCAGCCCTTTGCGCGAGATGTGATGTCGTGCCTGCGTGGTTGATCTCTCGACTAAAGAGTTCTCTAACAAACGGCTTAGCTGCTGGATCAGAGGCGTCGAAGACGATCAAGCCTAGCTCGCCCAGTAGTTGTTCAAGCCAAATAGCAAAGGCGGTGACGAGTCTAGTGCCGTGGGCGTAGGCTCTTCGCAAGTCCGATATTAGGCCTGGCGTGAAATCCGTGTGTGGAAGTGTGGTGGCTAGTTCGTCAATCGTTTTCTCTATTTCTGCAGAGAGTTTGATGCTTGAGGCTGGGGTATTTGCAGGGGCACTAATCGGCAGTGAGACCGACGTCAATTTGTTGTCGGAGTCAAGAATGCCACAGCTGCGGATTTCGTCGAGGTCGTGGTCTTCTGCATCAACCCAGAACACGGCAACCGTTGGGATTCCGTGTAGTTGTTGGGCGCGTCGAGCCAGCCGGATCGCTGAGATGGCTTTTAGTAACGTGTAGAGTGGTCCTCCGAATAGACCGGCTTGTTGACCCGTCACTACGGCGACGCAGCGGGGATCTTCCAGCAGGGCTGTAGCTTCGATCGCTGGGATTGGGGCCCCACGCTGGTGCTGCTGCCCCTTGATCACGGGTGCAATCGCGGGGTTCTCGTCGCTTCTTTGATTCCGGATAGAGATGGCTGTTTCCCAAGCTGCGTCGTCACTTGGATCTCCAGAGAAAAATGATTCAAGGGCGCTGAAGTTGGAGGTGTACTCGACCGCTAGCCTTTTGGTGCTGGGAAAGCGGCGGATGTCGATTGGTAGGCTGTGGGTCGAATGACGAATCGAGGAGTCCTGAGGCACGGCCAACAACTCTGGCAGAGGGCGTCGGGTGGTGTCAAGCGGATGTTCGCTAAGTGGCATTCTGGATTGAATGACGGTTTGGATCATGCCTATTTCGTTGAAAAAAAAGGTATTTGTGTGCTAATATGTAAACCTACTTGGAGGTAATCCCACACTGAAATACGATGAGGCCAGCGGAAATCAGGTGCCAGGTGCATTTGGTGCCTATCGGGTTATGCACCAACTTGGTGTCGGAGTTCTGGGCCCGGTCTTTCGGGGTTATTCCCCGGAAGGCGATTGTTTGGTGGCGGTCAAGGCGTTTCAGCTTGAAGTAATTCCTGAGCAGGCTGTCCAGTTTGCTGACAGGCTCGATGCGATCGTGGCTCTTGGTTCTCTGCACCCCTCCCAAGTTCGGCCGTTGGGCTCTGGTGTTACAGACGATGTGCCTTTTATTGCCTACGAGTATGTGGCAGCAGAGTCTTTGGATGTTGGAATTCGCCGATTTGCTAAGGCCCCGGTCGAGACAGTAGTGCCTCTGGTTTTGCAGCTTTCGGCCGCTCTCGACGCCGCCCATGGGCACGGGCTGTGTCACGGGGCTCTGCACTTTCGCGATATTTTTTCGGCCCCTGATCTGGCTAGAGTTACCGGTTTCGGAATCCAGGCTGCACTTCAAAGTGTCGGGCTGAGGGGCCCGCTTCGTCGACCCTTTGCCGCGCCGGAACAGATTGCTGACAAAGATTGGGATGCTGCTGCTGATCGATTTGCCCTGGCTGCTGTCACCTATGAGCTGCTTACAGGGAAACGGGCTGGTGGAGATGAGAGCCAGTTGTCTGGTCAACTCTCAGGGGTTGCAGTAGGGCGTCGCCTGTTGGATTTGGTGAAGGTGTTTGCAGAGGCCCTGTCGGAGGATCCGGTTGAGCGGCCAGAGTCGGCTCTGCTGTTTGCCGAGCAGCTTTCCGAGGCTGTCGATTGGGACAGTGCAGGGCGAGTTTTGGGCCCGGTCGGCGTAAGTAGGGTTGAGAATGACTTAAAGTTGGATTCGTTTGATGCCTCCTCGGTGGCTAATGGTGGCGCCGAGGTATCTTTTTCTAGCCATGACGTCAAGACCGTTCTCGAGGAAGACGCTATGCCCAAAAGTGATGAACGGAACGGGAAATCACAGTCCGGAGCTAAGCTTGATTGGACCGAGCATTCGTTGGACCGTGGCCTGCCTGAAGAGGTTCAGGGGTCTGATAGCTACGAGCCGAGGCCGGTGGGTTCGCCATCTGGATCAGAGAGAGAGGCTGATCTGGAGGTGAGCAAAGATCTTGACCGACTAGATTTAAGCAGGGGCAGCGGCGATGAGGGTGTCGGTGATGAAGGGTATTCCAGTGCGCTGGATGCAATTGCCAGTCGAACTGAAGTCGAATCAGTTGCTGGAAGTCCTAAACCCTCGACCGTTGGTTCCATGTCTAGCTCGGACCTGGTCGGCGGAAGCGAAGAGACTGAGGACGGCTCTCTATCGGGGAAGCTTGGCGGGTCTGGTACAGAACCGGAATTTGATTGGGACGTCTCAGAGCAAGCCGAGGCGGCATTGGAAGAGATTGAGAGCGAAGGCCGTTCAAAGGGGAATGAGCACCGAGAAGTTGAGGAGGAGCTCTCCAGTGCCGATGATACAACCACTGGACCCGATCAGACCGCTGGAGACCGGTTGGCTGCTATTCAGGCTCGCTATAGGTCAGACGACCGTCCTGAGGCAATGGCAGCTACAGAGGATGAGAAAGCGGTTGCCGAATATGAGCCGATAAAGATGCAAGATTTGAAAGATCGCCTAGGTGAAGATGGTGCCGAATCTGAAGACCGGTATGGAGAGGACGAGGGGCTGGAAGATGAAACGAGCCTCGAGGTTAGTGGCGCCCAGGATGATGGTGTAAGTGAAGAAACCCGGTTTGAATACGGGTCGCCGTCAGAGTCCGATGTCGAGGATAACCCGAACGATGAACAATTTCCTTTGCTTACTGATGAGGCCTACGGCTATCGGCCAGGGGGAGACGACCAAGAGGTGTCATTGGAGGACTTTGTTGAACCGCCAGACAGTATTCGTAATCGCCGGTGGGTGCCAATAGCAGCAACTTCGTGCGCTGTTGCTGTTGTTTTAGGACTCTTGGGTCTAGGCTCCCGTTGGATGACGGAGGGGGCTGGTTCTGAGGCAGTTGAGTCGCCTGCGTTGGCAAGATCGCTTCCTGTTGAAGAAGAGGCGGTAGCTGTAGGTTCAAATCCCGCGCCAAGGGAAGTGCCTCCGCCAAGAGGCGATGTTCCAGGACTTCCCCTCGTCGACCGACTTGATCCCCAGACTGATAGGCTGGCCGCGAGCCAGTCTTCGGTGTATGGGCCAGAAAATGTAGAAGCCGACTCTCCGCTGGAGAGCGGACATGAGGATGAAACGCCGTCTTTCGCTTCTAGTCTTGATCCAGCTTTGGTAGTCCCAGTGGGTCGGCTGCTGGTGCGGTCGACACCTCCAGGAGCTCAGGTGATGCTTGACGGTGAGTCGCGTGGAACGACGCCTTTGGCAGTGGCTGAATTGCCCTATGGTGACTATACACTCAGTGTGAGTCTAGAAGGTTTTGAGTCTAGAGAGCAGTTGTTGACTGTTTCGTCAGACGACCCTATCGTGGCGCTTAATGTCGAATTGGGACAGTCAATTATGTCTATGGCTGCCTCGAATGGGGTAGGATCAATCTCCGTCGAAACGCGGCCGGCAGGGGCAGAGGTTTGGCTTGACCGGCGGTTCGTTGGCGAAACACCGATGCTAATACCTGATGTCACACCTGGTGCCCACGTTGTGGAGTTTAGGCAAATGGGTTACCGCGACTGGGCGACCAATGTGAGTGTTGACCCTTCCGAGCAGGCTCGTGTGGCTGCGTCGCTCGACCACGCTCGGCCATGAACGCTGTAATAGCCCTCGAAAACGGAATCTGGTATCAGGGTACGGCCGCCGGAGCTGCTGGAGTCGTTGCTGGTGAAGTTGTGTTTAACACCAGCATGACTGGTTACCAGGAAATCCTTACCGATCCTTCGTATGCGGGTCAGATTGTGACGATGACCTGTCCCCAGATTGGAAACTATGGAGTGGCTGCCGAAGACACTGAGTCTGGGCGGCCTCAGGTCGCAGGTTTTATCGTCCGAGAAGCCTCCCCAATTGCAAGCAACTGGAGGGCTACCGGCACGTTACGAGATTATTTGGTTGAGCATGGGATTGTGGCTATCGCTGGCATTGATACACGTGCGTTGACCAGAGTTCTGCGAAACGCAGGGGTCATGCGTGGGGTGATCGCTACGGGGGCAGTCGAACCTGAGGAACTTGTTAGCCAGGCCTTGTCGGTAAAGCCGATGGAAGGTTCGGATCTGGTCTCCACAGTAACTTGCGCTGAACCGTTCGACTGGCCCGTGATAAGTGATAAAGGAGCATGCGAGGCTCTAGAGCCCGATGCTTTTCGCCTGCCGCCTGAACGGCACTCGGACCGCCTCCTTCGCGTTGCTGCTTACGACTTAGGACTCAAGCGCAACATTCTTCGGCGATTTTCGGCATATGGATGTCAGGTGCGTGTGTTTCCGGCTACGACGCCGGCGAAGGACTTGTTGGCTACTAAGCCAGATGGTGTCTTTCTTAGTAACGGTCCTGGAGACCCGGCTCCGCTGGACTACGCCGTTGCCAACACTAGAGAGGTACTTCAGGCTGGTGTGCCTGTGTTTGGGATTTGTCTTGGACATCAAGTTCTGGCTCGGGCCTTTGGTGGAACGACCTACAAACTGAAGTTTGGCCATAGGGGAGCAAATCATCCAGTTAAGCAGCTCTCTACTGGTCAAGTTGAGATCACCAGTCAGAACCATGGGTTTGCGGTTGATCCAGAATCTCTGCCTGACGATGTGGAAGTGACTCACCTTAATCTTTATGATGGCACTGTTGAGGGGTTGAGGCATAAACAGCAGGCTGCTTTTTCTGTTCAATACCATCCTGAGGCTTCTCCAGGCCCCCACGATGCTGATTATCTATTCTCCAAGTTCCTTGAGGAAATGGTGCGTCGTTCTAGGTAGAGCGGGGCCCTACTGCATATGCCACGTCGTACGGACATCTCTCGCATCTTGGTAGTGGGCTCGGGCCCGATAGTTATCGGGCAAGCCTGTGAGTTCGACTATTCAGGCACTCAGGCTTGTAAGGCCTTGCGCGCAGAAGGTCTTGAGGTGGTGCTGGTGAATTCGAATCCGGCAACCATCATGACAGATCCAGAGGTGGCTGACCGGACTTATGTGGAACCATTGACATGGGAGGTTCTTCGGTCGGTTATTGAAGTGGAACGCCCTGATGCACTGCTGCCAACCGTCGGAGGGCAGACGGCGCTCAATTTAGCTGTTGAGCTTGATGCCAACGGGGTGCTCGAAGAATTCGGGGTCTCGCTAATCGGTGCATCTATTGATGCGATCATGGTTGCTGAAGATCGCCTGAAGTTTCGTGAGGCGATGCAGTCCATCGACGTAGACGTGCCAGAGAGTTCCTACGCGAAATCACTTGATGAGGCGTTGAAAGTAGTCGAGCGGTTAGGTTTTCCCGCAATCATTAGGCCCTCTTTTACCCTCGGCGGCGTCGGAGGTGGTATCGCTTATAACATCGAGGAACTGCGCGAAGTTGTCACTCGGGGAATCGAACTAAGTCCCGTGCATGAAATCCTTATTGAGGAGTCCGTCATTGGTTGGAAGGAGTTCGAGCTTGAGGTGATGCGTGACGGAGTAGATAATTTCGTGGTTGTCTGCTCGATTGAGAACATCGACCCAATGGGGGTCCATACCGGTGACAGTATTACTGTAGCCCCAGCGTTGACCCTTACTGACAAGGAATATCAGCGGATGCGCGATGTCGCCCGCCGTATCATACGTCGTGTCGGTGTCGAAACTGGTGGGTCGAATATCCAGTTTGCTGTTAATCCGACAGATGGCCGAATGGTAGCCATCGAGATGAATCCTAGGGTGTCGCGCTCTTCAGCCCTTGCTTCAAAAGCAACTGGATTTCCCATAGCGAAGATTGCTGCTAAGCTCGCCCTCGGCTATCGGCTCGACGAAATCCCCAATGACATTACTAGGCTTACACCGGCGTCTTTCGAGCCAACTATTGATTATGTGGTCGTTAAGGTCCCCCGTTGGACCTTCGAAAAGTTTCCCCAGGCTGATTGCACTCTAATGACGCAAATGAAGTCTGTTGGGGAAGCAATGGCAATTGGAAGGACGTTCAAGGAAGCCTTCCTAAAGGGAATTCGGTCACTAGACATTGGCAAGAGCGGCCAACTCTTGAGGCAAGAGGGGACAGATCACGACGATGCGAAGCTTCAACGTCAACTCATAGTTCCGACACACCGGCGGATGTTTTCTTTGTTTGAAGCACTTCGACGGGGGTGGAGCATCGACCAGGTACATGAGCTGACACAGATTGATCGCTGGTTTATTGCACAGTTTGCTGACATTGTGGAATTACAGAAGTCCGCCAGTCTGGTCGGTGCCCGCGAAATTTCGGCAAACTTGATGGAAACTTTGAAGAAAACGGGATTTGGCCACGAGGAACTCGGTGAGGCGCTGGGGGTAGACCCGATGGTCATCGACTCTAGGTGCCGCGAATTTGGGTTGAAACGAGTTTATAAGCGGATTGATACTTGTGCAGCTGAATTTGAATCCTTTACGCCTTATCTTTACGGAACCTACGAGCAGGAATGTGAGTCAGCCCCTACCAGCGTGGACAAGGTAGTTATTCTCGGTTCTGGGCCAAACCGCATCGGACAGGGCATCGAATTTGACTATTGTTGCTGTCATGCAGCATTTGCGCTCAAGGAGGCTGGGCTAGAGACGATAATGGTCAACTGTAATCCTGAAACAGTTTCGACCGACTATGACTCAGTCGACCGGCTTTATTTTGAGCCTCTTACGCTTGAAGATGTTTCGGCTGTCATCGAGACAGAGCGAGCTGCCGGTGGCAATGTTTCTTGCATCGTCCAGTTCGGGGGCCAGACTCCACTGAAATTGGCCCTCGGGTTGCAGCAGACTGGTGTTACGATTCTAGGAACCCCCCCAGACTCAATCGATTTAGCTGAAGACCGCAAGCGATTTGCATCGTTGCTTTGGGAACTTGGTATTCCTCAGGCCCCAAGTGGGGTGGCTACCTCTCGGCAGGAGGCGCGAGAGGTAGCTTCGGGGATTAGCTATCCCTTGGTAGTCCGGCCTTCGTACGTGCTGGGTGGCCGAGCGATGGCTATTGTCTATGATGCAGCAGCACTTGATCGCTATATGACTGAAGCGGTTGATGCATCCCCAGAGCATCCAGTGCTAATCGATAAATTTCTGGAGGATGCTTTCGAACTCGATGTTGACGCGGTGGCTGATTCCACTGGCGCGGTCGTAATCGGGGGGGTTATGGAGCACATCGAGGAGGCTGGTATTCATTCAGGTGATAGCTCTTGCGTGGTTCCTCCCTATCTGGTTCCAGAAAACCATCTGGTGACTATTCGGGACTACACCCGTCGAGTGGCCCGAGCACTTAAAGTAGTCGGGCTTGTTAATGCTCAGTTTGCCATCAAGGACGACACAGTCTACGTGCTTGAGGTCAATCCGCGTGCGTCTCGTACGGTCCCATACCTGTCGAAGGCGACAGGGGTGCCCCTCGCGAAGGTTGCAGCCCAAGTAATGGCTGGTAAGACACTTGCCGGTATGGGCTTGATTGATGACTTAGAAGTTTCCGGTGTGTTTGTCAAGGCCCCGGTGTTTCCATTCGTGCGATTTCCAGGTGTAGACACCATCTTGGGGCCTGAGATGAAATCTACTGGTGAGGTTATGGGCGGGGCTGCTACTTTCGGTTCGGCCTATGCGAAGGCCCAGTTGGCAGCTGGGCAGCGGCTTCCCAATAAAGGAACGGCATTTATTAGCGTCAATAATGATGACAAGGCTAACGTGGTTCCGATCGCCAGAGATTTGGCTGGACTGGGTTTTTCTCTCTTGGCTACCCATGGGACTGCCGCCTATTTGAGGGCGCACGGGCTAGATATTGAACCGGTTTACAAGGTTAATGAGGGGCGTCCTCATATTGCTGATCGACTGCTTAGCCGGGAGATTGATCTTGTTGTCAACACTCCGCTTGGGCGGGAGTCGTTCTTCGACGACCGTACTCTGCGGCGTATAGCGACGATGCTGGGAGTGCCATGTGTCACAACTCTGACCGGTGCAGCAGCTACTGTGAGTGCGATCCGCTCGCTTCGGGATGAGGAATTAGGAGTTCGGCCACTGCAGGAATACCATGCCTCACTGACCTCTTAGCCGCCTATCGAATTGTGACCGACTCATCGGGAAAACATATGATTTGGCAGGGTATTTAGGGCGAAGGTTCGGCATCTTTTACAGCTTTCCACTCCAACTCTAGGTCGTCGGTCGTTGCCGCCTCCAGTGTACATTTCCTTTTTGCGAGTTGTTGTTCGACAGCACTGAAACGGCGGATAAATTTTTGATTCGCTGAATGTAACGCTGATTCAGGGTCGACTTTGAGTTTGCGGGCCAGGTTGGCGATCGTGAAGAGTAGATCTCCTAGTTCTTCCTCGATATGAGTCCGATCCTCAGAGGTTATCGCGTGATCCAATTCCGCCATCTCTTCGTTCACCTTGTCGATGACGTCATTGACGGTTTTCCAGTCGAAGCCAACTCTGGCTGTGCGGTTGCCGATGCGAGACGCTCGTAGCAGCGAGGGCAAAGCTTTTGGTATCCCGTCCAATAGTGTGGTGAGCTCGGATCCACCCCGTTCTTCGGTTTTGATCCGATCCCACTGTTCACTTACTTCGGTGGGTGTGAGTTCACGGAACGTCCCGAGTTTGTGGTCGCCGAAGACGTGGGGATGGCGGCGAATTAATTTTTCGATGATAGCGTTGGTGGCATCGACGATAGTTAACTGGTTCGTTTCAGCACAGACTTGGGCGACAAAGACCACTTCAAGTAGTAGATCGCCGAGTTCCTCACACAAGGCCGCCGGGTCATCGAGGCTCATTGCTTCGACTACCTCGTACGCCTCTTCCAAAACAAATGGACGAAGGGACGCCAAAGTCTGTTCACGGTCCCAGGCGCAGCCGTTCGGGGAACGAAGAGTGCGCATGATCTGAATAAGTCGGTCGAACCGGTCCCCTGCCGAGTGGGTGGGTGTTGGGCTATTGGGAGAAGGGGCCTTAGTCATTAAGGAACAGTCTATATCTATATGCTAGCATCGGCTGAGGAGGTAGGTGTGAGTGCACGCCCGGAGATCTCGTTCAACGCGTTGGTCGTGTCACTTGCGACTTCTGCAGCTGTGCATCTTGGCGACGTCGTTGATTCGTCGTCTGGTAAACGACAGTCTCCGAACATAGAGGCAGCCGGCCATATGCTTGACCTACTGGTGGTACTCGCAGATAAGACTAAAGGTAACTTGACACCTGGTGAGGAAGTGTTTCTCACCCGCGTGCTGAAGGAACTTCGCATGCGCTACGCTGAGGCTTGTAATTCAGGAGGTTCGGCCACTCCATGAAGTTCTTTATGTCAGGTCACTCCATCTGAGCTGGTGTCGGCTAGCTAATGGGATACTGATGATGCGTGTTACTTTTCTCGGGACAGGAACCTCTTCTGGTATTCCTGTCGTTGGTTGTGATTGTTCTACATGCAGGTCAGATGACCCGCATGATCGCCGGTTGCGGCCGTCTGTTTTCTTGGAACTCTCAGATGCTACTCGTGTGCTAATCGACACCACGCCTGATTTTCGGTCGCAGGCACTCAGATTCGGACTGACTGGTCTCGATCTCATTCTCTTTACCCACTATCACGCAGATCACATTATGGGTCTTGACGATGTAAGGCCTTTCAATTTCTTTCAGAAAAGCGTGATCCCTTGTCTGGGTGACGCCTCGACTCTAGCGGCCTTACGCCGCGTCTTTGCCTATGTCTGGGATCCTGCAACTCCCAAGGGTGGGGGCCTTCCGCAGCTGCGTCTTCTCGAGATCGCCGGTCGTTTCTCGGTTGGCTGTGTTGAGGTAGTTCCGGTACCGCTTCTCCACGGTGCACATCCAATTCTTGGCTATAGATTGGGCGATTTCGCCTATTTAACGGACTGTAGCGAGATACCGTCGTCGTCATGGCCACTGCTAGACCAGCTGGACGTGCTGGTTCTTGATGCGTTGCGGCATCGGCCGCATCCGACACACCTGTCACTGGATCAGGCAATTGAAATAGCAGCACGGGTCGGCGCCCGTCGAACCTACTTCACTCATATGTGTCACCATTTGCCTCACGCGGAAACGTGTGCGTCGCTGCCGCCTGGTGTGACACTCGCGCATGACGGGCTGATCATAGACTGTTAGCATATGACTATTCGGACGCCGACTTGAATCCAGCAAAATTCTCTTCTAGCGGACTAGTGTCAAAAGTGTATCTGTTCACACGGATGCTGCTGTTCACCCGCTCTGTGTGGTGGTGAGTGTTCCGCCAAGCGGTCTCTTCAGAGGCTAGGACATCGGGGCTTAGGTTGACCTTTTGCCTTGGCAGGTTCTGGCACGGACCTGTTCGGGTTCGTGAGAGCTTTGGGGCTGTCTGGGTGCTCCCGATTACATGCTGGCAATGAATAGAATTTAGGAGGTCAGAGCACCGTCCTGGATTCTTGGTTATGGCCAGTGTTTTGGCACGTTTCATCGCGCCGAAAAACCTGAATCGACCGTCTGCCATTGCTGTGGAGCGGTTGTTGTTGCAGTTTATGTTTACTTTTGTCCAGGCGCTGTTTGTATCCCTTTCGGGTCGCTGACCGGATATGATTGGTGGTCGGTCGATGACGCACGAAAGCATTCAGCATAGCCGGGTCCGGAGTATCTATTTTCCGGGTGACAGTGTGCCTCCGTCTTGGCACCAGCCTGTTTTGGCACTCGGCAATTTCGACGGATTACACCGAGGACATGCAAAGCTCTTCGCTCAGGTTCGTCGACGCGCTGATGAAGCTAAGGTTAAAGCTGTTGCCCTCACCTTTGATCCCCACCCGTCTAGGATACTGCGTCCGGAGAAGGCACCAACGCTACTAATGAGCAGCTCACAAAAGCTTTCTGCGCTCGCTGACGCTGGTATGGATGGAATAGCGGTCGTCCGGTTTACTCTCGAGCTGTCTCAGTGGCAGCCTGAGGTGTTTGTACGTAATGTTCTTGTTGAATGGTTGCGGGTTGGGGAGGTCTGGGTAGGGACGAATTTTCTGTTTGGGCATGAACGTGCTGGAAATTTCTCTTTGCTACGCTTGCTTGGAGCACGGTACGGGTTTAGGGCCGGAAAGATCGATCCAGTCCGTTATAGAGACTTTGTTGTTAGCAGCACTAGAGTTCGCCGGCTCGTATCTGAAGGACGAGTTGACGAGGCTGGTGCCTTACTTGGACATCATTACACTCTTGAGGGGAGGGTGGTTCGTGGGGATGGTCGAGGGCGAAAAATTGGATTTCCTACGGTTAACCTTTCGACGAAAAACAACCTATTTCCACCGAATGGCGTCTACGTTACCGCCGTGTTGGTTGGAGAAGTTATTCATTCGGCTGTGACTAATGTCGGTGTTAGACCAACGTTCGGTACTGCCGATGATAAGCCCGTGGTTGAATCTCATCTACTGGACTTCGACCAGGACCTGTATGATACCGAGATCCGCGTGGCATTCATTCAACGTCTTCGGGAAGAGCGGGCGTTTTCGAGTGTTCTGGCCTTGCAAGAGCAGATTCGACTGGACGCTGAGCAAGCCCGGGAACTGTTTAAACAGATTTCACTGTAGAATGCTCACCATTGCGAACTGGCTCATGTCTTGCCTTGGATCCGTCGGCCAAACCTTCACCCCTTTGCGTCCATGCTTCTGTATAACACCCTGACTCGTCAGGAAGAGCCGTTCTCACCACTGTCTGGCAACACAGTTCGAATGTACACCTGTGGTTTGACGGTCTACGCCAGAGGACATATTGGCAATTTCAGAACCTTTGTCGCCCTCGACGTTCTGAGACGTGCACTTAAGTACGTGGCTGGATTCGAGGTACGACAAGTGATGAACTTCACTGATGTTGATGACCGAACAATTGAAGAGTCAAAAGCGGCTGGAGTTCCGCTCCGCGAATACACGAACCGCTACATCGAGGCATTCCACGAGGATGCGGCTTCTCTTGGGCTCGAGCCTGTAGAGGAGTATCCGCGGGCTACCGATGATGCGAATCTTCGCTCAATGGTTGAAATGATCCAAGCTCTAGAGGCCAATGGCCATACCTATAGTAGCGATGGTTCAGTCTATTTCAAGATATCGACTTTACCTGATTACGGAAAGCTCGCCCGGCTCGATCATGCCGGGATCAAGCCAGGTTCTCGGATCGATTCAGACCTATACGATAAGGACGACGCTAGAGATTTCGTACTATGGAAAGCAACTACTAGAGGCGAACCAACATGGGACTTCGGTGTTGGGCCTGGGCGTCCAGGGTGGCATATTGAATGTTCGGCTATGGCGAACCGTTTTCTTGACGGTACGCCAATCGATATTCATGCGGGTGGCGTTGATCTTGTGTTTCCCCACCACGAAAACGAGATCGCTCAGGCTGAGGGAGCGACTGGGCAGACCTTTTCTCGTTTTTGGGTCCATGTCGAGCACTTACTCCTCGACAAAGGCACGAAGATGTCTAAATCGCTCGGTAATGCGTTCACCCTGCCTGATGTTCTTGCCCGTGGTTATCGACCCTCAGCACTTCGTTTTGCTCTATTGATGGTTCACTATCGCAAGCAGTTGCGGTTCTCTTGGGCTAGCCTGGACCAGGCGGAAGAGGCTCTTAAGCGTTTGATGACCTGTCTTGCGAGACTTGGCGGTGTGACTGGTGGCGATGCCCACCCCGAGTTTATCGATCATGTCGAGACTGCACGTCGGCACTTTGTGGAAAGAATTTCACAGGATGTGAACGTGCCAGCTGGACTCGGGACCATGTTCGAGTTGGTAAGAGATGTCAATGTGGCTATCGATAGTGGCGAACTTGGTCAGCCGGACGTTGGAGCAGTGATGGCGACCTTTGACAGCTTTGATCAGGTTTTGGGGATCATCGCGTTGCGGCGGGTAGAGGAAGCCGAGCCTGATGTTCCTGTTCAGGAAATTGAGCGATCGATCGCGGAACGTAACCACGCTCGTGCCAGGCGGGATTTTTCAACAGCGGACAGCATAAGGGAGAGTCTCGAGACTCGCGGGGTTCTGCTCGAAGATGCGCCTACCGGAACCACTTGGAAACGCAAATAGGCATTGTCCGGTTGAAGGTTCGAAAAGTTTGCTTGGTTTGCAACGCAGACTGCCTGTGGATTTCTCCCTGCGGACACCGGAAGGGCCTTGTCGGTCAGTGGGGAACTCGCTGTCTTGTGGGGCTGAACGCGTTGTGGTACGGTGTGTTCTAGAGGTCGTTCGAGCGGGAATAACTCAGTGGTAGAGTGCGACCTTGCCAAGGTCGAAGTCGCGGGTTCGAATCCCGTTTCCCGCTCCATACTTCCTTCCTGAGAGAGTATCCGCTGTTTGAGTGCAGTAGGGTATGGGTGGATGCCTACTGGTCCACGCCAGAATGGCGCCGTCGCCAAGTGGTAAGGCAGAGGTCTGCAAAACCTCCATCCCCGGTTCAAATCCGGGCGGCGCCTCCATTTTTCAATAATTTGCAATTTCGCTACGCCTCGGGTTTTGGCTTGCGCCAGTCGCGCTAGAAGTTCATAAAGAAGCCGAACCGGGTCGTGTGCCTCCGTGTGTAAACCAGGGCAGACCAGTTGAAGGTGACGCGGCCGCTCGAGCTACAGACTCCGTTGTCAGAACATATTCACAAGCATATACTTTGGGGACTCGAGTCTGCGCGCCGGGTTTCGGCGAGGGAACACACCTGATGTTGGGAAATCTTCGGAGTGCGAGGTGGCTGGCGCAACGCTTTACGCTGCCAGTAAACCTCGTCATTCTGCTACTAGCAGCCTTGAAGAGAAAAAGGTCACGGCTGGGACTACAAACGATCACGTGTGGAGCGGAGTTTGAACAGGTGCTGTCGTACTCTGCACACCGCCGGGCCGTGTGGTGGCACCTGTTTCCGAACGATACGGGTCACACGGTGCCCGACTAAACCTCCATCACCGGTTCGAATTCGGGCGACGTTTCCTCACCCTCGAAGACAGAATAGCTACGGAGTGAGTTCTTGAAGGTGATGTTGTCCGTAACTCATTTACTGCATAATACATAGGAAATTTTTGTACTTAAGCTCAATTCTTGGTGAATAAACGTTCGATTCAATCGTTTGTTTGATAAGATTAACAGTTGTTCCACTATTTGCTAGATGGTTCGTCGGTCCGGAAGTGAGAAAAGGAACAAAACAGCATGCAGTAATGTGGAAGACGACAGTATTGTTTCAGATTAAAAAAATAGGCCAAGATTTTCTGGATGGTGGAAGGTTAAGGTCGGAGAGGCAAGCTTTTGTTTGTCTTGCATAGCAATATGAGATGGATGATGGAAAGGTTGAGTGGTATTAACAAGAGTATGGAGTTGTTTATGGAGGATCTATTCGGTTCGCTTAAATGGCATTGCGGGCACATAACTAGGCGTCTTCGGGAGGACCTTCAACTGACACAGGCGCAGCTTGCCAAATTGTCAGGGATTCCACTCTCGGCCCTGCAGCGGCTGGAGGATTCTGGCGATGGTTCCCTTTCAGTATTGGACTCGGTATCTGCCCAACTAAGAACCTCGACTCCTGCAATTCTCGAATACGTTCGGCTTATTAATGTTCGGATGTCTCAATATGAGACTTGATGTCCGATGTCCTAATTACTGTTGGACTACGGCTAGGATGCTCTTAGGTCGATTGAGGCGCACCATTTCCTGACTCTGGTGTAAGTTTAGCGCCAACAAGAGGGCAAGTTCTTGTCTACCTTTTGGTCTTCCCGAAAGCTTCCTTTCGCGTGGGTGCTTTTAGGTGTTACCAATTTCCTGCTGCTTGGGGCGAGCTCTTTAACAGCTAGTGGTCTGTCGGTTCTGGTGCTTGTAGCAGAGGAAGGTGACCATCGTGTCCCTGCGTCCCATGAGGCTGTGGCTTTCTGGAATGACCGATTGGCGGAACTGGGAATCGACACAAGACTAGAGGAACCTCGGCTGGCTGTTGCGTCACCTGCGTTGAGGCTTCTTGAAAATTATGCTCGCCAGGTCGTTCAGCGAGCAACTAGGTTGCCTGCAGGTCAAGCTGAGCCAGCTCCCCCGGCAGATTTGAGTGATTTAGATGCCGACATTGTTGTGTTGTTGTCCCGCCAGGACATCATGTCGTTCACTTGGCCAATGCCGAGGATCACTCCACGGCGTTATTTCCTGGTCGTTCGGTCGGTTCGAGGTCCTTACCGAGACGATGCTATGGTAACCAGGCATGTGATCGCTCATGAATTGGGACACGCTCTGGGTTTAGGTCACAATCTTGAGACACACACACTGATGTGTGGTCCCTGCCAACCGCTCACGGCTGAACCGGATGATACTGGATTTCTACCGTTGACAGACGGTGATCGGGTTCGCCTGGTCGAGATGAATAGCTTGCGGTAGTGATGAGAATTCTGCGCTAATGGTAATCTATGCCATCCACCTACAACTTGGCTGTTTGAGCGAAACCTGCCGGCTGCCAGTCTAGCGGAATGTTTGTGCCAGCACCTTCGCAGTGTCTGCGTCGTTTAGTTAACTTCTACGGTTATGTCCAATGGCGTGGTGATTATCGAATCGTCGGCGTAGGCCCGCACGACATGTGTGCCAGATTCGCTGAACGTTACTGAGGTTTGAATTTCTCCGCCTCGCCCGCCTTCGACTGACGCGCTTACTGGGGTGAATGAAGCTGAACCGGGTCCGCGATAATGAATCCAGGTGATGCCTAATCCGGTTTCACTGGCCACTCTTGCGTTTACCACTGCTTGGTTGGTCGGATGAGGTTGTCTTCGCCGGCGTTCCCTAGCGGCGGCGGCTCTGGCCGCCGCCTGTGGGTCGTCGTTGTCGGTGGCTGGTTCTTCGCGGCGAGGGCGAGGGCCTGGAATCCCGTCGTCGCTGATGACCACCGTAATGGTTAATGGGTTTGGACGGGTGACAGACAGGTTTCCGCCACTAGGAAGAGTGATGGATGGTGGTTGGTTGTCAGGCGGAGCCCCGTTAGCGCCCATGCCTCGGTTTGCTTTGATCACCCCTTCGTCTATTTCCCAGTTAGGCCATAGGGAACCGAACGCTTGGTCTGTCCGGCCATTTGCCGTGAGTGTCCAGATAAGGTCCTTTTCTCCCCAATCGGCCGGGACCTGCACCCGGAACACGAATTGCTGCCGACGGGTGTAAAACCGTGTCGGTTGCCCTCTGTCCATTGGGCCGGGCTCGAAAGAATTATTCGGTCCAATAGGCACATCGGGCATTTCCTGGTAGTTGCGGTTCATGTAGCCGAACACCATGTCGTAGGTGCCGTCTGGATTACGTTCCCATCCTTCGAAGACTGGGGCGACGTTTTGCCCACGGTCGTAGCGGATCTGTGCATCGACTTCGCCAATGGCGGACACCACCAGGAACGTGACCAGCGTATACAACGTGACGCGCCGTCTGGGTTTTGTCACTTGGGCTCCCCGTCAATTGTCAGTCGTTATCCGTAATGGCCTGTCGTTCTTCAATTGCTGCAGCGAACTCATCGTCATCGAGCTCGTAGTAGCTTGTCCAGGTGAAAGCCATGTCATCGCTGGAACGTTGGCCAAAACCGGCCCAGTTTCTTGGGTCAGGATTCCACCGGTTGGAGGCTGAGTTGTCGTGCCAGGTGATAGTGTGGAGAAATGTGCCCTTTGGCAGCAAGGGCTGCACGTCTTCTTCGTAGTTGTAGACGATGTGCCAACCAAAATCCCAAGTTGCGCAGCTAATCGTTTGGGTGTTGCCATCAGGTAATATCGCTTCAATACACTGGCGTTTCCCGCGGTTGTGCAGGTGCGGCTGAAACCCCGTCAGGCGAACGTTGTTGGGAAAAGGATGGTAACTGTCGTGCCGTACTTCATCTTCCCCGGGAGGGATGTCTAGGTCATAATTTTGGGCTAAGGCTCTTGAGAATAATTCGTGCTTGGGTTCCTCACCTTTTGGGTAAAAGGTCAGGCCTACACTTGTCCTATCTGTCGTTTCTTTTCCGATTGAGGCGTAGTGCATGTTAAAGCGAATTACTGAGCCTGCCTTGACTAAACGTCCGGTACCTTCTGGAAAGGCGTCACCGTTCTTGCCTTGGGCGTACTCGTTGAGGAAGTCGCCCTCGTCAGCGTCCAACGATTCTTGCAGTCTTGTGACGGCATGGTGAACTACGGGGAACCCTTCGGCTGAGGGTTTTGTTTCTACTGCCTTGATCCACCGATCCTCTGTAAGTCCTGACTCGGAAAAGAGGTCACCCCACCAGTTGGCACCGTCTGCGGGAACAACGAATGGTTCGGGGATGGGCACGATCAAGTCCGGTTCACCGATGTGCCACATGTCTCTCTCAGCGAATTCCCGAGGTTGGGGCATGTCGGAAGGGTTGCCGCGGGGTGCACCAGCGTCGACCCAAGCAACTATAGTCTCAATCTGGTCGTCGGTTAGGGACCGGTCATATCTGAACCCTTGGACCCCGACATTCTTGTCGATGTACCAAGGAGGCATAGTTCGTGTGGAGACCTTGTCCTTGATCGAACGTGCCCAAGGTCTTGATTCCTCATAGGTCATGAGCGACATGGGTGCGATGGCCCCTTCGCGATGGCAGGTCTGACACGAATCCTGGAAAATCGGAGCGATGTCTTTGGTGAAGGTCACCGGGGTGTCTTGTGCGACCGCGGAATTCGGGTTTGCAGTCGAAAAGCTCAGAATGGCGACTGCTACGATCCAGCCAATACTGAGCGAGCCAAAGGGAAACCGGATGATGCTAATCATGAGCATGTCCTCCCAATTACTTCCTTAATCGCACGATACAGGAAAATATTGATGTAATGATGGGCTGCTATCTTGAAGTTGTCAATCGCTGTCGATGAGGTCTCTGGGCTGGCTCGGTTTTCGGAGTCTTGTGGAATCGTTTTTAACGGTGCTGTCTTGAATAGAGAGGGAAGGCTGTTTAGGCACTTTTCATAAGCAGGAAGCTGTGCGAGGATAACTCTTTCTACCAAACGGATATTGGCTAAGCGGGTAGCGTGATGCGCCCCAAACTGAGGGAGGACCCATGCTGAAGAGACTGACAGTCGTGGCCTTGGCTTTGATTGCTATCGTGGTCGTAGTTGGTGGCCAGGAGGGTGGGGGCGATTCAGGTTACAAACCCAAGCGTGTCAATAAGGCGATTGAGTTGCTTGAGCGCAACCAACCGATTTACTACACCCAAGTCAATGGAGGCGGTTACGAAGAAGGCAAACAGCTAGCCCAAACCTGGGCTGATTACATTACCTACAACCTGGAGCATAGTCCATTCGATATGAGTGACCTTCGGGCCTTTATGCAAGGGTTGGTCGACGGTGGACCGACGAAGAGCGGTCATCGTACGCCGACCGTGGTTGCGGTGCTGCCTTTCGGTGGTGTCAACGAGACAGTTATGTGGGGTAACTACTGGATGGTTGAGCATCTACTCGGCTCAGGTGTCCATGGAGTGCTTCTCGCACATGCGAGCTCGCCAGAAGTAGTGAAGGTTATGGTGCAGGCTGCACGGTATCCGCATGCTCCCAAAGCAGCTGGTGTCGGTGAGGGGCTTCGTGGAAACGGAGGCCAAGGCTTTGCCGCTGGTATCTGGGGTGTATCTAACGCTGACTACCAGGGGATGGCCGATGTTTGGCCATTTAACCCGGACGGCGAGCTGTTGTTGGGGCTGAAGATCGAGAATCGGCATGCCCTTCAAAATGCAGAGGCTAGCGTGGCTGTGCCGGGAGTTGGGTTTGCCGAGTGGGGACCTGGGGATATGAGCCTTTCCTACAATGTGAGCCGGATGGACAATCCGCAGGTGTTGATTGACGCGCGCGCAAGGGTGTTGGCGGCCACAAAGGCAGCGGGTATTCCATTCTTGAATGGTATGAACGCCCAGAATATTGAGGCGATGATCGACGAAGGTGTGCGGATTGGTTCGAATCCTGGGGCAGAGGTGGCTGACCATGGACGGCGCTACACGTCTCGTCGGATGCCTTGGTGAGGTAGCCTTTCGCTACAGGTGACACGCTGATACGAGAACTCCGGCCTGCCCCTCTCGGTAGCCGGAGTTCTCCTTGACCTGCATGTTGTTAGTTGCTGAGAGTGAAAGATACTGAGGCTAGGGTTGTGTCCCAAAGCATTGCAAGCGTGCCACCTTGCTCGGTCACATCGAGAAACTGCCATGAGAGCTGGTCGAACGAGTGCGGCAGTGACTCGACGGTCATTGGGAACCTAAGTAGGTCGCGGTCAGGCGTGTAGCCATACGCACCGAACAAGGAATCCTGGTTTTCGACGTCGTAACTGGTTTGGGCCGGCCAGGTTGAAAGAATAAACACCCAGGGGCTAGATTGTAGGTCTATGAATACGGTGTATTCGCCAGCTGGTATGGTGGTATCGCCAAAAACAAGGGGCGCTTCTGTAACCAAGCGACTGGTCACGTTGGCGCCGGCACGCCAGACGGGGGCACCGTCGTTCAGGAACTCCCGGTAGTCGTCTGGCCCAAAGATATCGCGTCCGCGCCTTATCGGTCGACCGTAGCGTAGCTCGACCCATGTCCCGCCTATATTTCCTGCGCGCCCATCATAGTAGTTTCCCCCAATCTGCGTGGCTGACTCGCCAGAGGGGCTCGCTGTGCGCTGTTCTTGTTGTGCCTCCGCAACGGTTGATAGTGCACATGCCAGACTGAGGCTAATGATGCCCAGCAGGTCGGTTACTCTTGCCATCTACCTGTACCCATATTCAATTACTCCACATATTTTTGTGGCAGTTTTTCACAAGATGTTTTCAAAGCGTGAGTATAATCGCTAGGTTCCATTATGTATGAACGCGGCACCGGGCGCTTGACATCTGTCTCAGTAGGACGATAATCGGCCCGATTGCCATCCTTTTGGAGTGTGCCAAGACGGCACGCGATTCGCTCGGAGGTAGTAGATGAGAGCAAACAAGCAACATCAAGGGCGATTCGGACGCCTGCTGTGGACCACCCTTGCGCTTGCGTTGGTCGTCACTGCTGTGGCTGCCCAGGAGCCTGGTACCGAGGACGGGGAGTGGCGGTATCAGAGCGCTGATGCCGGTGGAACCCGGTTCTCACCGGTTGACCAGATCAACGCTAGTAACTTCAATGACCTCGAGGTGGCTTGGGTGTTTCGCGGAGACAATTTTAGTCCGCACGAGAACTACACCTTCAAATCCACGCCGAGCTACATCGACGGCGTACTCTACACCACAGCCGGCTATCGACGTACTATCTTGGCTGTGGACCCGGCCACCGGGGAGCAGCTGTGGAGTTATCGTGAGCCGCACACGGTCCGATGGGAGCAGTCGATGCGTGCCGC
Organism: Acidobacteria bacterium UBA2990; assembly: GCA_002347025.1. Classification (GTDB taxonomy): domain Bacteria; phylum Acidobacteriota; class Vicinamibacteria; order Vicinamibacterales; family UBA8438; genus UBA2990. Next base: position 122,160 of record DEAE01000010.1, read on the forward strand.
CTACGGCAAGGGGGTCGGACATGGGTACGTCGACGGCCGTCTGGTCATCTACGTTATTACGCCGGCCTTTTTTCTGCATGCGCTCGACGGGAAGACCGGGGAGCATTTGGAAGGTTTCGGCTCCTCGGTGCCTCTCGAAGGATTTCCGGAGACTGGCGTGGTCGACCTGCTGGCCGACCTGGGTCATGACTACGATCCGTTCACGGGGCTCGACCCGAAGACGGGCTACATTACCAGTTCTTCACCACCGATCGTCGTCAATGGTACGGTTGTTGTCGGCAATTCCCACGAGCAGGGTTACAGTCAAAGCCGGGTCGAGAACGTGCCTGGTGACATCTTGGCGTATGACGCCGTAACAGGTCAGCATAAGTGGAAGTTCAATATCATTCCGCAGACCGAGAGCGAGTTCGGCTTCGACACCTGGGAGAACGATGCTTGGCAGTGGACCGGTGACGTGTCCTCGTGGGCGCCACTCGCGGCCGACATGGAGCGGGGCATTGTTTACATCCCGACCAACGCGCCGACGATCGACTACTACGGTGGATTTAGACCCGGCGATAACTTGTTCGGGACGAGTATTGTCGCGTTGGATGTCGAAACCGGGAATCGGCTCTGGCACTTTCAGACGGTGCATCATCCCATCTGGAACTACGACCTTCCCAATGTCCCGATCCTGCTCGACGTGACGGTGGACGGCGAGGAAGTGCCGATGGTGGTTCAGACCACGAAACAGGGGATGACGTTTGCGTTCAACCGCGTGACGGGTGAACCGGTGTGGCCGATTGAGGAGCGGGCCGTGCCGGCGTCTGTCGTGCCGGGTGAGCAGCTCTCGAAGACGCAGCCGTTCCCGACCAAGCCGGCACCGCTCGAAGCGCTCGGGTTGCCCCTGGAAAACGTCATTGACTTCACGCCTGAGCTCAGAGCTGAGGCAGTGGAAATCATGAGTAACTTCCGGATCGGTGGTCCCTACATGCCGCCACTCCCTGAAGGACATAGTGAGTCGGTGCAGGGGTGGATCGGGTGTTCGGGTGGCCTGAACATTACTAACCCGGCGACGGCTGACCCGACTACGGGCATCTTGTATCAGCCATCCGCACCGGGGTGCTCGGGTCGGCTGGTGCAGCCCGGCATCAATACCGATGGTGACACGCACGCTTGCACGTCGTCGGAAGGCGACTGCTGGACGACCGGAACGACCATATCCGACTGGGTGCAGGGCGGTGGTGTCGGTTGGGCCGGTCCTCAGGGATTACCGATGCATAAGCCGCCGTATAACCGAGTGACAGCGATTGACATGAACACGGGTGAGCACCTCTGGTGGGTGCCAATCGGCGAAGCTTCGGAACGAATGAAACGCCATCCCGCTCTGCAGGGAGTGGATCTGACTGGTGTGGGTGGCGGTGCGCGCGCTGTTTCGATGGTTGCCGGTAGCCTGCTGGTGTCCACCAGGGGCTCGAACGGTCCAGCGGTCCTCGATGCTCGAGACAAGTTGACGGGCGAACTCGTCGGTACCACAAATCTCCCAGCTCCAGGGCAGTACGGCATGATGACCTACATGCACGAAGGCCATCAGTACATTGTTGTTCAGGTTGCTCGCGGCGGTTCGTTCCAGGGTTCTCTGGCCGCGTTGCGGCTACCTGGTGGTGAGGAACACTAATACGGTAAGCGTGTTTTCGTTGTGACGATGGACGGGTCTGGGGCAGTGTCTCCGGACCCGTTTTTTTTAGCTTGGGTATTGACGATTACTCTACCTTCGTAATGTAGGGGCTGAGAGTTGGTTCGGTCCCTCTGTGGGAGTGGCATAGTTGGCATGAGGATTAGCCTGCGTTCCAATGACTTGCCTGTCACGTCCTCCTGTGAGGTTGCAGCTCAGAGAAGCGCCTATTACACTCAGGCGGATGCAGATGAGACGCGGATTAGTTAGTTTTCTGTTCCTTCTTGCCATTCCTATGGGAGCGGTTGCTGCTCAGGTCGAAGGGCGGGTGAGCGGCGATTTCGTTTACGAGGTGGCGCCGTATCCATCCGCACATGCATCGACGGTGGTGGAGACTGTTGATGGCCTTGTCGTCGCGTGGTTTGGTGGGACTGCCGAAGGGGAGCCAGATGTTGGCATCTGGTTGTCTCGGTACCAAGGGGCTGGGTGGTTGAAACCGACTGAGGTGGCTACTGGCGTCCAGAATGACGGTAGTCGTCATCCGTGTTGGAACCCGGTGCTGTTCCAGCCGTCAAATGGTCCGTTGCTGTTGTTCTATAAGGTGGGCCCAAGTCCACGGGAATGGTGGGGAATGGTGCGGACTTCGACGGACAATGGTCGCACTTGGTCAGGCCCGATCCGACTGCCGGATGGGGTGCTTGGTCCGATTCGTGCTAAGCCGGTTGAGCTTCGCTCGGGAACACTACTGGCTGGATCGAGCACTGAGCATGATGGTTGGGTCGTGCAGATGGAGTTGTTTCACACCGACGCTAGAACCGACGGAGACTGGCGTCGAGATTTATCGTCCTCCGATGCTTGGTCGTTGGTGGGACCGCTCAATGACTCATATGAATACGAGGCGATTCAGCCAACAGTTTTGGTGCATTCGCCAAGTAAGTTACAAATTTTGTGTCGCACACGGCAGGGGGTAATAACCGAGGTCTGGTCCCACGATGGCGGTTTGACCTGGGGATCCATGTTGCCCACGGATCTTCCGAATCCGAATGCTGGTATTGATGCGTTGCGATTGGTTGACGGCCGGTTCTTACTTGTCTACAACCCGGTAGCCCGTGGTCGGAATCGCTTGGCTGTGGCTGTTTCGGACGATGGTCATGTTTGGCGCCTGGGGCTTGTACTTGAGAATGCTGCTGACGGTGAGTACTCCTACCCGGCTATGGTCCAGTCTCTTGACGGCCTCATACATGTGACTTACACCTGGAAGAGGCAGCGAATTAAACATGTCGTTTTCGATCCGTCTGAGAGTATGGGATGAACAAACGGATCGGCAAGAATGTCTGTCTGTTGATCACTGGCATCTGATTGACAGTTACGGAGAAAACGACTCCGTGCATATTGGCACGAGTGGGCTCGATATTTCAGTTGCCGAGCCCGTCATGTGTGATCACCTACGACCGTAGGTGACGCAGCAGTAGCTCTAGTTTTGATTTCCCACTGGTCGTAGCCAAGCTGCTCACTGGAGTATGTGATGGACAAACGAAGACTCGCGATGAACCGCCGGCGTTTTATGATTGGGCTTTCTGGGGTTGGTGTAGGGTCGACTTTGATGCCAGGTGCGCTGGTGGCAATTGCCCAAGATGCTGAACATGTGACCGTTGAAATGCTCTCAGCGGCGCAGAAAGTAGCAGGATTGAGTTTTGGTCCCGATGAACTGCAGCGTCTTGCGGAGCAGCTCAATCAATCAGATGGCCTCGTGCCAGATTATGAGGCGCTGCGGGCAATAAACCTTGGGAACGCGGGGCAGTCAGCTTTGGTGTTCAACCCAGTCCCTCCTGGGATGACCTTGCCTACAGACCACCGGCCGATGAGGCGTGAGGCAGTGGATGTGGAGATGCCTGACAGTGATGGGGCGCTGGCGTTCTTACCAATAACGCATTTGGCTCGACTTGTGGAGACTCGCCAGGTCAAACCTTCTGAGCTGACCGCCTTATATCTCGATCGATTGAAACGCCATGATCCGACGTTGCACTGCGTGGTTAGCTACACAGAGGAGCTGGCCTACCGGCAGGCGAGACAAGCAGATGAAGAAATTGCAGCTGGGACTTACAGAGGTCCACTGCATGGAATTCCATGGGGAGCCAAGGACCTCTTGGCGGTACGCGGAACTCGGACGACTTGGGGGGCGTCACCTTATAGGAATCAGGTGATTGATACCGATGCCACCGTATACCGACGTCTCACCGATGCGGGTGCCATTCTTATTGCGAAGCTGTCGATGGGGGCACTGGCTTCAGGGGACCGTTGGTTTGGTGGACGTACTCGAAATCCGTGGAATCCCGAGCAGGGGGCGAGTGGTTCTTCGGCTGGCCCAGGAGCTGCGACGGCGGCTGGTCTTGTGGGGTTTGCGATTGGCACTGAGACGCGTGGTTCCATCATCTCGCCGTCAACTCGTAATGGCGTCACAGGTCTCCGCCCGACTTTTGGTCGTGTCAGTCGCTATGGCGCTATGACGCTGAGTTGGACGATGGATAAGATCGGGCCTATGTGCCGGTCCGCAGAGGATTGTGCTCTGGTGCTTGACGTGATCCAGGGGCCAGATGGCCGGGATAACACTCTCCTTAACGTTCCCTTCAATTGGGATGCGATGACTGACATCGGTCGCCTTCGGGTCGGTTATCTTCGATCGGCTTTTGAGGAAGAGGTGGCTGATGCTCCAGAGAATCCGCAACGGGTCGAGTTGAGACGGCAGACGTTGTCGAATAATGAATCCGCCCTTGGGATCATTCGTGAGCTTGGTGTTCAACTTGCTCCGTTCGATTTGCCTGACCTCCCGAATGAAGCGGTGGGTTTCATCTTAGCAACCGAGGCTGCGGCAGCGTTCGATGTGCCGACCTTGAACAGTCAACTCGATAACATGCGACGCCCGCCAGAAGAAAGTCGGTGGCCGGACAGATTTCGGGCCTCCCGATTTGTTCCAGCGGTTGAGTACCTGCAAGCGAACCGACTGCGCATGCGAATGCTCGAGGAGTTACACGAGGCTTTGGGTGACTTTGATTTGTTTATAGGAAGTAATCTCGGATTGACGAATCTGACGGGTCATCCGGAGGTTAGCATTCCAAGTGGTTTTGCCCAGGGAGTACCCACTAGCTTGCGTTTCACTGGAAAATTGTTTGGCGAAGCAGAGATTTTGAGACTGGCACATGCGTTTCAAGGCTTGACGGAACATCATTTGCAGCACCCAACCCTATAGGATCTGGACTGGTTATCTCCCACCCATGGCCCTACCTATTGAAGATGAGATGTTATTGCTAGACAATTCACGCGTTTACAAAATTATTACATCTCTAATTCAGTGTCCCGTATTCTGGGCTGATAGGCTGTGCTAGATTCGCTAATCGATTTAGAGTTTGGGTGATTTTTCGGAGGAGCAGCGGTGGAAACCACGGAGATTGACTTTACGAGCCGAGACAGAATCAGCTGGGTTACGGCTATTGCATTCAGCATCTTCCATGGACTGGCGATAGTGGCATTGTTTCATGCGACCTGGGACGCGGTGCTGGTTGCTGTGGTGCTACATTGGACTTGCATTGGGTGGGGTATTGGGATGGGCTATCACCGCCTCCACACGCATCGCTCCTACAAGACGTCGAAGTTTGTTGAATATTTTTTTGCGCTGTGTGGAACCTTGACTTTGCAAGGGGGACCTGTTTTCTGGACGGCGTTGCATCGAATTCATCACCAGAACTCAGATCATGCTGGTGATCCCCACACGCCACGTGATGGGAAGTGGTGGTCCCATATGTTATGGACCTTGTTTGGTGAAGAGCTGCACGGCGACACGGAGGTTCTCGGGAAATATGCTCCTGACCTAATGCAGCATCGTTTTTATAGGGTGCTCACCCGATGGCACTGGGTTCCACTGGTTCTCTTGGGGCTGGGACTTTTGGCTGTTGGTGGGTGGTCGTGGTTATTGTGGGGGGTGTTTCTCAGAGTGGTTGTTGGCTTGCACTGTACCTGGTTGGTAAATTCCGCCACCCACTTGTGGGGTAATCGCAGGTTTGCCACCAAAGATGATTCTAGGAATTCCTGGTGGGTTGCGCTCTTAACCTTTGGCGAGGGTTGGCACAACAACCACCATGCACACCCTACCTCAGCGAGGCACGGTCTTGTTTGGCGTGAACTGGACTTGACTTGGCTTCAGATCAAGTTACTAGCCTGGCTAGGGATCGTTTGGGATGTGTATGAACCGACTAAAGATCAGATCGCTGGCAAGTCACTCCCACTGGAGTCTGCTGTCTGAGAACGTATGGATCGGACTGGCGGCACACGCCGACGCTCGGTCGTGCTGGTTGCGCTGCTCGGTGCGGGCCTTATTGCCGTTGCTGTAGCTCTCAATATTAATTTTATTGTTGTCAATTGGCGAACTGGCTTGTTGCTGTTGCTCGGTGTAGCCAGCCTGGTTGTGCTCGTTGGAGGGCTGGTGCTTAACACAGCTTTCCTTATTCGCGAAATACGTAACAGCGAGCAGCACGATGCTTTCATTCATGCGGTTACTCACGAATTGAAAACCCCGCTTGCAAGTATCAAGCTTTATCTGCAGACACTGAGGCAGCGGAATCTTTCACTCGAGAAGCAACATGAAGTTATCGACACGATGCTCGATGACTCAGAGCGTCTTCAGCAAACAATCGACCAAATTTTGCTGGCCGGAAAGACCGGCGATGCTAGGCGCGTCGATAACCCGACTGATGTAGATGTGTCTGAGGTCGTTGACGAATGTGTTGCGCTGGTGGGGAAACGGCACCATCTTGTAGCTGGTGAGGTGCAGTTCGTGGACCGGGTACAGGACGAGGCATTTGTTGTTAAAGGTGACCGAGAGGAATTGATGGCAGCCGTCGTAAATTTGGTTGACAACGCCATTAAATATTCAGGAGACAGCGTCAAGGTGGCTGTTGCTGTTGCGCGAACCAGTGGCCGTCGTGTCGTTGTCAGGGTGCAGGATCAAGGAATAGGGATCACGAGTCATGAGCTCAAGCGGGTGTTCAGACGGTTCAACAGGTTGCCGGCTGCTCTGCGATCTCGAGTCCGCGGTACGGGTTTAGGACTTTCGATAGTGCGGGCGGTTGCACGTCGACATGGTGGGAGAGCCTATGCGGAAAGCAGGGGTGCCGACCGAGGTAGCACGTTTACACTTGAATTGCCGTTGAAGTCATCATGAACCATATTCTCATTGTCGAGGACGAAGAGCATCTGGCTAATGGACTAAAACTAAACCTTGAGGCTGAAGGTTTTGTTGTTGAGGTCGAAGAAAATGGACAGGTCGCATTGAACAGGCTAACTGCAGCGTCGAGCGAGTTCGACGTAGTCTTGCTAGATGTCATGTTGCCAGGGCTTGATGGTTTCGAGGTTGTGCGCCATCTTCGCGAGGCACGACAATTTGTGCCGGTGATGCTACTGACGGCTAGGGCTCATACCGACGATATATTGCGTGGTTTTGAGGCTGGAGCTGACGATTATTTGCCGAAGCCTTTTGACCTGTCTATTCTGCTGGCTAGGCTTTCTGGACTGCTTCGTCGCCGGATGTGGCTACGTGAGTCAGGTGATGCTGACGGAGAAGATGAGTTCGATGAGTTTCACTTTGCAGATAAGCGAATAGATTTCTGTAGGCAAGTTCTCTACTGGGATGGTGGCGAGCAACCGTTAACCCTGATGGAAGCAACTTTACTGCGTTATCTTGTGCGACATGCTGGAAGCACCGTGTCTCGGAAAGCCTTACTTGAAAAAGTATGGGGGGTGAGAGAGGACACGGATACCCGGACCGTCGACAACTTTGTTGCTAGGCTACGACGCTATATTGAGGCCGAGGCTGCCCGTCCTCGGCATTTGTTGACAGTTCGGGGTGTGGGTTACCGGTTTGTGGCAGAGTTGGACACGCAGGGATAGGCAGTGTGGTGAGGAGAAGCACTAAGCCCTCACTTGGTATAGTCAAGGGCTGTGCTTTCTAAATGACATGAGCAAACAGACGTTGTTCAAATTTGGACTAGGGATAGTCCTTTTGGTCGGATTCCTCTGGATGTTCTTGCGTTCTCTCGAGAGCACTATTGCGGAACCTTATACCGTGGACGGCGAGTCGTTGTCTGGTTGGACACTGTCGCTAGGTGAACCGATAGGGTCCAGTCTGTCTACTCTTGGGTTGCGTTCTCCTGGTTTGTTGTCCTCTCTTCTGTTTGACCAATTATTTGATCGGACTATGACCTCGATGACTTCCCCGAACGACAATTTGCTCCCTATTGTGCTCGCTAGTGAGCTCCGAGGTGACATTGCAGCCGTATTTTCCTCCCAGGAGTTGCTGGAGTTGGCTCGGGCTGCCAATCTTGAACAGGTTAGGCTCGATCCAGTTTGCATGGCGGTCAAGCGGGAGCCTTTTGCGGGTCGAACCCGTGAGTTCTACTTTGTGTTGTTTGATATCCCAGCGGTTGCGGCATTTCGGGAGCAACTTGGCGGCCTGGCTGCTGACAGTGGCGTTCATGGAGCATTCGGTCCGATAGATTTGGTTTTGCCGATTGCAGGGTCCGACGGCGGGTTTCGGTCATGGTGGCCCCTTGAGGTTGATCGTGAGGTGGATTGCCAAGCCCCTGTTGGGCGGTGAGCCAAGAATCTTGTCTGAATCTACGGAGTGTCGTTCAGCGCTTTGTGTACTAGGCTCTTGAAAGTCTCCCTAAATCCACCACCACGCGAGGGTGAAACCGCGGCCATGATGACCGTGACCAGTCCGAGTTTGGGATCAACTGAGAAACGTGTTCCGGAAGAACCATCCCACCAGTACTCGTTGTTACTCACAGGGAAAGGGTAGCCGCTTGGTTCAAGCACGATGTTAAACCCGAGGCCCCACCCCGAGGCGGCCATATAGCCTGTTCTACTCAGAGGAAGTAACCGTTCGGATACGTGATTCCTGGTCATTAGATCGACGGTGTCGGGTCGAAGTACTTGGGCTTCGTTCAAGGTGCCCCGATTTAAAAGCATTTGCGCGAAGCGGAGATAGTCCATGACGGAGGATAGTAGCCCGACCCCACCTTCGATTAGAGCTGGACGTTCGGTAAAGGGAACTGTTTCGATCATGTAGGGAGAAAGTCCTGTTCCAGTCTCCTCATTCGGTCGGTAAACGGTGCTGAGTCGGCTTGCCTGCTGGTCGGTTACCCAAAACACCGTGTCGGTCATTCCTAGTGGGACGAGCAGGCGATTGGCTAGGAATTCCTCGAAGGGTTGGCCGGACCAGATTTCAATTAGCCGCCCAAGGATTGTGGTCGAAATTCCATATCGAAATCGGGTGCCCGGATCCTCGAATAGAGGAACCCGAGCGGCATTGTCGACCATCTGGGAGAGAGATATAGAACGGAGGCGTACCTGTTCGGCTCTGTAGATTGGTGAATTTCTACCACCGAGGCCTGAGGTGTGGGTTAGCAGGTGTCGTACGGTGATTTCTCGGAGCCTCGGCTTGGTCTGGGTTGGGTCAGGTCTTTCTGGATTGATGAATACCCGCTGCTTTGAGAACTGTGGAAGATATTGGGTGATTGGATCGTCGAGCGAAAACTTGCCTTCCTCCCAGAGTATCATCGCTGCAACCGAGGTGATGGGGCGGGTCATGGAATAGATGCGAAAGAGAGTATCCTTGGTCATTAGGTCGGCGGGTGCAAGTTCACGCTGCCCTAAAGCTTCGAGGTACACGAGTTGACCGTGTCTGGCGACCGCTGCGACAACGCCCGCGATGTTGCCAGCAGCGATATGGTCCTGTAGGGCGGCAGTAGCGGTCCCAAGGGTGGCGGACGATAGCCCAACGGATTCCGGTGTGCTTTGCCTAAGGTCCTGCGCGCTGACTGGTTTCAGTAGTAGGATGAACGTAAGAGCAATCCCTGTGAATTCCTGCTTCATGCGGTCATCTCCTTTTCGAATCGTGCCGACTGAACCTTGGCATCCTACTATAATTATTGCGGCTGCTAGTGAAGCGGCGTTTTAGGGGAGGGGATAGCTTTTTTCGACTTGACGCGCTGTCGCGTGAGTTAATGATATCCGTGGGCTTGACTGCGGGGGAGGAGAATGGTGCTGAGCCATCTGAAGACAGTCGGAAATACTTTACTGCTTGGGTTAGTGGTGTTGCCATGGAACGCGGTAGGCCAGAACACGCCACAGTGGCGTGGAGTTGACCGTGATGGTTCGATAGCTGGATTCGACACGCCGTCGACATGGCCAGTGAGCCTGACTCGACAGTGGAACGTTCAGGTTGGATATGGTTATTCGACGCCTCTCCTTATCGGGGACAGACTTTATGTGTTTAGCCGGCAGGGAGATGATGAGGTGATGCAGGCTCTCGATGCTGCAACCGGTGAGACGGTGTGGCGTACGAGCTATGATGCGACTTTTGAGATGATGGCGGCTACTAGGAGGCATGGACCCGGCCCCAAGTCAACTCCGGCCTATGCCGATGGGCGACTGTTTACGCTTGGCATTACAGGTGTTGTGACAGCTTTTGAGGCAGCGACTGGGCAGCAATTGTGGCAGCGACCTGCGGGACCCGTCGAACCGCTCTACCACACCGGACAGTCTCCATTGGTTGATGGTGACCAGGTGATCCTGCACGTCGGAGGGCAAGATGCTGGAGCACTAACTGCATTTGACGTTTCCACCGGAGAGGCTCGGTGGAGCTGGAATGGCGATGGACCAGCCTACGGGTCGCCGATTATCGTGAACTTGGAGGATATGAGGCAGGTTATCACCTTCACTCAGGAGAACTTTGTTGGGGTTTCTGCTGAAACAGGACAGTTGCTCTGGCGTCGTCCCTATACGACCTCATCGACGACAACTTCACAGACACCCCACCTCTACCAAGGAGATGTGATCGAGTCAGGTCGGGGCAATGGCATTACTCGATTCCGGGTGGTGCGTGAGGGCAATGCCTGGACAACTGAAAACATCTGGCATACTGATGAGGTGTCATTACACATGACCAATGCGGTGGTTGTCGATGGGGTCATGTTTGGGTTGTCACACCTTAATAGTGGTCAGTACTTCGGTCTTGATCTTGATACCGGTGATGTTCTGTGGACGAGCGGTCCAAGGCAGGCAGAGAACGCTGCTATCCTCAATGCAGGACAAACGATTTTTTCTTTAGAGGACGATGCGGAGTTGGTTGTCGTATCTCACAGCAGAGAAGGGTTTGAGCCAGTGACGCGGTACGAAGTTGCAGAGAGTGCAACTTGGGCTCAGCCAACGTTGGTTGGGAATAGGGTATTTGTCAGGGATGTTGAATCGTTGACACTTTGGACCGTGGAATAGTCCCGAGTGGGCGAGAATACAAACCCTGTGAATTATGGATGTCTATTTCAATGTTAAGGAACATATATGTCACTAAGAATCAATGACACGGCGCCAGATTTTGCGGCAGAAACGACTCAGGGGCCTATTCAGTTTCATGACTGGATTGGAGACGGTTGGGCGATTCTGTGTTCACACCCCAAGGATTTCACACCTGTTTGCACCACTGAGTTGGGTTATCTAGCCGGTCTGCAGCCAGAGTTTGAGAAGCGTAGCTGCAAGATCTTGGGAATCAGTGTGGACGGTGTCAGCAATCATGAGGCATGGTCCAAGGATATCGAAGCGTCGCAGGGGCACGTGGTTGGCTATCCTCTAATCGGCGATCCAGAGCTGAAAATCGTCAAACAGTACGACATGCTACCCGGTGACGCTGGGGAAACGAGTGAAGGTCGAACGGCGGCTGACAATGCGACCGCTAGGTCGGTGTTTGTGATTGGACCAGACAAGAAGATTAAGGCGACCATTACCTACCCAATGAGTACAGGGCGGAACTTTGATGAAATCTTGCGGTTGTTGGATTCATGTCAGCTTACTGCCTCGAAGAAGGTAGCGACACCTGTCAACTGGAAACAGGGTGAAGACGTGATAATCGTGCCGGCCGTTTCCGATGAGGCGGCGCGTGAGGCCTATCCTGATGGCTGGCAGCAGCCGTTGCCTTACATTCGTATCGTTCCGCAGCCGAAATGAATTTCGGACATTGAAGGGGTATCGCTAACCTGCTCGTTGGCACGGTGTGCCAATTCTGGTTGCGGGGCAGTCTTTTTAGTGCAATTTGGTCAATTTGTCGGGCTTTAGAATTCTTATGCCGTCTTTTGATGTGGTCTCCGAAGTGGACATGCAGGAAGTTAGAAATGCTGTGAATCAGGCAGTTCGTGAGGTTGAGACGAGGTTTGACTTCAAGGGCACTGACGCCACATTTTCACTTGAAGACGCGACCGTCATGATGCGTGCTCCAAGTAAGTTTCAGCTTGACCAGATGTACGACATTCTCACTGCGAAGCTGGCTGGACGGAAGGTCAATGTGAAATGTCTTGAGCGGCAGCCCTTACAGGAGAACGTTAGCGATGCCCGCCAAGGTGTGGTGGTGCGGCAGGGTATCGAAGCCGAGCTGGCTCGCGACTTGGTCAAATTGGTCAAACAGGCGAAGCTTAAGACCCAGGTGGCCATTCAGGGTGATCAACTTCGTGTATCTGGCAAAAAGCGGGATGTGCTGCAGGACGTGATTGGCTTACTAAAGGAGGCTAAAGTTGACCTCCCGTTGCAGTTCACGAACTTTCGAGATTAGTATTGGGGGTGCCGGTTGCACTTCTAATTCGTTTGGGCCGGAGATTCTACCAAGAGTGGGGTTGGGCCTGAATCTGAAAGTCCCTGGCGACACGCTGGGGGCTCATTACGATTAGTAGCTGGTTCACTTTGGGGTTGCATCGAGTGAGTGGGTAGCAGAGGATCGGATTTCATTCTTCGATGGAGGCAAATGATGCGAACACCGAATAGACGACGACTTGCGCTGGGGGCAGTGAGCCTAGCATTGATCGCGTTAGTAGGATTGGGAGCGATGCTTAGCGGGACCCAGGCTTCACAGGGCGATATGGTCTACGGTCCGATATTTGAGGTGGATCCTCTCTGGCCGAAGCCGTTGCCGAATCATTGGCTGCTTGGTACGACTATCGGTGTCTCCGTGGACAACCGTGACCACATCTGGATTATCCATCGTGGTGATTCACTGGCGGCTGGCGAGGTGCCAGCGGCCCAGGATCCACCGATAGCCGCTGAGTGCTGTTTTCCTGCGCCACCTGTACTAGAATTTGATCAAGCCGGCACACTGGTCGGGTCCTGGGGCGGCCCAGGTGATGGCTATGAGTGGCCAGCCTCAAACCACGGCATCTTCGTTGACCACATGGACAATGTGTGGATAGGCGGAAATGGTGGTCCTGATGCACATCTACTGAAGTTTACCCGCTACGGAAAGTTCCTGATGCAGGTCGGCAACTCCGGTGGAAATGCTGGTAGCAACGATACGGAGAATTTTGGCCGGGTCGCCAAGATCTTCGTAGATCCCAAGGATAACGAGGCCTATATCGCTGACGGGTACCTAAACAAGCGTGTTGTGGTACTTGATGCAGAGAGCGGTGCGTTTAAGCGTTTCTGGGGAGCTTACGGAAACGTGCCCGATGACAGCGACCTTGGTCGTTATGATCCTAATGCCGAGCCAGCTCAACAGTTTCGAACGCCGGTTCACTGTGCCGAGCTTTCTCTCGATGGTCTTGTGTATGTTTGCGATCGGGTGGGCGACCGCATACAAGTATTTCAGAAGGATGGAACCTACGTCGAGGAATTGCTTGTGGCGCCAGATACACTCGGTGCCGGTTCGACCTGGGATATTGCATTCTCTCGTGATGCTGACCAAAAATATCTCTACCTGATCGATGGCGTCAACGAGAAGGTATACATCATCGATCGCAGGGAGATGGAAGTCATTTCCAGTTTTGGAGATGGCGGTCGTCAGCCCGGGCAGTTCTTTGGTGCTCACAGCATCATGACCGACTCGCACGGAAATATTTACACGACTGAGACCTTTGAAGGAAAGCGAATCCAGAAGTTTGTTTACAAGGGCGAAGGCCCGATTCGTGCACCGGACCAGGGCGTTGTCTGGCCGGCCAATTAACTAGCCGGTTGTTTCGTGGCTCTATCGTTGAGGGGCGGAAGCTCGGTGCCTAGGCAAGCACCGGCATTCCGCCCCTCATAGGTCTTCTCCTGGGCTACGCCATTAGAACATTGCGATCGGATTGACTGGGGACCCTGTTCCGTTGGGGATGGCTAGTGGTGCGATGGTGACCATGAACTCCCAGCGGTCTCGCTCCGCAGCTGCCTCGGCGAGAGCCTGAAAGTCGGCACGATCGAGGACCTGAATGCCCAAAATTGTTAATGCGAAATTGTGTAGTGCGAGGCGTGAGATGTCGCCTTCCGGTTGGGGTGCGTAGCCAGGGGTTTCCCAACCCGCAATTGCCACATCTCGCTCCCGCAACCATGGAATGACGTTGTTGTCGAGACCGGCGGATTCCAGCCCGGTGTCGAATGGTCCGACGGCGTCCTGTCTGGCCCACCGTCCCCATCTGATAAAAAACGCATCTCCAGGACCGACCCGCACCCCGGTTTGAGCTTCCCAGGCTTCTAGGTCTTCAACATAAATGCGGGTCCCTGGGTCCAGATAGGGTACGCCCTTAAGCCGGGGAATATCGTAGAGGACCCCTCTGGTGACCAAGCCGTTCTTGACGGTCATTATCGAATTTTTCGTGGCGCCGTCTTCCATTGTGACAAGGCCATCGACGTCATAGCCGTTCCACATCTTACCGTCGAAGAAGATGTGCGCGAACGCGTCTAGGTGCGTGGTGCCAGGTCCATGGATACAGGGATAAGCAATTTGGTCGCTGGCAGCACTGCGTGTAGCTCGAACCATAGACCATTCGACGGGGCAGGGTACGTCGAGGCTTATATGATTCTGGGCGTTCGAGGAAAGTGAGACGGTGAAGCCCTCTGTGACAAGGCCTGCTGCTTCGGCCCGTTTTGCTGGCGTAATAAGATTCGCTGCACCCAGTTCATCTTCGGATCCCCAGCGTCCCCAGTTTGAGAGTTCTGTCTGCCATCGCTGATATTGGGCCTCGCTCACCAGGGAGCCGAAGAGATCTGGTTCTTGGGCTTGGGATCCGACAGCTAGGAAAGCGATGCAGATGAATCCACTCACGAGTGGCCTTTTGTTCGATTTTGATTCGGTCATTCTCTTTCTTCCTCCCTCGGTTGCCGGACGCGGAGGGTAGTTCCGTGTTCCCGCGTTGATGGGTCTCGTCTCCCAGACTTGTGTCACAATCATTATTGTTCAAGGGCTGCAAGTAGAAGAACCAGTTCATTATATGGGGGCAACGCGCCGAATCCTGTTGCGACTGTTCACGCCGGTTCGTCAGGTGTGAGGAGGAGGGGAACTGTTCCCTGATATTGGAACGGCCAACGATTATGATCATGAGGAAGTGGTGAGGTTGGTTGTTATAGTCGCTGGTCCACGAGTGTGATTGCTGTTATTCGGAACTAGCTGAGGAGACGAGATGCAGACGAGGATACTGATAGTTACCGTAGGTGCACTCTTGGCAGCTTCATGCGGGGAGGAGCCCCCTTCTGGGCCGCCGTTCCGGACTGAGACATCCGTGAGCATGCTCATGGCGAATATTCTGGATCCGGCCGCTGATCTGCTCTGGGATGCGGTCGGAACTGTCATTGACGAGAATGGGGAGACTACGTGGGAACCGGAGACTGAGGAAGAATGGTTGCAGGTGCGACTAGGTGCAATGGCGCTGGCGGAGTCAGCGAATCTCCTCATGATGGATGGAAGGGCGCGGGATCAAGATCAGTGGATTCGTCTTGCTGAGGACATGGCGGACGCGGCGATGCAGGCTTTTGAAGCTGCTGAAGCTAGGGATGTCCAGCGTGTGTTTGATCTGGGTGAGGTCGTCTACAACTCGTGTAACAATTGTCACACTCTCTACTGGGTCGATGACGAAGATAGAGGTAGGGTAGTCGAGTCTGGGTCCTGACCGCATGGACCACTCTTTGCAGTTCTAGTGAGAAGACGCCGTGGGTGTGGACCGGTGGGGGTTGTGCTGGCTGTAGGTGGACTGCGTAGTGATGAGATCCAGTAATCTGAGTGGTTATCCCTGAAGTAGTGAGTGCAAAAACGACCCGCTGGCCTCGCTTGCTGATCTATACCCACCGCTGGTTGGGAATCGCTGGTAGTGCGTTGTTCCTATCCTGGTTTGTGTCTGGCATCGTTCTCATGTATGCCGGCATGCCTGCACTTTCGAATGGCGAGCGTCTGACCCGCTCTCCTCAGCTTGATCTTTCAACAGCACGTGTAGACATCAGTCAAGCAGCAGTCCGTGCCGGGTTTATGCCTAGGCGGATCGTGGTTGGCATGCATCAAACAAGACCTGTGTATCGGTTGGCTGGTGGTGGCGGATGGGCTACGGTGTACGCAGACACTGGAGAAATGGCCGCTGCGCTAAGTCCCGAGTCGGCGGTCGGTGTTGTACGGACATTCATGCCTGAGCATGCCCAGACGATGACCTATGATGTTCGTCTAACTGAGCCTGACCAGTGGACGTTACAGAGCGGGACTTTTTTTCCGTTGCATCGGGTGCGTGTGAACGACGGCCGTAAGACGATGGTCTATGTGTCTGACCGGACGCTTGAACCGGTGATGGTGACTACAGCCCGGTCTCGCCGGTTAGCCTACGCGGGTGCCGTCCTCCACTGGTTATATTTCACGCCGCTGCGGTCCCAGACCGTCCTGTGGTCGAATCTTGTTATTTGGGTGTCCATCCTTGGGTGTGTGCTATGTCTCTCTGGTCTGTGCTGGGGGCTGTGGCGCCTGTCGTTCGCGGCAGTCTATCGATTGCGAACTGGCACCTCGTATTCCCCCTACGCTGGTTTCATGCGCTGGCATCATTATGGTGGCTTGTTCTTCGGGGTGTTTAGTTTTACGTGGGTGTTCAGCGGTGGTTTGTCGATGGACCCATGGGATTGGCACTCAGGTACCAGTCAGACGCCGTTGCAGCGCGACGGGGTTATGGGCGGTTCGCCTCGCCTCGGACCGCTGCAGGTGAGACAACTTCAGGCTGGACTCTCGATTTTGGCGGATGAATTCGAACCGAAGGAGCTTGAGGTAGTGTGGTTTTCTGATGAGGTATATCTCTGGGCACGTGATCCACGGTTTGGACCGGATGAGTCCATCCAGCTCCCGAGGACCTTGGCGAGTCTATCGACACAGGTTGAGGATCAGCGATTGGTGTCGATCGACCACCCGGAGCGTGGTACTTTCACACGTTTTGAGGCTCGTGAGATCGAGCGGGTTGCCCAGGCGGCTATGCCTGGGTCAGGGATTGTGGATGCGCAATGGCTACGTGCCTATGATGCTTACTACTACGACGGCGACCGGCGTCTCCGGTTGCCTGTGTTGCGCGTGCGTTACGACGATCCCGAGGAGACGTGGCTCTATTTCGACCCCTATCGTGGCGTCATTGCGAGGAAAGAGGACCGGTTAACGCGTCTCAACCGCTGGTTGTATCACGGACTGCATAGCCTCGACTTTCCGTTCTTGTATTACCGACGGCCACTCTGGGACATTGTGGTAATCCTACTGAGTCTTGGAGGCATCTTGGTTAGTGTTACCTCTGTGCCACAGGGGTGGCGAAGACTCCGTCGGCATGCGGTCCGATTGGCCAATGGAGGAGGTCGCTCGTAGGTTGAAGAACCGGTTCCTTGACGTTCCGTTGGTCGCGGGGGTACACTTCGCGTCACCGCGCTGCTGTGCGTCGTGGAAGTGGACTGGAAACTAACCTTGTGGTTCTGTTTTCGGTGTGGTTGGGGATTGTAGGGAAGTTGTGAGGATTGTAGGGGTTGGTGTGTTGGTAGGAGGGAGTCTCAGCGCATGATACGGGCTCTGTTTGAATGGGTTGATGCGATGCCGGGTAGCATAGCGTGGCGTGAGTCACTCAATGGCTATGTCTATCTATTGACCCTGCACGTAGTCAGCATGGGCGTGGTTGCTGGCATCATAAGTTACTGGGACATGCGTTTGGCTGGGATGGCGCTCAAGTGGATTCCAGTGTCGAAAGTTAAGTCGGCGTTGTTTCCGTGGCTGTATGGTGGTGTGTTGGTCAACGCAGGCACCGGGTTTCTCATGCTCTATAGCCAGCCCATGCGGTACTATCCGAATTTTTGGTTTTGGTTCAAGATGGGCATGCTGGTGATCTTGGCCGCGAATGCCGCCTACTTTCACCTTAGTATCGAGAAGACCGTGGAGGATTGGGAGGATGATCCGGTGGCACCCTTGAAGGCGAGGTTGGCAGGGTATGTGTCCCTCGCGTTTTGGGTTGGTGTGATTGTTACCGGACGTATGACAGCTTACAGCGGTCTGGTGCCACAATGGTGGTTGGACCTTGGGTTAGGATAAAGGCTCATGTTATTGCCGTTCTTCCAGTGGATGCAGGACTTGGCGTTTAGCGCCTACTTTCTCAATTCTGTTTGGCCTACGCCAATCGTTCAGTGTATTCATCTGGTGTCGGTTGCCGTGTTCGCCGGCGCTGTGCTCTTGGTGGATCTCCGTCTGCTTGGGACGGGACTGACAATGGCCACGATCCCGCAGGTGGCTCGAGCCGCTCAGCCTTGGCTCGTGTGGAGCTTTGTTGTGCTGGTGATGACCGGAATTCCTCAGATGGCCTCTACTGCGACGAAACAGTACTACAGCCCGTTTTTTTGGTGGAAAATGCAAGCGGTGTTGCTGGGTCTCGTGGTAACCTTTCTCATCCGACGACATATTGCCTCGAAAGAGGAAGGGTATTATGGGCCGGTGTGGCCGAAGGTAGTTGGAGTAACCTCGATAGCGCTCTGGACGAGCGTCACAATCGGGGCACGGTTGATTGGGTTGCTCTCGTAGAGGTAGTAAATAAGTGGTGTGTTCGGCACTGTGTGCAAACAGGGTCGCGCCAGTCAAACGCGCGGGTTGCGTGTAAGGAGAGATAGCAAATGCGAAATCGGGTCAGAACCACAATGATTGCCGGTTTGACGGCTGCCATCCTGGCATTTGGCATGTCGTTCGCTGTGCAACCGGTTGAAGGACAAGATGGCTATATGGCACCACGGACTGCCGACGGTAAACCTGATCTCAATGGTATCTGGCAGGCCATCGGCAGCGCGCATTGGAACATCGAACCGCATGCGGCTTCGTTTGGACCGGTGGTCGAGATGGCCGCTCACGGTGCCATCCCTGGTGGCCTTGGGATTGTTGAGGGTGGCGAAATCCCCTACCGCCCAGAAGCGCGTGCCCAGCAGCAGGAGAATCTGCAGTATTGGCTCGAGCGTGATCCGGCGGTCAAGTGTTATATGCCAGGCGTGCCGAGGGCTACTTATATGCCGTATCCCTTCCAGTTGGTGCAAACACCCGAGTATGTGCTGCTTGCCTACGAATTCGCAAGCTCCAGTCGGATTGTCTACATGGATCGTCCTGATTTCGAGGCGCCGGTTGATTCCTGGATGGGACATAACATCGGTCGTTGGGATGGGGAGACGCTGGTCATCGACGTGACCGCACAAATGCCGGATACTTGGCTTGATAGGTCTGGTAATCACCACAGCAGCGCGCTGCACGTGGAGGAGCGGTATACGGCACTGAGTGAAAACCACATCATGTATGAGGCAACCATCACAGATCCAGAGACCTATACTCGGCCTTGGACCATCAAGTTGCCCCTGTACCGGCGTATAGATGAGAACATGCAGCTGCTCGAGTACAAATGCGTCGAGTTTGCTGAGGAACTGATGTATGGCCACCTTCGGAAGGATCCGGACCTGACCCCGACCTACCGTGCCAGTGGTTATGGTTCAGACCGCCAGGTCGTTCTTGAACCGCCACAATAGTCTGGTGTGAGTGTGGTGTCCTGCTGCTGCACTGGCGGTCGTAGGACACCCGCTTTCGGTGCTT
>DEAE01000010.1:142013-155285 GCA_002347025.1 Acidobacteria bacterium UBA2990
GACACCCGCTTTCGGTGCTTCAAGAAAGTCGTACCGCGATAATCGCAGCAGAAGTGAAACACCCTTGACGTAATATTGAAGAATAGTGATAATCAGCAGAAGTAAGACACCTATTGAGGAGGGGAAGTAGATGCGAAGAAAGATAGCCGTCGTCGTGGCCGGAGTGGTCCTGGCGCTGGCCACCGTGCCGGTGGTCGCGCATCATGCATTCTCGGCAGAGTTTGATGCCAATCGTCCGATCCACTTGGAAGGCACCGTGGTGAGGATGGAGTGGATCAACCCGCATGCGTGGGTCCATCTGGAAGTCAAGGGTCATGAGACTATTCCCGATGGGACCGTTTGGATGGTTGAGGGAGGCACGCCGAATACATTGTTGCGGCGGGGCTTCACCAAGAATTCTCTGCTACCTGGCACCGAGATCATTGTTGATGGGTATCAGGCGAAAGACGGGTCTGACAAAGGTAACGGTCGCGACCTGACCTTCGCGGATGGCCGAAAGCTGTTCATGGGTTCGTCCGGAACCGGCGCCCCACGCGACGGCCGTGACGTCACTGAACCGGAATAGTTGAGGCGCACAATTCAGCCTAGAGAGAGGTTCGGACGCTAACGCGTCCGGGCCTTTTTTTATGTCAGTTGAGGTGCATCCCGGGTCGGTGGGTGGCTAGAGCAGAGCCAGTAAACGAAGTCGCAGGAGGAGATTTTATGCGAATTGGTATCGCCGTCCCGATCTGTCGTCGCTGGGTCTACCTGCTGCTGTTTGTTGCCATTGTGGTGCTGGCTGTGGAGGCTGTTGTCGCTTTTTCTGTCGAGCGGGTTGGCCGTCTCATCCAGGGTAGTTTTAGGACTGGGATTGAACTGGTCCAAATGACTGTGACTGTCGTCGATGAGGATGGACGGTTGGTCGGTGACCTACGGCGCGCAGACTTCGAAGTGTTTGAAGATGGTGTGCGGCAGACGTTAACGGGCTTCACCCGAGACCGGGTGCCTCTGAGTCTTGGGATTGTGCTAGATGTCAGCCAAAGCATGTTTGGACAGCGCATTGACGATGCGAGATTAGCCCTTAACCAATTTTTGACTGATCGGCTTGAGCCTGTGGATGAAGTATTTATCAGCGCTTTCAATCACGCACCAGAGATTGTGGTTCCTTGGACCATCGGACCGAGGCAGTTGCGTAACCGATTGGGAGACATCAGGCCTTACGGGGGCACTAGTCTCTATGATGCGATGATGAGTGCGCTGCCGCTATTCAATGACCGTCAGAACCAACGGTCAGCAGTAGTATTGATTTCTGATGGGGCCGATACAGGAAGCCTAGCTGACGTGCGTGACGTCAGGCGATTGTTACGTAGGAGTTCAGCATTTGTGTATGCCATCGCGATAGATGCTCCAGATAATCGACCGATCAATGATCGGGTCAACCCATTTGCTTTACGGGAAATTACCAGTGAAAGTGGAGGTTACACCGAGGTCGTAGGTGACAGTCCTGAACTGGGTCCTGCTACTGCACGAATTGCTGAGGAACTTAACCACCAGTACACCCTGGCTTACCGTCCCCCTGGTCCGGCCGACGGAAGTTATCGGTCGATTCGTGTCCGTGTTCTCGGGAAAAACTATCGTGTACGTACCCGAAGGGGTTACGTTGCTACACCATCCTCCCGAAGGTAGGAATCAACTTTTGTTGCGGCTAGGGGATTGATAGGTAATGGCCTAGCTTTCTCGCTACTAGGCCCCTAGGCTAGTCGCGCGCTCTTCCGTGGTTTGCAAAAACTCTTTCACAAGTTAGTGGAGTTTTCGCCCTTAAGAGAATGGCAGGCGGCGAAATTGCTTAGGAGGTGTATCGTGGAAGGATGTCGGTCGAGCGGAAAATGAAGACAGTGTTGCAGACGAGTAATCTTCGAAAAATCTATGGCCAAGACGCTAATGCGGTTGCAGCCCTTCGTGGAGTCAGTCTAACAGTCGATGCGGGTGAGTTTGTTGCGGTTGTTGGCCCATCAGGCTGTGGGAAGTCGACGTTCCTCCATCTTTGCGGTGGGATGGATCGCCCGACTGAGGGTAGGGTAATGGTCGGTGGGGTTGATTTGAACGAGCTTGACGACGAGGCCCTGACTCGGGTGAGGAGAGAGCAGATCGGCTTCGTATTTCAATCCTTCAACCTGTTGCCCACGCTCACCCTGGTTGAAAACATCGCCCTGCCGGTAATGCTGGCTGGTATTCCTCGAGCAATCTACCGAGCCCGAGCGGAGGAGGGCGCTAGGCAGGTTGGGCTCAGTCATCGCTTGGAGCATTATCCGTCACAAGTATCTGGTGGCGAATTACAACGTGCGGCCATCGCACGTGCTCTTGTGCATCAACCGGTCTTACTTATTGCGGATGAGCCGACTGGGAATCTTGATTCCGAAAATGGCGAGAGGGTTCTTCGGCTCCTGAAGACGTTGACGAGTGGGACAGTGGCCATATTGCTAGCAACCCACGACAAGGCACTTGCGAGTGCCGCTGACCGTGTTCTGCGTATGCGTGATGGGACGGAATTGCCGAGTCCCGAATCAGTGCTGGTCGAACCACCGCAGTTGGGTCTGGAGCTTCGGGAGTGAATCTTTTTTCGAAGTTCATTGTGCGTGCCGTGTTCCGAGATCCTGTACGTAGCGTGGTGACAATCGCCGGTCTGACACTCGGAGTCGCGGTTGTGGTGGCGATACGGTTAGCTAATGTGAGCTCGGTCCAGGGGTTCGAGACTGCCCTTGAGGTGGTAGCAGGCAAGACCTCTCTTGAAATTGTGGGTGCTGGCGTTGGGGTGCCAGAGACCCAGCTGGCTGAGCTTGGGTGGCTACGTCAATACGGCCGTGTCAGCCCAGTAATTGATCGAACAGCCCAAATCGAAACCCTAGACGGGTCAGTGTCTTTGTTGCGGGTGCTTGGAGTGGATGTACTTCGAGACCAGCCGTTCCGCGAATACCGATTGCTGCGTTTCTCAGAAGGGGATCAAGGGTCTAGCCCTCAAGAGCTGTTAGCGGCGTTGCTTGCTCCGACCTCGGTAGTGCTGACCGAACGCTTCGCCTCACGGCATGGTGTCAAGCTTGAGTCTCCGGTCCGGTTACGTATTGGCGACACTGCACATCCGATGGTAGTTCGTGGGTTGTTACTAGATGAGGGGCCAGCCAGGGTGATAGACGGGCACTTGGCAGTGCTCGACATCGCGACCGCCCAGTGGCTGTTCGACCGACTAGGGTGGCTTGACCGTGTAGAGGTTCAGCTCTTCGTACCAGATGGTATCGATATTGCCGAACAGGAAATTGCAGCCCGGTTGCCGGAAGGGCTGCGAATACAACGACCAGCGCAGCGAGGTCGGCAGGTCGAGCGCATGCTGGCGGCTTTTCACTTTAACCTGACTGCCCTATCTTATATTGCACTGGTCGTCGGGTTGTTCTTGGTTTATAACACAGTTGCGGTTTCGGTCATCTCTAGGAGGAGCGAAGTCGGGGTACTGCGTTCGCTAGGGGCGAGGCGGTCTTTAATTTTAGGGTTCTTTCTTGGTGAAGCTGCAGTGATGGCGGTGTTGGGAGCTGTTCTAGGAACTCCAGCTGGATGGTTGTTAGCACAAGGAACGGTAAGGCTGACGTCCACTACAGTCAACACGCTTTATGTTACCTCGAGTGCCACCGTTCCTCAGCTCGGCTTTGAGGATTGGCTCTTGTCTGGTCTCATTGCTGTTCCGCTGTCTTTAATAGCGGCAGCTATTCCGGCTGCTGAAGCAGCGAGAGTGACGCCGTTGGCCGCTGTGCGAGATGCCGATCATCAGGTTGTTTACCGTGATTTTCCACGCAAACCAGCAGCCGCGGCGTCCTTGTTTTTCGGGCTTGGGGCTTGGATGTCGACCCTGGAAGCTGTGGATGGGCTTCCTCTCTTTGGGTTAGGCGCCGCATTAGCTGTGGTTTGTGGAGCAGCAGCATTGGTGCCGATCTTGCTGGAATTTGTGCGGCGTTTCGGGCGGGAAACGTTAACGAGCTGGTGTGGAGTTGAGGGTCTATTAGCGCATGCGAATCTGTCTGCAGCTGTAGCACGTCTAGCGGTATCCGTGGCGGCGTTGGTGATTAGTTTGGCTATGCTGGCAGCCATCGCAATCATGATCGGTAGCTTTCGTGAAACCGTAACTTATTGGGTTGGTCAGACGCTGCAGGCTGACCTCTTCGTCGCCACGGCTGACCGAGCTCCGGTGGGCTCGACGGCGACGATTTCGACGGCAGTGGAGCGGGATATTCGGACTCATCCGGCTGTGGTCGCGGTCGATGGGTTTCGCGGTTTCGACTTGCCGTATGGTCCTGAGGGTGACCTGATTATCTTAGGAGCAGGTGACTTTGGTGTGCTTCTCGACTATGGCGGGTTGGCGTTCAAGGTTCCGGCTGACGGGGCTGCAGCCATGCGTGCTGCGGTGGGACGAGATGCCGTGGTCGTCAGCGAAAGCTTTGCTCTGAAACATGAGGTGGGTGTTGGGGAGGTGGTTAGCCTCGATACTCCGAAAGGACCTCGTCAATTTTGCGTGGTTGCCATTTACTACGACTATTCGAGTGACCGAGGTTTAGTCGTTATGGATAGGGCGACCTTTGCTCGTCACTTCGGTCGGCAACGCCCGACCGGTTTGACGCTTTACCTCGATCCAGATGCGAATGCTGAGGAGGTTCGGACTGAGTTACTTGCTGCGATTGGTCCAGACCGGCGGATATTCATCCGCACAAATGCTACGTTGCGAGCTGAGGTTTTGCGTATTTTTGACTCGACGTTTGCCATCACCTATGCACTTGAAGCGATTGCGATTATTGTGGCTATTCTTGGGGTCGCTGCCACGTTGTTGACCTTGGTTTTAGAGCGTCGTCGTGAGTTGGCAATATTGCGTCTAGTTGGGGCCGGGCGAGAGCAAATCCGGCGGATGGTGGTGGTGGAGGCTGCTATGCTCGGACTACTTAGTCAGGGGACAGGCCTCGTGGTTGGGCTCGTCTTGTCGCTGATCTTGATCTACGTGATCAACGTGCAGAGTTTTGGCTGGACAATTCAGTTTCATCTACCCCTCGGGTTTTTGGCTCAGTCGACAATTTTGATTACGGTGACTGCAGCTCTGGCTGGCCTTTATCCGGCTCGCGTGGCGGCTCAGATTGTCGGCGAGAGGGTGCGGTGATGAAGACTCGGTCGGATGGTGTTGGAGGGGGACTGTCAGTGAGTTGCTATACAGGCGCAGTGTTTCTGGCCCTCAAGGGATATTGTTGGGCTTTGGGACTGGCCGTCGTATCCGGCATTGGTTTGATGGGCGCGGGCCAGGAATTGGTCCTAGGCACGGCCGGAGGGTGGCGTCAAGCTGAGGCCGGCTATTCATGGGAGTTTCCCCAAGACCACGGTAGTCACCCGGACTACCGAATCGAGTGGTGGTATTACACTGGAAATCTCAAGACCGCAGATAACAGGCGTTTTGGGTATCAGGTTACTTTTTTCAGGGTCGGAGTTGATCCGGCACCGGACAATCCGTCCCGATGGGCTGTCCGTGATCTGTTCATGGCTCACTTGGCGGTGACTGACATAGAGACAGGGCAGCATTTGATGGCCGAACGTCTCAACCGGGGCGGTGTCGGCTGGGCTGGGGCAGAACCGGGCACCCTCAGCGTGTGGAATGGAGACTGGACGGCAGGCTTGGACGGTGAAGCTCACCGGTTGGTTGCTGTGGATCAAGGCCTTGGTGTCGAACTCCGGCTTGAATCCGGCCGAGGGGTGACGCTACATGGTGCTGCCGGGTTGAGTCGAAAAGGGGAAAGCCAGGGTAATGCATCTCAGTATTATTCGATGACCCGTATGCCGACCAGCGGAAGACTGTTCGTTGATGGGACCTGGATGGCTGTGACGGGTACAAGTTGGATGGATCACGAATTTGGAACGACTTTTCTCGAACCCGCCCAGGTTGGATGGGATTGGTTTTCGCTGCAGCTTAACAATGGCCTGGATCTGATGCTGTTTCAGCTTCGCCGGTCTGATGGAAGCGTAGATTCGTATTCGGCAGGTACCCGGGTTGAGTTAGGACAGTCAACTTCTCTCGATGCTGGGGAGTTCAAGCTGATGCCGGTGAGACGGTGGGTGTCCCCTAGAAGTGGCGCCAACTATCCTATCGAATGGAGAATTGAGTTGCCGGATTGGCGGACCTCGCTCACTGTCGAAGCGATGGTTGAGGCACAGGAGCTCTACACAGAGGCGTCGACCGGGGTGACCTATTGGGAAGGAGCGGTTGCCGTGAGTGGGCTGACCGCTGGTTTGCCCGTGAATGGAGTTGGCTATCTTGAGATGACCGGGTATGCTGGACGGCCTATGAGTGAAGTGTTCGGAAATTGGTAGTTGCAACTTAGCTCCAACATTTTTAAGGATCATGACAAAACCATCATTGGGGGAATTTATGGCTTCATCACTGTCTCGCCGTCATTTCCTGCATACGGCCGGTGCCGGCGCGGCGTCGGTTTGGATCCCTCGCCCAGTCAAGGGTTATACCGGTCCTGAGATACGTCAACAAGCTGTGGATGGTCGCCTTGAGGGTGGCATTTCAAAGTGGGATCTCGATACCCCATGCCTGTGCGTGGATTTGGACCGGCTTGAACAGAATCTTGACCAGATGCAGACGACGGTGACTCGCAATGGTATTGCCAGTCGTCCCCATGCCAAAACCCACAAATGTCCAGCCATAGCGAGGCTGCAGATAGCTACCGGTTCGGTTGGGATTTGCACGGCCAAGCTGAGTGAGGCCGAGGTGATGTTCGAGCATGGGGTCGATCAGATCTTGATGACCACAGTCAACGTTACCAGCCGTAAGATTAGACGTGCTATGGCTCTGAAGCGCTGGTGCGATGGTTTCATTCAGGCTGTCGATACCGGTGCCAATGCGCGGGAGCTTTCGGAAGCAGCTATGGCAGCTGGCGTCGTGGCAGATACCGTCGTTGATGTTGACCCCGGTGGACATCGCACAGGTATTTCACCAGGAACTCCTGCACTCGAGCTTGCCCAGTTGGTTGATTCGCTGCCAGGGCTGCGATTTAGGGGAATGCTTTGTTATGACGGTGGTGCCCAGCACGTCACAGGTTTCGTGGAGCGTCGGCAGAGAGCTTTATCACGCCTTGAAGCTGCAGCTGAGACTGCGTCACAGATGGTGCGATCTGGCCTTGATACTGGTATTTTTAGCGGTGGTGGTACTGGGACCTACAACATTGATCACGAGACGCCCGGGCTTACCGATGTGCAGGTTGGTAGCTACGTGTTTATGGATGCTCAGTACCTAGCGATCGGAGGTGTTCACGATAAGGAAGTTTACAGTGACTTCGATCCGGCTTTGACGGTTCTTACCACAGTCCTTAACGCGCAGTATGAAGGCCGAGCTACGACAGACGCTGGGGCCAAAGCGAACACCATTAATCGACCCTGGCCGATCATTGCAGGTGAGACGGGGATGAGCTATACGGCAGGTTCAGATGAGTTCGGAACGATTCGCTACGACTCGAATGCCAGCCGAACCTATGCTGTAGGGGATAAACTGGAGTTGATTGTGTCGCACTGTGACCCGGTAGTGAACCTCTACGACCAACTCTACGGGGTCAGGGGCGATATGGTTGAAGTGGTTTGGCAGGTTGCCGGAAGGGGTAAGTCTGTCTGAGTGGGTTTCTCGTCTCTGTCAGGGCGAAATGGCAGAGGCAAGGTAACTCGTTTTGGACGTGAGGTATAATCAAGAGCATGTGGACGAAGCTCCAGAACACTCCGCGCAAACGAGCTCCCCGCAAGGTTGCGGTGATTGAACCGGACCGTTGTTTCGGGGCTTTTGCTTGTTCGATCTGCCAGGCCGCCTGTCCTGTTGAGAATTGTATCGTCGAGGAACAGGACTCGAATGGTCGTTGGGTGTGCGCCGTGTTGATTGACAAGTGTATCGGTTGCGGACTTTGTGTGACCGTTGGGAATCCTACGGCTCCCGGAAAACGGGATTTTGGCTGTCCGGCTGATTATGATGCGATTGATATGGTCGCTTACCCCGAAGTGGTCGAGGCTGTCGAATCGCAGGTTTCCGCCGAAAAGTCACCAGAATCCGAATCGGTGACACCGTAGCCCGGCAACCGCTTGACAAACTGATTGACTCCGGTGGCTACCAGGTCCTCGGCTATTACCAACCGCAGCAATCTGTTTTATACCGGCAGGATGGGCACCGCCAGACCGCGTGCATCCTGAACATTTCAGCCCCGCAGCGTTCGCAGTGGACAGCATCCTTGGCAGGTTTTGGTTTTGGTGGGCTTTTGGCTGCCGGTGGTTTGACTGAGGGTTTCAGCATACCGTTGATTATAGCCTCGGCCCAGTCTGCGATCCGGTATTCTAGTGGCGAGTTAGATCGAGCGACGAATAAATGTGCCTATGCACAGTAGCAAGTCAGGAACACAAACCATGGACGAAAGTTCTCGAGTAATGTTGTCAACTTTGATGGGGGCTGCTCTCGGAGGTGTGGTGGGATATTTGTACCTGACCGACCATGGCCGACGTGTACGGGATCAGATTGAACCGACATTGGATGCGATCTCGGTTGAATTGAGGAAGGCTCGGGAGACAGGTGCTAAACTTCGGCAAGTGGTTGAAGAAGGTGAACAAACCCTCCACAATTTGGCTCGTAATGAGGGTAGTGAGGGTGGTTGGCAGCCAACGGATGTTCCCCGGGTGGAGTCGTAATGGGCGCGGGTGCTGTGCTTCTCGGTGGGCAGAACGGGTCCAGTCTAGCTGCCGCTTCAACGGGTCCATGGGGAAGGTGGTCTTCGGAATGGTTGTGTGATGCGCATCGCCTATCAAGGTGAACCAGGCGCCTATTCCGAAGCTGCGGCTTTTCGGTTTCAGCCAAATGCTGACGTCTTGCCTTGCGAGAGTTTCGAGTCAGTTTTCGCCGCTGTAGCCAACGAAACTGTGACTCACGGGATTTTGCCGATAGAGAACACTATCGGCGGAACCATTCACCGCAACTATGATCTGTTGCTACAGTATGAATTGCCGATCATCGGTGAAGTGAAGTTGCCGATTGTTCACAATTTACTCGCGTTAGCAGGTACTGACCGCAGTGAGTTGCGCCGGGTGTATTCCCATCCTCAGGGTTTGGCCCAGTGCGAGCGGTTCCTTCGGACACTTGACAATGTTGAGATTGTGGCGACCTATGACACGGCGGGTAGTGCCAAAATGATTCGAGATGGGCAACTGAAGCACACAGGTGCCATCGCATCCGTTCGTGCTGCCGAAGTGTTTGGACTGTCTATTCTTCAAGCGGGTGTTCAGGATTTTACCGTCAATACCACTCGATTCTTAGTGATAGGGAAGAACCAGACCCCGTCGGATACTGCCAATAAGACGACTATCGTCTTCACAGTGCCAAATGATGCAGGTGCTCTGTTCAAAGCATTGAGTGTGTTTGCGTTGCGGGACATCGACATGACAAAGCTTGAATCTCGTCCTATCCCGGAGCGACCGTTCGAATACCTGTTTTACGCAGACCTATCTGCAGCTCGAGAAGAGTTGTCGTGTGAACGGGCACTCATGCATCTGGCTGAGTTTGCTCCATCGCTTCGGACTCTTGGCTCATACCGACGCTGGGAAGACCCGGGTGAGGTCTCCTAGCCGATGGCTAACCGCCTTGGGCTCGAACCGAGTCCCTACCTTTTGCAGCATGCCAATAACCCGGTCGACTGGTACCCATGGGGTGAGGAGGCCTTCACTTGCGCCCGTGAGCAAGACCGACCCATCTTTCTGTCGGTTGGCTATTCGACCTGTCACTGGTGTCATGTCATGGAGCACGAGTCCTTCGAGGACCAGGACATTGCCCAACTGCTCAATAGTCATTTTGTAGCGGTTAAGGTTGATCGGGAAGAAAGACCAGATTTGGATCGGGTGTATATGGCCTTTGTGCAGGCGACCACAGGGTCCGGGGGTTGGCCGATGAGTGTGTGGCTTACCCCGGAACGACAACCGTTCTTTGGGGGCACTTACTTTCCGCCGAGATCTCGTTCGGGTCGACCTGGATTCTTCGAGATACTCACTGAAATCTCGAAACGGTGGCATGAGTCTCGAGACGAACTCGTCAAATCAGCGATTGGGATGACAGAGCGACTTCGAAGCATCCAAGGTTCTGGTCAGCAAGGTGGCCCAGGCCACATCCCTGATCTAGAAATTCTGACGGCTGGGGTGCGCGAGTATGCTGGGACATTTGACCATCATGCCGGAGGCTTCGGGCAGGCTCCAAAATTTCCCAGACCGGCAGAGTTGTTCTTTTTGTTGTGCGAGTACGCCCGAGTGGGGGATGTCGAGGCTAGGCACATGGTGCTCGAGACTTTGCGAGCGATGGCTCTGGGGGGTATACGTGACCATGTCGGAGGCGGGTTTCACCGTTATTCTGTCGACGCGGCTTGGCGGGTGCCCCATTTTGAGAAGATGCTTTATGACCAGGCTCAACTGGCGATTGCATTTCTTGAAACATCTCAGGCAGCGAGCGAACCGTCGTTCGCTGAGGTCGCACTTGACACGCTTGCCTACGTACGCCGTGAATTAACCCATCCAGACGGCGGATTTTTTTCGGCAGAAGACGCGGACAGTGTGCCTCCCGGGTTGACTGGTGGTTCGAATCAACCGAAGACTGAGGGCGCGTTTTATGTTTGGGGGCACGCAGAAATCGAGCAGCTATTCGGTGAGGGTGCTGAAGTGATCCAGCTGCGCTACGGGATCGAAGTCGAGGGTAATGCACTCGAAGACCCCCATGGCGAGTTCACCGGAAAGAATATTCTGTATCTTGGTCATGGTATTGACGATGTGGCTCGATTGAGCGGACGGTCGACTGAGGCGGTGGTGGCTGTGCTCGACAGTGCGAGGGCCAAGTTGTTTGAAGCCCGGGCTGTTCGCCAAAGACCTCATCTCGATGACAAGGTGCTCGCCAGCTGGAATGGCCTCATGATTGCCGCGTTTGCTCGGGCAGCTCGAGTGAGGCCGTTGGACGATACTATTGAGGCGCTTCCGGTGGAAACTGCGACCCGGGCAGCGCAGTTTCTCCGTGAACGTTTATGGAACTCTGACCGGGGAATCCTGTATCGTCGTTTCCGGGATGGGCGGGCTGACATAGACGGCTTCGCAGAGGATTACGCGTTTGTTATCTGGGGCTTACTTGAACTGTTTCAAGCTGGCGGTGACCCGACCTGGTTGGACTGGGCGAAACAGTTGCAGCAGGTTCAAGACCGCCTATTCTGGGATGACGTAGATGGAGGTTGGTTCACGACAAGTGGGGCCGACCAGACGGTCTTACTGCGGCTGAAGGAAGATTACGATGGGGCTGAACCATCAGCGGGTTCTGTTAGTGTTTTGAATTTGCTGACGCTGGCTCATTTGTCGGGACCCGATGATGCTGGGCAGTATCGAGACAGAGTCGACCGGACACTTCGCCGCTTGCCAGTGTCTCCTCAACTGTCGCGTGTGGTGCCTATGATGATGGCTGCTGCGTCAATCCATGAGTCTCGGGTGTCTCAACTGATTATTCTTGGGTCGCGCAGCGCCGCTTCGACGGTGGCGTTGCAACGTGTCTTTGCTGAGAGCTTTATGCCAGGCTCGGTCAGTCTTGTGGTTGAACCAGGCGTCCATCAAGATGCGGTCGCGGATCGCATGCCTTGGGTTGCGGAGATGCACCAGGTTAATGGTCAATCCACAGCCTATTTGTGCCAGGATTTCGCTTGCCAGGCACCGGTGACCGACCCTGAGGCCTTGCGCGCCCAATTGGGGACGGTGACTGCGCACCGTTCGTCCGCTGGATGATAGGACCCGGTTTAGAGTTGGTGTTTGCTGGGCTCTGGGGCTACATGCGGTTGTTGCGGCGATCAAGGGGACGATGATATGACGTTCGACGTAGAGGTGTTGTTAAAGGGCACCGATGAAGTGATCACAGAGACGGTGACCTGCGGAGGGGATGGCCCTTCAAGGTGGACCGAATCTGATGTTCGAGAGGTGCTGTTGACAATACTGAGAGTGTTTGACCGTGCGAATCCAGAAGATGGAGCTGGGGACCGTGACGTGAACCTACGTGGCCTGAGCTGGATAGTTACGGACACCTCAGCAGGTGTGGCAATCGCGATTGAGATTCCTAGTGGTGCTATCGCGGCTGGTCCATTTGAGATTCAGGCGGCTGAACTGACGCAGATGATCGAGAAGGTTATGGCTATGGGAGACCAGGCAGCCACTGTTCACTGAGATGGATGGGTTGCCGTGTAGTCAGAGGTTTCCAAGGTTATCTCACGCTGAACTGAAGATGCGTTGGATAGTTCACTAAGAGTGGAAAGGAATCAATGTGGGAACTCTAGTCCGTTATTCGCTGCTGCTCGCTTTTGGTTTTGTGT
Organism: Acidobacteria bacterium UBA2990; assembly: GCA_002347025.1. Lineage (GTDB taxonomy): Bacteria > Acidobacteriota > Vicinamibacteria > Vicinamibacterales > UBA8438 > UBA2990. Next base: position 154,418 of record DEAE01000010.1, read on the forward strand.
CCTATGCCTGTGTGCCTGGTAGTGGTTCGGATTTGGATGCAACCAGCAATATGTCAGGTGCAACTGGTGGTGTGCCTGAGACTGAAGAGGAAAAGATCCTGAATGCCTTAGGCCAGGCCCTGTCGCAAAATGTAGTTGGTGCTGGCCTTTCAGAAGAGGAGCTGGCTTTCGTTCAGCGTGGTTTCAGCGACGCGGTTCTTGGTCAGGAGGCCTCGGTTGATTTGAATGAATATGGTCCAAAGATACAGGCGTTCATGCAAGAAAGAGTTTCGGCCGGGGCTGAGGTTGAGCTGGCTGAGGCGACAGCATTCATCGAAGAACAATCAGCTGTTGAGGGTTCAGAGCAAACAGAGTCCGGTATTGTCATCCAAGTGATTACGGCGGGAACCGGTGCCAATCCAACAGCCGCTGACACGGTGCAAGTGCACTACCATGGGACCCTTCGGGACGGCTCGGTGTTCGACAGCTCTGTTGATCGCGGGGAGCCAGCCACCTTTCCATTGAGTGGGGTGATTCCCTGCTGGACCGAAGGTTTGCAACGTATTAGTGTCGGCGGTAAGAGCCGTTTGATCTGCCCACCGGACTTGGCATACGGCCCACAAGGTCCTCCTGGGATTCCTGGCAACGCAGCACTGGTGTTTGAGGTCGAGTTGTTGGAGATTGTCGATAACTAATGAGTGTGGCTCCATTGTTGCCCAACAGCTCCGGAAGCACTGATTGGGTAGCAGAGACCATGCAAGGGTTGTCAATAACTTGAGTTTGGCAGAGAAGGTATCCTTAATAGTCCGCACGTAAGAGTCAGTAAATATTGCTGTGCCGAGGTGGCGAAACTGGCAGACGCACAGGACTTAAAATCCTGTGACCCTTA
>DEAE01000010.1:155619-167967 GCA_002347025.1 Acidobacteria bacterium UBA2990
CGCCCTCGGTACCAATCTTCTCAATAACTTGCAGGGCTCTGGCAGCATGACCGTGACCGAACGTTTTTCTATGGAGAGCGCCGACAGTTTAATCTACACTTTCACAGTCGACTACCCAACGGTTTGGACTGTCCCGTTCACCGGCGAGTATGCCTGTCACGAAGCAAACTACGCGCACCAGGGGATCATGAAGGGAGCGCGATTGCTCGAAGCTGACTACCGCGGGGAGGCGCCCAAGGGCATAGTCAACCCGACTCGTTACCTGAGCGGCTTGATGGCAAGAAGTGTAGTAGCTAGGCATCCACACCGGCATCTTGGGTGTTGGCTGTGACACACTGGAGGCGGGCTTTCGATGTCGGTGGTCTCACCGCCTTGGCACTGGCGTACCCGCTTCTTGAAGTGTTATCGCAGAGCCCAGAGTTCTTCGTTGCTCGGAACACTACGGTCGTTCAGGTTCTTTCTCTAGTCAGCGTCATCTGTCTCTTTCTTCCTACGTTGTGGTTCGCTGTTCAACTGGTCTGGGCCGGTGCTAGACCACGGGCGGCCACCGTCGCTCATACCGGCCTGCTCGCATTGCTAGTCATGGCGATGGTTATGACCTGGGTGAATCGGGTCGACTACCTCCAGATTTTGGGAGGGGCTGCTGTTGTCCTTGTGTTGGGTCTGCTGTTTGTAATCGGCTACCAGCGTACACGTGTCGTGCCGTTGTTTGTTACCGCCCTAAGCCCGTCAATCTTGGTTGTGCCTCTGTGGTTCTTGTCAAATGACGCTGTCCGAGACGCCCTCATCCAGACCACCGAACAGGCTCAGACGGTGGAGTTCGATGAGGTTCCGCCGATTGTGTTTGTCGTATTTGACGAACTTCCGTTAATTAGCTTGTTGGACGAAAATCTGGTAATCGATGCTGTCCGCTATCCAAGCCTTGCAGCGCTTGCTAAGCATAGCTACTGGTTTCGGAATACCACCACAGTGTCTTCTGAGACGATGTGGGCCGTGCCTGCCGTGGTTGCGGGTCAATATCCCTTCGAACAAGGTGCCGTGCCGACGCGTCGTTACTATCCCAATAATCTTTTTTCAGTATTGAGCGGTCAGTACCAGATGACGGTGTTCGGCCGTTTTCTCCAATTGTGTCCCCCATCTAGTTGCACCCATGACCAGGCTATGCCAGAGGAATCGCTAGGCAGGCTCCTCGCTGACGCTTCCCTTATAGCGGCACATATTCTGCTGCCAGAACCAGTGACGCAGTACCTGCCGACGATTACTGGCGATTGGGTAGGGTTGGCGCAAGCGCGAGCGTGGCGCGAGTCAGGGGAATCGGCAGAGGGTCGGGACGCCGAGTTCGAGCGGTTTCTCGAGACGATCGAACCAGCGGCGGATGGACGTCTCTACTTCCTACACAGCTTGTTGCCGCATATGCCGTTTGAGTATGTGCCGTCTGGGCATCGCTATCCGGCTGCTGACTACCAGGGGCGCCTGGTTGATGGGAAGCGGCTCTTTGAAGCGACCGATCGTGCTTTTGTGGATGTCTTGTATCAACGACACTTGCTTCAAGTGGGGTTTGTCGATCGTCTCGTTGGGCGGCTTTTGGAACGGCTCCGATCACTAGGTATATACGACGATACGCTGGTGGTCGTGACCTCTGATCATGGTGCCAGCTATCAGCCGGGACTTCCCAGACGGATGCTTACTGAGCAGAATGCAGCTGACATCGCATTGGTGCCGCTCTTTATCAAGCTTCCTGGGCAACAGGTTGGAGTCGTCAGTGAGAGCAATGCCCAGACGATCGATATTCTGCCTACGCTGGCTGACGCTCTGTCGATTGAACTCCCCTTCGGGACTGATGGTCAATCGCTCTTCGATCGCGAAAATCAAAGAGGAGAGGTCAAGTGGTTCGTGCAGCGGAATTTGGAGAATGTTGCGGTCGAGACGTTGGGTGATATTCGTTCGCTGAGCCAAGCAAGCTTGGAGCGGAAGGTGTCTACATTCGGCACCCGTTCTCGTAGGGGTCTCTATGCTCTTGGCAGGTCTGAGGAATTGCTGGGAATGGATGTTTCGGCAGTGGTGGGGGGGCGTCGGAGTGAAGTACAGATCACGTCAAGCAACGTAAGGTTCTTTGACGATGTCGTGCGGACGGGACCTTCCCTTCCTCTCCACGTGACCGGCGTACTCGATACGGGTCAAGTAGAGCCGATTCAATTGGCGGTTGCACTGAATGGCACCATCGCGGCGACGACAGAATCGTACGGGCAGAACGGGGAGTGGGTGTTTGCGGCGATGCTCTCCTCAGACCTTCTGCGCGATGGACGCAATGAGGTGACGTTGTTTGTGATTGAGTCCGAAAACGGGGAGCCATCGCTGAGTCCGGTGATGCTCTCTGCTGACCGGTAATGATTGACGTGTCGCTGCGTGCGACGGGAGCGGAGTGCGAGGTGTTAGACGAGCGGGTTTCTTGCGGGCGCCGTGGCCAGCTTGGGTTGCGTCTGAAAAACTTTGTGTGTCTGTTGTACCTGTCCGTTGCGTGTTCGGGCCAGGGGCCTGTCGCTATGCCCAGTGTCGAAATTGATCCGGTTCGATCGGTTAGCGGCAGTCCAGTCCAGGTCACCCTGACCTTCTCGGTCTTACCAACGGCGGGTTTCGACGAGGATCACCTGGTGTTCTTACACTTCCTGAACGGTGACGGCGAGTTGATGTGGACCGTCGACCATTACCCGCCAAGACCGACCAGCCAATGGCAGCCGGGCGATACTATTCAATATACGAAAACCATCCTGATGCCGTTGTGTCCCTATTTTGGCGAGGCCGGGGTTCATGTTGGATTGTATTCCCGAGACGATGGTGCACGATTGATACTCGCTGGCGACGAAGCGGGACAACGGGCATATCGGGTCGGCCGTGTGCGTCTGTTGCCACCGATGCGGAACACTCGCCTCTCCTACAGGTCTGGGTGGAACCCGCTCGAAAGCGATTCGATTTGTATGCAATGGAGATGGTCTGAGCAAACCAGTGCACTGGTGTTTGATAATCCGAGGCAGGACGCTCGGTTGTATCTGGCGCTGGAACATCGAGAGGTTGATGACGAGAAACCCCGCCACCTGACCGTCTCGGTTGATGACGGAATCGCCGCACGCGTCGAAATTACGAACGGGTATGTGGTGCAGGAGATTCAGCTGACTCGGTCGCTCCTTGGGGACAGTGATGAGGTTGCCGTGGGTCTTGAGGTCGACCGTCCCTTCGTGCCGCCAGCGTTACCGGGTGAGGAGAGAACGGATACCCGAATGTTGGGTGTGCGAGTGGTGGGCGCCTACCTCCTGGTGGAATGACCGACTTTGGCAAACCGGTTGAGGCAGTCTCTCAATGGGGTCGAGCCGCATCGGCTATGAGCTGGCTGGTTCGACGTCATGACTGAGTTCGGTTGCCCTTGGCGTGGTACAGGATCCGGTTGCCAGACTCCAATGTTTCCTTCTTGATATTCGCGAATTTCCCGGCTAGCGCGACCTCCAGAGTTGCTGGTGAGTAGTCGAAGTCCTGACCGGATCGATGACGTAGCAAATGTTGGACCATCGGATCGTTGCGGTCGACAAACTCGATGACCAGTTCCGCATCGAATCCTGCCAGCCATTCGATCAGTTCTTGCAGGGGAATTTGTCGCCCAATAACAAGGTGATGGACGAGAGCGAGACACAGGATGAGCTCTGGTGATCCTCGGCTGGCGAACGATTGCCGCTCCCGGCCTCGCCATCCAAGACTGGGTGCCGGATTTGCACAATCGGCCACCATCGGCAGGATGTTGCTGACGTTCTCTGAGCGCAATTCCTGATACAGGCGGTCGACGACCATATGATCAGCGTCGAGTGCGAGGACGTAGTCTGAATATTGGCTAGCCAAGCGCGAGTAGACTCCAATGTTACACCCGAGATCCCACACGATTCCCCACCGTCTTGGCATCAACACCTGCTGTACGAAGGCAGTCTTTTGCTGGAGGTCGGCCGATGCATAGGTATGCGTGTGTTGATAATCAGACCAGGCTGACGTCGACGGCCTCCACTGGAGGCCGGCGACGAGCCGGCGTAAGCTGGTTATGTTATGTTTGATGAGTTGGTCACTAAACCCAGCATGACGAAGGTCAGCCCTTATATTACGATTCGAGCCTTCGTATCGAGCCTGTGCTTTGGCTTGCAGGAAGACATGTGACAATACACCCGGTCGGAAGTAGTCCAGGGGCGAGAGCATGGATTGAATCTGTTTGGCGGGGATACCTTCGAGACTTCCACGTAACCAGACTTGAAACGGAACGTTACGGTAGGCTTGGAGCAGTAGTGGATAGAGAAACAACTCGCAGAATTGGCGATATCCCATCCACGGTTCACCGGGCTGATACGTCGTGAACGATCCGATGTCGATGAAGGTGGGTCGGCAACCGAGCCATTGGATATTAAATGGGGTTGCGTCCTTCAGGGTCATGCCCTCCCCGAGCGCGACCTGGATCACATCCAGCTGGAGCAGCGCTGCGTCTTTGAGCATACTGAAGGGCCATTCGTATGGGTATGACACCAGTGGTACCGTCTCGTGTTTCAGGACCGCGGCCCATTTTTCATCCAGTGCAGGGAGGTCGGCGCCGCTGACACGTGTGGTTGGTATCAATTGGCGCTTCGTCGTCAGGCGTTCAAAAAACCTCGTTCCGCTCAGTTGTTGCCAATCCGCGAGGGCACGGGGAGTCAGGTAGCGTAGGATGGCACCATTGAAGTGGAAGACACGTGTGTCTGGGTCCCGAAACGATCCAGGTTCGACTTGGGGGACACTCACTCGTCGGTTTGCACTGATCGCTCTGCCATACTCGACCGAGGTTGCAGAACTGGCAGACTGCGTTCTTTTTCAGACCGGTGCCTCATCGGTCTCGGTCTGGAGTTCCGGGCTGCTAGCGGTCGCCGGAACACTGATGTAAGTCGATGCCAATATAGTTTCGCGATAACACCCACCGCTGCGAAGCCGCCGAGAAGCAGCTGAAGCAGCATGCTCCCACTACCAGGGTCGAGGTAAGCGTCAACGGGGGTCTCAAGGAGCCACCACACGATGACCGTTAGCAGCAGTGACTTTGAACGTATCGGCATGTTGAAGTTTCGTTCCCAGGTTCACGGTCCTAGACGCCATAGGATAACAAAAGCAACATATGTTTGTCGTTCGTGGAAGCCGCCGCTTACCTTAATGTCCGCTTACAACCCCCGATTTGGCCAGACCTATTTGACCCAGGGCGCCTTGCGAGGACCCATGCCCTCAAATCTGAACTTCTGGATACGCTTCCCTTCATACGTCTCGGTGATATAGAGGTCGCCATTGGAGTCCGCGGCGATGTTGTGTGCCCCATAAAACTGACCTGCCCATCGGCCTGCTTGCCCGAATGCACTGACAACTTCGAGCGTGTCACGTATCAGCACCCGTACTTCTTGGTTTGTTCCATCTGGGACTAGTAGGTAGGTTTGCGCGGCGTCGTTCGAGAAGGCGATGTCCCACACGGAGCCGCTTCCGAGCGTCTCTTTCGCCAGAAATGCTTCTTGTACGAAGGTCCCGTCCTTTCGAAACACCTGGATGCGATCGTTGGTGCGGTCGCAAACGTACACTAGTCCGTCGTTGGCAATGCGTACACAGTGAGTGATGCGAAATTCGGGGGGCGATGGTCCATTTGGATCATACTGGCTGGGGGCATTCTCGTGCTGGACCGCCCCGCTGAAGGGGCTGGGCAAGCGCTCTCCTGCGGCCTCAAAGTAAGTGTCATCCGGTCTGTTGCCGAATGCACCCCAGTGCCTTTTGTAAGCACCGCTCTCGGCATCGAAAACGATCACGCGGTGGTTCACGTAACCGTCGGCGACATAGAGTTCCGTGGTGGCGTGGTCTACAACCATATGGGCGGCGCCACCAAGGTTCTCTGTGTCGTTGCTCCCGCCATTCTGCCCCTTCTGTCCGATCTGCATTACGAACTCGCCGTCGCGAGTGAACTTCAGGATCTGCGCATCCTCTGGACCGCCACCTCCTAGCCAGACGTGGTCGTCCACATCAATGTGGATACCGTGCTCTAGATCGGGCCAATCGTAGCCATTGTCCGGGCCGCCCCAGGCGGAAACCACGTTTCCCTCGGGATCAAACTCGATTACAGGAGGAGCAGCGAGCCAGATGGCTCGTGTCTCGTTGGGTTGTAGCGTGCCAGGACGGTGAACGATCCAGACGTGATCGCTCGAATCAACTGCTACCCCAACTACGGCTCCAACAAGCCAGTGGTTCGGCAGCGGCCTCGGCCAAGTCGGGTCGACCCGGTACAAGGGAGCTTGGTCTTGAGATTGGGCGACAACTTCGGTGACTGCGCTGGGGATGTTGACGATTGCGAACGCTAGGAGCGATCGCCTAACGAACTGATTTATGCGCACGTTTCCTCCTTTAGAGCATCAGACCGGTTTCTGATGACCCTTAGGTTCGTTCGGGTTCGATCCCGCCCTCGGTACCATTCTTCTCAACAACTTAACGACACGCCAGTGTTGTAGGAACAGTAGCCGTCCATGGTTATGTTGAGCACGCTCGAAAGAAATGCCCGCAGCTATCTGACTGCGGGCATCTCAGGTAATAGAAACGCCAATCTAGTTGTTTCTAGAGTGGATTCTGTAGGACCTCCTCAGCCTACCAGTGCTACAACTGATTGGGGTCTCCTGATTGGGCCCTGCACTATTTTGGTTAAACTGGTCCATTCCAGAACCAAAATCAGGGAAACTTTGAAAAAGAAACCTCATTACGACGGCTGAATTATTTGGACGTCTCGGCCCACCGAAGATTCGACTGACGACACCCGCACCTCGAGCACCAACATTCTCTCTAAAGGTTTCTGCCAAAGCCACGGCATCGGCCACCGTCGCACCATTTAACTCGCAGAGAGTCTGGGCCACCGGTGCCACGGGCGCAATGGGCCCAGCACCAAATTGACTTGCGGGCCTGGTATATCTGACATTCGATATCCATACATTGTCATCGCAGGTGGCGACGCCATCTAAGCCTCGGTGGCCGGGTCTGCGAGCTCGGCTCCGCAAGAATGCTCCTCGCTTCTCAATCATGTCGGCATAACTTGGATAGCTGAACTCAGCAATGAAATCAATCTCAGGGTTGTTGCCACCCACAGCTATATCCTCTCGAAACGCAACATACCCAGGGGCCATGTCCTCGGGCCATTCAAGATTTCTCGCCGTCTCAACCACGTCTGCCATGGTGTAACCAGGATTAATCGAACAGGCTGTAGTTCGGCTTACAAACACATCATCCTGCGCTGACACGTAAGACGCGCTCAGAAACAACATCAAGATTGAGGCAATGGTGACTACACTCTTCATTAGAGAGGTCCTCCAATTAAGTGATTAGTGCGCAGATGGTGGCCGCACAATCTTCCCACGTTCTTCACACCACGGACCGAGAACGAATAGGTCCTGTGGTGTCAGGCAAATGGGGTAGGTCACCGCTCAAATGTGCCCTGTGACTGACCAGACAGTAACAAATTCATAGCGTATTTACTCTTGCGTCGCCCCCTGAATCGCCCTCATCGCCGGATTTCCTGGTCTGATCGGGTGAGCTATGCCACCAGCGAAACTCGTCAACGGCTAATTCAGACCACAACGATGTGGTCTGCGCTTTGCACGAGTGAGCCACGGGGCTGACACGTACCGAACCACACCGATGGAGCGCCTGGAAGTAGGAACCGGTCTGCGGTTCCGTTTCTAGCGTCACGCACCCGTAGTGAGTCACAGCGTTAGTCTTTGAGCCGCAGTTTCGTGGGCGGTGCCCCCCCAACGAACGCGACCAAGCGGCCTAGAAACGCCCCGATGTTCTTGCTAGGATTGTCGCCTGCTCCCAGACTGGCATCATGAAACTAGACAAGAGACGGACTCGGCACGTAATTCGTTCGAAGATGTACATGGCCTCGGCTGTCCAAGCTCAACCGCCAATGGCTGTCTTATCTGTGGTGGCGAGGCGTCCTTAGGAGAGAGTGTATGACCGAGAACCTTTTGCCACGCAGAGAATTTGTTCGCCTCGCCGGTCTTGGCGGACTACTGATACCAAGCCAGTTGGCTCAGGCCCAGCCGTCGACCGTTGATGCTCGAACCCAGTTCGGCTCCGTGCGCGGACTCCGGGTCGGACCGGTCAACACTTTCAAGGGTGTTCCCTACGGGGCTGATACCGGCGGCGAAAACCGATTCATGCCTCCACAAGAGCCGGCATCCTGGCTCGGATTTCGGGAAGCGTTCCAGTATGGCCCAGCGGCTCCGCAGAGCGACCCGGCTAGTGGTCAGCAGCGGGATGGTCGCGAGAGCGAAGACTGCCTCGTTCTGAATATCTGGACTCGTGGCATCGCCGATGGCGCCAAGCGCCCGGTGATGTTCTGGTGTCATGGCGGTGGCTTCCGCAGTTTGTCCGGTTCTTCGCCACGCTACGACGGTACTAATCTCGTCCTCCGTGGCGACGTGGTAGTCGTCACTATCAATCACCGGCTTAACCTGATGGGATTTACCCATTTCGGCGACATGGGTCATCCGGCGTTTGTCGACTCAGGCACTGTCGGCATGCAAGACGTTGTACAGGCTTTGCGCTGGGTTCAGAGAAACATCGAGGAATTCGGGGGCGATCCTGACCGGGTCATGGTGTTCGGCGAATCCGGCGGCGGTCGCAAGGTAGCGACCCTACTGGGCATGCCCACGGCTAAGGGCTTGTTTCACGCGGCCATGATCGAGAGTGGCGCGACTCTGCGTCTCCCCGAGCGCGATCCGGCCACTGAGCTAGCTGCACTGGTCTTAGACGAGCTGGGGCTCAGCCAGGCAACCCTCCCTAGGATTCAGCAGATTCCATTAGACCGCTTAATGGCGGCCTACCATGCTGTATCCGCCAGAGAACGGGAACCGGGTGGGGGCACGTTCGCACCGACCATGGACGGAAACGTGTTGCCCCACCACCCATTCTGGCCGGTGGCTTCTCCGGTCAACCCCGAGGTGCCGGTCATTGTTGGCGCCAACCGCACAGAGATGACCTTCCGCGGTGACCAGGCTGCTTTTTCACTAGACGACAGCGAAATGCGAGCACGAGTGCGGGCGCTGGTCGGCGCGGATCATACCACCGAGGTGGTGGACGTCTATCGCCAGGAAAATCCAGGTGCGTCACCCTCGGAGATTTACTTCCTAGTATTCAGTGACTACAGATATGTTATGGCCTCCGTCACCATTGCAGAGCGCCGTGCCACGCTCAATCCAGGCGGGACCTATCTCTACTATCTCACCTGGGAGACCAACCAAACGGGTCGAGGCATGCTTAGCCCACATACCTTGGATATTCCGTTCATCTTCGATAACGTGCGCACGCATCCACTTACACAGGGTAGGGACAGTGCCATCAGCCTAGCCGATAAGATCAGCGATACCGTGATCGGATTCGCCCGAACCGGGAACCCAAACGTTGGCAAGCTTCCGGAATGGAAACCCTACGATGCTGTAAACCGGGCGACCATGGTCTGGAACGACTACAGCGAAGTCGTCAATGACCCGATCGCTAAGCAGCGCCGTATCATGCAACCGATCGTCAATCTCTAAGCGACCGACTAGGGCGACGGCGTCGCGTCACCCACTTTCTCGGAAGATCGAACGCGCGGCGCTACAATGGCTGTAATCGACGGCTGAACCCGATTCAGGAGGCGAATATACATGGCCATGAAGTCTGTGTTGGCGGCGCTCGGTGTGCTCATGTTCTCCTTGTCCGGCGCGCTGGGTCAGCAGACCACGTCAGCGGACACCCCGGACGTGCCTGCCGGTGTTGAAGAGTGGATGCGCACCGCATGGGGGATAGAGCCGCAGGTGCTTGGCGTCACCGACACCCACTTTCTGTCGTCTTTGAACGCGAGCGAACGGCAAGGGGCGTTTCTGTTCAAGCAGCGCTGCAACACTTGTCACTATTCGACGATGTCGACGACCAGAGGCGCGCAGGCTGGACTCGTCAGCGCAGCATCCTACGGACCGACGCTGTCCAAGGGGAATGTCGAAGGGGAGGACCGCGAACGTGCGGTGCGGCTGCTCATCTCGGAAGGCTCGGCCACGATGCCCGCGTTCAAATACGCCCTCGGTCCTGAGCAGATCGATTCGATCATTGACTACCTCAAGAGAGTCGATACTCTCCGTCCACCGGTGGTAGACCGGTTGGTGGACGTAAGGGCGCCGAAAGTGGCCGAGGCAGTGCCCTTCGGCCAAACTGCCCAGACCCTGTGGGGGACCATCACATCGACGTCCGGCGAGACACTTGAGGGTGTCACCGTGTCTGCCCGCTCCCTGGGAAGGAACGTCACCACGAGCGTGTTCACGGACAGCGACGGTGAGTACTACTTCCCGCCACTTGAGGCGGGACGGCCATACAAGGTATGGGCACAGGCACAGGCCTTTGAGGCGGGCCGCGCAGACGTCGCGCTGAGGCAGATAGGGGCGCGACTGGATTTCACGCTTGCTCCTGAGGGGGACTTCCACAATCAGCTCACGGGAAGCCAGTGGTACGCGGCGCTGCCAGATAGCACACGGGAGGATCGGCGCATGAAGGAGGTCTTTCGGGCGGCCTGCATGGGATGTCACCCTCAGAATTTCACGCTGATCAGTAGATTCGATGAGGCAGGCTGGCGGAATATCATCTCCGTGATGAGCCGGATGCATCCGTATCGATATGGGACGCCGGAGGCAGCGGCCAACCGAGAGCCGAACCCGATCATGGTGCAGTTTGGGGACGAGCTGGCGGCGTGGCTGGCGAAGGTGCGCGGTCCGGGCCCGTCACCGATGGCGTTTACTCCCCGTCGTCCCACGGGTGACTCGACGCTGATGATCGCACGCGAATACGACACCCCTGAGCCAGGTTTTGGATTGCCGTTTTTCAACGATGGTAGCACCGATTGGGCTCTTGGCCCTGTCGATTTCATGGACGAGTCAAAGCACCATGCCATGAACGCGACAGTGGATCACGATGGGAACGTGTGGATGGCCGACATGTTCAACATCACCCGCACCGTCGCTAAATATGACTGGCGGACGGGGCAAGCCACGAATTTCGTGGTGCCGGAGATGCCAGGTGACCCCCCCGCGAATTCGCACGACATTATCGTGGATGACGATGGGGTCGTGTGGTTCGACATGAGTTCCATGGGCGCGCTTGGGCGCATCGATCCGCGCACCGGCACCTCAAACACCATTCGCCCTCCCGAGGGCTCCCGAGTGGGGCCGTGGATTGGCGACGACGGACGGGGTGGCATTTGGGCCGCTGGGGCTGCCAACGACGTGAAGGCGATGCGCTACGATACGACGACGCGCGAATGGACTCTCTTTGAGAACCCGATCCCCAATGCCTCGAATTACGGGATGACTGGCGATGGCGATGGCAATGGCTGGTGGTCAACCGCGAATCCTCGAGATGGGTTGATGAAGGCGGACCTCGAAGGTGGCCAGGCCGCGTTCGTGCCGGTCCCAGATGCGGTGAACGATAGGGCCGACTTGTTCACCGCGGAGGAGCTAGCGATCTTCGGCACTCGTCTGACGTTCTATGGGTATGGAAGGCCTGGTGCCGTGGCGATTCGCAAGCCAGGCGCGGACCCGCAGGGCGCGGCGCTCTGGGGATGCTCGTGGTACGGTGGCGGCATGGTGAAGCTCGACACGCGCTCGCACGTTACGACGATGTATCCCTTCCCACCCGAGCACGAGGACGGGAATTGCTACGAAACGTCGGTGGACAAGGACGGCATCGTGTGGTTGCCCTTTACGCACGGCGATGCGATCGCAAGGTTCGATCCAGATACTGAACAGTGGACGAGCTACTTCCTGCCAACGATCGGAACCAAAACCCACGGGCTACAAGCGGTGACGGTGAATGGCCGTACTGAGATCGGGATGGGCTACCTCGGTGCCGGCAAGGTAGCGAAACTCGAGTTTCGCACAAGGGAGGAGCTACAGAGACTGAAGGTAGAAACGCGTCGGCCTTGATCGAGCCTGGGCCCACGCTTGCGGGTGGCGTCGTGGCCGGTGTAGCGCCCAGACGTGAGGCTTGTAGCGTGGGTGCGCGGCGTGTCACCAGCGGGCGAGGAAAGGCCTCTAAAGGAGAGCTTTCCCCTAGTTGGCATGTCAGATCCACTCGACAGTGCAAGGGCGCACTCTGAAAATCAAATCAAGGCAATTGCCACTCCGTCCCCCGGCTCCCCGCGCCAGACCACCGAGTAGGCTAGAGTGTCTCCAGCGACAGAGGTTCCGTCTCCCAGGACAGATACTGAGTCTCCGGAAAGAAGTACATGTGGACGGTGTAGCGGCCTGGCGC
>DEAE01000010.1:168284-200959 GCA_002347025.1 Acidobacteria bacterium UBA2990
ACGTCAGGCCGCGCGCCGTTGTAGTGGAGGATGTGGACGTTGTCGATGGGTGGAATCGGGACGCCGTTGAGCGGGAGATCGATCCAGGAAGCACCGTCGGCGAGATCCTGCTGGCTGACGATGTACTCGATGAAGATCAACTTTCCGGCGGCCTCGCCATACCAGACACTCTCGGACCCAGTCGCCGTGGGATAGCGATTGACCGTCTTCGAAAGGTCCCGTCGATGGCGACCCATGCGCGGGTAGAAGTCGTTGGGATGGTTCTCGTTGCGCACGACCTCGAACATCCGCGGGAGGTTGGCCAGGAGCTGGAGCTCTCCGATTTGCAGCATCGGTCGGGCCTGGTCTGGCGCCGGGAGGAAGTGCCATAGAAAGAGATAGCTTGGTGACTCTTCAGTGTCACCGTCGAGCAGCTCGATGGTTAGGCGGTGGGCGGCGGGGACGTCGAGCTCACGCAGGGTAAGCCCGTACAAGCTATTCCCGGCCACGAGGTCGGCCTGACGAACCATGTATCCGGCCGCGGTGATTCTTCCGTCCTTGATCTGGTAGTGCACTCCCTGCGTCCGGGCTGGCTCGCCCTTGGGGTTCGTCGCCCAGGCTACGGTGGCCGGCAGGCCATGATGGGCGTCACCGTCGTGGTTCCGGTGCCGAGTCATCCCGGCGGCGTAGAACTCCCCGTGACCACCGAGCATCCCGACGGACCGATAGCCGGCCGGGAGATCGTTGACAAGTGGCAACGAACTCCGTAGCGATCCTATCGCGCCGCTCGATTGCGATTCTGCCGAGACGACCCAGACTCCCGCACACACGAGCATCGTGCCCACCACCCATACCGTATATCGCAGCATCCTAACTCCTTAATAATCAGGGTCGTCGCGTCCAGCGCTGCATCACCCGAGGACAGGACCACCACGGTGACGGCTGGAAACAGCCCACTTCCACCTACCTGGTGGATGATGCCATCCTACCGCTGGCTGGTAGGGGGTGCAATCTTGCTGCTTATGTCTAGCGCGGATGCACGGCGTCCCATATATCTCGGTTTCAATCCTAGTCGGCTGTCAATAACTCCCCGTCACAGCCGACTGGTTCGATACTAAATGCGCTTGTAACGGAACCAGCTCCAGTTGAATAATAAACTACGGGTCGGCAGATAGAAATCCTCGACAGAGTATGTTCTATTGATTCAAAGCCAGTTGGTGCCGTCCTTCACAGGTCGGAGCAGATTGGTAGGGAATGGGCGCCATGAATGGACTTGGGAGAGGATCGGCGGTATTACGGTAGCTCTGCGTGTGGATGAGTGAGGCATCTATGATAAGCATGGTCACCCTGATGAAGCGTGGTGTTGTTCTGGCGGGTGCAAGTGTGCTCGCGTTTGGCGTCAGTGGATACCTAGGCTCGGAAAACTCCGTGACGGCAGCCCAGCAGCGGAGTCGACCCCAGCCGGACCCTACGACGCAGCTGCCCGAGCGACTGGTGACCCACGAGCAGATGCTTGAGTGGTTCGAAGAGCAGAAGAACTGGGGCCGCTGGGGCCAGGATGACGACCGCGGCACGTTGAATCTGATCACGCCGGAGAAGACGAAGTCGGCCGTGGCGCTGGTGACGGAGGGCATCTCGGTCCGCCTTTATCACTTTCCGGACCCGGTCAACCTGGACGAGCCGCTGCCGGACACGTCGAACATGAGGGTCCTCAACGAGCATTGGATACCTGGGCAAGCCCCTGAGGCTCCCGAAATCCGTGGCGCCGCCCTTGATGCGATTAGCTTTGCAACCCATGATGGCGGGAACAGTCATATCGACGCGCTCTGTCACTACCCCGTGAAGGACGAAGGCTACACGGAGAGACCTCAACGGATCTATGGTGGGCGTCCAATGATGTATACCGGCCAAGGGTGCATGGGCGGTGCGTCGATCGACAAGATGGGTCCTGGCTACGTGACGCGTGGCGTCCTCATCGACATGCCGTTGCTCAAGGGGGTGCCGTACCTTGAGAAGAGTCAGGCACTGTATGTGGAGGATCTTGAGGCCTGGGAAGAGTTCTCTGGAATCACCATCGGCAGCGGCGATGCGGTGTTCCTCCGGACCGGTCGGTGGGCGCGGCGCGAGGCGGAAGGCCCGTGGAATTACGGTGGGGAGACCGCCGGCCTTCATGCGTCGGTACTGCCATGGCTTAAGGAACGGGACATTGCGATCCTCGGCGGCGACGCAGTGGCCGATGCCCAGCCGTCCGGAGTAGCTCAGCACAACCGTCCGATTCATGACATGTTGATACCGATGTGGGGAACGCCGACGATTGACAATGGCTACTATCTGGAGGTCGCCGAGGTCGCGGCCCGGTTGCAACGGTGGGAGTTTATGGTCTCTTGGACGATGATGCAGATCCCTAATGGTACGGCCACGCCGTTCATGGGGCTCGCGACCTTCTGACGGTGATGGCCGGTTCAGCGCGTCGGGGTCTCAGACGATAGGCAACATTAGCCCACTCCAGTTGGCATAATTTCCACCATTTGACTCCGGCCTTGGGCAGTGCCTTCAGTGCCACAATCTGGTCGAGCTTGGTGTCTCTGGCCTGATAGATCTCTCATATCCCGCGGTCCCCGATCTCGGCGGTGACCGCGTAGATGCTGAGCCGGGTGCGCGGCTTTCACTGAACGGCCGGACGGGGGCATCCACTCAGGCGCGCGATTTACCGAGCTCGGACAGTCCGATGCCCGCCAGTACGAGCAAAAGTGCGGCCCCGTGGTAAACCTCGAAGGGTTCCTTTAGGAATAGAACCGCCATGATGGCTGCGAAAACCGGCACCAGGTTGACAAAAACGCCGGCCCGGCCAGACCCGATCAGGCTTACCCCCTGGATAAAAAAGACTTGGGCTACGAACGATGGGAACAGCGTCACTAGGGCCGCCAACACCCAGCCGGTGGTGCTTGGTGCGATCCAGCCTTGTTGTAGGGTTTCAATCGTAACCAACGGCAGTGACGCAAGCCAAGCGGCTACTGCCATAACGGCGAACAGGCCTAACGCCGAAACGTCGGGCCGTCGGCTTAGGCCGACGGAGTATGAGGCGTAGAAGACGCAACCAATCAGCACAAAACCATCGCCACGATTGATGCGTAGTTCCCCAAGTTGAGCGAAGTTGCCATGCGATGCAACGGTGACGACGCCAACCAGTGTCAATACGACCCCGATGCCTTGGATCGGGCGAATAGGCTGGCGCAAGAATATTAGGTTTCCGAGGAGTACGAAGATGGGGATCGAACCCTGTAGGACTCCAATGTTAAGCGCGCTGGTATGGTGGCCGGCGATGTAAAACAACGCGTTAAACGCGGAAAACCCGCACGCGCCCATCAAGCAGAGGTAAGGTAGGTGTCGACACAGAATCGGCCAGTCGTGCAGGATGTGGCGGCGTGCGATTAGCAGCAGGAGCAGCACGACACCGAACCAGCGCAATGTGACCAGCTGCATCGGTGAGATTTCACCAACAGCGAGCCGGCTGATGATAGCGTTTAGTCCCCAACACCAAGTTGTGATCACTAGCAGTGCATAGGCCCACAGGTGCGTATGTTTTGTCATATGGCGTGGCCGTGCTGTTCTGAGCTCGGCTCCCTGCGGTCCAGATCAACCGCCCGTTCAGTGCTCAAGACGATATGTAGTCGTTCTTCCCAGTTGTGTGAGCTGGTGCCGGATGTTACAGGGAAGGACGAACCTTCGGCTGTCGTAGAGCCTGGCCTGGCGTTTCGGTATTCGCGCCGTCACATGCTGTAAGTGGCGGCCTTGTAGATTAGGGTCATCGGCGACATTACGACGTTATTTCATGGGGCCATGTTTACTTTACAGATACTAGTTTTACAATCTTGCCACCCGTATTGTGTTCAAAAAGAAGATAAATATCCCCATTGAATGTCTGTTCGATATCGCGTACTCGACCGATGCCTTCGAACAGCGTTTCCAGAGCCACGAACTGGTTGTCTTCGATCTTGACTCGAAATAAGCTGCGTGCCTTCAATGAGCCAACCAGGTAATCTCCCTTCCACTCCGGGAACTGGTCACTGTCGCTGATGATGAAACTGGACACGGCTGGTGACGGCGTCAGGTCGACCACCGGTTGTTCGATGTCGGATAGCTCGAATTCAACACCCAATTCTCTACCATATTCTACCGGGGTGCCATCGTACTCAAGCCCGAGTGAATACAAGGGCCAACCATAGTTCCGTCCAGGCAACAACAGGTTGATTTCATCGCCGCCTCGTGGACCATGTTCGCTGCCCCATAGCTCGCCCCAGAGCCTGTCGAACTCCAACCCCTGCGGGCTGCGATGACCATAGGTATAGATGCTCTGATAGACATCGTCTTGACCAACAAAGGGGTTGTCTTGTGGAATGGTGCCATCGTCATTGATGCGATGAATCTTGCCCCACGGTATTGATAGGTCTTGAACGCCTTGCCTGTCTTTCGCACCTACCGAAAAATACACATGGCCTCGGTCATCGAACACGGCACGGCCACCGGCGCCAACGTCTCCCGCGAAGCTGTAGTGCTCAAAGTTTGCCTGCCAGATGACTTCCTCGTCGGTCCATTGCCCCTTGTCGATTCTTCCGCGCACCAGTCTGTTCATGGAGACTGGACGTTCCCGCTCTCGGCTGAGTTCGGTGCAACCCTCGCAGCGGTGACCGTGGTACAGATAAATCCACCCGTTCTCTTGGTAGTTTGGATGTACAAGGATGTCGAACAGCCAACCCATGCCGCGTTCGATATCGATGCGCGATTCCATCTGGTAGATATCGTCGTATGCCTGCGGCGTTCCCATTACCAATTCAGATTTGTCCCCAGCCGAACTGATGATGCGCACTCCTTTGGTCTTTTCGGTGACCAGCAAGCTCCCATCGGGCAGCGGTGCCAAGGAAAAGGGAAGGGGATCTAGATCATCAACCAGCGTTTCCAGTCGGAAATCATGGAGTTCAGTCTCAAACTCACCTTCTGGAATCGACAGTGGTGCATCATAGTTCGATGTTACATAGCCAACGTTGGCACGCGTCTCCAGGACGTACATGGCAAGGCTCTGGATTTGCACCGGGCTGAAGATGTCGTCCCAGCTGGGCATGCCGGAGTCGATATAGCCATTGGTGATACTGGCTATGACGTCGCCCATGGATTCGCCATGAGCGAGCTCGCCTCGAAGTGGTGTGCCTTGCACTGCCCCTTCGAGATCTTCACCATGGCACGCCGCGCAGTTCTCCTGAAACATCAATCTCGATTCAGTGACCCCTGAGTAGGCGACGGGTTCCTGTTGTGCCGAGGCGCTGGTCCCCGTGATGAGAGCCGCTGGAAGAAGAAGGCAAGAGCATGTGTAGCGCAGGTGTGTCTTGTTCATGGTTAGTCCCTACTGACTGCAGTGTATAGACACCGGATCCCTCATTGGTGCTCTGATTGCTGACGCGATCGGATCTTCGTCATCTCGAGTGGCTGCGATACCCAGGTGGGTGCTACCGCAGCGGCTCGGCCAGATATTCTTCGTCGCTGACTGGGTCTCCCCACTCCGCGCCGCCACCTTGCATTGCCATCATAACCAACGACTCTGTGGGCGCTGCTCCGTGCCAATGCATGATGCCGCCAGGGGTGAAAACCGGGTCACCCGGCAGCAGTTCTCGCAGGGGCTCGCCTTGGATCTGAAATCGTCCGCGGCCTTCTTCGGGAAGTAGCAGCTGGCCCCAGCCGTGACTGTGCCAATGTGCACGGGCTCCTGCGGTCAGCTGGACCCGTGCCTTTCTAACTTCGTCGCTGTTCACCACTGTTGGTGGAGGACCGGTGAAGAAGTCTGCCAGCGTGCCGGTGCGCTGCATGGCCGAGGCGCCGATCCAGGAGGTCACGGCGATAGCGATCACTGACAGCGTAATTTCACGAATCCGCATGGGATATTGTTTCATCGATCCTCTCCAGCGGCCCTGGCCGCCTGTTGTCAGGATTGGCGGTAGGCCAATCGTCCTTGCCTCGATCACGAAGGTTGTCAGCTCACTGAGCGTCATGGGCAAACTGGTTATGAGCCGAGTTGTGCCGGTGCCAGAAAAATCCGAGGATGGCGCATCATTCAGTGTCCGAACATGTCGTTGGTAATGTAGACCAATGCTACCGCTGACCGGTAGGAGGTTCAATCTAGAAGCGTTTACCTGTGAGGGCTGATCGGGGACCGCGTGTCGTCTGCGAGTAGGAGGCTGGATCCTGTCCGTCCACTGTGGCCTAATGTCCACTGAAGGTTTAATTCAGTGAGGACTAGTGTCCCGCGTGAGGGGGGGCTATGATGGATCGCATGAGACGCAAGATACTCAAGACGGGCGCCGCTGCGACGGTGGTGGCGGCCACACCGAGAGTATTTGCGCAGACTAGCCAAGGTGGAGAGGCCGCCTCCTTCTACGAGAAGGGGTCAGCTCGGCTCCGCTATGAGGAGGTAGGCACCGGCCTTCCGTTGTTGGTGATCCCGGGGGGCGGCTTGAATTCGACGATCTCTGGCTTGGGTAGCCATCCCTTCAACCCGATGGAAGAGTTCAGCGGCGAGTACCGGTGTATCGCGACTGACCTACGCAACGGCAACCGTGGCCAATCATCTGGTCCGCTTGAGGTAGACCGGCCGTGGGATGCTCATACTGACGACCATCTCGGTGTGATGGACCACTTGGGTATCGAGAGGTTCATGGTCTTGGGTTTTTGTATAGGCGGTCCCTTCATCTGGAACCTCCTGCGGCGGGCGCCCGATCGGGTTGCCGCAGCGGTGCTGGCGCAGCCGAGTGGGTGGAGTCCAGAGACGCCGACGTTGTTCTACGACAATAACATGCAGGGATGGGGGCCAGACTTGGCCCAGCGTCGGCCTGAGATCACGATGGACCTAGTTGATGCGTTCCTGGCCAAAATGTACCTCGATAACCAGGATTTCGTCTTCACTGTCACACGCGACTTCGTACGTCAATGCCAGACACCGATCCTGATTCTACCGGACGATGTCCCGGCGCATCCCTACGACGTTGCAATGGAGACCGCTATGCTGGCCCCGCAATCCGAGGTGAGTATGTTCCCGTGGAAGGAGCCTGGGGAACGGATTCCCTTGGCGGTTCGCCAGATACGGTCTTTTCTCCGGGCGCATCGACCGGATTCCGCTTAAACGTGGACGGCACCGTGCACAGTGGCACGTTGAAACGTTGATGCCGGCCCTGGCGGGCCGGGAGCCGAATGACTACAGTCCAAGCTTCCCGCTGGAAGCCCACCCTGGGGACAATTGGCGACGGTGGTGCCTCAGGCAATAATATATTTCTGGATTGACAGCATGTTCGAACGGGTGAATCAGGTGCTGGTGCAGTAGCCGACCAGGTCACTAAGGGCCGTTCGAGAGTCTGCGCCGCCATTGGGAGACCTCCGCTGATGAGGACTACGAATAGGGCTATGGCCCGGGGATTAGCTTTTCTGCTCGCCGTTCTAGCAGTTCCGCATGCGCTGGCGCAGACTGGCGCCTTCAATGGCGAGTGGCGCAGCTACGGTGGTGACGACGGTAGCACCAAGTATGCGGGACTCGACCAGATCGACAGGGGAAACGTCGACCAGCTCGTGGTGGCTTGGCAGTGGGAGTCGCCGGATGGTGCGATCGCGGGTAACAACCGGCGCCTGACACCGTCCGCCTTCAAGGCGACACCCCTAATGATTGACGGCGTGCTCTACATCCGTTCGTCACTCAGTGTCGTGGCGGCGATTGACGCCGAGACCGGTAAGCAGCTCTGGGTGCAGGATGTTGGAAGCTACGAATCGGGTCGTCCAACTAACCTGGGGTTCAATTCCCGAGGCGTTGCGCATTGGACCGATGGCAGCGAGGCCAGGATCTTTGTGGCCACCAGTGATGCGCATCTGTGGTCTTTCGACGCTGAGACAGGCCGACCGATTGGCCGCTTCGGCAGCGATGGCAAGATCGATCTGACCCTGGGACTCCGCCGCCCGGTAGACCGCAGGACCTATCAGGTCATTTCGCCTCCAATGGTGGTGGGTGACGTGGTGATTGTTGATTCATCCATCTCTGACGGTCCGCGATACAAGACCGCGCCACCGGGGGACATCCGTGGGTTCGACGTGCGGACAGGCGAGATGCGGTGGGTCTTCCACACTGTGCCTCAGGAAGGCGAGTTCGGGAACCACACCTGGGAAGACGATTCTTGGACGTATACGGGCAATACCAATGCCTGGAGTATCATGAGCGCCGACCAGGAGCTGGGCTATGTTTACCTGCCGATCGGTACGCCGACGAACGACTGGTATGGCGGGCATCGGCTCGGCGACAACCTCTTTGCAGAGAGTCTGGTTTGCCTGGATGCGGTAACTGGAGAGCGGATTTGGCATTTCCAGATGGTGCACCATGGCCTCTGGGATTACGACCTCCCGGCAGCCCCGACGTTGGTCGACATCACGGTGGACGGTCACGACATCAAGGCGGTGGCCCAAGTCAGCAAGCAGGGCTTCACGTATGTCTTCGATCGAGTCACTGGCGAGCCGGTCTGGCCAATTGAGGAACGGCCGGTAGTCGCATCGACGGTGCCCGGTGAGCGCGCCTCACTGACCCAACCTTTTCCCACTAAGCCGCCCGCATTTGAGCGGCAGGGCATCACGGTGGACGAACTGATCAATTTCACTCCAGAGCTTCGAGCTGCGGCGGAAGAAGTTTTGTCGCAGCATGAGTACGGCGACCTCTTTCATCCACCGTCGCTGAAGGGAACCATCCAGATGCCAGGGTGGGGCGGCGGGGCCAACTGGTATGGTGCGGGGTTCGACCCGGACACCGACTATCTGTTTGTCCCTTCAAGCACCAATCCGATTTCGGTCGTCCTAGTGCCGGCGGACCCGGATCAATCGGATTTTCGCTATCTAAGGGGCCGGAGCGGCCTGCGTGGTCCGGAAGGGCTTCCGCTGGTCAAGCCGCCCTATTCGCGATTAACCGCAATCGACCTGAAGACAGGGGATCTCGCGTGGCAGGTGCCGCTCGGCGATGGGCCGCGGCAGAGGTTGATCGAGATGGGTGTAGCCGATCCAGGCCCGCTCGGGGGCGCTAGGTTCACGGGTCCGCTGGTAACCAAGACCCTGCTCCTGATGGGAGTCAACGACCGAAGGGGTGGTAAGGACCCTGTCCTGAACGCCTTTGACAAGGCAACCGGTGAGATCGTGGGGTCGGTTCAAGTTCCTGCCGGCCTGACCGGCACGCCAATGACCTACATGGCCGGCGGCAAACAATACGTCGTGGTTGCCTACGGTAGTGGCGCCGAGACTGGTCTGATAGCGTTGACCCTTCCCTAACTGGCCCTTGCGTGTCAGGCTCCTCAACGGTATTGACCATCTGGAAGAACAGTCGGCAGATTATAGGCTGGATTTGTGACCAAGTCGTAGCCCAGCGTGTCTCCGGTTTGGACCTGTGTTCGCGTGCAGAGTCGCCATTCGGGTTCTAGGATGCTACAACGGTGAGACTGTCCATCAAGCACGCTCGTAAGAAGCCAATAAAAATATTCGGTTGCTTGACACAGGTAATCGCAGTGGGTGTCGTAATAGGTAAACCATGCGCCATCGGGATACTGGGCCGGGACCGACGTGAAATGTCCACCGCGTGCAATATCCATTGCGGTCGTTAGTTTTGTGGTGCCTTCTTGACTTAGGTCGGGATGGGCGTACATGTAACCGTTGTCTTGAATCAGGTGCAAGATCTCTTCGAGTGACGCATCGAACTGAGCTCCTCCTAGTCCCTTCCCGGCGTCAGGGGGTTCTTTCACGCCAAGCTGCGAGGCGTTATATTCAATGAGATCACCGACGCGCTGCAAGAAAATATCTTCATCAGTCCCAAGAGTGTTCACCACGACGATGCTCGCATTCTGCCGCTCAAGAAAATTATTGACGCTTAAGTCATCGACAGTGCCATCTTCGTTGTTGTCGAGATATTGAGCAGCAATTGACGCAGCGTGCGTCAGCTTAGAATCCGCAATCTCTGGTCCAACATTACTGGCAAAGAACATCAGACCGAAGACGCGAATGCATTTTGTAGCCGCCACAAAAAATGGGTCACCGCTAGGTATAGTGATCACATCTAGCGTTGGGGTTAGAGTGGCGTTGCTAAAGGTAACATCACAAACCCCAAGAGGTCCTTCACCGCTTTGGCTACTGGATGTTACCAAGTCCATCGCCGTTGGCGAAACAGGAGAATGTGAGTTGCTCCCACCTCCGCAGGTGTTCAGGGCAAGTGCGCCTAGAAGTGGCAAGAATCGAGTGCATGTGTGCATGGAAATCCAATCTCTCAAAGTTATCACTTGACCGAGCGTAAGCACGAGGCTTTGTGGGGGCGCTACTGACTAATCCTGGATGTTAACACCGACTGGTCGTGAGGTGCGGCCTCAGGGGCATGAACTAGGTAACAGGTATCTCGTGGAACCCAAAATGGGCTACAGTTCAGCCAGCAAAGGAAGTTGCCACCCTCTCGGATACTCGAAGGAGGTTGAGATGCGAAGTCAAATTGCGACCTGTGTTGCCGCTCTGGTTGTTGTCGGTCTGACTCTTGCCCCTGCCGCCACCGCGCAGAGGGGCGACATCCCTCGCACACCGACCGGACGCCCAGACCTGTCAGGGAGCTACGATGTTTCGACTCTAACCCCAATGGAACGACCGGAGGAACTGGGAGAAAAATCGGTACTGAGCGAGGAAGAAGCGGCAGCAATTGCAGAGCGTCAGCGTCAGCGGCGAGCTGAGCGGAACGCGCCTAGCGACCCGAATCGCGGCGCGCCTCCAGAGGGCGGGAGTGTGGGTGGCTACAACAATTTCTATATTGACAACGGTGACGCTGCTTTTCAGATTGCCGGGCAATGGCGTACATCCATTTTGGTGGACCCACCCAATGGTCGCTACCCGCCGAGGGTCCCAGGGGCCCCAGCCAGACGCGTGCGGACACCTAACCCGGGCACGGCCTTCTGGCTCGAGGCTGGGCTTGATTCGCCTGGACCGTATGACAACATGGAGCAGCGACCCTACGCTGAGCGTTGTATCTTGAGTTTTGGCTCAACCTCAGGCCCCCCGATGCTGCCGGCGTTGTACAACAATCACAAACGGATCGTGCAAACCGAGGACACCGTGATCATCCTCATCGAAATGGTGCACGATGCACGCATTATCCGAATGAACGCCGAACACGACCCACCCGAGATCAAGAAATGGCTCGGCGACTCGATAGGGTGGTGGGAAGGTGATACCTTGGTCGTCGAAACCACCAATTTCATAGACCCCCCAGCGTTCCGGCAGGGATCGGGCAGCATGACTGTGACTGAACGTTTCTCTATGGAGAATGCCGACACTCTAATCTACTCCTTCACAGTCGACGATCCGACGGTTTGGACTGCTCCGTTTACTGGTGAGTATGCTTGGCCACGGAGTCCGAATAAGGTATTCGAATATGCCTGTCACGAGGCAAACTACGCGCTTCAGGGGATTATGAAGGGAGCGCGGTTGCTTGAGGCCGACTTCCGAGGTGAGGACCCTCAAGGCATCGTCAACCCGACTCGTTAGCAATCCATCATAGGAATTAGGAAGGTGAGGATGGAGGCACAGGTTTGATTCCCTATGTGGCGCACGCGGAGGGGCCCCTGAACTGGTGGCGTTGGCCCTCCCTTGAGACTTAGATGCTGGCCACGATGTGTCGCGTCATTGCTGGAGTTGTTGCAACTGTGCTGATTGTGCTCGTGTCAGGTTTGTGGGGTCAGGCACAGACGCTCGAGATCGACGCGCTTCGGCCACGGGCCGTGCAGGGGGACGCTTGGGCGCAGTACGACCCGGGCCAGATTTTCGCCGACGGCCGAGGTGTGCCTCAGGATTATGAGGAGGCCCTCTGGTGGTGGCGGCTAGCTGCCGAGCAAGGGCTAACGATGGCGATGACGGACATCGGACTAATGTACAGCCTTGGCCGAGGCGTGCTGCAAGATGATATCCAGGCATATATGTGGTGGGACCTTGCGGTATTGCGGTTCCCTATGGCAACTGGAGAACGTGAAGCGGCTGTTACCGGTCGCGACTCAGTGGCCCAGCGTCTAAGCCCCGCGCAGGTCGCTGAAGCGCAGCGCCTCGCCAGCGAGTGGGATGCTGCACATCCCCGGTAGCGCAGAGAGGACGTTATGAAACAGCTCGGCATCGTTCTCCTCCTATTTGGCCTCCTTGGTTGTGACGAGCGTGTGCGGGTGCTACCAGAGGATGCTGATGCGCTGCGTGCGCTGGCCCAGCAGGGGGATGCCGAGGCGCAATACACCCTTGGGTTCCGGTATGCCACTGGCCGAGGGGTGGACCAGGACGATGCCGAGGCGCTGCGCTGGTA
Organism: Acidobacteria bacterium UBA2990; assembly: GCA_002347025.1. Taxonomy (GTDB): domain Bacteria; phylum Acidobacteriota; class Vicinamibacteria; order Vicinamibacterales; family UBA8438; genus UBA2990. The sequence goes on from DEAE01000010.1 coordinate 180,643, forward strand.
TCGGCAAGCGGCTGACCAGGGAGAGGCTGAGGCGCAATACACCCTTGGGTTCTGGTATGCCACTGGCCGAGGGGTGGACCAAGACGATGCCGAGGCGCTGCGCTGGTATCGGCAAGCGGCTGACCAGGGAGATGCTGAGGCGCAGTTCAACCTCGGTGTCAGGTACGATACCGGCCGAGGCGTGCCACAGGATCGTGTGGCGGCGCTGCGTTGGTACCGACTGGCGGCGAGGAAGGGATTTGCTAGATCGCAGTACACACTCGGGGTCCGGTATGCCACCGGCCGAGGTGTGCCACAGGACGATGTGGCAGCCCTGCGTTGGTATCGCCTTGCGGCGGAGCAGGGTGACGCTCAGGCACAGTTCAACCTTGGCGTGTCCTACTACGAAGGTAAAGGGGTTCCGCTGGATGCCGTACGGGCTCACATGTGGTTCAATCTGGCGTACTCACGGATGAACGGTAACAGTCGAGTGAATGCAGCCAACAACCGCGATCTGATCGGAAGGCTCATGACCCCCGAGCAGATCGCCGAAGCCCGGCATCTCGCCAGCGAGTGGAATGCCACCCATTCTCGGTGATATCTCTGCGCTAACTCTAACAAGTCTCCCCTCAGGGGAGCTGCTTGGTATGCGATGTCAGCCGATATTGAGGCAAGCATCGCCGCCGACTGCCTCCCAACGTGGTGGGTCTATAAGGTCCCCGGCACGTAGCTGTCCGCCCCGTGTCGTTAGCCAGTCGACGGCAGCGTCACGGACTAGGGGAGCCGACGCCAGTGCCGTTTCCGGCGTGGCGCTGGAGCCGAAGCGTGTCCGTCTAGCGAAGAAGTCCGTGGTTGCAACGGTGAGCGTTTCGGCGGGGTCTATCTTTATCCCAGACGACCTCATAATCTCTACGGAAGGTTCATTCTCCTCGCACGTCACACGGACATGGATTCCAGACACGCTCGGAATACCGCGACGCCTACGGGCAATCTCTCCAGCAAGCAACTCCTGTAGTTGTCTACCAGTCAATGACAGAGTAACGATTCGATTGTCGAATGGAAACACATCGTAGAGTTGTCCGCGCGTTAGCATGCCAGCCGGTAAATCGGCGCGCAGTCCACCTCTTCTCGAACCCATGCCGATCGCTACGTCTGCGCCGTTTGTAGCACCGAAGAGTGCATCGGCAAAGAGGTTGCCAAGTGGTGATTCGAGGCCGTTTCGCTGCCGTGTTAGGAGGGTCTCGAGGACAATGCCGAGAGATGTCTCGCGCCAGCGACCTACCCGCTTGAGTTCGGGTTGCATAGCGGCTGTCACGGAAGCATCGGGTTTGACTAGGGCTGCTTCGTAGTGTGGCGGTTGAGTACCCTTGGTCACGCAGGATCCGTTCTGGTCTACGGTGCTGCATATCGCTTGGGGTGGGAAGGTGCGTGCCGAGATGATCCCGGTCCCGCGTTTGAATGTCAGATCTAGGCGAGCGAACGCCGCCCCTCTGGAATAGGCTTGCACAATTGGGATGCCCGCTACCTTGTGGGACACTGCCTCGTGGCTGTGACCGGCTACGATCGCATCCACGAGACCTAGTGGCAGTTGCCTTGCTAGTCTGAAGATCTCAGAATCGTTGTCGCAGGAAGACACGTCTTCAGGGTCGCTGAACTCTGCGCACCAACCGCCGGCGTGAGCTAGCACCACCACCACATCGGCACCATTCTGGCGTAGTCGCCTAGCTTCTGCCTCGGTGGCTGGCGCGAGTGGCGCCGTGCTGAGTCCTTGGACATTGGCGGCGAGTGTCATGGTGAGTCCGTTGTAGGTCATCACACCCACGATGCCTACTCGTAGGGTTCCAGTGTCGACAAGCGTAGACGGCTTCACGTTTGGCCAGGCCACCGGACGCCCGGTGGCACCATCAATAAGGTTCGCCGCGAGAAATGGAAAATGTGCGCGCGCGGCAGCCGCCTTGAGCGCGCCTCTCATGTCAGGTTGTGCGCGGTCCTCTGATAGGCTGTCGATCTCTCCGTAATCGAATTCATGGTTGCCTATGGCAAGTGCGTCGTAGCCCAAGGCGTTGTAAGCGTCGACGACGAGCGCGCCTTCTGATAGGTTCGACTCGATCCCTCCCTGGAAGGTGTCACCCGCGTCGAGGAGCAGCACTGCACCACCGTCCATCTGTCTGGCTGCGCGTAGGTTTCGTAGATACCCCCCCAGCTGGGCTATGCCTCCATGCCACTCGCTGGGGAACACGCGCCCATGCAAGTCGGTGGTGCCGACAATCGATAGCGTGACTGGGTCGGTCCCGTTAGGCACTGGGTGCTGCATGGCCACGGACATCCCAGCAAGTAGAACCGAAACAGCGATGAGCGCTGCCAAGCTAACTACCGACGGGCGCAATGCGGCCATAGCCATGGTAAGAGAATACCCAGTCCTAGGCTGTACACAAGGTTTACCTGACCGAAGATCAGCTTGGCGCAGCCACGTGGCCAGCCATATAGTGGGATACTGGGCTCCCTGCCTAGACAGAAGCTCCAAGATTGAATCACCCGCTAGCCAGCGGTAGGATCAGTGTCCACACCCACAATGACGTGAGCGGGGGAGCGATGAACCGCCCAGACTATGCTCTGTGCTTTCAGCGGTGTTACATGTCATGCATTGATTAGCCGAGCGACGGTGATGTGTTCGTGTGGTGGCGGTAATCGAGGCAAAGGGGATAGGAAACCGATATGAAGAACACCATGGGCATCGTGCTGCTAGCGTGGATGCTGCCGGCGTTGACTGCCGGGCAGAGCGTTGTCGTCGAGAAAGAGATTATCTATGGTCGACCACATGGGTCGGCCCTCCTTGCTGACATCGGATACCCAGAGAACGGCGAGGGCTTGCCGGCGATCATCTATGCGCATGGCGGGAGATGGCGAGGCGGTGATCGAAATTATCGGCAATCGCTCCAGGTTGACAAGTGGGCCGACTTTGGTTTCTTTGCCATGACTATCGACTACCGCCTTGTTGGTCAGACACCAGCACCTGCGGCTTATCAGGACTTGCTCTGTGCTATCCGCTGGGTTCACGCCCATGCCGAGGACTATGGGATCGATCCAGATCGAGTGTACGTAATCGGTGATTCATCGGGCGGACACTTGGCTGCATTGGCCGCGACTTTGGGCGATGGGCCTTACGAGAGAAGCGGTGGTTGGGATGAAGCCCGAAGCGATATTCGAGCTGCTATCAGCGCAGCAGGTCCTTATGAACTGAACACGCTCTCTTGGGGGAATCTTTGGACGCCAATAGTCGGAGATGTTGAGGGTCAGCGTCGGATTGCCTCGCCCATTCACCAAATCAATGCATCGACAAAACCGATATTAATTATTCATTCCGATGACGACCGATCCGTCCCTGTGCAGCAGGCTCAGCTGATGGCAGCGGCATTAGCGACTGAGAATATCCAACATCGTTTCGTCCACTACACTGACCGCGGACACATGCGGATCACTGATGAGGTAGTCGCTGAAACCCTGGCCTTCATCGAAGAGGTCGAGGCTCGCTGAGCATCACATTGCAGCGCGGGGGACTCAGAATGAACCATCTGTCTTGGGAGGCAGTCATGACAAGAGCAATGATCATCGCCTATTTGACCGTTTCGTGTGCGGCACCGCTTGTGTCTGCCAGACAACCAGGTAGGATTCATGAGCTTAAGGCTTCGCCATCGACCACCCATATTTTTTTCTTCGATGCTTCGCTTGCGCCGGTTCTTCGAATTGAATCTGGCGATGTGGTGCAGTTAGAAACAGCCACTGGAAACCCTCGCTGGTTTGAGAATGCAGGTGTCCCGCGCGACCAGATCCCGCTCGAGCTGTACTCGGTCTATGAAGGGTATGACTCTATGAGTCGAGGTGACCACACTTTGAATGGTCCTATCTTCGTGAACGGAGCTGAGCGTGGGGACGTATTGGAGGTCCGTATTCTTTCGGTTGATGTTCGGCTGCCGATTGCGGGCCAGGGTATAGGTAGTCGACTGTTTCCCGGGGAGATCGATGCTGACGTGTCACGGGTCCACTGGATTGACCTGAGGAATCGAACGGTCGAGTTTGCGCCTGGCGTGGTGATCCCGATCAAGCCATTTTGGGGGGTAATCGGAGTTGCGCCGCCGCTGGAGATGGGTCGAGTGAGAAGTGGTGCCCCGAACTTCTTTGGCGGCAATATGGACAATCGTGACCTCGGACCTGGCAGCACTTTGTACCTACCAGTTCACAATCCCGGCGCGTTGCTTTCTATCGGCGATGGTCATGCTGCTCAGGGGTATGGTGAGATATCCGGTTCGGCCGTCGAAACTTCGCTTAAGGGTGAGATCCAAGTGTTTCTGCACAAGGATCAGGAACTGGAATGGCCTCGAGCCGAAACCAGCACCCATTACATAACCATGGGTCTCGATCCTGACCTGGACGAGGCGGCGCAAATCGCCGCTGATGAAATGATTGCCTTCTTGGTGGAAACGAAGGGCATTGACCGTGAAACAGCTATCCTTTTGTGCAGTGTGGCCATGGATATGGTCGTGACGCAGGTCGTGGACGGAACTAAAGGGATTCATGCGATGATGGCGAAGGCTGTGTTTACTGACCAGTAGCCAGTCGTCATAGCCCTAGATGCTGGAACCCGTGACCCAAGCCGGTGTGGGGAAGCCTTTTTCAAAGGATAGGTTGACCGTTGTTGCACCACTGTCAGACTGGTGCATGGGGCCATTCAGGGTTGGTCACAAACCTTCAAGCCGGTTCAACTCAATAGACCTAGTCATCGCAAAGCGACCTGGAGTCTGTTTTTTGCGATCTTCTGTCTCGGGGTCGCTTAATAGCCCGGTTTCCTCAACACCCGCGGAATACTCAGATATCGATGAACTCGGAGGACTCTGCCCTAAGGTCATGGACCGTTTGATCCGAAAAAGCATATAGGTTGTCCAAGGCCGATGCGCTACACCCGGCCGAAAGGCTACGCTAAACCCGTCGAAACGGTTTTCTGAGGGGAGGAGACCCATGGGGGCTACGAAGCTTAATCCTGGGCAGGCTTGCTCGTTGGTTAATCGGATGTGTCCGACTGATGATTTCGAGAACGGGGCATACGGTCAGCTGTCCGTTGAGGGTGAAAAGGATGGCGGCAATCAAAGTGAAGGTGCCGTGGCAGCCAATTACACTCAAGCCTCATGTGTGCTACGTCATGATGCGGGTCAGCCGATAGAGACGGTGCATTACGCGGTTACTGCGCCGGTGCAGTGGCGGGGTGATCTGGGAGATTGGCGCACATAGGCATGCTGCTGACATGGCGCATCTGGAGCTCGCTTTCCAATGATGCCGTGGCAAGCCGTTGCTTGGGGACCCACCTTCTCTCACTGGAGGTTCTCTGTCCGGTGGTAGCGACCTGTAAGGCAATCATGTAGGGGCGTTAGTGCGTCACAGCCTGGTCTTAGACAGGTGCTGTGGCTAACCGTTTTGGGTCGTGCAACCACCTGTGATTGCGATCTGGCCAGCGCTGTTCTTCTGGAAACCGCTTTCGAATCCACACGAACGCCAAGTCTTCCTCCCTTGGTCCCACCCGGAATCCCACCAAAGCCAAGTCGGTAGCCTACTCGGTCAAAGGACGAAGGTGTTGCGGGTCGCTTGCGAGGGCTTCGCTTCAGTGGAGTTCAAATAAGGTATTGTCGCCAACCCACAGCGGACGTAGGATGGGACAGGGAATTAGAACCTGGAAGCTAGAGGACAGGAGAAAAGGATGGCCTTTGTCATCGTCAGGAATGCGCTCGTCATAGCAGGGGTTCATGTGGCTTGCTTTGCTCTACCAGTTGGGGCGGGGGCTCAGACAGTCACGTTCACCGACCATATCCGTCCGATTATGGAGCGAAGCTGCTGGAATTGCCACGGCGAGGCGGCCCAGCTATCCAACTTGGATCTTCGCACTCGGGAATCCGCTATGGAAGGGGGCACTAGGGGACCTGCGATCGTTCCAGGGCAAGCAGAGGATAGCCGGTTTTATCGGGCAGTTGCAGGTCTCGATGATCCGCTGATGCCGATGGGCGGTAACCCGCTCACCGAGACTGAAATCGCTTCCGTTCGAGCTTGGATAAACGATGGTGCGCATTGGGATGCGGCCGGTGTGACGACAGCAGCTGATGCACTCTCTGCACTCGAAAGCAGTGAGTTGCCACCGGGTGCTCGAGATTACTGGGCGTTCCGGTTGCCTGAGCAAGGCCCAGTTCCAACGTCCGAGACATACGAGCACCCGGTGGACCGTTTCCTTGACAGTGCTCGCCGTGACGCGGGTATTTCCGAAGCGCCTAGAGCCGATCGCCTCACGCTCCTTCGGCGGGCGTATCTCGACCTGACAGGGTTGCCGCCGACGCTGGCCCAGACCGACGAGTTTCTGGCCGACACGGAGCGAGGGGCGTGGGAGCGGCTGATCGACCGTCTCTTGGATTCACCACAATATGGCGTGCGGTGGGGTCGGCACTGGTTGGATGTCGCGCGGTATGCTGACTCGACCGGCTTCGAAATGGACTACCGGCGTGCCAACGCCTGGAGGTATCGCGACTATGTAATTAACGCTTTTAACCAGGACAAGCCCTACAACCAGTTCCTCCGTGAGCAGATCGCTGGCGACGAGCTCGACCACACGACCGACGAAACGCGCATTGCTACCGGATTTCTCCGTGCTGGGCCGCGAGTCAACTACCGCGAGAAGGACACTCCGGACCGGCGTTATGACTACCTCGACGATGTGCTGGCGACGCTCGGCCGCGGGGTGTTGGGAATGACGGTGCACTGCGCTCGTTGTCACGATCACAAGTTCGATCCGATCTTGCAGAAGGATTACTACAGTCTGCAGGCATCGATCTTCGGTTACGTCGAGATCGACTGGCCGTTGCTCGACCGAGTTGAGTTGGCGGAATATCGGGCTGCGAACGCAAAGGTCGATAGCCTCCAGCAACCGTTGGAGGAGAAGGTTGCCGCGATTGAGGGTCCGTATCGAGAACGGCTCCAACTTGAGATGATCCGGGAGCGGTTCCCCGAGAACGTCCTACGTGCGGTGATGAAGCCCGAGGAGGAGCGTACGGCGGGGGACCGACTCCTCGTCACCCAGGTGTTGTCAGTCAACCCGCCTAGGGATGCCCTACGGGCGGCATTGACCTCAGACGACCGCGATATGGTGGAGGCGCTGAACGCGCAGATCGCAGCGCTTGAGGCTGAACGCCCCCCTGAGCCGGCGATGGCCGAGATTGTGACTGATGGCGATTACCGCTTTGCGCCTGATGGCCCTGGTGACAACGTGATCGGATGTCCAGAATGCCGCATTCTGCCAGAGGAACCAGGCACATTTCTCCACGAAGAAGGTTGGCCGGCCTACGAGACACCGCCCAACTATCTTCTCATTAGCGGAGATCCGCAGAGCCCAGGGTCGCAGATGTCACCTGGCTTCCTGACGGTAGCCACCAACGGTGATCCACCAACAGTTATTCCGCGTCCGGATGGACGTACCTCGGGTCGACGCTTAGCGCTGGCCGAGTGGATTACGTCGCGTGACAATCCGCTCACGGCGCGGGTGATCGTTAATCGTATCTGGCATCACCACTTGGGACGTGGCATCGTTCGCACACTGGACAACCTCGGGACTATGGGCGACGCACCGACGCATCCCGAGTTGTTGGACTGGTTGGCGGTGGAGTTCATGGACCGCGGCTGGAGTATCAAGGAGATGCACCGGCTACTGATGACGTCCGAGGCCTACCGGATGACCGCATCTTACGATGACGACGCGAGCAGCGCCGTCGACCCGGAGAACCAGCTGCTGTGGCGCTATCGTCCTCAGCGTCTGGAGGCGGAGGTGCTCCGCGACTCGATCATGGCGTCGAGCGAAGCCCTGGACTTGACGCTGAGTGGACCTCCGGTCTTTCCGTTTATTCCTGAACGGATCCTCGCGTCCCAGAAGAACGGGGTCTGGGACAACCAGCCCGACGGACCTGCAGTGTGGCGCCGGAGCGCCTACGTCTACCGGCGTCGGGCGCTCAGCTATCCGTTCTTCGAGACCTTTGATTTGCCAGACCAGAACCAAACGGCTGGAGCTCGGAACGTCTCGAGTGTGGCCACGCAAGCGCTCACGCTCCTAAACAACGAATCCGTGCTGCGCCAGGCGGAGCTCTTCGCAGAACGTCTGGCCGCGTTGGCGCCAGGCGATCTCGCCCGGCAGGTCGACTTGGCCTATCGGATCGCGCTTACGCGGTCGCCCCGGCCCGAGGAGGCCCAGGTGGCCAGGGCGCTGGTCACCGACCAGTCCTTGGAGGCCCTGACCCACATTCTGTTCAACCTGAACGAGTTTCGCTACATGAGGTAACGACGATGTCTAAGCACGACCATAATCACCATTGCCGGACCAGGACGTTCTGGTCCAGGCGTGATTTTCTGTTTCAGTCCGGGGGGGGAATCGCAGGCATCGCGCTGGCTGACCTCTTGAATCGTCAGGGTCTTCTGGCTGCGGCCCAGTCAGACACCTGCGAGGCGCCGATTCCCGGCAATCCGTTCGCACCTCAGCCGTCGCACTTCGAGCCGCGGGCCAAGGCGGTCATCTCCCTCTTCATGGCGGGTGGGGTCAGCCACGTCGACAGCTTCGACTACAAGCCCGCGCTGCAGGATTACGCGGGACAGCCGTTGGCCGAGTCCGTCGTGGTACGTCAGGGACACCCTGGCCCGCTCATGCCGAGTCCCTTCGAGTTCCAGCGTCACGGCGAGAGCGGTATGTATGTCTCGGAGATCTTCCCGCACATGGCGAAGAAGGTCGACGAGGTCGCGTTCATTAAGTCGCTGTACGGCCGGTCGAACGATCACGTCCAGGCAACCTACGAGATGCAGACCGGACAGATTCGGATGGGATTCCCGAGTGTCGGCTCGTGGGTGACTTATGGCCTCGGCTCCGAGAGCTCCAGCCTGCCCGCATACGTCGTCATGGCTGACCCACGCGGGACGCCGAAGGGCGGCCCCCCGATCTGGAGCGCCGGGTTCATGCCCGCGATGTATCAGGGGACGCTCTTTCGATCCGCAGGGGACCCGATTGTGGACCTGCAGCCGCCGGTGGGTATGACGGAGGTCCAGCAGCGAGGACGTTTAGACGCTTTGGCCAGCCTCAACCAGATGGATATTGCGCAGAATCCGGGCAACTCTGAGCTGGCCGCGCTGATCTCATCCTACGAACTCGCCTATCGTATGCAGGGGTGTGCGCCTGAAGCCATTGATATCTCGGCCGAGTCAGAAGCGACGAAGAAACTCTACGGTCTGGACGACCCCCTGACCGAGCCTTTTGGGCGCCAGTGTCTCATGGCCCGCCGATTGGTCGAGCGCGGGGTCCGTTTCGTGCAGCTCTTCAGCGGCGGACAGGGCGCGGACTGGGATGCACACAGCAACCTAGATGAGAACCATCGGGTGCGCGCGGCGGAAATGGATCTACCGGTCGCCGGTTTACTCACCGACCTTAAATCGAGGGGCATGCTCGATTCAACGTTGGTAACTTGGCACGGCGAGTTTGGTCGGATGCCGATTTCCCAGCGGGGGGTCGGACGCGATCACAATCCGGGAGCCATGACCGGCTGGATGGCAGGGGCAGGCGTTCAAGGTGGTCAGGAGATCGGGGCGAGCGACGATTTTGGTTACAAGGCCGTCGAACAGCGAATCTCCCCACACGACCTGCACGCGACGATGCTCCACCTGCTCGGCATGGACCACACTCAGCTGACATATCGCTACAACGGGAGGGACATGCGTCTGACTGACGTCCACGGCACACTTATTCCGCAGATCGTTGCGTAGCCTTCTGGGAGCCAGGAGTTGTCTCTTGGCTCCCAGTTGTCATCTCGTTGGCGTTCGCTAACCCCATTTATCCTTCTTCCGGCCAGCCGTCTCTGAATGTAGACAACGTTTCTTTCATTCTTCCTGTTTCCTTAACGTCAGCGGCATCACAGAGTGCAAATAGACCGTCCGGTTCTCAACACCAGGCCTATGGGCGAAGTTCTCGGCCGAGTTTTTCAAGGTTTCTAGCACCTGCGAGAATACCGTGAAGTCCGATGTTTCCCTCGTGGCAGGCGTACTCGAAAATGGGACCATCAGTTCTCCGAAACGGCATCCTTACTGTGTAGGGAGCCGTGTATCTAGTTCGGTCAGTTATCGTGTACTCGTAGGCGATCGTGTCGGCATCGAGCCTCGTTAACCGCTCGACTAAATGCATTTCAGGGTGATGTTGAAGGTCACCCCAATTGCGCATCTGGGTGGTCTCGATAACCAGAGTTTGGCCTTCCCAGTGACCTCGTGAGACTCCTCCCAGCTGATTGAATGCAGGCTTTTGTGTGTCACCCAACGGGACGATTCTAGCTAGCCGTGCCTGCTCGGTAAGGATGGCCACGTGGTCGGCCGTCTGAAAGATCATCAAGTTGTTATTGTAGGCTCCGGATCGAATCGGTGGACCAGACTTGCCGAACATGATGCACCGGTCACCCATGCTCCGGTTCTCATACGAATCGTACATGTGTTCGCGGCGATATGCTGCTCGTGCCCGAGTAGCCCGTTGGCCAGTGTCTGTTTGAGGCGGATAACGACCATCTGGTGGATCAATGATGAGTGATGTCCGTTTGTCGGAGGTTAGTTCGATTCCTCGCTCGTACCAGAATTCGTTGTACGACAGCACACCGCCGGCGGCGCGCGATTGGTAGCCAGCGTTTGGCGCTCCTGTTTCTGGGTCGAACAGGTCACGGTTTTGGCGTGTTCGCTCAGAGGCTTCGAATGCCGCAGCTTCCTCCTGGCTTAACGTCTCTTGGCCGGCAAATTGTTCTGGTCGTTGCATGGGCGTGAGGGTGCGAAAGGTAAACGTGCCCGAAATGTTTGGATGGCCGTCTGGTGTCTGCGTCGGCATCCCATTGCCGGTCTGTGCAAGAACCGGCTGGTGGGCGAGTATGAGCACGGTCGCCTGAGTCAGCAACGCCGCCGAATATTTCTTGAGCATTTGTAGTTTCTCCTGGGTACCGGCTATCACGCGTCGTCTCTAACGCCCTGAGTCAACGAATTAGAAGCCTATCCTACCGGCAGCTGGTGGTTTAATCACGCAATTGATGCCGATGACGAGAGCAATGGATGTTTGTTAAACGAGAAGCCATGTTTGTTTGACTCAGATTCTTGGGAGTCGGTAGACCCTCATGGCGGTGTCGTGGAACATCGCTGCCCGTTCGTCTGATGAAAAGCCCGTGGTGAGCTTCTTGAACTGGTTCCAGAGAACAGTGTATGAGCAGGAGAGCTTGTCGACTGGGAAATTGCTCTCGAACATACACCGGTCAGGTCCGAATTGCTCGATTATGTAGTCGTACCATTGACGATTGGCCGCTAGCAGTTGATCCGATGTTGGTGGACGATCCCGTTCGTGCCAACCATAGCCGTTGACCACCATCTGGATACCGCCCACTTTGGCCACCACGTTCTCGTGTTTCGCCAGCTCGGCCACTGTCGGTTTCCAAGCTGCAAATACCTCATCCTGACGGCCGGCGTAAGGTCCTACTCCTATTGGTCCGCCTAGATGGTTGAAGATGATAGTCGTGTCCGGAAACGTCCCGGCGAGGTCGGCCAGATCAGCGATGTGGGTGTGATAAACCCAACCCTCGAACGACAGTCCGTAGGTTCTGAGATGTGCGTAACCTTGTCGAAAGGCTTGGTCCAGCAGCAGATGCTCTGGGCCCGCTGTCCGTCTGCCGACTACCGGGGGTTCCGCCCAGGCCGCACGGTGACGGATTCCTCGAAAGCGCTGTGGGCTCGCTGCTAACTGTGCCTCGAGTACAGGGACTACACGGTCGCTCAGTCTGAGGTCGGCGCTACCGACGATGCCAGTTGCCACACGAGTGTCACCATACTGGCCGCTGGCGCTCTTGGCTGCGATGCCCTGTACAAATTCGGTTTCCCCTACCACTCTAAGTTCTTCCGGACCGTTGGCCCGATACATTGAGGAGCATTCGACGAAGACTGTCTGGCGCACGTTGTGCTCCTGCGTGTCTTCGAGCAGTTCGTCGAGTAGGTAGCGGTTATCCGCGCGGTCCCAGAGATGGTGATGCGGGTCGATGATGGGAAGCTCTGGTTCAATAGCCGATTCTGGTGTTAGTGCCAGCCAGTTACTGCGCGGGCCGGTGGGGCGCTGAGCCGAGGCATGTCTTGGTGTGAGGCCAGGAAGAAGGCCGGTAGCTGCGCCAGCAAGTAGGTAAGTGTTTGCGCGATCGAAAAACCGTCGACGGGTGATTTTATCCATTTCGTTCTGCCACCTCTAGACTTACCTCGCTAGCCGACGCCCCAAGTGCTGTGGGTGGCCGTGCGCCCTCTTCGAGCGCTCGTCCATGCTGGTGCTACTGGGGTGGCTAGCCGCGTTGAGTGCCATGCAGTGTTGTCGCCTGCTGCAGGCTAATTCTACGTCGATGTCAGCGGCGAAAGCGAGTCCCATAGGGCGGGTAGTGGGATAGTGATGGACTGGCTTGGTAGTAGACGAATCGCAGGTCTTGACTGATGCCACCAGTAGGCTCCCCAGTTGTGCAGGATGAGAGCTGCTGGTGTCAGCTCAGTTGAACGCTCTTCCAGCCAGCTGTAGGATGGGTGCCGGTAGCCACAAGATCGAGGAAGGTATCATGCAAGAGAAACCGATGTGGAGCCGTCGGCAATTTGTTACATCGAGCTTGGTTGGAATCAGCTTGACCGCCACGTTACGGTCTGTCCTTGCTGGTGCTGCCTTACAGGAAACTTCACGGCAGGCCATAAGAATCCCAATCACGATGTGTCACGGTATCAATGAAAGATTTACACTGGAAAGGTTTGAGCAGTACCTCCGGATAGCGCGAGACCTTGGGTTTTCCACTATTAACTATGATCAGCTTTACCTGTGGCTGACCGGGGACGGCAGGTTGCCAGACCGCCCGTTGATGTTCGATGTGGACCATCCCGTCGGTAGTGTCGCTTCAGATATGTTCCCGCTCATGAGGCGCTACGGCTTCACAGGCAATCTATTTGTTAACACCGGCTATTTTCGCGAATCCTGTGAAAATACTTTAGTTGATGCCAGGCAACCTAGATGCGCCACATGGGACCAGATTCGCCAGTTGATGGCGTCTGGCTGGACCATTGGTGCACACACACACCCGAATTTGTCCGAGCTATCGCTCTCAGATCCAGACGGCGAAGCACTGCGCTCTGAGATGGATACGAACGACGCATGGTTGGAAGAACACCTTGGTCTGAGGCCACAGTATTTTGCCTTTACAGGAAATGCCACTGGCGTCCCATGGTCAACTGTTGCTGATCTTGAAGCGAAGAGGCGCTATAGGCTTGGTCGATTGTGGATCATCGGCAGCCAGTGTGAGACGGACGGAACAGTTGAGCGCTATGCGGACTTTGTTGAGGCCTCAGGCCCCGATGAAGCTGATGGTGGCCCTCCGCTGCCCGTTATATCACGCAAGATACTCCACTCTTTCGATTGCCCTCCATGGAACTGGAACGTCTGATCTACGAACCGGAAGCGTTCAGAGAGTATCTAACTCGAGCACTTATCTAGGTCCAGTTGATAACTATTTAATCAGGAGATGGAGCCTGAGCATTATCTTGGTGCTTCGAGGTTGTTGAAACAGATTCTCCGTATTGGGTGTCATGATCCGCAGCGCCTAGGCCGTTATGCATGCAGATTACGGTCCGGCTACCTGGACTTGATGTTTCTGAAGCTTTCTAGCCTGATACGGTCAATGGTAGCAAGGTCACTCATTGCTACTAGAGTCCAAGGTCTGCCTTGGCTTTGACGGTTCGAAGTTTTAACGGGAAAGCTAGTCTTCGAACACGTTGATCAGCGCATAGGTGATTGACGCTGCATCCGGTACCGTTACCTGGTGCCACGAGCGGGCTGGCACCTGAACTATGTCCCCCTTGGCGACCGGGAATTCCGTAGCTCCACTTAACTCTGGCCGTTGGTCTTCGACCGGTAGACCTTCTACCCAATTTATCCGTTCGCTTCCAATCAGAACGGTTCCAGATCCTTCCAGGATCACGTAGAGGTCCCACTTGGTCTCGTGAATTTCTGGCTGGGTGTAGCCGGCCCGGTGGACGACCTGCACGTCATGTCGCCGCTGGTCGGCTTGAGGGAGTGCGTAGAGGAAGGTGAATGGAGTACCGAGAATACCTGGGTCGTCTCGGAGTCGATCCTACTAGTTCGGTCTTCCACCCTGTGAAGGACTCTGCATCCCAGTGGATGAACTCATCGGGACGGGGAGCATTCGTCAGGTCCCCGAACGGGTTTTGTGCGGATATATTGCTAAAAGCGAGAGAGGCGAAGACAATCATAACGGGCACAAGCCGCATAAATTTACCTCCTGTAGGGTTGGGATTCCTGAGCTTTGAACCCGGCGATTGTAGCGCGGTCGGCTCCTGGTGTGAACCGGTCTGACTAGGTTCTGCCGTGTCTGAATAGGCTTTCTTCGGCCGAAATTCCAGCGTTGTAGCTTCTATTCCCTTTCAAAGATAACGAACGTCCATGGAGGGTCATTGCGTGGATTCTCTGGAGGATTGGCAAGGGCAAACGCTCGCAAATACTGAAGTAAATGGACTTGGTGAAGAAACAGTTGAAGGTCAGCGCTGCCAGGAGCTCTGCCTCTGAGTGGCCCAAAGCGTGGAGCAATGAGGTTTTCGTAGCGGTCGGTCCACTCCGCATGGATCTCCCATGCTTCGTCGTGGAGTTGTAGCCACATTTCACAATTCCGTAGGGTCCAGCTGCTGGCTAGGATAACCATCACAGTCACCATGCAGACCTTGCCCCATTGGTGGCGTCCCCAGGTTTCCCATAGGACGGAGAGAGAGACGTAGAGCAGGATGGCGTAGCCGATGCCGACCAAAACTGAGATTCGGTCGCGCGTGTAAAGGAATCCCAAAGCGCTACCGCCGGTCACCAACGTAAGACCTAATGCAACCAACTGGAAGTCTCGAGGTGAGCACTTATGACGAAGGGGCACCAAGGAGGCCACGACTATGGTCGTGATGGTCGATGAAACTACGTGAAACCACAGCCAGACGGGAGTTTCCCTTAACAGAAATGATTCAATGAACTTGTATTGTCCGGCACGTGGTTCTGAGAACAAGACCGTCAGAGCAGATGCTGCCACGTTATAGATGGCGAAAAGATAGGGTGCCTGTCCAAACAGGTCATTGTATTGCGCGGGCGATAATTCGGAGAAGCCATAATTGGACTCTACGTAGTTGAGGGCCCCAGTCTGGTTACCCAGCATCAGACGAAAACAGGCGTAAATCGCCAGCGCTAGCCACGAGGCGGTGACCCCGCGCCGGTCTATTCCTGGGGCTCGAGCTAGCCAAAGTGCGGTTAGCACAGCCGGGACAAGGGCCCCAAGTTCCAAGAACAGTAGACCTAAGAGCGTTGACGGTAAAAACAGCCAACCGAAAGGCCCCCTCATTCGAGGCTCCATTACTAGTGCGGTTGTGGCCAGCAACAGAAGGGTGACCATTGAGTAGTGGTTGGGGGACAGTACGTCGAGTAAGATTTGCGTACTGGGCAGCCCTCCGATGCAGCACAGAGCGATGAGTGCTGCTGTAGAGCGGTGCCACCCCGATGGCCTCAAGATGCGAATCAGTACAGTGAGGATGATTAGGAATTGGATCAAAACCAGGCTCTTATAGAACCACAGGTTGAGCCCAGCGACGTCGTAGAGGAGCTTGACAAGTAATCTTTGGAACGGCCGATATTGTTGGCCACGACCAAATCCGTCAGCGAAAGTTTCCTGCCAACCCAGTGTTTCTGCTAAGGCAAATGACTGGACTAGATCGATCAATGGCCAAACTTGCGGAGCGAGTGCAAAGGCGATCGCTATCGTAAATCCTGTTGCCCACAATAGCGGAACCACTGTTGGGTAGCGACTTATCCAATTGTTTGAAGCAAGGTGCACGACGAAATTCCTGTCTCCACAGTAACCAGTGCAAGTGTAGCCTAGATTTTATACCCACTGGATTAGCAGCCCAGTTCATTACAAAGGTAGCTGATGTAGGGTGTCGATCTGTCTAAAAGACGCAACATAGGATGCTGGCTGGGAGTATTGGTTATATGCATGGAGATACCAGGGATTTGATAGTGGTCGCAATGGACTTAGAACCCTGGTTCTCTGGCCAAACTCTACCAACCTCACATGTTTTGTGTTGAGGCATTCCGTCATGTATGTGGGTCTGAGGGCGTTGGCCCAGTCTGCCGAACGCACCCGGTGTCCCCCAGATCGTCAGCTTTTAATCACGAACTTCGAATAGGTAGGTCATGTTGTCGAAATCTATCGTCCAAGATGCATACTGTCTGAGGAATTGGTGTGACAGGAGTCCATCTTGGATGTAGAACTCTGTCCAATAGCTGTTTGGTGTTCTTGATCCGTATTCCCCTGTGGCGGTGTGCTGGATCAATGGGCCGAGTCCCACCTGTTTAATTGAGAATTGGCCTGAGGCCCATAATCCTCCGCCTCCACCCACGGTCCCTTCCCTAATTCGGACCTCGGGTTCTTCTATGTCGAGATATTCCAGAGTCTGAATTGGCACTGTGACCATGTTTTGGCTTGCGAGGCCGGAGTCGATGAAGAAGGTTAATTCTTCTTTGTCGTTCAGGCTCCCGCGAGCCATCATGAGATGGGTTTGGTCCAACACAAATGGTATTTCGGCTGTGAGGCGCTCGCCCATATCTGCTCGAAGTCTACGGTTGTTTTCAGGGGAGCGCTCTCGGAGGACGAGTTGTTCACGTGCATAATCCAAGGAGCCTAGGAATTGTCGCATCGCGGCCGTGCCAATGATTCCGCCGATGGTGTAGCCTCCAAAACCTTGCGAAAAACGTTTTGTTGGAAGAATGGTGAGCGGCACCGTGTGGATGGTGACATCGCCAATCTTTACCGTCTCAGCCTTGCCGAAGCTGATTTCTTGTCGTAGGCCTCCCCCAAAAGTTCCCATTGCTGTTGTGATAGGACGGATTCCCATACGCAGGGCGATTTCAGAGTCGAGAATAAACATGTCTCCACCAGTGTCGAACAGCATTTGCACTGGAATACCATCGACTTCAACGGTGATCACCGGAAGAGGATCCGTGATATGGAACGGCGCGACGGAGATTCTTGCGTCTGTATGCCATTCGATTCGGTAGGGATTTTCGGTGAATGCTGCAGCTACTGCTGCATTCGGGAGCTGGATGCCAGGTGGAAACTGGATTTGATTGATTCGGTCGAAACGATTCTGTTGGTAGTAGGACAGTAGCTTGTTGACATTGGCTGCCACCTGGCCAGAGACATCGCCCGATTTTGCCTCCCGTAGTTGATTGTAAAGTGATACAGCGTCCTCGTAGTGTCCCGTTAGGTACTGGAGCTTGGCGGCCATTTCCACGGTTGCTATTGATGGACTGACCGCATCCATTAGAGGGAGAATCACCTCTCTGGCTTGCCAAAAGTCACCGCTTTCGAAGAGCAGGCGTCCATAGGCTAAACGGATTTCAGTCGTGCTCTGGTCTTGGCGGAAACTAATTGCTGCCTGTTCTAACGCTATCAGCACATCTGTGCGTGTTTTGCCTCCGCGGGGGCGGTCCTCTTGTGCCAGTGACAGTTGTGAGCACAAAAGCAGGAGCAAGGTCGTGGTGTGAAGGAGTGGCTTCATTGCACTAACTCTTCTGGCTATTGAAAACGTGTTCCATATGGGAAGGGGCCTTGATTATGGAAATCTGGAATAACGATTGTTTATTGGAGGTATCTTATGTTCCAAGAACGCTTATTGGAACACCCACGACATCAATAGATAGGTGAACAGGGCCTGGCCTCTCAGATATGAGAAGTGGTCTATTCGGTTCGTGAGGTTCGTTCAAACTCTGTTTTGTAGTTGTAGGTCAGTTTGATCGCTTGGTCCCGCGACGGCCCCCTATGGTCACCAATCGAGCGACTGGTGCCGTACAGTTAGGTTGGCATGAATCGATTTGACGGTTCTGCGTCTCTTACTGCATACCGAGTAACTTATGGCGTTGGATGCTTAACATCCAGCGTGGGTGTTCAAGACAGTATTGCGTGGCCAGCGCGGTGTTCCGAGCTAGATCGGGCCCATCCATCGGCTGTAAGAAGAAATGTTGGAAATCCATCTCCTCGAATTGTCTAGGGTCAACGTTCTGCTGAGGAAATACGAGCTTGATCTCGTTGCCTCGTTTGAGAATCTGTTGACTGCCACTCTTCGGGCTGACGCAGACCCAGTCAATGCCCGGCGGTAGTTCTCGGGTGCCGTTCGTTTCTATGGCAACGGTAAACCCTTCATCATGAAAGGCTTGGGTGAGCTCTTTGTCCAGTTGTAGTAGCGGCTCTCCTCCAGTACACACAACCAAGCGGCGCTCCCGGGAGCATTGAGTTTTTGGCCAACTCTTAGCAACGGTATCAGCTAGGTCCGTAGCTTCTTTGAATATACCGCCACCCGGACCGTCGGTTCCCACAAAGTCAGTGTCACAGAAATCGCAGGTGGCAGCCGCTCGGTCTCTTTCGAATCCGGACCAAAGGTTGCATCCGGCAAATCGACAGAAGACAGCGGCACGGCCAGCGTGTGCACCTTCTCCTTGTAGCGTGTAATAGACTTCTTTGATGTGGTAATTCATGTTTCCACTCGCATTGCTCAGTGGCATAGACTTTGCCTAAATTTTTAGTCCTAGCCTGTCGGTGTCTCGGCTTAGATCAACCCGAGGGAAGTCGCTCAGAATCGGTTCGCGAATGCTTCGCAACTCGAGGCTATCCTATCGCGTTACTCGAAATGGGTCCTGAGGGTTCTGTGATTGCCGAGTCTGACATGTGTTACCAGCATTGATAGAATATTTGCAATGCTTTACAGTTTTTGGTTTGAATGAAGATATCTGACTAACAAGCCATAGGAGGTTTAGGGATGTTGTTTGGTATGGTCTACGCACTGAGGAACCCGACGGAGCAGACAGATAGACGGACGTTAAACCTGTTTACGAACTGGACCCCCCCGCAAGGCTTTGAATTTAAATCACACTATGAGTTTTCTGATGGCAGTGGCGGCATGGGAACTGTCGAGGTCGCGTCGCCAGAAGCCATGTATGAAGCGGTAGCGCCCTATCGAGACACTCTGGAGTTCAAGATTTCACCCATCGTTGAGGTGTCGGTTGCGGTGCCAATCCTCCAGAAGGCCCAAGGGTGGGCTGACTCGATTGACTAGCGAGCTATCCGATAGCTGCTTGGTTGGAAACTGTCAGGCTACTTTACTTGATTAGCTGGACCAATTATTGAAGCGGTCTGCGTGCGATGTAGTGAAGATTCAATGGAGACCTGGCACTCCGAGCCAATGAGTGCCTTTGTCGCTTGGAAGAGACAATGGAACCCGCTGAAGAGTAAAGCGAACGTGTCTAAATGCGGGGTGACACGTTCGCTTGAGGAAGCTACATCGCACGCAGTGTACTAACCCACTTACATCAGAAGAACCGGATGCTGTAGCTTGCCCGGACGCCTCGGCCGATTTCCGGTGCTAGGTCCTTGATGAAAGACGTGTGATTACGGTAAAGCTCATTGGTCAAATTGTAGGCACTGAGGCCAATCACATGGGCCGCAGTGGGTTGAGTCCACACGTACGATAGTCGAAGATTTAAGACGGAGTAGCCGCTAGTCACGGTTTCTGATTTGTAGATCTGGTTCTGAGCAGCTGCCACAATTATCTCTGGACTCACAGTGAGATCCTTGTATGGAAGATCAAGGCTTATTCGGCCTCTCAGTGGTGGTATCCGTGGAAGGCCTTCCCCAGAGTTTTTGAGTTCTGCGTCAACTGCTCCGAAACCTGCGTTGAGCCACGCTCTGTTGCCAATTCGCCCGCTCGCTTCGGCGTCGAAACCCAAAAAGCGGCTATCAGCTTGCTGAATGGTCCCTATTCTCAGACCGTGGGCCATCTCGTCGGTTATTGAACTAAACACGAAATTATCGATGTCATAAACATACGCGTTGAAACTGCCTCTCACATTTGGAGATTGGTGGCGCAGACTGACATCGAGCCCTATGGTAGTTTCACTGTTAAGCTCAGAGTCCCCGACTTCAAACGTCAGGCTGCCTACGTGAGGCCCGAAATTGTAGAGTTCTGAAAGGGATGGGGCGCGATGTGAACCTGTGAGATTGGTAACGAAGGTTGTGTTGCTGCCGAGGTTAGTGAGGATGCCCGCTGATACGGAATTTCCGGCAAAGTTTCGGTTCCTAACAGCTGGCGCCTCTGGTTCGTGCTCCTCGTCGTGATCGTCGTCATCGTCGTGATCGTCGTGATCGTC
>DEAE01000010.1:201290-201676 GCA_002347025.1 Acidobacteria bacterium UBA2990
ATCGTCATGATCGTCATGATCGTCCTCTTCGTCGTGGCCGGTTCGTTCACCGACGTTGTAGTCATTGCCCTCCAGGCGGCCCCCGAATTGGACTCGGACTCGTCCGAAGTCGAGTTCCTCATAAGCGAAGGCGGCAATGGCGGTTTGGCTTGTTGGCGGGGCGAGAGCTTCCGCTCCAGTCGCGGAGAAATTACGTCGCAGCGCCCAGGCACCGAACTTGCCCGACAACCTTCCGGTGCTTCGCTGTGTGAACTCAGCTCTAGTTACGTAGCTACGATTCAAGAAGGAAGTATGGATACTGTCGACTCCGCCCTCGTTTTCGAGCTCGTCGTGCCTCCAGTCGGTTGTATTGAAGCTGATCTGAAACCCCTCGATCAGCCGGTTGT
>DEAE01000010.1:202068-206040 GCA_002347025.1 Acidobacteria bacterium UBA2990
TCGTGATCGTCGTGATCGTCGTGTCCTTCTGCATGGTCATGTTCGTGGTATTCACCCGCAAATGGAACACCGTAGCGGCCATCCTCGATGGTGAAGCCGCTGGTTGCAAATAGCTTGTCACCAAGGTAGCCAATTCCCGCGCGACCAGTCGATATCTGGGTTCCAGAATTCTCTATCTTTCCCGATGGGGTGTTGTAATCGCCAGTTCGTCTGGAGCCACCGGAACCCCACAGCAGTAGGTTGCCTTGGCGGTGTTGCAGACCAGCATTGCTGCCAAACTGTTGGTCGGCTGATCCTGTATCGATGCTGAACTGACCTCTGGTGTTATCGCCTCGGGTTTGCCGAAACGATTCATGGGGGGTGATAGCATTGACCACGCCCCCGACAGCATTGGAACCGTAGAGGAGTGTCGCTGGGCCGCGTACAAGTTCTACTCTGTCCAATCCGTTCGGGTCAGTCAGTACACCATGGTCGCCAGAACTACTACTGAGGTCACCGGTTCGAATACCATCCTCCATGATGAGGACTCGATCGCCATCGAAGCCGCGGATGATCGGGCGGCTTGAGCCCGGACCGAAGCTGCGCTTGGCTACCCCGGGCTCGTTTTGAAGGACCTCGCCAAGGGTTGTTTGTGGATTGGCAATAAGTTCGAAATTGTCAAGGACCGTGACAGCATTGAACGCATCATAGGCTGCCACCGCACCACTAGGAGTTGCAGTGACTGTTACATCTTCATGAACCGCGGACAGTTGCACGGGTAGGTCCGTCGTCACAGAGTCACCGGCTTGTATCGAGAGGACCAGTCGTTCACCGGTTAGATGGTCTCGTTGCGCAAAAATCTCGTAGGTGCCTGGAGGGATATTGTGAATTTCGTAATTACCGGTCGCATCACTTTCAGTTTGGAAGGATGTCCCGACAACGAGGACCAGCGCGTTGCCGATGGGTTGGCCTTCGAGTGTGACCAGGCCCGTGACCGTGCCGCCTTCCTGGGCGTGTGTAGGACGGCTTAGAAGCAGAATGATACAAACAGTTAAGCAATGAAGCTTTGATTTAAACAACGGACTTGCCCCTTTTGTGAATAACGTTTCCGAATTAATCCTTCTGATCTAGGCAACCGAATAACCGGGATAAACCAAAGAACTTTGGTTTATCGGTCAAGTCGCTGGGTTGAAATTAGCGCCCACTACACCACCGAATGGCGATGTAAGTTTTGGTTAAGCCTAGGTTTCGTGCGTAAGATCAGCAGGTCGGAGGAGCGCGGTTGGGGCTTGAGTAACGGTCGTTAACTAGAAGCCGTGAAGCGGCAGGTCGGTCGATGGTTTCACCGGACCAGACTATTTGGATACTGCTACTGCTAAATGAATGGTCTAGCGGTTGATTGCGAACCTTGCAGAGTGCGCATTCTTGGCCTTGTTCGTGGTTCGTGTGCCCACCAGCCACAATGGTGGCGGCGGCCACAATGCTGACGGCGATAATGCCTAACCACTGTCGGCTACTTTTTGCCCGGGTAGCGGTAGCGCACCTGGCAAGAAGGCTTTCGATCCTCATTCCGTTTCAGCCTAACTCGGATGGCGGCCTTTTGGCAAATTGCGTTTCACGGGAGTGGTAGAAGTGGTTGACGATCTTCCGGAAGTGATTGGGCAAAAGCAGCCAACACAGCGGCATCTGCGGCATGCGAACCCATTAGACTCACGAGGTCCACTAGGTCCTGTTCTCCGAACGCTGATACGGCTCTGGTGTAGGTGGCTGAGCTGACATTGTGGTTGCCGAATAGCTCCCGAACGAAGGCGACCAGCGCTGCATCCCTTTCGTTTAGGCTATCAAGCGGACGGTGGTGTCGAATGATATCAATCACCTCAGGTTCCAGCCCTGCCTGGAGCGCCTGTGGCTCGTTCATGGTCCAGTCATATTGTGAATCATGTGCTCTGGCAGTTGCTAGGATTACCAGCATTGTCAGTCGGTCCCCGACCCTCGACTCAAGCGTCTGCAGTCCTCTGCCATAAGCGCGAATCTGTCCAGGTCCAAGTCCTCCAGGTGATGCCATGCGGCCATAAAGTACGCTCACCGAGGTTTGGTATGGACCTGAGCGCAATGGCAGGCGGCTGCGGGAATCGGGGTGGATATCGTCGGGATAGGTGAACGGTAATGGGAGGGACTGGCGCCAGCCCAGGGGCATCTGTTGGTTGAACGCGGTCAGTGTTGCGGCGGTTGACGCGTAACGACCCATTAGGTCAATCAGGTCAACCAGGTTGGTCTTGCCCAATTGGGTGAGGGCTCTAGCGTAGGTATCAGAACCAAGTTTTCGGGTCGTGAAGAGTTCGCGGCCGACCTCCATGATGATTGCTTCCGGGTCACCCACGCCGGTGAGCGGTCGCCGATGCCGTACGATGTCGATGAGTATTTCGTCTAGGCCAACTGCTAATGCGTCCAGCTCGTGCAGTGCCCACTCATAGGGTTGGTGGTGCTCACGGGCCGTGGTCAAGATAGCAAGTTCGGTCAACCGACGTCCCAGTGGACCCGAAAACCGAAGGTCGGTACCTGAGCCATGGAGCCGGAGTGCTGCAGCCCCCATGCCTACACTTGCAGAATTCTCATTTTGGGCTGCCGCATCGTAGAGGGCTTGCCGTCTGGCATCGAGTTCTTCGCGAGCGATCGGAGGGAGGCGGTTCCTTGAGGCTTGATGAATAGCGTCAGGCTGTTGACCGGCGTAAGCAACGCGCGGGTCGGCGGTTGGAATGGACCCCGTCCATACAATTACGAGTGCTATCGGTAACCATCGTCTCATCGATGCCTCCTGGTCCATGAAGTAGGGGTATTGCGTCTTATTGTAATTCGATTACCCTGTGGGCGTACATCTCCTGTGACAGGGTCGTGGTCGGCATGACAGTCTGACAAGAGGGGAGACCGGCTGTTTGTCGAATTGGCTTCTCTGAAAGCCGATGTCTAGGGAGTTGAGAAGTTTGGTTGGGAACCAGTGAGTATTGAACGCTGAGTAGCTAGACTGGGTTTCACTTGTGCGAGGTAACCATTTGCGGGCTGACGTTAAGTAACCGGCACTGGATAGAGGATGCAGTGCACTACTGACTCGTGAGCCACTTTGATGTCATGGGGATAATGACCGGGTGCAGTCTCTGCTGACCTGGCTCGCTATGACGTACTGGGAAGGAGAACGCTGTGGCAGATATCACAGTAACACTTAGGCAACACGAGACCACTGGAAGCATCGCTACTATTCGTAACCACCAGCTTGTCATGGACCGACCCGAGGCAAAAGGAGGACACAATATCGGTCCGATGGGAGGCGAAGCGTTGTTGGCGTCTTTAGGGGGCTGTTTCATGAGCAATCTTAGGGCGGCCATTGCAGCGCGAGACGAGGTCATCGTCAACGATATCGCCTTGTCGATAACTGCCACAGTGGCCCCTGATTCAGCTCGGTTTTCTGCCATTCATCTGCAAGTGGCAGCGGATGCCGACACGAGTCAACTTCAAAAATTGGTGACCATTGCCGACAGGTCCTGTATCGCTGCGAACACCTTGCGGTCGGCCCTAGATTTGACCGTTGCAGTGTCATGATGGTTCGAGAGGGTTAGCCTCGCAATAAACCGCAGATTCTCCATTCCCTATTCATCCAGTGTTTGAGGTGTTGGATTGTGCCTTTGTTATCCGGGATCGGTTTCGTGGGCGAGATTACAGCCCGTCAACACGGCAATAATGTCTGGTTCCGTTTTCCCCGTGTGTGTTTGGCACCGTGGTGTGGGAGCGGTTGGCTACGTCTTCTGTTGTTTAGCGGCTTCACGATGGTTGCGGCTACAGGATGGGCCCAGACAGATGCCGGTGGGTCAAAAACACGGAAGCACGTAGTCTCAGCGAATCCAGTGACTATGTTTTTGGGGGCGTGGTACAACGGGGAATACGAACGGCGAATTTCAAGCGTTACCACACTAGGGTTGTCTGCCTCTCGACTTTCCTTTG
>DEAE01000010.1:206360-207308 GCA_002347025.1 Acidobacteria bacterium UBA2990
TGGTGAGGATACGTTCGTGAGTGCAAATGCCGCACTGCGCTATTACCCGGGTGGAATCCCATTGAAAGGGTTCTATCTGGGACCACGCGTTGGCCTGTTCCGCCATAGCATCTATGAGTACTACGAGGAGCTATATGAGTCCTATGATACCGGTGAGGAACTAGGTCTATTTGTTGCCGTCGGTTTTGAATTGGGATATGCATGGCTCTTAGGAACTTCAGAACACCTCAGCATTAGTTTGGGGGGGGGAGCTTCAAGAGGGTTCAACGGCCAGGTGGTGCCGATGCTCCGTTTCATCAATATTGGATGGGCCTACTGATGTAGGGGTTAGCCCGAGGTTGGCTATGGCGTGTATGACTAATGAATGAGCCAAAGGTTAGGTATTGTTGCAGTTGTGGGAGATGTGGCGGTCGCGTGGGATTTTGTCGAGCCTGGTGTAATGTGCAGGTGTCTGCGTTCCAGTAGCTAGGAGCCATTAGAGATGTCTATTCAAGGTGGTGTATCGCGACGTGGTACTGGCTTTGTGTTTGTGGTGATGGCCCTTGCGGCGTCTTGGTTGACGGTTCATGCGCAGTCGTCGACGGAATTTGTCCCTGTGACTGACGCGATGCTGCAAGACCCTGCGCCGGAGGATTGGCTGACGTGGCGTCGGACTTTGGATGGCTGGGGCTACAGTCCTCTCGACCAGATTTCTCGAGATAATGTCAGCAAATTGCGTATGGTTTGGACTCGAGCCCTTGGCCGTGGAAACCAGGTGGGGACCCCCCTTGCCTACGACGGTGTGCTCTACATGCCGAATCCCCGGGATGTGATCCAGGCGATTGACGCGACGAGTGGGGATTTACTCTGGGAACATCGTCGAGAAGTGCCTGAAAATGTGGGCGAAGCCGGCCTGGTGACCAATAATCGGAATATTGCTATTTACGGTTCACTGATCATTGATACCAG
>DEAE01000010.1:207619-207877 GCA_002347025.1 Acidobacteria bacterium UBA2990
GTGGATGACCATGTGTTTGCACTGGATGCAAATACGGGTGAGATGGTGTGGGAGACTGAGATTCTTGACTATGAAATTTTTCGGGCCCTGCAGAGCTCCGGGCCGATTGTAGCGAACGGAAAGGTCATTTCCGGACGAAGTTGCCGGAAACCCGAATCGTGCGTCATAACGGCCCACGATGCCATGACTGGTGAGGAATTGTGGCGTCGCCGGACCATCCCGGCTCCGGGTGAACCGGGCGATGAGACGTGGGGGGAT
>DEAE01000010.1:208175-208313 GCA_002347025.1 Acidobacteria bacterium UBA2990
GGCGATGAGACGTGGGGGGATGTGGCATTTGAGGACCGGCAGCATGTTGGTGCATGGATGGTGCCGAGTTACGACCCGGAGTTGAACTTGATCTACATTGGAACGTCGGTGACCTCCCCGGCTCCGAAGTTCATGCTT
>DEAE01000022.1 GCA_002347025.1 Acidobacteria bacterium UBA2990
CACCATCTCCAGGTCGCCCGTCTTTGGATCGAAGATCTCGAGGGTCTTGCCCACCAGACGGAAGTGACCGTGCGGCTGGAAGCTGTCGATCCGCACTGGGGTCTCGAAGGAATGGAACCCTTGGGTCATCGCCGTGCCGTGCGGTGGAAGCTCAAGCTCGGCCCCCTTCATCAGCAGGGAGTACAGCTTGAGGTCCTGTTTGTTCTTCGCCTGCTCCTGATGGCCCTCCGGGTAGAACCAGACTCCCATCTCGATCACATCATTTTCAACGAGCTCGCCGTTCGGATAGTAGTGAACGTCCCATTTGACCATAGAGTCAGCCGGGAGAAGACGACAGGCGTCTTCCGGAACAACCTCACCGGCCTTGCCGAGCGCGTATTCGGAAAGCCGCTCGACCTCGACCCATTCATTGGTTTCCTCGTCGAAACCGAGTAACTGGCTGTTGGCGTGGTGTGCGACGCCACGGCCCTGTTCGGCGGTCCTGACGGAAACCGCCTTCAGGCACCGATCCTCGGTCAGGCCGCTCGGCACGATTGGTCGCCACCAGACGTCCGACCCGGCGGCCGGGATGGTGTACGGCTCCGTCCTGATCACCAAGTCCGGTGGGCCAAAGTCATCCTGGTAGGCCCACTCGTTAAGATCCGGAAAAGATCGCGGCGTCGGGAGATCGGCAGGGTCGCCAAGGGGCACGCCCTCGTCCACCCAGCGGGCGATCGTCTCGATTTCCGACTCGCTCAGCCGGAGGTCGTCCTTCAGGTCCTGAATACCGACGTGGCGGTCGTACCGATAGGGCGGCATCTCGCCCAGCACCACGCGATTCTTGATCGACCGGGCCCAAGGGCGGACTTCTTGGTAGGTCATGAACGACATCGGGGCTATCGAGTTGGGTCGGTGGCACGATTGGCAGCTCTTCTGGAAAATCGGCGCGATGTCCTTGGCAAATGTCGGCGTGGCGTCAGCTTCGTTAGCGACCGCTGCAGTAGGAGAAAAGAACAGCAGCATTACCGCTGCAAAAATAGCTGCACCGAGTGTGGCATTTCGCATGACAATACCCCCAAGATCCAACTAAGCCAAATAGCCTAGACGACCCGTGAGAAAGAAGAGTTCACCCGATAAATCTACCCCCTAAGTCACAACCTGTCAATGGACATCTTCAGCTGGTTGCAACTACAAAAATTGCGCATGAATACACTATGCACCTGAGTTCTGCGGCGTTGGAGGGCGCGACTGAACTCAATGTTGAGTCCCCATCTGTCCTCCTGAGTTCCCTGGAATCGACTTTGGTCGTGAAGAGCTGGCGGAGACCTTCTACTATTTTCAATCCAGCAGAGCGAGAGAATCTTGTTGAGGGCGACAGCGACCCTTGGCTGAGTTGGATTGAATCTCCTATCTGCCAAGGGTAGGGTCGGTATTAGATCATTCCTTAACTTGGAGGTAGAAATATGCGATTTGCGTTCTTCGTGATGACGGCGATTCTGGCTCTTGGTGTCGGGATTGGCGCTGCCCAGAGTGCCGAAGAGTCCGCCGTGAACAGCCGCGTTGATGAAGTCTACGCGGCTCTCAATAGAGGCGATGTAGACGGCTATGTCTCGAAGTTTCACGAAGATGCCGTGTACGCCATCGGAGCCCTTGTCCGCACCGGCCGCGCTGATATCGCGACGTTTGAGAGCCCGTGCTTTGCGAATGGGATGAGGATTGAATTCACGCACCATGCGACTCATTTGCTGTCTCCAACGACAGCTATTGTCCATCGCGCCCAAGTTATGACTAGTGCGAGACCGCCGGCTGAAGGACACGCGATCCACACGCTGGTCAAGGACGGTGACAACTGGTTTATTGCAGCCCTCCAGGTTGCATGGGCTACGCCTGACGTTAACGGCTGTTGACACGACTGGGGCACGACCGTCTCGAGGCCAGACTGCGCGTTAGGATCTTCGTTTCAGTTCAGAGGGTGGGAGGACCCAAGATGAAAGTGATACGTCTCTCGCTTCTACTATTGTTGGCAATGGTGGCGTGCTCGACCAACGAAGGTGTAGGCGAAGCAGACCGATGGAAGCCTTTTCCAGGGGCATTGGCTGACACGGAGAGCCGTGACCTGACCTCTGAGATCACTGGACGAACTTATCGGATCTCTGTTGCGCTGCCTCAGGACTACGCGAAGTCTAATAAAACCTACCCAGTCCTCTATGCTGTGGACGCGAACACTCAGTTTGGCACTGTGGTTGAGGCTGCTCGCCTTTTGCATCTGGAGGAGGCTGTTCCTGAACTGATCATCGTAGGGATTGGATATCCTGTTGGCTGGTTGACCAATGGCGATGGCTGGCGCCTTGTCGATCTGACACCAACTGCAGATTCAAGTAAAGGCGGTGGAGGAGAAGCGCCGGGGTTCCTCGAATTCATGCGTCGCGAGCTGATCCCGCTCGTTGAGGCGGAGTTCCGTGCTCGTCCGACAGGCCGGGCACTCTATGGTCACTCCCTTGGTGGACTCTACGCACTTTATGCTTTGTTCGCAGGGGAAGGAACCTTTGAGCGCTATATTGCCGGCAGTCCCTCCTTCGGCTGGGACGACCGTGTGATACTCCGGGAGGAGGCCGTCTACGCTGAAAGCCATGACTTTCTCTCCGCCCACCTATTCCTTTCGTCTGGGGCTTTAGAGAATTCAGAGGAATGGGGGGAAAGTGTTGCAGAGGTGAAAAAATTCGTCGCGAAACTAGCGACCCGCAGCTATCGTGAACTCCGAGTGGTAACTGCGTATTTTAGTGATGAAACCCACATGTCTGTGATTCCGGCGACAGTCAGCAGGGGGCTGCGGGCTGTTTACGAAGGGTTCGTCTTGTCAGAATACGACTAGGTTTACTGGACCAGCCGCGCATCCGCGCTAGGCACATTGAACGCCCTACCCGCTAGCGGTAGGGTCGGGTCTGACATCACATCGTCGGAATTGAGGTGGGTTGATGAAGCAGAGCTTCCGGATCGTTGCTGTCGTCGTGCCCGTCGCCGCTTGGAGTACCGCAATCTGTCCAGCTGTCCTATTAGTCGCTTTCGGTTCACTCTCCAAGGGTTGACCGATCGAGATCGAGCAGACGAGAATCAACAATCCGTGGGTGACAACATCACAGAAAATGGATCTCCTCCGGTTCGCGAGCTGTCAACTCTGGAGCTGAAGGCATTGATTGAGAGCGGTACGCCGTTCGAGCTGGTCGATGTTCGCACAGACGAGGAGCGCGAGTTCGCGAAAATCGACGGCTCTCGGCTCCTTGATCAGTCGTATCACGATGCGTTGCACAGCTTGGATCCGAATACGCCCATCGTATTCCAATGCCACCATGGCGTACGCAGTCGACAGGCCGCGGAGTATTTCCGGCATTTGGGATTCCGGAATCTCTACAATCTTCGGGGCGGCATCGACGCCTGGTCACAGTTCGTCGATCCCTCCGTGTTGCGCTACTAGTGTCGGGTCGGTCGAAGCACCAGATGGAAGACGGCCCGTTGCTCATCGACTTCGTAGCGCCGACGTCCCTTCTCCGGGAACCAAACCGGATGTCGGCACTTCCGGTTATTGGAAACGGCCCACCAGGCACCTTCGTCCTTTTTCCAAATGGCCTCAGAGTGTCGCTGCCTACCGATCAGGTTGTCTTCGCCGACGATACCAGCGGTCACGCCCGAGTTGGTTTTGGTGGGATGCGGTTCGTGGGATCAAAAGAGGGACGCCTAGTGTTCGTGCGGATTCGTGAACTGTTCCCAGAGGATCAGCTCTCACCGGATCGTAGTTACACGATGCTGCTTGACCCGCTGTGGGTGGCCAGAATTTCAGTAGACGGCCGGTCTGTCTGGGACGACAATGGCGACGACCGCAGTGGATGAGAGAGGGGAGTAAGGGGACTCAACCTTATCCGTAGGCGATCCCACCCACGAAACTGCGGCTCAGACGTTCACGCCGTGCTATCAGCGTGTGGGGATTCCCGTCATCCCACGTCACGGTGGTGTGGTCACATTTGCCGCAGACGAAACGAAACCCCTGAGCCCGTCCGCCTCTTAGGTGGAGACGGCCGTTGAGGCTTTGACGATTCGTTAACCGATTAACACCGCGCCCGGATTGCTGGTCCGGGCGCGGTGCCTTGAGTAGTGTTACGGCTGTAAACCCAAATCTCTCCGGATTGTCCAGTCTAAGTTCTCAGATTTTCGTAGGAAGGGGGCTAACTCTTCTACTAAATCTTGAAAATCTGATCCCATCTCTTGCAGATTTGAAGCGCGATTTGCGTAAAACGCTTCTGTGCTAGCTGCACCAAAATAATTTGTTATCACTGGACCGTCAGTTCCCGCAACTTGTTGCCATACACCTTTGCCATCTTGGATGCCGTGGTCTGCGTAGACTTCAACAAATTTTTCGAGTATCTCCCGCACCTGCTGGTTGGTTCCCGATTTAGGGTAGAGGCGTAGCTCATGTATCGCGGTTGCGCTGCGGAATTCGATTCTTGGGTTGTCAGGGCGGTACCCGAGGTTTGGCCTTGTCATTTGGTACGATACCGATGCGTTGTCAATAGACCCGAACAGGGGGTCGACGAATGCCGGCGCATCGCCACTCATGAATGGTGCGAACCACTGATTGATCTG
The DNA here is from genome assembly GCA_002347025.1 of Acidobacteria bacterium UBA2990. Taxonomy (GTDB): domain Bacteria; phylum Acidobacteriota; class Vicinamibacteria; order Vicinamibacterales; family UBA8438; genus UBA2990. The sequence goes on from DEAE01000022.1 coordinate 4,615, forward strand.
GTCACGACCACTCCAGGTGCCGATGCGCGTGACGAACCGATAAAAACCCTGGCCCAGTTGGAATGCCGAGACCGGAAACGGAAACCCATTTTCTTTCCGCCACGCCACGCTTTCTTTCACGGCGGCTTCGTATTGCGCTGTGAATTCGGGTTTGACTTGTACTTCGAGAATTTCCATGAGTTGCGGTTGGTTTTGCTGACCATAGACTGATGGTGCGATACCACCAATGAACAAACTAGCCATTGCGATCGCAAATATCTTGAATTTCATCTGATATGCCCTCAGAACGTAAATAATGTTTTTATGCAACAAATAGCCAGTAACGTTCTGCCTGTCCTTATTTGGCTGCCATTTTTACACGGTAAATAGAAGGCCAACTGTATCGTACAAGTAAAAAACTAACTATAAAATTGGATGGTCGATATGACGCAGCGATTCCACAAGACGTTTGTTCCTCGCGTTAAGAAGCTGGATCTGACTCGTCCAGCCGACATTCGTGACTCAGAATCTGAAGATGAGAATTAATAGCTGGTTACTCTGGTTCGTTGCAGTTCCTGTAGTGCTAATGGCGCTCGTGGTGTGTGTCCCGGTGCAGGCGCAGACACCGGAGATCGATGCGCTGCAAAGGCGCATCAAGTCACTTGAGCGTGAGATAGCACGCCTCAAGGCTGGTCGCCCATACCTGTCGGGGCGATTAAGCCGCCCTGGGCCGAATCCGACAGCGACCGGGTGGAGAAATCCAGACAATTGGTGTCAACTAGAGCGAGGGATGTCAACCCAGCAGGTTCAAACGCTATTAGGGGCTCCGACGCAGACAAAGAAAGTTGGGTCTACTTTTCAAGTTGATATCTACCAAGGCCAAGTCGCAGGAGTTGGTTATGTCATCGGTGAGGTCGCCTTTGAGGATAGCCGGCTCTCATATTGGGACCACCCAGTCTGCAATCCCTAAATTTGATCTAGGTTCGGTTTGAGCTACCGAGAATAATCCGGGCCTTGAGAATCCACATTGGTTGATCACCCGCTGTTTAGGGATTGAAATCTACTATCGTCACCCAGTCTTTTCGGGACCAATGTATTTCTTACACTCGATGGTCAAGGTCTGCCGCGTTCCCTCGTGTGCCTTAGCCGGGGCAATAGACCGATCCCGGTTTCCATGGCGCGTCAGCGCCCGGTCTCCTTTGGCAGCGTGAAGGTATAGATCGCGTTCGTTCGGTTGCCGCCAACCGGGATTGCTAGATACTGCCGCTCGTTGACCGCGTAGGTGATCGGGAATCCCTGGACTGACCCCGGGAGCCGGGTCTGGAACAGCACCGTCCCGCTGGCGGCGTCGTGGATGAACAGATGGCGGTCTGTGTCGGAGCCGACCACCAGTCCGCCACCGGTCGTCAGCGCCGCGGCTCTCGGGCGAGTCCGCATGGCGTGTCGCCAGAGGATTTCTCCGCTGTCGACGTTCATGGCGATGAGGTGGCCAGGGTAGCCCTCGCTGTTCGGGTGCACTCGGCTTCCGCGCCCCTGCCAGCCCCGGTTGGCGTAGTAGTTGTTACCGACCATTTGCTCCAGCTCGGTGAAAGTGCCACGGACGCAGGTCGGGTGAATCGGGATGTAGAGTGCCCGCGTCTTCGGATGGTAGGCGGACGAATACCAGTTCCGGACGCCGCCGAAGTTCGGGCAGAAGTCTAGCTCGACCCCGGCCCGGGGAATCATCTCCGGCCGGTAGGTGGTTTCGCCGGTCTGCGGGTCGACGTCCAGGACGTTCTGGTACCCAAGGTCGTGGGCCGCCACGAACGCGCCCGTGGTGCGGTCCAACTCCCAGAGAATGCCGAGCTTGCCCATCTTGAAGAGGGAGCGCTGGCCGTCACGGTCGATCAGGATGCTCTCGAAGACCTCGTCCAGGTCGTGGGTTTCCCCTGGGACGAATTGGTAGTACCACTCGAGTGCGCCGGTTGCCGGATCCAGCGCCAGCACGCTGTTCGAGTAGAGCGCATCGCCGTCGGTCTTCCGCGACACACGCGCCCACGGCTTTGGCTGCGACGTCGACAGGTAGACTAGTCCGGTCTCAGGGTCGAAGCTGCCCGGGATCCAGGAATCGGCCCCCGCGCGGAACTGCAGCGGTAGGTCACCCCAGGTATCGCCGCCCAGCTCACCCGGCTGCGCGACGGTTGACGTGCGCCACCGCTCCGCCCCAGTGTCGGGGTCGTGCCCGGTGATGAAGCAGACGTCGTTCTTGTAGTTTTGGCAGCCGGTCATGCCGGCCACGATCGTGCCGTTCGCCACAATCGGACCACTGGTATACCGATAGCCCAGAGACCGGTCGGCTACGGTCTGGTCCCACACGAGGTCGCCGGTGCGGACGTCGATCGCGACGATGTGTGCATCGCTCGTGCTGAGGTAGACCTTGTCGCCGTAAATCGCGATTGACCTGGAGCCGCGAGTGGGTAGCGCGTCGAGGTTACGGCCCGGTCGTTCCGGACGGGTGTAGCGCCAGAAGGCGTCTCCGGTCACCGCGTCGACCGCCTGCATACCGTTCCCTGTGTTGGGGATAAACATAACCCCGTCATGGACGAGCGGCGTCGGCTGGCTATTGCCCGCGCCGAGCGCCCAAGCCCAGGCCAGCTGCAGTCGGTGGACGTTCGTGGTATCGATCTGGTCCAGCGGGCTGTAGCCCCACCCGTTGAGGGTTCGCCGCCAGTTGAGCCAGTCGGCCGGATCCGGGTCATGGAGCATGGCGTCGGTCACCGGCGTCAAGGCTCGGTCCTGCGCCATGGCCGCACCGGCCAGGAAGACGATCATCCATGACGCCAGCAGCCAACGGTACCAATGTGCACGCATGAGCACCTCCTACCCCGACCGGCCCCGCGTCCGGACGGTCGCCGTCAGGCTGTGAAGATAGCAGATTTCAGAGCTCCCCCTAGATCGCCAAGCCCCTCGAATCCCGTGTCGACGGGGAAATTCGGCCCGCGTTACCGATGGATGACGACCCTAGCCGAACGTGTCGTGCCAAGCGTGTCTACATCCAAAGCTGAAGTCAAGATCAGAGGTGCGTGTGGAGGCATACGTTCTGCTCGCATTTGGCGGTCCAGTGACGCTCCCGGGCGACATCGTGCTCATTGTGGCCGACCATGTGCCTCCTGTCGCGGATGATGCGCTACCTCAGTTTAAGACGCTTATGGACGACGCAGCTGAGTTTCTCGCCACGTTGCCGGTGCGTGCCTATGGCACGGAGGGCTTCAGCGTCTGGAGTATGGCTGAGACCGTTACGTCGGGTGCGCGCTACTCGTTTCTCTCTCGAACGATTCCGGTTTATGAGCAGCTATTCAACGTTGATAGACTGCTCGGCAAGGAGAACATGTTCTTCGTGGGCGTGCCACTCAATATCAACGAGGGTGACGGTATGATCGTCAGGCTTGTAGTGTTTGTTTATTAGGCTGAAGTTGTGCAACGCCTCGCCCGCGGGTGGGACGCTGCGCACCCGGAGCTTCCTCTTTAGCGGACGCGTTCCGAACGTGAAGCAGTCTGGTATTGTTGCGTCCAGAGTCGAGGAGGTGTGACTTGGCAGATACGATGAGAGGGACGTTGTGAGCCGCAGGCCGAAGAGCCGCGGGGCACCGCCCGCGCCGGACCGTGTTGCCGCGAAAGCAGAACGCGCAGCCCAGCGGGCGGCCAGGGAGGAAGAGATCCTTCAGAAAAAGAAGCGCGCGGTACTCAGGCGGCGACTCATTAATCTTGGGAAGTTCGTTGCGGCAGCGGCGGTACTTCTGGCCGCGTACATGTTCATTCCTCGGTCGGCAAGCTACTCGATCGGTGGCACCGGAACGATGATCGAGGGCGTGCAGATCTACGCTAATGCGACCGGACACGTCAGCGGTCCAGTCATCTACCCGCAGACACCGCCGGCCGGCGGCCAACACAATCCTGCCTGGCTGAATTGTGGGATTTACAGCGAACCGGTGCTGAGTGTCTACGCGGTTCACTCGCTAGAACACGGGGCAATCTGGGTCACGTACAACCCGACACTGAGTGAGAGCGAGCTCGACACCCTCCGCACGCATCTACCGTCCACCTATGTCATCCTGTCGCCGTTCCCGGCTCTGCCTACCCCGATAGTGCTCACCGCCTGGAATGCCCAGCTCAGGCTGGATACGGCCGAGGACGAACGAATCCCGATGTTCTTCGAAGAGTACTGGCGCAGTCAGTACGTACCAGAGCCGGGAGCATTGTGTAGCGGAGGGATCGACGGTGCCCGATGACTCTCGTGGCACAGGGCCGGGCCAGCGTGCGCTTGTCGCTACGGCGCTTGTCGCCGCGGTCGTCGTGGGAGTGGCAGGGTATACGTTAGGTCGCACGAGCGCCTGCTGCACGTCCCCGCCAGCGACCACCAGCGCCGAGGCCGGTTTCGCGCGCGACATGCAGGCCCACCATATCCAGGGCGTCGAGATGGCGATGATTATCCGTGACCGCACCGACGACGAGGCGGTGCGTCTGCTCGGCTACGACATTGCTACCACGCAGGCGCACCAGGCGGGCCAGCTATACGGCTGGTTGGCCGAGTGGGGTCTGGGTCAGCTGGGCAGTGAGCCGCCTATGATGTGGATGAGACGTCCCGGCCGATCGGGCGCGGTGGCCGCTGACACGGGGGAGGACATGAGCATGGGTGCCCTGATGCTAGGGATGGCAACATCGGCGCAAATGGCCGAGCTGTCGGCGGGGTCTGGTGTCGAGGCGGAACGACTCTTTCTGGACCTGATGATCGCGCACCACCAGGGTGCGCTGGAGATGGCCGAAGCCGTGCTCGATCGCAGCGACCATGAGGGGACGCGCACCTTTGCCAACGCCGTCCTAACGAGCCAGCAATCCGAGATCGATCTGATGACTGAGATGCTGGCCGAACGCGGGGAGTGATTGGCGGCTATATCAAGATCGTGCTGCTAGACAGGCCGGTTCCGGCGTGGGGGAGTGGAGAGCTGACGGAAACGAATCAGGCGTCCACGTAAGAACGCCTGATTTTATTGAGGAAAAATGGTGGAGGCGGCGGGAGTCGAACCCTAGCCACCCAATCACCGTAACTTGTTGATAGGGCACGGATTTCTGAGTTCTAGGGCCGGATTCATTGTCGCTGTTCTGCGTTGTGCTGGAGTACACCCCAATCATCCTGATTCAACCCCAGTCGGGGAGCAATAGGGGAGACGACCGCACACCCACTGGACCCGTCGTACTAACGCAGTGACTCACGCGGGTGCTCAGCGTCCCATGCGCGGGCCAGGTGTGCTGCTGCGGGCTCATCCGTTCCTCCATCAGAGCGCGTTTACTCGCCGATGCTGAACAACGTGGGCGCACTTGGACGCCGGTCTTGGAACCTCAGTAACCCTCGAGTACTGGAAACCGTTCGTCGTCTGGTAATGGTTGGACACCGAGCGCGTTAAGCGTCATCGACACCCTGCGATACCTAGCAGTGGACCATGCGATACTCATCATCTGGTGGGTATCGTATTGCTCTGAAAGAGCCTGCCATGTTGCATCGGAGATGGTAGTGTCGCGATACATTTCATTGGCCGCCGCAATCAAATTTAGTTCGTTATCATTCCAGCCAGACGCGTCCGCACCCTGGGCAATCCAGAGTGGCTCTAGGCCGTGGTCACGTGCCCGACCCACACTTCCTACGTGCTTTGCCCACTCGTAGACTGCCTGCGCGTTCCACCCGGTTCGCAAGATCAAAAGCTCGCGGTCGTGTGGTGTTAGCCTCGACTTTTCTGGGTTAAGCACATATCTATCATTTAGATACCATTGTTCCGCGAGCTCCGGGTGGCGCCGGAGAGTTCGTGACACTCTTAAACCGTCGCCTTCAACCGGGTCGATCCGCGGGACGCTAAGAGGTGGTTCTCGATCAGGAACGCTGTTGTCGCGGAAGCCGGCCGGCACGGTCACGGTGGGTAATAGTTCAGTCGCGTCGTCATCGGGCTGAATGCCCAACGCATTGAACAGAATTGCTTGTGCTGTGATCTCGGCAACCGTGACAACTGCGTCCGCGAGGTTATAGAGGTCATATTCCTGAGACAACCGGTCCCAAGTCACGTCCGTGATTGATGAATTCCTAAAGAATTCATCAGCCATCCCTATGAGAGTTGCTTCGAATTCGGTCCACCTCTCCTCATTCGGACCTTGGGCAACTCGGAGCACCTCATCAGGAGTTAAACTGCCACGACTAGCGTATGTGGCCCAGTGATTCGCACTCTGAGTCAGCCACGCCGTGCGGAGAATCAGCAGTGAGCGGTGCCGTGGAGAGAGAGTCGAACCCTCAGCAACGTAGGTTTGAAAGGGTAATACACGGTTAGCTAGCGCCGGCACCCTGACCAACGTCCGGAGCGCATTTCCAGGATTGCCGTCAGGCGCATACCGCTCAACGATCTCCCGTTGCTCAGCGGTCCACTCCGATTCGGAAAGAGGAGACACCCGTGCCTCAGAGGACCGTTCTAGCGTCAGAATGTTACCCGGCGGGTCAACAATCGCGTGGACCGGTTCAATGCGAAGCAAGACACCGTCAGCTTCCTCGGTCAGAACATAGAGATAGCCGTCCTTGCCTTGTCGAACGTCTCGGATTCTTTGCTTGAGCTCAGTGAGTAACCATTCCCGCCTGATTTCTTGACCCTGCTGGTTGAAAATAATTCGTTCGAGGTGCCCGGTTCGGCCAGGCATCCGATTTCGCATCGCACCGACAAACAGGTTCCCGTGCCAAGCGGGGAAATGTTCGCCCGTGTAGAACGTCAACCCAGAGGGGGCGATCGATGGCCACCACATGATTTCCGGGCTTTCGAAATCTTCCAGCCACGGGACCTCACTCACGGGAACACCCGAATACTCACGGCTGTAGGAAGCAATAGGCCATCCGTAGTTTGCACCGCTCTTGACGATATTTGCCTCATCGCCACCCTGTGGCCCGTTTTCCGTCGCCCACAGATCGCCGGTTTCTGGATGAAAGCTCAGACCAAGTTGGTTCCGATGACCCAACGAATAAATTTCCGGCAGGTAGGCCGTGTCACCAACAAAGGGATTGTCGTCTGGCACCGTTCCATCGTCATTCAGTCGTAGCAGCTTCCCGAAATGCATCATCGGGTCTTGGGCAAAATCGCCTGTTGAAGCGAATCGGTAGGCACCTCCCAGTGTCATAAAAAGTGTCCCGTCGGGGGCGAAGAGAAGTCTTGATGCCGCCACACCCCGGTCTACACCATCTGCAACAAAGATGTCGCGCACCTCCGTCAATGCCCCTGCGTCGAGACGACCCCTGGCCAGGGCCACCGTCGCACCATTCTCGCCGTCGCGCTCAACGGCTTTGGAATACGTCAGATAAACCAAACTATCGTCGTCCGGGTGCAGTGCAATATCCATTAACCCTGCACGCTGTGTTTCTGCGTAGACCTCTGGGACCCCTGGAATTGGACGTTCAAGCAGTTGCCCGTTTCGAACCACTCGCAGCGTGCCCTTATCACGCTCGGTAATCAAAATGTCACCGTTGGCTCTGAAGGCTACGCCCCATGGATGGTCCAAGTCAGTCGCTACGGGAACCAGGCGAATACGAGCCACATCCGTTGTGTGTAGCACGACGGGTCGATCGGGCGCGGCCAGGTCCTGAACGCCTTGTCGATTCTGGGCCAGTGCGAGGGCTCCAAAAAGCGAGAGCGTGACTACAGCCGAGATCAAAGCACGACCAGCGCAATTAATAAGGCTCATAGATCCTCCAAAGGAATGCCTGTCAATCTACCGTAAAGGGCGAAAAAAACCTAGCTCGAAGGAGACGAGACTGCCCACCACCGACCATCATCATGCTTGACGATTATGAGTGGTTGTTCAGTTGGCTATGGGAGCAAAAACAGATTGCTACAGGTGGGTCCAGTGTGTTGACGAGATGTTCCCCGTCCTACCGCTAGCTAGCAGGCGGTGCTAGTCCTGCCTGTCGGTGACGACAGCAGTGGATGAGGGGGAGGGAGTAAGACAGGGAAACCTCTCCGTGGACCATCCCACCCACGAAACGGATGTTGTTAAAACTAACGCGGTGACTCACTGCGGTTAAGAAGGTGACGCGGCGATATCAGCCCTTGGGAACACCTTTCTGCCCCACAGTGTCGATGACCTCCCAACAGTTAGGACAGAACTTTGCCTTGGGAGGCACCTCGGAGCCACAGGCGCGGCAGAAGATCGGCCGGGGTGCGTCAGTCATGTTGGTCATGCCCAATTGATGTGGCCACGCGGCTCTCTGGTGTTAATTGAGTCATAGGCTTCTCGCAGGCACGTTGACGGGCAGCACTGCATCTAATGCAGCTCAGACGGTTTTATGGCAACGACGCTTCTCGGAAATGGTCGCCAGGATTAACGCGTAACAACGCATCGAACTGCCTCTCACGTTCAGTGGTGGATGCCTTATGCGCCTGCTTGGCGAGACCAGCCGTTCTGCGGGTCAAAGTGGCTCGATAGAGTCGCCTTCTGAAGCCTCACCTTCTATGACTGTACAGATAGCTGACTGCGATAGGACCCGTGTGACCTCGACCACGCCGACCTGATCCACGATGCGGTCCAACATTGTGCCGTTGGCATCTCGTATCTCGTCTATTACTCGGAGGACCCGGTAGCGCCGGCCGATCTGGACGCCGTAATTCTCGCCCTGATTGGTATAGACCGATCCATTGTTTGAACCGACGATTTGCGCCGGCGGGGTCACTGGAGCCAAGTCCGCAAACCGGCTTGACTGGTTGGCAATTCGTTCCACGACGTTCTCGATAGCTGGACGCAGTGCCTCTTGGGCGGCGCCTTCGTCAAACTCACTCTCGAAGTTAGCACTGCGGAAAAACCCGCCACCGAAAGTTTTGCTGCCCTCTCCGCTTTCCGCCAGCATGATCTCGCCGGTTGTGGTGTTGACGAGTCGTACGTCGACGATGCTTTCGGCTCTAGACACCGACAAGCCCAGTCTACGGAATCCACCGGAGCGTCGCTCGATAGAGAATTGCGTGATCGATCCAGTCAGAATAAGTTGGGCACCCAAAAGTTGGCCGATCCGAGCCGCAGTCGTTGTGTCAACTGCGCCGCTGGCGCCGAGATCCTGCTCTGCGAGTACCGCGGCGAGTTGTGAGCGCTCGATGACCGAGAAGGCTCCGGTTTGAAACAGCTGGGTCACTAACTCGTCCGCTGCGGCCTCTCCGAGGCGGTCACCCCAATATCTCCAAGTGCTATTATTCTCAAAATTAAGCACAGCTACGCGTGGCTGGGCTACTACCGGCGCGGTGATACTACACACGACCACCACCGCCATGGACGCCACGATGTGGTATCTCCAGTTGCGAGTATGCATGAACCTCTCCCAACCCATAGGATCAACCTAGAGTATGGCCAAGTCGATCTTCGAATGGTGCAACTGCCGCGGTACGCAGCCCGCGGCACACTACTGACTTAGATATTGTAGCCCGTGGAGAGCGTGAACCTTCCCGACTTTAGCGAGGAGGGTTCGCTTCTGCCACCCGGGGACCAGCCGTATGGAAAACTTGTCAGGGCGGTCGTTCGGCGTCTATCGCATCGTGGAGCCACTTGGCGCCGGCGGCATGGCGTCAGTCTACAAGGCGTATCAGCCATCTGTAGACCGCTATGTCGCGCTGAAGGTTCTACCGAGTCACCTGGCTAGGGACCGTCAGTTTCTTGGTCGCTTCGAGCAGGAAGCCAAAGCGTTGGCCAACCTTCAGCATCCTCATATTCTCCCGGTTCATGACTTTGGCGAATCAGACGGTTTTACCTACCTCGTGATGTCTTTCGTCAATAACGGAACTTTAGCAGCCAGGCTCCAGGGAGAACCTTTGCCGTTCGAACAGATCAAGCGTGTGATTACGCAGGTGGGCGATGCGCTAGACTGCGCGCACGCACAGGGTTTGGTGCATAGGGACGTTAAACCGAGCAATATCCTGCTGGATGAACGAGGTAACTGTCTGCTTGCCGACTTCGGCATCGCGAAGATATTGGAGGGGGCAGAACCGTTGACGGTAACGGGCGGACTGCTTGGCACACCCAGCTATATGTCTCCAGAGCAGGGGATGGGCCAGGCCATTGACGGTCGTAGCGACGTCTACGCGCTCGGGGTCATTCTTTTCGAGATGGCTACAGGCAGGGTGCCGTTCGTCGCCGAAACCCCGTTGGCGGTGTTGGTTAAGCACATCCACGATCCCCTGCCGGCCCCGCGCCAGATAAATCCGAATATCTCGGATGGACTGGAGCGGATGATCTTTAGAGCGATGCACAAAGAAACCTCTGAGCGGTTTGCCACGGCCGGAGCCATGGTGGCTGCGATGGCGCCGCCGGAGATCGCTATTTCAGATAAGACTGTCAGTACAGTTGCGACGGAAGGCGGGGGACCGCGGTGGGGGCAACAATTTAATACGGCGGCCGGTGGCGGTGACCACGCAGTTCCCACGACGGTAAGCGGTGCAATCGTTCGGAGGGTGACAACCCAACCAGCTGGCGTGGATGTCGATACGACGAGGGAGGCAGTGACCTCTTGGCGACGTCCCATGAGTGTCGGAGCTATGGCGCTAGCGCTGTTCGCGATGCTATTTCTTCTAATGCAGTGGGGCGTTCAGAGATGGCAGACCGGTCTGATTCCAGAGCCGGTCCAGATCGATGCAACGCCGGCGCCAGCATCGCCGGTTAAAGCAAACCAGGAGCCACCGGTGGATATTCCCGTCGACCGCGCGACTGCCGAGAACGCGCCGTCGTTGCCAGTGAGTGAGCCCAGTCTCGATCCGGTTACTTCGTCGCCATCGTCCAGCGTCCCACTCGTGACTCTCGGCGAATTGCTAATCTCAGTCGACAAGGCGAGTACGGTAGCGGTCGACGGCGATCAGATTGGCCGGTTCGAAGCCGGCGACGCCAGGATGGTGACACTACCGGTGGGCGAGCACCTCGTTGTAGCAATAGCCGACGATGGAGCTACACGTGCTCAGGCGATCGTCGACCTACAGGGGAGTGCCCAGCAGGTGGTAATGCTCGAAATTGACGATCGGGCTGACCGGCTGGCAGAGGCAAGGTTCCTCGACCCGTTTCCCGATCAGGGAGACGGGACCTTCCTCGATCTCCAGACCGGCCAGCTATGGACCATCGAAAGCGCACCAAACCGTGGTTCGCAGGGGTTCTTGTGGTCTGATGCCAACACTTACTGCCAACGGCTTCGGCTCGTTGATGCGAAGTGGCGGCTGCCGACTCAATCTGAACTCGACGCGGTGCTCCAGAGCCTCGACCAAAACCGCTACTCGTGGGGAATGACGCTCTGGAGCGCCGACCGACCTTTCGGCGAATCGAATCGCTTTTGGGTCACGAACTCGCCTCTCTACACACCTCAGTGGTCGACGGCCGTTCGTGATGCCTCAGCCAGACGGCTAACGCATCAGGCGGTCTGCATCGAGGATTCGTGAGGATTCGCGTCTGACAAAATCTGGATGAGTACGTGGTTTTTGGTGAAGTGATCTGATCGCTGAATGGCGAGGCGCTGACTCGCTCGGATGTTGGGCTTAGCTACGGCCTGAAGGGAACCGCTTGCGGGAATTGGTTTAGGCGGCCTGCTCCGCCTTGTTCCAGGTGTCGTTCCAGTTGCTCATGCACCCACTCCAATATCAGCGGTTAGCAGTAAACCGTAGATGCCCACCCTACTGCTGCCGGGTGGGAGGTTCAATCTCGGGTTCAAGCAGGGACACTTGTCGACACCACCACGAGGCTCTCCCCAGCTGGATGGAGATAGTGGAGCGTCTCCGTCAGCTCTCCGTGACGGGGGTCGATTCCAGGGGACTCAGGGGGACAGGTGGGGACTCAATATTCGGTGCAAATCACAGAAGCGCAAACCCTTAGACCCAGAAGCTACACGCAGTCAGTAAGTTAAGAAAACGTGTCACACGGGTTCGACTCCCGCCGCCTCCACCACTTAGCAGTCCAGTAACATCCACGAACATCCGAATATCCGAGTGCGTAAAAGACAACGACGGCCAGCCAGTACCGACCGTCTGTTCGCGTCAACATCATGGCCTCCTCAAGTAGCAATCCATCAACTGCTCAGAGTGGCGGAGGGCCAACCCGCAATGGCCGAAGTCCACTGCACGAAGCCACCGCCGAGACTCGCTCGGTGCCCTGAACAGCAATATGTATTAATCGATTAGAACCTGAATTCAGCCCAAGCTGACCTTGATGCCGGTTTTCAGGTCATTTAACCGCTGCTGCAGCAGACTAATCGAGATATCATCCTCAGCCCTCACCCCCAGGTAATCGACCCCCGGGCAAGAACCATCAATAGAAATCAGTCCACCAACTGCCTTTGGTCCAATCAGATCAGGACCCAAATCCAGGCTCTCTACCAGGTGATATGCCCGCGCAGCGGGGCTATCAAACTGGCCCCAGGAATCAATCACCTTGTCCCAGGGTGCTGCATCATCAAGCTGTGCTTCTTCCAGTTCCCAGTGAAACTCAAACTCATCCAACGAACCTGGATGGTAGCGGGTCAGGTATTCGCGCCACGTCATGTCTGGGGGCTGCTCCCTGGGATCACCAAGATTCAGTTCTCCTTCGAATTCTTGGCAGATGATGAGTTCATCCACAACCCGCTTCGGCGGCTCCAGCAAGGGTTCTTCAAACTGGTCCACGAATTCGAGTGCCCGAGCATAGAACGATGGAAGGATAAATCCGCCAGCAGCGCCAACGGTTGATAGCAAAAACTGTCTACGGGTAAAACTCATCACATTGCTCCTTACTCGACTGTTGGCGTCTCACTTCGATTGATGGTCCTCACGGTCACGTGTCCAACGACGGACCTGATCTCACTGATCCGCAAGCAACGACGCAATGTAGTCGGATGCGGCCTCGTCGCCGTAGCAACCAGCCCCCCCCCACCCGTCATACGCCCCCCCGTTGACCTCGAGTTCACCCGCCTCCTCCGGGTCGTCAACACCACGCCGGAGGAGGTCTTCTGCCAGCGCTCCGAAGGCGTCGACCCCGTCCCAGTTGAGGGCGGTCGGCAGGGTTAGGGTGGCGACGTAATACGTCTCCGCTCCATCCCACTCATAACCGGGCGTTTCGTCAATAATCCCGGCCTGTCTGTTGCAATGATCCTCGCAGGCCGCCGTCATCGCAGCCGCACATTGGCTGGCCTCTTGTCGATTAGAGAAGCCGACGGGCCTCACGAGGTCATAGTCGATGTCACAATTCCCTTGGTAGCCCGCGCATCCCCAGACGATATATCGCAGGCGTGCGAAGCGACGGCGATGCGCGACGAACTGCGGGCTGTCAAAT
>DEAE01000007.1 GCA_002347025.1 Acidobacteria bacterium UBA2990
GTTCGATTCTGCCCCTCGGCACCACATCTCACCCATAAAGACAGGTGATCTCCAACTCAGCTGTCTTCCCTTGCACTCATCTGACACACTAACTCGCCTCGACCTGGTTCGGCCTAACCCAACGGCCGTTGGCATACATGATCCCGGGGTTGCACTGGGCCTCGGCATCACCGGCTTTCGCCAGAGCCAGTAGGTCCTCAAATTCGGTCATATCGCTGTTGGTGTAGCTACCGCTGACGGGTAGGAGGTTCAATGCACACAGGCACTGCTGGATCTGAATCCAGATTTGGGTGACTCGGGGCGAGGGGTAAGAGGGGAAGCCCTCCGTGGGCAATCCCACCCACGAAACGCAGACTGAGACGTTAACGCGGTGACTCACTGAGGGTGCGCAGTTATCTCGAAAGGCGACAAATGTCGACAATTTTTTTTACTGTCGGCAGCTTCAATATTCCAACAGATGCTTTCACGACCTCAATGGTTCGGTGAGCATCCAACGTGACCCTGTATTCCAGCAAGGAGACTTGATGCGAAAAACAACCTGTGGCTTGGCAATCCTGATGACAGCTAGCGCCGTCAATATTGCCTTAGCTCAAACCCCTGGGGTCGTCGATCCGGTACGTCCGGTCGCCGTCGAAACCTATCTCTGCACACTCAACCCTGGCAAAACGATGGCTGACGTGGACGCCGTCAACGCAACATGGTCAGCTGCAGTAGCAGAGGGCCCATACAATGGCTTCTCGACCCAGTTAACCCCACGATATAGCAATGTTCCATACGACGTACTCTTCTTCGATTAATTTGCTTTGGACCAACTCGCAGAATATCAAGAGTGGCACGACAACAATGGGCAAGATACCAATGCGGCCTTCCGTGAGGTCGTTTCATGTCAGACGTCGCTGAACGGCAGTGATCAGGCATATGTCAGTGAAGCAATTCTGCAAGACGACAACCAGGCGTTTGTATCCTTAAACTGGTGCACCATTCGGGGATGGTGTGAGCGCGGAGGCACTCGCGGCCGAACGGAACGCGTTCGCTCACAGATTGAATGATGCCAACGTACGTGCCGCGTACTCTGTGATGTTTCCCAATTTTGGGGTCAGGACCGGGAACCGCTTGGGGGACTTTGCGCAGGTTATGGTTTATCCGGACTGGACAGCCCTGGCTTCGTCACACCATTACTGGGCTACGGGCGGCTGGCGCGCCCGAAGCGAGCACCAGCGAAAATTTACCCAGTGCACTGGGTCGAATGTCTATGACGCAGTGGTCCTTAGCCGTCCACATACGCCGTGGTTCGAATAGTGTAATCACTGAAGAAGGTCATCGCCTGATGGCCTTCTTCTCATCCGACACTGACCCGCTACTGCCGTTCATCAAGATACGTATGCGCAGCCTCTTCATCCATAAGAGGCACGACCTTATTCGGGTCGACCCGAACCATGAGATAAGTAATGTGGTCGTCGATCTTGGTGAACTGATGCCCCGTGCCAGCCGGGATTACGAGCACGTCGCCTGCCTTCAGCTCATGGGTAGCGGCATCCTCGATGTCAGCCGAGTTACTTCCAGGACCGTTGAGAAACTGCACGGCGTAGTTGTCGGACGGTCGTGCTTGACGCCCGACCAGAGTCGGACCGGTCCGATTCGTACCTGAACCGCTCAGCACAACGTAGACCTCCGTCACCAACTCATGTGACGCAACCGAATTCTGCCGTGGCCCGTCCAGCGCACCGCGGTGCCCCACTGCCACCTGAACATTGGCCTCGCCGATATCAATAGACCGCACCTGCTGGTCGACGCGACTCTGTTCTCGCCCTACCGTCGCATACTGTTCGACCTCCTCAACGGAAATATAGGTGGACGGGCAGCTGGGGCAAGACGGCTCAATATCCTGCGCCGACAAACGCCCCAGCCAAAATGCCGCCACGACCACGCTCACACCACAGACTACTCTCTTCATGGTTGCCCCTCAGACCCAGGTTCTCTTGTCGCCGAACCCTGACATCCTACTGTGAGTCACTAGCATCAGCCTGCCTTTTTGCCTCACGAGCAGCGGAGAGTTCCTCGAACTCCGTGTCCTCTAGATACGTAATACCGATCCACGCGTGCGACATTTCATCTGCACCCCTAGCGCCGAACACAACCCACTGGTCCGGATCCGGGTTGATACGGTTGGCTGAAGTGTTGTCGAACTTGGCGCGCAGGAACACCACGGTACCACGAGGCAACAAAGGCTGTGCGTCGTCATCGTAGATATAGGCAATCTGCCAGTTGTGGTCGTATCGATTGACGTTGCTCAACAACTCGCGGCGTCCATCTGGATAGAGCGCGGTCATTGACATTTCCGTACCCCGCATGTGCATGTGCGGCCGAAAGCTTTGGATGAGTGCCGGCTGTTCCATGACGTACTGGTCCTCGAGCACCAGATAGCCGTGTGGCGGAATAATAAGGTCACTCGCTCTGAGCCGCTCGCGATGTACCCCATCGACGTAAAACTGCTGCTCGCCACCCGTCACTTTGAGCGGCTCCTCGCCCTCGGGATAGAGCCACACGCCCACTTCAACAACATCCGTTACTTCTTCGCCAACCGGAAAATAGTGCAGGCTAAACCGCAGTTCAGCCGGGCCCTCTGGCAGCAGCTTCCCCACTCCATCCGGGAGCAGATCCCATCGCTTACCAACCCCCATTCCGATCAAACGTACGGATCGTCGGCGCTCTCGCGACACACTCTGCCCATCGTCACTCTCCGCGTCGTCCTCCCATCGCAAAGAGGCGTGTCCGTGATGGGCAACCTTGATTCCGAGTGGGTACGAGGGTTTAAGCTCGGCACCGCGGATATATCGGTGCGTCCCGAAGCCATCGAAGTCGAGCCGGGGCTCCCACCATTGATCCTGACCATTCGCCACAACCTTGTATGGGGTGGATTGAACGATGAAATCGGGTGGGCGTCCGAGAATTGCCTGTAGCTCCCACTGGTCTGCGGGTGGAAATTCGAGCGCATGAGGCAGGTCGGCCGAGTTGCCTTCCGGAGCACCGGCCTCAACCCATCGAACGATGGTATCGATTTCGGTCTCAGTTAACGAAATATCATTCTTGAAATCCTGAATACCCACCGTCGTATCTAAGTGCCAAGGCGGCATGAGACGTCGCTCCACCCGCTCCTTAATGCTCCTGGCCCACGGCCGTGTCTCGCGATAGGTGAGAAGCGACATCGGGCCTATCCCGGTCGGCTGATGGCACTGTTGACACGAGCGCTGGAGAATGGGGGCGATGTGCCGGCTGAAGGTAGGAACGGTGTCGTCCTCCTCCGGAGCCCCTCCCACAGCAGGGCTCGTCGAACCGATCAGGGCAAGGCCCGCCACCGCTCCAAAGGCGATGCAGGTAGTCCAGACCTGAGGCTTGTCTCTGCCCGTCATCACTTTCTTCGTCATCTTGTCCTATCCTCTCGTGAGACTCACGGTGCGACGCTCACGGGTACAAAACCGTTGGTCCAGCAGCATTGAAACTCGAATTCACGCACGATATTGAACGCGAGCACCCGAAGCACATACTCGCCCGGTTCCGAGAACGTCACGTCTGTGGTCACCTCGACCCAGTTTCCAGGCTCCCCCCAAGACTCGGCTTGGACCTGATGTATCCGCTTCGAAAAGCCAACCTCGCCAGCCCCTTGGTGCTTGAACCACTTCACACTGATAGGGCGCTCGTCGTCGCTGGACTCAGCACCTCGAGTGGTCCACACGCCAATGGCTCGAGGCTCCCCCACTTTCGCATGCACGAGGTCACCTCTGACTCCTGCCGGACCACGTCCAACGGGCGCCCCAGGCTGCCATCTCAACGACGGCGCCACGCTGGTGCGTCCAGGAAACTCCCATCCCGCCAACTGATAAGGCGCCCGAGTCAAACGTCCGGGCACCGAGAGCGTCTGTTCGCTCGTGCGCAGCGTCCACACCACATCACGGTCGCCAAAGTCCGAGGGAACGTTCACAGTGAAGACTCCCCAATGCCGTCGGTCGCCTTCAGGCACCGGTTCGAAACGTGTCGGCTGCTGTCCATCGAACTCAGCCGGCTCAATAAAGTTGTCAGGCCCGAGCAGTGCCTCTAGCACCTCTTCGGTATTCGTATTGAAGTAGCCAAAAGACAACTCGTAGGACCCATCTGGATTCTGATACCAACCTTCAAAAATCGGAATAACGGGACCGCCGGACGGCCTCAGCACCTGGACATCAAACTGGGTTTCGCCTGGGTTGGCCACTCTCCGCTCGGACGCTCGCTGAGCGACCGTTCCAGCTTCATTCGCCACTAACACAACGTTGAAGACAACGGTCGCGACGAGCAAGAATCCCGATCTGTGTCTCGGACGTTTCACGAACCCTCCAGTCCTTCCTCCAACTCTGCAACTACGGGTCCTACCCCTTGAAGCCAAACTCCCGTCCGCTCACCGCACTGTGAACTTCTCCCTGCGCCCATGCTAGTGTAGAGGTCATTTTCCAACAGCACAATACCGGACTACACGTCGGATGCAGAGGCACTACGGGAAGTTTGCCCGGAATCCCGCTTGACCCTAGCCTTCCAAACAGGCATGCTCCACAGAGTTCCCATCGACGAAGCCGTGTAGCCGGTGCAACTCCGTCTATTCGGGGGCATCGATCGTGCTCTGCAGTGGGGTCGCGGAGGCTCTAATGCCGTCTATGGCTTAGGATTGGGCTCGGAGGAGCGAGGCAAAAGACTGGCCTCAAGAAACAGAGTCATCATTTGAGATTTCAGTCCATAGGCACTACAACCACCTGACAGGTTCCCAACGATTGTGGAGGCTACAATGTCCGACATCACAATTCTGAATAGAAGACGCTTTATCAAGAGCGCCGGCATGACAGCACTGGCTGGCGCAGCAGGAGCCGTCACTACAGCCACCAGCACGGCTTCGGCACAAAGTTCGACCGCGATTCCCACACTAGCCGGCGGCAAGTACGACTTCGACACCCCCTACAATCGTGTTGGCACCAATTCTTCCCGCTGGGATTCCCCTGCCCGAAACTACCCGGGCGGAGAATTCAAATACGGCATGGGTGTGGCCTCCATGGATTTCGAGTGCGCACCCTGTATCACCGAAGCCCTGGGAGAGCGCTGCAAGCATCACAACTGGGGTTACTTGAGCACAACCGAACCACTACGGAAGGGTATCGTTAATTGGAATGGCGAGCGTCATGGCATCGACCTCGAGCCCAGTTCCCTTACCCTATCCGACGGTGTCTACCCAGGAATTATTGCCGCCCTGCGGTCCTTCGTCCCGACCGGTAATAAAGTGCTATTGACGTCACCCTGCTATTCCGGCTTCTACAGCATGGCACGCGCCGCACGGGTAGATACCATAGACAGTCAAATGCGCTATGTGAATGGTCGCTACGAGATCGATTGGGAAGACCTGGAGTCGAAGATGACTTCAGAGGTGAGGGCGATGATCGTCTGTAATCCGCAGAATCCGACCGGCAACGTGTGGACCGAAGAAGAATTGTTACGGATCGGCCACCTTGCACTAGAGCACAAAATTGTGGTGCTGGCAGACGAGATCCATTCCGACGTGGTCCGCGCCACCCACAGGTATGTGCCGTTCGCCAGCCTTCCGGATGAAGCCGTGATCAACAACAGTGTCTCTTTCAATGCTATCAGTAAAACCTTCAACCTGGCAGCGATGAAAAATGCTTACTTCTATTCCAAAAATCCTACGCTGTTAGCTCGAGTGAACCAGTTCCACCGTGCCGAGCTTAGCACCTTGGGCGTAGTGGCCAACGAGGCTGCTTATCAACATGGTGCCGAGTGGTTCGATCAGGCGAATGCCTATCTCGATGACAATCACACATTCGTGGAAAACTACATAAGAGAGCACATACCGAATGTAGGCTACACGCGCAACGAAGGAACCTTCATGACTTTCTTGGATTTCAGCAAGGTCATGGCAGCCGTCGGTGCAGGGGACCGCTACAAGGCACACGACAAGGACACACCTGAGGAGTATTTTCAGGACTGGCTGGTCCATAATTCAGGCATCTACCTGAACCCCGGTTCAAGTTACGGCACCGGTGGCGCAGGACACATGCGCATGAATGTGGCCTCATCACGCCTTGTTCTCAAAGAGGTGTTTGATGCTATGGCCGCTGCGGTGAACCGGCTCTAAACGGTCGGTCTGAGGGACACACATCGCCAACACGCTAATAAGCCTTACTCTTACACCTCGTATCGAGCACGGGAGGAAACAATGAAAATAACACGACGGGGTTTTGTCGAAACAGTTGGCCTCGGGACTGCCGCCGGAGTTCTGTCAGACACATCTTTCTTTGGCCGCCAAGCCAACGCCCAGACCCGGGTTGAATCACAGTCTGGTGTTTATGACGGCGGCATCATGCAACTCAATCAAAACGAGAGTGCTCGCGGCCCAGGCCCGAAAACCATGGAGGCGTTGCATTCCCATATCACCAAAAGAGTCGGACGGGGCTACTCGCCAGACCACGTCCGTGAACTGCAACAAGCCATTGCTAATTACTACGGTATTGAAACAGGTAATGTATTGCTTGGTACCGGATCCACCCCTCTGCTGCAGGGTTCAGCCAGAGCATTTTGTTCCGCAGACAAGCCGATCGTGGCCGCAGCCCCCACCTATGCCACTAGCATGCAAACTGCCCGTCGGATTGGCGCAGAAGTTAAGGAAGTAAAGGTGGATAGCAAGGGCAGTATCGACCTTAATGGCATGGCTGAGGCTGCACACGGCGCTGGTCTGGTCTACTTCTGTAACCCTAACAACCCTACTGGCACAGTCCACGGCCGACAGGCAGTCGATGGGTTTGTACGTCGTGTGATGCGGGAATCACCTGGCACCATCGTTCACATGGACGAAGCCTATATCAACTATGCCGACCCTGGAGCCATGGAGACCGCACTGCCGCTGGCGCTCGAGTTTGAGAATGTATTCGTCACCCGATCCTTCTCCAAGGCTCATGGCATAGCTGGTCTGCGAGTTGGTTACGCACTTGGCCAAGAGCAGACTCTCGATGTCATCAGGAATGCCTGGGGAATGGGCGATATCAATATGCTCGGAGCGATCGCTGCAATCACTGCGCTTGAAGACAAAGAGCACATTGAGTGGGAACGCAAGGAAAATGCTGAAATTCGTGCATTTACCATCGCAGCCTTCCGCAACATGGGTTACGAAGTCGCAGACTGCCACACCAACCATATCTTCGTTAATGTCCGACGTCCGGCCAGTGAATTCCGCGCCGCCTGTCTCGAACAGAAGATCCTAGTGGGTCGAGATTTCCCTCCAATGCACAATACTCACTGTCGAATTTCCCTCGGCAGCCGTGAAGAAATGGAGAAGGCGGTTCAGGTTTTCCAGCAGATCTTGGCTTAAGGGAATAATGGTAGGCAACGGAGGCATCAACGCCATTGCCTCCGTCGCCTCACACATCTAGTGCGTTCTGCCGCCAACTATTGTCGGACTCTATGTGCAGGCGAGTGTTCCATCTGTGAGCTTGTGCTAGCGCAGGCTCACATCCCCACGCGCGGGTGAGGCCGTGGACCCAGCCCACATAGCATTACTCAATCATTTCTGCCTTCAACTCTTCCTCGACGATATCCCCCCCCTGAAGGCTGACGTAGTAGACTTTGGCATCTTCCCGTGTGTGCACAACCCTCTTGACATCATTGTCCGAAAAATAGATTCCAGCGTCATTGTCACAGGCGTATCCTGGTTTCAGTTCACCCGATTTAATCAGGCTGTGATACATCGGCCTACGATTCTCTTCAGCATCATAGTGAGGAGAGTGGCTTCCTTTGAGAAATCCCAGGCACTCAACCTTAGTCAATTCCTTCGGTCTGGAATCCGTCGTACCTTCCTCGAACCAGCAGAGCGAGCCAGCGCTCGCACCACCGAGCACGATCCCATGGTCCCAAGCTTTCCGAAGTACCTTATCGATTCCGTGAGCTTTCCAGATAACCTGCTGATTGAGCGTATTGCCGCCTGACACGACAATACCGTCAACGGCCAGCAAAACCTCTTCAAAGGTCTCCGTCATACGCCCGCTGCTAATAAAGCTGGCCTGTACCGATGGAACGACATCCAGCGGTGCACAATTCTCGTACCAGCGAATGATGCCCGACTGGCGGTCAGCTGAGGCCGTCGGCAAATAGCAGAGTTTCGGTCGCTCCTTTCCCGTAAGCAATGCCATGTAACGGATAAAGGGTGTCCCAAATCCCCCTCCGGCAATCAAGATTCTCCGGTCGTTCGCTTGCGATTCAGCACCGGGTCGAAGAGCCGAAAGGGAGCGCTCTCCGACTCCCAAGCCGGTTATCGCCAATGCGGCCGTCGAGACAAAGAATTGTCTTCTTTCCATGCTGTCTTTCGCTCCTTCAGTCGACACTTGAACTCACCGAGCAGGAGGCCTACTGGTCTGGCGGATGCGCAGCATCCCACTCGCGGGCAAGCCGTTGGGCCTCAGCAAACTGGTCCGGACTCATCTTGCCCGCAACGCGGTCCCGGTCATGTGTCGCCAATTCCCGAATGCTCTCCGTGCCGGTTCTTCGTAAAGCCGATAGAGTCAACCACACGTATGCCACCACGTAGTCCTGAGCAGTGCCGACACCACCTTCGTACATCAGCCCCAAGTTCCATTGAGCATCGACATGTCCCTGCTCGGCCGCCAACCGGTACCAGTGCACCGCTTCGACATCGTCCTGCTGGACGCCCCGACCGATATCGAACAAGACTCCGAGGTTGTACTGCGCCCCCGCGTATCCCTGCTCAGCCGCCAGTTGATACCAGAAGGCAGCTTCACCATCGTCGAGCGGAACACCCCGACCGATAGCGTACCTGGCTCCGAGGTCAAACTGCGCCACGGCGCCTCCCTGCTCAGCCGCTGCACGATACCACCGTACCGCCTCCACATTGTCCCTAGGAACGCCGTAGCCATTTTGGTAAAAGTCACCGAGCCTACTCTGTGCCGACGGGTGCCCCTGTTCTGCAGCCAGTCGATACCAGCGCGCTGCTTCAGCATCACCCATCGCATCGATTTCTAGCTCTTGGCCATTACTCAAAACAGTTTCGTCAAGGCAGCCAACGTCGTGCATACATCCGAACTCATATTGCGCATTGGCATCTCCCTGCTCAGCCAGCCCCTGCAACGCGTCAATCTCCGGGGTCTGCGCCTGTCCAGACACCCGCAACACTAACGCCGTCAAGGCAACGATAACAGCAACAAACCGACCATTCTGGGTCATCGACCAATCCCTATCACGACACTGTGATGTAGAACCGATTCTTCCCGCTGTTTAGGAGCAACAGGAAGGTCACGGCTCTTAGTCCTAACGTGCGCTCCGCAACATTGGCACGACCGGTGGGGAGGTGCCCTCTTGGATAGTCGCAAGCACCTCGAAACCATGCCGTTTATACAAAGATATGTTTCTCGGATTACTGGACTCCAGATATGCGGGCACATGACCTTCATCGACTCGCTGGAGTACATGCGCCATAAGTGCACTCCCGTAACCCTTGTCCTGAAACCCTGGATCTACACCGATGATCGGCAAATACCAGTGTGGCTCGTCAGGGTGGTATTGGCTCATTTGCTCAAGTACAGCAAACAACTCTTCCTGCACTGACTTTGAGACACTTCGTTCAACCACAGCACCCACCGCTTCCTCATCTGGATGGATGCCTGGCCGGAACCAGAGCGCCGCACCAACATAGTCGTCGGTACAAAAGGCCCCATCGCTGTTAAAAGCATTCCCACCGAACGCCCGCGTAAACTCCGGCATATTGACAAGATAATCGTGTCCCCCCGGATAAAACCAACGGACAAATGGATCCCCAGAGAACGCCAGAACAACGGTGTCAACCACGTGAATTTCATCATCAACCGTTGTGGTTCTTACCCCTAGTGCCGGCACAGTAACCACCTTTCTTAGTCTGAAAGCATCACGCTAGGCTATCGGGCCCAAAGCGGCCACCAGTCTAGGTGCTCAGTCTCTTAAGGCTAAAGCTCGTGTCACATGACGATCCTATAGCTGGCTGAACGGGGTTTCAATCCAAGGAGGAGTGTGCCGGACCTCATCTGCATGGCATTTTGTAGTCGTTCCACGCCCATGCCACCCTCCTGCGCAACTGAAGGAAACCACCCCTTAATAACAGAGCATGTGTAGAGCTATCACCACCGCCCGGACTGACGGTTAGCCTCGAACAAGTCACCCGACCACTAATCTATGGATAGAGACTCGGAAGTCGTTCAGCTCTGTACACTGACCATCCCGCCGGTCGGTCATCGTCAATGAAAATCTCGAAGACCTTTTCCGCTGGGCTCTCGTGCGTTACCTCTACGATGCGAACCCAATTGTGTCCAGCTCCGTCAACCACAGGAACACCGGATGGGTCCGAAACCAACCCGCCGAAATTAATCAGGATATTTCCAGTCTGCGGCATCCAGTCGGCATCGCCGAGAAACCGCGCAAAGAACCGTTCATCCCCAGGTCCTCCATAGGACCAAAGCTCTTCCACCTCCATCATCTCTTCGTTGATCCTGTATTCAACTGCTCGGCTGAAAGACTCCGACGCAGGGATTGGATCATCAAACGGCCGTGCCCGATAATTTCCATTGTCAAACAACAACAGGGTGCCATGTGGCGTAATCATGGGGGCATGTTGATGAAAGGGCCAGATCACCTCACCTAGCGGTCGCAGCAAGTATTTCTGCCATTTTGGGCCCCAGTCATCATGGTTCCCGAGAATCCACACGAGCTCATTCCGGTCCAAGTCGATCTTCACGACCGCGTCCTGATGCCGCAGCGAGACTATTGCGAAGCGTTCGCTTTCATCCATGACGACCGCATTCGCGTGAGCCCAATCTCGACGTGGATGAACCTCAGCTTCTGAAAAAAGAGTCCTCCAAGCTCCACCCCAGTCGAGGGAATTGTAACCAATGCGGTAGGGGTCAATTAGATCGAGTAGGCTGGTCTCTCGCAACACGTTCCCTCGCCTATCAAACTCCACCAACACATCGCCGAGCACTTCTGAGGTTGCCTTTGGAGCATCCCCTATCGAGTCACTCGTAGGATAGTTGTCATAGGCGCGAAGTTCCGTACTGATCGCCAAGATATTCCCAGACAACGTTTCGAAAGTTTCGTGATGCAATGTATCCACATTGACATGGATACTCTTGTCTCGCACGTCCTTCTCAGGGGTTCGGTTCGTGTGCCATTCAGACACAGGGTTGCCAAGCATGTCAATTTCATAGAGTGGACCTGCTCGGCCCGTTCGATAGAGGAGATTACCATTCTGTAAACGCCGGGCATCTGCCACCGGCTGCGTAGCCTTGTAGTACCAAACCACTTCACCTGTTTCATCAACAGCCACAAGCAGGTGATAGCCTGGACCATCTTCATCGGTTGCCCTAAACGTCGGCTCCAGCATAGTGATGCCAGGCTCCATTCTGGAGGGTTTACTAATTCGAACATCAATAGGAGGAAAATCATCGGGAAGTGGATCCGTTACAACCTCCAACGCATCTGAGGTGCTCGTGAGCCCGTTATTATCCGTAACAACCACACGGACGATATGGGTCCGGTCAGGCCGCAGCCCAAGGACAGGCACAGCATGGTCGAACGCAGCAGGCTGTCCAGTGTCAACGTTCCAGCTCAGCCGACCATCATCAATTTCCAAACTGACCGTGGTCTGACGGTCAGTCTGAAACATCACCTGGGCCGCTAACGGAACACTTTCACTAGGCCTCCTGTCGAGGACTAGATCTTGAATTTCTGGAGGAGGTGTCCCACAGGCACTGCCCATCACAGTTGCTCCCACGGAGACCACCAAAGATCTGAATCCTCGACACATAACTAGCCTTCCTCATCAAGCAGCGTCACCGTTAAAGCGTTAGAATGAACCCACAGACTTGGAATGTAGTCACGTGGGTTCGACATGGCTGGGTCAGGTCAATCCTATCTCCTGCTGGCAGGAGGTTCAATCTGGGGTGGACTTATCCATCGATACTTTGTGCCACATCCTGGAAACACCCTAGGTTGCATCCTGTGACGCGCGCCCAGGTGACGCCATCAGCTGGCAAGGCAAGGGACCCCAGTACCACTCGAGTAGAGACGAAAAGTGCTACGACAGAAAGAATCTGGCTACACTCCAATCATTGACATCAACCCATAAGGGGGAATACATGAACAACGTGATCGAACAACTGATGGACCGCTACGACCGCGGAAAGATGACTCGGCGTGAACTCGTCCTGATGCTCTCAACCCTGGTAGCAGCTCGGCCAGAAGCTTCTTCAACCGGCCAAGCGAACGCGGCACCGATTCCGGTTACTACACTGAACCACGTGACATTGACGGTAGCAGACACCCAGCGATCGGTCGAGTTCTATCAACGCGTGTTTGGCCTGCCACTTGTCACGACCCAAGGGAACGAAACCGATTGGTCAGCTGATGCCGTACCTGTTTTGGGCATCGGAACGGGTCGTCAGTTCGTCATGTTCACGCAGGGAGCAAATCCATCCGTCAATCACTATTGTTTTGGGATGAAGGACTTTGACGCCAACCAAATCGTCGCTAGACTGGCCGAACATAACATAGACACTCGCGTCCGGAGACGAGCCGACTCGACCCCCCCTGCAGAAGAACTAACATTCCGCGATCCGGATGGTATCGTCGTGCAGATCCAAGACGAGAGCTACTGCGGGGGATCTGGCGTTCTTGGTAATCTCTGTAACCCTGATGACAGACCCCGGTAAAGCAAAGCCCGTCATCAGCAGCTCCCACGGGTAGCGTCGCGACGCCAACACCCGTCACGCCCTAGCGCCCCAAGCGACGAGACAGCGGAACAGGGGGTCACCCACGGTAGCCTCGACACAGGCAGGGGCTCGAGCGATTAAAGTAGTGCCGTCATGAGCCACTGGCTTACCGGAACTCAATTCCTAGGCACTGGTTCCAAACGCACGACTCGGCCCGGCCTGCCACGCCGCTCAATCGCAAGGTAGATATAGCCATCGGGTCCCTGCCGAACGTCGCGCACCCGTCCAATGCCATGGGCCAATGTCTCTTCCCGTTCGATCTGGCCCGGTCGATCGACACTTGGGGTAAGACGCGCGAGTTGTTGCCCTGCGAGTCCACCAGCAAAGAAGTCACCCTGCCATCGAGGGAACCGATTTCCCGTGTAAAACATCAACCCGGAGGTCGCGATCGACGGCACCCAGAAGTGCACCGGTGACTCCATGTCCTCGCCACGTGTCCCTGCGTGGATGGCCGAGCCACTTCCATAATTCACTCCATAGCCAGTCACCGGCCAGCCATAATTCAGTCCAGGCTGCACGAGGTTAAGTTCATCACCGCCTTGTGGGCCGTGCTCGTCCAACCAAAGTTCACCCGTTTCTGGATGAACCACGAGTCCCTGTGGATTTCTGTGTCCATAACTCCAAATCTCAGGCAAAGCACCGTCCTGACCAACAAATGGGTTATCGTCCGGCACTCGACCATCATCAAAGAGACGCACAGTCACTCCATGGTGATTCGACAAATCCTGTGCCGGATGAGCCATCAGGTCTCCAGCCGGCCGGGCCATGCGCTCCCCTACCGAGACAAACAAATAACCATCAGGATGCCAGGCAAGTCGCCCTCCATAATGCCCACGCCCCTTCGATCTGGCCTCAAACACATCCTCGACCTGAGTGAGTCGATCATTTTCGAAGCGACCACGAATCACGGCGGTCGTCGAGCCATGGTCCTTAGGCCGTGCAAAGCTTAGGTACAACAACCTGTTGTAAGCAAAGTCTGGATGCGGAACGACCTCAAACAGGCCTCCCTGCCCCTCTGCAAAGACCTCAGGCAAACCCTGCACTGGGTCTGGCAGCAACGCTCCATTGCGAACGACCCTGAGGCGACCAGGACGCTCGGTGATCAGCATTTCGCCTTCAGGCAACCATGCAAGAGACCATGGAACTTCCAACCCATCGGCCACTGTCACCACTTGGACATCGTGAAATGCTGATTGCAACACCTCCTGAGCCGCAACAGGATTGCCTAGGAACACGCTCCCCAGGACCGCACACTTCACACCCCTTCGAATCATTGAGCATCCTCCCACAACCCTATAAAAGATCGACACATGGACCGCCCTTCCTTGACCGCCAACCCAGCGGCTATCTGATTCCTCTCACAACAGTTACTTCCCCAGTGTCCATCTATTGAGCATATTCCAAAAAAACCACGACATCTTCAACCGCACACCTCTTCGCTGCTAAGCAGCCGCTTCATAGGGCGACCGGCTAAGTGACCCTATCTCCTCTCCACCCACGCTCGCAAAGTATAAGCGCTACCCCGATAGACAGCCTTGCTAAGAACACCCGAAATGGCTGCGTCTCAGTAGTCATAGCCGGTGGCGACCAACACCCGCCAAACCCGGCTATAGATAGCTGTTATGCTGGAGTCTGCGAAACCGTGGTACCGATTAGTCTTTACGTATTCCCCGCTAAGGCTAGTCCCATTTCCCGACACCTGAAATACGCCCTCACGAGACCAGGTGTAAGTGCCGTTGCCAATCAGATTGATGTTGACAGACTCAGACGAAGACTGTGTAAACCAATCAAGTTGACCTGCAGTATTGACCGTCGCTTCAAACAAATCCTTTTGAGTGCCCGCATCAAACAACCCAGTCAGTTTCATGGTGTTTGGGGAGACGCTTGTCTGGCTACCAATCGTGAACTCTATATAAGCCGCGCTCCCCGCATCATCGTTGCAGGGGGCAAAAAAGGGGCCGTCCCCTGGACCTTCCTCAATCTTGGTGCAAGAGACAGAGACAATATCCACTTCCCACCGTCCGGTCATATACGGAAAGACACGGATCGTGACGCTGCCTTGAGGTCCGGTCGAATGCCTCGCGGAGATCGTCGCAGTCCCAAATCCAACGGCTGTCACGAGCCCATCTGCGTTCACTGTCGCGACACCCAAGTTATCGGACGCGTAGACTAGCGGTAACATTGCCGAGACACCTACTAGAGTTGCGCGTAGGGTGGCCGTCTCACCCACAACCAAACTTGTCGCCGAAGTAGTAACAGAGACCGTCGCCACTGAAGGGCCAGTAGGCGAGCTACTACCGCATGACAGCCCACTAAGGGCAACACTGAGTAGCAGGAATCGAGAAAACAAACAGCGAAAATAACACATCACTCACTCTAACGCCGGCACTCTGGATGTCGTGTCAGATGTTTGCCCCACCCGAGGGATCGTTCTTGAGGTCGATGCCTAACGCGTGGAGTACATGCCAAACCTCAGTCCAACCGAGCACCTCGCTCGACGAGGAACTTCACCACCGAGTCGTAGCCCATCGACGCGGCCGCTTGAACTGCCGTGGTGCCGGAACCATCCCGGTTATCGAGGGATACCCCTAGACCCTCCGCAATTCGAACCGCCTCAAGGACGACGGCCTCGCGCTCGAATGCTCTTGAGGTCTCGAATCCACGGATACCGCGTGCACCCATGCCTACCGCCGCCATCAATACCGTGATCGGGCCCTCCTCTTGCCACGCGGAGAACGGTGGCTGCCCCGTCCAGTACTCGGGCGAGTGTGTCAAGTGAGGGTTAGCACCTGATTCGGCAAGCGCCCTCATAATTCCAGGGTGCAGGAACCGGGCAGAGAGCCAGAAGGGTGTCGCACCTACAAACGCATTGTGAAAGTGGTAGTCGTGCGACTGCCGCCGAACTGGTGAAGGCGCAAGCAGGGGGGCATTCGCGTCAGCCCCATGATGCAGCAAGCTCCTGACCGTAGCTTCGTTCCCCCTCAAGATAGCGGCGTGCAGCGCGGTGTAGCCGCCGTTGCCCGCATCGGGGTCGGCTCCGCTCTCGAGGAGAACCCCAACTACGTCGGCATGGTTGCTGTGGGCGGCCATAGTGGCCACACTGATGCCATAGGCGGACTCGACATTTACATCGGCTCCCGCGGCGACCATCAGTTCAACGGAGGCCAGGTCCCCAGCCCTAGCGGCGAACATCAGCGGCGTATTGCCACCCTGTTGGATCCAGACCTGGTAGTCCCCGTGGCTGGCCTGCTGAGGGTCGGTCTTGTGCAATTCGGACCACACGTCCGTACGCGCGTTTACGTCGGCGTCATAGGCCAAGAGCACTTCTACCACGGCCGCATGTCGTTGTGCGGCCGCCCACATGAGCGCGGTCTGTCCACGGGCAGCGCCGACATTCGGGTCGGCGCCCGCTACGAGCAACTGTTCGACAACGTTACTGGCCCCGCTACGGGAAGCCGTCATCGTCACCGTCTCACCCATAAGCAAGGCCGCGTTCGGGTCTGCCCCTCCAGCCAGCAGTAGGTTCACGATCTCGGCGCTGCCGTTCAAGCTGGCGTTCCAGAGGGGTGTGGTTCCTAGATCGGTGGCCGCACCTGGGTCGGCGCCTGCGGCTAGGAGCAATATCGCGGCTTCCAGATCATCCCAATAGGCGGCCCAATGGAGCGCTGTGGTACCGTCCGCACTCGCTGCATTTACGTCAGTCTCCTGCGACAGAAGCACCCGCACAGATTTCCAGTCTGCCTGCTTCGCGGCGTCCACGAGTGGAGGTAGAGTGGCCGCTGTACCCGTAGCCCCCGTGAGGCAAACCAGCACGAGAAACGTGGCCAGTCCTCCTAGACCCGTAGCCGCCCTCTTCATACCCACCTCGCCGGATTCATCCACCACCCCCACCTACAGTCCCGAAAGTGTATCGAGCGGAAGCGCTCCTGTGCTCCCTCCGATCTTCTCGACCGGAACGTCTAGCTTGTCCATGAGGGTCACGAGGAGGTTCGCCATCGTGGGACGGTCTGAGTATGTCAAATGTCGCCCTCCTTGGAGACGGCCTGCCCCCCCGCCCATTACCAGAACGGGCAAGTTTATGCCCGAGTGCTGGGTGCTGTTAGAGATACCCCCGCCGTAGAGAATGGTCATGTGATCGAGCAGATTACCATCACCGTCTGGCGTAGCACGAAGCTTAGAAAGGTAATTCGAAAAGAGCTCCACGTGATAACGATTGATCTTCGACATCTTCTCGACGGGCTCGGGCTGGTTGTTGTGGTGCGACAGCGGATGGTGAGCTTCGGCCACACCGATCTGTGGATACGGCCGAGCGCTCTGCTCCTTCCCCATCATGAACGTGACGACACGAGTGAGGTCTGTCCGCAGGGCTAAAAGCTGCAGGTCGAACATGAGTTCCAGATGGTCCTCGAAGACGGGCGGAGCTCCCTGGGGCTGTGTCAGGACAGGGAGCTCGACGTCAATTTGCTCCTCAGCACGCTCGATCCGTCGCTCCACGTCTCGAACAGCCTCGGTGTACTCATCGACCATCGCTCGGTCCGCCGCTCCGATCTCACGCCTTAAGTCCACCAACTTCTCGTTGACCTTGTCCAAGATGCTTCGTTGTTCGTGGAGCCTCCTTGCACGGGCCGACCGCGCAGTACTTCCCGTGTCACCGAAGAGCCTTTCGAATACCGCGCGCGGATTATGTTCCATCGGCAACGCCTGCGTTGGACTCCGCCACGAGATCGTGTGGGTATACACACAACTCAGATTAGCCGTACAGGAACCTGCGTTCGCGGGTTGGTCCATGGAGAGTTCCAGCGAGGCAAGCTGCGTCTCCTTCCCCAGCTCGCGCGCCAAGAGCTGGTCCATGGACACGTCCGCTAGAATCTCAACCTCGTTCCGCCCTCCACGACTGGCACCCGTAAGGAAGGAGCCGGAAGCTCCGGCGTGGGCGGTCACCCAATTAGCTCGGATACCCGAGAAGACAAGCATCTGTTCTCGGAATGGTCCCAGCGGCTCCAGAATCGGTGACAGCTCGAACCTCTTGCCCTCACCTTCTGGAGACCAATACGGCATGGCCATGCCGTTCGGCACGTAGACCGTCTGGAAACGGTGAACCGGGTCTGCCAAAGTCTTAGCTCCTAGCCTCCGCGCGGGAACCATCGCGTCGAGGAAAGGAAGCGCCAAGGTTGTCCCTATTCCTCTCAGCACAGTTCGTCTTGGCATGGTTCGCCCGGTCAGGATCGTCATATCGGTCTTGTCCATGGTGGCTAGGACCCCTTCCTCATCAAGAACGTCGGACTCTCGACGATCCCCGTGATAATCGAGGACCAACGAAAGTCATCTGCTTTCGCTCCTCGTACAACGCGACGGATCGCAGGCCGGTCATAGTAATCCAACCTGCGCCCCAAGGCGTAACTCATGAGCTTCTCGGTCACGGTCGCCACGAAGTGTTCAGGAGGGTCGACCAACATCCGGCGTAAGTCGGGGAAGCCATTCAGCTCCCGCCCGTCTGGCCAACTCCCAACGGCATCGATGGGAGCACCCGCCTCGTCCGCTGTACGCCAGCCCCCTATAGCGTCGAAATTCTCGAGGGCGAACCCGAGCGGGTCGATGGTCGAATGACAGGCGGCGCAAACGGGATTGGATCGGTGCTGCTCCAACCGCTCCCGTACCGACTTGGGGGCCACTCCCCCTTCGTTCTCCGGAAACTCCGGCACATTGGCCGGCGGTGGAGGCGGTGGCGATCCGAACACGTTGTCCAATAGCCACTTCCCTCGAAGGACTGGAGAGGTTCTATCTGGATAGGACGTGGCCGCCAACAGTCCGCCCTGGGTCAGCAAACCGCCCCGTTGATCAGGATTAGGCAGGGTGACCCGCCGGAAGCGGCTTCCGTAGATCCCCCCTATGCCGTAGTGACGAGCCAACCGTGCGTTAACCCATGTGTAATCGGCGGTAAGGAGTTCGAGTACCGACAGATCCTCGCGCAAGCTGTTCCCCACGAACAGTTCGGTCTCCCGCTTGAACCCGTCAAGCAAGCTTTCGTCGAATGTTGGATAGATGTTTGGGTCGACGATCACCTCTCCCACCCGGCGCACATTAAGCCACTGGGCCACAAAGCCGTCAATGAGCGACTTCACCGAACGCGGGTCGGCGAGCATACGCCTGACCTGAGCCTCTCGGACCGTGGCCCTCGACAACTGACCCCTCTGGGCTAGCTCGAGAAGTTCTTCGTCGGGAATGCTGCTCCACAGAAAGAACGAGAGGCGGGACGCAATCTCCAGATCGCTCAGGCGATACACATCTCCAGGCTTCATACCTTCGGGGTCACGGGTAACACGCAGAAGAAAGTCGGGGTCGCTCAAGAGATATTCCAGCGCGAACTGAATTCCCGCGTCGAAGCTACCCCGCGCTTCCCTGCCTTCGTGATAAAAACCAACAAGAACCTCAAGGTCCTCTGGGGCAATTGGGCGCCGGTATGCCCGGGAGGCTAGCCTGGCCAAGATCTCGGCGGCACAACCCTCCTCCTCCGCCCCCCGATCGGGATGACACACGAAAATCTCCCGACGACTGGGCGTGTCTGCGACCTGGTCCATCGAGACGACAGGCCCTCCGATCTCGACCGAATGGATACTCTGGTCGTCCATGTAGAGCTCGTCGTTGGCGAGCAATCTCCCTCTCTGAATCGGCTGGGGGACTCCGCCAGGTTCCCACATCTCCCGCACGAAGGACACCCCAACGGTCCGCCGGCCAGCTTCAACAGGCACCCGAACTTCGAGACGTTCATCGGCGGTGAGCATATACGCTTCCCAGTCAGGATCGCCGTGTTCGCCTGGCCCCGTATAGCTCTGCGGGGCAGGCCTCCCTGGTGCCTCACCACCAATCGTGAAACGCCTCACCAATTCACTGTCGATCCGCACATCAATCAGGTGAGACCGCCCCATCCCCATCAGGTAGTCCTGCCAATTACCGCGTAGGCGAACCTTAATCACATACTCCCCGTCCACGGGAAAGTGGAAGGGCACCGCAATGCCCCCCCTCGACCCAAACGGCAAGTCCTCGCTCTGCCGCTGATCCTGAACTACGTGCAACGGGACTACGAAGGTCTCAGCGGTCGCACTCTCCGGGGATAGCCCCGTCGCCAGGCGGGTAACTTGACGGGCCACCGACATGTAGCGCTCCATGTGCGCAGTTGAGATTGAAAGTACGTCCGCGAAGTTGTCGAAGCTCCCATCCGCCGTCTCATCGCCGGGCAGGAGTGACGTCACATCTACATCCAGTGCAAATAGGTCGCGGATAGCATTGTTGTATTCGAGCCGGTTCAAACGATGGACTGCACCTACCCGGCCAGGATTCGGTCGCGCGTCCCACGCGCGGTCGATCTCACCCTCAAGCCAGCTCGCCGCCGCCTCATAGGTATCGTCGTCGGGGCGGGGCCTCCCGACCGGTGGCATGGTCCGTGTGCGAAGCTTCACGATCGCCCGCTCCCAAACCTCAGGGGCAGCCGCGGGATCCTGCACGTTCAGCTCGTCGAAGGCCAACCCACCGGCCCGCTGCGTCGTGTTATGACACGACACGCAATACACATCCAAGGTCTCGCGAACCTCCTGGGGAATGGAGCGAGTCTCTTGGGAAGTGGCCCCTAATTGTCCGGCCTCCAGGGGCATAGTCCAGAGAGCATGTGATGCGGGGCGGACGAGCACAGGAGAGAGCGAGACCGATGTGTGGAGCGAGGGAGCGGCCCGTACGTTAGCCGAGCTACCTACCAGAGCAAGGAGCGCCACGAGGGTGATCAGCCCGGTCCGGAGCATGGCCATCCAATGGAACCTCTCTGCTCGAAGGTCAGTAGACCAGCAGCCGGTAGAAAGACGTTCTGTCATCGTCACGTCGCCTCTGCTAAAAGAGCTTCCGGTGCCGACCCGGCCGGTCGTACCTCCAAAGGGCGGTCTCTTGCTGATTCTGATCGCGATGCCCTGACCTGTCAAGTATACCTAGATTCTGGCTTAGACCCGCCGGACTTCAAGAATCGAGGCATGTCGTGTAACTATTGACGGTAGATCCCCGCAAAGAGCTCTTCGGGTGGGACTGCCCAACATGCTCCTTGCGCCAACTAGTCAGGTTCCCTTGATGGCAGATGCCGCCGCTCCTGTCCGGCGAGAACGCCAAGTGCTATGATGTCGGAAATATCCATACCCCCAAAGCTGGTGCCACTGACCAGTCTCCAACAGACCGAAGACGACGAGTTGTTGGTCCGAGCCACGCAGCTTCAGGCTGATCTGACTCAGCGCAGAAGCGTTCGCCACTTCTCGAACCGAGTCGTCCCGAACGCAATCATCGATGCGTGCCTGCGCGTGGCTGTGTCAGCCCCAAGTGGCGCCAACCGGCAACCGTGGCATTTCGTGGTGGTGCAAGACCCAAAGATCAAGAGATTGATCCGGTTGGCGGCTGAAGCAGAGGAACACACTTTCTATCATGAGCGGGCCCCCAAAGACTGGCTGCAGGCGCTGGCTCCACTCGGAACAGACGACCAAAAACCGTTTCTCGATGAAGCATCGCACCTCATCGTCATCTTTGCGCAACCCCACGGCTTTGGTCCTGACGGCGACCGGCTCAGGCACTATTACGTGCAGGAGTCCGTTGGCATTGCTACCGGCATGTTGATCTCCGTACTACACCAAACCGGTCTGGCGTCGCTAACTCACACGCCTAGCCCAATGAACTTTCTTAATACCATCCTCGAGCGACCGCCGCACGAACGACCCTTCCTGATCCTGGCTGTGGGGCACCCGGCCTCAGACGCCATGGTCCCAGACATCGAACGCAAGTCCTTCCACGACGTCGTCACGTACCTTACATAAGCCACACCAGACGCTGGAGTCATGCGGCCGTAAATCCTCCATCGGCGGTATAGATTGCTCCTGTAGTGTACGAAGATTCGTCACTCCCCAGAAACAACGCGAGATTCGCAACTTCGTCATTGGTGCCATAGCGCTTCATGGCAATCATCCCTTCCACAGTGTCATGTATGGCTTCTGGATCGTCCGGGGACATCTGCATTTCGATCGACTTGATCATCCGATTCGCGATTGGCCCTGGCGCGATGGCATTGACTCTGATGCCCGAAGCGGCTAGTTCAAGTGCTGCCGTCTTGACGAAACCCCAAACAGCATGTTTACTCGAAACATAAGGTGCCAGGGTTGGAAAGCCGATTAGCCCTCCTATAGATGAGGTAGCAATAATTGAACCACCACCTCGTTCGACCATTGGAGCGACACAATGTTTCACTGCAAGCCAGACTCCCACCACGTTGACCTGCAAAACATGGCTAAACTCCTCGTAAGTCAGGTCCTGCAAAGGCTTTGCAACACCTTCGGTGCCAGCATTGGCGAACAAGATATCAACTCCTCCAAAAGCCGTTGTTGTCGCGTCCACCGCGTCTCTTGTCGCCACCTCGTCTGTTGCCTCAGCGACAAAATGCTTTACCTCACCTTCGGATTGCAGTCGAGCCGTTGACTCCCCTAGCTTGTCCCCCGAGCGACCAACGAGCATGACTCGTGCCCCTTCACGCAAGAATACGCGCGCCGTCGCTTCGCCGATGCCACCGCTACCTCCTGAAATAATTGCCACCTTTCCCTTTAACCGTGCCATCCACTTTCTCCTTGCCAAGCGATAAAGTCAGATCACTCTTCGACTATTCAGCACGCTGTCAAAGCGCTAGGTCTGCTTGAGGTCACCCCAACGGGTCCCAAGATCGAAAGACAGTATCGAGCAACCGCACCAGCCGTCAGCATCGGCCAGTGCCCCCTCGCCTTCGCCTGACTAATTGTGCGATCAATCAAGGCTGGTTAACCAACCAGACCCCCAATCCCATCTGGGGCCACCGGGTTCATCAGAAGTTGCAGTTCAGTCACCGATGCGGCGATATGTGTCGCGAAGGGGATCAAGTTTTTCACCATCAAGAAACCATTCCCCAGTCCACCTATGGGTTTGACCTTGGTCTGAAATGTATCTAATGGCTGATCCTGTAAGCTCTTTCCCGTCAGCGGTACTACCCATGACTTTATAGTTCCACTCGCCATTGTCTTTATAGATGATGTTGTTAAAAACATTTCCACCGGAAGACACGGCATGCGAAAGAATTTGTTTTTTGACCACATCATAGTAAGTGATGCTTGTCATTGAGCCTGGCCCCAGATACTCCCGTCCAGTTAGGACCCTACCGTTCTCAGCAATCTGGTAATCTGCATAGCCGGTCACGGTGTCACCTCTTTCACCAAAACCAGGCCAGTCATTTATCCAAACGATGTCGGCGATCCATCGTCCCTGCATTACCTGGCTGAACTCTCTAAAATCCTCAAAACTTGATTGCATCGATGTCGTTTGCTCTTGATTCGCAGACAGACCCAATGTCGCAATAAACGTGAAACAAACGAACCCTATTAACCAGAATTTCATAATGCAAATCTCCCTCAATCGACACCGTCACCAGTCCCAAGGCAGCGGTTACTTCCTGAACTCTTCCACACTAGGCAGGAAAAATGGAGCCCGTGTAGAGGGGGGCCGCAAGGTCGATGACTCCCTCGGTTCGAATCCTGTCACCATTCGAAATTTCTCCATTGAAGACCACTTTCCATTTGTTTTCACCGGGGAGTTGTTCCCAGGTGCCGTCCGCCAGAGCACCTAACGTTGCCCCATCTTTTTGGAATGACTGTCCAGTCCAGGTACAAGTCCCACTGGTGGCACCTGCTTCAGACAGCTTCTGTGTCAAGCTCAGGGTGCCAAAGAGTGCGTCAAAACCCGTTCCGGCCCCTTCAAAGTGCGCATTGATCACGAGGTCACCTTCCGCCGTCCTGCTGTAGGTGTTGGCAGTGTGCTTTGCCTCGAAAGCACCTGTAGCATCTGCCATTTCATCTTCCTCCTTGGGAATGTGGGGTTTGGTCGAACGCTGGTTGCGTTTGTAGTTCGACAGCCCGCACTTAACCTTAATTGTTCAAATAAAGAATAATAGTCAATAATATTAGCTTTTATCGTCGCTCAAAGCAACGGCGCCCAGCAGCAACGCTAGCCAGCAGGGTCTTCAACACAGGGCTTGGCAACCCGAGGATACACTTGGAATTGGGACCCTCCGATAGGCTGGGGCCACTGCAGCTACCCCTCAACGCCGTTGACACCGCCCTCGGTCCAGTCACAAGAGGATCCCCATGAGCAAAACCAGATAGCCTGCGAGATAGATGCGAAAGCGACGAGCCATCGCACGTTCGCCCGGTGTATGGAAGTACCGGTTGGTGAAGAGCGCAGCGACGTCGTGACCGAACCACGGCAGGACGTTGATCTTCCAATCCGTCCTCCGGTAGACAGTGGAGCGCCAACGGTAGCGGAGGTGCCACAGGGGAATCCCGTACACCAAGAACCCGATAATGAGAACGACTTTCATTGAACCGTCCTCAGCACGCGCCACAAGGCAGGTTCCAATGCCCAAACACTCTGCCGATGACAAACCCGGTCACGATCAAACAATGAGTAACTGCAGTAGATAGCTGGTAACCCCGGTGCCCCCTGACCTCACCGGTATTCGTACTACTCCGGCAGGGCAAAGATGAACAGACTGTTACCGAAACTCGGACGCAGCTCCGGCGTCAACTCGAGAAAACGGCCGTAGCCTGTGCTAATCGCCACATACTGCCGTCCATCAACCGCGTAGGTCACCGGAAAACCGGATACCGGCGATCCCAGGTTGATCTCCCAGAGGATCTCTCCCGTCCGGTCATCAAAGGCTCGAAAACGCCCATTCACGTCGCCCCCGAAAACAAGCCCACCGCCGGTCGCAGCCAGCGCCATGGTAGCGGCTCGCTGCTGGTAGTTCCAAACCACCTGCCCGGTCTCGGCCGAGATCGCTTGGACGCTACCCACCTGGTCGGTTCCTGGTGCGATTTCAGGACGCCAGGCAAGGGCATAGAGCCTGCGCGCCTCGTCCTGCTCATCGGGTTCGGACATGGCACGCATTCGCGCACAGACGTTCCGCAACGGCATGTACATCGTGTTAGTCCGTGGACTGTAAGCACCTGCCTCCCAATCCTTCCCGCCACTAGCGTGCGGACAGGCCAGCACCGTCTGCCCGGCCGCAGTGAAGACCAGCTCCGCGTTCTCGGATACTGCCCCCGTAGCACCGTCGATGCCGCTGATCACATTCTGGACAATGGTCGGGGTCGCCCACAGAAACTCACCGGTCTCACGGTCCAGGGTGTAGACGATGCCGGTCTTGCCCGGGATGCCGGTCACGACGCGTCGCTGTTCCCCCGGGTTCAGCCGCGGGTTAATCCAACTCACCGTGGATGGGTCTGGCCGCACCACCGTGTCAACCAGTAAACGCTCGAACGGATGATCGAGGTCCCAGCTATCGTTCAGGTGTTGGTAATGCCAGACGATCTCGCCCGTATCCCCATTCAGGGCCAGCGTTGAGTTGTGGTACAGGTGCGTCTTATCGGTGCCGCCGAGCATAAACTTTGGTGCAGGCGACGTGACCGACGTACCGACGTAGACCAAGTTCAGCGCCGGATCGTAGCTGGGCACCATCCACGAGCCGACATGTGCTCGCTCCTCGAAGGGGACATCACCCCAAGTCTCGTCGCCCGGTTCCCCAGGGGCTGGAATGAGCCGCCGCCGCCAGAGCTCCTCGCCGGTCACGGCATCGTGTGCGGTGATAACACAGCCATTCGGCCCACCTCGCGGGTCGCAGCTTCGTCCAGAGAATACCTTCCCGCCGGCAACGATAGGTCCAGAGGTCTGGTTAGCCGGGTTCACTCGATAATCGAGAATCTCCGTGTCCCAGACCACCTCCCCCGTCTCCGCATGCAGCGCGAAGATGTGGTCGTCCATGCTGGTATTGATGATCAGCTCGCCGTGGATGGCGATATTGCGATTGGTTTCGTTGAGTCCACCCGCCATCATGTAGTCACCGAGATCATCAGGCCGGTCTCGTTGATGTTCCCAAATCAGGTCGCCTGTCTCGGCGTCGAGGGCCTGAATGATATCGCGTGGATTGGGCATGAACATCACGCCGTCGCGAACCAGCGGTGTCCCCTGCTGGCGGCCAGGCTGGAGTCCGCGTGACCAGATCATTTGCAAGTTGCTGACGTTTTCGCGGTTCACCTGATCCAGCGGGCTGTAGCCCCACCCGTCCAGCGTTCGGCGCCACATCAGCCAGTCGTCTGGACTCGGATCACTCAGCTCCGCGTCGGTCACCGGCTGAATGCGGTTCTGTGCGAGGGTTGGTAGGGCGTCCACAGCCATCATGGCGGCAAGGACGCTGGACGCGATACCTACCGATCGGAAACGGAGCGACGGGTGGCCGGCTCTGAACATGTGCCCTCCTGTACGTTTGAGATTCCCGTTGATCATGTCACTGACGCATGCGCTCCCTTGTCGGATTTCGTTTATAGCGCAACGGATTCGACTCGAAGGCTACGGGAGCCATAACGAATAGGGACTACATGATAATCATGATATCGCATGACTCTGAGCTTTCCGGTTGACTTGAGAGGCTAGCGCCGACACGGAGTTGGGTGATATAAGGGCCGCAGGCAAGGCCACACTGTGTAGGGGCATCGTCTAACAGCACCCGAGGAGGGCGCATCATGTCAAAGGGAACCCGCGACCGGGGATCGAGTTGGCTGGGAACGGATTTGGTAACCGCAGCTTTCAGGTCAGCTGTCGGCATAGCGATCGTGATGGCTAGCTCTACCGGCGTACCAAGTCTAGCCCGCGCGGCTGGGCAGCCCCAATCCACCGACGGGGCCTTCACCACAGACCAAGCCATTAGCGGTTGGTCGGTCTACGGCGTGCAGTGCGCAGAGTGTCACGGCCCGCGCCTTGAGGGGATGGTGCACGCCCCTCCCATCTCTGGCGTGGAGTTCCTGAACAGTTGGGCTGGGCAGACGACCGATGATCTGTTGGCCTACCTGCGGGACGAGATGCCTCCAGGACAGGCCGGATCGCTCAGCGAACAGTCCTATGTGGATCTGGTGGCTTATCTTCTCGAATCGAATGGCGCCGTACCGGGTGATCGCCTCTTAACCACGGACGCGGGTGTAATGATCGGCGATGCAGCAGACATCTCCGAAGCGCGCCGCGCGGCGCGCTCGGGAGAGCGGGTTCGGCGACGGTCGTCGCGGTTTATCAACCAGGAGGTTTCAAACGAGCTGGCCCCAGTAACCGACGCCATGCTAGCGGACCCTCCGCCGGAGGACTGGTTAAGCTGGCGGCGAACGCGCAACAGCCACGGCTACAGCCCACTCGATCAGGTAACCCGCGACAACGTCGCCGATCTCAAGCTCGCGTGGTCCATTTCGATCCGGCCGGGCAATAACCAGACAACCCCACTCGTGCATGACGGCGTCATGTTCCTAGCCAATCCAGGGAATGTGGTGCAGGCAATCAATGCAGCTACCGGTGACGTGATCTGGGTTTACCGCGCCAGACTGCCTGAGGACGCGGGGGCCGGCGCTACACGAACGCTCGCGTTCTATGGCGACAAACTGTTCCTCGCCACAGCCGACGCTGCGGTCGTCGCCATCGACGCGCGTACCGGTACGGAAGTGTGGCGGACGGTCAAGACCGATTATACCCAAGGCTTCCGGCAGAACGCCGGTCCGGTCATCGCCAACGGAGTCGTCATCACCGGCACCAACGGCTGTGACCGATTCACAGAGCAGACTTGTTTCATCACCGGTCACAATCCCGATACCGGCGAGGAGCTTTGGCGCACGTCCACCATCGCGCTACCGGGCGATCCGAACGATGCGTCATGGGGTGATACGCCGGCCTACCTGCGTGCGGGTGGAGACGCCTGGATCCCAGGAAGCTACGACCCTGAGCTCGGTCTGTTCTACATCGGAACGGCACAGGCAAAGCCGTGGGTAGCGTCGAGCCGAGGGATGACGACCCGCCAAGACGCCCTCTACACCAACTCGACGCTAGCGCTTGACCCAACTACCGGACAGGTGCACTGGTACTTCCAGCATGCGCCAGGAGAAACGCTCGACCTCGACATCGTCTACGAACGCGTGCTGATCGATGCCGACGGTCAAAAGTGGCTCTTCACGATAGGCAAGGACGGCATTCTCTGGAAGCTCGATCGGCAGACCGGCGAATTCATCGCCCTGCGAGAAACGGTTCATCAAGACGTCTTCGAATCAATCGACAGAACTACCGGCAACCTGACCTATAGAGAGAACCTCCAGAACATCGCCATCGGCGAACGGGTATTCACCTGCCCAAGCTTACTGGGGGGACACAACTGGCAGGCATCGGCATATCATCCTGGCACCGGTGCCCTCGTCATACCTCTCCATCAAGCATGCATGCACCTAACTGGCCGACAGGTCGAATTCATCGAAGGAGGTGGGGGGACGGCCGGCCGTTACGAACTACTGGAAATGCCGGGAAGCAATGGCAACGTAGGTAAACTCGCCGCCTACGACGTGCGGACAATGGAGGAGCTCTGGAGCCACGAACAACGGTCCCCATTTTTCACATCTGCACTCACAACAGCGGGCGGATTGGTCTTTGCCGGGGACGGCGCCCGTTATTACCGGGCGTTCGATATCGAAACAGGCAAGGTCCTCTGGGAGACACGTCTCGCCGCAGCAGCCCACGGGTACCCAATCACCTACGAAGCCGGAGGACGCCAGTACATCGCCGTCCCGGCTGCGCTAGGTGGGGTCTTCCGAAGCCTGACAGCAAAGCTCAACCCAGAGGTCTACCAACCCGAAGGAGGAAACGCACTCTTTGTCTTCGCTCTACCGGAGTAAAAGTCTGGCCGCACCCGGTAATACTCACTGTCCTGGGGACAATCCCGTTGACAGACACGTGCGGTCCACTTACTTGACACGACTCAAACAGAGATGTTCTATGTCGGAGCAACCTCATCCCAAGGCCGGAACTACAGCATCAATCTACGTGAACGAAGGAGCACATAATGAGCGAAAAACGGCCAGGTCGAAGGTGGTTAGTGCTTGTCTTGTCGGCGCTAACCATAGGCGCCACCGGACGTGACGTTCCCCTCATAGAAGCTGTCAAAAACGCTGACACCTCAGCCATCCGTTCGCTACTGGAACAGGGTGCGGCAGTCAACTCCCACGAAACGGACGGCACCACGGCGCTTCACTGGGCGGCACACCTAGACGACCAAGACACCGCGCAACGCCTCATCCGCGCCGGCGCCGACGTAGA
This sequence comes from Acidobacteria bacterium UBA2990, assembly GCA_002347025.1. Lineage (GTDB taxonomy): Bacteria > Acidobacteriota > Vicinamibacteria > Vicinamibacterales > UBA8438 > UBA2990. The sequence goes on from DEAE01000007.1 coordinate 29,046, forward strand.
AGCTTCGAACCGTTACGGCGTCACACCGTTGGCACTCGCCAGTGCCAACGGGAGCGTAGGGATCATCGAGATACTGTTGAATAGTGGCGCAGAGCCGAACACCACTCTCCAAAATGGGGAGACAGCCTTAATGTCGGCATCCCGCAACGGAAATCCAGAGGCGATTCAGATTCTCCTCGCCCACGGAGCCGCTGTGAATACCACCGAGAGCACCCGGGACCAGACAGCACTGTCTTGGGCGGCCGCTGAGAACCATGTCGCCGCCGTCCGACTACTCCTCAAGGCAGGCGCAAACGTCCATGCCCGTACGCGAGCCATCATCCCTGAAAGCGGGGGCTACCGTTCTGATACGCTTACCTTTCTCCACGTGGGCGGGTTCACACCTCTACTGTTCGCTGTGCGCGGAGGACATACAGAGACAGTGCTCGCCCTCTTGGATGCGGGGGCGAATCTCCACGACAGATTAGCCAACGGCGAGGGTCCCCTGCACCTAGCCATCATGAATGCCCACTACGACCTCGCCGCCCTGCTATTGGAGAAAGGTGCCGACCCGAACAGCAGCGAACCTGGCTGGACCCCGCTTCATCAACTCGTTTGGACGCGGGTACCCAACCCGGCTCAAGGTTTGCCGTCACCGGTGCGCACCGGCCGCCTCGATACCATGGAGATGGCCAAGCTCCTGCTCTCTTATGGGGCAAACCCGAACGCACGACAACGGAAGGAAGTGCGAGATGGGAACCGCAATTCGCTGAATCGAATCGGAGCGACTCCATTCTTACTATCATCCAAAGCCTGCGATTCCGAGTTCATGCGTCTGCTTTTTGAGCATGGCAGCGATCCCCTACAGCCAACCGAAGATGGCACAACACCGCTCATGGCGGCGGCTGGGGTCGGGATTTACACACCTGGTGAAAGTCCAGGAACCAACGCAGAGGCACTAGCTGCGGTCATGCTGGCCATGGAGTTGGGAGGCAGCGGCGCCGACGTGAACGCAACCAACACAGAAGGCGACACGGCACTTCTTGGCGCAACTTACCGAGGCGCTCTCTCGGTCGTCAAGCTTCTAGTCGACAAGGGCGCCAAGCTCGATGCGCGAAACTACAAAACGGGCTGGACACCCTTGATCGTCGCTGAGGGCGTCACTCGGAATGCCTCACTGAACCTATATCCAGAGATAGCGAATTTTCTTCGCAAGTTACTGAGGGACAAAGCGTTACCACAGTGACAGCCTCTAGCCGATCCAGACGACGGCACGGTAGGGGAACGCTGACCTCGTAAGCTCCAGCCTCGCAGTTAAGTTTGTCTACAGGTTCGCGAGGGCACCAGTACTATTGCCGAACTGCTCCACAGGGCATCCGACCTTGTGCAGTAGAGACACAAACAGGTTCGCGGCCGGGGTGTCTTCCGGATATGTGAGATGGCGTGACCCCTTTAACTGTCCAGACCCACCCCCCAGCACCGCGAGCGGCAGGTCAATGTAAGAATGCTCATTGCTGTTGCTCATGCCACTGCCAAACAGGATCATCGAATGGTCCAGCAGGCTGCCGTCACCGTCTTCCGTCGCTTTCAGCTGCTCGAGGAAGGATGCCGTTAGCTGGGCTTGATGCGTCTGAACCTTGGCCAGTTTTACAATTTTCGCGGGATCATTTCCATGATGTGAGAGGTTGTGATGGGGATCGGGAACGCCTATTTGCGGATATGTCCGGTTGCTCAATTCTCGGCCTAGCGCAAATGTGAAAACGCGCGTCGTGTCGGTTCGATACGCCAGCACCAGCATGTCGAATAGTAACTTGACGTGTTCCTCGTAGGAATTCGGAACCCCGAGAGGAGCTTCAGGCAGCACGAACGGATCATCTTCCCCCTGCTTCTCGGCCGCCTGAATACGCTGCTCAACCGCACGGATCGCATCGAAATATTCCGCCACGCGCGCTCGGTCACTAGGCCCCAGTTCCCGTTCCAGGCGCTTTAGATCACCATTGACCCAATCTAGAACACTGCTATCCTCTCGCATCTGGACACGCCGCTCCGCCCCACTCCCCCCTTCTCCAAACATCTGCTCAAACACCGTGCGGGGATTGGTCTCCATGGGGTTCGGAGTCGTCGGCGACCGCCAAGATAGCGAGTTTAGATATGCGCAGCTATACCCGTTCTCGCAATTGCCAACCAACGTACCGGTGTCAATTGCCAACTCGAGTGACGGCAACTGGGTGCCTTGACCCAGCTGGCGCGCCGCAAGCTGATCGACCGACGTGCCCGCTTGAATATCGGCGCCCTCAGTACGTCTTGGATGCACTCCCGTCAAGTAGACCGCGGCGACACGCGAATGACTACCGTTACCGTCACCCATCGCAGCCGCCTCCGCGTGCGTCAGACCCGTGAGTACCGTCAGCTGCTCCCGCACCTGCGAGAAAGCGCTGAGTATCGGTGACAGCTCAAAGTTCGTTCCAACCCCAGTGGGGGTCCATTCATCCTTGATCGCTCCCATTGGAAGATACACAAATCCCAAGCGGCGCACAGGTTGAGCAGCAGTCCTGTTTAGGGCTGACAACGCTGGGACCATTGCATCTAGCATGGGAAGGGCTACCGCCGCCCCCATGCCGCGCAGAAACGTTCGCCGCGGGAGCGCCAACTTTGTGATGAACATGGCTCTAACCTCTTTTCGCCTGATTAACCCTCACCCCACAGGTGATACTACAGGGTCGGCACTGCGCGACGGTTGCCTCTCTGGGGCAGACTGGCGCATTTGAAACGGCACGCTGTCAATGATCCCTACAATGAGATCCTTCAACCGATAGTTGTTCGAGGCATTCTCTCGCACGATTTTACGGACCGCAGGCATATCGTAATATTCAAGACCGCGACCCAAGGCATAGGTCAACAGCTTTTCGGTTACCGTAGCGACAAAACTATCCGGCCGTCGCAGCAGGGCCCGGCGAAGCCCACCTGGACCGTCGAAAGAGGTACCGTCCGGAAGCGTCCCTGCCGTATCGATAGGACGATTATCCTCTCCTAGCGACCGCCACCGACCAACAGCGTCAAAATTTTCGAGCGACAAACCCAGTGGATCCATAATCGCGTGGCAACTGGCACATGCGGGACTCGCACGGTGCTGCACCATCCGGTCCCGCATGGAGAGAAGCTGACCAGCGCCATTATCTGTCTCCTCTAAAGCCTCGACGCCAGGCGGAGGAGGCGGCGGCTCATAGCCAAGAAGATTTTCCAGAATCCACTTGCCTCGAATAACCGGCGAGGTCCGCGTCGCATAGGCGGTCGTAGTCAGAATTCCGCCCTGACCGAGCAATCCACCACGAGGGCTATCGAAAGGTAGCTCCACGCGCTTAAACTCAGGTCCTGACACATAAACGTTTGGAATCCCGTAATGTTTCGCTAGGCGATCGTTGACGAATGTATACCTGGCTGTCAGTAACTCGATCGCGCTCCGGTTCTCCCGCAGGATGCTGTCAAAGAAGAGCTCAGTCTCCCGGCGAAACGCCTGACGTAGGCTCTCGTCATAGTCTGGGAACCGGGTCACTTCCGGACGTGTTTCAGGCAGATTCCGCAGATAGAGCCATTGCCCAGCAAAGTTGTTCACAAGTGCCCGGGATCGACGGTCCGCCAACATCCGGTTCACCTGAATACGGAGCTCGGCCGGATCCTTCAGCCCTCCCCGCTCAGCCACACCCAGCAGCTCGTCGTCCGGGGAGCTGCTCCAGAGGAAGAACGACAATCGAGACGCCAACTCCAAATCAGTAACCCGATAGGACGTGTTCGGTGGGACACCGGCTGGGTCACGCTCAACGCGGAACAAAAAGGACGAGCTCGAAAGCAGTGCGCGCAACGCCGACTCGATCCCCCCTTCAAACCCTCGAACAGCCTCCCCTTCTTCGTAGAATTTGAGCAACGGTCGAAGGTCCGCCTCTGTGACAGGTCGACGATAGGCGTTCCGAGCCAACATCGACATGATGTCGCCTGCGCAAGGGGCTTCATCGGCACGGGTCTCCGGATAACACACAAAAATGCGACGGCGACTGGGCGTATCCTTCGGCGTCCGACCTTCGAAGGGGCCTGCGATCACCACATGATCGATGTGCGGCTGATATCGCGTGTCGCGCAGGTGCCCTGCATAGGGCCGCAGGAACGGCAGTCGGTTCGTTTCATCGAGCGCCGAGGTGTTCTTGACGAACGTGACCAGCACCTCCCTCGGGCCGGCCTTGACCTGGACACGAAACCGCCAGTTGGCGTCAACGGTGTCTCGCTCAACGCGCCCCAGTGGCTCGCCCCCTACGGCAAACGTTCTCACGCGTTCACCGTCAATGCTAATTTCAAGCTCGTGCCGGTCTGGAAAAGAGACCAAGTCCCCGACCGCACTCCGAGCCAGACGCACTTGGAACTCATACGCACCATCAAGCGGGAAGTTGTATTGGATCGATGTACCGCCGCGCGTACCGAATGGCATGCCCCCCAGCCGGTCATCTTGCCGAAGGTCGCTGGGGAGACGGAACGTCTCGGCCTTCGGCGTCACTCCAACTGAACCCAGCGCGAGGCGGACCGTTTTCCTCGCAGCGGACAAATATCGCTCCAACAGGGTTGGGGAGATCCTCAACACAGCCGCAATGTTGTCAAAACCGTAACTCCCGTCATCGGGCGGTAGAAGCGAAGCAACATCCACATCAATTGCTAATAGGTCGCGGACAGCATTCTTGTACTCCGTGCGGTTTAAACGGTGGAGAGCCTCTGGTCGACCGGGATGAGGGGCGGCGGAAGCCACGTTGTCGAGCTGCGCCTCAAGCCTCGCCGTAAAACCTTCGTACGTGGCGCTATCTGGACGAGGTCTCCCTACAGGGGGCATCGCCCCTGCACGCAGCTTTCGCACCACCTTTTCCCAGACCGGAGCAGCTTCGCCCACGTTTGCCACATCAGCCGTATCAAGGGCAAGGCCAGCTGTGCGCAGTCGCTCGTTGTGGCAAGCTACGCAGTATTGGTTGAGAAACTGACGCTGGTGTGCGTCCGACGATACGGGGGAGGTGCTGGGTTGTGAACTCAGCCCGGCCGCTTGAAGGCTGCCTGCAAACACGAGCCACAACACCAGAAGCGCCAGCTTTTTAGCCATCTCACGCATCCCTTTGTGCCTTTGGTAGGGTGCTTCAGTCGGCTACTGTATCATGGGGTCCGTGCCAAAGGCGATCGACCACAGCCAGTAATAGCATGCGGCCTGCCGCCGTTGAGACAACAACACACCCATCGAAGTTTAATGGCTTGAACGCTGAAGAACCTGGGGGTTGGTTCCGACCGGACTCGGCGAGTGGAACCAAAACAACCAGATGCATATCGAGCTCAGAGTCTTCGACAAGGTTCCGAGGGTCATGCCTCTGAAGTCGACGGAGTAGATGCCACATCCCCAAACGCTCAAAAAAAAGAGGATTCGATGGAAAAGATTATTTAAAGGCTAGTCCGGTCGTTTGAGAAGAGCAAACTAACATGACGGGAACTGGTCCAGACGCTAGCGATACTGACACTATCTCGCCCGGCCGCTACTACTCAAAGGCCTCAGATAAATAACGTCGACCACGTCTCCGTAGTGGTCAGCAACATGGCCCGGTCCGTCGACTTCTACCAGCGGGTGTCTGGCTTTTCCATTCTGAGCGAAGACGAGGAAAACGAGATCGTCCGTCTGGGTGTCGACGGGAAGATGCTGCTCTCGCTCCGACACGAGAACACTACGGGTGTCATCGACCACTTCGCATTCGGGATGGAGGGGTTCGACGTGGAAAGCGCCACCGGGATGCTGGAGGCCAGCGGGGTGGCGCCTGAACCGGTCAATATCGATTACGGTTTTCACTTCAAAGACCCAGATGGTGCCATCGTGCAGCTCAGCCAAGCCCGGCCTTGAGATTCACTCATCCATCGGGCAGTGGCTAGCCAGCGCCACCGTGGACTCCACGGGCACGGAATGCTTGTGTGCTATGCTGTCGAATATCGCGGGCCTCCTCTTATAGAGGCAAAAACTTTCATAAATTTGGAGAACCCCCAATGAAGGAGCATCCAGATTTCCAAGACGCGACCACTCCAAAAAGCTCTATAAATTCACGCCGACAAGTCTGGCGTGGTGCCGTTGCACTGCTAATCTTTGCTTCGTTTACTGTCTTGATTATAGCCAAGGGTCTTGAACTTCCAGGCTTCGCGCAAGGAGAAGAAGCGCAGCATAGTGAGTCATCGGTCGATGGGAAGGAAGATGCGGTCGGCTCTGCCTACCTGACCGAGCTGCGGGCAGCAGGCCTAGGGACCTACACTCGCGAGGATGCGCTCGCCGAAACATTTTCGCTCGACCGTGCCCTGTCGTTTATGGATGGCGTGGCGATTAGCTGGGGCAACCGGTATGGCTGCGTCACCTGCCACACGAATGGCTTTTACCTCACATCGCCCGCGGTGTTCTTTAAGGACCGGCCCGACTTTCAGAAAACCCAAGAACAGGCGAGGGCCTATGCTCGGACGTGGCCATCGATGGCGGACGCGCACGCGGACGACACCTACCTGGAAGATACCTATGTCGTAGCAACCGCAGCTTTTCTGGCGATCAGCGAACTGCAAGCAACAGGAGAACTCAGTGATGTGGCGACCGAGATCCTTGATCGAGCCTGGACACTGCAGGAACCAGAAGGTCACTGGGCAAACTGGATAGTTTGCAACTGGCCGCCATTTGAGAGCGACTACCACTTCGGTGTAACGCTCATGGCGATTGTTGGCGGCATGGCCCCAGCAAGCTACATGGAGACCACGGCTGCCCGGGAGGGCATGGCCCGACTACGACGCTACCTTTCTGAGAACGAACCGGAACACGCTCACAACCGTGGCATGACGCTATGGGCCGCTCGGCATGTCGGAGGACTTGTCACGTTCGAACAGAAACGGGCTTGGATCCAAGAGCTGCGAGGCCTGCAGCGCGACGACGGCGGCTGGGCTTCTGGAGCCTTGGGAAGCTGGCGTCAACGGGACGGCGCCCCAGCCGAGCCGTGGGTCCAAGTGGAGAGCGACGGCTACGGTACCGGCTTCGTGACCTTCATCCTTATGCAAGCAGGCGTTCCCGCCTCGGATCCCGCCATCAAAGATGGCATTAATTGGCTTCGGGCCAACCAGAGGGAACGAGGCTATTGGTGGACCCAGTCGCTACGAAACAACGCGGAAACTCCTAACTTTTTGACCCACGCTGGCACGACATTCGCGCTCAAGGCGCTCGCGGCAGCGAAAGCTCAGTAGTCCGGGATGCTAGAACTACGGCCTGAACTTTGCGTCCACGCAAGGCAAAGGTCGAACGTGAAACCGGCACAGCGACTGGAACTCGGTGAACGCGGGTGCTTCCGGGGAGAGGGAAATGGGGAAAGAGCCTACACGCACACGACTCGCTGTTTCAGGAATCTCAAAACAGAACCTGGCACCTAGGGCACCCGCTCGGAGTAGTTCACACCCATATAGAGCCGCCTGACATTCCCGTCGGCGTCGAGCTCGAAGCGCGCCAGCTCGCCATGCGGGCCGCCACCAGTTCCTTCTATCCTGAAGGTGTGCTCACCGAGCGGGCGGAGTACCGACTTGCCAGTCATCGGGTCGTCGCTGAGCGGCGAGATAACGACCAGTTCTTCGTCGAACACCATGACCTCTCGCTCGCCCCCGCGCGAACGATAGGTCCCAACATACTGCGTCCACGACGGGTCTGCTGCGGCCAGCAGCATCGGCTTAACCGTAGCGCGCGTGATAGCTGGGGCAATCCACTCGAATGCTTTATTCACGTAATGAGCCGGATTGCCATCACCACCATTCGTGAATACCACGACACCAACGTTCTCCGTCGGGCTGAGTTGGGTATTCGTGCGATAGCCAGGGTAGGATCCGCCGTGGCCAATGAGGTCACGTTCCTCCCGATGGGATATGGCAAACCCCCAACCGTTGCCACCACGCCAATCCTCTCTGAGCCAGTGCACACGCTGCATCTCGCGAAGGGTATTGGCATGAAGCACCTCGGTGCGGTATCCCGCACGCAGCCGCATCTGCCAAGCGAGAAACGTCAGCATGTCTTCGACGCTCGATGACAGTCCGGTAGCCGGATCAAAGGCACGGGCATCAATGAAAGGCATCACACCACGCGGTTTATCAGGCCACCGTCGGCCATAGCCTGTGACCAAGCGGGCACGATGCCCTTCGCTCGGCACACCCACGCTCGAGGAGTTCATCCCTAACGGCGTCATGATCTCCGTCTCTATGTACTCCTCGTAATCGCGACCGGAGACCGTCTCCACAATCGCACCAGCGAGCGACAGACCCAAGTTCGAGTACTTCCAGACCGTCGCAGAAGGGTAGGCAGCTTGTTGTTGTGACACGGTCGCACGTAGATCGTCGCCAGTCGGAAACTCGAACTCCGTCCACGCCGGATGGTTAGACTCTCTCGGCAAGCCTGCCGAATGGGTTAACAGGTTCCAGATCCGGACTGGCTCAGCCTCGGGATAGGGGTTCTGTATATCGAACCACGGCAGATGGACAGTAATCGGGTCGTCCAGTCTAAGCTTTCCAGCGTCCCGCAACTGCAAGATGGCAATGCTCGTAAACAGCTTCGAGTGCGAGGCGATGCGGAAGATCGAATCAGACCGCATTGCAGTGTGGCGCTCGATGTCAGCGTAGCCATAGGCTTTGGACCAAACAACCTCTTGGTCGTGCACCACACCGATGACGAGACCAGGCAGCTCAATATCTTTCATCTGCGCCTGTATCCAAGAATCCATCAGTCTGATCTGCGAAGCCACTTCGGGATGATCAGCCAAATCTTGGCAGACGGCCGGGGCACTCCAGAGACAGACGACAACGGCGACGAGCGAAACTACTCGTTTCATCACACCCTCCCACCATCAAAACACCAACACTCCCACCCAACCCTAGAGACGAGCCTCGCTTTTAATTGCAAAGACCGCGCCTTGCGTCTCCGGCTATGTCTCATCCTTGTGCGAACTTTGATCCTATCGCTGGCTGAGAAGAGGTTCAACAAAGTCACTAATCTCGCTGATGACACCAATAGACACCCTCGTCGATCGCCACGTGAGCGAGGTCTATGGCGAGAGCACTAGGCGGTTCGGCAGAGCAACGGGTCATCGGGATACAATGACTGGAGACATCAACATACCGCGACACCGGTGAGCCTTCCGTTCACGATCGGACGGTCGGTCTACTGTCGCCGTGAATCCGCGTGGTCGAGCTGTCGGTGTTCGGCAACGCTCTAGAGATCGGAGAATTCAAGACCCATGGACATCAAGATAAGCCATTCAGCAAGTCGGCGAGTTGTCCTTGCTGTTCTAACCGCCGCTGTCTTGGCGGCCCCAACAGCAGCCCAGGACTTCGTAGCTGGTGAACCCATCGGCGCTCTCAATGAGTCAGGAGAGTGGCTCCCGATGTCTGACAACGTCACGGTCTATGGCAGCTTTCATTTCACTGAAAGTTGTACATTTGATCCCGATAAGAACTTGGTTCTGGCCATGAACGCCGGCAATCGGGTCGAGGCCAACGACGATGATGGGTTCGTCTCTCTCATCAATCCTGATGGTAGTGTGCATACGCCAAAGTGGATCGGCGCTACCAGAGACGGGCTTGAACTCCATGACCCGCTGGGCAGCGCTGTCGCCGATGGCGTACTCTATACCGTCGATTCGGGATACGTCCGCCTTTTTGATCTGGCAACAGGTCGACCGCAGCGGTCCATTCCCGTTCCTGGTTCGACACTCCTGAATGGCATTGCCGTTGCAGATGACGGAACCATCTACGCCTCAAACACCAGGCCAACTGGCCAGCTCTGGAGGGTCACCGACGAGGGTGAGGTGTCGCTGTTCGCAGACGGTGCTCCGCTCGATTCACCCAATGGTGTCGCCATCGACCAAGAAGGTAACATTGTCGTGGTTAACATCGGTAACAATGCCGTCATCACCTACGACCCAAACGGATCGGTCATTCGAACAGAGCACGCGGTCGAGGGTGGAAACGACGGAGTTGTAGTTACCGCCGACGGGACGAAATACGTAAGCAGCGTTCGGTATGGCAGTGTGTCTCGTATTCGTCCCGGTCAAGAGGCCGAAATCATCGCGTCGGGAATTCCAAGCGCAGCGTCCATGTGCTACGACTCGACACAGAACCAGCTGGTCATTCCCCTGAACCCCAACTACGCTCTCGCCTTTGTCAAGCTTAACTAAGCAAGAAGGAACTTTCGGCTTTGCTGAATCGAGCAATCCTTCGCGGAGGTTTTCACAAACGGCCGGCCTCAAACGAGGCACGGCCGTTTGCCTTCTAAGTAGCTATTAACTGGAACCGAACCTTGGTGATACCAGCACGCCGCAAGGGCCCTACCTCCAGCTTACATACCGTCCACTGCATACTTCGTGAACGCAGAACCAGCGTCCGCGAGCGAAGCCGGTCCCTCGGCGACGAAGACGTTACCGTCCTCATCCACACCAACGCCCTCTCCCGTCACACCAAATTCCGGCCGACTGTCTGAATCCCATGGCGGAATAAAACCCACGAGCTCGTCCCGGTCGACAGGTCCGATCCGAACGCCGTTCCTCCAGTTGATGTGCCTGAGTCGGTTGGACTCCGAGTCGATGGCATAAACCATCTGGTCCTGGGTGATAAAGAGGTCACTGATGCGCCCGTACTGATAACGCGATTCCAAGTAATTACCCTCTCGGTCAAAGATTTCCAGGCGGTGGTTGCCACGGTCTGCAACCCAGAGTCGGCCCTGACCATCAAACTCCAAGGCGTGTGGCGTTCGGAAGTCACCGTGGTCCGTGCCGATCTCACCCCACTCCAACAGGTACTCACCATCTGAGGAGTACTTGACGATGCGACCAGTCATCCCCGCCGAACGGGCTTCGTCCATCTGTTCGTCCGTTAGGAGCCCCTGCCCGGTGTGGCCATCGGCAACAAAGATGTTTCCGTCTGGTCCAACGATCACATCAATCGGCTGATTTAGATGATCTGGATCGCTCCCGGGTTGCCCGGCGGTACCGAGGCTCAAAAGCAACTCGCCAGTCTGGCTAAACTTGTGGACTTGGTGCCCCTTGGTACCATCGGCATTCGCGGCGAAGTCCGTCACCCACACGTTGCCCTCGTCGTCCACGTAGATGCCATGGGGTGTCACGAAAATTCCGCTTCCGAAATTTTCCAGAATTTCCCCTGTGTTGCGATCGAACTTGAAGATCGGATCCACGGGGTTGCTGTCACAGTTGACCCCAGGCCCACCCGCTGAACCGGACCCGCATCGCTCATAGCCCCAAACATGACCATCCGTAGGATCGATATCGAGGCCAGCGGTGGAGCCCCACTCCCGTCCTTCGGGCAAGGTCGCCCAATTTGCAATACGTGTAGGAGTCGGATTTGGCAGTCCCACTCCAGTAACGGGGTTAACTGCCGTGACCGGCTCAACCTCAGCTTCGGCGGGTGGCTCAGACTCAGCGCCGCAGGCCGCAAGCAACGCGACACTACCGAGCAAAAACATCAGGACACGTAACGATGACATAAGCTCCTCCCAAGCGAATCTCGATTTCGCTTACTCTGGTACTTCTAGAGTTCTTGCAACCACACACGCCACGAAACACTCTCCAAAATCGGCTATTAAACCAAACCGACCATAATGCTGCAAGCGTTGACTCCAATCCTACCGCCGACTGGCCACGGGTTCAATCCAACTCACTTGGCCTCATAGGTTCTGCGATCAATTCGACAGATGTTTTGTGGGGTGCGTCATTGCGAATCTCCTTGCTGATAGCTACATTGACATCACCCACTACGGATAATCAGCACCTCCCAGACTCTTCAGCACGGACTCCTGCCAGGCAGCCAATAAAGGTTCCAAGGCAGCGGGAATACCGGGATTCGAGCCAGCCAAGTTTCGGGTCTCTGCTGGGTCATCACGGAGGTTGAACAACTCCACACCTGACCCGGTAGAACCGCTGATAACGAGCTTGTAGTCATTATCTATTACCACCCTCGGTCCAGATCTATCCCGCAAGTCTGACGCCAGATGGTGAAAATTCTGGAACACCCTGGTCGGAATACCATCCATCAACTTAACTAACGGGGTCGTACCTTCCTGCAAATCTAGCGCGATGTAGGGCTTGCCGGCTCTTTCAACGTAGCCCACAAGGTCAAAACTCCAGAAAAAAATAGGAGATGGCCGTGCGACCATCATTCCTTCGATAACCGGGGTCAGGTCGATACCGTCCAACGGCCGGGCTGGAAGCGGTAGCCCCACCAATGCCGCTAAGGTAGGCAAGATGTCACTAGTAACCGCCGGCACATCGGTTATCCGGCCAGCCCGTATTCGAGTCGGCCACTCGATCACACCTGGCACACGGATTCCCCCTTCATACATTGAGCCCTTCCAGCCACGGTGGGGCATTTCCGCGACTCCACTCGACGGTGTACCGTTGTCCCCCTTGTACCAAACCAAGGTATCGTCCTTCAGTCCAGCCTTGGCCAAGTAGTCACGCAGACGCCCAATTGAACGGTCCATCGCAGTGATCTCTGCGTAACGTTCACGGAGCACCTCACGCAGGGAACGCTCGACTGGTAAGCCAGTCTCAAGGGAGGTCAATGTCACCTCGCGCTGGGCGTAGTTTTCTGGCAAATCGTCGTATCGCGCTAAATCAGCGGCGAGACTACTATAGGGTTCGTGCGGGGATGCGAACCACACCACAACGAAAAACGGGTTATCCTCGTCCACCGCACGCTCCATAAACCTGACGGCCTCCTCGACAAGGATCGCCGAACCCTCGCCCGTAAACTCTATCGGCGCACCGCCGTTACGGGACAGAGTCGGGTCCAACTCAAAGAAATTGTCATGTGATAACCACTCGTCGAACCCTAGAGCGCCTGGATTAGTGGGTGAATCAGCCTTAACCGGACCAACATGCCACTTGCCAAAGTGCCCAGTCACATATCCCGCCTTGGCCAACAGCTGGGCGATTGTGGCCTCCTCTGGTCGCAGAGACCAGTTCGGCGCAAATGTGCCGTAACGGTTTGGATGTCGCCCAGTTAGCACACTTCCCCGAGTCGGCGAACACGATGGATGAGCGGCATAGAAGCGATCGAACCGAAGTCCACTCGCCGCCATCTGATCCAGCACAGGTGTCTGTACATGTGGATGACCGTTATAGCCGGTCTCCTCCCAACCATGGTCATCGCCCATCAACAGCACAATGTTCGGCCGCCCAGAGGTCTGGGCCCCAGCAAGCTTTGAAAGCAAGATCACCGCCGTCAGCACAAAAAGTCTCAGAACAGCTCGCTTACACTTGATAAGTCTTCGTCGAACAGGCATACCTGAATTAGACCATGGAACGACCGCTTGACGGTCAGCTAGTCCTTCGGGAACCCTAGCATAGAGGAAAGGACAAATTGCCGTGCCCAAGAGGTAGTCAAACCTGCATGGAACCACCTTGCTTGAGGTCAAGGAATCCATAGCCTTGACAGTCCCATCACAGCTGCCAGCGAAGCCTCAGGTAAGTATGGGGAAGGACGCTGTCACAGACCGGTCAGGTGCTCGAGCTGCCCGGTGCTATCGCCTAGCTGATCTCGCTGAATCTCAAGACGGTCGAGCATGGTAAGAAACAGGTTCGTCATCGGCGTACCGTCAGCATAGCGGATATGGCGTCCACCATGCAGCGCGCCACCTCCTCCACCCGCCAATAAAGTTGGGAGATTGTCATGGGTATGTTGGTTCGAGTCACTAAGACTGCTGCCATACAGCACCATTGAATGGTCGAGAAGGCTACCATCCTCATCCTCGGCGCCACGCATTTTGTCCAAGAAGTCGGCGAACATGGCCACATGATGCCGATCAATCAGCTGCAGGCGAGCCATACGTGCCGCGTCGTTCCGATGGTGGGATAGACCGTGATGGGCATCAGGCACACCGATAGACCGATAGGTGCGATTGCCTCCCTCCCGGCTATACATCAGGGTGACTACCCTAGTGAGGTCGGTCTGAAACGCAATGGTGATCAGGTCGGACATCAGTTGTACATGCTCCTCAAACGTCGGTGGTATTCCGTCCGGCCGAACCAATTCAGGCAAGTCAATGTAGTCACTATCGCGTCGCTCACTGTTCTGAATGCGACGCTCTACTTCTCGCACAGAATCGAGATAGTTTCCCAACCTACGCCGGTCGCTCGTTCCCAAACGAGGACGTAACCGCTGTGCGTCCTCAAGCACAAAATCGAGCAAGCTTCGATTCTGGCGAGCCCGCGCGGCACGTTCCACCGGATCGGTCGTATCACCGTCACCGAACAGGCGCTCAAACACCCGCCTCGGGTTGTTCTCGTAAGGTAATGGGGTGGTGGACGAACTCCACGATAAAGTATTGCTATAAGCACAGCTATACCCAGAATCACAGCCACCTACCATTCGCACATCCTGGAGTCCGAGCTCGAGTGAAGGCAGCGGCGTGCTCTGCCCAAGATCCTTTGCCAGTATCTGATCAACGGATTGTCCATTCCGAATATCAGCACCCTGGGTCTTCTTCGGGTGCACGCCGGTCAACCAACTCGCCCCCGCTCGCGCGTGATCCCCAGGGCCGTCACCCAGAGCCTCTCCGTTTCGATGCGCAAGGCCAGTCAGTACGAGAAGCTGATCACGGAACGGCTCGACCGGGTGGAGCGTCTTGGTAAACTCAAAGCCGGTCCCTTCCTCCACTGGCGTCCAATCCGGCATAATCACGCCGTTAGCCGTATACACGAAGGCTACCCGACGAATAGGGGTTGGGCGAGCGGCAAATGCCGGTTTCATGGCATCGAGGAATGGAAGGGCAACCGCAGTGCCCAGCCCACGTAGGAACGTCCGCCGCGGCAATGCTGTTCCAGTGATCATCATTCCGGCTTCCTCCTGAACCTAAACGGAACGCTATCAATAACCGCTGCAACCAGCGTTGAAAATCGGTAGTCATGAACGGCTACCTGCCGGCGAATCTGGCGCACGGCTGGGCGATCGGACGAGGTCAGACCGCGACCCAGCGCATATGTCAGTAATTTTTCGGCAACAGTTTCGACGAACTCCACCTGACGAGCCTGCAGCACACCTCTCAAGCCCCTCGGTCCATCTACCACAGTACCATCTGGGAGAACTCCTACAGCTTCGATGGGACGCCCCTGTTCGGCAAGCCGGTAAGCACCGACAGCATCGAAAGACTCAAGAGAGAACCCTAACGGGTCGAGCCTGGCATGACAAACCGCGCAAGCGGGGTTCGCCCGATGCTGCTCGAGAGCCTCTCTGAGACTTCCTGGAGATGCACCAGCCCTGTCAGGCAGTTCTGGAACATCAGGAGGCGGTGGAGGCGGCGGAGCACCCAATAGGTTTTCAAGTACCCATTTTCCACGCAGCACCGGTGAAGTTCGAGTTGGGTATGAGGTCACCATCAGGATGCTGCCCTGAGTGAGGATGCCACCTCGTTCAGTGCCTTCCGTCGACACACGCCGAAAATACCCACCCCGAACACCCTCGACACCATAAAATTCCGCCAAACGCTCGTTCAAAAATGTGTAGTCGGCGTCAATCAGTTCAAAGACGCTCCGGTCTTCACGAATCAGATGCTCCAGAAACAGCTGCGTCTCACGCAGGAACCCGTAACGGAGTGACTCGTCGAATCCAGGGAATAGTTCAGGGTCAGGGGTCCAGTCAGCAACATTACGCAGATGTAACCATTGCCCAGCAAAGTTGTCCACTAGAGCGCCAGCTTTTGGATCGGCTAACATTCTCTTGATCTGGCCAGCCAACACCTCAGTGTCGCTCAGGCGGCCCTGGCCAGCAAGGTCAAGTAATTCATCATCAGGAATACTGCTCCAGAGAAAGAACGACAGTCGAGAGGCAAGGTCGAAGTCAGAAACCGGATAGACGGAACCGGGTGCCAAACCGGGCGGGGCACCCTCGGTGCGAAAGAGGAAGTTGGGCGATACCAACACGCCACTCAACGCCATTTCGACGCCCGCCTCGAACCCCCCTCCCTCAATCCGCCCTAGCTGGTAAAGCTCCAGCAGCGGATCAATATCAGAGCTGGTCACCGGCCGTCGGTAGGCTCGTCTAGCAACCTCACCAAGGATCTGCCTAGCACAACGCTCCTCATGACCCAGTTCAGGCCGACAGACAAACAACCTCCGGCGGGACGTCGTCTCCCCAGGGCCTGTAGCCCCAAACGGGCCACTCACGAGAACATAGTCAACAGAGACATCATTGAGTGTTGTAGCCCCTATGTCCTCGATCCGGGCAAACTCCGTGAGAAACCCAGCGCCAATTTCGTGGTCACCCGCAGCCACGGACATCCTGAATTCAAAGTTCCGACTCCCCTGGTTCCCATCCTCACCGCTGAAGTCAGCGTCGACCAAATGGACTCGACGCCCGTTCATACGCAGATCAAGACGAGGCGCCGGCATCCCGGAAGCCCGCCGACCACCCACGCGCACCGTGAGCACATATTCCGCATCAAATGGAAAGTAGTGCCGGAATACGATGCCACCGCGCGCATTTGGAGGTAATTGGTCTAGTGCCTCTTCAGACTTGCCACGAGGACTTTCATAACGTTCCACCACCGGTCGAGGCACCATCGTTCCGACAACCAGACGGCTGATGCGCCTGGCAGCCGAGACATATTTTTCGATGTGCAACGGCGACACCGTCAGGACATCCCCAATGTTGTCAAAACCGTAGCCGGAGTCGTCAGCCGGCAGATCGCGAGCGTGATCCAAGTCTAAATCCAGCAGGTCTCGCACGGCGTTCCGATATTCCGCCCTATTTAGTCTGTGAATCGCCGGGGCTCCTGGATTGGGCGACACAGATGCCTGCGCATCAAGCAGCTGTTCTAACCGGACAAGTAGCGTCGCCGTCGTCTCCGCATCTGGACGTAACCGGCCCACAGGCGGCATCTCGCCTGCACGCAGCTTTTGGAGTACCTTCTCCAATACCTCGGCAGGCATCCGGCTAGCAGAACTCAACCCAGAAAGCGAAAAGTCAGCAGTGTTGGTGCGGTCATTGTGGCAGGTAAGACAGTAGCGTTGGACCGTATCTTTGAGAAGACTATCTACCTCCACCAACACTTCAGCCTGCTCTGACATCGCCGAAGTCGTCGGTAAGCCGACAAACAAAGTGATAAAGGCCGCTGCCCGGTAAATATATCTTCCGGTCACTGGACGCCCAGTCTACCATTAGAACCATGCGAAAGATCGCCGTGACTGCCCTAATGGCCTGCTCATTTAGTCTCCCCTCCCTACTCGCCCAACAGGCAGACAACGCGAACCAAACGCAGTTGATCGACGCTACGCAAAGGGGCTATGAACAACTTGTCGGGTCCCTGATCGATGAGGGAATCGACGTCAATGAGACAAGAGCAGATGGGTCGACCCCGATCCTGTGGGCATCCCTACGTAACGACCTCGCAATCGTTACCATCCTGCTTCAGTCCGGGGCCGACCCTAATATCCCTGACGAAAATGGGGAAACACCACTGCTGGCAGCAAGTAGCAACGGGAATGTGTCCATTGCACAGATGCTACTGGATGCAGGAGCCTCCGTCGAAGCAGCTCGATGGAGCGGCGACACGCCACTGATGGCCGCAGCCCTGTCTGGCAGTATCGATATAGTGCGGTTGTTGCTCGACCACGATGCCACCGTTAACACGGCGGAAGCACGCATGGGTCAGACCCCTCTGATGTGGGCCATAGCTACAGGCCACCCCGCCATAGCTCGTCTGCTGGTTGAGGCTGGAGCCGACGTCAATGCCCAATCCTACCGCGGCTTCCGGCCCATCCTCTTCGCAGCCGAGCACACGGACCCATCCAGTGCGGAACTGTTACTGGCCGCTGGGGCTGAACCGCATGTAGTGGCCTCCGATGGCAACACCGCATTCATGATTGCACTCGCTCGGGGGAGTGAGGCCGTCACCCGACTGCTGCTGGACAAAGGCGCTGACGTCAACGCACGTGACCGCACAGGTGCGAGCCCTCTGCACGAAGTGGCCAGACAGGGCAACAGCGCACTAGCAAGAGAACTTGTGGCGCGCGGTGCAGACCTCCAAGCACGAACCGCCCGCAACGACGGATGGAACGCGGCTGGTATCCGCTCCACAAGTGGACTCACTCCTTTTCTGATTGCCGCACAGAGCGGTGACACCGCGATGATGGAGACACTGGTTACCGTCGGGGCAGATCCCACAACCGAAACCTTCGAGGGTGCTGGAGGAGTCCTCTTGGCCACCCGAAGCCGAAACCAAGAGGCTGTCCATTTCGCCGTCGAGCTGGGGCTTGACGTGAACCAGCACCCGGTGGGCACCCCAAGCGCTCTCCACGACGCTATTCGTGTCGGCGACGATGCCATTGTCGAATACCTCGCCGCGCACGGTGCTGACTTCGAAGCTAGGGATCAACATGGCCGGACACCTCTCGAGGAAGCCGAATTCGAGGCGCCAACCCACACGATCGAGCTCGTCCGTCGACTGACGGCCGAACGCCAATAGTCCATCACCCAGCAACAGGCTTGCAGACAGCGCTGTCCTGAGCGATGATGGGGTCATTACGGATTACACGGGAAGCCTCTTGAGGAGGATTGAGATGCATGATCGTCTCCGAGTAGTTGCCACTATCCTAACTATCGCCTTGTTTATTCCGGCCTTGTCGTTCGGGCAAGGTCAATCGGGCAACGCCCCTGAGGTGGATCCAGGATGGGAAATGCCCCGCATGCCCAACGGCCAGCCGAACCTGCAGGGCTACTGGACAACCCAAACATTCACCCCTATGGAACGACCAGAGTATCTAGGTGATCAGGCGTTCTATAGCGAGGAGGAGTGGGCTCAGCTGCAGGCACAGCTCACCGTAGACGGCGCAGATCCCCTCGCCCGTCACGTCATCACCCTCGCGGACAGCGATGAACGCGAAAAGGTCCTCAATCAAACCTACCGCGATGAGACCTACGTTCACTACGACAATGCCATCTGGCTGGCAACCCGCGTGCCCAAAGGGTTGTCAACCCGACGAACATCGCTGGTCACCGACCCAGCAAACGGTCGGATCCCACCGCGTAACGCCCAAGCTCAAGCGCGGGCCGACGCACGACGCGCCGCACGCGGAAACCGCGGACCATTCGACGGCTACGAACTGCGGCCTCTGAGCGAACGCTGCATCTACTATGGCTACAATGGACCTCCATTGCAGAATCCGTCCTATAACGACATTCACCAGATCTTCCAGAACTCAGACCACGTGGTGATCTTCACCGAGCAAAATAACAACCCACCACGAATAATCCCAGTGGATGGACGCCCTGAAATCTCTGAAGATATTCGCCAATATCCAGGCGACTCTCGAGGATACTGGGACGGCGACACCCTGGTGGTTGAAAGCAATCACTTTAACGACAGCACTGCGTGGCAAGGTTCAAGCCGTGACCTCAAAGTGGTGGAACGATTCACCCGTATCGCCGATGACCGAATCCACTACGAGTTCACCGTTGAAGACCCAAACACCTGGGACCAGCCGTGGAGCGCCGAGATTCCAATGATGGCAACCGAAGGCCCCATGTACGAGTATGCCTGCCACGAGGGGAATCACGATATTAAGCACATCCAAGAGGTCTACCGCAATATCGAGTTACAAGAGGCCAAGAAAACTCAGTAGCGGTCACGAACACAACAGATTCCACCGAACATATCACCATCCAGAGGACCGCCGCGTTTCTAGTGGGCGGTCCTCGAGCTTTCCAAGTAGGTTCACCGGCCTAGTCTATGGCGTGTGCCGCGGCGGCTTTCTGGCCGGGGCTAGTTGTTCGATGGTATAAGCAAGATTGAGTAGTTCTTGCTCCGCCCACGACTCAGCCAACAGCTCTAGCGCCACGGGCATCTCGTAATTGCCGAATCCGGCCGGAACGGAGATCGCGGGCAGTCCCGAAGCTGCAGCCAATTTGCAGTTGAAGTGCGATTGCTCCTCTCCCAACTTTACTGCCTCTTCGGTAGCCGTCGGATAAGCCAAGACATCCAAATCGTTCGCTTGCAAGAGCATCAAGAGCTCAGTGCGCATTTCTCTCCCGTCCGCGTGGCGTTCAAGATAGGTCTGCCTCGAATCGTAATTAGCACTCAAAATCCCCTCCCAGAGCGAAACCACATCGCGGGAAAGCCGCTCATCCTTTGCCAACTCCATGAACGATTGCACTGGCAGAGCCGGGTAACGTTGAAGATAGGCCGACAAATCCCTTTTCATGTCATAGTCATCAACAAAGAATGCTCCTGGAGCTGCACTTTCAGCCTTCATCACAGTCAACGCTGGCGACGTCAGGCGAACGATCGATGCACCAGCGTTACTAAGTTCGGTCAGTAGATGCTCGATTCGATCGTTCACTCCGCTATGCTGCGGTTCATCACCAAACCAGTCAGCTAGCACGCCAATCCGCCAGCCAGCCAGGTCCACTTGCCTCAATTCGTTCAGATAGCTATCAGGGATTTTGGCAAACGACTCGGCTGTCTGAACGTCAAGAGGGTCATAGCCCACCGTGGCATCTAGCGTGATTGCCAAATCACGCACGCTCCGGGCAAGTGGCCCGCCAATATCACGGGAACTCGACAAGGGGACGATGCCAGCTCGACTGCTAATTCCCTGTGTCCCTCTCAACCCAAACAGGTTATTGTGGGCTGCTGGCACCCGAATGGAACCACAGGTGTCGCTACCTAGGCCAACAGCCCCGAAATTCGCTGCCACCGCCGCACCGGTACCACCACTCGAGCCACCCGGGTGACGCTCGGGGCCGTAGGGATTGCGCGTCACACCGAAGGCAGACCCTCTAGTGGTCCAGCCATACGCAAATTCATGCATGGTTGTTTTAGCAAGCATGATCGCGCCGGCCGCTCTCAGTCGGGCGACTTGCGTGGCATCTCGTTTAGGCCAGTGCCCGTCGATGATCGCGGACCCCACGGTTGTAGGCATATCGATAGTTTCATAGTTGTCCTTAACCAATACCGGAATACCGTGCAACAAGGACCGAGAACCCGAACGCTCGCGTTCCTCATCCAGCGCCTTCGCTTGAGCCAACGCGCTGCTATTGTGATGCTGTATCGCGTTCAGGGTCGGACCTTGCTGGTCATAGTTGTCAATGCGTTGTTGATACCACGTAACCAACTCAACCGACGTGATATCACCCTCATCCAGTAAGGCCTGGAGATCCTCGATCGAGGCCTCGAGCAAATGCGGCTGAGCCAGCAACTCCGATACCAACACGAACAGCCAACAAAATAGACCTGACATGAATCGATGCATATGGTTACCCCCGCCAATCATCAACAAGAATTTGTGTCAAACACTTCATTGTCTGTCCCCGTTCCAACACATCAAAAAGAACCAAATTATTCCTTACCGATCCGGTCCTAGCTCACACAGGTATTGCCGGCTTAGTTAAACTGGCCATCAGGGATTTTCTCTAAACCTACCTCAGATTCAAGCAATGAAGAGCCAAACCATTTTGCCATCATTGTCCTGGGTGGCTTCTTTGATGGAATTTTCGTGTAGCCGCTTATCAAGATCGGCATTCTCAATATATACTTTTCATCTCAACATTAACTTTTCATGAGGTGGAGAATGAGAGGCTCAATGTCAAAAACACTGCTTATTCCAACAACTGCCATCACCGTGCTCACTCTAGGACTAGGCAGTGCGTTTGGCCAACAGGCTGAACCCTCTGGTCCGCATACATCTGCAGAATGGCAAATCTGGGCATACACAACTGCCGCTCCTTCATTTATTGCGGAGAACGCAACGGCGGTCGATGCTTCTAATAATGTCTTACGAGCAGGTACGAACGGCTGGACTTGTGTTCCTGCTAATCCAAGAGGACCGGCTGAACCCGAAAACGGCTGGATGGACGCTCACGAAGCCATGCCGTTGTGTGCCGATGGAGAAGGCTTTAAATGGGTCGTCGCCTATCTCACCGGAGAAACCCCTCAGCTCGAACGTAACGTCTTTATATGGATGCTTCACGGAGACATGGGAGAAGACAACACCACCCCGCTCGTGATGAGCCAGGCCGAGGCTGAGGATCCAGACAACTGGATCATGTCCGGACCGCATCTGATGATGATGCCCAAAGACATTAGCAGCTTGGACGCCTTCACAACCGACTTCACGTCTGGATCGCCCTACGCGATGTTTGCTGGCACAGACTACGCACACCTCATGATTCCCTTTGAGCACTACTATCATTACGCACAGTGAATTCGAGAGTAGGGGCAAGCAAGAATGGAGGGCAGAGGAACCCCCTCAAGCCCTCTTTTCTCTCCACCAGGACGTCAGACAATCCAGCACGCCCAACTACACACTTCCTGCAGCCTCTGGGAACTAGGTCGGTAGAAATATCATTGGCTCGAGCCGGACAGCCTTAGCCCTTTGTTGCTGCGGTCTGGAGATCATCGATCGACTTGAGGTCTGCCGCAGCTTCGACCAATCCTATTGAAGGGGACATCTGCCCTGACTCAACTGCTTCTGATCAGTAATTCGACAAACCACGGGGAAGGCTATCTCGACCACTGCATGGACGAGATACTCGACATCCTCGGACAGCGACGTAAGCTCGCATTCATCCCGTTCGCACTTTTTGATCGTGATGCCTACGGAGCAAAGGCGCAGCAACGGTTCGAGCGTGAAGGCCTCGTTGTGCGAACTGTCACTGCCGATGATGCTGGACTTGAAACGCTTGACTGGGCAGAAGCGGCCTTCGTTGGAGGCGGAAACACTTTTCGGCTCCTCAAAACACTGCGTGATGCCTATTTACATAAAAAACTTCGTCAGCGCGTCAGTCAAGGCATGGTCTATATGGGAGCAAGCGCTGGGGCTAACATAGCGTCACCCACCATCCGCACCACCAATGACATGCCAATTGTCGAGCCAGACTCCTTGGACGCGATCGCTCTCGTACCATTTCAAATCAACCCACACTATGTGGAACCACGCGGACACACGACTCACATGGGCGAAACCCGCGATCAGCGCCTCGCTGAATACCTAGAAGAAAACTCCACTGCCGTGGTCGGAATCCGCGAGGGAGGTTGGATTCGGGTAGTTGGACAGCGAGCGACGATTGGGGGCACACAGGCGGCACGAATCTTCAGACGTGACTCGGGTCCGGAGGACCGCACTCCAGGCGCCGACCTCTCTGACCTACTCGTAGTGGGGAATCTACCTTAGGTGTTATCCAGTCGGAGGCCAATTACCTCAGTTCGACAAGAGCAAAAATGGAACAGCCGTAGGTGGCAGCAGGAATTGCGGCAACCCATCCGCTTCATATATGTGGTCCCGTTCCTAGACAGGCCCTCCCTCTCTCTGGAGCCGTAACACCCTACTCACCATCACGTCCTTTTCGGTATTCCTCTCTAAGGTTATGAGCAAACCGCTTCAATCCCCGCTTAGCCGATTCCACTTTCGGCTGGCTGTCACGCCATGCTTGCCTCGCTCGAGGCTCAAGCTCTTCGGCCAACTTTCGAGAGGTCTCTCTCAATTTTTGGGAGAGCTTTGCACGTGTCTCAGGGTCACTCGCTATTTCCTGCACAGCACGTGCCGCCAGACGACTGATTATTCCCATCACTTGACTCCAAATTGAACCACCCCAGTCACCCTCTGTCTTTTCTATCGTGCAATAACGCTGCAAAATTCAACATTGCACTTCAGACTCAAGTAATGGCCGTTAGAGTGGATAACCCGCACTACGGTCCAGGCGGGTGAACAGCCTCCCATTCACGGGTAAGGTACCTGGACTCGGCTAGTTGAGTCGCTGTCATCCGCCTTGCTAAGGCATCTCGAGCCTCAATCGCTATCTGCCGATTCTCGGTGGTGTCCCGGGAAGCCGCCAAACTGCGCCACATGTGAGCCCGAACGTAATCCTGCGACAGACCCTTTCCACTTCCGTACATGGCGCCAAGGTAGGACATCCCCCCAGCGTGTCCCTGTTCAGCTGCCAGCTTCAGCCAACGGACGGCTTCGACGTGGTCCAACTGAACCCCACGACCAGTGTCGTACATGATTCCAAGGTTGTATTGTGCACGGTCATAACCTTGCTCGGCCGCCAGACGGAACCAATGAGCAGCTTCCGTCTGGCTCTGCGGCACACCGCGGCCATTGCTGTACATGACACCCAAGTTATGCTGGGTATAGACATGGCCCTGCTCGGCCGCCAGTCCATACCAGTGCATAGCCTGGACCTGATCTCTTGAGACACCTCTGCCGTTGGCGTATCTGAATCCGAGTTCAGCCTGTGCGTCAGCATTTCCTTGATCCGCTCGCATACGAACGTCGTCCAGTGGAGCCACAGCAGCCTGTCTACCTACCAGTTCAAGGCTGGCAGAAAGGAGGATCACAACAACGAAGACAGCAGTGTGCATATTTGACTGCATCAGTTCTGTTCCGACTGCATAAATTCTAGCAATCCCCCTCTTACACCGTTCAGTTCCGTGCCCTCAAATAGATCCATTACTGGTGTTGACTGAGGGCGCAATGATCCAGCGCCTACCCAACAAGCTTCTATAGCCCCCTTCGCAGGGCACTGCCTCCACAGGTACATTTTCTGTCGTGTCTCCCGCTGTTCCTCATTCTTGACCGGTGTAATGAAATTGTACAATCGCCCCAGGATGGTCCAATACTTGAGTCATCTCTCCAGTCACGCCGGTCGTGCGCCCGGCATTATCGGTGGCGACATAAATCGTCCGACCATTCGGATGAATAGCTATATCTCTGTACCGGTTTGCAGTTCTGAAAAGCTCAACCGGCTCACCTACAGCAGAGCTCCCATCCGCTGAAAGCTGTTGGCGATACATCCGGCCCTTAATCATGCCTGGCACCAGCAGTGAATCAGCCCAGCCTGGGATACCACCTTCGCGCGTCGTGTAGACTCCCAAACTCGATGGAGCAATCGTAGCGCCGCCTTGAGCGGCAAAGTCATATCCGCTCGACACCGTAAACAAAGTCTGAATCGGTGGCTGGAAATCAGAATGACTCCACGAATCCTCTGTCTCAGAAGGGACTGATGGCGGAACCTCACTGGTGCTGAAGACCAAATCGCTACAGGATTCCGGTTCCGAGGCTGACCAGTTAAAGTAAACATAGGCTTGCCCATCACGATATCCAGCGACCTGAGGCCATCCGTAATTCTTGCCGGACTCGACCAGATTCAACTCATCGTCGGTGCTTGGTCCGTGTTCCGAAGCGTACAAAGCCCCGTCTCGGCCAAACACCAACCCCTGTGGATTGCGGTGCCCATATGAGAAAATGTGACTCTGAACTCCGTTAAGTGACGGGTTGTCTACTGGAATCGAACCGTCCAGGTTCAGTCGAAGCACCTTCCCCTGATAGCTCCCCCAATCCTGCAACTGCACCTCGCCGGCCGTAGGCAGCTCTTGAGCCAGATTGGGATTACAGTAGTTTTGGAGCCAATTACCACCTTGATCTCCAATGGTCAGATATAACTTCTCGTCTGGGCCAATCGCTAGGCGTCCACCCAAATGGTCGTCGTGAGCTGGTAACTCTGTAATGATATCGAAAGGGTCCTCTAAAGTGTGTCTGGCTGAGTCAAAGGAAAACCGTCTGACCTTCAGTCTTAAACCCATCTGCCCCAGGTAGGTGTAGGCCACATAAGCGTAATCGGCCCCACTTCCCTTCCCAAGTTCCGGGTGCACCGCCAGACCGAGCAGACCATCTTGGGCGACGTTCTGAATAACCTCGTCAATCGTCACAGCGACTTCCTTGCTGCCGTCTATTGGATTCACCCGAGTCACCCGTTTCGCCGTACGCTCAGTCACCCAGATATAGTCATCCGGTCCCCACGAAATCTCCCACGGATACTGTAGACCGGTCGTCAGAACACCAAGACTAAAAGCGTCGTCCTCTCTGCTCTGAGCCGAATCGCTTGAGAATTGAATGAGTCCAAGCAAGACGAATGCTGCTATATATCGTTCCATGGCTAAACTCCGCCTTCGTCACAGCCCCGACTCGGAGATGGACCAGACAATGATGATTCACCGGCGTCCCAATTGGGGAGCTGAGCCACTCCTTGACCTAGGTCGGCATATAGCATCAGCAATCCATGAGCCATAAAACCCACACCGGTGGGACCCCGATATCTAGCTCAGTGCTGCCAAGGCGCTTCGCTGCTGCTCCAAACGCACCGCTCTATCCTCAGCGAAACGCACAATACCTCGATAAATCGAATCCTCGTCGAGGTGAGATTCCGCTATGACATCCGGTTCCGTTCCGCCACTTCGCCAGCGATCATCAAAGTCGGCATAGAGCGAGTAGGCTTCTGTGACGGGTCCAAGATTGGGAATCGGTGGAACACGCTTGGTCATCGTACTAACAACCATACAGTCATAGCGCGAGGATGTTGGTAACACATGCCGCTGGTACTCCTCCGGCTGGAAGCCAAACAGTTCGGTGCTAATGACAGACACAATGCGCACATTGATCCCGTCTGCGTCTAGTCGTGGAATCACCTTGACCACATTCATCGTCGCACTAGAGCCTTGCACAAACACCGTACCCATACAGGGCTTTTCACTCTGGTAGTCACGAATTAGATAGAGACCCTTAGCTGCCGCCAGGAGATCACGGTCTGCAAAAGTCTCACGGTCGACCACCTGAAAATCTGGACGGGCAACATGGATTACGATGATACCGATTTCTTTGACTTCAAGTGCTTTCTGAACTGCTGCAAAGTATCCAGGAGCAACGTCGTTGTAGTCCCAAAAATACAGATTAATGACCTGTCCCCGTGGCAGTAATGTCCAGGTCTGAGGAGCAAATATTCCAAAATGCGTCCTGGCATCGGCGGCCGTCTCTGGACCAGAGTGCCCTGCTAAGACATTCAGCACTCCTAGCTCGAACGGACTGTCCTGATTCATTTGCGAGAACACCCGCGCTGGCGTATACATAAGCGGAGTGAATGCGCCGTATGTACCAGATATTCCCCACACTCCGGCATAGTTCGCAGGGTCAGAGGATGCGTTCTGACTAATCAGACCAATGACTGTCGAGGTGTTTCCTGCTTCTTGAATAGCTGCCTTGAGCCTTGTGCCATAGGGATTCTCAACCGGGTCGTAGTGCCCCAACAAGTTGGCTTTTTCAACGTTAATCGAACCGGACAGGTCAGCGGCCATCGTCATGAAGCGCCCTTCAGTGACGTAATTAAGCCATGCGCCGATTTCACTAATCGCACGCCTCGGGCCCTGTTTGAGTCCGGGTTTATGAAACAGCGAAATTCGGCGCGTGATCTGCTCACCGGAGTGCTTATTCTCCACAACCACATCTTGAGGTTCAGTCGGTAGGTTCTCGACCTTCAACCGAGAATCCAAGAACGGATTCGTTGCTGTATCAATCCGGAGAGATGGATTCCGGTTTACCGAGTCGGCGATGTCGATCAAGCGTTTGGCAGTCCATTCACGTAGTCCCTCTCGCCGGTCCAGCACAGATAGCAACTTATCAACGTTCGTCTTGAACTGGATCAATCGATCCGCTTCAGTCTCTGGCACTCCATCGCGGATACCATCGAACGTCACACCGAACCTCTGTTCGAAAGATTCAGCTAATGCAACAAAATACTCGCCGTTCATCTTGAACCCATAAGGATGAGACGGATAACTGACCAAGTGGTCGTGTCCATTGATTTTTCCGTCGTGGACTGATGGCCACCATCCTTTTACGGTTGGTCCAACCAAGATCATCGGTCGGCGATCCTGAGCCGGCCATTCTTCCATCGTTTTCAGGGCCGCGATGACCTGGTCAAAGTCGTTACCATTTTCAATCGTGAAAACATTCCAGCCCCACGACACCCATTGCTGAGCAATGTCGTAGTCCTTGTACTGAGGTTTGATCACACCGCCGATCAAGGTATCGTCGATTCCAGCGTTATTAAGCGACAGAAGCACCCTGAGCCGCTTGCCAACCTGTTGAGACACCGCTATGTTCTTCAACTCTTGGGCGTGTCCCTCGGTCAAGGCGAATTCCCCTTCAAGCGCAACCACTTTGAGGTCTTGCGCTGCCCCAACGTAATCCCAGAACACTGCCTTTCCAGCGGCCGTAGCAACCCCGATTCCGGAGGGCCCACCGTTGACATCGTTTGTCGCGTCGGTAGATTCGGCATGTCCAGCCAACGACCGAATACCACGAATCTTGGCTTCTCCAAAAAGCGGATGATCTGTCAAGCCGTTAGCGTCAAGTAAAGTCTCTAATGCCCCTGCCCCACGACGAAATCCGAGGGCATCAACAGGCAGAAACGCTATTTTAGGGTCCACCTTAAACCGGATGTCTCCTGATATTTCGTACTCTTTCCGCAGAGCTTCATACAGAATCATCCACAAGGCATAACAAGTCGGGATACTGTGCCCACCGGCGAGCATGAACTTGTCTGAGAACGGACCCTTAGGGTCGCGGAGGTCGTAACGAAGTCCCCCCAGGGCCGGGCCTGCAAGGTGACAAGCGACATTGTAGGGCGTGTAAGCCAAAGGTCCACCAAAATGCCCAGTTTGTGAATAGTTACCCAGCAAACATAGATTCATCGCCGTCATGAACGCGATATCATCGAAACGTTCTCGCTCATAGGATGGAAGCTCTACGTTGTGCTCCTTAAGCTTGGTGCTTCCAGCAACCGTGTGGAGGCTGACGGTTTGCTGTCCCTGGACGCCTGTCGTCATAAGGACACCCCAAGCACAATTCCACACCGCTTTTGCATTCCTTCAACCGTCATCAGCATTCCGTATATCCCCAAATAATCTCTTTTGCAGACTCTACACATCTAGCGACCTACCAGTCTCACTTGCTTCCGCAATATCTAGGATCAAAATCATACCGTTCACGAAGCTGAAAACCAGGTCGTCGGTTACTCTTCGAGTTCTCCGTCATCTTCTGCGTAAACAGCTTACAAACCATCCACTACCACTTCAGTCGATATCCGGTAAAGCAAATACAAACAAATTATTACCACGACTCGGCCGCAATTCTGGCGTCAGATCGATAAACCGAGGTGTACCGGTACTCACAGCCACATACTGCCGTCCATCAACAGCATAGCTGATCGGAAAACCAGACACTGATGAACCGAGATTGATCTCCCACAGCACCTCTCCCGTTTCATCATCGAAGGCTCGGAATCGACCGTTAACGTCTCCTCCAAAGACGAGACCACCTCCGGTGGCCACAAGCGACATAGTGGCCGCCCGTTGCTCATGTATCCACGCGACCGAACCCGTCTCAGCAGAAATAGCCTGAACCGTCCCCACTTGATCAGTTCCTGGTGCCAGTTGCGAACGCCACACAATCGCATAGGTCGAAGTGCTCTCTGGTCCCTCAGCGAGCATCCGAGCGCAGACATTCCGAAGCGGAAAATACATCGTGTTCGTCCGAGGGCTATAGGCCCCTGCCTCCCAGTCCTTGCCACCGCTCGCGTGAGGACAGGTCAGCACCTCCTGACCGGCACTGCTGAACACCAGTTCTGAGTTTTCGGTCACCACCCCAGTAGCGCCATCGATACCACTGATCACATTCTGTGTAATGGTTGGCGTCGCCCACAGAAACTCACCATTTGCTCGGTCTAGGGTGTATACCACCCCGGTCTTGCCTGGAATTCCGGTAATCACCCTTCGTTCCTCTCCAGGCTGCAACCGTGGATTAATCCAGCTCACCGCAGCCGAGTCAGGTGCCACGGGTGTGTCGACAAGCATCCGTTCAAAAGGGTGGTCAAGGTCCCAATGGTCATTTAAGTGCTGGTAGTACCACACAATCTCCCCTGTGTCGGCATCCAGGGCCAAGGTGGAATTGTGATAGAGGTGCTGGTTGTCGGCTCCCCCGATCAAAAATTTCGGTGCTGGCGACGTAACAGAGGTCCCAATGTAAATCAGATCCAGTTCTGGGTCATAGCTCGGCACCATCCACGCACCAACGTGCTTCCGCTCCTCAAAGGGAACCCCACCCCAAGTTTCATCACCAGGCTCCCCCGGGGCTGGAATGGTTCTACGACGCCACAGTTCTTCTCCAGTCTGTGCATCATGGGCGGTAATTACACATGCCTCAGGCCCAGCCACCGGCATGCAACTTCGACCAGAAATCACCCGACCATTCACTACAATTGGACCGGAACTCTGCATCGCCGGGTTCACCTGGTAGTCTAGAATCTTGGTTTCCCAGGCCAACCGACCTGTGTTCGCATCGAGGGCAAATACATGATCATCCACACTGGTATCGATGATGAACGAACCATAGATCGCTAAATTCCGGTTGTTCTGCCACAGATTATTGAAGACGTAGTCCTCAATATCGTCTGGAACCTCACGGCGGTGCTCCCAAACAAGATCTCCAGTGACAGCGTTGATCGCCTGAATGACATCGCTCGGGTTCGGCATATACATCGTGCCGTTGTAGACGAGAGGGGTCCCCTGCTGACGGCCCTCGGTCAGGCCTCGCGACCACACCAAGCGCAACTCTTTGACATTGCCCTTATTGATTTCCTCTAACGGACTGTACCCCCAGCCATCGAGCGTGCGGCGCCACATCAACCAATCATTCGACGCTGGGTTTTGTAACATCGCATCGGTTACTGGAGGAAACTCGGTCGCCGACTGCGCAGACACAAGGCCTGGCAGCGCAATCCAGACTGCTAGACAGGTTACAACCATCAACAGACCTACAGAGGCACAAAACCGCTTTGGCATCAAAACCTCCTATCTATTTACTTTCGATACCGTTTCTACCGTTCTCAAACCGGGAAGAGTTCGAGCAACACTGGTAGCCACCGGCACCCTGCACTGAAACGACACAGGGTCAGGCGCTTGACAGCAACCGGTCTATTTAACTTGGCATCGCAGGGATCCTGTCATCGGCCGGCTACTCAGTCAATGTCGACACCCAGAACGAATGGCAGTATAGAATCACGTTGTGCCAATAAGCATAATTTGAATCAGGCATTAACATAGGCAACTCAAGCTTTTAAGAACTGTCATCATAGGCATTTGTCGAAGACTCAACCACACGACACGCCTAGGCATCATCAAAGGCCCGAATACCAGTCGGAGAACCACACCGGAACTAACAATTTTCTCCGCAGAGTTAATCGGCACCCTGGAGGAAGGCCATGAGGACCCCCCCAATAGTAGTCATCACACTTAGCATGGGTATCACCACCGCCAATGCGCAGGGACAGTCTTGGTCGCCACCAACTCCCGAAGAGCGCTGTCCGAGCAGGTGGGGTGAAGGTGACGAGCGCGGAGCAGGCAACCACATGGGCCCCGAATCGGTGCTCAGGGCTACTCAGCTTATCCAAACAGGTGAAGTCATCGAGCTAGGGCAAACACTCAACGAAGCGATGCCACTCGGCGATAGGCATTTCGATTTACACATGAAGCCGACCCGCATGAATCCTGGCACTAATCGCCGTGGATCGAACGAAGAGTTGGTTGTTAGCGAAATGGGACAGGTCGGCACACAATTCGACGGCTTCGGCCACCAAACCATCGGAGACAGTCTTTACAACTGCTACAACCTACCGGAAGTCATGACTCGAACCGGCTTCACGCACCTTGGCGTGGAGAACGTCGGCACATTGATGACGCGAGGCGTTCTCATCGACATCGCCGGCCTTAAGAGCGTCACCATGCTGCCGGACCGTTACGAAATCACCGTATCAGACCTCCAAGAGGCACTGGAACGTCAACAAACTACTCTGGAACCAGGTGATGCTGTGTTGATCAACACGGGATGGGGCACACTTTGGAACACAGATCCTGAACGCTTCTCCGCCGGAGGCCCCGGAATCGGGGTGGAAGCCGCACAATGGTTGATCGACCGAGACCCAATGCTCCTCGGCTCAGATAACTTCCCGGTTGAGGTATCCCCAAACCCAGATCCCCAACTATCACTACCCGTCCACCAGATGATGCTCGTGGTCCACGGCATTCACCTGGTCGAGCGGATGAAACTTGATACGCTCGCGGCCACCCAGGTACATGAGTTCGCCTTTGTCATACAACCGCTCAAGCTTCAAGGCGCCACTGGTTCAACAGTTGCACCCATCGCGATTCATTGAACGGCACCTGCCAATACCAACATCGGTCTTGAAATAGTTAATTCAATCCACGTCGAACAAGCAGTGGGCGCACATCAGGATCCGCTCCTCTGAATGCCCTATATAAATCGAGGGCCTCGACACTCCCTCCCTTAGACAAGAGCGTCTGGCGGAAGTGCTCCCCATTGGCCCGGGTCAAACCACCATTCTGCTTAAACCATTCAACAGAATCCGCATCCAGCACCTCACTCCAGATATAGGAATAGTAGCCAGCCGAATAACCGCTGCTCCAGATATGTGAGAAATATGTGCTGCGGTAACGCGGCGGGACGGCCTCCAGCGCGACACCAGCCATCTCCAGCGCAGTCGCTTCGAACTGCTCCACATCAGCAGGCCTCGGGATTTCATCAACGGTCAGTTGATGCCAAGCCTGGTCAAGCAGTGACGCTGCCAAATATTCGGTAGTCGCAAAGCCCTGATTAAAGGTTTGCGTAGCCATCACTTTCTCAAGCAACTCGGCCGGCATTGGCTCGCTGGTTTCGTAGTGAAGGGCGTAATTTTTGAGCACTTCAGGCCACGTTGCCCACATCTCATTGACCTGCGACGGGTATTCAACAAAGTCTCTCGGCACCGAGGTTCCTGCAAAGTAAGGATAGTTCACGTTGGAAAAAAACCCATGCAGCGCGTGCCCGAACTCGTGAAACATGGTCTCCACTTCATCAAACGTCAGCAATGTCGGCTCGCCATCCGGCGGCTTCGGTATGT
Organism: Acidobacteria bacterium UBA2990; assembly: GCA_002347025.1. Taxonomy (GTDB): domain Bacteria; phylum Acidobacteriota; class Vicinamibacteria; order Vicinamibacterales; family UBA8438; genus UBA2990. The sequence goes on from DEAE01000007.1 coordinate 61,887, forward strand.
TCAGATGGTTAGCAACCACTGGAGACGTCCCAAGTAGATGAGATTGGGACACGTAAGCATTCATCCAGGCGCCACCGCGTTTTGAAGGACGAGCATAATAGTCTCCCAGAAACAGCCCTAGGGCCGATCCGTCAGATTCAAAAACCTCCCAGACTCGAACATCAGGATGGTACACAGGAAGGTCGGTGCGTTCCTTGAAGTTCAGTCCGTAGAGTCGATTGGCCGCAAAAAATACTCCGCGTTCAATGACCGCATCTATTTCAAAATAGGGTCGCAGCTGTGCAGCATCAAATGCATAACGGTCGGCGCGAACCTTTTCTGTGTAGTAAGACCAGTCCCAAGACGACACTGTCAGCTCCACACCACTAGCTTCGGCTATCGCCTGCAGGTCTGCTGCCTCCCGTCTGGCATTGGCCACCGCAGGAGGCACCAAGCTCGCAAGCCTTTCATTGACCGCCTCGACGGTCTGAGCCGTCTGCTCCTCGAGGCTGAAAGCCGCATGGTTCGGATAACCCAGCATCTCTGACCGCTCAGCTCGAAGCCGCGCAATTCGAGTGATGACCTCCCGGTTGTCAAACTCGCCACCCTGTATACCCCGTCTTAGAGAAACACGGGCGATTTCTTCCCTCAATTCCCTGTTGTCGAGCGAGGCCAACGCCGGCTGCCCACTGGTGTTCAACAAGGGGATGACATACTTGCCTTCAAAACCTCGGTCGGCCGCGGCCGCAGCAGCAGACGCAATTTGATTGTCTGACAGCCCAGCAAGTTCCTCTGACGTGTCAACAACCACAGCCGAAGCATTCACCTCATCCAAAACATTCTGTGTGAAGGTCGTCTGTAAGCTGGCCAATTCTGCGTTGATCTCCTGCATTCGCGACTTATCCTCTTCAGATAACAACGCTCCAGCTCTTACAAAATCGGTATACGTCTTTTCCACTAGACGCCGCGACTCCCCTTCACTATCTAGGTTCCCGCGCTGGTCGTATAACATCCGCACACGCGAAAAAAGATCAGCGTTCAAAAGAATACGGTCGCTATGGGCCGACAGTTTCGGCGCCACTTCACCAAGAATTTCATCCAATGCATCAGTTGTGTCCGCACTCGACAGACTGAAGAAGGTAGACGCCACCCGATCTAGCAACCGACCTGACCTCTCAAGGGCAACCAAAGTATTCGTAAAAGTCGGCGCGTCAGAGGAACTGGCGATGTTATCAATTTCTACAAGGTGCTCGGCCATTCCCCGCTCAAACGCAGGGAGGTAATGCGACTCGTCGATCCGGTCGAATGGTGGCAATTGATATGGCAACGGACTTCTAGCAAAGAATGGGTTATCGCCGGTCATCTCTTGCGCTTTCAGTCTCAAGCCTCCGAGACCCACAATGACTAAAGTTAGTCCGAACGCTAACAGTGGAAGAGCCACCGAACAAGGTTCACTCTTCAGTCTCATGTCACACCCTCCCGTGCTTGCGAGCTCCCCGTCTATCTTAAACGGTACACCCACTCTTGTGTATCGTGCCTTTCACTGATCACGCTAGCTTGAATATTCTTAACCAGCCTCGTCCTAAATTCCACCAGGATTAAGTGGGCTGGCATTCCTCCATATTCCAAATTTCTGACTACCTTTTCAGATTCAAAGATCCCGCCCCAGAAACACTCATATGCCAAACAGCACCAAAATCACCTTCACCACGAAGCACTGGCCACGAACCACGTTATGATGACCTGGCTAGATGCAGGTCGGCCTGGAGTTCGAGTCACCACAAACCTGGTGACAGTCGGCTAAGAATTCTCAACCAAGAGGTTCTCATGTTGCATAAGCAGTGTGGAGTTGTAGCCATAGTCATCACCCTCGCTATGCTCAGCGAGAATCTTCCACTCTGGGCTCAGACACCACTCGAGACGAAGGAAGGGGATCAGCAACGAGCTCTTGAGTTCGCAGCGGCAATGTCAGCCCATCACTTATGCGCGGGTCTCTGGGTAGTCGGCCGCAGCCACCCTCGTAGCGCCGAGCTCGTCATTGCTGAGGACATGGCCCCCTTTCCACAGCTTGGTTGGCAGAAAAGCTTCGAGTATCAAGTTGATCACGAACAACACACGGCAACCGTAGTTGCCCCACACACTCTCCCCCGTTCAGCTCGTTACACCGGAGACCAAGGGTGCGTGATCCTCCCAGCCGGCGATACCGACGTCCAATTCACTCCCGTCACTCTGCTGCGGGCAACACCTGACCCCGCAACTTACGATTGGCCAATGGGCGACCGTTACGCTCACGGGACATTTACCGAAGTACACCAGGCCACAGTCGAGGCCGCGCTAGATTGGGGTATGGACCAACCACAGAACACACGAGCCATCGTAGCTCTCTACAACGGGCGCATTATTGGGGAACGCTATGCGTCAGGGTTTACCAAGGACACCCCGCAACTTAGTTGGTCTGAGGGCAAGAGCTTAACCGCAACCCTGATCGGCCTGTTGGTCCAGCAGGGACATCTGAGTATCGAGGGCCCAGCTCCAGTAGCAGCCTGGCAGCACGACGATGACCCCCGTCGCACAATACGTCTCAAAGATCTCCTCCAAATGAGCAGCGGTCTCGACTTTACGAACCTTGGCCTCACAGGTCCTACGGCCTTCAGCGAAGCGAACGAGCACATGCGAGTCTATTTTGATGGACTGGATATCTTCGCGCACGTCCTCAACCAACCGGCCGGCCTGCAACCCGGAACCCAATGGCGCTACCGGAATAGCGATCCCCTGACACTCGGCTGGATCATCAAGGAAACCGTTGAGGCGGCCGGCGAAGAGTATCTCCGCTTTCCGCAACGTGCACTATTCGATCGAATCGGTGCACACAGCCCGGTACTGGAAACTGACCCCTACGGACACTTCATCCTGTCCGGCTATGATTACCTCAGCGCTAGAGACTGGGCCCGCTTCGGACTGCTCTACCTCTGGGAGGGCGTGTGGCTCGGCGAGCAACTCCTACCACTCAACTGGACCGAGTTCGTCAGTACGCCCGCCCCAGGAGACGGTGGCAATGACTATGGGGGGCTATTCTGGCTGAACCGCGGGGGTGCGCTTGACCGAGTCCCTGCAGATGCATATTGGGCTTCTGGCCTCATGGGACAAACAACGATGATCATCCCCTCACGCGATGTTGTCATCGTGCGACTTGGCCCTAGTCCCGGTAACACCAGGCCCTACCTGAATGGCCTAGTTGGCCGGTTACTGGCCGCCATCAATCAGTAAATAGTCCGGGCAACGTCAGAAAAAGAAGCTCACGGAGAGATACCCGGTTGTACCGGACAGTCCGAACTCCGAGGGCAGCGGCCGGGTTGCCGTCACCGTGTCCGCGCCGTGGCCGAAATAGATACCACCAGAAATCGTTGTTTCGTCACCAGCCGAATACCCCACTCCCGGTGCAAGCAATACACTGCCATCGTTCATGTTCCACATCGCAAGCCCGGATAGACTCCACAGGGGATGAAACTGATAGGCCGCCTGGGCCACCGCTTCATCGCGGCCGAGGGTCTGCAGCTCTCCCCTGAGAAACTCCGATGTCAGCAGCAAGGCAAGGTACTCGTCTGGTTCTGATGCAGCAAGACCATCACGTTGATACTCCAGCACCAGGTACAGATCTCGACCACCAACCTGAATATTTCGGTCAAGACCGACTGTGCCGCGCCCGATTATTCGCCCGCCGATCGCTCGGATTACCGCTTCGACCCTGACGGCCCACAGGCCAATCCCACCAGTGGCTCCCACCGCACCGGCGGCATCACCATAGAGCGTCCCAGCCCACGCCGACAGCTCCCAGTTACGCCACGTGGTGAGACCCCGGCCGAGAGCAGTCACCTCCTGGCCCATTGGCGTGTCGGTCACGCGCACCACAAGGTCGAGCGCACTCAGAGGGCCCGGGTACAGCCGTAGCCGTGCGGCATCGACGCCGCCACGAAATTGCCGGAACGGGTCGGCGGGACTGAACGGCAAGAATGGGTCGGCGGGAGTCAGAAATAGCGTCGTACCCCAAGAGACCGCCTGTCGGCCAACGGTGAGGTCGACAGCATCCGTCGGACTGAAACCAATATTCAGTCGATCTAAGCGGTGGCTCCACAGGACATGCTCCCGGTTCGAACCCGTGTGCGTCCCTCCCAGAGGCAACCACTCTCCACCTCGTGGCACCGTGTCGAGCCCGAAACCACTGGATCCTGCTCGCTGGCGGAACGAGACCGTGTTGTCGTAAGCCGTCTCAACCGACAAGGGTCCCCACGATGGGTCTATCGTCAGTCGAATGCGATTAAAGTCGCTGAAGGAATTCTGGCTAAACTGGGTAGCCCCACTGAAGAGCGGGACGGTCTGGAGATATCCGCTGACCCAGGTCGATTGGGCGACAGCGGGTGCGACACCCCCAAGGATACACAGCGCGGCAAGGGCGAACCTGGCACTGTAGCCCATAATGCTAAGCAGGCGTTTCCTCTGAATCCACGCCGCCGTCCATCATACGTACCAGACGACGGCAGCGGTCCATCACCCGTGCATCGTGGGTCGCGAACACGAAGGTCACTCCGAGTTCCCGATTCAGGTCATCCATGAGGTCCAGTAGGGCGTCACTGGACGCCGAGTCGAGGTTAGCCGTGGGCTCATCCGCCAGCACCAACGCCGGTCGGCTTGCTACAGCCCGGACCACCGCCACTCGCTGCTGCTGGCCACCAGAGAGTTTCCCTGGACGCCGGTCCTCAAGCCCCTCCATCCCGGTCCGGGCGAACAACTCATCGACCCGCCTGGTCCGTTCAGGAGCCGAGACCCCTTGGAGCAGCATCGGAAATTCGGCATTCTCCCGCGCTGTCAGCACCGGCAACAGATTGTAGGCCTGGAACACGAACCCGACCTGGTCCAACCGCAGCCGGGCCAGTGCCCGATTGGGCAACTCACTCAGTTCCTGGTCACCCACCCACACCTGCCCGTGTGTGGGTCGAGTCAGCCCGCCAATTAGGTTCAGCAGAGTCGTCTTGCCGGAGCCTGACGGTCCGGCCAGCGCCGCAAATTCCCCGGGCTGAATCGTCAGGCTCACGTCACGGACGGCCTGCACTTCTTCTGCCTCTTGCCGATATATTTTGGACAGGTTTTCGGTCCGAACGGCTCGCCGCGTATCCTCTGGGGGCATGGTGTCCTATCGATCAAATTTCATGGACTCACAAACATCAATCCTGGTCGCACGTACCGCCGGGTAGACGGACGCCAAGACACCCAACAACATCATCCAGCCGAGCATCTGCACAGTTCGCACCACCGAAAACATGGGAACGACGATCGGGTTCATCACGACACCAGCGAGGTCCACATTGGCCATCGCATCACCCGCTAGGGCCGTCATGTCCAACCCGTCTCCGAAAAAGTACCAGGTCATCCCGACACCGAGCCCGACGCCGACCAGAGTGCTGACCGCCGTCAAGAGGAGGCCTTCCGCGAACACGACCGCACCGGTCTGCCGTGGTGTCAGCCCGAGCGCCTGCAGGACCCCAAACTCACGCTGCCGATGCAGCACTGACATCAACACCGTGTTCACGATCCCGAAACCAATAATGATGAACAAAATGCCAAAAACGAAATAGTTGCCATATTCATCGACAACCACCATTGCCGCCAGCGCCGGCATCGCCTCACGCCAACCCAACACCGTGGCTAGACCCGCATCAACCGGCCCGGCTAGCGCCTCTCGGAGCCGACTGACCAGACCGGACACCTCCGTGCTATCCGCTACCATCACTGCGATATTCGACACATCGTCGCCGGTTCCAAGCCATTCCGCGGCGATACCGAGGGGAATATGTATCACCCGCTGGTCGACCGACGGCGCCCCATTGCGGAACACGCCCACCACCCGCACTAGCTGCCCGGCGATCTCCTGCTCGGCGTCCTGGCCCGTGAGCACAAGCCTGGACCCCAACCGCAGATCGAGCTGGTCCATCAGCCCGACCCCGACGTAGGCCGCCAACCGGTCATCAGACTTGAGATACCGACCTTCGATCACTTGTTCGTCAATGGTTGTAAAGGCGGCCTCTGCCTCTGGGTTGACCCCGAGAATCTGCGCCGGACGGGCCCCGGCGGCCGAACTCGCCATCCCCGAGATCGTGAGTTGCTCCGAAACACCAGTGACCCTATCAACCAGGCCTTCAGTCGCAAGCGCCGCCACGGTGGCAGCACGCACCTCGGCACCCAGGCGGTCTTCGAGTTTCTGACTCATGCGAAACGCCGGATGCTCAATGGTGACGTGTCCGCTTCCGTTACGTACCCCGTCGTCGATCCACTGTTCATGGGTGCCATCGCCGATCGCGTTCGAGAATACCAGCAGACCCGCCCCAAGGATGAGCGCCGTTGCGGTCAATGCGGTCCGCCGGACCTGGCGTCTGAGATTGCGCAAGGCCAAGGCCAGGATCACGCCAATATGGGAACTCGAATCTGGTCTGGTCATCAACTACAGTCCTGACAAGATGTCAGCAGGTGGAACGCGCGACGCACGCACGGCCGGATAAAACGCCGCGACGACGGCCGTGGCTAACAATGCCGCCGCCGTCATCACGGCAAAGTTCACGTCGTACTCGACCTGCATCGTCAAGGACACCACTGACCCCATCATCTCAATTTCACCAACGAGCCCCGTCAAATCCGGTGGCGCGTTGTGCCACCAGATCATCACCGGCGCCGTCATCACGACTCCGAGGACCAAGGCAAATAGTCCCAGAGCCAGTGCCTCGTAGAGCACACTCAGCACCACTCCCCACGGGGTCGTCCCGACGGCCAGCATTACTGCAAACTCGCGGCGCCGCTCATAGGTCGCCATCAGCATCGTGTTGGCAACGCCAAACATGGCCAGTCCAAAAACGATCACGAGAATCACGCCATACATCGATGAGGCCAGTCGCGCGTACTCCACCAGCGCCGGATTCAACTCGGTCCAGGGAACCACCTCGGCCTCCAGCACATCACCGTCCACCGCCGTGGTGACTGCCACCGCCACCTCTTCGGCAACCCAGGGATCCTGAGTGGACACGGCAATCTCGTGGACTCGCCCCGCAGACAGCACCACCAGCGCCTGGAGGTCCTCAACTGGCAACACGGCGAACGCGGAGTCGATTTCGCCTAGACCGGTCCTGTAGGTCCCCACCAGCGTGAACAGGTCGTTCCCCATCGAACCATCCGCCGCCGGCGCGACCACGACCAACTCGCCGCCAATCTCGGTCTCAAGCTGACGTGCCATTTCGGTGCCGACCACGAGCTCGTTCTGGCCTGGCCTGGGCAATCGCCCCGCCGTCAACACGTCAAGAAAACGACTAAGCGCGACCTCCCCCTCCGGGTCGACGCCCATGAGCATCCCGGCCACAGTAGAGTTACCCGAACTCACCAAGCCGCCAGCATACACGCGGGGTGCCGCTGCCACCACCCGGACATCGCTGGTAGCTCGGGTAAGTAACTGGTCGAGGTCTACTCCGTCGCGCCCACCAATCGTGTCGTAGAGGCCCCGTTCGGGCAAGAACTCCGCATCATGGATCTCGAGTTGTCCACCAAGGAGGCTAGTGCTGTTCTCCACCATTTGGTTCACAAGGCCTTGGCTCCACCCCACCAGCACCACGCTCGCAAAGAAGCCGACCGCCAACCCCATCGCTGTGAGGAGCGTGCGTTTCGGGTGGCGGCCCAGGTTACGCATGCCGATGCGGGCCCACGGTGACTGCGACATTGCTCTTCCTGATTCTTGAGTGTCTAGATCAGAGACACCTAACGACGGCGCTGTAGCGTGCGCAACGAGAAAAACGACTCGTCGAGGTCTTCCACGTCGAACTCCAGGTCCTCGTACCGCATGGAGGTATGCTCACCCGGCTTATCAGCCGGACGCATCATCATGAGCCTGGGAACCGTCCGGCCTCCCAGAGTAACGAAATCGCTGAACTCCATCGTCCGCGCTAATTCGCCATCCTCATCGTAATAGCGCACCCCGAGGGGCATGTAGTCAGCCTGACGCACCTCGTATTCGATCCGGCCCCAAACGACGGCCGCCTCGGCTTTGGGGATGAGTGTGAACTCCCAGACCACGGTCCCGTCCCGGTCGCCGTCAAACGACAGGTCGATATTGTAGTCATCGACCAATCGGCTCTCCTGCACGAGGTCATCATTCGTGAAATGCGACCCCATCCACGACCCGCCCATCATGGAGGCCGGGATCTTGATGGTCCGGTCGACCTTGGGCAAATAGTTGTAGATGTCCCGATCCGCCTTCAGGGTAGCAGTGCCGGCTTCTCTAGCCGGCGCCTGGATCCGAACGAGCGAAAAGTCGTTCCCGAGGGACCACAGCTCCATGGTCATCTGTCGGTCCCAGTTCTCGGTGACCACCTCCATCGTCGAGGTCCCGTGGCTAGACTCCCCTCTGTAGAGTTGGTCGACCCGGTCCATGATCTCGTAAGGATCGACCTGGGCGTAACTCGGCGGGACCAACGTCGTCATACTCACCGCAACGAGACCGACGGTTTGACGTGCACACCCCATACACCCTGTCATCTACCTTCTCCCTTACAGCCGGTCACCAGCACCAACCGCACTTCCTGTCTGGCGCTGTCATCCGATGCCTCAAGCACTCGCTAACCCGCACCAGATCGCTGCAAGTTATGCCCTCGATCTCGACGCCTAACAGTCATGCCAAGGCCTGTTTGAGCGATCACCGCTCACTTTGACCATCGTATCAGTCTCGCTCCCTGGCCTCCACAATCTCAGAAACGAAAGAGGCGAGTCATTTTCACTGCAAAACCACGACTGCTAGATCCGCTGTAGCGATCAGGGCGAAGGGGATCCGTCAGCCGCTCTTCGGTGTAGACCAGAAAAAACTCACTCCCTGGACTGTATTCCCAGCGCAGTCGGAGATTACTACTAACAGTATTATTGTTTGAGTTGTACTGCACCAGACCCCCAAAGAACATACGTGGCGTAAACGTATAGGTGACGCGTGACACTGCCAGGTTGGTCTGAAATGCACCCTGCGGGGTGTTGATGCGATTGATCGAGAGTGTCGGTTCTAACGACAGGCGCTCGGTCAAGGCCAAACGAGCTCGACTTACAGTCAGGGACCGCACAGAACCGCTGAAGTACTCACCCACCCGTAGCCTGACATACCCCGAGAACCGCCGATGCGTCCCAGGGACATAGAGAAACTCTACATCGCGAAAACTATAGCTCCCGACCGGAAACGACACGCCGGAAGCCGGTGAAAACGGTTCCAGGATTCGTTCATATTTGTCAGCCATGGTTATCCCGACTTGGTCACTATTCTCAAATTCGGTCGCAAACCCGAGTTGCGCCTGACGAGTCTCAAGATATCCCGTATCAGCCGTCTGGAGATAATCAATAGCGCCATCAAAATGAAACCGTCGCACCGCCTCGATCTCATCCGGCCTAGGACTGAAGCGTGCACTCCCATAGGATCGTCGAAAATTATCCCGCCTCACAAACCCTACTTCTGGCTGGAAGTGATCTTCTACAAGTAAGTGCTCGCCCTCTATTCCATAGCGATCGCCCGTGTAACCAAATTTGCCCTGGTAGCTCAGGTCCTGAGTTTCGATTCCGGGTGTTTGGGTGCGCGCCAAGAACGTGATGAAGTTCACATTCTCATAAAACGACAACGTAGCGTCAGCGCCATAAGTCTGGCTAGCCCCGTGTCCACCAAGAGCGATGGACCGGTTCGAAAAGAGCCCTCCCACACTGCTCCGCCGCAAGATGTCCCGTTTCACGCGCATAACCGTGAAATTCGTCTGCCTACCACCAGAACCCGTGGCCTCACCGGCCTGCATATTCAATGCACCGATATCAAACGCCCCAGCTTTTCCCGTGACACGCCCACCCCCAACAATCGGCACTATTGCTCCATCTTGAAGCCCTATACGACGAGAATAGAACAAAGTGGGGGCGTGGCCACCCCGGTAGCCGCCAGAACCGTCTCCATCATCTGGGCGCAGCGAACCAACCCGTCGACTAGAGCCTCCTCCTCGAGCAAAATCAAAAATGCCGCGACCTTCAAGAAAAAATTCCCGCTTTTCTGGAAAAAACATACCGAAACGCGTCAGATTAAGCTGTTGCTCGTCGACCTCAACCTGCGCAAAATCGGTGTTGTAGGTGAGATCGGCAGTCAGGTTCCGGGTAAGACCATACTTAACGTCAACTCCCCCTGTGGCTTCCCGCCTCGTCACAGCCGGCAAATCGGCGGTTTGATTGGTGGTGGCCCCGCCGATAGCGTAGGGCTTAATGTCTAATCGAGCGCCGCTGTCCGGCACCTGCAGCCCCACCAACGTGGCAAAATTCGACGCCCGGAAAACCGCGCCACGCCCTGTAGAAATCGGCACCGGACTAATAAAGACCCACTCGTTCTTATGACGGATTCGGCGATGCAGCTGCATCCCCCACACTTGCTCCGCTCCAGGCCGATACCGGAGTGACTTGAACGGAATCGCCATCTCGACTGTCCATCCACCCTCAAACTGCCCCGTCCGCACATTCCACACAGGGTTCCAGTCGCCGTTCGGGTTTCCCTCATTCGTAAAACCAAGGTCTCCAAGCGCGCCTAGGGGATTCGTGTAAAACCCGACACCATTTCTCTGGTCAAAAAATGTATCAAAGGCCACCCAAAACACATCGTTCTCGCGAAGTTGGCTCGTGTCTCTCCGCATCTCATTCGCAACCAAGGCATTGGGTGCCGCTTGGTCCCACATACGAGCTCCAACATAGATATTCGCCGAATCGAACATCACCCAAGCTTCGGTAGCCTCCGTAGCCGCGGCACCCTCGTCAGGCTTCTGTTGAATGAAGTCAGTGAGAGGAGAAAAATTCGTATACACCGCTTCAGTCAGCCGCCCATCGAGTTGCAGGCCCTCAACCAATCGGATCGAACGTATAGTCGCCCGCCCCGCCTCAAGCCCCTCCCTCCCAGATGAGGGTGACGTCTGTGACGATGAGACGTCCTCGGCAGCAACACCCACAGTTCCTGATTGCCTCGCGATAGCCGGTCGGCTTGCCCCCACCTCAGCAACAACGAATCCAATCAATATCGCTAACAGCTGCAGACGAGGGCCGATTACAAAGTCCAACACGCACAAAGTCATTCCTCTGCCCCCAAGGGAGCCAACTTCTACCAGCGGATATCTCAGCAATCTCACACCTGCGTGATGGTTACAACCGGCTCGAGCGATGTCCGGCAGAGGGCATGCAGAAAGCATGTCTGTTCGGCCATGTCCAGTGACTGCCGGGCAAAGCTCTCGCCAGCATCGGTCTCTACATACACGTGAGTCTCGACAGGGTCGGCTACTGCCGGAGCGCCGCCAGATACGCCTGCTGACAGATGCAAGTCCTGGATCACACGATAGGCCGACAAGTCTTTTTTCACTATAGAGGCGTAACGCCCCTGTTGGGTCATGAAGCAAAAAGCCAGCCCAGCTGCTATATAACTAACGGCATCAGGTGCAGACCCACCGCCACCGAACCCAACCGCCTCATCCGACAAGAAGCGGAACGTCGAACCTAGGGGCCGGTAGAGGTGTTGGTCGATCTCCTTGACGCCGTCCGAACGCCGTCGGCAGTGGGCCTGCACGTGTAACTGGCGACGCTGCTCAGCTTGAAGACTCGTCCCTGTGCCTCCTACAACCCCAACAATGGGCTCAACCGCCTCGAGCCTAGTGACCAGCCCATCCCAGTGACCAGAAGCCGGTCGTCGAAGAGGAAACACAAACCCTGGATCTAGTTCAGGGAACCGGCTGAGTGAGGCCACCCGGTCCACATCGACCGCTATCCCACCCACCATGAGGGCAAAAAGAGAGGTGTGCACGTCACGGAGCAAGCCAGCAACTGGCGCATTCGCTACCGCGGTCATCACGAGGTCACGGACAGCGCCTGCATCAGCAGCACTCTCAACACATACCTCGAGCTCAACTGGCAGGGCACCACCTGTCATCGTGCCGCGCAATGCTGACCCTTCCATGGTGTATCGGTTATCCTGCACCAGCCTGACGTCACCTAGGTCAATGCCCCTTCTGGCTGCCAGAGCCAGCAGTTCGTTCATGTAGCAGGACACCATCCCAACGGTCATAAATGCCAGCGGACACGGAGCCGCATCATGGCCATCCAGATAGGGACCTTCATCACTGGCAAGGCGCCAGACTGTGCCAGACCGCTTCGAAGCCACCACAGCCTCCTTCTGCATTCCAGCCAGGGAGCGCGCCCAAACCCGTATGCAGTGTCCGTAGCGGTCGTCTGGCAGACTCAGGCCAAGGGCTTCAACCGACTCAAGAGGAAAGAAAAGCAAGCCATCGGTACTGCTAAGGAGATTTGGGTGACCCTTCGAGGCAGGGGATCCGGAATGTTCTGTCACCATTTTTCAGATCGCGAATCGGTCAAGTAGAGCTATTGTTACATGCTGCATTGACTCGGCCGGACAGACTTCATGAAACCCAGAGTCACCAGACATGAATAAATCAGCCTCCAACCCATCAATCGCCAGACAATCTCCAGCTGTCATTGGAACGCTCGCAGCTGCTCTTGTTGCACTCACGCTCATCAGCATACCTGGCCCAGAAACGCTACAACCGGAAGCGCAGCGCATGGCTGCCATTTTTGCCGTGGTGTTGATTCTTTGGGTCACTGAGGCGATACCCGTGGCCATGACGTCTCTGCTCGCCGTCGTTCTCCTTCCTGTCTTCCGCGTCGCCGATCTTTCGACCGCATTCAGCACGTTCATCAGCCCTGTGTTCTTTTTCGTCCTCGCGATGTTCATCATCGCTCAGGCTTTCATCAGCTCAGGCCTGGATCGCCGCTTCGCGCTGTGGCTATTATCAAAGGCCGGCACAGACAGCAGGCGTGTATTGCTGGTATTCATGCTTGGGACCTGCCTAATTTCAACCATCATGTCGGATGTCCCGGCTACAGCCATCTTTATGGCTCTAGCACTGGGACTATGTGAGAAGATGCGACTTCCTTGCGGTCGGTCTTCCTTCGCCAAGTCGCTGATGATCGGCATTCCTGTAGCAGCGCTGATTGGTGGTGTCGCAACGCCTGCAGGCAGCTCCATCAACATTCTGGGAATTTTCTTTATCCAAGAATACGGCGATGTCACCATCCGTTTTCTCGATTGGATGGTCATTGGAGTGCCGATGGTCATCATCCTACTTCCAGTGTCTGTCTGGGTTTTAGCCTGGTGGTATCCACCTGAAATGCAGCAGGTCACTGCTGTCAGTAACATCGACATCGAACGCACCAACCTCGGCACCCTTACAGGTAAAGAGTGGCGAGTGCTCCTAATCTTGACCACCATGGTGGTGCTCTGGGTAATGAGCACCTGGGTTCCTGAACTCAACGTCGTTCTGGTAAGTCTGGTTGGAGCGATCGCCATGTTTCTCCCCGGTATGCACCTGTTCAGCTGGAAAGAAGTCGAGCGGGGCATCGGATGGGAGGCTCTCCTGATGGTCGGAGGCGTCACTGCCCTTGGCGCTGCCTCGGTCGAGACTGGTCTAGCTCAATGGTTGGTAGAGGGGTCCCTTGGCGGAATCGAGGACTGGTCTACCGTCGGCATCGTGGCACTTGTGAGCACCTTTACAGTCGTGATTCACCTAGCCTTACCAATTGGGCCGGTAATCAATTCAGTGCTCATTCCACCACTGGCACTGTTGGCCCTCTCGACCGGCCAGAATCCTGCGCTGTATGCATTGCCGGTCGCATTCACTGCATCTTGCGCTTTCCTGCTCCCACTCGATGCTGTCCCTCTCCTCACCTACGGTAAAGGTTACTACCGCATGCTTGACATGCTCGCACCAGGGACCATCCTCAGCATCTGCTGGATCATCCTGATTACGGCATTGATGGTGGTTCTAGGACCGATGCTTGGCCTCCTCTAGCCACTCACTACCACGCCTCAGCGTTCCAACTCAGGGGTCGTCCGTGGCGGTTCGCGGCGATGTGTTCCTTGCTCGTAGGCGTAGCCCAGCTTAAGTAGCTCTGCTTCACTGAACGGCCGCCCGAGAAACTCAAGACCTACCGGAAGCCGATCAGCAGTAAACCCAGCAGGCACCGTCAGCGCAGGAAACCCAATGACCGGGCTCAGGAACCGATTGTTACCCAACGCATATCCGTCCTCTGTGTTGGGGTTCGTTAACACATCGGATTCGATTAGCGTCGGCTGGTGGTCAAAGGTGGCATAAATGAGGGCATCGAGGTCGTTATCCGCCATGACGCCTAATACCCCACGCCGAAGTTGCTCCCTAGCCTGGAGAACCGCCAAATACCCATAGTCATCGATCGATCTTCCCACTACACTCATCAATCCCCTAGCTCGCCACGGAGTGACTACACCAGACAAGAGAATGTCTCGGAGCGTTTTCACTGGGCTACCGGGATGCTCAGACAGATAGGCATTCGTAGCCTCTTCAGTCTCAAAGTTATTTCGCACATAGGTTCGCTGGGCCGACTCCAGGTTCGGCACCACAACGGGGTCTACTACAGTCGCCCCGAGCGAGCGTAAATCAGCAATCGCCCGATCGACCAACGCCCGCACTTGCTGCTGGTCGGCCGACTCAGGGTCAGTCTTTGGGTCCATAGAATCCCGAATAACCCCAATGCGAGAGCCCCGGAGACCAGCTGCGTCAAGACCATCGAGATAGGAATCCGGCACCTGCCCCACTGCGTAGGCCGTCACTGAGTCACGGGGGTCGTAACCCGCGATCACATCAAGCAGCCTTGCTGCATCCTCCACCGTACGGGTCATCGGTCCCAGCGTGTCGCTCGAAGGATTCGCCGGCATCATCCCATGACGACTCACAAGCGGTAAGGTTGGCCGAAGACCGACCAAGCTGTGCACCGCTGCCGGCCCACGAATAGACCCACCTGTGTCCTCACCAATACCGAGCATGCCAAAGTTGGCCGCGATCCCTGCACCAGTTCCCCCTGAAGACCCACTTGGATTTCGCTTAGGATCATAGGCGTTCCTGATGATGCCAAACGCCGACCCTACATACCGAGACGCAAACTCCCCCATATTTGTCTTGGCCAGTACCACTGCTCCAGCCTCACGCATTCGAATAACGATCGTCGCATCACGTCCTGACACGAAGTCTTCAAACAGCGCTGACCCGTACGTCGTTGGCATGGCCCGTGTCTCGACCTGGTCCTTCAACAACACCGGAACGCAGTGCAATGAGCCTACAGGGCCTGAAGCAGCAAGGGCCATATCTAACGAATCAGCTCGTTCCAAAGCTCGGGGATTGACAGTCTGGACGGTATTCAGCGCCGGACCGGATTGATCGTAAGCGTCAATGCGGTCGAGGTAACCCTGCACTAGCTGACGGCACGTGACCTCACCTTCGGAAAAAGCCACCTGTAAGTCTTTGACTGTCGCCTCAAGCAATTGAAATCCCTGACCGTGGGCAATTCCAGCCAGAACAGCCCATGCTGCGACACCCCGTGTCAACCAACCTCCTACATACCGAACTCTTTGGATTCCTTTGCAAACACTCGTTATTACGCTATTGCGTATCACGTATCCTCCTGTATTCGCTCTTGGTCCAGTACTGACACCACCATCCAGTCAAAACCCGTCTCAATTTTCCTGAAAGATAAACAACCCTCGATGTCCAATTAGACCGAAGCCTCTCATCTCGAGGCAGTCTATCTCAGCTTGTTCATATGGAGCTCGAAACTTCATTCGTCCCTCATGCCAACTTCCCCCACGGGACCATGCACCTGACTCAAAACAGCCGGCGACGTAACCCGCAGCCAGTGGTATGGTAATCGGAGAATAAATAAAGCCGAGGTAAACGGATGAAGACCCAGCACCCACTTGACCGCCGGACAGTTTTGAAACTGATAACCGCTATGGGCACATCAGCTGCGACAGTGCCTCCTGCAGCGAACGCCGGGCGCAGAACCAGCCCCAATCGAGAGAACACACGGATACAAGCAGACATCGCCCCTTTCACCATCAATGTGAGCGATGACGAGCTTGCCGACCTGCGTCGCCGACTCTCAGACACGCGGTGGCCAGGGAATCCGCCCGGGGAAGCCTGGACCTACGGAACTGATCGAGCCTTTCTCGAAGAATTGGTCGCTTACTGGCTGGACAGCTATGACTGGAGGCTCCATGAAGCGGACCTCAATAGCTTCAGCCACTACACGACCGCCATAGAAGGCCAAGACTTGCACTTCATTCACCAGCGTGGTCAAGGGTCCATGCCCCTCCCTCTCTTGATGACACATGGATGGCCCGGGACCATTTGGGAGATGTTGCCGGCAGTGCTAGCCCTGAGTGACCCAGTCACCCATGGGGGCGACGCCGCGGACTCCTTTCACGTCGTCGTGCCCTCGATTCCAGGCTTCGGATTTTCTGGCGAACCGGCCGAAGGGACAGATATCGCTCGGACGGCTGAACTTTGGATCGCCCTGATGGATAAGCTTGGCTATGAGCGGTTTGCGGCTTACGGAAGCGATTGGGGCGCAGGCGTGACCCGTGAACTCGGCGCCCGCTTTCCCGACCGCATCATTGGGGTGCACACCCCTGGGGCCCCACCACGCGCTCAGCGCGACCCAAACACCGAGGAGGAACGAGACTATCTGCTCCGCTCTGAACTCTGGTCGGTCGATGAAACAGGCTATCAGCGGATCCAGGGGACAAAACCCCAGACCCTGGCTTACGGGCTGACTGATTCGCCGGTCGGCCTAGCAGCGTGGATCACTGAGAAACTGCGTTCTTGGAGTGACTGCGACGGTGACGTTGAATCAAGATTCACCAAAGACCAAATCCTCACACTCGTATCGATTTACTGGCACACCAGAACCATCGGCACGAGTGTCCGCTACTACTATGCCAACGGCTTGGGCAGTTCCCGCCGGAGGCGGGCCACACGCGGACCAGTCCAAGTCCCCCAAGGGTATGCGCAATTTATTGGCATGCCATCACGATCGGGTCCACCTCGGTCATTTATCGATGAAATCCCGGCCAACGTCACACATTGGTCGATGTTCGACACCGGGGGCCATTTTCCAGCTATCGAAGAGCCGGAATTGCTAGTAGAGGATCTTCGGACGTTCTTGCGCTCACTGCGCTGAAAAATTTCGTAGGTAGAACACTGAACTTCATAGTACACAAAAAGGCGCGCCCAGACACAGTCTGCGCGCGCCTCATTACCACCACCGCTACCCCTTACTAGACCCCTCAAAGAGTGAGGGAAGTCGACAACTCTGACAGCTCATCAAGCCGTTCGCCGGTGCTATCCCCGAATGTCTCCATTGAAACACCAAGCTTGTTCATCAAAGTCAATTGAAGATTCGTCAAGCGTTGCGTTTCATCCGGATACTTGACGTGTCGACCGCTAGCAATCGTACCGGCACCGCCACCAGCTAACAAGAGCGGCAAATTCCTGATGTCGTGTCGGTTGCCTTCACTGATGGCGCTGCCATACAGGGTAATCACATGGTCCAAGAGACTACCTTCCCCATCACTGGTCGACGCCAATTTTTCCAGGAAATAACTAAATAACGTCGTGTGATAGGCGTTAATTTTAGCCAGACTCTCGATCTTGTTTCTGTCTCCGCCGTGATGAGAGATCGGGTGGTGAGAGTCAGAGACACCGATCTGGGGGTAGGTCGCACCACTCTGCTCGCGACCAATCTGGAAAGTGATGACCCGCGTAGTATCCGTTTGTAACGCCAAGGCCTGCATGTCAAACATCAACCTCGCGTGCTCATCGTAGCTCACTGGAATCCCAGCTGGCGAGTCAACTACAGGAAGCTCACGGCCCTGACCCTCAGCATTCTGAATTCGACGTTCGATTTCCCGAACGGATTGCAAATACTCATCGAGCTTTAGGCGATCACGGGAACCCAGTCCCCCCTGCAGAGCATCGACCTTATCCAAGACCGAGTCGAGGATGCTCTGCTGTCGCCTGAGGCGGGCCTGACGGACTGCGGGATCCGTACTATCAATTCCACCAAACAGACGATCGAAAACGACTCGAGGATTTGTTTCAACCGGTAGGGGTGTTGACGGTCCACTCCATGCCAAGCGGTTCTGGTAGGCACAGCTAAATCCCACATCGCAAGTCCCGACCCCATTCACAGTATCTGCACCCTCTAACCCTAACTCGAGGGATGGCAGTGGTGTGTCCTGTCCAAGGGTCTTGGCCAGTATCTGATCCATGGAAATCCCGAGTTGCAGACTCGAACTCCCCGTCGTGGGTAATGGCTCAACTCCCGTCAAAAATGCCCCGGCTGGCTTTGCATGTGCTCCAGAGGCCCCTGACCGGGACCGGGCACCCGTATTATCCAAACCACTCACAACCAGCAAATGGTCACGGAACGCCTCCAGTGGCTTCAAGGTCGGCGTGAAATCAAATGCCGATCCTTCTGTAAGAGGCGTCCATCGCTCCATAATGATTCCATTCGGCACATACACCGTGCAGAACCGGGCAATCGGCTTGGCCGCTGTCTTTGCCAACGCTGTCGACGCAGGAATCATTCCGTCAAGTAACGGCAGTGCCAGCGTAGCGCCCACACCACGCAACACAGTTCGACGAGCGATTGCTTTCTTGGTGATGATCATGACTCGGACCTCCTCATGAGGAAGGGCGTGCTTTTCACAATACGTGTAATAAGCGATGACCAAGTGAGGTCATCAGACGCTATCTGGCGACTAATCGAACGAACCACCGGCATATCATAATGCTCAAGTGTCCTGCCGAGTGCATAAGTAAGCATTTTCTCAGCTACGGTTTCAACAAACTGGTCTTCTCGACTCAAAATTACTGCCTGCAGTCCCGTCAGACCATGCACTTCGGTACCATCAACCAAGGTCCCTGAAGCATCAATCGGGATACCGGTATCGAATGGAGTTCCCCCACCGTTCGTGGCACGCCAGCGCCCAATCGCATCATACTCCTCAAGCGCAAAACCCAGCGGGTCAATCGTGTTATGGCAACTCGCACACACTGGGTTATCTCGGTGCTGTTCCAACCGCTCACGCACAGACCGCGTCGCTCCGCTACCACTCGCGCTAGGCAAACTCGGCACATCCGGCGGAGGGGGCGGCGGCGGGGTACCAAGGAAGTTATCAAGTAGCCACACTCCTCTAACGACAGGCGACGTTCGATTCGCATATGAAGTGATCGTTAGGATGCTAGCGTGTCCTAACAGCCCAGATCGTGTGCCTACCGGATAGGTCACAGGCCGGAAATGCACCCCGTAAACATCTGGAATCCCGTAGTGCTTGGCCAGTCGTTCGTTGGCAAAGGTGTAATTTGCACGCAACAGATTCACCAGCGGTCGATCTTCCCGTATTTCGTGCTGAAGAAACAGCTGCGTTTCTTGCAACATCGCGTCACGTAGATTTTCGTCGAAGCTCGTATAGGTCGCAGTGTCAGGAACCGCATTTTTCAATTTTCGCAACTGTAACCACTGGGTGCCAAAGTTTTCCACCAATGCGGCTGCGCGTGGGTCCGCAAGCATGCGACGCACGTGCTGGTCCAATACCACCGAGTCTTGAAGGTCACCCCTGGCAGCCGCGTCGAGCAGCTCGTCATCCGGAATACTGCTCCACAAGAAGAACGAAAGACGCGAGGCGAGCTCAAGACCACTGATCGGGTAAGCCTTACCTGCCAGAGCCCCTAACGGATCGGTTTCGATACGAAATAGGAACTCCGGATCCACGAGGATCCGCTCCACAGCGGTCTGAACGCCACCTTCGAAATCACTCACCTTACGACCCTCTCGATAGAACCCAAGCAGCATCTCAACATCAGACTCCGTCGCCGGTCGGCGAAACGCGCGCCGCGCCAAGTCCTTGAGAATGGTTCTTGCACAGCTTTCTTCCGAAGATGCCGTTCCATCGGTCGGCTGACACTTAAAGAGCGTCAAGCGGCTAGGAAGTTCAGAAACGCCGCTGGCGTTATAGGGTCCAATGACTTGTACCGTCGCCACAGCAGGATTCCCGTCCTGCATCTCATCCTGGCTATACGAATAAGACGACCGATCGGGCGGCAACGGCAGTATCCCTTCCGGCAGGGCAGATCGTCGGTCGAAAGCAATTCCAACCGAGTGCCGCCCGCCGACCACCGTCACCCGAGTTTCGAGGCCTTCGTGTGCGCTAAGGGCGTAGGTTTCCCACTCCGGGAACGAACGCGAATCGAACACCTGGTCAAACTTGCCGGCATACCCCATGGGGGGAAGCTGCCCTGATTCCCATTCCCGACCCACCGTAAACTCACCCACTTGGACTCCATCGAGTCGTATATCAAGCTGATGAGGTACCCCGAGGCCACGGACGTAGCCATACTCCTGTTTTCTTAAGTCCACCCGAATGACGTACTCCCCATCAACCGGGAAATTGTGTTCGATGGCCACGCCACCTCGTGAACCAAGTGGGAGGTCGAGACTAATAGCCCCATCCTGAACAAGTCCGCCATTTACGGGATAAGTAACCGCAACCGGCCGTAAAGCGAGGTCACCCACCACGAGTTGGCTGATCTTCTGGGCGGCTGATAGATACCGCTCGATAAGCGTAGGAGACACTGACAATACGTCGGCTATATTGTCGAAGCCATGATGCTCATCGTCCGGCGGTAAGAACGCCTGCACATCCACCTCGAGCGCGAACAAGTCGCGAATCACGTTTGCATATTCAGCTCGATTAAGCCGATGAATAGCGCGACGGCCAGGATTAGGGACCTCAACCACCGCTCGATCGAGTTCCTCTTCCAGCCACGTCACAAAGTGCTGTGTACTCTCAGCATCTGGCCTAGGTCGTCCAGCGGGTGGCATCGCACCGGCCCGAAGCCGCCTCAGCACATGCTCCCAAACAGCAGCTCCGTCCTCAATTTTCGCCAAGTCCATGCTGTCCAGAGTCAACCCAGCCGTGCGAGTACGCCCATTGTGGCAACTTACACAATAGCGATCGAGCAGGGCTCGCCCATCAGAAGCATCCCACACACTCGAACTCACAGTCTGCTGCGCTCCAGTCGACCCAAGACCAGTGGGCTGCCCACCGGGTCGCTCTGCCTGCAGCTGTGATTGACTCGCCGCACCTAACACCAACAACACCACACCGACCGTTGCAGGACGCATAATGGTCATTTCTCCTCCGAGAACAACCTAATTACCAAATCAACGAGAGGCCAGATACTTTCGGTCACCCAGCCCCGACGAACCTACACTAACTTCCTTCTAGGAGGTCTAGCATTTCTCGACCCGTAGCACCGTCCTCATTAGGTATGTCAGGGTCAGCGCCTTGCTCAACTAGGAACGCCGCCACCTGCTGAAACCGCCCACGTGCCGCTCCGTGAAGAACAGTGTTCCCAGCCCTTCCGATCTCATTGATCACAGAAGCCGCGCCGGCCTTGACCGCCACCTGGATCGTTTCTAGCACCAGACTCTCATCGGCCCATTCTGCTGACACCAACTCTGGAGCAATGAGTCGACTACGACGATTCGTCGCACGGCTCAATCCCAACCCAACGGCTGCCATCAGGGTCGTGGTGCCATTCTCCATCGGGATGAGCACATCAGCACCTGCATCCGCCAGCAGCCGTAGAATCTCAGGCTCAAGATACTTGGCCGCAAGCATGACCGGAGTAGCCCCTTTTTCACGGGCCGTCAAGATGTACTGATAGGTCCATCGAGGCACCGGTGTCCCTTTTATCAGTCTAGCGTTTGGATTCGCTCCACGAGCTAGCAGATCCCGAACTAAGTCTGGCTGGGACCGAAGGACCGCCGCATGCAAGGCCGAATAGCCAGCCCCAGCCGCATTGGGATCAGCGCCCTGAGCCAGCAAAAAACGAGCCAGAAGTTCATGCCCACTTATCGCAGCCAGAACCAAGGGGCTATTGCCATCAGCGGACGTATCACCAAGAGCAGCCCCTGCCTCAAGCAGGGCTCGAGCAGTTTCGACGTCGCCATGTCTGGCAGCAAACAGCAACGGTGTAAAGCCACCGGCATCGAAG
The DNA here is from genome assembly GCA_002347025.1 of Acidobacteria bacterium UBA2990. Lineage (GTDB taxonomy): Bacteria > Acidobacteriota > Vicinamibacteria > Vicinamibacterales > UBA8438 > UBA2990. Next base: position 83,888 of record DEAE01000007.1, read on the forward strand.
TAAGTCGCTCCCTGCGGACTTGTGGTACTGGTCTCTCCCGTACCGCGCAGCTGCTGAACAGTTGCAGTGCGTGCATCCACTAAAGCCCCGTGGCCCAGGAGCACCCGAACCACCTCCGCATGTCGATTGGCTGCCGCCCACATCAACGCCGTCTGGCCTCGGGACGGTTCCGTGGCACCGACAGCAGCACCGTGAGTCACCAACGCTTCAACAGCTAGTGGATCACCCGTCTGGGCACATCGCATCAGCACCGTCTCGCCAGATCGCAAGCCTAGATTCGCATCGGCACCAGCTAGCAGCAGCTGTCTCACGATTCCACTGTTGCGGTTAGCACAGGCGGTCCAGAGTGGAGTTGCACCATAGTCGTTCTCGGCATCGACCTGCGCACCAGACTCAAGCAGGCCTTCGACTATAGCCGGCTCGTTCCAGTAAGCAGCCCAGTGCAAAGCGGTGGCACCGTCCGGCTGAGATGTCGTAACATCTACCTTAGCAACGAGCAAGCGCCCAACTGTATCCCACTGCTGAGCCTTGGCGGCTTCAACCAACCGCAAGTCCGCATAGGCTGCCCCGCCTCCGGCGGCACCCACCAAGCAGACCAGCATGATTGATCGAGTGATTCTTGCAAGCATGACGACCCTCGATATCACCCTAGAACATCCAGAAATACCACGCTACTGAAACCCGGATCAGCCCGGCTAAGTATAGATCAAGATAGGTAGTCCTGGCACTCGGAGTTAATGAGGTCACCCTAGTAGGGCGTGTGCAACTCGCGTCTCAGTTTCCTGACTCAGAGTTACGCAGGACCAGAGTCCCCTCCGGGGAAAGCTAACAACACAGGCCATTGGAGAAGACAGCACAACTAGGTCTGACGCCTCACAGCACCGCCACCAACTCGGTGCACTCGACGCCACCCGCAATAGCTAATGCAGTTCCGAAACCGCCTAGCTAAAACATGGCAATTGGATTCACGGGACTGCCGGTACCCTGAGCGACTTTCAAGGGTGAAGCCATAAACATGAATTCGTAACGACCCTCATCAGCACAGGCAGCAGCAAGGGGCGCCAACCCAGCGTTATCAAGCAAAGCCACTCCGTAATTAAAGAGAACTCCATGCACCGCAAATGGCACATCGTACCCACTCGGGCTCGCATCCATTAGGTCCCAACCGAGCAACGCCACGTCGTGGTCGCGAATGAACTTCGCACAGGAGATGTGCAGTCCCGGCCTGGCCGCACCACCCGGTCGACCGGCTTCGGTATAAGCTTCCCAACCACTATGCACTAACAGAGCATCACCCGGCTCAACCGTAACACCCTGGTCAGTGGCAATCTCCTCAAGCTCCCACCCGTGCACCGGCTCGGCAGCGGACACATGAGGCACCCCACGGTAACGAGCTACATCAAGCAGGACGCCTTTGGTAATGATCCCATCGCTCCATGCAGTAATGTCTCCCCAGTGAGCGCCCTGAGTATCAATCTCCACAGCAGCATCTCGCCCCCCCCACATGCCGTCGTCATCCCACATGTGACATAACGCGTCGATGTGAGTCACTACGCCACCGTGATAAATGAAGCCGTAGTAATCCACAACAGCACCGGCACTCGACCCCTCTCGACCACTCTTTCGGATAAACTGCTGCGCAGGCTCGAAAACGCGACTAACTGATACCGTGCGACCATTTCTCACGAGTCTCGTGGCCGCCACACGTTTTTCCGGGGTAATCAGATTGATAGCTCCTCTTTGATCATCGGCACCCCAACGGCCCCAATTGCGACGCGTCGTGTACCACTCGTCGACTTCAGCCTGAGTAGGAATTCTCGGATCCACTTGAACAGTCCCACCTCCAGCTCCAGGGACAACAGCAGGTCCAGTCTCGTGAGTGGCTAATAGCCTCTCTGGTGACATAGATTCGGTCCCTGTAGACGCAACCACCCCAGAGCTTGAAGGCCTTCCGTCCGGCCAGGGGGCCACACCCCTACCAAACGCAACACCACCCATTGCGGCGGCTGTTCTCAGAAAGCGTCGACGTGATGAAGCCATATTCTCTTCCTTAATCTCAATGTTCCGGCACTATCTCAAATCCGCGCGGCGTCTCTAACGTCCAAGCCTGTGGTACCTGGTAGGCCGCCCGCGCCGGCATCTCAACCATCGGCAAGGTCTGCTCATCGAGCACGTAGTCTTCGGCGATCAAGTCATTGCGATAGAGCAAGAACGCGGTTACCGCGTAGACTTCATCCACGGTCAGTGTCCCGGGCCTGTCGTAGGGCATCGCCCGACGGATGTAATCCCATATGCTAGGAGCGAAGGGCCAGTGGCGAATCGGCCAGTAATTGGTGCGGGTTGTAACTTGTCCTCCGACCAGCGCCACCGCAGGACCCTCGCTTCCGGTAGGACCATGGCAGGCCGTGCACCCCCGTCTCGCGTAAACAGTTACACCTTCTGCAGCAGTACCGCTCCCTATCGGCAATTCCCTACCGTCAGGGTCAACCAACACGTCACGCCGCTCAGCATCACTCGGGGTCCGCCCTAAGCCGGCGAACGGCCTCGCCTCTTGCCCCCAGGCATCGGCAGCAACACTCAGCAACACTACACTAGCCGTGCACGTCAACCACCACGTCGACCGGAGCCAAACCATTCGTAACCTTCCCATCACGTCCCACCTTCCAGGGTTGAACCCAGTTACAGTGTCCGAGCTGACTCTGAATCGTCCCGTATAACTGTCCGCGTGTTAAGTCCCAGTAGCGAGCGTATTCGGCTTCGCTCGGCTGCAGTTGCCCCTTCTCATCGAGACAACGCGATTGCAGTGTGGCTTCTTCACCATTCCAGTGCCAAGGCAACACAAATCGAGTGTGGGCCTTCGGCAGGACAGGACCCGCCAGTTCTGCCTGGTGGTAGGTCCTACCCCCATCAGTAGATACTTCTACTCCTGTGACGACTCCCGCCCCTGACCAAGCCAACCCAGAAATGACCTGAGGCCCAGACCCAGATAATCGCTGCCCGCCGGAAGGAGTCGTGATGACCGAGCTAGGACCAAATTCGTAGCTATCCTGCTGAGTCTTTTGATTGGGCGTCAAGAACCTGGAATGCTCTTGGAATGACAAATAGGGCTGGTCAACAACCTTAATACGCCGCAACCACTTCACATTGTAAATACCCTCGAAGCCCGGCACCACAAGACGCAGCGGAAAGCCGTGGTCAGGACGAACCGGCTCCCCATTCTGCCCATACGCCACCAACACATCGTCCAGCGCCTTCGCCATGGGCACACTTTTAGTATGTCGACCGCCGGACGCCGCTTCAGCAATTACCCACTGCGCACTATTCTTAATCCCCGCAGCTTTAAGCAGAAGTGACAACGGGACCCCGGTCCATTCACTACATCCCATTCGTCCGTGTGTTCCGGTCACAGTCTCGGCCCGAGGACTCGGTCGATTCCCGATGCACTCGAGAAAACAAATGCGAGAAACGACAGGGAACCGTCGCAACTCGTTCATGGTGAAGACCAAGGGTCGTTCGACCAAACCCTCAATCATCAACGTGTGTTCATCAGGATTAATGTCTGGAATTCCGTAGTAGTGTTGGGTTGTAAAGTGCAGGGAAGTTGGCGTTATCCCACCCACCAACTCAGCTAGCGGAGTCCTAGCACTCGGCCGCTGTGGCGTGGGTCGAATCCTCGGCGTTGTGCTATGACTACGACCTTCGATTTCTCGAGTTATCGTCACAAAACGAGATCGCCGACCATAAAGCACAGCATCGAGGGAATTGTTGTCGATGACAGCTGGAGGAGGAGCCTCCACGGCCGAAGCACTGACCTCCAACGCCGGTGGAGATGCCGCTAAACCCGCTACCGCTACACTTTTTTTCAGGAATCGCCGTCTACTGGGTCGCTTGACCTGCATTGGTCCTCCTCGGCTACGGATTCTTTGATCCAGACACAGCCACATTGTCAGGTGTTTCCACGCCACATCATAGGCCTACCCGAGATAGAGCGTACATCTCCAAAGCTGCACCAAGCACCATTGCCCCTCCGCGATCGTCCGCCCCATTGACAGCGGGTCGATCGAGGTAATAACGCTGTGAAGGTCCAGCGCCGGTGCTAATGCAAACATCAACCAAGCGGCCATCACTCAAGACGTGGGCAAGCACAGCGCGCCACCCTCGCTCAGCAACGACCCGGTAGGATTCGTCAAGCCAACCTAGGCGTACCCCTCTGGCAACCGCTGTTGTCACCATAGAAGTAACGCTCAATTCTCGATAGCTACCAGCCACATCCACGACCTCCCGCCACATCCCATCAGGAGCCTGCTGGGCCTTCAATCCGGCCATGAGGCGGCGATAAATTCCATCTATCGAGCTACGAGCAGCATGGTCCTCGGATAACGACGTAAGTACTTCGGCGAGGCCTAGTGCCGAAAATCCATTTCCTCGACCCCATGCCACCCGGGCATCGGCCGCATGGTGAAAGAGCCCATCAGGTTGTTGTAAACGTGCAGCATAGTTCGTAATTAGCCGAGTCGCAGCCGATAGACCTGCAGCATCTCCTGCCCGAACTGCCGCAATCGTTCCTAGAAACAGATCATCGCTCCACCCAGAACCGTACTCTGGCACTCCAGGCGAGCGTTCAACCATTCCCTGCTTGACCCCCTCAGCCGCCAACCGAGAAACGTTCTCCAGATTCGCGCCCTCGACAGCTGCGAGCTCACTAAATACCATCGTCCCGGCGACTGCACCAAGCCCTATTCGATCGCCAAATAAAGGCTGTTCACCCGTCAGCCATGGACTCACTTCAAGTAAGACCTTGTCTCGTAGCGAATTGTCTCCGGTTAAGGCAGCTAGCCGCAATGTGTGGACCCATGCAACAGCTGGGATATAGGCAATGCCTACCCTCTCAGGGTAGCGTTGGGCCAGAACCCGGGCAACTTCTAGCGGGTCCCGCCCGACCCGTTCAGCTAGAGCCAACCGTAGAGGCGACTGCCTGGCCTGGGCACGAGCCAACACCTCACGCATCACGGCTGCACCTTCCTCTGGGCGAGCGGTCACCACCAAGGTGTCAACCGAACCCAACCCTTCGTCTTCATCTCTATCCGTAAGAGCCACCGCCAAAGACCCATCGGCCAACCCGGTTCCAGCACTGACTGTTTGCAAACTGAATTCAGACCCCGACCTAAACACAACAACCAAATCCGGCGCTTGGTAAGTGATCCACCGCCACAGATACCGGACCTCTGGCCGTTCGGCGTGGTCAAAGAAACCCTCCACCGGTGGGAAACCTGCCACCAAGTCGTTACCCTCTGTCACAGGCACAGCAAGCGGAAGGGCGCTAACCACCCAGTCCTGCTTATCTATCTCAGATGCCGAAGTCTTAAACCAACGAATAGCATCGAGAACCATCCGCGCACTATCAACATCCCCGTCTAGACCACCCACGAGCACCAAGCGATGCGCAGCCGATCCGGAATCGAACGGCCCAAGATTCTCCAGAGTCAGCAGAGGCGTATTGTTTCGAGTCATTCCCGCCGCGCTCACCAGCGCCGGCTCTCCACCCTCGGTCAGTGACTGAAGCGTCGCTTGAAGCTCGACTACGCCTTGACCTGGTTGCGCCCGAGCCACTCCGCTCCCCGCCATCAGCAAACTCACGGTCGCGGCAACCACCAAAAAGTCAATAAAACGAGTAATTGCGTCCACGGTTACCTCCGATACAACCCCGCAATGCCGCCATTGAAACGGTGCAGAGCGCGAACTTCATCATCGCTTAGAGCGCGACCGAATAGAGATAGTTCGTCGAATAATCCCACGTAGTTCACACCCAAACGAATAGATGCTTTGTCCGTGTCCCAGGTAAATGGTTCGTCGATACCTTCCGGTCCTTGACCAACCCTCTCACCATCCAAATACAGAGCCGCCCGGCCAGCCGCCTGATTCAAACCTGCATAGGTAATGACCACATGTGTCCACCGACCGATCTCAAACGGCGGGTCATTCACCACCGTCAAGCGCTCCAAGAAGCCCGGATTAGCATCCGGTGACAGTTCGTCGGGATTCCAGTTCAACGAGTCTCCAAATAGCCCAAGCCGAAACTGCCTCGGAGACTCCGCCGTAAAATCCACCCAGATGGCTGCATCGTTATAGGCGGCATCGGTAATCTGAACCGGATCGCAAAACCCAGGTGCAAGTTCGGTATCGGGGTCCAAACTCAACCAGAACGACACCGTCCCATTCCAGTTCAGTTCGGAATAAGCAACATTCTCTGCAGCCGGATAAAAAATGGCATGCTCGTTACGCTCGTGAAACTGCAACCCGTGCCCAAATCGACCGCCGGACTCCACGATCGACACTGCAGAGTTCCCAAGCCCTGGAACCGCCTGGTCCTGTTCAGCGTAGGATTCCGCCGTATAGATTTGGTCGTCACCCACCGCGAAATCTGCCGGCAACCCCTGGTCAAAGGATGCATGAAACGTTAGTGCTGCACCGAGGTTGTCCATGGTCACGACCTCCAGATCGTCCAAGGGGGTGCCATCGCCAACCTCTAGATCAGGCTCCACGGCACAACTAATCAGACCAACAGCTAGCAGTAGCCCAGCGACAGACGCCAAAGCAGAACGGTGCATAATCATCCTCAACCTGACCAGTTGACTCCACGAGATGCAGACCGAGCCTGAAGGTCCTGACTCCCGACTAACCTGGATCTGTGACGCTCTTCCCCATCCCCTTGCGCCAGCACAAACCTGGTCATCAGTGACACAGGCATCGTTATATTACGGAGACTCACTAGTGGTGTGGTCTCAACTCAAGTCGACATCATGACGTCAACCGTAGTAAAAGTAGGCCTCCCCACCAAAAACTACCACTACGGAATCCAACGAACGAACACGGACGACGTTACCCACCTAGGGGCAACACGAACTCCCAACCTTCATCAATGCGCTGTTGCAGGCGACTCCGCGAGTCCCCACAGCCGCAAATTACCCGGTCTTGAGCCTGACAGGCTTCAAGCACCGTCTGAAAAGCGGCATCGACTTCAGGATGATTGGCATCACCTGGGTTCGGCCCCAGCCCAAGATCGATCGCCATATCGCCAGGCACGACCATAATAGCGCTGACCGGAGCTTCAAGGATTTCGTGTATATTCCCGACCGCCTCCTGAGATTCGATCATCGCCACCCCAAAAAGCTCTCCATCCGGATTGAGTGGCCACACATCAGCTTTTCGGTGGTACTCCGTGGTGTCAACTTGCCACAAACGCACGGCTCCACCAGGGCCCCAGCCTCGCTCACCTCGGGGTTCCGGCTGTTCCGAATCTCTAGTCGGTGGATATCGCATGGCCTGAACCATCCTAACAGCCTCTGCCTTGGTATCCACGTGAGGCACAATCACGCCAAATCCCCCTAGATCCAGGACTTGCTTGATCGCCCACTTAAAGTCTTCATCACCCTCCTGCGGTATCCGAATCATCGGAGTGAGACTTAGTCGACCGTCTGCATCTCGATCGTTGCCCATCTCTGTCAGCACCCGCTGTATCCGTTCACCCGAAAAGGGCGAATGCTCCATGTCAATAAAGCTCCAATCCTGGGTGGCAACCGCAGGTCGACCCTCCTCAATAGCTTCAATAACTTTATTTAGTCGGATAGTCTCCTGAGCAAAACCTGGCGACCCTAAAACGATCAGTGTGATGAAAATCAATATCTTGGTGATGGCTAAAGCTGGTTGTGTCTTTCGCATCGGTTCTCCAATCTCAGCTCACGCTTGAATGTACAGCCCACGGGTCATCATCTTCGACACCCATTTTGGACAAAATCAGATTTTGGTCAGCTATACGGCATGGCATTTCCCCAGATGTCCCTACCAACACCGAAAGCTCTCGACCCGTGCAGTCACGGCCCAAAACAAAGTGATGCATTCAATTTCAGGGACTAGGTGAATTGTAAGCGCCCCCAAGTGGCGCTGCAATCGCCGATTGTCGAATTGGACCTATCGTCAAACGCCACCGGCACAAGAAGCGGGACCCGACGAAACGCAACATCTCTCGATGTCAGTGTCAAAACAAAACCTGAAGACCCCGACAAACTGAAACGAGGGTTACGCTCTGCGTCCCAGTCCTTGCACCCAACAGCCTTCCCGGCACAAGATAAGCAGCATTCGCGAGATCGAGGATGACGACACCCCGCCAGCACCATCGAGGGTGCAGTCTAGCCTCTTACCCTTAGAACTTTAAGAGGGAACAAATGGCTCAGGTTTCCATTACAGTAAACGGAAAGCAGCGCAGCTCCGAAGTCGAACCGAGGACGCTGCTGGTTCATTTTCTGCGGGAGCAGCTCAATCTCACCGGCACCCACGTCGGCTGCGACACTAGCCAGTGTGGCGCCTGCACGGTGCTCATTGATGGCCGTAGCGCCAAGGCATGCACCGTTTTCGCCGTCCAAGCTGATGGTTCCGAAGTGACGACGATTGAAGGGTTGGCCGAGGGCGAGCAACTCCATCCTCTGCAGACGGGCTTTTGGGAAGAACATGGGCTACAGTGCGGCTACTGCACTCCTGGCATGATCATGTCCTGCGTAAACCTACTGAATGACAATCCAAAACCAAGCGAGCAGGAGATCCGCGAGGGCCTCGATGGCAATCTCTGTCGCTGTACCGGCTATCAGCACATCGTTAATGCGGTTCAACACGCCGCCACGAAGGGGTAGACCATGGCAGAGTCACCAATGCTTCCGAAGATGGTTGGCCAACGTGTCAAACGACGCGAGGACCCTCGTCTCATACAAGGCCAGGGAACCTACGTAGACGACCTAAAGATCGTGGGCATGGAGCACGTAGCGTTCGCCCGAAGTGACATTGCCCACGGGCGAATCAAGTCGGTCGACACCAGCGTCGCTGAGGCGATGGATGGGGTAACCGCAGTATTCACCGGTGCACAAATAGCCGAATTTGTGAAACCGGTGCCGATCATCACGCCCTTCCCATCTCCTGACCATCGTGCCGTGGTTGTAGATACGGTTCGCTACGTCGGTGAACCGGTCGCCGTTGTCGTCGCCACTAACCGCTACATCGCCAAGGATGCAGCAGACGCGATCACGGTTGACTATGAAATGCTGCCGGCTGTCGTAGACACCGAAAAGGCAATGACCGGACAGCCGGCGCAACTACACAAAGACTTCGAGAACAACCTCTCAGTGGCGTTGCTTCCATCTGGCACTGGAGTATCACCAGACGGTCAGACGGTCGACGACACTGCCCTCGATCAAGCGTTTGCCGATGCCGAGGTAGTTGTGTCCCAGCGCATGGTGAACCATCGGCTCGCTCCCAGCGCCATGGAACCCAGGGGGACCGTCGCCCACTACGAACCAGGACACAACAAGATGACAATCTGGTCATCCAACCAAGCCCCTCATCTGCTGCGTGGAGCCATCGCCAGCATGTTTGGCATGGGCGAAGACCAAGTGCGCGCGATCGCGCCAGAGGTCGGTGGCGGTTTCGGGGCCAAGGTCCAAGCCTATGCGGAGGACTACGTCGTGGCAGGGCTTTCGAAGAAACTTGGAATAGCTCTGAAATGGACCGAAGACCGATCCGAAGCTTTCCTAGCCACGACCCATGGACGCGGCATCATCGGCTACATCGATATCGCAGCAACAAACACTGGCAAGGTTCTCGGCATGAAACTGCGACTAATCGCAGACATCGGAGCCTATAACACGCTGTTTACCGCGGCAATCCCAACATTTACAACGTTGATGGCCAATGCCACCTACGATATTCCAGCCATCCGTACAACGATCACCGAGGTTTTCACCAACAAGACCCCGACCGACGCATACCGAGGGGCCGGACGGCCAGAGGCAACATATTTCGTCGAGCGAGGCCTGGACATGCTGGCCCGTAAGTTAGCCATGGACCCAGCCGAAGTGCGGCGTCGGAATTTCATTCAGCCCAATCAATTTCCCTATACAACTCAGATGGGCGCCGTCTACGACTCAGGCGACTATGCAGCGGCACTGGACCTCGCCTTGCAAAATGCCGGCTGGGACAAATTAAAGGCAGAGCGAGACCAAGCTCAAGCTGAAGGCCGGTTGGTCGGAATCGGGCTATCGATGTATGTGGAAGTCTGCGGTCTTGGTCCATCCGCCGTGTTACCAACGGGAGGATGGGAACACTCGCAGGTGACTATCGAGCGAGACGGTCGCATCAACGCAACCACAGGGGCCTCTCCACACGGACAGGGCAACGAAACAACCTTTGGCCAAATGTTAGCTGACCAATTTGGAGTCCCGCTTGATCACATCACTATCCATCACGGCGACACTGCAATTGCAAAACAAGGCATAGGGACGTTTGGCAGTCGCTCCCAAGCCGTCGGCGGGGCGGCACTTCACTTGGCCGGTGGCAAGGTCAGGAAGAAAATGGCCAAATTTGCCGCAGCACTCCTTGAAGCCCATGAAGATGACCTCGTTTTTGAGAATGGTCGCATCTCAGTCAAAGGCGCACCTGACTCTGGCAAGTCATTCGAAGAAGTAGCCGCCTACGCATACGTTCCAGTTCCACTTCCCGAGGGACTCGAACCCGGACTAAGTGAAGAGGCCTTCTTCGAACCGAGTAACAACACTTATCCATTCGGGTGTCACATCGCGCTGATTGAGATCGATCGAGACACCGGCGAACCCACGCTACGCCGTCTGATCGCTGTCGATGACGCTGGTAACCTAATCAACCCGTTGATTGTCGAAGGGCAAATCCACGGAGGACTCGCTCAGGGTGTCGGCCAAGCCATGATTGAAGAAGTACAGTACGGCGACGACGGGCAACCCCTGACAAGCACGTTCATGGACTATGCCATTCCTCGCGCTGCAGACCTCCCCAGATTCGAGCTCGACAATACAGTCACTCCAACGCCGGTAAATCCGCTAGGCGCAAAGGGCGTTGGAGAAGCAGGCACACTAGGCTCGACCCCGTGTGTTGTGTCAGCTGCAGTTGACGCACTCAGTCAGTTTGGGGTCACCCATATCGACATGATGCTACGTCCCGAAAAACTATGGCAAATCATTAACGGAGGCCAATCGTGATTCCGTCCAATTTCGACTATCAGCGTGCACAGTCGGTTGACGACGCATTGACCAAGTTGGCTGCCAGTGGTGGAACCGGCAAAGTGATCGCAGGCGGCCATAGTCTGGTGCCCATGATGAAGCTACGTCTACACGAACCGACCACGCTCATCGACATCGCCCGTATTGGTGAGCTCTCGGGAATCCGAGAGCAAGATGGCCTGATCGAGATTGGTGCCAACACTGTCCACCATGACGTCGCGACCTCAAGTTTGTTACGTAACAACTGCCCTATCATCGCCGAAACGGCTGGAATGATCGGAGACCCGCAAGTGCGCAATCGCGGCACGTTGGGGGGAAGCCTCGCTCACGCCGACCCGGCAGCTGACTACCCAGCGGCCTTACTAGCACTGGATGCTCAGATTCAACTACAGGGACCAAGTGGGACCAGGGAAGTTGCAGCAACAGACTTCTTCCAGGGCCTCTTCACAGTTGACTTAGCCGACAACGAAATAATCACCGCCGTCCGGTTTACACCAGTCCAGGTGGCAGCCTATGCAAAGTTGTATCAGCGGGCGTCACGGTTTGCCATCGTAGGCGTCGCAGCAGCGCTAGTGATCAACCAAGGCTCAATGCTGCGAAAGCCTACCATTCGCTCGAGCCGGATCGGACTCACAGGAGCAGCCTCCCATGCGCTACGTCTTACGAGCGTTGAAGAAGCAGTTGCTGGCCAAGCGGCAACCGCTGAAGCGATGGCCCAAGCGGCACAGGGAGCCGGAGCCAAGATCGACGATATCAACGCCGACCTTCATGCGAGCGAGGCTTATCGCCGAGCGATGATCCAGGTTTTTACTACCCGTGCACTGCAAGGGGCTTTAGCGCGCCTCCCTGCTTGAACCACAGTCACTGATGGGCGTGTAACTCCCGCAGTTGGAGCGAGGCTAACTGTCTACCAATACTTGCTCTTGAAGCCCAGCTCACTAATCTGCGCACCCACCACGGGAAGGCCGCTGTCAGACCCAACCGATTGCTACCGCCTTGGGGACGAAAGTGAGCTGCGCTATCGCATGACCCGATGGTCAGCAATCCCCATGCACCGACTCGGCCCGAGCAATAGCCGTCTGCTCCATCGATCACTTTCGACAAGAAATACTAAACGTGAGCCGACAATCGGTCGTGGCCGATAGGCGCCTGCTCTAATGCCGTCAGTATCATATCTCTCGTGATTGGGGACCGGAAGAAATCACCACCTTCGTGGGCCAGGGCATCGGCGATCGCATTAACCACAGCCCCAGATCCAGCCCCTTGAGCCGCCTCTCCGATACCCTTGGCCCCAAGCGGGTTAAACGGATCAGGTAGATTCGCTGCTCTCCACTGCATCGGCCGTTCGTGAGGAACGTCAAGGATGCCTGGAGGTCGGTTGCTATAAAATCGCTTGGCCACCAACAAGCCCCACCGCCGGTCGTAGACCCACTTTTGGCTTAGGGCAACAGAAAAGCCCTGAATGGCTCCGCCAAACACCTGTGCTTCAAAAGTCTTCGGATGGATGATCGTCCCGGCGTCGCATCCGGCGGCGTAGTCGACCAATCGGATATCACCCGTCTCCAAATCAAGTTCGACTTCCGCGAAACCAGCAACAAACGACATCCTTCGACCGCCCTCGTCGAAGTTGTCCTTCGCGACGCCCATCAGACCCCGCCCAGCCAACGCGGTCGCCGCCGTAACGGTCATACTATTGATATCCTCAGGAAGTTCGTGACCGTCGTAGCGCCCCCCCAGAACAATCGCGCGCCGAGACACCTGAGCAAGACTTAAGCCCACCGCTCGGTTGCCAGACCGAAACACTCGTTCACCTGCCACTTCGTAGTCATCGGGATTGCCGCCTAGGTCCATAGCAGCGATTTCCCGCGCCTTTTGTCTGGCATCGAGGACAGCCGCCCAGTTGGCACGCGTGTGGGCATGGGTGGTCGAACTCCCTCCTTGCACGGCGCTCCATGGAAGGTGACGACTCGTATCCCCCCAGGCCACCTCGCAGTTCTCCCAAGGAATGTCCATACCCTCAGCTGCCACTCGCATCATGTCGAAGGTAGACCCGGTACCAAGGTTGCCAATGCCAGACTGTATCTGCATCCGACCATCTGGAGTAACAACAAACAGTCCGTCGACACCCGAAGAACCAGCAGCAAACGTACTCAATGCCACACCAACTCCGGTCACTTTTGAACCATCTCGTTGGCCACTGCGCTGGACACGACCCTGCCAATCAAACACTGCGGCCCCAGCTTCAATAGCCTCACGAGCAAACGCACTGGATACATTGCCCTGCTCACCATCTAAACCGGGAGCACCGAACTTGGCCTGGCCTACCGGGGCATTCACCTTCAGCACCTCGACCTGGTCGATCCCAAGTTGCCTCGCCGCCTTCTGAATGATCGGAGAAAGCATGGTCATTGACTGCACGCCACCAGGGGCCCTTTGGGCCCCTCGCGGGGGAGTATTGGTGTAGACACCTGTGCCTCGAATCCGCATGGCAATGGGCTGATAAGCCAGCGAGCCAATCATCCCAGCGTTCATATGATCACCAGAGCGACCATAAGGGCCACTATCGCCAATGACATGCATTTCGAGCGCCGTAATCCGGCCATCGCGACGCATGCCTAGGCGGATCCGGGCTTGCACGCCGGGGCGTGCCTTACCGAAGGCAGTCTCATCACGCCGGGTCACGCGCATCATCACTGGCTTACCGATCTTCTTGGACAAAAGAATCGGAATCTGAGCCTGCACGTAACCAGTAGCCTTACTGCCAAATCCACCACCGGTGAATTCATTGATCAACACGACATTTGCAGGCTCAACGCCAGCCCACCGGGCCATAGGCCCTACGCTGCGGTTAGTACTCTGCACAGAAGGATAAACGTAGAGTTTGTCACCGTTCCAGTAAGCCATCGTGCTGCGGCTCTCAAGCGGTTGATGAGAAAGCGACTGATGATAGGAATGCTCTTCAATAACAAGGTCGGCGGCCGAAAAACCAGCTTCGACGTCACCATAAGACCACTCATCCGTCGCCTCAGCATCCATCGGAATTTCACCGGCCCCAAGTTCGGCTACGTCAGCTTCGGACCACTTAAGTTCGCTGAGCTCACGAGACCGCATCGTGTTCCCGTCAGTACGTGCATTCGGACCACCAGGGTAAAGACTGTCAAGGGGATCAACGACAAACGGCAGTGGCTCAAGATCCAACTCAACGAGCTCAATGGCATCGGAGGCAATTTGTTCATCAACGGCCGCTACAGCCAAGATGGGCTCACCCTCATAACGCGGCTCGTTGGTTAAGGCAGCTTCGTTCGGCACTTCAACCTCTGGGAGGTCATCGGCGGTAAGGATTCCAACGACGCCAGGAAGGGCCTCAGCCGCACTAGTGTCGATGGAACGCACCTTCGCGTGGGGCATCGGGCTAACCAGTAATTTGCAGAAGACCATGCCTTCAGCTCGGTGATCCTCAGCATACTTCGAACGCCCCGTGACCTTCGCGTATAGGTCCGGTGTCTGGTAGTTTTTACCGATTAATTTATAGTCAGCCACGTTAAACCTCCGCGGAATTGCGCCTCCGCACCTTCAATATGACCGCATCTTATCTCAAGTCGATGGACGGTCCCAGTTCGGCACGCACATTCCCCCACTTGTCCTATCCCGACTATCCGACTATCATCCCTTCCACGCCGTGCTCTGCAGGAGGAAACGATGCCACGAATACTACCGGTTCTCGTCGTACTCTCGGTCTTGATTGCTCCAACGGCAACCGCCCAGGACATAGATGCCGTGCTCCAGGCTGCAGCCGAAGCCATCGGCGACCCAGAGGCACTGAATTCAATTGAGTATTCAGGGACCGGTTGGGTCTCGAATGTTGGCCAAAGTCACACGCCAGCCGACGACTGGCCGCGATTCGAAATCACCGAATATACCCGCACTCTTGACTACAGTGCTGAGGCTTCAAGCGAGACTTATACCCGACGTCAGGGTGAATTTCCGGCCCGTGGTGGCGGCACGCCGCTCCTAGGCGAACAGCAGCGCCTACTCCTGACCCGCGGTGGCCACAGCTGGACGATGCGGGGCTCCCAGGCGGTCCCTCAACCTGGCAATGCATCCGTCCGGCAAGTGGATATCTGGATGTCACCGCACGGATTCTTGAAGGCCGCAGCATCTGCTGAGGACGCCACAGCTGTCACTTTGATGCTGGAAGGTCGGCAGTTGACGATCCTGTCATTTACAGTAATGAACCGCTACCGCCTTAATGGCACAATCAACGAACAACACCAAGTAGAGCGTGTGCAAACGTGGGTAGCAAATCCAGTTTTCGGCGACATGATTTATGACCACCGCTACACCGACTACCAGCGATTCGGAGCATGGATGTTCCCTACGGTGTTACATTCCCACCAAGGCGATCCCCGAATTCATCCAGGACACAACTCCATGGAAATCAGGGTGACGGATGCCCGACCGAATGTTCAAACATCTCTTCCATCGGTACCTAGCAACGTGCAAATGGCAACGGCGCCTACAGTAGTTGTCCGATCGACTGAGATGGCGGAAGGCGTCTGGCGCATCTCGGGTGGAAGCCACCACAGTGTTGCGGTTGAATTCAGCGATTTCGTTGCCATCATCGAAGCTCCACAACACGAAGCCCGCTCTCTCGCCGTGATCGCCGAAGTGCGGCGAGTCATCCCGGAGAAGCCGATTCGCTACGTAGTCAATACACATCACCACGCAGATCACGCCGGCGGCCTCAGAACCTACGTCGCTCAAAGCGCAACTGTCATTACACACGCTGCGAATCAAAATTTTTACGAAGATGTCTTCTTCCACCCGGGCACTCGGGTGATGGCCCCTGATATTCTCTCCACTCGCATGCCATGGTTCGCCTCGAATCGCATTCCAGCACTCGAATTGATTAGCGACAGCTACACCCTGACCGATGGCGACCGCACGATGGACATTCATCCGGTGTTACGTTCGGGTCATGCAGGCTCGATGCTAATCGTGCATCTCCCAGAGGAGCGCATCTTGATTAACGCGGACCTCTATTCTCCCCCCGCACCTGACGCTGACACGCCAGTGGCAAATGCCCATATGCGGAGCCTCGCCCAAAACATCGAGCAATTAGACCTCGATGTAGCCAGACACGTGGGCGTGCACGGACTCGTCGGGTCCCACCTAGAATTTCTCAGGATAGTCGGGGGAGAATAGCTCATGCCACAGGTGTAGTTTTCGATCGTTCATGCTCCCCGGAAACTGCACCTGTACTATTCGCCTCGCACCGGCAATCTCTCCCAATACAGGTGGCCTCCCGTGGTCTCACCTTGATTGGTTCGAGGCCGTCCTCCCAGTCTCAAGATGTCACCCGTGAGTAAATACAGACGTTCCGCATCGACGGGTGGCCCAGGATTGAGTCTCCCTTCTTGATTGTGGACAACGTACTGGGGGTCTGCGTCCTCAAAGACCGTGAACTGGCCAAAGTACCCGCCGAAAGCCCGATATGCCGCCAGTGCCTCCTCTGGGGTCGGGGTGGAATCTGCGTAGGGGGTTCTCGCCTCTTGCGGCACTAGGTGGACCATCATATGACCGGTTGGGGTATAGATAATGTAGGATCCAGCCCGACTGGCATTCTCCTCACCATGGCTCACAACCTCTCCGTCTCGCTCGACATAGCGGTCTGTGTGCAGCAATTGGCGAAAGCCTACAAACCTCTGCGCCTCTGCAGATAGCTCTACGTTCGGCAAGCGTTGCCATAAAATGCGCCTCGTCGCCTCTGCTTTTCCACCAGTGGAGTCAGCAGGAGTCAGAATCAGCCGGTCTCCGTCGAACTCATAGAAACGCTTGGCATCCACCTCCCCTCCTGGGTTAATCTGTCCGACTCGGTGATGCACTACAAACCCCTCACTCGCACTGACTGTATATGGCCCAAAATAAGCACTATAGCCACGCAGCGCCTGCTGAGCTTCCTCAGGTGTCGGCCTATCGCCTGCAAAAGGCGTTCGCCCGTTCGGCATGACCTGCACGCCCATATATCCAGCATCGCTATAGGTGATATAGCCGACCGAATCGAAGTCTTCCACTAATTGCCAAACACCTTCGTCGTCCTTCAATTCCCGACCAACCAACTGATACGTACCGACCAACCCTCTGGTGTCGCTCACAGTCGGCTCGGTATCTTCTTCGACCGACAATGGAGGATCGGCCGGAAGACAGGCAAGTTGCATACCGACCAACACCGTCAGGCACGCCGGGAACGCCGCACCTATGACAGACCCAAAGCTCCTCATAATGTCCCCCTCATTCAGTTGTTGAGCAACAGCCACAGTCTCCCCAGAAAGGGCAAAGACCCACGACACAGCAACCCTGTCTGGAAGGTTTTGTATCTGAGCTACCCCCGACCTCATTTCGTCGGGCCTTGATTACACTATGGCTTTATACACCCTCCCATTCTTGGTCGACCGCACTTTTTTTGAAGACAGTGACAGGCCAAGTTTCACAGACCATTGACTCCCATGGCCAGTTCGCGTTGAAATCCCAAAATACAGATGGTGAGACTGTCTGAACAACAGCAAATAAGATTGGAGGCCTGCGGTGTGCAAGAGACCATCAGCGTGTTACTCATGGAGCCGGTTCTACCTCTTCGTCTTCGCCACCATATCGGTCGTCTGGATTGGACACACCCAGGCTAGACCAATGGCAACTGCCCAAGAAAACCCCTTCACCGGTACATCTTTCCGGATGGATTCGGACGGAATCCGTGTATCATCACGCGGATTCGAGGCCGGGGCCAGGACCCACTGGCACACCCACAGCGCACAGCTACTGTTTGTCAAAGAAGGCCGGCTCCGTTACCAAGTCCAAGGACAACCAGTCGGAGAAATTGGTTTACACGAAACAACCTACCTCCCTCGCGGCATAAGGCACTGGCATGGCGCTGTTCCAAACGAGACGCTGACTCACGTCTCGGTGACTTTTCCCAATGCGGACGGTGACCATCTCGCCATAGAGTGGATGGAACCAGTCGGCGACGAGCAGTATACGAATCGATAGGCATCGGCATGATTGATGTCAGACTCGTCACCGCCCATCTTCCGAAAATAAGGGGGTTTAACAGCAGCAGTGCCTGAAATTCATGGCTGTTCTAAATCCCGAGACGCTTCAACATGAAGTCCCTGAGGGATGGGCAACACCAGACCCCATCAACGAACGGCTCCAGCGTCCACTACGGCACCACGAGCCTCGGCATTACCTGCTGTTAAACCACCGTTGGCACCACCGAAGTTAAAGATTCGGTAGCCCTGTTGCATCCGAAGGGCCGCATTAGCAGGATTCACGGTACCTCCACAGGCGAGCTCACGCCTCCGACAGATACCCAAGAGACGCTCAAAAGCTGCTGCGACTTCCGGATCATCTGGACTTTCGGCGCCATAGGCAGAACTGAGGTCACTCCCAGCTCCCAAGTAGAAGCCTCCAACCCCAGGCACCTGCGCAATTGCGTCGGCATTTTCCACACCCTCTTTCGTCTCGATCATCGCCCAAAAGAGCAAGTCACCTTGGGGATTGAGCGGCCATAGGTCAGCCCGACGTCGACACTCCCTACCCGAAATACCCCAGAACCCACACACCAGCGTACCTCTCACGCCGGGGGGATTCGGAATCAAGGAGGACCGAAGCTGCCTGGGTCGGATTGTACGAACGATATTCTCGGCCTGTTCCGGAGTTTCGATATTGTTGATCAGCACTCCCATCAGGCCGATATCCAACGCATGTTTCACCATCCACACGTTATCCTCACGTCCGTAGGGAGGAAAGCGCGCAAACACTGCCGGATGGGCCTGCGCATGCCCACGCTCGATGAAACCCGCCTTATCGCTCGCCACCAAGAAAGCCACAAACTGCTCGAGCTGTTCGAAGCGAAGTGGGTTGTGCTCCATATCCACATACACGTAATCAATACTCGGCTCCCTTGCCAACGCACGGGCGTTTTGAAGAGACAGGTCAGTGGTACTCACGCCAAATACATGTTTCCCCTGTGACAGCTTCTCCACCACAGGATTTAAGTGAAGGTAGCCTTCCTGAGCTGACCCAGCAGCCCCCAATAGGGTTCCTGCCACGATGCCAGTCCATAACAGCCACACCCAACGACCACCCGCTGAACGGATCATTCAAAACCTCCTAAAATTCGTGTCAACCACCTGCTTTGCCACGGTTGGAAAAACCCGTGTCTCCCATTCCGCAGAGGAACGGCCACTACCATCGCCTCGCCCTCCCACAAGATTCCTGCCAAGTTCTAACCAGGCTATAAGCTCGGATTCTACATTGCTCAGCCTAAGCCGAAGGTCGGTAGCGGAGAGAAAACGTGAGCGTTCTACTACCGTATTGAAGAAAGCCCTCCATACTGATGGGAACTCGGTGTATAACGTTACTGTCCAAGATCCTCTAAAATGGCTCTTGAGACTTCGAAATGCGGTCTTGGCCGACCCATGCACAAAGGGGCCCATCCATGACGATGCGACAGCCGAGGTTTACAGCAGTCACCACAGTGATACTCGCGTGCGCCCTGAGTGCCAGCTTTGGAGCAGCCGGCCAAGGACAGTGGGAGCCTGGTCCGGCCGCCTGGGCCGGAGACCTGACCCCTCTCAGTGCCGAAGAGTGGACCCCCGACCGCGCCAGCCACCTACTCATCCGAGCTGGCTTTGGCGGCACCCCTGCGGATATTGCCGCCTTGGCCGCCGTGTCCCCCGAAGAGGCCGTGGGGTCTCTCGTCTATTACGACGACTTTGCCACCGACCACCTCTTGCCCTTCGAGCATTCTGGCTTCTGGGATGAAACGCTGGCGCATTTTCCGCCAAGCCGTCCGGCAGCCACCGACCTCGCCCTACGCAATGGCGAAAGCATGGGCATTCGCGTCAAACCCGAATACGTCAACCGCCACGCCCAGCCAGTCTCCGATCGCTTCTTCTACTGGCTTCGTGCAACCCTGCTAGAGACCCGTCGGGTGGGCTACTGGTGGGCCGAGCGCATGCTCGACACCCCGCGGCCTCTCGAAGAGAAGATGGCGCTCTTCTGGCACGGGCATTTCGCCACCGCTCAGAACAAAGTCCGGGATTACCGGAAAATGCTGTTGCAGATCGACATGTTCGAGCGCTACGCCACCGGGAACTTCGGCGACCTCACCGTCGCCGTCGCCCAGGACCCGGGCATGCTCTATTACCTCGATGCCGGGGTGAATGTGAAAGGTGCCGCCAACGAAAACTTTGCCCGCGAGGTAATGGAACTCTTTACCATGGGGGTAGGCAATTACAGCGAGGCAGATGTCCGCGAAGCCGCACGCGCTTTTACCGGATGGAATTTTGAAAACCTCGACTTCGTCGTCCACCCTACCCTGCACGATGAGGACCCGAAAACGTTCCTGGGGCAAACCGGGAATTTCGACGGCGTCGACGTCATCAAAATCATTCTCGAACAACCCGTCACGGCCGAATATATTGCTGGTAAAATCTACCGCTTTTTCGTCCGTGAAGACTTATCGCCAGCCCTCCAGACAGAACTGGGGGCCATTTTCCGCGACCACAACTATGAACTCCGTCCGCTTCTGGAAACCATCTTCCGCTCCCGGGATTTCTATAGCCAGGCGACCTACGGCCACCATATCAAGGGGCCAGTCGAACATGTCGTAACCATGCTCAAGCACCTGGGCGCCGACGACATTCCCGGCGTGCCCGACTTCAACCAAACGACCATCGCACTAGGTCAGCATTTGCTGAATCCCCCATCGGTCGCCGGGTGGGCCCAGGGTCGGTCGTGGATCACCCCCGCCCTGCTCCAGGAGCGCGGAAACGTCGCCTTCGACTACCTCTTCCCAAACCCTATCGCCTTCCGTGACCCCAACTTCCTCTCGC
>DEAE01000008.1 GCA_002347025.1 Acidobacteria bacterium UBA2990
CGCCACCGCGAGATCGAGGAAAACATTAACGGCATCCGGCGGCGGAAACAGCCCCTACTCTTTCGGCAGGCCGCTCAGGACTATCTGAGCCAAAGAAAACCCAGTTGGGCCGCCAAGACCTACGTAATCGAAGAAACCAATATCGCCCACCTGGGGAAGCATTTCGCCACGCTCCTGCTAACAGACATCTCCCCGCGAGACATCGCGGAGTACCAGGTGTCCCGCCAGGACGCTCACGCGGCCAACAAGACCATCAACAACGAAGTCGGCACGCTGCGGGCGATCCTCCGTCGGCACCGGTTGTGGGCGCAGCTTGCCCCCGACATACGAATGCTCCCGGTACAGACGAATATCGGACTGGCACTCACCCGACAGCAGGAAGCATCGTTGCTCAAGGCATGCGCCGCCAGTGCGTCCCGGTCGCTACATGCCGCTGTCACCGTGTTGCTGCAAACCGGACTTCGCCTCACGGAACTACGCCTGCTCCAATGGCAGCAGATAGATCTGCTGCACGATGTCCTCTCAGTGGGTCACTCAAAAACCGAGCGCGGCGCAGGCCGGTCGGTTCCGTTGAATACAACCGCCGCGGCCACCCTCAGACGCTGGCGACAACAGTTTCCCGAGTTGAAACCCACACACTTTGTATTTCCGAGCGAGCGCGTGGGATTCAGTGACACCCGTGGGGTCGCCAAAGCCTACGGCAGTGATCCCACTAAACCCATCACGTCGTGGAAAACCGCATGGACCAAAGCTCGCAAGGAAGCCGGGGTCACTTGCCGTTTCCACGACCTGAGACACACGTGCGTGACCAGGCTGCTAGAGAACGGCACGGCATTCGCCAAGGTCGGCACGGTGATGGGGTGGAGCCCAGCCACCACGACGCGCATGGCGAAGCGCTACGCCCACTTTGAGGACGAGTCGATCCGGCACGCTATGGAATCACTCAGTCGGCCGACCTCAGCCACACACGCGGAAGCTGACGAAATGGGACATTGTGCAGTAACCCTCGACGGGGAAGGCGTCGGGATCAAGAAAACGGTGGGAGGTCAACAGCGGGTCCCCCCAATATCCCCCCCAGTCAACTTCAACTAGGCGGGTGGCCTCTGTAAGTGCTTGAAAAGATTGGCTCCTCAGGTTGGACTTGAACCAACAACCCTCCGGTTAACAGCCGGATGCTCTGCCAATTGAGCTACTGAGGAACAAACGTCCGTCAAACAGCTCGATGCCTCAAGAGTGACGAGGATCACCACCGAGCAAGAGTCGATTTTAGTTGAGGGACCTAGGAACGGTCAAACAGGCGTCGGATTGGCCAACTCATCAGCCCGGTGCCTGAGGGCCAGAGCGATAGCGAATCATTCGTCACCAATAACTCGATCTGAGTTCAAAGCCCACAACTGAAGGAACGCGGCAAAAGAACCAAGACAGAACCAACAAATCGCAAACAACACCTGCCCATTTGCAGGGGCCATCGGGTACACCTGCCAAAAATCCCCACTCACCAAGGCCAGAGCCCTCCCATAACCGGCAAGTGCAAACAAGGCTACCAGGGAAGCCCAAGCACCAGTAAACGCCGTAAGCACGATAATGACATAACGTTGCAGTACTACAGACAGACCAGCCCCAACCAAACAAACGAAGATGACCGGCCAAACAGATGGCTCACCGAGGGCTGGCGCCCAAAGGAAGCTCAGCGCTAACGCCGACAACCCAGCCCCCAAGAGCGCAATACCAGCTAGATAGGTCATCAGGACAGCAACCATACCCGTTAATCCACCCCCAACACTCAGGAGAACCGCCGTCCACAGCGAAGAGGTAACTACAAACAGCGATGCAAGGTAAGCACCAACCCCAAAGCCAAGAACCGCCAACAACCACTTGAACAATCGATAACCAAGGAAACAGGAGACTAGCCCAGTCGCAAGTAAAATGATCGCTACGCTTACGTGCGGCGACAGAAGTGGCATGGGCGCATTATGCAAAGTGTGAGGAGACACCGCAACTGACCGATCCCATCTTTTTCGCCTGTCCTTAGGATGAACATGACCGAAGTATCGAGCGCAGACAACAAACCCGCTGTCAGTTTAGTCTTGAGATTCATTACAACATTCCTTGGACTAGTTCTATTCGTCTACTTCGTTCGGCAGGCTGGTTTAAGAGAGATCGCAGCCGGCATCAGAGGGATAGGATGGACATTTGCCATTGTCGTCGCCCTCGCCGGACTACGTCTGGCTGCCCGCGCTCAAGCCTGGCGACATTGCTTTACAGGAGTCCACCGGCTTACCAGCAACCGTGCGTTTGGCTCAGTCCTAGCAGGAGACACTCTGGGCAACCTGACGCCACTAAGCGTCTTGGTAGGAGAACCGGCCAAAGCTCTCTTCGCCAGCACTCGAGAGCCAGTTTCTCGCAGTCTCCCGGCTCTGGCAGTCGAGAACCTTTTCTACACCCTCTCTGCAGCTTTCGTTATCGCCGGCGGGGCTGTGGCATTGATAGTCAGACTAGGCCTGTCCGACACATTGTGGATGACTGGTACCAGCGTTGTAATCATCCTGATAATTTTTATTTCAATCACCCATGTACTCATCTGGCGACGCATCTGTCTCATCAGCGGGCTAGCAACCTTTATGAAGCGGCTGGGGTCCCTGAACGGAGTTGTTGCCCACTGGACCGATCGTCTGTGTCAGCTCGAGAACCATGTCCATTCCCTCTACCCTCGAGAGCCAAAGCGACTAATATGCGTGGCGTCTTGGGAGCTGGCTTTTCATGCGCTGGCGGTTCTGGAGATTTACATTGTCCTCTCGCTAATCAGCGAGGTCTCTCCCAGTTTGCTTGACGCTTTTATCTTTGAATCTAGTAATCGTTTTATCACTGCAGCCTTCAAGGTCGTGCCGATGAGAATCGGCATTGATGAAGCCGGCACCGCTGCATTTGCCGAGCTTCTCTCCTTCGGAACAACCACGGGAGTCACGCTGGCCCTAATCAGAAAGGCCAGAATGTTGGTTTGGATGGCGGTCGGAATGATCCTACTGGTGCACCGAGGAATATCACTACACGGGACTATTCCAGAAGCGGCATCGACGGACAAGGCGAACGACAGAGACACATCTAGCCCCTGGGCACCAAGAGGCGCAGTAGTTGTAGTGATGGCCAGGTCCCCAGACGGACCACGACCACCAAAATCTCGTCTGGCCTCAGCGCTACCGCAAGCGCAGGATCGACGCCACCTTCATGTGGCCTTTCTGACTGACATCATCTCAATGTGTCAAACCCTTAAGGGAGTCACACTGAAGGTTGCATACACCCCTGATGGGGGCACCTCTGGCCTAATACAGGCCGGTGTGACTCCCGAACAACTGATGCCCCAGCGCGGATCTGACCTGGGCGAGCGCGAGCGCGGGATTTTTGAGGATCTGTTCGGGCTGGGATTCTCGCCGGTGGTTCTGATCGGGTCAGACATCCCGACCCTTCCAGCACAGCGGGTTTCTGAAGCAATCGAACGTCTGCAAGTACATAACAAACGAGTTGTGTTAGGCCCGGCCTCTGACGGTGGTTACTACCTGATAGGACTGTCAGACTCGACCGATCAACGAACCGTACCAGACCTGTTCAGCAGCATCAGATGGAGCAGCAACACAACCTGCGCCGATACCAGTGAGGCCGCTGAACGGTGCGGGTTACAAGTGAGCCTGCTGGATTGTGGTCGCGATATCGACGACAAGAGCGATTTAACCTGGCTAAGAAAACAATTGGCCAATCCGACGCAGGCGCTCCGAGCGCCGGCCACCACAGCCCTGCTCAAGAAACTGCTTGGCGACAACCGATGATTTCAGTCAACAATTCCCGAGTCGCGGAACAGAGCGACCCACATCGAAGGTATGACGCCGCGTCTCAAACCTCATGGCGTCCCTCGATAGCTTTGAGCATCGTCACCTCATCGGCATATTCCAAGTCACTACCTACCGGAACTCCCATCGCAATGCGACTCACGCGAACACCTAGTGGCTTGAGAAGTTTCGCTAAATATATAGCCGTCGCTTCCCCTTCAACATTCGGATTCGTCGCCAAAATAACCTCGGCGATCTCGCCCGCACCAACACGCTCGAGCAAGCTTCGAACATTGAGGTCATCTGGACCCACACCCTTTAGAGGGGACAGTGCACCCATCAGTACGTGGTAGACCCCTCTAAAGTCCTTGGTCTTCTCAATTCCCTCGACGTTGTGGGGATCTTCAACCACACACATTAACCGAGGGTCTCGACTGTCGTCGGTACAATAGAAACAGGGGTCCCTGTCGGTGATATTTGAACAGACTGAGCAGTAACTGATACGGTCCTTCACATTACGAATAGCGTCACACAACTGTTCGACACTCTCACGAGGTTGCTTCAAGATGTAGAAGGCAAGCCGCTGCGCACTCTTGTTGCCAATACTGGGCAACTTCGTTAACTCTTCGGTCAGCCGCACGAGCGGCTCAATCTCACTCATGTCAAACCTGGAATCTTAAGACCACCCATCATTCCACCCATCTGCTGGGAGACCAGCTCGTCAGCGCGACGTTGGGCATCGGCAATAGCAGCCACAATCAGGTCTTGGAGCATTTCTACATCCTCTGAAGACACCACTTCCGGATCGATGCTCAAGCTCTGAATTTCCTTAACACCGTTCATGACCACGGTAACCATCCCGCCGCCAGCGGTGGCTTCGACCGTCGTCTCTTTCAGCTGTTTCTGCAAGCTGTCCTGCATCTGTTGAGCTTGCTGCATCATCTTTTGAATATTCATGGTTCGCTCCGCACCACTAAACGACCCCTAACCCCAAACCAGGTCACAGACCCCGCTATAGCTCTTCAATGTCTTTGATTTCCGCCGGGAATACATCGAGTATCGTCTGTACAGCCTGGTCCTCCAGAACCTCAGACAACAGCTCGTCCTGAGGAGATCCTTGCACCTTCTCCTGGCGCCCAGGTGAGCCGGGGGACTTCATAGGACCTCTGGCAGTAGGGGGAGATTTCGGGGAGGTTACATGCTCCGCGGGTTGAGCTATCTCACCAGCCACAGTGCCAGACGAATCAACAGAACCAGTCCGAGTCGACGCTAGGTCTTTTCGAACGGCTATGGCTATCCGCTTTCCGAACGTCTTGCCCGCCAACTCCTCAAGCCAAGAGCGACTACTTGCCACCTGTTCTGACAGCATCTGTTGCGCATCGTTAAAGACAAACGTCACACGATCATCCTCAGCCTCGATCGCCTGAGCTTGAGCTACTACGGTCCCGTAAAAAAATTTCTTGGTGCGTTTCAGCTCATCAAGAAATGCTAACTTCCGATCGGCTGAGGGAACCACCGGAACCTCTTCCGTCTTTGCCGATCCAGGCCTTATAGGCATCTCGACTCGGCTATCACCAGGCTTCTTGCCACGACTCACCGAGTGGCGCCGCTTCGATACAGGGGCAGGCATGCTCTTCGTCACTTGCTGACCAGGCGACGCGTGACTCGTGAGGGATGACTCCCCAGCAATACCTTCGATCAACTCACCAAGCGGAACCAGCTTGCGGAGATGCATCCAGCGTAGCATCGCAACTTCGAAATGATAGCGGGGCTGTGCTGCACTTCGGATATCGAACTCGGCTTTAGACAAAACGTCAAACCCACGAAGGAGATCCTCTCTGGAAAAGCGCTCCATCAAAGCTTTGAGTCGTTCACGTTCGTCCTCACCGACTACATCAGGGTCAGTGATACGTTCAACATCCACCTTCAGTAGCAGTAGATCACGCACCAACCTAGATAACTCACGGCACACCGATCGCAAATCGTAGCCTGCTTCCACAAACTGGCCAGTTAACTCGAATACCCGTGGAGCCATCTCGTCCGCAATCGTTTCAGCAATGCCTATCACCGCATCCCTACCAACCAATCCCAACACAGTAGATACCTGTGCTGAGCTCACAGATTCGCCGGCGAAAGCGATCACCTGATCAAGGGCACTTTCAGCATCGCGCATACTGCCGTCTGCAGAGCGAGCTATAAGAGCAAGTCCCGTCTCATCGATAGCAACCCCTTCAGAAACCGCGATGGCTCGCAGCTGTTCACTAATAGCTGCCGTACCAATGGTTCGAAACTCAAAGACCTGCGACCGCGACCGAATCGTGTCAGGAATCTTGTCAAGCAGGGTCGTCGCCATCATAAAAACTACATGCGCTGGAGGCTCTTCGATGGATTTCAGCAAGGCGTTAAACGAACTAGTCGAAAGTTGGTGCACCTCATCGATGATGAATACCTTATATCGGTCACGAACCGGTGCAATCGCCAACCCCGCAATAACTACCTCACGAATATTGTCGACCTGTGTGTGGGTAGCAGCATCGATCTCAAGCACGTCAATATCTCGGCCCTCAGCTATCTCCTGGCAGGCATCACAAGCGCCACAGGGGTCATCAGTCGGTCCATCGATACAGTTCAGCGCTCGAGCCAAGATGCGAGCAGTTGTCGTTTTGCCGACCCCTCGTGGACCGGCAAAAACGAACGCCTGAGCAATTCGTCCCTGAACAATAGCGTTCCTCAACGTCTGGGTGACGCCGGGTTGGCCGATCACATCAGCAAACTTTTGTGGTCGCCACTTACGGGCAAGAACCTGATAGGCCATATTGTAAGAAGTGGCGGGTCTCAGTCGCGACCCGGAGGAACCTGCGGCACATGTCAGTGACTACTTAGCGCTGCTGCCTTCCGGCCCTGACGCAGTTCGTAGGCTGAAATTGCACAGGGTCCGAGCCGCGCTGCGACCCAGCACCAATCCTTGGGGCGACTGCCTCAGCCAAGCCTACCCCGGCCGAAGATCTTTGAGTGTATCCCCACGGCAGAGACCGATCAAGCGATCCAGTGATACTCAACTCGGTCAGATCAGCATGATAGACTCCTGTCGTGGCTGATCAAGCAGTGACTCTAAGTGGAGCAACCAAGAATTCAGCACGCTAGACCAGCCTGGAGGGAATTGCTGTCACAAAAGGATCGTTGACTGGCTTAACTGGGCCGTCCTTTTAAGGGAGAGATGTCCGAGCGGTTGAAGGAGCACGCTTGGAAAGCGTGTGTAGGGGAAACTCTACCGTGGGTTCGAATCCCAC
>DEAE01000023.1:0-63871 GCA_002347025.1 Acidobacteria bacterium UBA2990
AGGGGCAGAATCGAACTGCCGACACCATGATTTTCAGTCATGTGCTCTACCGACTGAGCTACCTCGGCACGCTGGTGGCTGACCGGTGTGAATACCAGACAACTTGTCACCATACCGCACGGGTCGGTCATGGTGCAACTACACTTCTCTGTAAAGATCATTCAATTGATGAAGGGGGGCGTCCTCGGTAGCCACGCATGAGTACTCTCCAAGGAACAATGAGGGATTCTCGGAACACCCGTGCGGTAAGCTTTGATGAACCATGTTGGCGCCCAACAAAAACTACCGGAACTTCGCCGATACTGCAGCCGGCTTGGTTGGCTTCGCACAGGGTTTCTACCAGGAACGCAAATCCTTCTGCTCCCACGCTAGACCAGTGGACTCGTTCGACGGCATCGCGGCGCCAGCAACGGTAGCCACTTGTGCAGTCTTGGGCCCGGAGGCCTGTTACCGAACGAACGTAGGCATTTGCCCCTAGGCTAAGCCAGGCCCGGTATCCGGGCCAGTTGATCAATCCAGCGCCTGCTGCGTACCGTGAGCCTATGACGACATGGTAATGCTCAGTGGCTGCAATCATTTCTGGTAAGAATTTGGGGTCGTGGGATAGGTCGGCATCCATCTGACAGATGACATCTGCGCCTGTTGCAGCTGCTAACGGGAATGCTTCCCTATATGACAGGCCGAGGCCTCGTGGACCCTTTCGGTGTATGACCTGGATCCGCCCTGGAAATTGCTCTGCTAAATGTTCAGCTATTGCCCCGGTCCCATCTGTCGATCTGTCATCAACGATCAGGAGTCGGAGTCCCGCGTGCGCAAGGATGCGGGGAACCAGTATGGGAAGGTTCTTTGCCTCATTCAAGGTTGGTAGAATGGCTAAGACCTGTTTCGGTGGTGTAGTAGTTATATTCACAAATACATGCGCCAGATAAAGAGTGATAGGCTGGTCGAGGTCTAAGCTGCACTCAAGGCCGGTGGCCAGAAATAGTCGCAAATCTCATGTAAAGCATGGTCATCAAGTAAGCTGATGAATCCTATAAATAGGGATATCTACCGTCAAGAAATATATTGTTCGGTCGGCTGTCAACGTTTGTTTGGAAGATGGATGTCGCTGGGGTCTCGATCGGGCTTAAGTTCGATTTGGTTCAGAAGAACTGCTGTGCCACACTCCAGCAAGAACAGTTCTTCTGTCGATGGGTGGAGTTTTGATGATAGATGATGAGTATGATGGCATTGTCTCGACGAGGGAAGCACGGAAGCTAACGAGACCTTGGAGCAAATCATGAGAAATTGTATATGTGCCTTGGCGGTTGTCCTTGCGGCTCCGAGCGTTGAGGCCCAGGAAGTGCCGGTAGAGGAAGTTACTCTGGCCAATGGCATGACGGTGCTGCTCTTGCCACGCCCTGGGGATCCTAATGTGGCGGCAGGTTGGATTGCGAAAGTTGGTTCGGTTTACGAACGTCCGGGCATCACCGGAGTCGCTCACCTTTTTGAGCACATGATGTTTAAGGGAACTTCGACCATTGGCACCCGTAACATCGAACAGGACCTCCAGCTCATCGCAGAGCTTGATCAAGTCAAGGGGCAAATAGGAGTTGAGGAGGGAGCCTTGCTCGAATCCTATCGGCTTGGGCAGATCGATGATCCTTCCGATCCGGCACTGCGATCCCCGAGACATCAGGAATTGATTGATCAGTTCGATGCGCTGCTCGAGGAACAGAGCCAACTCATCATCAAGGAGGACTTTAGTCGGTTGTACTCGGGTCAGGGCGCCTCTGGTATGAATGCGATGACCAGTTATGACTTCACGCTTTATTTCGTGAATGTGCCGGCGAACAAGCTGGAGCTCTGGTTTTGGATGGAGTCAGATCGCCTATTGAACCCTGTTTTTAGAGAGTTCTATTCAGAACGTGAGGTCGTGCATGAAGAACGACGATTGCGTACCGATAGTACCCCGACTGGGAAATTTCAAGAACAGTTTGACGCCCTGTTTTGGCAGTCGTCGCCTTACAGCTGGCCGGTGGTAGGGTGGCCGAGCGACTTGGAAGGAATTACGAGAGAGGAAGCGTTGGAGTTCTTTGAACTTTACTATGCTCCGAATAACCTCACGGCGGCCTTAGTAGGCGACTTTGACCCCGCTGAAGCTACGGAATTGGCTGAACGGTATTTCGGTCGGATTGCCAGTGGTTCCGGATTGGCACCCCAACCTCGTACGCGAGAGGTGCCTCAGTTGAGTGAAAAGCGAATGCATGCATTTGCTGAAACCAATCCGCAGGTCACTATCAGGTATCACTCGGTGCCAGACGGGCACGTGGACGAACCGGCTTTGGTAGTGATGGGGCAGATTCTTAACGGGCGGACTGGGAGGCTTTATAGGGCCCTTGTCGAAGATCAAGAGGTTGCTACCAGTGCCTCTGGGGGGCAAGCGGGTTTTAAGTTTGAGGGCATGTTCGAACTGAATGGCACAGCTAAGGAGGGGCGTACCCCTGAAGAAGTCGAACAGGCTCTATACGCTGAGATTGAACGCCTTAAAACTGAACTGATCGGAGTTCGTGAACTCCAGAAAGTTAAGAATCAGAACGCGGCTTCAAACTTTCGAGAGTTGCAGGCGAATTTTATGCTTATGTATCGACTTCTGATGCGAGATGCCTATCGGGGATGGGAGACAATCAACAGTGACCCTCCTCTGTACGAATCAGTGACCGCTGAAGACATTAAGCGTGTTGCTAACACCTATTTCACTCCGGAGAACCGTGCGGTTGCGATCTATTACAGGAAGGAATCTGACGGGCCAGAAGATACTCGCTTGGCAGGCTTGGATCAGGCTGAGCGCCAGCAGGTGCGTCAGATGCAAGCTGTTATGGAGAGTTTAGGCAGGGAGCAACTAGCCGAGTTTCTCAATCAACTTGAGCAGAATGCTACGCAGGTACCGCCAGAGAACCAGGATATGACTGAGGTGGTGATCGAGATGGCTCGTGAGCGTTTGGCAAGCGTGGGAGCTGAAAGCCGATGATGCGTTTATTTACTGGTGTTGTTGTCTCTGTGTCATTATTTCAGATCGTTGATTTATCGTCAGCGGGACAGGTCATCCCTCGTCATCCCACAGAGTTGCAGTACGACTCCCTTGATTTTACGCCACCGATGGCTGCTGATCACCGCCATGAATTATCGAATGGGGTTGTGGTGTTCGTGGTAGAGGAGCATGAGCTTCCGCTTGTCAACTTGGCTGTGACGGTTCGGACGGGAAGCTACTTTGACCCACCGGAAAAGCTAGGACTTGCCAGTCTTACTGGTAGTCAGATGCGTGCCGGTGGTACCACGGCAATGGGTGCTGCCGAATTTGATGAGCAGGCTGCTTTTTTGGCGGCTCAAATAGGGAGCGGTATCGGTCCGACCTCAGGGACCGCAAGCATGAATTGTCTGACAAAGGATATCGATGCTTGTTTGGATCTGTTTTTCGAGATGCTTCGTTTTCCTGGTTTTCAGGCGGACCGGTTAGAGTTAGCAAAGAGCCAGGTGATACAGCAAATGGAGCGACGCAATGATTCGACCGGCAGCATAGAACGGCGGGAATGGCGTCGGTTGATGAGGGGGGAAGCGCATTTCTCTGCGCTACCACGGACCCGCGCTACAATCGAAGACATCAACCGCGATGATTTAGTGGCTTTTCATCGCGAATATTTTCATCCTGGCAATTTTATCTTTGCTGTTTCTGGAGATGTGCAAACAGACGATATCCTGCTTGAGCTTGAGAGGCGTCTCAATGGCTGGCCTGTTAGAGAACGGCCTACTGAGTCTGTGCCGGTGCCTCAAGTGATCCCGATGCCAGGGCTCTATTTGGTAGACAAGCCTGATGTGAATCAAGGTAGAGTGGCTATTGGACACTTGGGAACAATGCGGGACAATCCAGACCGCTACAAGCTGTTAGTGATGAATGACATCCTCGGCGGTGGCGGGTTTAGCGCTCGGTTGCTCACCCGGATCCGTTCTGATGAAGGCCTAGCCTATAGCGCAAGCTCAAACTTTGGCGTAGGTGTCTATTATCCTGGGGTCTTCCAGGCGGGGTTCCAATCCCGGAGTGAAACAGTGGCGCGGGCTACAGCCATTGTGCTTGAAGAAATTGAGCGGATTCGCAGTGAGCCGGTTAAGGATGAAGAGCTCGAAAACTCGATCGCATCATTCGTGGAAACCTTCTCTCGAAGTTTTTCCAGTCCTGGATCGATAGCAGGGCTATTTGCTAGCGATGAATATACCGGCCGAGATCCGGCGTATTTGGTGAGTTATCGGGAGAATATAGCCGCAGTTACAGCAGACGATGTTTTGGACGTCGCCCAACGCTACCTCGATCCGGAAGCTCTCGCAATCCTTGTGGTTGGGAATCTGCAATCAATTTTGGCCGGGGATCCAGAGCATCCAGAGTTTTCACTTGAGGCATTGAGTCCGGGAGAGGTGGTACGGATACCACTGCCTAATCCGCTCACTATGGAGTACCCAGAGCGATAACCTAGTGTGGTCACTGGAGGTGAGAGCGTAGGTGAAGCTACGAGAGTGCTAGCTGGTCGACCGAAATACTACTGTCCCATTGTTTCTCTGTCTGTTCTTGTTTGAGGTGGGAACCCGGAAGTCCTGGCCAAATTTTCTTGGGGTGGTTGAACAGGAGTTTCCGAAATAGTTTGAATCAGGAAAACCTGTTCACCAGCCTTGATCATTCCTAATTCCTGACGCGCCTCATTTTCAAGTAGCCTGGGCTCGGCAGTTAGTGCCTCTACATATTCGTTTAGCTGTCTGTTTTCGTCGTGCAATGTTTCGATGGCTTGTCGAAGCTGAGAATGTTCTTGGCTGGTTTTGAATAAGGCTACTAATCCTCGCTCGCCGATAACAGCATTGGCGATCATTAAGAGAGTGACTAAGGCCAGAAGGTATCGCCCAGTACGTACCCTGGGTTGAGGCGTGCGGCGTGGGATCGGGGGTAACTCGTTGAGGTGATCGACGGGAGACGTCATGGTCATGGATAGTGCCGTCTGACCTTTAACAGCAAACTCACTACGTCATCCGATGCAAATCTCGCCATGAAGGATACCCGATCACGCAAGAGATTTATAGACTGATTAATTGGTGATGTCAACAATATTGTTGATAGAAAAGATATAGTTGATATCTATTTTAGAGACTTTCTGTAGACTTGAGCCCCTGTGAGGGATTTGATGTAATGGCACGCACTTCGAGAAAAAAAAATAAGCAACTACTTGGTCGTCCCCCGGCTGGCAAGGGAGGGGTTGCTGTGACTAAAGATTATGTTCAGACGACACTTCGTTTGGATATGGCTACGAAGGAGCTATTAGATGCCTTGACCCGACTTCTTGGTCGATCTCAACGTGAGGTGGCCGGTGACGCGTTGATTCTTTACGCGAGGCGCCTCAGGGTATCGGACCAAGAACTTCTAGCTGGGCTGCTTCATCGAAAGGGGTGAACGGTAGAATCAGATGCAGGGTGCTGACAATTTTCAATGTTGCGCAGCTTAAGCCTCTCTAGTTAGCACTGGTACGTTCTTTCTTGGCCGGAACTGATTGGCTGGCCTTCTGATCTGGGATCGCCATGCCAAGCTCTTTACGGACATGAGTGTCTAGAGAGTCGAAAGTCTCAGGGTGTTGTTTTAGAAACAATTTAACCTTTTCGCGACCTTGTCCCAGCCGGTCGCCGTCGTAGGAAAACCACGTCCCACTTTTTTCAACGATTCTGCCTTCGACGGCAAGATCAAGGAGATCTCCTTCCCGCGAGACGCCTTCGCCGTACATTAGGTCGAATTCAGCTTGTCTGAAGGGTGGAGCTACCTTGTTCTTGACCACCTTTAGACGAGTGCGGTTGCCGACGACGCGATCTCCGTCTTTGATAGCGCCAATTCGACGAATATCAAGTCGAACCGACGAGTAAAACTTCAGGGCTCGACCGCCTGTTGTGGTTTCAGGATTGCCGAACATGACTCCGATCTTTTCTCTCAGTTGGTTGATGAAAATTAGACATGTGTGAGACTTTGAAACTACTGCGGTCAGCTTACGCAACGCCTGTGACATGAGGCGTGCCTGAAGCCCCACTTGCGCGTCGCCCATTTCGCCATCAATTTCGGCGCGCGGCACAAGAGCTGCAACTGAGTCGACGACGACCACGTCTGCACCCCCTGAACGCACTAGGACTTCTACTATTTCAAGCGCCTGTTCGCCATGGTCTGGTTGGGACACTAGGAGGTTGTCCAAATCCACGCCAAGCTTGTTGGCATAGGTGGGGTCAAGCGCATGTTCGGCATCAACGAAGGCAGCCGTGCCACTTGTTTTTTGCGCCTGGGCAATAATTTGAAGGGTGAGAGTGGTCTTGCCGGAGGCTTCAGGACCGAAGATTTCAACTACTCGTCCTCTTGGGACTCCCCCGATGCCTAGAGCGTGGTCGATACTGATCGAGCCCGTCGAGATATGAGGAACGGTAGCCACGGCCCCTTGGCCTAAGCGCATGATGGCACCTTTACCGAACTGCTTTTCGATTTGTCCGACCGCCATATCGATGGCTTTTTCTCGTTCCTGCAGGCTGCGCTCTTCGGACATTGTGTGGAAACCTCTCGACCGGTGGACAGTGTTTGTTAGAGTGTGCGGAATGGAAGCTCTATTTGACTACTATTGAAAGGGCAGTGTAGCTGGGCATTATCGCTGGCTTCCCGAAACCGGTCTTGATTTTAGAGAGCCTCTGGGGCGAATGTCAAGCGAAAATATGTTTAAGTTGTGTTGCATCTCTTTTTGAGTCAACATTTTAAAGGAATTATGACTTTCGCCTGCTGGGTTCGATGAGAGCTTCGTTTCTAGGGGGGGGAGTTCTGGCTAAATGTTTAGAAGAGTGCCTTAGCACGTGGTTGACGTTGTTTAGGTTCAGTGTATGACACCGGTGTCTCAGAAGGCTGAAATAGTGATGGGTTGTTGGGGCCAGTCAGCAGACTGGAAAAAATGGCGGGGTGGGCACCAACATGTGGTGAGTGCTGCGTGTGTGGTGTTGCTAGTTTGTGTGACGCCAGGGGTGGTCTCTGGCCAGGTGGTTTTGCCTGCTCCCGAGGACCGCTGGGTTCATGATTTCGCCAGTCTCATCGAGCCAGATGCTGTGGCCACAATGGAGCGTTTTCACACAGACCTATATCAACAGACAGGTGTAGCAGTTGTTTTAGTTACGATGCCTACGCTCGATGGCGAGCCAATTCGTTCTTTTGGAATTCGGCTGGCCACAGAATGGGAGGTGGGGCACCGTGATACTGACCTTGGGATTGTTGTGGTCCTTGCTCTTGAGGAAAGGGATCTGGATATCGAGACCGGTTATGGTGTCGAAGGATTCTTACCGGATGGGCGTGTTGGAAGCATTATAGACACAGCTCTTCCCCTTTTTTCTGCCGGTGACCTCTCGGCGGGATTACTTCGAATCAGCGCTGGTTTGGTGACGGCCTCAGCAGAAGAGTTTGGGGTGACAGTTAGTGGGGCAACTCTCGTGGCCGGGCAGGTGAGACGTCGTGTTGCAGGGCGAGGAGGTATGGCCGAAGGCCTTCTAGGACTTTTGGGCTTGCTCGCGATGGGCTATTTGCTAGTACGGCACCCGAGTTTATTTTTTCTGCTTTTGCTTTCTGGAGGTATTGGCGGGCGAGGTGGTCGTGTCGGTGGTGGCTTTGGGGGTGGTGCAAGCTTTGGCGGTTTCAGCGGAGGTGGTTTCGGTGGTGGTGGCGCCTCCAGAGGATTCTAGAAGGTTTCATGTAGACGTGTGTGACGAGGGATTGACTTAGTTCCCGAGGCGGAGAGAGAGGCACATGACGATAGTTACACCGGTTCAGCACCCAGATCTTGATGTCCTGTTGGACCAGTTGAGCCAGGCTTTGGAAGATAGTTTGCTCAGTATCGTGCTTTATGGATCAGCTGCGCGCGGTGACTACGAGAAAAGGACTAGTGACATAAATTTGATAGTAGTTGTTGCCCAGCTGACGCCTAGGGTGTTGGAGCAGATGAGTCCAGCATTGCTTCGTTGGGAGAGTCGAGGGCAACCTTTGCCGCGATTGTTTACGGCAAGGACGATTGCTGACTCGGTTGATGTGTTCCCGATCGAATTCCTTGAACTGCAAGCATGTCGCCAAGTGTTGGTTGGCTCTGACCCGTTTGCAAACATTCAAGTGAATACGGCGCATCTGCGGCTGCAGTGTGAACGTGAACTCCGAGAGAAATTGATGAGGTTGTGTGAGGGTTATGTGGAAACTTGGGAACGGCCTCGGCGTCTGAGGCGCCTTTTGATAGATTCCTATAGTACTTTTGTGTCGTTGTTCCGTGGGTGTTTGTGGTTGCAGGATGATGAAGTTCCAACTCGGAGCAACGATGTCGTTAGACGATTCTGTGAAGTGGCCAGCCTTGATCCAGAACCATTTACTGTGGTCGAGGAGATGAAACATGGTGAGAGAGGTAACACCGATGAACGAAAGGTGTTCACATGTTTTTTCGACGCGCTCACCCTCGCTCTGCAGCGGGTTGATCGGTTTGATGTTCTGTCTAGAGGAGACAGCGAATGAAAAGAGAAGTGAGTGTGTTGGTCGGAGTTGTAGGGCTCATGGTGTTAATGGGCGGCTGCAGCAGTGTGGGCCGCTACAACGGCTTCGTGACGGCAAACGAGCAGATCGACAGTGCGTGGGCTCAGGTGGAAAATGTCCTGCAACGGCGAGCTGATCTCATTCCCAATTTGGTGGCTACCGTGCGGGGTATCGCAGAGCAGGAGCGTGAGGTGTTCACGGCTGTTGCTGAGGCCCGGAGTCGTCTAGCAGGATCGGTCACACCAGGAGAAGCAGCGAACGCAAATGCTGGATTAAATACTGCCTTGGGCAGGCTGCTAGCAATTGCTGAGAATTATCCTGAGCTGCGATCGAATCAGAACTTTGTCCGGTTGCAGGATGAATTGGCTGGAACCGAGAATCGAGTTGCTGTGGAGCGGCAGCGTTACAACGACGCAGTCCGGGTCTACCGGACGGATATCAGACGCTTTCCTAACAACCTCTTGGCAGGGGCATTTGGATTCGGTGAGCGCGAATATTTTGAGGCTAATGAGGGTGCGTCCGAAGTGCCGCAGGTGGTGTTTTAGGAGGCCGCAGCCGCTAGTCTGCCTAGGAGGGCTCGTGACGATAATAAGGTCCTGTTTCCGGGTTGTAGGCCTAGTGTTTTTGTTGATGGGTCTTGTTCGTGGCCAAGAGCCATCTGAAGCTGGTGAACTGACCCTTGAGGTCAGACCCAGTCGATTGGTACTTGAGGTCGGAGAAACAGCGAGATTGGTAGCCACAGTGCGGACAGGCGACGGGGAGGTGGTCGACGATAGTGAGGTGATCTATTTTTCAAGGGCCAGGCGCAGTGTGTCGGTTACACGAGAGGGTAGAGTTGAGGCGTATAGGCCGGGTGACTTCACGTTAGTCGCGCTGGTTCCTGTAGAAACTGACGATGATAGTCGTCGGCCAGATGCTCGGGTGCGTGTCGAGGTTGAGGTGACAGTGCCACTTCCGGCAACGGAAGAGGTGACGTTCATGGCAGTGCCTTCCAAGTACTACGTGGGTACGAACCCACGGCTAGAGGTTCAGGTCACGGACACTCTCCGTACGGTCCGAGATGACATCGAGGTTACCTTTGAGTCCAGTAATCAGCGTGTGGCCAGAGTCGATCGGTTTGGAGGTTTGGCTCTACGCGAACAGGGCACAGTGGATATAACGGCTACAGCAGGCGGTGTGAGCGAGACCGTGGTAATTGAAGTCGAGAATAGTCCTGTCGTCTCACTCGATTTGTATGCCAGTGCCGATCGAGCCGTGACTGGTGAGGTCATCCGGTTTACCGCAACTGCAAAGGATGCCCGTGGATTAGCTGTGCGGGGGGTGCCAGTCAGATTGGGAGTCAGCGGAGAGACTATTTCAGGTGTCATTGCGGTTGGTGCCACTGCGCACATCGCTGCTGATGGTAGGTTTGTAGCCGAAAGGTCAGGGGTTTACACAGTGGTAGCGACTACAGGGAGCCACTCCGCGACACGTACAGTGTCGATCGACAGTCGTAACGTTGCGGCCGAGGTAGAAGTGGTGGGACGGGGGAAGGTTCTTGACCGTCACACATCGGATCTTTGGGTTTGGGAAGGTTCAGATGGGCGAGATTATGCCATCACAGGTACCTGGGGTGCTGCTGGCGACTCCTACATTTGGGATGTGACCGATCCAGGCAATATCGAGAAACTTCATGAGGTTAAGGTTGATGCGAGAACTGTTAACGACGTAAAGGTGTCTGAAGCTGGTGATATTGCTGTCATTAGCCGCGAGGGAGCTTCTGACCGAAGGAACGGCATAGTGATTCTTGGTGTTGGTAACCCGAGGGAAGGGGTACCTGTGTTAAGTGAGTTTACCGATCAACTGACTGGGGGAGTTCACAACATATTTATTTCCGAGAACCACGTTTTTGCACTGAGTGCGGGTCGGCGTTACGACGTCATTAATATTGAAGATCCGCGTCAACCGAGGCGAGTGGGCCAATTTGAACTTGATACCCCTGGGCATGGCGTTCACGATGTGTGGGTCACGGATGGCGTGGCGTTTTCATCCAATTGGACTGATGGAATTGTGGCTGTGGATGTAGGGGGTGGGGGAAAGGGAGGGAGCCCTGAGCGGCCAGTCGAATTGGGTCGCTACACCTATCCGAGCGGATGGAACCATGCCGCTTTTCCTTACAAGAGTCAGTCAACGGGTAAGTTCTATCTGTTTGCCGGTGATGAGGCGTTTCCCTACGGAGGCTACAGTGCTCAGCCAGGGGGGAGACCCTCTAGGGCTGCCGGGTGGGTTCATGTTATTGACTGGAGTGATTGGGATGATCCGCAGGAGGTAGCTCGGTATCAAGTGCCTGAGGCCGGCTCTCACAATTTATGGGTTGAAGACGACATCATGTATGCAGCCTTCTACAACGGGGGACTCAGGGTGGTCGATGTTTCTGGAGAGCTGATGGGTGATCTCTATAAACAAGGTCGTGAGATAGCAATGTATCTGCCAACCGACCCAGATGGTTATATCTCTAATGCTCCATTTGTGTGGGGACCCCAGCCCTATAAGGGTCATATTTTTTTCACCGACTGGAACACTGGACTTTGGGCCGTTCGGTTGAGAGAGCGGACTGGAAGGCCTCATGTTGTCGGAGAACCCCGTTAACGCATGGCAAGGTGAGGGTTAGGTAGGGTTGCTAACTTGCCTTGAGGGAGACTGACTAGGTGTGCGTTATGCCTCAGTGCCTTGGAAGACTATTTTTGTTTGTGACAATTTCACTGGTCGGTTCCGGAGCGGCTGGAGCCCTTGGGCCCGCTAGTAGCTACTACGTTTATGTGGCCTCGGAGTCGGACGACGAGGTGGCTGTTGTTCGCTATGGTCCAGGCGGAACTGAGCTAATCAAACGGATAGCTGTAGGGAGGTATCCGACCGAGGTTGAAGGGCCGCATGGTCTCAAAATCGGTCCAAATGGGAAGTATTGGTATGTGTCTATAGCTCATGGCTTTCCCTATGGAAGCGTGCATAAGTATGAGACTGGAACGGACGAGTGGGTAGGTGAAGCAGTGCTGGGCCTTTTTCCAGCAACTTTGGACTTGTCCTCGAGAACAGGGCTGCTGTATGTGGTGAACTTCAATCTCCATGGACCACTAGAACCTAGCACTATTTCGGTTGTGGAAGTTGAAACGATGACGGAGGTGGCCCAAGTCGTGAGCGGCATTCGCCCACATGGTGGCCGGTTTGGTCATGATGGTCGATACTTCTACTCCGTCAATATGATGGATTTCGAGCTAGTCGAGTTGGATGCGCTGAGTTTCGATGTCACACGTCGATTGGCACTGGGGGAAGGAGTTATGCCGACTTGGGTGGGGACTTCGACCGTGTCTGGTAAGGCTTATGTAGCAGGTAGCAACGTTGACAAGGTTTTTGAGATTGATCTAGATACTTGGACAATTGAACGTACTTTTGAGGTTGGTTCTGGCCCTTATAACCTAGCCCTGAGTCCAGACGGGACAAAATTAGTCATCACTTACAAGAGTGGCCAGGCAGTGGGGTTTCTGGACCTTGAATCAGGGCGTGAAATAGAGAGAACTAGAACTAGTCGGCCAATACCTCATGGAGTGGTGGTTACTCCAGACGGTGAATATGCGTTTGTCTCTTTAGAAGGAATCGGCGATGACCCCGGTACGGTGGAGGTCTATAGCATGGCGACAGGCGACCGAGTTGGTGTGGTTGACGTCGGACGGCAGGCCGGTGGCATCGCTTTCTGGAAAAAATTAGAATAGTTAGCTGCGTTCTACGGCGAGTGCTACACCGTTCCCGCCTCCTAGGCAAAGAGTGGCTATACCCCGCCGAGCGTCGCGTTTAAGCATTGCATAAAGCAAAGTTGTTAGGATTCTGGCCCCGCTAGCGCCTATCGGATGGCCCAAAGCGACGGCCCCGCCGTTGACGTTTACCTTTTCGGGATCTGCTCCGAGTTCGCGGATGACGGCTAGTGCTTGGGCGGAGAACGCTTCGTTAAGCTCGATTAGGTCTACTTGTTCTAACGACCAACCGACCTTAGCGAGTAGCTTTTGGACTGCCTGAACGGGTGTCATCAGTAGCCATTTTGGAGCGAGGCCGCTGACAGCTTGCCCGACGATACGAGCCATTGGTGTCAACCCAAGTTCATTGGCTTTCTCGGTGGACATCAGTACGACTGCTGCTGCACCGTCGTTAACCCCTGGGGCGTTGCCGGCTGTGACGCTGCCTCCCTCCGTTCTAAAGGCCGGGCGCAGTCGAGCCAGCGATTCGATGCTTGTTTCTGGACGTACTGATTCGTCGGTGGAGAATTGGATAGGGTCTCCCCGGCGCTGCGGAATGGCTATAGGTAAAATTTCGTCCTTGAACCAGCCTTCTTGAATGGCAAGCGTCGCTTTTTGGTGGCTGGTGGCTGCGAACGCGTCTTGATCACTACGTGAGATGTTGTATCGGTCGACGACAGCCTCGCAGGCCAAGCCCATTCCCCAGTTTTCCAATGAACACCAGAGCCCATCATGAAGCATAGAATCGACCAGTTCGGCATTGCCCATCCGGAGGCCTTCGCGGGCGCGGCCTAGTAGGTATGGACAATTACTCATCGACTCCATTCCTCCGGCGACAGCGATGTCGATGTCTCCGGTGGCGATTCCTTGAGCAGCTAACATCACCGCCTTTAGGCCTGATCCGCAAACCTTATTGATGGTTAGGGCTGCAACACGGTCGGGAAGCCCGCCTTTAATGGCTGCTTGTCTGGCTGGGGCTTGGCCTACACCTGCAGACACGACGTTTCCCATAATGCATTCATCTACTAAGCCGGGTTCGATGCCGGCTCGGGAAACGACTTCACCCACTATCTTCGCGCCAAGGTCTGGAGCTTGGATGCTCTTAAGAGCCCCCAAAAATTTTCCAGTAGGAAGTCGTGCAGCACTGACAATAACTGATTCTCGCATGACGTGTGTTCTCCAGTGACTAGTACTGCTATTCCGGTTATTCAGAGCACCAATAGACTGTCGTTCAATCGGACGAGTTTGTAGACCTTGTTCTCTCGTCCAGGTTGGACAATGCTTCGGTGCAAGCTGCCTAGGCCTTGGTGCCGGGTTCTCCGGATGAGCCATCCAGGATCCTCAGGCTTGTCACAACCTCGTTCCCAAGCAATCGATTAATGCGTGACATGATCAGAAAGCTAGATCGTCTAACCTCCCGTGCCCAATGAGGACTCTCCGCTCTTACCGTCAGAGTCCCGTCTGGATGGAGTCCGGCACTGGTGACCCTATTCATAGTGGACCCAACGGCAACACTCCAGGCGAATGACACTTTGCCAGACGAGAGAGGTTGGTCTGCTAGCAGGTCTCGTAGCGCCTTGTTTATGCAATCTCGCGCTGCGATCATTGTCGAAAGAATCCTTTGTGCTTGGGCATCGGGTTTGTTTCTCTTCGGAAGGGCATCTCGCCCGTGTCCGGATGTGTTTAGTGGCCTTCTAGGCTCAGGCCTCTGTCTAATGTAACATCCGTCGGTGCGTTTAGTGCTGGCCTCTCGATCGCCACGCCGTGCTGAGCTCTTAACCTTGGCCGGCTATAAGTTCGCTATAGTGCCTGCGGATATTGATGAAACAGGGCGTCCTGGAGAGTGTGGGACAGATCTTGTGCGCCGGTTAGCTCTGGAGAAAATGCAAGCAGTGTCTAAATTGGTTTCTGAAGGCGACCAGGTCATTATTGGTGCTGACACTGCTGTTCTCGACGGAGATAGGATACTGGGAAAGCCGGCAGACAAGTCGGAAGCTGAGGGCATGCTTTGCCGATTGTCTGGTCGTGCTCACGAGGTGGTGACTGGGGTGGCGATTGAGGCTGGGGGGCAGGTGTTGGACGAGGTGGTGTCAACCCATGTGGTGTTCCGGGAGCTGACCGACAGGGATATCTCGTGGTACGTTGCTACCGGTGAGTCGTTCGGGAAAGCAGGGGCCTATGCGATACAGGGATTGGCTTCGAGGTTCGTTACCCGTATCGAAGGCTCGTATTCCAATGTAGTTGGGTTGCCTATATCGACAATCGATGGGTTGTTGGCCCGGCTGGTAGGCGGCCAATCCTTTTAGATGATGGTGGGGGAGAGTGCAACGACTAAAAGCCCTTATCTTGCTATCAAGATTGACCCGCAAGCGGAAGCCACGGTATCCTTAGAACTGTAACAAAGGCAAAGGATTTAACTAATTATGCTGCCTAAAACCGTGAAGAGGATCGTCACGACCCTAGTGTTAACCGTGGCTTTCTGCGGTGTGCTGTGGAGCACGCTCGCCGAGGGCACAGAGTACTATATGCATGTAGATGAGGTTTTGGCCGAGCCTGAGGCTTGGTATGGCAAGAATCTACAGGTTCACGGTTACGTGGTAGCAGGGTCAAGGCTAGTCAAACCAGACACGCTTGAGTACAGGTTCAAGGTCGAGAATAACGGGTCCGTGATCGACGCCGAATACACGGGCATCGTACCTGATACCTTCCAGGATGGCTCGGAAGTGGTGATTTCGGGACAGTTGGATTCTCACGGTTTCACGGTAAAACCCAACGGGGTCATGGCCAAGTGCCCGTCGAAATACGAACCCAAGCCCACCTTGGATGACGTCGGCGCTGTCGAATAACTAATCCCAAGGGTCGGCCCTTCTCAAGTAAGGCGTCGAAGGGGGGGTTGTCGACTTCTCGCTCCTCGAGGTCCAATTATGGCATCTCTCGGTTCGTTTACTCTTTTGGCAGCATTTGTAGTGTGTAGCTACGCTGCCGCCGTCTCAGTGGCCGGTGCTCGCCGCCGATCTGCTCGTCTCATCGAGAGTGGGGTTGGGGCTTCTTATCTGGTTACAGCCCTGATGCTGCTCGCGTCAGCTGTTATCGTTCATGCCTTCATCACAGAAGACTATTCGATTCGGTACGTTGATCAGTATTCGGATTCGGCCCAGCCGTTGTTCTACCAGCTGACCTCGTATTGGGGCGGGTTGGACGGCTCAATCATGTTCTGGGTGACGTTGCTGGCGTTGTTCGGGACTGTGGCGGTGAATTCGAATCGTGAAAGTCAGCGAGAGCTGATCCCTTACGTCGTAGCGGTCATCGCGGTGGTGCAGATGTTCTTTCTGTTCGTGATGATTGTGCATAAGAATCCGTTTGCTACCTACCTTACCCAAGCTCCAATAGATGGTCGAGGTCTTAACCCACTGCTTCAGAATCCCTACATGGCGATACATCCGCCGTCGCTCTACACGGGCTTCGTCGGTATGACTATTCCGTTTGCATTTGGAATGGCAGCCTTGATCACTGGCAACCTCGATGACTCTTGGCTCCGTGCGGTCAGGCGTTGGACCATGCTTTCTTGGTTGTTTCTGTCTCTAGGTTTGACTCTCGGGATGATCTGGGCCTACGAGGAGTTGGGTTGGGGTGGGTATTGGGGATGGGACCCGGTGGAGAATGCTGGGTTGTTGCCCTGGTTCACCGCGACAGCGTTTTTGCATTCGGTCATGGTGCAGGAGCGTCGAAGCATGCTTCGTGTGTGGAATATGACCCTTGTTATTCTCACTTTTTTCCTGACCATTTTTGGCACGTTTATGACGCGGTCTGGCATCGTTCAGTCGGTGCATGCGTTTGGCCAAGATACGGCGTTGGCATGGATGTTCACGGTATTCATGGTAGTGCTGCTGGTGGTTAGCTTCGGATTGGTCATTTACCGGTTGCCGTTGTTGCGTGCGCGCAATGAACTCGAGTCGTGGGTGTCTCGAGAGGCGGCGTTTTTGGTAAATAACTGGATACTATTGTTTTCAGCTGTTTTTGTGTTGTTCGCGACGATGTTCCCTACTTTG
The DNA here is from genome assembly GCA_002347025.1 of Acidobacteria bacterium UBA2990. Taxonomy (GTDB): domain Bacteria; phylum Acidobacteriota; class Vicinamibacteria; order Vicinamibacterales; family UBA8438; genus UBA2990. The sequence continues at coordinate 16,404 of DEAE01000023.1, forward strand.
AGTGAAGCTGTGACTGGTATGCGGTTGACGGTCGGGCCACCCTTCTTTACGAAATGGATGTTGCCGATCGGATTGACTCTACTGGCCTTGACTGGAGTTGGCCCTTTGTTAGCCTGGCGGCGGTCGACCCCCTCAAACCTGATTTATCAGTTCGCTTGGCCGGCGTCCTTGGCATTCGTCACCGGAATTGGTTTATATGGTATGGGCTTCCGAGTCTGGGTATCTGGACTGTGCTTCGCTTTGTGTGCATTTGTGGTTGGGACCATCGGTCAGGAGTTCGTGCGCGGAGCGGTTGTGCGTCAGGAAGCGACTGGTACAGACCTTGTAACTGGGCTTGTGGGCCTGGTTGCACGTTCCCGTCGGCGGTATGGCGGCTACGTCGTCCATGTGGGTATAGTGCTGATGTTTTTGGGTTTTGCTGGGTCAGGGTACAAACTCGATTCGCAGGTGCGCCTGACGCCAGGCGATGAGCATGAGTTAGGGCCTTATACGGTCCGCTATGATCGACTCAGCCAGAATACCGATACGCAAAAGCAAATGATTACGGCGCACATGACGGTGCTGGAAGATGATCAGATCATTGGGCAGCTTTATCCGGCTCGGTGGTTTTTCTTCAAACATGAATCTGAGCCGACTACCGAAGTAGCAATGCGGAGGACGGTTGCTGACGATCTGTATATTGTGCTGGCAGGTTACGAGTTGAGCGATCAGGCAGCAAGCTTTCAAATTACGGTCAACCCGCTGATTAACTGGATTTGGTTTGGGTTCACCGTGCTTGCACTGGGGACTGGGGTAGCAATGTTGCCAGAAAGGGCCTTCTCGTTTAAGACCACCACGGTACCGGAAGGGGCTGCGACTGCATCGATGGTCGTCCTGGCGTTTAGTTTGGTTATGACTCCAGCAGCCCTTTCGGCGCAGGGGCTTGAAGGGGCGCTACAGGAAGCCAGTGTGCCAGCCAGTGACCTGGAGCTCGACTTGCAGCGCTCTCTTGTCTGTATGTGTGGCAGCCCAGGGTGTGGTAAGAAAATCTTGGCCGAGTGCACCTGCGCTACTGCGGCGGCAACTCGGAGCGAGTTAAAGGGCCTAGTAGCTGAGGGACTCAACTACGATGAAGTGTTGCAGTTTTATATAGATAAACATAATAGCCAGGAGCCGCTGGCGGCCCCACTGGATCAAGGGTTCAATCGCTTGGCTTGGCTATTTCCATATCTGTTGGGCAGCACAGCGGCCTTCGCGCTGGGTTGTGCGCTCATGCGATGGTCTCGTCCTGGGAGCGAAAGTGAGACGGTGGCCCGCTTAGATAGCGATGTTCGGCTCGAGGCGCGTCTGGATGATGAGCTCCGGGATCTCGACTGAATCTTCCTCGTTTCGTCCTTGGCATTTGTTTGTCTTGGTCGCGCTGGTTGCGGCGACCATTGCTATTCTGATCGCTCGACCCTCCGACCCGGTTGTTGCTATTTTGCTAACCTTGGCAATCGGTGCGGCTGGTTTAGTTGGTTTGATGCTTTATCGGGCCATTCTCCCCCTTATCCAGAAAGATTTCAGAGAGGCCACTGTCATGGTCGGCTCTCGTAGCCGGGCGGCAGTGGAGCGTGAAAAGACGCTGGTCTTGCGTTCCATCAAGGAGCTTGAGTTTGATCGAGCGATGGGCAAGGTGTCAGAGGCTGATTTTAATGAGATGGGGTTTCGGTTGCGTGGCCGGGCTATCCGCCTCATGAAGCAGCTCGATGTAGAGGCAGTGGACTTTCTTGCCTTGATAGAGAAAGAGCTCCAGGAGCGATTAAGCGGGAATGGGGGCGCTGACTCTAAAGATGGAGAAAACGGCGGCAGTTTATCTGTATGTGGGCAGTGCGGTACGAGTAATGAATTGGATGCTCGGTTCTGCAAACAATGTGGGAAGGTGTTGAATCGGTCATGAGGACTAACTTCCTAGGTCGATCGATAAGGAGGTGTGAGGGGCTGCGTTTGAATGGCAATTGCGGAAGTGTCGAAACACGGAATAGCTTTGGATGTCCCGTGGTGGTGGTTGTCTTGCTTTTGTTTTCGGCTATTACCGCGTTGCTGGCTCAACCGGATCCCAGTCAAATGTCCGGTATTCCAAGGCCAGATCCCAACTTGCCTAACGGGGTGGTGACTGTTCGAGTGATCCGTGGAAGCTTTGCAAACAATGTGGTCGGTCACCCTGTCGAGCTACGCGCTGGTGACAGAGTGGTGACAGCTGATACTGATGCTGAGGGTCGCGCCACCTTCACGGTGGGCAGTCCAGGGGAGAGGGCTTTCGTTGCCACAGATTTGGACGGAAGGTTGATTGAGTCTGAGGCCTTTCCCATGCCAGGGCGTGGCGGTGTGGCTGTGATGTTGGTAGGAAATAGGTTGGAGGCCGCAGATCCTGTAGAACCCTTAGCGGTGCGGCCCGGTCGGGTAAGTTTGGGCCCTGATTCAAGGATTTTGATTGAGCTCGGTGAGGAAAATGTAGAGGTCTACTATCTCCTCGAGGTTCTGAATATTGCCGATCACCAGGTAGCCCCGCAACCCAGTTTTGAGTTCTTGTTGCCAGCTGGTGCCCAATCGGGAACGGTACTGCAGGGCTCTTCGCCGCGCACCCTAATCGAAGGCTCCGAGGTGTCAGTGTCTGGAGAGTTCAGCCCTGGCGTTACGCCAGTGCAAGTGGCTTACGTTTTACCTTATTCTGGTGGAAGCTTCGTTTTGTCACAGGCTTTTCCAGCCGATTTTGACCAGCTACTTGTATTTGCTGAGAAGTGGGGCTCCATGGATATTGCCTCAGGACTGTTTGACCGTCGCGGCGAGATGGGGGCTGACGAGACGGGGGGCTCTCCCCTGATGTGGGGGGCAGGTAGAGAGATTAGCGCTGGGTCCCCAATACTGCTCGAACTCAATGGCTTGCCATATCATAGCTCGTGGCCGCGAATTGTTACTCTGACGGTTTCCGGTTTTATCATTGCGTTCAGTGTGTGGGGTTCCTTGGGTGTGCAAGTTAAACGTGATGAAGAGCGCGAGAGGCGTGAAGTTCTTAAGCGTCGCCGGGAGAAGTTGTTCACTGATCTTGTGAGGGTGGAACACCAACGTAGACAGGGAAAGATTCAAACGACCCGATACGGGACTAGGCGCGCTGCTTTGATTGAGCAACTCCAACGTGTGCTGCGCGAGTTAGAGGGAGGTCTGGCTCCTGTGGGTGGAGCTGCGAGTGTTCACCGGTCTGGAACGGAGGCACCAGCCTAGCGGTGGTCAGTTTAGGGGATGTCGATTTCGAGCGGGTGACTGTTTCAGATGTCTCCCGCTTTTATGGCCGTCGGCGGGCTTTGTCTCGCGTCAATTTCGAGTGTGCTTCCGGAGAGATCGTCGGTCTATTGGGTCCAAATGGTGCTGGCAAATCCACCCTTCTTAGTGTCCTTGCAACATTAGCTGAACCTTCGACAGGCAGGGTGCGCTACGGTGCTTGGAGCGCTCGTGCCGGAGGTGCCAAGCTGAGGGCTAAGATTGGCTTTCTTGCTCATGATTTACAGCTCTATCCCGAGTTGTCGGCCCGTGAGAACTTGGAGTTCTTCGCCGGTCTTTACGGCCTTGACCGTTGTGAGGCTAGGGCTGATGCGGCTCTAGCGTCGGCAGGTCTTGAGTTCAGAGCCGATGAGGTCGTCGAAGGTTTTTCCCGCGGGATGAGACAGCGTCTCGCCTTGGAACGTGCCATGATCCATGCTCCAAGGTTGATGTTGTTTGATGAGCCGTTTACCGGACTTGATGAAGCTTCATGCACAGCCCTGGTTGACCGTCTCAGACACTTGCGGGGTGATGGTCGGATCGTGATTGTTGCAACTCATGACCTAGATGTGGTTGACGGCGTCTTGGATCGCGAAATATTGCTCACAGGGGGAAAGCTGCAAGTTCTCAGACAGTCAGGTACGCTTCGAGAACGGTACAGAGCAGCTGTGGCGAAGAGACGGGGAAACGAACAAAGAGTTAAGCCGCTCCAGAGAAATGCTCAGGATCAAGATAGTGAAGATGAAAATGGAGCTTCACGATGAACCGGTTCCTACAGGTGGCTTGGCTCGTTGTGTGGAAGGATTTAAGGGTTGAAGCACGAAGCAAAGAGATGTTGTTCACGACTCTGTTCTTTGCTATTTCGATTGTCCTGGTTTTTTCGTTTGGGTTTGTTCGGGCCGGCCAGGCGGTCGAGGGAGCGGCGGCTGGTATCCTCTGGATCGCTATGGCTTTTTCTGGCACGTTGGCCCTAGGCCGTGCTTTTGAACGGGAGCGCTATCACGACGCACTCAGAGGACTTCTACTTGCGCCTGTCGACAGACCGGCGATCTATTTGGGGAAGCTCGTCGGCCTATTATTGCTTTTGTCCCTAGTGGAAACGGTTGTTGCGGTGCTTGTAGCGTTTTTATTCGGGGTTCCCTTTTTCCGGCACGGTTGGTGGCTGTTTCTGATGTTGAGTCTGGGAACGGTAGGGTTTGCTAGCGTAGGCACGCTATTTTCAGCCATGCTTGTCAGGACTAGAAGTAGAACGGTCTTGTTGCCAGTGCTGCTTTATCCGGTGACTATTCCCGTGCTAATCATGGGTGTCAGTGGCACAACCGCACTTGTGCAAGCGGAGCCTGACCTCGCGATGGCACGGTTATGGATTAGCTTGCTTTTCTTTTTCGATACGGTCTTTTTGACCCTGGCGCTATGGACATTCGAGCCCGTCATGACAGAATGAGGCGGGTTTGTTGTGAAACCGAGAGATATAGGCCCTTCTTCGCGACTATCGAGAGCTTTTGACAACCATGCACAGACGACTATTTCCAGTATTAAGTGGCTTGTCCCTGTGTTTCTTTCTGGTAGCCCCAGTTCTTATCGTTGGAGCGCCTTACGAATCGACAATGGGACTAGTTCAAAAGATCTTTTATTTTCACTTTCCGGCTTGGATGGCCATGTTCCTGGCTATTTTTATTCTTGGGATTTCCAGTGGGGTCTATTTATTTCGCAGGAAGCCTGCGGCAGACAGGCTAGCCGTGGCCGCTGCAGAGTTGGCGGTGGTGTTCGGACTGATGGGTTTGATCACTGGTCCCCTTTGGGGAATTAAGGCCTGGGGAGTTTGGTGGCAATGGGATGCCCGTCTGACGATGGCGGTGGTCTTGGAACTGATATTGGTAGCATACCTGCTGTTGCGCCAGTATGGTGGAGCTGGTTCAGATAGATTGGCTGCTGGCCTCGGGCTGTTCGCCATGGCTAATGTTCCGTTCTTGTACATTTCTACGGAGATCTGGCGGACGGTTCATCCTCGCACGTCGGTGGTCCCTACGCTGCCTGTCGACTTTGGTGTTCCGCTTTGGTGGTCTTTAGTCGGTTTCATTGTGCTTTGCCTTGCGCTTTTGTCGTTACGGTGCCGACTGGAAGAGCAACGGGCGATGCTCGATCAGCTCTACTTGGCCGTGGAGGAGGAGTAGTGGAATTGCTTCGGTTGTGCCAGAAACTCTTTCGTTCGAGGGGAGCTAATTCGATGTGTGAGAAACGGCGCTTCAGCGTTGTGGGCTTGGGTTTGGTAGTCCTGCTGCTGATTTCAGGGGATATCCTTGGAGCCGCTCAGCCCACTGAGGCAGCTCAGGACGGCTTCGTGCCGATGGGGGAGATTCCGCCTGAAGACCAACTACCAGCGGCTCCGCTACTAGTCGCCGCCTATGCCATAGTGTGGGCATTGGCTATAGGGTATTTGTGGACTATCTGGCGCCGTCTGGCCGAGGTCGAGAAAGAGCTAGCTGATGTGGCGCGTCGGGTAGAGGAAAGGGAATCTGTGCCTGAGAATGGCTAAGCGTGTCTTCAGACGATGCAGTATTTGATTTGAGTTTGTATCATTTGACGCCGATGCCTGCAGGACATTTCATCTATATTCCGGCTATCCTGCTCCTTGGTCTGGTCGCTGGTTGGATACTGGGATCGAGAGCTGCTGCTGACGCCTACGCTGCTGAGCTACGTAGGCGAGAACAGCGGGCTGCTAAGAAGAGGGCGGCCGCTGTTAGTGGCAGAGGCTAGGGTTGAGAACTCTTGACGGTCACTGTGACGGTGGTTGGGGTGACATAAACAGTATCATCCGCAATAGCTTGGAGTTGGTAGGTGCCCGGTTCGCTGAAGCGGACTTGAGTTACTGCTCGTCCGCCTTCTCCGATCTCAGGGACTTGCGGAGAGAAAGTGACTGTGCCGGGACCTCGCCAGTGAAGCCACGTTACGGCTAGCCCGGTTGCAGCGGCTTTACGTGGATCTACAATGGCTTGAGATTTTGGTCCGCGCCTTGGGTTGCGACTGGCGAGTCTCGGGTTAGGTGGCGGGATCCCGTCGTCTCCAGCAACAACAACAATCTCCAGAGAATTCGGTAGGCTCACCTCAAAGTGTTCAAGGTTTCCTTCAACTCGGATGGACGGGCGTTGATTGTCTGTGAATCCTTGGGCTGTGCCGGTACCACGATTCAATCGCCTGACACCCCCGTCAATTTCCCAAACTGGCCAGAGGTGTCCGTAAGCATGATCGGTTCGTCCGTTGTGTGTCACGGACCAGGTGAGATCTTGCTCTGGGTCCCAGTCTGCGGGAACCCGTACTGAGAACACGAATTGTTGGCGGCGGTTGTAAAAGTGTGTTGGTTGGTTTTGGTCCGGTGGGCCTGGTTCAAACAGGTTGTTCGGACCTACTGGAATCACCGGCTGTTCCTCATAGTTGCGGTTTAGATAGCCGAACACCATGTTGAATGAACCATCAGTATTTCTTTCCCATCCCTCAAACACAGGCTGGATGTTTTGGCCACGTTGCCAGCGTTCCTGTGCTGACAGGGGACCCTCGAAGATGATGGCTACTAGAGTTAACGTGGCTATTATGAGACTTTGACTCTTCATCATGAACCGCAGTTTCTGTTGTGAACCAAAGATGTTATTGATTGCCGGGTAAAACAGGGCGGAGTCCCCATTTTGTGGGGACTCCGATTCAGAGTTCTTTCCAATGGCGACTCCAAGTTGGCTCTGATTGACTCTGTAGGTCAATTGTCATTATCTACAGCCTGCCGCTCCTCAACCTCCTGCTCGAAGGACTCGTCATTGAGTTCGTACCAGCTGACCCAAGCGAAGCTCATTTCGTCACTTGATCGCTGACCGAATCCAGCCCAGTTGGTCGGGTCGTCGTTCCACCTGTTGCCTTCAGAATTGTCATGCCAACTAGTGACGTGTAGCAAGGTGCCTTTGGGGAGTAAAGGGGCAACATGGTCTTCGTAGTTGTAGACGATGTGCCAGCCAAAATCCCAGTCGGCGCAGCTCAAGATTTGTTTGGTGTTATCAGGCAGAATGGCCCCGAGACATTGGCGTTTGCCAAGATTGTGTAGGTGGGCCTGGAATGCTGTAATGTGGGCATTCTCTTTTAGCCGATAGAAGCCGTCATGACGCACGTTTGACTCCCCGGCAGGAATGTCCAAGTCTTCATCGTCGCCGACGTGGGCCGAAATAAGCTTGCGCTCAGGAACTACCCCTTTAGGGTAGAACTGGATACCGACTCGCGTGCGGTCGGTAGTCTCGACGCCGATCGCAGCATAGTGCATGTTGAACTTGATTTGTGCACCAGCCTTGATTTGTCGACCTGTGCCATCTGGGAAGATATCTCCATTCTTGCCGAGGGCATACTCGTTCAAAAAATTGTAGTCTCCTTCCTCGGAATCCGTATCCTCCATGCTGGTGACGGCATGATGAACGACTGGAAACCCTTCCAGAGATGGTTTAGTTTCGACGGCTTTAATCCATCGGTCCTCTGTAAGCCCAGAATCTGCGTAGAGGTCTCCCCACCAATTTGGCGCCTCTGCTGCTACAACGAAAGGCTCTGGAATCTCGACAACCCAGTCTGGTTCGCCGATCTTCCATTCAGCAATATCTCGAAACTGACGAGGGGGAGGCATATCTGCCGGATTGCCTCGTGGCGCACCGTTGTTGACCCAACTTGAAACGGTTGCGATCTCCTCATCGCTCAATGAGTAGTCGTACTTAAAGTCCTGCACGCCGATGTTCTTGTCGATATACCAGGGAGGCATAGCACGGCTGGTCACCTTCTCTCTGATGGACCGAGCCCAAGGGCGGGTCTCCTCGTAGGTGAGTAGTGACATCGGTGCAATGGATCCCGTTCTGTGGCAGTCTTGGCAAGATCGCTGCAAGATGGGTGCGATATCACTGGTGAAGGTAGGCTGGTGGTCGTTGTTTTGTGCTGCTTCCACCGCCGGTACGCCCATCGATACGATTGCGACTATTAGGACGAAGAAGAGACTAAGCTCACAATTAGTAGTGCGTGACATCCTTTAGGCCTCCAAGAACGCTCTCGTGATATGACATTGCTTTTAAAGAGCTACCCACATATATCTTGCCCCGGTTTATACCTCTAAGCCAAGCACTATTCGGAGTGGGGATTATTACAGGGCGCTTTGAGGTTAATTTGCCAGACAAAGCGGACCGCTAGCAAGAGGGGGGACCTGGGTCGTTGCTCCATCGGTAATCGATGCTCTGACCCCAGGGACGACTGTGGTTAGCGTCCCAGGCCAAGTCGAAAGGCAAGACTTTCAGGTAGGCCTGAGGCTGAGATCTTTTGCTGGGCGAGATCGATCCGGTAGGCCACTCTACGGATCTCGATCCGCAATTTCTTTGAGTCGTATGTGGCGTAAGACGCTCGTGCATCTGTATCCCGTGGCTGACCGACTGAACCAGGGTTGACGAGATAGCGCCTAGTCTTGTCGACATGGACAACCGTTGTGTCCTGACCCCCTGGCTGGGGATGGGTTACCGTGATTTTAGAGCCTTTTTTTACATAGGCCACCGGGAGGTGGGTGTGTCCAAAGAAACAGATCTGGCGCTGTGAGTCTTCCAAGGCTTGAGCCGCGTCCTCTTTGTCGATTACAAAGGTGTTTTCGTCCAATGGTGAGCCGTGACAAATCTCTATGTCCCGGTCCACGTTCTTTGGACCTGCTGGTAGTCCGGCGACCCGTTCAAGATTCTCTGCGGTGAGGGTCTTCTGCGTCCAGCGAGCGGCTTCCCCTGCTATTCGACGGGATGCTTCAAACCCCTCAATTCCCGCGGAAACCTTGTCGTGGGTGCCTCGAATGATAGCGTCAGGTTCGAGATCAAAGATGCGGCTGACGACTTCGTTGGGGGTAGCTCCGTAGCCCACGATGTCGCCAAGTATCAGTAATCGATCGTAGGAATCACGAGGGGCCCGTTCTAACACAGCATCAAGGGCGTCGATGTTTCCGTGGATGTCGCTCAGGATAAGGAAACGCATTGGTAGAGGAGACCTCAAGGCAAAGGGTTATCAGACAGTGGCAGTAACTCTCGTGTGTGAGAGGCTAGTTGCCGTTATTGGCACTCGTTGGGGGCGCTTTAATGCCATTTCTAACTGAAATAAGTGTAATAGAGGGCTGATTTCGAGCGGTTGGTCAAGAATCGTGATACCTCAACCCTAACCCCGTTTCTGAAGCCAGTCAAAAATCTGCTCACTCAATTCATCCGCGGACCCGCTCTCTGCCTCGAGATGAAGCTTGGCTCGACGATAGGCGGTCTGTCGAGAGTAAAACAGCTGCTCCATTTTTGAAAGGTCACCAGCCAGCGGACGATGCCCATTATCAGGTAGACGTGCTGTCACCTGCTTCAAGGATACATCAAGCCAGATTGAGACGCCGTCTTTGTCGATGCTCTGTCGGTTGGCGTCGTCGACGTAAGTGCCTCCTCCGGTTGCGACGACAGCATCACGAAACGCTACCACTTCAGACAATATGTCTCGTTCTACACTCCGGAAATAGAGTTCCCCACGTTGCGAAAAGATCTCTGGGATGGACATGCCTTCTCGTTTCTCTACTAACGTGTCGATATCGTGAACCTGCCATCCTAGTCTATTGGCTAAGGAAGCTGCGACTGTGCTTTTGCCGGAGCACATGAAACCGACAAGATAGACTTTGTCAACTAGCATCGTTATCGTCCATTTGAACGCGAAGCGAGGCAAGGGTTTCAAAGAATCCCGGATATGACACATCAACAGCCTCGGCATTATGAATTTCGCTGGGACCTTTGCCCCCTAGCGCGGCAATAGCAAAAGCCATCGCTAGACGATGATCGCCAGTTGCATCGGCGGCTCCGCCAGTCAGTTGGTGTCCGCCCATGACATGAAAACCATCCTCCCACTCTTCGACAGAAGCACCTAGTGCCCGTAGGCCTGAAGCCAAGTCAGTAATTCGGTCACTTTCTTTGTGCCGGAGTTCCCCTGCTCCAGTTACTCGCAAGGAGCCTCCATGGGTTGCTAGGGCTGCGAGAGCAGGTAGTTCATCGATCAGGCTGGGAACTTCGGTTTCTCCGATTTCGATAGAGCTGGTACCGTTATATCTCACACGAATTTGACCACGGGGCTCGCCTCCAAGTTCCGCGATGTTCGAGGTCTCAATTAGGGTTCCAAAACGCTCGAGTATAGTTAGGAAGGCTACGCGTGTTGGATTGAGTCCGACGTCCAGAAGGGTGATGTCGGAGTCTGGGATAGCGGCAGCTGCTGTAGCCCAAAAGGCAGCGCTTGAGACATCTCCAGGGACAACGACATGGCTTCCCGTTGGATGCTGCCCACCTTGGACTGTGATGCTGTCTGTGTGACGCTTGACATTGATGCCGAATTGGGAAAATGCACGTTCGGTGTGGTCGCGGGTGGCTTGTTGTTCTCGAACTGTGGTGTCTCCAGTCGCCTGCAGGCCAGCGAGCAACACTGTACTTTTTACCTGTGCGCTGGGGACGGGTGGAGTGAAGTCGATACCTTGGAGACTTGAACCTTGAACCAAAATGGGCGGTCGATCATGGTGGCCGATGACTTTGGCGCCCATTTGGGTGAGTGGATCGATAATTCTCTTCATAGGTCTACGACGGAGCGATGAATCGCCGGTGATCTCGCTGTGAAATGGCTGTCCGGCGAGTATGCCAGACAGAAGTCGAAGAGTGGTGCCGGAGTTGCCGGCATTGAGCGGGGCGGCTGGAGGGACTAATCCTCGAAGCCCACGTCCTTCGATGGTTACTCTGGTATCAGAGCTTTGGCAGCTAGGGAGAGACTTGTGTATGTCTACTCCAAGGGTGGCGAGGCAAGACAAGGTTGAAGCGCAGTCTGCGCCTGGTGCGTATCGTTCTATAGTTGAGCGACCGTTGCTTATCGCTGCTAGGAGTGCATAACGGTGGGAAATAGACTTGTCTCCCGGGACAGTTAAACGACCGCGAAGGCACTTAGCAGGATAAACTATAACCGATGCCATAAAGCCACTATAACAGGCCGACCATTAAGCCGCGATGGTCGATCAGAAGTTTCTGGCGATGGGAACTGCCGTCGGTATTTGGTGGCAACTGGCTGTAGCGTTGTTCGGGTGATGTCCCCACTAAATAGTCAATCCAGACCCTAGGGTCTGGTAGTCGATAGAGGCCGATTGGTGTCCAATCCTTCTTCCTGGTTAGCTACAGCCATTGAGATCGTCCAGCTTGCTGGAGCGATCCAGCTCCGCCATTTTGGACAGGAACTCGAGGTGGACAAGAAGGGTGCGATCGACTTGGTGACTAAGGTCGATATTGAGGTGGAGCGCATGGGGCGCGCCTTGATCGCGGAGCGATTCCCCGATCATTGTGTGCTGGCTGAGGAACTGGAGAATGAAAATATAGAAACATCCAATCAGCCTCGGTGGGTGTTCGATCCCCTCGACGGTACAGTTAATTATGCCCACGGAGTACCGATTTTCTGCTCATGCCTCGCTCTGGAGATCGATGGGCGGCCTGAGGTAGCTGCTGTCTTCGACCCAACTAGGCAGGAGTTGTTCACAGCTGAGAGGGGCGGTGGAGCAAGCCTGAATGGCGAACCGGTGAGAGTGTCTGACTCAAGTTGCGTCCTCGATGCTTTGCTGTGTACTGGGTTTCCCTACGACATTCACGACACTGTCGATCAGATGATGGGTTTATTCGGGGCAATAGTTGGACGTGCGAGGGCTGTTAGGAGGCTTGGTTCGGCAGCGCTGGACCTTTGCTACGTTGCCTCGGGTCGGTTTGATGGCTTTTGGGAACAACGGTTGAAACCTTGGGACATGTCTGCCGGTAGTTTGGTTGTTGAGGAGGCTGGGGGTTGTCTTTCCAGGTTTGACGGTGCACTTTTCGATACCCACGGAGATCAAATCGTGGCTACTAATGGGCGAATCCATGATGAGTTAATAGCTGTTACCAAGGGCTATTGCTTGCCTGGGGATCTTTCTGACTGATATGGATCTTCTGGGGCTTCAAAGCCTGACCTGAGAAGCTGGCAGGTTAGAGGCGGGTCCGCAATTCAGATGGCTGGCCCAGAATGGGTTCGGCAGGAGTGTATGTTGGACCCTGTAAACTGTCTAGTCTGTCTTCCGCCTTAAGTAACACCAATGATCTCCATAGCTAGTGTCTTGGAAGAACTGGCCTCGCAGTTGGGTGGGATCGGTTTGTTTGTTGTTGCGTTATTCGACTCCTCTATCATCTCGTTGCCAGAGATCAATGACCTGCTCTTGGTGTTGATGGTCACTCAGAATAGAGAGCTGATGCTCTACTATGCTGGAATGGCGACCCTCGGCTCGTTGAGCGGTTGCCTACTGCTCTATTTCGTTGGCCGCAAAGGGGGAGAAGGGGTTCTAAGGAAGCGTTTTGGGGGTTCTCGTTGTGAAAAATGGTTGGTGACCTTCAAGCGGTTTGGGGTCTTTGCCATTATTGTTCCTGCTGTGTTGCCCCCTCCTGCTCCCTTCAAAGCTTTTATCTTGCTGTCTGGCATCACGAGCATGCCTCTTGCCATGTTCTGCAAAGCCGTTGTCATAGGGCGAGGCATCCGGTATTTCGGAGAGGGTGTATTGGCCCTTCGTTACGGAGAACAGGCGGTTGAATTTCTACATGCACACGGGGCATTGTTATTGGTGGTCATAGTGGGGGCAGGGTGCCTCAGCGTCATAGTGGCTTATTTTCGGAATCGGCTTCATAGTGAGTGACCTCCCTGCCATGGGTACCCGTAAACTACTCCGATACAACGGGTTGTGTTGACGGTTCAATCTGACTGCTTCTATAATCAGGGCGGTAAGTCTTAATGTTTTGCTTGCGCCAGAAGAGAGTTCTGAGCCGCATGGAAAAATCCCATCTTCTCGCCTAGACCTGAGGTCAGTGTTAGTAAATGCGCCCAGAGCTGTCTGTCGTTATTCCCGTCCTAGATGAGGCCCCTAACATCGAGGCACTGTTTCGCGAGCTTGTCGAGGTGTTGTCTTCATGGGGACGGAACTTTGAGGCTATTGTCATCGATGATGGCAGTACGGATGACACATTTGAGATTTTATCCAGACTGCAAGCGAATGACCCACGGCTTCGGGTGATTAGATTCCGTCGAAATTTCGGTCAGACGGCAGCATTTTCGGCTGGCTTTGCTCATGCACGAGGTCGGCTGATCGTGACCGCCGATGGAGACCTACAGAATGATTTTAGAGACATCCCTCGGATGGTAGAGAAACTCACTGAAGGATTCGACATTGTTTGTGGTTGGCGCAAGGCGCGACAAGATCCGTGGCTGTCGCGGGTTTTGGTGTCAAATCTAGCTAACTTATTGATCTCTCGAGTCACCGGGGTTCGGCTCCAGGATTATGGGTGTTCGTTGAAAGTCTTCCGCTCTGAGGTGGTCAAGTCTCTGCGTTTGTACGGTGAGATGCACCGTTTTATTCCGGCCATTGCAAGCGAACAGGGTGTTCGTATCGCCGAAGTGGTCGTCAATCACCGGCCTCGTAGACATGGTCGGTCCAAATACGGAATCTCACGGACGGTACCGGTGCTACTGGATCTCGCTACAGTGAAGTTTCTACTGAGTTATTCGACACGGCCGCTACAGATTTTCGGTCTGGTCGGCTTAATAATGGGTGGAGCGGGTACTACTATCATTGGTTGGCTTGCTTGGATACGCCTGTTCGGAGGACAGGCAATAGGCGGCCGCCCTCTGCTGCTATTCGGGATCCTGCTGCTGTTTACAGGGTTGCAGTTGGTTACGCTTGGGTTGCTCGCGGAACTTCAGGCGCGGACCTACCACGAGTCGCAGGGTAAACCGACCTACCACATCAGGGAGGTTCTGGAGGCTCAGGCAGAGGAGTCGATGTCTTGAGCTCGAACATGTCAGGTAGGCCTAGAAGGCTGACGACTTTTCCAGGGAAATGATGGTCGAGGTGCGGTTGGTTGGTGGGTTAGCTGGCGCTAGTGGCAGACATTGGACATTCTTCGAATGAGAACGAGTAATTTAACGTAGCTCCTCGGTCGAGTTAGATTTAGGACTGGGGACTGATACCGATCTATGACATTAGGGCCGCTTCATATCGCCTTCTTGGGATGTGGCTTCATTGCTCAAGTGCATAGCAGGCATTTACGGGCACTCCGGAATGATGTGTTGTGCAGTTATGCGAGTCGAGATTTGGCCAAGGCTCAAGCGTACTGCAGCAAGCATGCTGGCATGGGGAGCTACGGTAGCTATTCTGCCGCTATCGCAGATTCGAGGGTTGATGCTGTAGTCATAGCTGTGCCGCCTCATCTCCATTTGAAATTGTCGTTGGAAGCCCTATCGGCTGGAAAGCATGTGTTGGTTGAGAAACCAGCCTATATCAAGATGGCTGACTATCAATTGGTTCAGCGTGCGCGAGATGTGGCCGAACGGGTGGTGCTCGTTGGGGAGAACGACCACTACAAGCCGCTAGCAGTTTGTCTGCGTGGCCTGCTCCAGCGAGAGTCTATAGGAGACCTGGTGTTTGGGCACTTTGTAACGCTGGCTAAAAAAATGAAGTCGGCTGATGATTGGCGGAATGATGAACGTTTGGCTGGGGGAGATGCATTCTTCGAAGAAGGGATTCATTGGTTGCATCTGGCAAATAGTTTAGGTCCAACCATTGATTCGGTCGTGGGTTACCGACCTCATATTTCTTTGGGAGGACCAGACCGTCGCTCTAAGAGCATGATGGTAGCTTTTCGCTTCAGTAACGGCGCAGTAGGCAGTCTTTATTACTCTCGGGAAGTCCCCTCGTTTCTCCGGGGAGTTCGGCTATCAAAGTTATTTGGACGGAAGGGAGTCATTTCGTTCGAGTCTAATGGCGGTTTTGTGCTGGTCCGTGGAGAGGGTTGGCCAAAGCTGTTGTTTCCCGGGTTTCGAGATATGCGTGGATACCGAGCGATGTATCGCGACTTTATTGATGCTATCCGGCTTGGTAGATCCCCTGCGATGAGCCTTGAAAAAGCGATGCTAGACCAGCGACTAATGGAACAAATTCAGGCCACAGCCGGGTCCACTCTGAGGGACGCTGGTTAGCAGGTATGTCCAGAATGTCGATCCAGCATTACGACATCGTAATCATCGGGACGGGTGCTGGTGGGGGAACCCTAGTTCATTCTTTGGCGAACACTGCCGCTGAAATTCTTGTGCTGGAACGTGGCGACTTTGTGCCGCAGGAGCCTGAGAACCGGGACCCGACGGCCGTTTGGCGAGACCTTCGCTATCGGACGACTGAGCGGTGGAAGGACAATACTGGGCAAGAGTTTCATCCTTACACTCATTACTGTGTTGGAGGGAATACGAAATTCTGGGGTAGTGTGCTATTCAGGCTGAGGAAGGAAGATTTCAACGAGGTTGAACATGTCGATGGTGTGTCTCCTGCGTGGCCGATCAGCTACGAGACACTCGAACCCTACTATCAGCAAGCTGAACGACTCTTTGAGGTGCACGGTGAAGCTGGATTGGACCCAACAGAAGCGCCAAGAGAGCCTTTTCCCCACGAACCAGTACCGCACGAGGCCACAATAGAACACTATCTTTCAAGGATCAAAGAGCAAGGATTACACCCGTCGCCCTTGCCTTTGGGGCTAACTAAGCCTGGCAATCCAGCGCACTGCATACTGTGCAACACCTGTAACTCTTTTCCCTGTCATCGAGATGCCAAGAGTGATGCGGACGTTTGTTGTATCAGACCGGTTGTCGGCCAGTCGAATGTTACGTTGTGGACCCGAGCCCGTGCGAAGACATTGATAACCGACGGATTCGGTCATCGAGTTAAAGGGGTAGAGGTTGATCACGCTGGGGAACGGCGGCGTGTCGAGGCTTCTTTGGTGGTCGTGTCGTGTGGTGCGGTTAATTCGGCAGCACTGCTGCTGCGGTCAGGGACTGGTCGCCGTCCGGAAGGGCTCGCAAACTCATCGGGTTTGGTTGGACGACGTTATATGGCCCATCTGGCGACGATGTTGGCCGGTTTTCACCCATTTCGTGTGAATCCCACTGTCTTTCAGAAGACGGTTGCCATTAATGACTTTTATCTTGAAGGTCCAGATGTACCGTATCCACTCGGCCAGATTCAATCACAGGGACGAACCCATGGTGTGATGGCTCAGACAGCAGCTCCTTGGATGCCGAGGTGGTTCTTTGAATTTTGGGTGGCCCGTGGAGTTGATTGGTTGGCGATGACTGAGGATCTACCACGCACTGGCAATCGGGTTGTTGTGGATGGTGATGACCGGATCCAGCTTCAATATCTGGCAAATAATGTGACCGCCCACGAACGGCTGGTGCGTGAGGTGAAACGCATTTTAAGGAGGTTGGGCTTGCCTATTACCTATGCCCATTCTGGCAAGACCCAAAACACGACCCATCAATGCGGCACGGTGTGTTTTGGCACTGATCCCAAAACCTCGGTTCTGGATACATTCTGTCGGGCCCATGATGTCGAAAATCTCTTTGTGGTGGATGCATCCTTTTTTCCATCGTCCGCTGCTGTGAATCCCGGACTTACGATTGCAGCGCAGGCTCTCAGAGTGGCGGACCATATCAAGGAGACCGAATTGGGTGCGGGTAAAAAGCCGAGTGCGAATCATCGTGGTTCCACAGTCCAATGCGTGCATGCTGACTCGGTCGTTGGGAGGAAAGCTGGTTTTGGGTAGAGGCCTGATTGGGGCGGAAGTTCAGTTTCAGGGCTGACAACCGATACCTAGTGAACTGGAGGGTGATTTGCGCGCAAGATCGTTCAGTCATTGCGGCATTACAGTATCCGACTTCAATCGGTCCGTTCGTTTTTATTGGGATGTTTTTGGTTGCCCTCTCGTGGGGGTTTCTGACACCCCCTCGGACCGTGTTCGTTCCTTCTTCGGTGTGGAGTCAGAACAGCCGACTTGCAAGATAGGCTGGATTCGTGTCCGAGGTGGCGCTGTCTTAGAGATTTTTGAATTTCGACCCAGCCGGTCGGCTACAGAAATCAAATGGAACCGAGTTGGGCTTACCCACATCTCGTTCAATGTACGCAACACACAGAAGTGGTACGACTACCTGGTAGCTAAGGGTGTTGAATGCGTCAGTAGACCGGAACGTTCCCCGCGGGGTCATTCGTTTTTCTTCGCGAAGGATATTGATGGCAACCTGATCGAGCTTATGGATTTGGGTTACATGCATCATGTACTTAACTGGTTGGGTCCTCTCGGTGGATGGCTGTTTCGCCGAGGGATGTACCGCCGGTACTATGAGTTGCCAGGCCGTGAGTAGCGTGGCCAAAGATAATTAAGCCTCACTCTGCCGTTAAATTGCTGTGTTCAGCTGGTTCCTTTCGGGAGGGCGTAAATCGTTAGTTGTTGACCTGAAAATATAAGCTGAAGTCGCCTATTGCTCTTGAGCGAATCGATGGTGGCGTTGTTCATATTCTGGACTTCGACCACTAGGTGAGTGGCCCCAATGGATCGCAAATAATCTAGTGATACTTGTTCTGGAAATGATTGGATCGCATCCGCGTGGCGCCGGTAGCTAGGCGGTGTGAATCCAGAATAACCGTTGAGCATTGGAGTAAAGTTACTCGTCGAATAAAGTAAATAACGTCCGTTCTGAAAGAATGCTCTGGGTTCAGGGAATGGAAAAATCACCAAAACTGCATCCGAACCAAGGCTTTTTATGATGTTCCACTCGGATGGGGTTTCAGGAGCAACCGAATAACTGATTGGCGTTCTGATCGCCTCCGAGTGTACTGCGATGAGAAGGCTGATGCCTAGTGTCAAGATGACTCGGCGTGGATTCGATATGGTGGAGTTTTGCAGCGAACGAGAAATTGTGAGCCACCCGAATCCTGCTAGAACGGCGATCGCGACCAAAACAAGTTGCCCAAAGCGGGCTGCGTTCCGAATGCCTGGCATTAGAGGGAATACGTTGTATAGGGTTTCGTATCCTGGGAAGGCCGGCCCGAAGGAGAGGGCAAACGCTATCAATCCGAACGATAAGGCCATCCTCGCTCTTCGGTTTCGAAACGCGATGCCAGACCAGGTAGCAACTATCACTAAGGACAAGGCGACAACACCTGGAAACAGCGATTCAGCGCCGTTAATGTAAAAGCTCTCACTCCACAGATTGAAGTGGAAGCGCCCTCCGGTAGCGAGATAGCTGCCAAATTGTGCTGAGTACCGGGCCACTTCATCCAGCGAACGGACCAGGCCTTGTTCACGGCTGACGGTCCAGTAAGGTAGCAAGAAAGGAAGCAGTAGCAAAATGGCAACGCTGCCGGCTAGTGCTGCGTGGAGAAGAAAGCTCCAGCGGGGCTTAGCTAGGAATTCCCTCGGCCTGGCTGCGGCGCCCCCGACCATAGCAACCGTTGTGAACAGAAGCCAGTAGCCAGTGGTTAACGACTGCAAGACGAACCATCCAGACAGCGAAACAGCCCGTTGTACTGATGGACGGCAGAGGAGTCGATCCAGAGCCCATAAAGCTGCAGGCAAGAATTCGAGGTGCTGGTCTTGGATTTGAGGAAAACGGGTAAGGGTAAACGCGTTAAACGCCACAAGGGATCCACTGATGAGCCCAGCCAGCTGACTGCTGGTCCAGTTGTGAATCAGAAGGCTCATTGTCCAGCCGGTTAGTGCAAAGCCTGTTATAAGCAGGAGGTTATAGATGAGAACCGGCGAAAGACCGATCCAGAACAAAGGTGCCACGAAGATGCCTGGTATAACCAGATGGTCAGAATAAGCTAGGGTCAGGCGGTCTGGGTAGAAAATGTTCGTGTGGAAGAGGTTGAGAGGGTCTTCCACAATCTGGTGGGCTAGCCATGCGAGTGTCCACTCATGAAGGACTGTGTCTGCATTATCGTTTCTCGAGAGGGTGCCTGGAGCTAAAACTAAGGGCCAAGTGTGTAGGATGGCTAGTAGGACGAAAAAAATGAAACTGAGGCAGATGAAGTTGCGTCTGCTACTAGTGGAGAGGCTGTTTCTTCCCGGCTTTTGGGGTTCAGGCATGTCTACCGGTCGGAGTGAAAATACTGCTTGCGTCCCGAAGGTGCCCGATGTCTGTGTCCTCGGTCAAGGTGTTGTGGCAGGAATGCCAGCCCACCTGGTTCCAGCCGGTGGCAGTATTGGTTGGAGGCCTGAGGTGCCAGGAATAGGTGATGAGGCCTTCTACGAGCGGGATTAGGGGCTTTACTGTTTCGAGATTCTTTGAGCAGGTAGATAGGGTGTATTTCGGTTTTCTCGAATATTGAGGGGAGGACAGGTTTAAGTACTAACGCAGTGGGATCGGTGGCTTTCCAATCAGAATGACATCCTAATGGTATGAGTTGAAGAGTAAAGATTGAGGTCTGATCATTGCTCATTGGCCACATATTCCTAGGAGGCAGTGATTAAAAGCGCTAGATGGAATTATACAAATTCTCAGGCAGACGTATTCTCTGCAAAAAGGGATAGGGCCCGGTGACCTGCCGGGCGGAGAGGCGGCAGGTCAAATGTCACTCAGCAAGGTCAGACAGACAGGGCTGGATAGTCTCAGCGATTATCTTTGGTACATTTTCAGGAAGTTCTGGATAAACCGGCAGTGCAAGGTTGGTTTGTGCTGCCGTTTCTGCGTTTGGGTAATCACCGACCTGTCCTCCTAGCTCTGCATAACAAGGTTGGAGATGGAGCGGTACAGGATAGTAGAGCCCAGTCTGTATTCCATGTTGTTTCAGAATCGCATGAAGGAGATCGCGATGTGGTGTCTCGATCACATACTGATGGTACACATGCTTTGTGTAAGGTAGGCCTGTTGGAACCGTGACGGGAATGTCAGCCAGAACTTGGTCGTAGGACAAAGCAATGTCTCTTCGAGCCTCGGTCCAGGCGGGTAAGTGACGTAGCTTAACGCGAAGGATAGCACCCTGCAGATTATCCATGCGGTAATTGAAACCAGACCTTTGGTGGTGATAGCGGGGTTCTTCAGCCCAGCTGCGCAGAGACCGAATGGTTTTGGCATGGTTAGAGTCACTAGTGACAACCAAGCCTCCTTCACCATAGGCTCCAAGGTTTTTCCCTGGATAAAAACTGAAACATCCAAACTCGCCAAGACTACCAACACGGGTTCCACGATATTCAGCACCGTGGGCTTGGGATGCGTCTTCAATTACTGATATTTCGTAACGTTTGGCTAATGTGCACAGGGGGTCAAGGTCGGCCGGTTGTCCATACAGATGAACGGGAATGACCGCCCGAGTCCTTGTGGTTATTGCTTTAGCAACCCGGCTCACATCCATAGTGTGGGTGCCTGGGGAGATATCTACAAACACTGGCGTCGCGCCGGTGTAGCGGATGGCGGCTACTGTTGCGACAAACGTAAAAGGAACAGTGATCACCTCGTCGCCAGGTCCGACTCCGGCTGCTAGCAACGCTAGGTGAAGAGCACTGGTGCCAGAATTTACGGCGACACCGTGCCTCGCACCACAGAAAGATGCGAATTCCTCTTCAAAGTTTGTTACTTCGGAACCGAGGGCGAATTGGCCGCTAGCGAGGACCTTCATCACCGCTGAGTCGACTTCTTTCTTGATCGTGGCGTATTGGGCTTGGAGGTCGACCAGGGGAATCATCTTACTGGCCTCGAGTGGGTTTATTTCGGGAAAATTGGCTAGGGCAGGAGGTCATCGGTAAAATAGGTACCCCGATGGATGTCTGAACTGTGTCAAACGAAGTCTGGCCAGTACATCCGTCAGAGGGATATTCCTTGAAGTTAGTGTCCTGGCAGCACTGTTCCCCGTTGTTGCTACCCAAATGTCCCTGGACGCTAGATGCCGGTTATCGGTGATATCACTAGGTCAAGCTGCCAGTTGCCGAGTGAATCTTCCCAGTCTCGATAGGACTGAAGAGGATATCACGTACATGCTATACTTCACGCCTCTGGCTGCTCCATGTGGGCATCACGGGATTCCCTTTTGGTAACTGAATCACCCCTTCCGCCCGACGGTTTACGTAAAAATCGGGCTAGTGGCAGGATCACGGTAATCCAGGATGAATTGTTCTCGCCAGGGCGCAGCAAGGCTCAACGATATGCTAGCCTTGTTGTGGGTCTCAGTGGGTTTTGGGCCCTATTCCGACACGAGATCATCACCACAGTCTGCGGGCCGCTCCCCGGTGCGCTTGGGCTATTTTTACGATCCAAGCTATACCCGTATCTCCTCGGAAGGGTAGGACGAAATGTTGTTTTCGGGCAGAACGTGCTGCTCAGACATCCACACAAGATTCGTATTGGCGATGATGTGGTGGTAGATGATCATTGTTGCCTCGATGCCAAGGGCGAGGACAATCAGGGAATCACGATCGGTAGTGGCGTGTTTATTGGCCGTAACACGATAATCAGCTGCAAGAATGGTGATATCGAAATTGGAGACCGGGCCAATATTGGTTTCAATTGTGAAATTTTTTCGGGTGGAAGGGTGCGTTTAGGCAAGAACACTCTCGTGGCGGCCTTCACTTATCTCGTTGGTGGCGACCATTTGCATGATCGCACCGATTTGCCTGTACTGGACCAAGGTCGCGTGGCGTTAGGGATTGAAGTGGACGATAACGTTTGGCTCGGTGCTCATGTGGTTGTCTCCGACGGTGCAAGGGTTGGCCGCGATTCCATTATTGGGGCTGGGGCGGTCGTTCGTGGCGAAATCCCACCCTTCAAGATCGCAGCAGGGGTCCCGGCGCAGGTGATTCGAGATAGACGGGAGGACGTTTAAATTGCCTGTTGAAGGAACGAAGCCGCAGCGCTTGGCTGGCCCCTTACTGTTTTTATGGATAATAGTTACGTGTGTGCCTCTGGTAGGTTTGGCAGGGACTTACTACTGTCCTGGCTAGAAGGCTATTGGGCTGTCTGCTATATATTTTGGCGTTAGGTCACGGGATGATAGGCACCTGTCGCCATCCATCGCCTTCTGTCAGTTCACGCGCTGCGAAGCACCAGACAACCAGTCGTTTTCTTTCCCAGTAGGTTGGGTCGGACTGAACCCGCCGAAGCAAATTTATTCGGGCAGCCGTGGCCCCTGAACCTCTAACAGCGACAACGTCTAGTGGAATACCTAACTCGAAAGCTAGTTGGTCTGGCAGCCCAGCCCCTTTGGCGTGCATGTCTTGACCAGCATGGAATACGAGGTTGTGGCTGTCCCCGAGGAGAACGATAGGGCTATTTAGGTCCGGTTCGACTGGAGTTCTTCCACTTCCTCCGGCTGTTGCACTCACCACTCCGCGAAGCCTTATTTCTTCGCGGTTGGCTCGTGCTCCATCACTTTCGGTCAAGTCTCCTGTGATGCTTGTGCTGTACCACGATGCTCCAAAATCTTGTGGGACGATAGACTCGTACCACGGGCGCATGCGGATGTCTTCTGCGATTGCTCCAGCGGCTACGGTGCACCCACTACCTGACCAATGGGTGTCGGTCAGGCAATAAAGGGGCCCTTCAGCATGAAATCGCTCGGCGATGAAATGGTCAGTTAGGTCGAGGACGTTGACCCCGTTTGTTTCAAGTTGTGTATAGAAATCCTGGAGTGAAAGGTCGAGTCGAGGAATAGGAATAGGCACTTGGATTGCCTGAGATACCTTTTCAGGAAAGATGACCGCCTTAGGAGGGACCGGCACGAGTAGGAATTCGACGCCGAGGCTGTCAAGCTGGAGCTTGAAGTCTAGGATTGCTGGTAAGGGGTCGGCGTCATCGGGTCGTCTCGATCGAGATACGCTAGCTGATTCTGGTCCCCAGACCCGAGTCAGACTTAAGTGACGTAGTTCGGGTCCGAAAAAAATCCAACCGTCGAGCCCGGGTACTGCACCACGCGGCTTGGATTCGGCTTCACTGGCGAGGCGGGCCAATTCCTCACGAAATGGATTGATCAGGGCCTCCGGATCTGGACTGGCGCAGGCATTGATTAGGGGGAGGGTCATCAGGCAGGTAAGAGAGCTCCATAGAGGTCGTTTCATGGTTCAACCAATTCTCCCCACCAGGGTTCGGCGTACATAACATCTCCTTCGGCTAATTCAGAGCGGGTTACGCCGTCGAGTGCCTGTGCGACTTCGCGCCAAGGTCTGATCGTTAAAGTTACAGTCTGACCAACCGCTAGCGAGGCTGCATCTGTCCACACATTGTTCTCCATGCTCGAAAGATAGATGAGTGCTTGATTGGCATCAAGCCCTTGATCGCCGCTTGAGATCTGACTCAGATGGATGGCCACTATGTGGTCACGATAAGGGACTGTTTCTGGTCGCGGGGGGACTGTTTTCTGCTGCACCACACCGCTTACGAGCATTCGCTGATTTGGGGACGGTGTCAAGACTGCCGCGGTGACACCCGACAGAGGTCGGTCGAAGTCGATGAGCCTCCAATCCCCGTGAGTCAGCTCTCGCGTAGTGAACTGGAAAATGATGACCCGCTTTCCGGCCAGACGATCTTGTCCACCAGTGAGAGAACGAGCTAATCTCTCTCGACTGGCAAAGGCGCCGTTGTCATTTTGGGTGATCCGGTCGATAGGTCGACCCAGTGAGGCACTTAGCTGTTCGGCAAGCCCGGCACTTTCTCCCCAACCTAGGGAAGGGAGAGAGTAGATATTGCTGAAGCTGTCGCCTAAGAGGAGCACATCGGCACTTTGATCTGGACGCCACGGGTCGAGTGCTGGGGTCAAAATTTGACGAAGAGTCACGGTTTCAGAAGTGTGGGGAACAAGATCGTCGGTCAAGTTGAGTAGGGCAGCGGTATCTCCTTGATTAGTCACCCTGGGACCCTGACGTTCTGTCAGCAGAACATCATCTTCTGGTAGGGATATTTCTGAGGTTAGGAATGCTGCAAGTGCTGTGGCGACTGCCACGACAGCATCTGGGTGCCAATGGGTGTCTGTCGCTAGGTACGTTTGTTCACCACTGTTCCGGAGCTCCGCGAGTAGGGGTGCCGGGTCGAACACCTTGATCCCGGCACTCTGGAGGTCTTTTACAAACCGTGCGAATGAAACATTCTGGAGAGGTGTTTGTGTCAAAGGCCTTGTGAGATGTTCGGGGTGGATGCTGGGCTTCACTGGAGTTGGAAGTATTACCAGGGAGATTCCTCTGTCAGCCAGCACCTCGTTGAACTGTATTAGTGCAGGTCTGGGGTCTGGCTGTGGTGGTTTGGTTAGATTGTCTCCGGAGTTTAGCCGCCGGGCTAGTCTTCCGGCGTCAAGAAACCCCGGTCCCGCTAGGTGCTCTATGTCGAGGGCATAGTAGAGCCAGCCCCGGCGGCCGATGTAGACATTTTCATTGCCTGTGGCAGCCCACCGAGTCAAGAGGGTCTGAATGATTGGCCTCAGGTGTAGGGCTAATAGAGACTCGTTGTCAATCCGATGGTCTAAGTCCTTAATCATCTCCAGCAGGCGTCGGTTCAAACTGAAGATAGGAACCTCTCCTATCCATGCATCGTCTGTTCCTAAGATTTGAGTCGGCTTGCCTGAGAGCTGAGTCATATCCCGGAGAATTAATTCTGGTTCAAACCACAGTTGTGCCATTGGTAGGCTAAGGATTGTGGTGGTGAAAACTACGACCATTGCAATGCAGACTGGGAGGGTAGCTTTTGTACTGCCAGCCTGTTCATGGGCTTGGGTTACACGGGCATTGTGTCGGTTTTTGGAAAACATCAGAAGATGAAGTAGAGAAAAGGATTATAGGCTTGAGTTGCCAGTAGAGCGAGGGAAGCTGCTAAGGCTAAGCTTGTGAGGATGGCCCGTGGCACAGTCAGTTGGCGACCCCAGTCCCAGGTTTGGGGGCAACTCCATATCACGATGGCGCTAATGCCAAGGGTGATTAGAAAATAAGGTTGATACAGAATGCCACTGATCAACTCTGAAGGTGGTTGGGAAGAGCGCAGCCAGAACATACTCTGTAAGAATCGTGTAGCGTGGCCGAGATCGTTTGCTCGAAAAAACACCCAACCGATCGATACCATGTTGAAAGTTATGAAAACGCGCACAGGATGAGGCAGTTTGTCGTAGAACGCGGTCTTACCTCGAGTTCGCTCGAGTGCGAGAAGAGTCCCATGGAGACCACCCCAGATGACGAATGTCCACGCTGCCCCATGCCATAGGCCGCCAAGAAGCATTACCACGAACAGATTTATGTAAGTACGGTTCTTTCCGGAGCGGCTTCCGCCAAGTGGAATATACAGGTAATCCCTTAGCCAGGATGAGAGGGAGATATGCCATCTCTGCCAAAACTCGGTGACCGAGGCGGATTGATAAGGTGAGTCAAAGTTTTTTGGAAAGACGAAGCCGAGCATTAGACCAAGACCGATTGCCATGTCCGAGTAAGCGCTGAAATCGAAATAGATCTGGAATGAGTACGCTATAACGCCGCACCAGGCATCGAGAGCAGTGGGAAACCCGGAGTCAAAGACGATGTCAGCGACTTGTCCACAGGGGTTAGCTAGCCAAATTTTTTTGAACAGGCCAATGCTGAAAAACGTGATTCCACGTGTGAATTTTACAAGGGTAGAACTCCGGAGACGGAGTTGGTCTGCTATCTCTGAGAAGCGGATAATTGGACCGGCGACTAATTGTGGGAACAGTGATACATAACATGCGAAATCGATGAATTGGCGTACCGCACCAGCCTGTCCTCTAAATATATCAATCGTATAGCTCATCGACTGGAAAGTGTAGAAGCTGATTCCCAACGGAAGGGTGACCTGGAGGGTCGACTGGAGTTGTAGGTGGTCGAGTCCAACGAAGGAGATGACTCTGTCATAGCTTTCTATTCCAAAGTTGAAGTATTTGAAGAAGCCAAGAAGTGCTAGGTTTGAACATAGGGAACAGATAAGGGCAAGGCGTTGGCGGCGACTACGAGTGGTGTGTTGTCTAAGGGGTTGCAGGGGTTGGCACCAGCATTTGGCTACGTCGGTGGCCCCCAGTAGACGCGCGAGCCATACCGGTCCTGAACCAACGATTACCAGGCCGCAGAGGTAATCCACAAATGTCGAGAACAGGAGTAGGACGACGAATAGTGGGTTGGCCCAACCGTAGAAGACGTAGCTACCAACTGTAAGAACCAGATGTCGACTGTGCCGAGGGACAGCGTAGTAGAGAGATAGGGTTAGGGGGAGAAAGTAGAAGACAAAGATTACGGAACTGAAGACCATTGCTATGGATCGACGCCGCTGCTGGCGGAGTCGACATCATAGAAGATGGGAAGGTCATATCGGTCGCTGTCCATGATGACACGCTCCCCTTCAAGCTCGGGATGAGCTGCGTAAGGTTCTAGGCTCAGTCGCATGATTGTGTTGATCTGGCGTTCTGAGCCTTCGATTGCCAAGGCATCTCGAATGATCCAATGTGCAGCGAGTAGGGTTGATTCGTTGTAGTGACCTTCTATGATATCGATGACTTCGTATTCCAGAATCAGTAAGCCGTTTCGGTATGGTGCGATGTCTTCAGGCTCAGGGGTTAGGACATCTGTATTGACGCGAACATCCACGGTGAGGGGTTCTGGATTGAGAGCAGTGGTTTCGGTTGGGAAATTTCGTACATCCGTTGATTCTGGAATCAGAGCATTAGGAGCAATCCAGACATCCGGGTAGAAGTCTGCCGCATTATTTGTTGTTACCTGTGTCCAGGATTCAACTGAACGGTAATCAGCTGAAAAGCGGCCTAAGTGAATTTCTACATTGTTACCACCGCCGCGAATCTTATTATTCGCGTTTCCGACGGTGTATGGCCCAGTCATGGCAAAAAATCTTGGATGATTGGTCCAACGAGGATGATAAACCTCGAAGCCATCGATACCTGGGGCAGTGTTGATGTTCACAGTCCAACGGCGGTCTTCTTTCGCCTTCGTGTCGATTATAGTAAGGTTTCGGTGCTGCCCATCGAAATACCAGAAAAGATGACTGTCATCGCTGGCTAAGGACGTCCAACACCCTTCGCCTAACTGCCGCCAATCACCGTTCGGAAGTTCCAGGATGCCTGCTGCGGGCCATCGTGCAAGGGCACCAGCGAGGCGTCCGTCGCGGGAGAGTTGAAAATTGTCCCCGTTGACAGCACGTTTGTTCCAGACGAGTTCAAACTGCTGGGGCTTGTCAAGCGGGTGCCGGTATATTGAACCGTATGACTCAGGGTCAGTGCCACGTGGATCTTTGCCAACATAGAGCCATTCGAGTTTCGTGTTTGGGTCACTCCAGACTGCCAGTGGAAAGCCTTCCATTAGGCGTGTTGGAGGGGCGCCATTCCAGCTGACGATGTGAATACTGTTGTTGCTTCGGTCCATGTAGACGACCCGATCCCCGGTAGGGGTGATAAGGGGCTTAGCATAGGATCCTGGTTCTGCTACAAGAAGGCGCTCCCCGAAAGTGTCACTTGAGTCGAATCCCATCACGACAACTTGGTTGCCAAATCCCAGGATGTCTGTTCCATCACCAAGATCACGAATCCACGCCACTCGGGTTGTAGCGCCTGTAAGAACTTCGAGGGCTTCTTGACTGGTAAGGCTTACCTCTGGCGCTGCCTGAAAGCTTGTCGGCTGGGTTGTTTGGATGATCAAGTTATCTTCTGCATTTCCAAGGTGGTTAGGGTTACTGCAGGAGAGGGAGAGCAGAGCGGATAGCCAGAGACTGGTAAGGACCCGGGATGGTGTCATGGGGAATGTTTCCCATCTAGGAGAGGTTTAGTTCACAACACAGTGAAAAGTAGTCGTGTGTTGAGGCTAGCGCAGAAACCGAGAGCATTGTACCATCGTTAATTTTTAGGGTCGTTTCTGTCTCTGTTGCATTTAGGCCGGATAACGGTCCTTACTTACGAAATCCCAAATGTGCGGAATTGCAGGCATAGTCGAACGTGATCCCGCTCGGCCGGTTGATCATGGTGACCTTATCAGTATGGTCGAGAGTCTGCGGCATCGTGGGCCTGATGATCATGGCGAAGTGGTACAACCTGGCTTTGGTTTGGGTATGCGCCGACTGTCGATCATTGACATTGAATGCGGACAACAACCCTTTTCGAATGAAGATGGGACGATTCACCTCGTAGCCAATGGCGAGATTTACAATCACGCCCTGTTACGGCAAGAGTTAGCCGCCAAGGGACATCGCTTTCGTAGTTGTTCTGATGTAGAGGTAATTTTGCATGGCTACGAATCTTTTGGTGTTGAGGTTTTGAGCCGGCTGCGAGGCATGTTCGCCTTTGCGCTTTGGGATGGACGTCGGCGTCGATTGTTTGCGGCACGGGACCGAGCTGGAGAGAAGCCTCTCTTTTTTTCGCAGACACCGAACCGATTATTCTTCGCCTCAGAAATTAAAGCTTTGCTAAAGCGGTCTGAAGTTTCACGCGAACTGGATTTTGAAGCTTTAGATCAATTTCTGACTTATGAGTACGTGCTGACTCCACGCACGATTTTCAGCGAAATACGTGCGGTTCCACCCGCCCATTATCTGGTGTATGAACGAGGTGCAGTCAAGGTTGAGCGCTATTGGGACGTAGCGTCTGTTTCAGTGAAAACCTGGAGCGAGCAAGAGGCGGCAGCCGAACTCAGAGCATCGCTAGCCCGAGCTGTGTCAGGCCAGATGATGTCGGATGTGCCCCTTGGGGCCTTCTTATCTGGTGGTATCGATTCTAGCGCGATCGTGGGTCTGATGAGCGAGGCGACTGCCGGAACAGGCCCGGTGAATACGTTTAGCATGGGATTTGAGGCAGCTAGTTATAACGAGCTTCCATACGCTCGTGAGGTGGCTTCGCAATTCGGGACTAGTCATAGGGAAGGTCTGGTTAATCCTGATTTGGCTGTGTTATTTGAAGACCTGGTCTCACAATTTGACCAGCCGTTCGCGGATGTCTCGCTTTTCCCAACCTATTTGGTTTCAAAGATGGCCCGTGAGCATGTCACAGTGGTTTTGTCTGGTGATGGGGGAGATGAATTGTTCGGCGGCTATGATACATACCAGGCTGAGGCATTGGCCCGACGTATCTCCAGTGTTGTTCCAGAGAGCGCTATCCAGTTTGTTGCGGCTATGACCGCGATGCTTCCACCCAGCGAGAAAAAGAAAGGGTTTCTCAACAAGTTACGTCGGTTTACTCAGGGGTTCGTCAGTGGCCCTCAGTCTATCTGTCATTACCGCTGGATGACTTTTCTGGATGCATCGGCGAAACAACGGATCTACACCCAAAACCTCCAGGCTAGGTTGATCGAGAGTGATGTGTATGCCCCAATTCGGCGCCATCTCCGTGGTGCTCACACCGACGATCTGCTTAACCGTCAGCTCTATGCTGACCTGCAGGTCTATCTGAATGACGATATCTTAGTGAAGGTGGATCGGGTGAGTATGGCAAACTCCCTCGAGACTCGTGCGCCATTTCTTGACACCGATGTGATGGAGCTTGCTTTTTCGATGCCTGGGTCTCTCAAGATAAGGAACGGCCAAAGGAAGTATGTCTTGAGAAGGGCAATGAAAGATCTGCTCCCTCAGTCGGTATTGGGTCGAGCCAAAGAAGGCTTTTCTATACCCATGAAAACGTGGCTTCGGAGAGAGTGGGCTCCGTTGATGCAAGACTTACTTTGCACGGACCTGATGAAGAAACGCGGTTGGTTCGTGCCAGGTGAGGTGAGCCGGCTTGTTGGTGAGCATTTGGCGGGGCATCAGAACCACGCACACCTTCTGTTTGCGCTTATGGTGCTAGAACGATGGTGTGAGGTTCATGTCGACTAGTAGATTCAATGGCTATTTCCTCACTAGAAAGACCCTCTTTCGCATGTTCTGTCTGAGATAGGCGACTTCCCTGTGTAGCTTGGTCTAGTTGCTTGGCCACCATTCAATAGGACCAGTAGTAGCTTTGTTCAACCTCTTCGATTTCGCGTGCCTGATGGGATACGCTCCAATCTAATTCTGCTGCCATGATTTCAGAGGCGGCGTATAGCGCTGCCTTGCCTGGATGCCCTGCTGATCCAGCTTCAGTGCGGCGAAGCACAGCATCGGACAGCCGGATGGCCATTTCTTGGCGGATTCCATAGAGAATCTCACCACGCGTGATAGAGGATGCCTCCGAGAGAGGGGTTGTTAATGTTGGGTCGGTTTCCATTAGACGAAGAACGGATTGATGACGGGAGCCATAGCTAAGTGCTAGGCGCCTTAGAGTTGACGCTCCTAACCTGCTGGGGTCGGACAAGGTCGTTCTTAAGAAGTGGTCGAAGTCGACGTTGATATCACCTCCAGCAAGCGGTGTCACCGCTGTGCGACACGGTGGTGGATGATGACCAAGAAGTGAGAACACTTGGTCAACAACCATTTCAGCAGTCCTCCGGGCAGTAGTGTAGCGAACACCAACTACACTTAGTAAACCCTGTAGGCCGTCAGCACGGTGGTCTCGAATGAGGCTGGTTCTTAAAAGATTTTTACCTGAAGGGTCAGTGGCTGGAAGTAGTCCTGCATGTACTAGTTGGATGTCGTCCATGCAGAGTGAGGCACCGGGAAATGCTCTTTTGATCTGTTTGAGGAAGGCTTCAATGTCGGCTTCCTTAGGTGCGGTCGTCTGTCGGAGTTCATTGGTGCCATCATGGCTCGTGCCGATGATGGATACCCCGCGCCAAGGAAGAGCAAAGAGGTAGCGAGAGTCGGTTAAGCCACCCAGGGCATGTTTCAAAGTAATGGACCGTGTGACCAGGTTCATTGCCTTGGATAAATAGGGAGCGGAACCTGTTGGAAGACTGGTTGGGAGAGTGCTCGTTAGGGCCGAACTGCCTGGTCCAGTAGCATTGATGGTTAATTTTGCTCTGATGTCGAAGGCGTTGGCACTGTCGAGGTCTTGGACCTTCACACCAGAGATCTGGTTATCGTCCAAGAGCCAACCTGTGACTTCGATATGGTTAGCCACCGTAGCTCCGGACCCGGCGGCCGACTGAACGAAAGCTAGGACCACTCGATCGGCGTTATACATCTGGCAGTCGTACCAAAGGATGCCACCATTTACACCGTCTGGTTGGATTAGAGGGTTTAATTCAAGGCACTCAGCACGAGAGATCGCCTGGCTCGGCGGGAGGTGCTTGGAGTTATCCGGGAGGGTGTTTCGATCTCGAGATAGTAGGTCATAAAGACTGAATGCAGCCTGCATGGTCAGACGATGCCGGGTGAAGCCCTGATAGGTTGGAATCACGAATGGCAACCTATGAACGAGATGGGGGGCAATCCGACATAGTGCCCGTCGTTCACGGACAAACGATCTGAGCTCGCCCAGTTGCCCAGTCTGAAGTGCTCTTATCCCCCCGTGCACCGTCTTGGCACTGTTTGCCGATGTTCCGCCGCCGAAATCTCCTCGGTCGATAAGAGCCACCGACAGGCCTCGCTGTGCTGCATCCCATGCGACTGTCGCTCCATAGATGCCAGAGCCGACGACAAGGAGATCGAAGATGGTGTTTGCAAGGGTTGGCAGATCGCGCTTCACAACCTAGATATTGTACGCTCGGTGTGTGGAGATGATTAAGCGCATAGCGAGCTATTGGGATCAGAGGATTCACGATCAGGAAATGACCTCACATCCTGTAGGGACACTTGGTTTCTTTGACGACCTGGAGGACTACCGTTTCGACAAGCTGCGATATTTACCGGGTTTGGTTGATTTTGAGAGCTACCGGGGGCAACAACTACTTGAGATCGGCTGTGGGGTTGGTATCGACTTACTCCGATTTGCACGTGGGGGCGCTAGGGCGACCGGGATCGATTTGGCGCCTCGATGTATCGCCTTGGCTCAACAAAATTTTGCACTCCATGGCTTGGATGAGTCTGCTGCATTTGCAGTCGGAAATGGAGAGCATTTACCGTTTGCTGATGGAAGCTTCGATGTCGTTTACGCACACGGGGTGCTGCAATATACCGCTGATGCAGACCGCATGATAGCTGAGTGCCGGCGGGTGCTTGTTCCAGGGGGAGAGGCGATCTTTATGGTCTACAATCGCGTCTCCTGGTTGAATGCCTTGTCGTCAGTGGTGGGTGTTGGGCTTGAGCATGCCGATGCTCCGGTACTTGAAAAATATTCGATTCCTGAATTTCAACAGTTGCTAGAAAGCTTTGCGGATGTGCGAGTTGTGCCGGAGCGTTTCCCGGTGCGATCCCGCCTCCACAGGGGGTGGAGGGGGGCTGCCTACAATGGCCTATTTGTTGGAACCTTTAATCTGATCCCGCGCGTGCTCGTTCGCAGGTTTGGGTGGCACCTGATGGCATTCTGCCGGAAATGAGATTTCGATACTGTTGGCGATAAGGCGTCACGTTGCTAGGCAGAGATGATGGAAGTTCTGGACGATCCTATCGACTCGATTATCGGTGGGCTGCTAGCTGTTTGTGGCTGGTCACGGCTTGAGCTAGGCACTTCGCTGTGTGGGGTTGTGTGGCTCAGCTTTTATTCTAAAGGCTTTTTTGACCGTGCGTAAAGCCACGCACCAGGGAGGTTTCCCGCTAATCCAGTCAATACGAGCAAAGTCGAGAACGCGAATGAGAGGTCGTCAGTGACGCCGAGTGGAGCGAGTAACCAGACGACGACGCCTTGCGGAAGACCGACACCGGCGATAGACACCGGCAGTAGGAATATCAGCAGAGCGATGGGCATGAACGCGAGGTAGTAGAGAAACGGCACCGTCAGGTCGAGTCCCTGCCCGAGCAGATAGGCTTGGGACACTCTGAGTAGGTGAACTGCAAGGGATAGGCTGAATGTGCCGGCTAGGATTCCAAGACGGTCCCGATAGCGTGATAGCGCATCGGTCAGACGCAGCACCGTCATCACGATGCTTGAGGTGTGCCACCGGATTGGCAGGAAGCTCCTTACTAAGTGGTCGGCGAACAAGAGACCGCTGACGAGTAGAGTGACCAGCACAATTAGTGACCAAAACCACGCTCGAGGGAGCGTATCGGAAGCCGAGCCCCAGAGCGTCGTGCCCAGTATCGCGAGTAAAGTTAGCGCGAAGATACCTACGAGACGATCGATTGCCACAGAAGCGATCGCCTCACTAGGGTTGTCAGTACGGTTGGATAGCTGGTAGGCCCGCAGGGCATCCGCGCCCACACTAGTGGGTAGAGCACTTCCAAGGAACGAACTCACAAGAAAAATACGGGTCAACGAGGTGAGCCCGAGTCTCTGCCCACTACTGCGTAGCAGGAGCAACCAACGGGCGACCATCACCATGCGGTCCAGGGCGACGAGAACCAGTACCGCAACTAGATAGAGCGCGTCGACAGAGGCTGCTGCAGACAGGGCGGCTTTCAGATCTACTTGTGCTCCGAGGTAAGAAAGGACGGCGATGCTGAATAATCCTCGTAGCCAGAGCGAGTGGGTGGACGTGACCGTCACGGTACTGGCTTGCGGGCGACAAAAGTAAGGGTCTCGAACAGGTTCTTCCGGATCCGAAAGAGCAGCTCCTCAGTGCCTGTGTGTCGACTGATCGCGTCGAGGCCGGGAAGGTTGGCGAGGAGTGCTCCTGCCGCTAGCAGGTCACGAGTAAGACCTGTGGCAACCCCGATGCTTCGGACCACTCGTTCTATTTCAAAATCGCCGTCTGTTAGCAACTGTCTGACTCGCCGTTCGGTGGTCACGAAGTTATGTGTGTAATCGACGTCCCAAAAAAATGCGCGCTCTTTGAGGTAGTCTGGTACCACAATGAAGTAGATGCCACCCGGTCGCAACGCGCGCAAGGACTCTTGGACAAATTCTCGCGCGGTGTCAATGCCGGACATGTGTTCAAGTACCTGGTCAGCATAAACAACGTCACAACTGGCGTCATTGACTGGAATGGGTGGTGCCCAGGCCACGGTAACGTCAACGCCCTTGGCTCTCAAGTGAGTGGCGAGTGTTGGGCTGGCTTCGATAGCCTGGTAACGCCAGCCTGCAGAGACAGCACGAGCTGCGAGGGAGCCGGTTCCTGGACCGATTTCTAGCATGTCTCCGGGAGGCGAGGACACAGTTTCCAGCAGACGTAAGCGAGACTTTTCAATCCGTTCACGTCGGGCGCTCCCAAATGCGGTAAGGCGCCTGTCCGAGAACCAGCGGTAGAAGCCATCAGACTCCACTGCATTCTCCACTCGTCTGCACAGCGGTTGCATCGTTAGCTGTCCGGTTTGAGACGTTCGGCAACGATCGCAAGGCGTTGTTAAGGCCGAGGATAGAGCCAGCGCCCGACGGTTCCATTATTTCGGGTAGCATCGGTCAGGTCGTACCATGCTGGATTCTCGCTCCCATGGGAACAATGATTTTGGATGATGTCGATGATGTACACGTCGGTGCTGTGATTACCATCGCCGATGCCATAGAAGTAGTCCACTATGTCGACCGAAGGGTCGTTACAATTTCCTCGCTTGCAATTGTAGCCCCAGCGGGAATCAGTCTCACGGAGTTTCTCGACCGCTAGGTCCATAAACTCCCATGTTCCACCTTCCTCCTGGCAAGAGTTAGCGAGCGCCGCCGAGTGGGTTTCTGCGAGCTCGGCAATGAGCGCCGCTTCGTTCGGTAAGGGGAGTTTTTGGCCTGGTGCCGGATCAGATGTACGCGGCCCTGACCCCGGTAGTGTCGTTGGCGACTCAGTCTGAGCCGTTGGTGTTCGGAAACTGTGTGGGGCCGACCATTCGGTCATGATGCTGCCGTTTGAGGCATTCACGCGCCAGAAGTAATGGCGATCGGTCTGGAGTGTGTTGGTTGTGGTCGCGGACGTGCTAGAACTACCAGACCGAGGTACTTCCATTACAGTCGTTGGATTCCCGAATGAGGTTCCTTCGTCAATCTCAAACCGGTAGGTGACGGTGCCGGCCGAGCCAGACACGACGCCGTTGGTTACAGTAAATGTCGGACGGATTGAGTCTGTCGTGGCACCATTGATCGGAGAAGCCGGTATCGGAGTTCCGATTGTGATTGGTGGCGGCGGCGTGCGAAAGCTGGCAGTTGCAGACCAGGGCCCAATAATCTGACCGTTTCGTGCCTTCGCTGATGCTCTGACCCTCCAATGGAATGTCTGGTTGTGGGCAAGCTCGCCCGGTGAGACCGAAGGATTGGTTCCAAGGACTGGATTGGACGTCAAGACCGCTATTGGGGATATGAATTCCGGATCAGTGGCTAATTCGAATCGGTATTGAACATCCTCGGCTGGTCCAGAGGTTTCTGCGTGGTTCGCCACGAGCAAAGGAATGTTTGTTGCGGTCTCTTGGCCGCCACTCGGCTCACTAGCAACGGCCTGGGCAATGTTGACGGGTGAAAATACTTCAAATGATACTACTTCGGAGTAGGCACTTGAGTTGGCCCCATCTACAGCCCTTACGCGCCAGAAGTACAGTTCTTCCGCTTCCAACGATTCCTTGAGGTCGACCAGCACAGGGCTGTTGTCATGAGGTTGAATGCCGTCCATGCTGAGACGGGTTTGCGAAAATGTGGGTTCCCTTGCAACTTCCACCTGGTAGGTGAATGGGCGAGGGCTATTCGATGTGACGCTTTCGAAACTCAGAACGATTGGCTGTTCCGTTGCGGCGATCAGCCTGCCATCAGGTGGGTCAAGAGCGGAGGGTGTGGTGATTGTTACCCCGGCAATAGGGCCAGCGATTTGGGGACTGAGAGGGTTAGAGCTTCGCTCAGAGCTGCATCCAGCGATTCCTAGAATGAGGCCTGGTAAGAGAATATGGATGAGGTTTGTGGTGGTTCTCTGGAGGATAACTGGTTGTTCCATGGTTAACCACTAGCGGCTACGAGCAGCCCCATGGTTAGTTATCGGATGACCGATTGTCTTAGATTAGTCGGGGCGATCGGAATAACCTCAGAAGAGGTCGGTAGAAGGACCGACCAGTCTGTCGATTTCGGCACTCCTGATCTGAGGATTTGTAAGGGGCGTGGCTGATCTTTACGCTAGGACATTACTCGTTGTGCCATTGAGAAACCCGGCGATTACCGTTGTAGAAAATTCACCCCGAGGACAGTCCGACCTTGCTAGAACACCACGCTGGAGTCATATCGTGTGCTCAGATGGAGACGTTCGGTCTACTGGCGTGGATACTTCCAGCGACCGATCTCTCCTCCGTCTTTGGTGGCTTGGGTCAGGTCGTACCATGCTGGATTCTCGCTCCCATGGGAACAATGATTTTGGATAATGTCGATGATGTACACATCGGTGCTGAGATTGCCGTCGCCAATACCGTAGAAGTAGTCGACAACGTCAATTGAAATATGATTGCAGTCACCACGCTTACAGTTGAACCCCCATCGCGTATCTGTCTCCCGTAATTTTTCGACAGCTAGATCCATGAACTCCCATGTTCCACCCTCTTCCTGGCAAGAGTTGGTAAGTAAGCCCGGGTTGGCCCGAGCGAGCTGGGTTATGAGTGCTAACTGGTTCGGCAAGGGCAACTTCTGTCCGGGGAGGGGGTCGGCAGTGCGATTCTCAGCACTAGATGTGAAAGTGTAGGTTTCTGACCACTCAGATGTGGTGCCGGCAGCGGCTGATTTACCGCGGGCTGCCCACCAAAATTGGGTGGAAGGTGCTAGAGAATCCTCAAAGGTGTCAGCTGTGGTGCCACCGGCACCGAGTGGTTCCTCGAAAGTAACAGGACTCGGGAACGTTGCCCCGTCGTCGTCCAAGCGGAATTCGATGATTACATCACTAAGTCCAAGAATTTCTGGGTTGGTGACAACGAGCTCAGGGGTGCGATTTGGCACTGTTGTGCCGCTGGTTGGGGACAGGGGAGTCGGAACCCCGATCAAAGCTGGGGTTGCAAACGTGGCGGTCGCTGACCAAGGTCCAAGTTCGTCACCTATCTTGGCCCGTGCTCGCCATTGATAGGTGGTTGTCTCCTCGAGCATGACATTAGTTTGATAGCTTACTGGACCTGTTGTCTGGAGGGTTTGGTTCGTTTCTACAGGCGTTGTGGTGCCATCAATACTCACGACCGAGAGCTCAAAGAAGACATAAAGATCACTGCGCGCGCTGAGTTGTTCCTGAGTAATGAACTGAGGAGCTGGGCTTGACACTGTGAGTAGTGGGGTCAAGTCGTCGGTTTCTATCCCATTGATTGGTGATAGAGGGGTCGGGGGATTCACCTTGAGTGTAGAACTGTCCGGGCCTGTTGCCAGACTGCTACTGCCGATGTTGTCTGGCTCCACTCCAACGGTCGCAATGGTTATGCCGTTGAAGTCGACAGTTGGATCGAGTGCGAATTGGTTGGCTGAAGCCTGCGAGGATCTGTCGGCCGTAGTACCGGTCGAGTCAGGTCTCTGAACTGGGCTTCCAGAACTACCAGACAATGAGTCTGGTGATGACTCTAACGGTGTCTCTGGGGTGTTGGTGGCTAGGCTACCCGAGATTGTCGACCTTACCGCTTCGCTGTCGAAGTCGATTCCATCAGGATCACCTATAGAATCTGTTTGAGTTATTGGGAGGGCGACTATCGCTGGCGTTTGATCAGCGGATACACGGCTCAGCGAGAGTTGGGGTGTGCCGGACGTGGTCGTTACGTTACTGGCGGATGGGATCCCGTTGGGGGAACTCAGGACCGGTGTTTCCATGGGGGAACTTGGGGCCGTGGGGGCCGAGTTGTTTCCGCAGCCGGTACACATGACGATGAAAAAGGCTAGGGACCAACCACACGCTGTGCTCCGAACGGTTGACATAGTAGGGGATCTCTCCACGAGGTTTTAAAGGGATGCAGGTTTTTAGTCAGTCCAGATTTCTGCAACCCCCTGAACCCATAGTAACAGACACGGAGGATTTGTCTGAAGTTGGTTGGGGTGCACTAGCGCAGGGAATAGGGTGCCGATAATCACTAGTAGGGAGCTGTGTTAGGATGGAATTGTACTAGCCGGCTACCTTTCTTATACTCGAGGATCAACAGCAGATGCACAGCGGATGTTCAATGACTGTAGGAGCAGTCCGGGTTTTCGCAGTCCTTGCGTTTGGAATATTTGTGACTGTTAATGAAACGGCAGCGCAAACGGTGACTGTTGATGATACGGCAGGACAAACGCAGGTCTGGGAGGACAAAGGCTATTTCAAAATCAATTACCTGTATGAGGCGACCAGTCGGTCGATTCAGGAGACTTTCAGTAATTCTATTTACGGTGAATCTGCGACCTACACCGCAACCCACAAAATGGGTGGTGGCGGAGGTTTTGATGTTGGTGCGGGCTATCGGGTATGGCAGAACATGGCTGTGGGTTTGACGGTCACTTCCAGGTCTGTGCGTGATGGCTTGTCGGTCGAAGGGAAGATTCCTCATCCGCTCTTCTACAATCGGCCCCGTTCAGCGAATTTGACTAGTGCGAATCTTCAAAGCAAGGAACTAGGGGTCCATTTGCAGGCTGTGTGGGTAGTGCCGTTGTCTGATGTGATTCGAGTTGCTCTTTTGGCAGGACCGTCAGCGTTCAGGCTTCATCAGGGTCATGTATCCGGGATTGGTAGTCCTACCGAAGGCGCTGCCCCATACGACACTGTGGCGATATCAGGGATTGCGACCAAGGATTTGAGGGGTGCTGGCATTGGTTTCAACGCCGGCGTCGATGTGACCTATTTGTTCACGGAGCGCCTCGGAGGTGGGGTGTTCGCGCGCTGGGCTGGTGGCAATGTCGATCTGGCCACCTCGGGTGGCCGGCAGTCGGTGAAGGTCGGTGGCCTCCAGACAGGTATTGGAATCAGGGCATTCTTCTAGAACATTTCAAATCGATTCGAACTTGATGGACCTTGCGATTTTCGACAGAGTGGCGCCTTCTGGTGGGATTTTCTTCACCTGCGGGCAAGCTCGAAGGCAAGTGGCTGCCGGAATTGTGTCGGGCTGACGCAGGTTCCACCCCTTGAGATTAGTTGAATAGGTTCTATGTGGGAGTTACGTTAGGTCTATACCTAAACCCTGTCCTTTCAATCAATTGGTAAGAGGCTGTTGTGGCGTTGACCATAGAGAAAGCCGGCTTGTATAATCAGCTTCCTAGGGCTTGAGTGTGACAGGTGGTATTAGTGTAAATGTTGCCGAATTATCCCTTCGAAGCCCGGGTCAGCATAGTGACTAGCTGGAGCCTATCCACCAACGACAGTGCAGAAAACCGCCCGAATCTTGATGCTCGCGCCAGAACCATTTTTTGAGCCGCGTGGCACACCGTTCAGTGAATATCATCGGATCAAGGTTCTGGTTGAGCTTGGTTTCGCGATTGATTTAGTTACCTACCCAGTCGGACAGGATGTGTCCCTGCCGAATCTTCGTATCTACCGGTGCATGAGGTTGCCATTTCTGAGACGGGTGGCGATTGGACCTTCTCTGATCAAGCTACTACTAGATGCCTTGTTGGCGATTAAGGCGGTAAGGTTGGCTCGGAGAGGCAACTATGCCGCGATTCACTCGCACGAGGAAGCAGGTTTGCTTGGAGTTTGGTTGGCGAGATGGCTAGGAATACCTCATCTGTATGACATGCACTCCAGTTTGCCTCAGCAATTGAAGAATTTTCATTATTCGCGGTCTCGTCTAATTCGACACCTGTTTGATCGTGTGGAAAGGACTATGGTTCACGGGTCTGAGGTAGTGGTGACCATTTGCCAGGAACTCTATGATTCAGTGGTTGCTATGGGCGCAGGTGATCGCGCGGTTTTGATTGAGAATGTCATGGGGGGAGACATGGAGACCAACGCGTCCCTTCCTGTGCGCGAACGTTGGGGCATTCCGGTAGGAGCGCCATTGGTGGTTTACACAGGAACATTTGAGCCCTATCAAGGTCTTGATTTGCTCTATTCCGCTGTGAGCCTTCTGGTGAAGACACACCCAGAGGCGAAGATATTGATTGTAGGCGGAGAGCCCAAACAAGTGGCGCTTGCCGAATCTCGAGCTCAGCGAGAACAGCTGCCTTTGATCTTTACCGGTAGGAGAGCCGCCAATGAGATTCCCTGTTTTGTAGCGGCAAGTGACATTCTAGTTTCTCCGAGGGTGGTTGGTACCAATACTC
This sequence comes from Acidobacteria bacterium UBA2990, assembly GCA_002347025.1. Classification (GTDB taxonomy): domain Bacteria; phylum Acidobacteriota; class Vicinamibacteria; order Vicinamibacterales; family UBA8438; genus UBA2990. Next base: position 56,617 of record DEAE01000023.1, read on the forward strand.
CCTTGAAGATTTACTCGTACCTTCGCTCGGGACGTCCTATTGTCGCAACCAATCTACGGACTCATACTCAGGTTCTGGATGATAAGACGGCGGTTCTCGTACCACCCTCACCACAAGCGTTGGCTTCGGCGATTGGCCAGTTGATAGATAACCCGGAAGAGGGGATTCGCTTGGCGGCGGCGGCTTCGGAATTAGCGAGTCGGAGATACAGTAGGGAGGTTTACATAACCCGGACTCGGCAGGCCTACCGGATGCTACTGAATAGAAGATCGGTTGATGAAGAGACTAGTTCTGGGGGTGGGTATGTGGAGGCGACTGGGAGTCCGCCAAGCGCGTGAATGTTCTTGTGACCGGCGCGAGCGGCTTTACAGGTGGGTGGCTTGCACGGTATCTGGTGAATCAGGGTGATAGGGTTCGTGCATTGATACGTCCGGCCTCTAGAGGGAAGTCTGAGGACCTACTCGCTCACGGGATCGAATTGGTGCAAGGTGACCTTGCAGATAGGGGATCCTTGGTAGCTGCCTGCGAGGATATTAAGGTCGTGTATCACATAGCTGCCAGCTATCGGACAGCAGGTCAGCTTGCCAAGGAATATCGAGAGGTGAACGTCGGCGGGACGAAAAGGTTACTCGAGGCTGCGGCAGAGGCTGGTGTAGCTCGAGTCGTTCATTGCAGCACCGGTGGAGTCCATGGAGATGTGAAGCATCCTCCGGCCAACGAGGAGGCCCCTTTGGCACCAGGGGATGTCTACCAAGCCAGTAAGCTTGAAGGTGAACAGTTGGCTAGGGCTTTTGGCGAACAGAATGGCTTGGATGTTGTTGTAGTTCGGCCGATCGGGATTTATGGTCCAGGAGACACCCGCTTTCTGAAGATGTTTCGCGGGCTGGCGCGCCGTCGGTTTCCGATGCTTGGGTCCGGCAATGTCTATTACCACCTCACATACGTAGAAGACCTAGTGCGAGGTTTTCGCTTATGTGCGACGACCTCAGACGCGGCCGGGCGGACCTACCTATTGGCAGGGCCGCGTTACACGACGTTGACAGACCTTGTTGGGTTGATTGCCGAGGAGCTTAAGGTAAGTCCACCTGGTCGTTGTTGGCCGGTCTGGCCGGTATGGCTTGCCGGGGCGCTGTGCGAGGGTGTGTGTATACCACTTCGGGTTAACCCGCCGCTTTTTAGGCGACGAGTTGAGTTCTATACCAAGAGCCGAGCCTTTGATGCCTCTCGCGCCAAGGCAGAACTTGGGTTTGAACCGAGGGTTGACCTTCGGGAAGGTATTCACCGGACCGCTGTGTGGTATCAAGAGCAGGGGTGGTTGTGAGGAAACTTAATATCGTCCACATCTGTGATCACTTAGGCTGGACTGGTTCACGGATGCACGGCGTGAAGCGGCTGTTTGCTTGGATGCTCCCACGCTTCGATTGCGATCGGTTCACTGTTTCACTGATCAGTTTACGAGAACGTGATGAGTCGGAAGACAATCTTGAGCGTTTCGGGGTTGACGTAACGTATTTGGGTCGTGATCGTTTCGATCCATTGACGCTACCGGCCCTTATGCGGATCCTGAGGCATAAACAGGCTGATATTCTTCACATGCATGGTTATGGAGCGACAACTTTCGGTCGAATGGCTGCTGCCTGGGATCGAATACCTACATTGGTACACGAACATGCCAATCTAACAGCGACACCGTGGTTTCAGCAGATTGCTGATCAACTGTTGCTGCCATTTACTGATTTGGCGATAGCGGTATCAAAGTCGACCGCCGAGTTCGTCATCAAGGCTCGGCGTATTCCATCTGACCGTACACGAGTCGTGTATCTTGGAGCACCACTGAATGAATTCGGCCGTGTCCGTTTAGCTAGTGAGGTGGAGGCGGCACGCTCTGAACTTGGGGCCTCGAAGCGAACCTTTACAGTCGGAACGGTGACTCGACTCATGCCTTCCAAGGGCAACGAGTACCTCATTTCGGCTATCCCACAGGTTCTGGAAGCTTGTCCAAACGTTCGATTTTACGTTGTGGGGGAAGGGGAGCTTTCGGGTCAGCTTGAAGCTCAAGCGAAAGAACTGGGAGTGGCTGACAAGGTTAGGTTTGTGGGATTTATGCGTGACGTAGCGAGGGCGTATGCTGCATTCGATCTTGTGGTGTTTCCTTCCCTATGGGAAGGGACCCCGTTGACGGCCTTTGAAGCGTTAGCAATGGGGCGTCCAATAATTGCGACGGATTGCGATGGCCTGCTTGACATCCTTACTCCCGATGTTGACGCTCGGATAGTGCCAAAGCGGAACTCTGAAGCTTTAGCGAGGGAGATCATTGGTCTCCGGCTTAATCCTGAGGCCAGAGAGGATTTAGGGAATAACGCTAGAAAAACGGGTGCAGCATACGATATTGGTCAGTTTGTCAGCAAGATGGAACGACTCTACCAGCTGATGCATGAGCTATCGCGAGCCACCCACAGAAGAGGTGTATCTAGAGCGGATCTAAATTTCCTTACCGAGGGAGCGCACCCTTCAAGTGATCTAGTCTGACTGAGACGGTGATCATGCCAGAGCTATGAAATCTTTCAATACTGGTTCAATCCTCTCGGGCGAGAGTGGGACGGGATGGCTAAACCCCGGCGTGATTGTGCTCTTGGTTCTGCTAGGGGCTGGTTCGTTCGTTTCGCTGTCGCTGGATGTACCCAGAGCGCTCAGAGGAATCAAGGGAGACGAAGCCACCTATGTAGCCATGGCATTGAGCCTCGCTCATGACGCAGACTTAGTTTATGAACGTCGTGATGAGGAACGGTTTTTCGCCATCTACCCGGGAGGGCCGGAAGGCATCTATCTGAAGGATGGCGTAGGCTCGTTCATTGAATCTCAGAAAAGTTTCCCGTTTATTCGGCGTGTGACCTATCCAGACGGTGTCGAGGATCGGTTCTACTTTGGAAAGGCTTTTATATCCTCGGTCTTTGCTGCTCCGTTCGTGTGGGCTGCTGGGGTGAATGGATTAGTCTGGTTTAACGTAGTGCTGCTGTCACTGGTGTGGTTCTGCGCTTATCGCTTTATTGCAGTAACCGGATCAGCGACATTCGCTCTGCCATATACCCTGGTATTTTTTGGTGTGTCGATTGTGCCGCTCTATCTATGGTGGCTCTCGTCAGATATGTTCAACCTCGCGGGAGTATTTGGTGCGTATTTCTTATGGTTCTATAAGGATGTTGCCCCGAGGGCTACGACACGGCTAGGCGTGTGGTTGCGAGGGTCTAACAGTGACCTAGTTGCAGCACTGTTGTTGGGATTAGTCATATTTTCGAAACCCTGGCCCCATCCCCTACTTATCTTGCCTCCGGTTGTTCATCTTTGGCGACAGGGGCGCTTAGGCCATGGTATTGCGGTTGGGTTTCTGGCGGCAGCCGTTTCCTGGGTAGGATTTGGTCTCAATGCAGCGGTTAGCGGGGAGTTGAACTACCAAGGAGGCTTAGACCGTAGGTATGTGGCAGGAGAGTTTCCTTTTGAACCAGGCAATCAGTGGAACGATCTTGGTGTCAGCATGTCTACAGACTCGATTGTTGTGGAAGATCCGCTCGAAGTCCGAGAATTTGCGACCCTCCTTTATCACAATGTCCGGTATTTTCTTGTTGGGCGACATTTTGGGCTTCTCCCATTTTTCTTTCCAGGCATTGTAGCGGTGGTACTGTTTTTGATTACTTATAGTCGGGCGAGGGCGTGGCAATGGGTGACCTTGGGGATTACGGTCTTGGCCGCTGTGACCTTGGTCATCTATATGCCCTTTACCTGGTCTGGTGGTGGAGGGCCTAGCGGCAATCGATATTTTCTTAGTGTTTATCCGCTGTTCTTGTTTCTCACGCCCCCCCTTAGGACGCCTTGGGCGACGATCAGCTCTTGGCTCGGCGGGATGTTGTTTATCGGGCACATTCTCGTTGATCCGTTTGTTTCGGCGAAGCAGACATACCTCGGTCCAGAACGTGGGTTGTTGCGCGCATTGCCAGTTGAGTTGACAACAGTTCTCGACCTGCCTGTGATGCTTGACGCCCCAAGAGCACGGGTCAGGTATGGTGAGGAGCCACCAGTCCAACTCTATTTCCTGGATCACAACGCATCCTTACCTGAAGCTCCTGGTATTTGGATTCACGGAAGGCAGCGAGCGGATATTATTCTGCGCAGTCAGAACGAGTTTGAGACCATCACCGTGACAGCTCGATCGCCGATTGCGACTGAGGTTTCTGTCGACGTTGGTCGAGGTCAGGGAGTAATGGTTTTGGAGCCTGGTGTGCAAGGGACGGTTACTGTTGAGGCGGCCGGGGTCTATTCGAGGAAAAGTTGGGCCTATCTTATGCAGATTAGGACCAGCGATGGCTTTGTGCCTCGATTGGTCGAGCCTGGGTCGGGTGATGGTCGGTTCTTGGGTGCCGCAATTAGTTTAAGAGCGACCCCGGCGGCGATCCAGTGAACTTAGAACTATGCAGAATTTGATTGGGAAGGACAGCCGGTGGCCCGGGTAGCTGTCGTTACGTCGCATCCGCTCTTTGCCGCAGGAGGACACCTGGTCATCGCAGAGGGGCTGACTACGGCCTTGCGCGAGGCCGGTCATGATGCGACCGTCGTGCGGACGCCTCAGAATAGATTTGGTCGCCAGGCAGGGGCCTATTACTCAACTTGGTTAACCGATGTCGAGCTAGCCGGCGATGGAGGTTCTATCGACCATGTTGTTAGTCTTCGGTTTCCCAGCTATGCCGTACGACATCCGTCGCATGTGTGCTGGCTGAATCATCGGATGCGGGAATATTACGATCAGTGGTCTTCTTTTAGGTCGACTCTCTCATGGCGGGCTCGAGTTAAAGAACATGTAAGAAGGCAAGTCATTCATAAGGTTGACCGGTGGCTTTTAACGAGAAATGTATCGCGTCTTTTTGCCCAATCTCGGACGATCCAACATCGTCTACAGCGGTGGGGAGGTATTCGATCTGAGGTTTTGTATCCACCGCCTCCACCGCGTCCTTATCGCTGTGAGGGTTATGGCGATTATCTGTTTATCGCCTCACGACTATCGCCGTTGAAACGGGTAGACCTCGTGATTGCAGCTCTGGCACGCCCGGCTGCTAAAGGTGTCCACTGTATCATCGCCGGTGATGGGAGCCAACGCAGTAGATTGCAAGCACAAATAAAAGACCTCGGTCTAGCCGATCGCGTGCAACTGTTGGGGAATGTGGGTGAAAGTGAGTTGGTCAGGCATTTGGCACACTGCCGAGCGGTTTGCTATCCACCTCAAGCTGAGGATTATGGATTACTTACGCTTGAGGCTTTCGTTTCTGGTAAGGCTGTGATTACCTGCTCGGACAGTGGCGGTCCGGCTGAGCTAGTGCGGACGGGAGAGGAGGGTATTGTAGTTCCTCCTAAACCGGATTCTCTAGCTGAAGCTTTTCGGCAGGTGATGGACGATGTGAATCTAGCCGAGAGGTTTGGTAGAAATGCACAGACTCGTGCAAGGGAATTCACTTGGGATCAGACTATTCGACACCTACTGGGAGAGGCAGAAGCCTAGTGGTCAATTTGGGCATTGAATCATGGCTTACAGCAGTGCATTCGAAAAAAAATTGGCGCGAAAAACAACTCGGGCGATCGTTGATTTCGATTTGATCGAGGAGGGTGACCGTGTCATGGTGGGATTATCCGGTGGAAAGGACAGTTGGGCGTTGATTCACCTGCTCGAGGCCCTTCAAAGAAGGGCACCGGTGAAATTTAGTTTGATTGCTGTCAATGTTGATTCGGGCTACCGAGATTATAAACACGAGACACTGGCCAGAACTTGCGAGCAGCGTGGTTGGGATTTACGAATTGAACATACAACTATTGGAGAGATCATCGACGAAAAACTGGACGCCAGGGCCACGCCGTGCTCGTTATGTGCCCGCCTTCGTAGAGGTGTGTTGTATAGGATGGCGACCGAGGTGGGTGCCACCAAGATCGCTCTCGGGCATCATGCTGACGACTTCATTGAGACCCTGTTGTTGAATTTGTTCTTTGCAGGTACTTTAAAGGCGATGCCGGCTCGGCTCGTGTCTGATGACAGACGGCACGTCGTTATCAGGCCTCTGGTGTATGTCAGTGAAGAGGAAGCCCGGGAATACACCGAACGCGCTGGGTTGCCCGTTATCGGTTGTTGCTGTCCAGTCTGTGGCGACCTTAGCCTACAACGTCAGAGGGTCAAGCGCCTTCTGCTTGATCTGGAACGTGAGCACCCTGGTGTTAAGCAGTCGATGCTCAAAGCCCTTGGAAATGTCGCAAGCCGTCATCTGCTTGACCGTCGCTTGAATCCACCCGCTGAGCTTCGAGCTGAGGTGCTGTCCAGAGTGGATCAGGTGTCAATGGTGACCTGAAGTTTCCACTAACATCGTAAAGACATGGTTTTAGCAGATTACTTGCAATCGCTGTGACTGCATGGCGGGAAACGGTGACTAAGGACATTGACACAACGAATGCGGCTCCCCGGGTCATGGTAAGCCCTACCCCAGTGCCAAAGGTGTCGAATGTATTACAAGGCTGAGCTTGGTAGATGCGTGCTGTAGTGCAGAGGGTGACGGAGGCTCGGGTTACTGTAGACGGGAAGGTGGTAGGTGAGATCGGGAGCGGGTTGCTGGTGTTTGTCGGGGTTGCCAAGGGCGATGATTCTCGCAAGGTGGCTTATCTGGCCAACAAACTCGTCGGGCTCCGTATCTTTCGAGATGTCGAAGGTAGGTTCGAATGTTCGGTAGAACAGGTCGGCGGAGCTGTTCTCTTGGTCTCACAGTTCACATTGTATGGCGATTGTCGGCATGGCCGGCGTCCATCCTTTGATCAGGCCGCGACAGCCGAGGAGGCAGAAGAGGTTTATGAGGCATTAGTAGAGGCCCTGAGGGTACGTGGTGTGCCGGTGATGACCGGAAGGTTTCAGAGGGATATGGTGGTGACGTCCGTGAATGATGGTCCAGTGACACTGTTATTGGATGGTGAGCGAGCATTCTAGGCCTGGGTCTTCCAAAGCTTGGTTCTGGCTGCGGTACTTCGTTCATCCGATCGGTGTCGATCGCACTGTCTTATGTGGCGAGCGGCAGTATTAGGTGGAAGCTGTGGAGTGGGTGAGGGCGTTGGTGTTCCAAGGTAAAGCACTGGGTGGCGGTTGGTTGATGGCCTCAGATGCTCGCCTCCTTCTCGTGCTTGCGCTGCTTGTCGAGGGGGTGCTTGGAGGATTGGCTCTTGCCTGGGCCCGTTTACG
>DEAE01000023.1:64184-172239 GCA_002347025.1 Acidobacteria bacterium UBA2990
GGGGGGGGGGGGGCTATAGAGCTTGGGGCTGTTCTGCCGGGTCTGGCTTTTGGCTTGGTGTATGCGGGATTCTTGGTGTTTGTTAACTATTGCTTGTTGAGGGTGCTTCCGCCGACTAAACCAGTGGAGGCTGTGCGTAGATTCTACAGGGGGGTGGTACAGCCTTTATTCAGGGAGGCGACTGCCCTCGATATTCTGGGCATAAGTTTGGCGGCAGGGATTGGAGAGGAGTTGCTATTTCGAGGGGCCCTCCAGAGCGAATTTGGGATTGTCTTGGCGAGCGTAGCCTTTGGGTTGGCTCATGTGGGTGGCCGTGAGTCGATAGCGTTTGGCCTTTGGGTCTTCGTGTTGGGGATTGGGTTAGGTGTCCTCGTACCTTTGACAGGTGGGATTTTGGCTGCGGTAGTAGCACATGTAGTCTACGATGCGGCTGCTATGAGCTATATGCGATATGACTTGGCTGGAGATGTACGTCGTCAACAGAATGCCAGGGTGTGTAATGCGGATGGGGACGATACTGGCAATAGAGCGTGGTTGTCAGAGGGTGAGGATGGATCTTAGGGTGAGGTCGTTTATTTGTGTTGGAGTCGCAATCTTTGGCATGGCTGTGTCTGTTGCAGCTCAACAACGTCCCTTGGTTACTGAGGACCCTGAGCCGATAGGTGATGGTCTCGTACTATTGGAAGCAGGCTTCGATCACTCATGGAGTTATAGATATCCGGTATCTGGTCTTACGGGCGACTTGCTGCGATGGCCTGTGGCGGGACTTAGTTTCGGTATGGGGGAAAATGCCGAAATTCAAATTGATGGGATATCTAGGACTAGTTTGACAATTCTTGATCGGGTTGATGCCCCTCTTTCCAGTATGGTGGATGTCCCTGGAGATACGTCTAGAGGATTCGAAGACATGGTGGTTGGGGCGAAGGTCAAGATCATGAGCGAAGGCAGTCGTGCTCCGGCCATTGGGCTGAGGTTTGCGACACGCTTGCCTAATGCCAGTAATGAGACTGGACTCGGTCTTGATACGATGGATTTTTTTCAGTCACTTTTGATTGCTAAGACTGTGCAGTCTATCCGTGTTGTTGGTAATGCTGGCTTGGGTATCTTGTCCGATCCAACCCGTGGGGATCGTCAGAACGACGTGCTGACAGCCGGGGTTTCAGTTGCCAGAGCGTTGACCAATCGGGCTGAAGTGGTCGGTGAGGTGAACGGTCGTGTGAGTACGCGTCGAGGCACTCCACCACCTGGTACTGGGAGCCGTGGCATTATGTTGGTGGGTCTGAGATATACCCGAGGGACTGTCAGAATCGATGGTGGGGTATTTGCAGGATTGACGGGGTTGGATCCACCTCTCGGCATGACTGGCGGCGTCACATGGGTGTTTGAAAGTTTTCTGAATCCATGAGTGGTTGGCAGGGGATGAGGGTGATCTCGGCTTAGGTGCTCTCTGCCAGGGTTCTCCGTGGGAGTCGATTTCAGTTTAAGTGTGGTCAGAAAAATTTTATTGGATTTAGCGGAATGGCGACGGATCTGATCAAAGCACACGCGTACGGCAACGATTTTTTGTTCGCTCCTGACGAGCAGGTGTCTGCCAAGGAACGTGGTGAGCTAGCAAGGTCTATATGCGATCGCCATACGGGCGTTGGGGCAGACGGCCTTGTCTTCTATGCTTTGAACGACGGTGGTGCGTCGATGGAGCTATATAACGCGGATGGAGGAATCGCAGAGGTATCGGGTAATGCGGTTCGTTGCTTGGCTGCAATTGTTGCAAGCGAGGGTAAAGATACCGACAAGCTAGTTATCAGTACCGGTGCTGGTCCGATCCCGCTGAAGTTGCTGGAGGTTGTGGGAGGTAGGATGCGGTTCGAGGCGTCGATGGGTAAACCGCTAGGTCTAAAACAACGCTGTCTTGAGGCTGCCGGTTCTACGATGGAAGTGGTAGAGCTGTCTGTAGGGAACCCGCAATGTGTCGTTTTGGGTGAACCGGTTAATGAAGAGAGTTTACAGAAATTTGGTCCAGCCCTGTCTGGTCATCCGTCTTTTCCGGAAGGGACGAATGTCGAGTTGGTCGAAGTGGAGTCGAGCTCTCGAATTCGTATTTTGATCTGGGAGAGAGGTGTCGGGCCGACAGCTGCGTCTGGCACAGGGGCGTGCGCTAGTGCTGTGGCGGCGGCGGCTTTCGGTGGGGCCTCACGGCAGCTGGAGGTAGTGTCGCCCGGTGGTGTACAGCAAGTGAATTGGACTGGGTCAGGGATCCGACTGACTGGATGGGCCGAGGTCGTTTTAAAAGGCTGCTGGGTTGGTTGATTCGGATGATATCGACACCTCGGTCTGTTGAAGTGGTTGCAAATGGCAGTTCATGCCAGAGAAATCCAGTTGATAACAATTGAAATGTTCTCTAGAGCTTCAGATTGAGCCCGTTCATGGACCTTGGGTTGGCCTAGGTGCGATGTAACAAGTTATTGTAAATGGCGAAAATTCTTTACCTCGATTGTTTCTCTGGCGCAGCCGGTGACATGTTGATCGGTGGCTCCCTTGATGCTGGTTTACCAGTGGAAGCCCTCCAGACTGCCTTAGGTAGTCTGGCGCTAGAAGCCGATTGCCGGATCTCGGTAGAGCAGGTCAACCGGTCTGGACTCAGGGCGACGAAATTTGACGTCAGGCGGACAGATGGGACTAACGGACGGAAGTCACATCGACATCTTCCGGAGATTGCCGCGTTGGTTGACCAATCTGCACTGTCGGATAGTGCTAAAACAAGGGCTAATCGACTATTCCGGCGCCTTGCTGAGACAGAGGCGAGAATCCATCAAACAACCGTGGAACAAGTCCATCTACACGAAGTTGGTGCGGTTGATTCCATAATTGATATCGTCGGTGGCGTTTTTGCTCTCGAATGGTTCGGCGCTGAAAAGGTGGTGGCCTCTCCTGTGAATGTCGGTAGTGGCACTGTAACCTGTGAGCATGGAACCTTGCCGGTGCCCGCACCGGCCACTGCGGCTCTAGTAGCAGGAGTGCCAGTTTACGCAGGGCCGGTAACGGGAGAGCTATTAACCCCGACTGGTGCGTTGTTAGTGACTGAGTTTGCGACTGCCTATGGTGGGTTGCCAGCCATGCGGATCGAGCAGATCGGTTACGGAGCAGGTAGCCGTGACCATGCAGGGCACCCGAATGTGATTCGTATGTTAGTAGGGGTGGAAGTGGACGCAGGGCAGTCGGATCATGTTGGGCTCCTTGAGTGTGAAATCGATGACATGAACACCCAGATGTTTGGGGTTTTGATGGACAAGCTGTATGAGGTCGGTGCACTTGACGTTTTCTATACACCGATTTTCATGAAGAAGAACAGGCCTGGGACGCATGTAACAGCCTTGGTCCGACCAGGCGATCGAGAAGCTGTCAGCGCTATATTATTTCAGGAATCTACCACTATCGGTTTGCGCTACAGCGAAGTCAACCGAGAGGTCTTGAGTCGAAAGTCGGTGCAAGTGGTGACCCGCTACGGTGAAGTGAAGTGCAAGGTTGCGTTTCGGATGGGTGGGGCAGTTAATGTAGCGCCTGAATTTGAGGACTGTAAACGACTGGCTGAGGCCCAAGGAGTTTCCGTGAAGAGGGTGCATGCAGCTGCAATTCAGGCCTCTGAAAACGCAGGGCTGGCGAAATCTTCATCTTGTTGACGGTTGGTGAGTCATCTGTTGAATACTGGCTATAGGCGGTGGCGGGTAACGCATACTGAGAACTGGCATGGAACGCTTCTATATCACCACAGCGATCGACTACGTCAATAGTCGACCACATTTGGGCACTGCGTACGAAAAAGTAACAGCTGATGTCATTGCCCGATACAAACGCTTGTGCGGTGTGCCGACACAGTTCGTCATGGGCAACGACGAACATTCCCAGAACGTGTTTCAGCGTGCTGAAGAGCTGGGGTTGGCCCCTGAAGCCTTTTGCGATCAGATGGAGAAGGTTTTCAGGGAGGTCTGGGCAAAGCTTGATGTGTCATTCGATGACTTCATTCGGACAACTGAAGAAAGGCACCGGATAGCGGTCACTACGCTGGTGCGACGCATCGAAGAGGCAGGCGATCTCTACGAAGGTGAATACGAGGGCTGGTATTGTGTGTCCTGTGAAGCTTTTAAGCAGGATAAGGATTTGGTGGACGGTGAGTGTCCGGTGCACCGGAAGAAGCCGGAGTGGATCAAGGAAAAGAATTATTTTTTTCGGTTAACCAAATACCGAGATCGCCTATTGGCTTACTACCAGGCGAACCCGAAATTCTTGCAACCAGATGTTAGGCGCAATGAGATGCTGCGTTTACTGGAAAGAGGACTCGAAGACATCTCAGTCAGTCGGACCGGGCAGCAGTGGGGTATCCCGCTGCCGTTCGATTCATCGAGCGTCGTATATGTCTGGTTCGATGCTTTAATTAATTACATCGCGGCTGTTGGTTATGGCTCAGATGAGGCCCGTTTTGCTGAGTGGTGGCCAGTGGACCTGCATGTAGTGGGAAAAGATATCACTCGGTTCCACGCAGTCGTATGGCCGGCGATGCTCATGAGTGCTGGGCTGCCTTTGCCCCGTCGCGTGTTCGGACATGGTTGGGTCAATTGGCAAGGGCAGCGCATGAGTAAGTCGTTAGGAACAAATGTGGATCCCCTTGAAGCAGCAGACCGTTTTGGAGCAGACCCGCTTCGCCTTTATTTGGTGAAGGAAATTGCGTATGGACAGGATGGGGATTTTACATGGGAGCGTTTTGAAGAGCGTTACAACGTCGATTTGGCCAATAATTTGGGTAATCTCGTTAGTAGAGTTGTTGCGATGGCGTACAAGTATCGTGATGGCAGGCTGGTTGCGAAGACCGGCAATCAGACTCCACTAGCTGTTCGTGCCGGCGAAGCTGTGATGCGATATCGAAAGGCCATGGATCAACAGGAATTGCACGTGGGAACGGCAGCGGTATTTGGGCTAATCGATGCCACAAACGAATTCATTACTCGGTCCGAACCTTGGGTGTTGGCCAAGATGCCAGATCGTCAGGGTGACCTAGACAGCGTCCTCTTTGATATTAGTGAGGCGTTGCGCATTGCAGCGCTGATGTTATGGCCGGTGATGCCCTCTTCTTGTGCGGACATTTTGCGTCGCATGGGTGAAAAACAGCCTATTACGGCACTTCAGCTAGGTCGAGACACCGTGTGGTCCAATGTTGAAAGGCAGGTTGTCAAGGGTCCGCAATTGTGGCCGAGACTTGAAATCCAAAATCCGAAAATCGCCGAAACGATCAAAGTAGAGATGAAAGGAACTGAGGAGACGATGACGTCTGACATCGAACCCGATACAGGGCCGATAACTGAAGAAACGGCAACTCCAGACGGTGAAGAGGCTTCGGGTTCTGAAAGCCAGCGCCTGTCTTTTGAGGAATTCGTAAAGGTGGAGTTGCGGGTAGCTCGAGTCGTGATGGCCGAGGCTATTCCCAAGTCAAAGAAATTATTGCGCGTGACTGTGGATGACGGGTCTGGTGAACGAACGCTCGTATCTGGAATAGCACGGGCCTACAGTCCTGAGGATTTGGTAGGGCGTTCTGTGGTTATTGTAGCTAATCTGGAGAAGGCTAGACTCATGGGCGTGGAGTCCGATGGGATGATTCTGGCTGCGACCGACCCCGATGGGAGACCAGTGCTGTTGACTGTGGATGAACCGACGGCAGCACTACCCGGATCAATAGTGAGGTGAATAGAGGTTAAGCCCTCTCTCGGATTGTCGACCAAAATGTTGCCAAAGGGTTTAAGTAAAGAGGTGCCTCACTGCAAACGAAGGGGAATTCGTGATTGACTCCCATTGTCACCTGGCCGATGAGGCATTTGTTGGTGACCTGGACGGGGTTGTCGACCGGGCCAGAAGGGCAGGCCTAGACCGAACTTTGTGTATCCTCGATCCTACGGATGATGCGGAATCCGTTCGAGGGGATCGGGTTTTAGCGGTGTGGCCGACGACTCGATTTGCAGTGGGCGTACATCCTCACCACGCCGGCCAGTTTGTCGACAGGATGGATGAGTTGGTGGTCTTGGTGCGATCAGCCTTGGCCAAGCGGGAAGGGGCCTGCGCTGTTGGTGAGATCGGACTTGACTACCACTACGATTTTTCACCACGTGAGGTGCAGCGAGAGGTGTTTCGGCATCAAGTTAGGCTTGCCCGAGAGATGTCTTGTCCAATTGTGATTCATACTCGTGAGGCAGAAGACGACACTTTCGAGATCTTGACTGAGGAGGGGGCATCAGTAGCTGGCGGTGTATTTCATTGTTTTACTGGAGATTCTGCGATGGCTGAGAGGGCGGTGGAATTGGGGTTTTGTGTATCCTTTTCTGGAATAGTGACCTTTCGTCGGGCCGAGTCATTACGCCAGGCGGCTGCAATCGTACCCGCCGATCGACTGTTGGTGGAAACTGATGCTCCATACTTGGCACCGGTGCCGCATCGCGGTAAACGGAACGAACCGGCCTGGGTGGCGCATGTTGTCGAAACATTGTCCCAGATTCGGGGCGTTACGACTGAAGCACTTTCCACGGAAACGACTAGTTGCTTCGATTCGTTGTTTAGGTCACGGGAAATGATTGAAGGTGCCTTCGATGAGCTGTCCTGATCAACGCAGTGTGGTTAAAATAGGTGGCCCTTCGAGGGTATTTGGATTGTCCTGACTGACAAGTCTGCAGGTTAGGGGACGAAAAAACCCATTTGGTTATTTTCTTGGATGTTTTCGCCTAAAGGCTTGTAACATTGACACTTGGAGCGAAAAAGACTAGTCTTTAGAAAGAGCCTAGAGTGGCCATCGTGTCGAGAATACCCGCCCCGCCAGACCTCATCCAGATCTTTGAACCGATTCGCCAGGATCTGGAGTTGGTTGAGCAACAGTTCGTCCAGCATATTGAATCTAGAGTTGAACTGATTCCTGAGATTGGCAGGTACATCCAGTCGAGTGGAGGCAAACGTATCCGTCCAGCCCTACTGTTGATGTGTGCTCGGCTCGGTGGCTACTCGGGAGAAGGAGCAACTCTATATGCTTCAGTTGTTGAGTTTATCCACACGGCCACACTCGTTCATGATGACATGATCGACGACTCGGTGGTCCGGCGGGGGCGCCAGGCGGTGCATTCGCGGTGGGGTAACGACATCACGGTTTTACTCGGTGACTACCTCTACATCAAGTCGATGGGGATGGCGCTGACGGTCGATTCACTTGAATTGGTTCGGCTTCTCTGTGATGTCACCTTGAGGATGATAGAAGGGGAACTCTATCAACTGACGAAGACGGGGATTGTTGACCTTAGCGAAGAGCAACATCTCGATATTATTAAGAGGAAGACCGCTTATTTGTTTGGAGGAGCAGCTCAGATCGGATCCATTTTGGGAGATCTTCCAGAGGAAAAGCAACAGGCTCTTCGCGAGTATGGTTTTAATCTTGGCGTTGCATTTCAGCTTGTAGACGACTTGCTTGACTACACGGCAAATGAGGAAGTGTTGGGTAAGCCGGTTGGGGGAGACGTTCGGGAAGGGAAGATGACTCTTCCTGCGATTTACCTTCTGCAACAGGCAGGTGATCCCGCCAGACAGTTACTCGACGATATAGTTGGAAAACGGCGCTTTAGTGATGGGACATGGAATGAGCTGCTTGTACTACTGCGTGAGCACCGAGTACTAGAGCAGGCCTTCGAGCGAGCAACGGAATTTGCTGCTGAAGCGAAGAGGCACTTGGAGGGGTTTCCTGCAACTCCTGAGCTTGAAGCACTGAAGCTGCTGCCTGATTATGTATTGGCGCGGGATTGGTAGGTTCTCTATCCCAAGGTTCTGCTTACTTGAGTCCTAGGCCTTCTTTGGGTTGTGCCGACTATCCGCTTTATCTGATTGTTTCTGCTAGTTGACCACGAGTTATGGGTGTTGGTGAACTGGTACTGCACTGCTTACGGTTCTGCTACTAAAGTAGTTTGACAGACAATTCCGTGGCCACCCCAGACCGGATCGCTCAAGAGATGGAGGAGTTGCGAACCGTAATTCGCCATCATGAGGAGCGATACTATGTGTTGTGCGATCCTGAAATTTCAGATGTTGAGTTCGACCGGTTGCTCCACAAGTTAGTTGTGCTTGAGGGCAAGTATCCGGAGATGATCACTCCAGATTCCCCAACCCAGCGGGTCTCTGGGCGACCGGTCGAAGGGTTTGCCTCTGTGGAACATACGGTTCCCATGTTAAGTCTTGAGAACGCCTACGATGAGGCTGCCCTCATCACGTTTGATGAGAGGGTGAGGAAGGGCCTTGGCTTGGACGCGAAGCAACCGTTGAGCTACGTTGTGGAGTTAAAGGTCGACGGTTTGAGTATAACTCTGCTTTATCGGGATGGTTTGTTAGTTCGTGGAGCTACTAGGGGAGATGGTACGAGGGGCGAGGATGTTACTAGTAATGCCAGAGCCATCGGTGGAATTCCTTTGGGACTTTGCCCCAAGGTGCCTGGTGATCTTGAGGTGCGCGGAGAAGTGTTTCTCTCGAGGTTGTCATTTGATCGGGTGAATATCGATCGGGTTGCTGAAGGTGAAGCACCTTTTGCCAATCCGCGGAATGCTGCGGCTGGAACCATGCGAACTTTGGATTCTTCTTTGGTCGCTGCACGGGGGTTGGGTGCCTATTTGTATCAGCTAGTTAGCCCAGAGCCCGGATCTGGGTGGGGGGAAGGTCTGGAAACTCACGGAGCGGTGCTGGAACAGCTGCATGGATGGGGTTTGCCTGTTGAGAGACATTGGCGTAGGTGTGCTGGAATTGAAGAAGTCCTCAACTACTGTCAAGAGTGGTCTGAAAGTCGATTAGGGCTCCCATTTGATACTGATGGGGTGGTGGTCAAGGTGGATCGCCTGGACGACCGTCGCCGTCTGGGGCAAACTGCAAAATTTCCACGTTGGGCGATGGCCTTTAAGTTTCCTGCCGAACAGGCTATGACCCGGTTGCTGGGGATTGAGGTTAATGTCGGACGAACAGGGGCGGTGACGCCGTATGCTGTGCTTGAGCCCGTTCAGTTGGCAGGGACTACCGTGCAATTGGCTACCCTGCACAATGCTGATGATATCGCCAGGAAGGACGTTCGTGTCGGCGATATCGTGTTGGTGGAGAAGGGCGGAGACATTATCCCCAAGGTGGTTGGGCCTGTTCTCTCTCGTCGTGTTGGCGGTCAGAGTGCACCTGTTCCATTCGTTATGCCGACCACTTGCCCAGCATGTGGGCTGTCGCTTGAGCGGGCAGATGATGCCGCTGTTTGGAGGTGCACGAACAATCATTGTTCTGCCAAGATTCGGCGAGGTCTACTGCACTATGCCGGTCGTCGAGCTATGAACATCGAAGGGTTAGGTGAGGCTTTAGTGGAACAACTCGTGGGACAGGAGCTTGTCGGTGATTTTGCGGACCTTTACACGTTGACTGTAGACAAGTTAACCGCGTTGGATCAACACGGGAGCAAAAGAATAACCGGGATGGCGACGAAGTCGGCTGCCAAGCTGGTTGTTGAAATTGACCGAAGTAAGGATAAAGATTTTGCGAACGTGTTGTTTGGGCTTGGCATCCGTCATGTGGGTGAAGGGGCAGCTGAGCTCTTAGCACGTCGCTTCGGGAGTTTGCCGGTGCTCCTCTCTGCGTCACTTGAGGACATCGAAAAGGTCCCTGGAATTGGCCCTGTTATTGCTCAAGCTGTGCGAACGTTTCTAGATAAGCCGTCTAGTAGACGTTTGCTAAGAAGGTTGGAACTGGCAGGGGTCCGGATGGTCAGCCATCGGTCTTCTGAGTTGGAGAATCCTCAGACTCTGACCGGGCAGACACTGGTTTTTACCGGCACTTTGCAACTCATGTCACGAGAGCAGGCCAAGCAGGCCGTCTTGGAGCAAGGTGGGCGTGTCACAGGAACCGTTAGCAAGAGCACGACTTACCTAGTCGTGGGTAAAGATCCAGGTTCGAAGCTACAGAAGGCAGAGGCCTTAGGAGTGGACATTCTGGATGAACAAGCATTTGCAAAGCTCATAATGGGTGAGGCTTCAGAAAATCAAGAGGCGTCTGATTAGATTCGGAGAACAGTTCTCACCGACATGGTTCGTGTTTCGGCTTGATCTTTGACAACTTGCTGCAGAGGGACAGACGACCGCTGCGTGTAAGGCCACTTCGGTGATCTTGGACGGAGAGGAAAGTCCGAACTCCAGAGGGCAGTGCGCCGGGTAATTCCCGGTCAGGGCGACCTGAAGGAAAGTGGCACAGAAAATATACCGCTCGTTTCACACAGCCGTGTGGACGGGTAAGGGTGAAATGGTGCGGTAAGAGCGCACCGCGTCGACCGTAAGGTGGATGGCAGGCTAAACCCCGCACGGAGCAAGACCAAATAGGGAGGCGTTATTAGGGCGGCCCGTTCGAAGTCTCCGGGTAGGTTGCTTGATCCTGCCAGTAATGGCAGGGCTAGAGGAATGGTCGTCACCTGGGCTTTTGGGCTGTTGGCCAGGGACCTGGGTACAGAATTCGGCTTATCGTTTCTCTGCAGCATTTAAGAAGCTAGTGCTCCTCTTAGGATTAGAGCTGTGTTCAAGACCGGCTCGAACATGGGTAAACCATGCGAGGCATGGATATGTTGTAACTTCTTAGGTGGCTAGGAGAACACAAATGTTACGTCTTGTTATTGGAGGGACGGCTGTCGTTGTCTTCGCTCTATGGGTGTCATTGTTTTCGGAGGCTAGACTGCCCGGTCAGGTTGTAAACGAACAGACACTTTCAGTGGAGAAATATACTCCGCGCTCAACGTTGGTGGTGCCGCAGCATCCTGTTCAGAAGGCGAAATACCCTGTTATTGACGTGCATAGCCACCATGGACCAGGGCTGAGCGCTGGGAGATGGCTGGCTATTGTTGCCGAGATGGATGTTTTAAATCTCCAAGTCCTTGTCAATCTTAGTGGAGGTTCCGGGGACACTCTTAGGCGAAGCCTGGAATCGATCCAGGCAAGTGAGCATCCTGAGCGAATGGTGTTCTTTGCAAATGTAGACTTTAGCCGGGAGGTCACCAAAGGCTTTGGAAGGCGGGCGGCTGCTCAGCTCGAAAGGGACGTGACTGCTGGAGCTGTTGGGCTGAAGGTGTTCAAGAATCTCGGGTTAACGGTTCGTGACGGTCTTGGCCAGCGTGTGGCTATCGATGACCCCGAACTGGATCCAATCTGGGAGATGTGCGCTAGGTTGAATATTCCTGTGCTTATTCATTCGGGAGAGCCGAGTGAGTTCTTTGAGCCTGTTGATCGGTATAACGAGCGTTGGCTTGAACTGATGGTTCGTCCAGGTCGGCGATTGCCCTCGGATCGTTACCCAAGCTTCGAGACCATTATCGGCGAGCGCGACCGGATGTTTGAGAGGCATCCTGAGACCCGTTTCATCGCCGCTCATATGGGCTGGCACGCTAATGATTTGGGTCGCCTCGGCTCCCTGTTGGATCGCCTTCCGAACGTGTTTGTTGAAACAGGGACCATTCTTTACGAGCTGGGTCGGCAGCCTCTAAATGCTTTAGCCTTTTTTGGTGCTTATTCCGATCGAGTGCTTTTTGGAAAGGATTCTTATGTGGCTGATGAGTTTCCCTATTATTGGCGAACTTTCGAGACCCGGGATGAATACTTTGATTATTACCGGAGGTATCACGCTTTCTGGAAACTCTATGGGATGGGTTTGTCAGACGATGTCTTACGCAAAGTCTATTATGAGAATGCCTTACGAGTTGTTCCAGGCATCCAGCGGGCTTTGTTTCCTGAGCTTTGAAAACACAAATGGCAGCCTATTTGGTCACCGGCGGTGCTGGATTCATCGGGTCCCATCTGGTTGAAGCTTTAGTCGATCGAGGTGAGACCGTGCGGGTAGTCGATAGTTTAGTGGCCGGCAATCGGGACAACTTGAGCCAGGTCAAAGGTGTGGATTTGGTGGTTGGAGACCTGGTGGATCCAACAGTTACTGACGAGGTAGTGAAGGGAATCGATTATGTGGTTCACCTGGCAGCGATCCCATCGGTACCTGGCTCGATTGCCGATCCTTTAGCTTCAAACGAAGCAAATGTGTCTGGGACCTTGGCACTTCTGTCGGCCGCGATGCGGCACAACATTCGCAGAGTTGTATTTGCTAGTTCATCGGCAATTTACGGAAATGCCTCAACAATACCAATTCGAGAAGATGTGGCTCCGGATCCATTGTCGCCATATGCTCTGCAGAAGTTGATCGGAGAGCAATATGGCAGACTTTTTAGGGAGCTTTACGGGCTTGACACTGTCTCCCTTCGCTATTTCAACGTATTTGGACCTCGGCAGGAGCCATCATCTCCCTATTCTGGTGTCATTTCCCTGTTTGCCCGGTGCCTGGTGACGGGCCAGCGGCCCAGTATTTACGGGGATGGAGAACAGACACGCGATTTTTCGTATGTTGAGAATGTGGTGGCAGCCACTCTGCAAGCCTGCACGATGGCAGAAGCCTCTGGCCGAACCATCAATGTTTCATGTGGTAAGCCAGTGTCACTCAATGCCTTGTTGGATCTAATGTGTCGGCTGAGTGGTTCGAAGCTAGTACCTCGTTTCCTCGAAGCTCGTACCGGTGAGGTTCGGCACTCCCAGGCTGACATCAACTTGGCTCAGGCATTATTAGGATACCGATCCCTCGTTCAACTCGAAGAGGGGTTGCAACGGACACTCGAATGGCACAATGCGAAGGCGTCTTTAGGTGTTTCAGATAAGTGAAAAGCTAACTTTTAGAAATCTCCAGAGGTTTCACGGCGATAGTGTTGCAAAAGGGGATCGAGTAGAAGTTTTATCTTTATACATTTGATGGTGAGGCGATAGCACTCTGAGGTGTGGTTGCGGGGCGAACTAGCAAGAGTCTCCCTTTGAAGCTGTCCACTATCACGGGCCGGCTTTGCTCAATGGTCGTTCCGCGTGGGTAGGCTTCTGCCAGCCAGAGCTCACCCCGTACGTTTATGTAACCTTTGGGAGCGAGTGGTTCGGCTGCGATGCCCTGGAGTCCGACCAATTTTTCGATAGGGCTCTGGGAGTCAGGGTTGTAGGACGTTCGGAGAAATGGGTAAAGTGCTGCGTCTTTAATCACCCAGCTTCCCACCAACATGATTCCCCACGAGGTTGATAGTCCGACCAGGTGATGTAACAGACCGGCACCGATTATCGCCAGGATCCAGCCTGGAATCTGGTAGAGCACGTAGCGTCGAAGTGTTCGGGAAGGCCTGAAAAGGTACACCACGATTGATCCAACTATAGTCTGTTTTGCCCTCTAACGGCGGACTGCCTATTTGGTGGCTGGCAGGCTAACCTTGGTTGTTTTATAGACCTAGCTCTAGAGAGGTTTTGAAGTTGTGGTCGCCCAGGCCCTCCAGCGACCACCACGATGTTCGATGTCGAGGCTTAGTCCGAAGCAGTCAGATAGGTGAGAGCTGGTTAACACCCGTTCGATTGGTCCGGCGGCTGCTACTTCACCTGATACCAGTAAGAGTGCGTGAGTGAAACCTTGGGGGATCTCGTCAACATGGTGACTGACCAGAATCAAAGGCGGCGCCGAGGGGCTGTCGGCAAGGTTGGCCAAGCTTTGAACCAATCGTTCGCGTCCAGGCAAGTCCAGTCCAGCATTGGGTTCGTCAAGAACGAGCAAGTCTGGGTTACACATCAAGGCTCTGGCTAAGAGTACGCGTTGGCGTTCCCCGGACGAAAGGGTCCCGAAGCGCTGATTCGCTTGGGGAAGACATTCAACCCGCTGAAGGCAGCTACGTGCTTGTTTCCAGTCTCCATCATCGTACCTGTGCCACCAGTGGGCAAGTGCAGCATGTCGACCAGAAACCACGACTTGCTCCGCGGTCAGCTTTGGGGAAATCATGGCTGACAGAGCACTACTGGTAACACCTATGCGGAGCCTGAGACTCCGGACGTCAGTTTGGCCCAATCTGGCTCCCAATACGGTTACTGTTCCATCTGAAGGATGCTGGTAGAGTGTGATAACTTGGCAGAGTGTGGTTTTTCCACTGCCATTGGGCCCAAGCACAACCCAGCGTTCACCAGACCGGACACGCCAGGTGATGCGGTTAAGGATCATGGAACCCTCTCGGATTAAGCTAACTCGAGCGAGAGTGAGGACCTCTGCTGGATCCATTGTGGTAGAAAGGGCTTCCGGCCCACAGCTCAGGCCCGGGCTATTACTCTCCGTGGGATGATTCCTCTGAGACATATGGTGAGCCCAGTTGGGAGGTCGGCAGTGTTGGCTCTATGTGGAAATGGCCGGTGCTATTGACTAGGAATCTTTTACCGCGGCGATAAGCTCGAGTACTGCCTGTTTCCCATCTGCGAATAGCATTAGTGTGTTATCAGCGGCAAATAAAGGATTCGGTATCCCAGCGAATCCAGGTGAAAGACTTCGCTTAACAACCACCACGGTTCGGCTTTTATCGACGTCTAGGATTGGCATGCCAGCGATCGGGCCTGACGACTGGGTCCGGGCGGTTGGATTAACGATGTCGTTGGCGCCGAGGACGATAGTAACGTCGGTTTGTTCAAAAGACGAATTGATTTCATCCATTTCTTTCAGCTTGTCGTAATCAACGTCAGCCTCAGCAAGTAGGACGTTCATGTGTCCAGGCATGCGCCCTGCTACTGGGTGGATCGCAAATTCCACTTCAATTCCACGGGATTCCAGGAGGTTTGCCAAGTCTCGGATTTGGTGCTGGGCTTGCGCCACAGCCATCCCGTACCCTGGGACTACTACGACTCTCCTGGCACCATCAAATAGCATGGCAACTTCTTCGGGAGAGGCATTCTTGACTCGACCCGCATAGATATCATCGGTGCTGCTCGCGTCATCATTGTCTGGCCCGATGGCCCCCATTAGCACATTCATCAGCGAGCGGTTCATAGCCTTGCACATGATCCGGGTGAGGATTAGTCCAGAGGCACCGACTAAGGAACCGGTGATGATCAAAATATTGCTGTCCAGTACAAATCCGGTTGAAGCTGCCGCGAGGCCTGAATAAGAGTTGAGGAGCGCAATGGCGACTGGCATGTCTGCTCCCCCGATTGGAATGGTTAAGAAAACTCCAAGAATGGAACTGACGATTATTAGTTGACCGTAGTTGCTGAGCTGAGTTGGGTCGTTGACGACTAAGAGTCCCAAGGCTAAGGCGGTCAAGGCCAATAACCCTGTTAAATATTGTTGGCCCGGAAAATGAATGGGTCGGTCTGGAAGCAGGATCCCTTTGAGTTTATCGAACGCTACTAAGCTTCCCCAGAAAGTCACCGAACCAATGATGCCAGAAGCGACTGTCGCCACGGCGGTTTGCCTCGTGGGGTCATTGCTTTCCGCAAGTACCGCGCCAGCGATCAGGGCAGAGGCGGCTCCACCAAAGGCATTTAGCAAGGCAACCATTTCCGGCATGGCTGTCATTTGGATTTTCAGGGCGAACAACGTCCCCACGGCTGACCCAAGAAGGAGGCCGGCCAATATCACTGCCAGTCCAGATAGACCAGCGCCGAAAACCTGTTCGTTGCTGAGGGTGGCGACTACTGCAAGCAACATTCCTGTGGCGCCAAGAAGGTTGCCGCGGACCGCGGTCCGTGGGTGGGTCAATCCCTTGATGCCAAAAATGAAGAGAGCGGATGAGGCGAGATACGTCAGGTTAATCAAGACAGAGTCCACACCCATCAGTCCTTTTTCTTGAACATTGCTACCATCCGGTGGGTTACGAGAAATCCGCCGACAACGTTAATGGTGGCCAATACAAGGGCAATGAACCCCAAGATGGCCGTAAGGAGGCTATCAGTGGCGACCGATAGCAATGCGCCGATGATGGTGATCCCAGAAATCGCATTGCTACCAGACATCAGAGGAGTATGTAAGAGTGGAGGCACCTTGGTGATGATCTCGAATCCGACAAAGACCGCTAGCATGAAGATTGTCAGCAGTGGCAGTAAATCATTCATTACATGTGTCCTCTGACTAGAATTAGACTTGGTCTGCTAAAAGCTCCCGGACTCGAGGGTGGACGACGCCGTTGTTGTGGGTAACTAGTGTGCTCTGGGTGATTTCGTCTTCCAGATCAAGTTGGACCTTTCCGTTGCTAACTAGGTGAAGAAGAAAGGCCGAGAGGTTCTTTGAA
The DNA here is from genome assembly GCA_002347025.1 of Acidobacteria bacterium UBA2990. Lineage (GTDB taxonomy): Bacteria > Acidobacteriota > Vicinamibacteria > Vicinamibacterales > UBA8438 > UBA2990. The sequence continues at coordinate 80,368 of DEAE01000023.1, forward strand.
TACATCTGACTGGCGTGGTACGGCACGGTGGCCGGTAGGTTGGTCGGACCTAGGACGGTAACACCATGTATGACCTTTGTTTCGTCTGGTCGGGATGGTTCGACGTTGCCACCCCGTTCTGCCGCCAGGTCAACCACCACGGACCCTGGTGCCATACCTGCTACCATTTCGTCGGTCACGAGGACAGGTGCTGGGCGACCTGGGATTAGAGCTGTTGTTATTACCACGTCGCTGGAGGCCACTACACGGGTCATCATTTCCCGCTGACGGGCATAGAATGCCTCGTCTTGAGATTTAGCATAGCCGCCCGTGTCTTCAGATTCAGTGGTTTCGAGTGGAAGGTCGACAAAGCTGGCGCCAAGGCTTTCTACCTGCTCCTTGACAGCCGGTCTAACGTCATAGGCTTCAACCTTGGCGCCAAGTTTCCTGGCGCTTGCGATTGCTTGTAACCCTGCAACCCCGGCCCCAACGATGAACACCTTTGCTGGTGTGATGGTGCCGGCTGCTGTCATCATCATGGGAAACAGCCGTGGCAATTTTTCAGCCGCCACTAGAATAGCCTTGTAGCCGGATACTGTTGCCATGGAGGACAATGCGTCCATGCTTTGAGCCCGGGTTATCCTGGGGATCAATTCCATAGATAAGCTTGTTATGCCTCGAGTGGCCAGTTCTTGCGCAACTGATGGTTTTTCGAGAGGGTCAGAGAAGCCTATAAGAGTCTGTCGATCGCCAAGCAATTCAAGGTCTGAACGTCCTAGATCCGGATTAGCTCCTAAGGTTCGGACTTGGAGGATGATTTGGGCTTCTTCAAACACCTGGGCTCGGCTGGTAGCGATCCGGGCTCCCTTGGCTAAGTAGCCGTCGTCTGGAAAACCAGCATTGACGCCAGCGCCGGTACTGACCAACACGTCGAGGCCAGCTCGGGTTAGGTTCGGTACTACCCCTGGAGCGACCGCAACGCGGTGCTCACCGGGATAGGTTTCAGCGGGAATTCCGACGATCATTGAGGGTGTTTACGCGTGGACGGTGCCGGTCTCGAATTATCTGATATTAGTCTAGTACCGTTAATCGTACCACAAGGTCAGGGGAGATGTTTGGACTCGTTTAAGGGACTGAGGAACTGAGCCCGGCCACGTGGCCGATCGATAGCTTCCTCGATATCCGAGTCAGTGTCTGGACAACCAGGTGAATTGTGGGTAGACTCGGCTTAACGCTGTGTTGAGGCACAGAAATCAGGGGCCCAACTGCAGATTCACTAGGTTCGGTTTCTTGGAGGTGCAGGCATGACAAACGGCAAGCTGGCTGTTGCTCTTTTGGCTTTAGCGGCGGCGTTGGTTCCAGGGCTCGCAGTGGCCGAGGTACCTGACAACCCGACTTTTCACAAGGATATCGAACCAATTCTTCAACGTTCTTGCCAGGTATGCCATCGGCCCGACAACATGGCCCCGATGTCTCTGATGAATTATCAGGAGGCGCGGCCTTGGGCTCGTTCTATCAGGGCAAAGGTGGAAGCTCGTGAGATGCCTCCATGGCATATTGATCCGAAGGTGGGTGTGCAGGCTTTCAAGAATGACAAATCTCTGAGTGACGATGAGATTGCTACGATTGGGAGTTGGGTTGACAGTGGTGCCCCGAGAGGAAATCCTGAGGATGCCCCGGTGCCGGTCCAATTCCAAGAATTTGGTGCTTGGACCATTGACCCCGATGTGATCGTGACCTCACCCCCGCACACGGTGCCTGCCGAGGCTGGTGATTGGTGGGGTGACTATATCGTTCCATCTGGTATCTCGACCGATCGCTATATCAAGGCTATCCAGACCAAGGCCGGTGATCTGAGAGTGGTTCATCATGCCCTGACCTACGCTGTCACCGATCCAGATTCATCCTTGAACGATAGCAGTGAAGATGCCTTCCTAAATGAGTACGCTGTTGGTAAGAACGCCGACGTTTACCCTGATGGAAGTGGGCGTCTGTTTCCTGCTGATTCCAGAGTGCGATTTAGCTTCCACTACCATTCAGTGGGGGAAGAAGCGACAGACCAGACCGAGCTAGGATTGGTTCTTTACCCGGAAGGTGAAGAGCCGAACAAAATATTGTATTCTCGCCAACTTGGACAGGCCGGTGAGCTCGATATCCCTGCGGGACAGGTGACCCGGCACGATGGTTACCAGAAGATGTATCTCCCCGGGAAACTCACGGGATTCCAGCCTCACATGCATTTTCTTGGGACAAGGCAATGCCTCGAGTTGATTTATCCTAATGGTTCAACTGAGATGGTCAACTGTGCAAACTTCGATTTTAACTGGCACATTGTCTACAACTACGATGACCCCAGTCAGCCAATTTATCCGGCGGGAACTACCCTGCATGTAATTAGCTATCACGACAATACCCAGGCGAACCGTGGTAACCACGACGCGAAAAACTGGACTGGTGGTGGTAGTCGAACTGTCGATGAAATGGCGTTTTCTTGGATCAGCTGGTATGACCTGAGCGATGAAGAGTACGCAGCTGAGTTGGAAGCACGGAAAGCTCAAGCCGAAAACGACTGACCGTAGCTTCGTTTTGCGGGTTTGTTGGTTGTCACGCCCTCTGTGGGAGGTCATTCCCACAGAGGGTTTTTCGGTTGGATAGCAAGAGAGTGTACCTGGCCAACAGCTAGGCGGGAAAGGGACGATGAAGGCATTTAACCATCGGATACAGAAACTGTTACTGGCAGTGGTGATGACGGTCCTAGGACTCACTGCCAATGCTCCGGCTGGATTGGCTCAAATTAACAGCCGTGACGTTCCGGTCGTGACTCAGCCCCAGCAGCGCTTCAATTCTGGACAGGACATTCAACCGATATTCGAAGGTTGGACTCGGAATGAGGACGGTAGTTACAGCTTCCTCTTTGGGTATTTAAATCGGAACTATGCTGAACGGCCAGAGATTCCGGTGGGTGAGGATAACTTCTTCTCCCCTGGTGAACCGGATCGGGGCCAACCGACCTACTTTTACCCCCGCACCAATCGATATCAGTTTGAAGTGCCGGTGCCGGCAGATTTTCCATCAGATGCAGAGTTGATCTGGGAAGTGACACGGCAGGGCAGCACCCAGCGGGCCTATGGCTGGCTGCAGGCCGAATGGGAAATTGACGTCAACACCATCACTTCAAATGGTCGGACGCAGTTTGGTCGAGGGGTGGAGGAGTTGTACGCAAATGCCGCACCACAGGTGACCGTGGAAGCTAGCCACGAAACTGTCATGGTGGGGCAGCCTGTTACTTTGACGGCTATGATGACCGATGACGAGTTGCCGACGGCAGTCCCAGAGCGTGACGATGATGCCCCTAGACGCAGGCGTGACCCGAGCCTTGTAGCGCCTGATGATGCCCCAGAAATTCCAGACAATATTCCCCAGTACTCAAAGCCCTATCCGACACGTAATCACATGTCTGTGCTTTGGGTGGTTCATCGAGGCCCAGCCGATGGACAGTTTGAGCCGACCGGTTATCAGGAATGGGAAGAGGGAATGGATGGCGACGGGTGGACATCAGGTGCAGTCGAAACTGTAGTTACCTTCAGTGAAGCTGGTAGTTATACAATGCGCGCCTTTGTGAGTGATGCGATGCTGATCTCCAAAGCTAACCTTGTAATAACAGTCACAGAATAATCGGTCCCTGAAGGCTGTAGTTTCGGTTAACTCATGTATGAGTCCTTCCGAGGTCTATCGCCCCTTGTCCGGGCGGGGAAGCAGTCTGAGGCTTCGGGCGATTTGGCACACCGATACTGCTAGGCAGACCGCACCGATTGGAACGAGTAGAATTCCTAGACCAGGGTCTCCTCCGTAAAACTGGACCCCACCAGCAAAGAACCCACCTGGCAGCAAGAGGCTCGCGGCGACGAGGCCGGTTGAGGTTGTTCTGAGAGAAGAACTGGTGGCGATATCTGGAAAAACTCGAAGGGATACTGCAAAGAGGATGTGTACGAGACCAAGGAGTGCACCATGGGCATGGGCTAGAGTCCACATGAATCGCCGAGTTTCGTTTGAGACGTCGAGGTAAAACCCAACCTTGAACCCATGTAACAGTTCGAGTGCTAAGCCAAGACTGAGAAAACCCCAGAGGGACCACCACCCGAAGCGCAGATGACGTCCGGCGTATGGTCCAGATGGGTTGTCGTGTTTGGTAATCATTCCCGTAAAAAGAGCCCTCGTTGATCACGGGCATCGAAAAGCTGTCTCATAAGATCGAGTCGTAACTCGCCGTTTTCGTCCAATAAAAGCTCTGGGTCTTGCCGGGTCCGGGCAGACTCTGAATTTCGCCAATTTCGCAGAAGGCGGATGGCTGTCTCAGTTCGAACCTGGCGAGGGCTCGCAAAGTCAAAGTCGAGGTTTGTGTAACCGGGAAGACTCCGCAAGGACCGCGCGGCGATGAAACGCACGGCATCGTATGGGTCACCTAGTGCTTCGCCAAGATGGGGGATCATCCAACTGGTACCAGAGGCTCTTTGGGCGGGCTTCCAACCCATGCTTTGGGCTGTGATTGCCCGAAGACCGCCGTCCCCTCGAAGTAGCCATAATAGTGAGGCGGCTACCGTTTTATCCTCTTCAGTCAGAGGTGGTGCCGGTGTGTCAAACCAACGATTGAGCCATTCGGAGGTCCATGCCAGGGTCTTATCGAGATGGCAAAGATTACAGGCATTCGGTCGGTTCAATTCTGCTGTTTCTGTTGCGGTTGGGCTAGTGACGGTGTGACTCCGCATTGTCTTGAGCAGTCCGTAACTGGTATATGGCATGTGGCAGTTGTAGCAGCGGCTGCCAGATGAATTTGTGGAATGTTTGGTGTGAGCGGGGATGTTGGTTTCGATTGGGGAGTGGCACTGAATGCATGCAGTATCACTTTCCATGCCATTGGCCACCTGGTTTGTGTTGGCCCACTCGGAGACTGAACGCGGGTCGTTTGGGGATTTGTGCATGTTGTGGCAGGAGAAACAGGTGAGCGTGCGGTCGGCGCTACTGGCTTGGTTATAGCATGGTGAGTCCAACAACCCGTTGTACTCACGGCCAGAGACCCGAATCATGCCATCAGGCCAGAATGATCCGCGAACGAATTCGGGATCGTTTGCGACGAGAGTTTGGATGTTCGGCGAAGTCCGGTCTATCGAGGGTTGAGCAATGAACCGAGTGTCACGGAGTTCACCGCCTGGGCGGTACGGTAGCCCATGGGTGTTGGCCTGGCGCTCATCCCGTGTGTTGTAGAACTCCCACACGCTGTGACATTGCCCGCAGACTTGTGAGGAACGTTTGGGGTCAAGTCTGGTGGGCTGCACGATGGTGGTGTCTGGTTCCGATGCCAGGTGGAGTCCGTAGCGCTGGAGAGGGTTCCGATTAGCCGCTACGTGAGCCTTGGCTGGCCCATGACAGGACTCACAGGCAATGCCAAATTCAGTAACGGTGGTATCGACACGTTGTTGGTCGATGGGAGTGGTTTGGAACGGTGTGTCAAATGCGGTTTTGCCGAGAGTGGTATGACAGACGATACAAATGGCGTTCCAGTGGCCGTCTAGCATGGCCAAGGATTGATTCGGGGGGTGCAGTACTACTGAGCTGCGTGGCGCCCACTGTTCTTCGGCGATCAGGTAGACGCCAGGGAGTACATTGAGACTCCGGTCGTGGCCGGTAGCGTACCAGTAGATATTTTGATGATGTGATCCGGTGATCATGACCACCTCTCGGCGAATCCGTGGTTGGTCAACCAGTGGCCCATCCCAATTGGGATCGTCGAATTCCGCCCAATACTGGCCATTTGCTTCTTCTAAGTCCATTGGGCGCCCATGTACATTCTTAACTTGGACCCCGTCGAAGTCGGCTCGCACAGTTTCTGTTGTTGCGACTTGGGTCATCGTACGGTGGAAGGATCCGTACCAGCTGTTGTACTCGGAAGGGTGGCAGGCTTGGCAAGTCCGAGAGGAAACGTAGTCACTATCCACGAGCTCGATTGGGCGGTAGTCGATTTCGGACTCGGGCTCGGGCTGAATGGGCGTTATTGCGATGGAGATGCCAAGCCCAATTAAGGCTGGCAGTAGCAGTGCTGCAGGCACGGTTTTTCCGAGATACCTATTTTTTCGGGTGCTAAGTTGGGGGGGAGAGGTCATTCAAGGTTTCCGGTGCCTGTGGCACCGCTGGCGCGGTACCACAGGTGACCGGGAAAATAGCTAGGAGTGGCCAAAACTCTGGACTCCGCGCTAGTGGAGTTAGTTTGACGCGAAGCAGTAAAAATATCCGTTGCCACCGGTTGCTTGGAGGTTGGCTTGGCTACAGCCACGCGAGCCGTGTGCAGAATTCCAAGAAGCGGGATTTGCGCCTCCACCGGTGCGGTCGAAGTGACCAACCAGGGCGCTCCCACTACCATCTGCGCCTGATGTCCAGTTGCTACAGGTGGTGTCTCCGCTGCCAGAGACCGCAGTTCCGTCGAGATAGGACCCGGTAAGAATGTCGTGCTGGTTTGGGTCGTCCCCGCGGCCGTTTGTCATGCCGCCTTGCTCGTTCAGCACGCTCTCTTTGGTCAGATAGTTTTCAAAGTGAAGTTGGTCGATGTTCTCTGCAACCACAGTACCTTCGACATTCTGCCAGGGGCCAGTCCCAATGCGGTCACGGGCATTCACGCTCCCGGGTCCGGTGGTGCTGAGGTAGGCGCGCCAGGTCTTACCACCGGCCCCAACAGCAGAGGCAAGCGATTGACAGTGGGCATCAGCTCCTTGGAGCCCGCCTAGGTTGGCACCGTTTCCGGGTCCAGCGCTAGTAAGAAAGAAGGTCATGTCTGAGGCTTGGGCGTATGCCTGGGCTGAGCTGATAGCTAGGACTAGAACTGCGGAACTGAGTAGCTGTAGGATTTTCATTTTCAGGTTCTCCTCGATAGTCTGGTTGCGCCAGTCTGGTACAGTTCAGGACTGGTCCGGTGAGCCTGTGTCATCTCTTGGGGATTATAGCCCGGGAGGTTGATGACCGAAATGGTCAGGCTTGCATATACTCTGTCAACTATGTCTTTGATTAAAGTTAATTTCAGACGGTCCTCTGGGTGTTCCGTGATCTTGTTCGTTCAGGTTTTGGCATTTGCGGCCATGGGAGTTGGTTGCCAAACCAAGAGCACGGTTGCGCCTAGCGATAGTGTGGACTTTTCGTTTGTCGACCTGCAGCTGGGCACAGGGGCTGAGGCGACGACCGGGTCTCAGGTTACAGTCAACTACAGTGGGTGGCTTTATGATGCGGCAAACCCTGACAATAAGGGCACCTTATTTGACAGTGGGCAAGGGTTTTCTTTCGTGCTTGGCAGTGGTCAGGTGATTTCTGGTTGGGATCAGGGAGTGGTAGGGATGCGGGTGGGAGGTAAGAGAAGGCTCATTGTTCCACCGGAATTGGCTTACGGCAGTCAGGGTGCCGGTGTGATTCCTCCTAATGCTGCTTTAGTTTTTGAGGTGGATGTGCAAGCGGTTCTTTGAACGGTGATTGGTCGGGCAGCCAGTGCTGCGGCTGGCGGGTGTGATTCTGGCAAGACGGTCATGAACTTCGACCCTTGGCACTGCGAACCTGGTTGGTGACTACTTCGGTCTTTGGAGAGGAATGACGAGCCATGGTGTCAAGAAACACAGTTCGGGTCGTGGAGCGGCGTTTTTGGCTGGGATGGGTTGTGACTCTTGCGACCCTCGGTACGCTGGATGCACAGACGCCCAGGCAGATCATGCGTCAGGCAGAAGCGGATTTCTTGGCTGGTCGGTTGGAAGCTTCTGTGACAGGGTTCGACCAAGTAGCGCGGGCTCTTCCTGAGGCAGCACCGCAGTTCTGGCAACGGGGGATCGCCCTTTATTATGTAGGACGTTATACCGATTGCCGGCGGCAGTTTGAATCACACCGTTTGGTAAATCCGAACGACGTGGAGAATGCCGCTTGGCATTTTCTGTGTGTGGCGCGAGAGGAATCCCCTGAGGAGGCCCTGGCCGCGTTGCTTCCGGTGGGACCAGACCCCCGCGCTCCCATGGGAGCCATTTATGAAATGTTTCGGGGCCGCATGTCTCCAGAGGCTGTTCTGTCTGCAGCACCTGATCCGCGTGCGCGATTTTATGCCCATCTGTATCGCGGTTTATATCACGAGGCTTATGGTCGAACCGAAGCCGCAGGAGAAGAGATAGCACTGGCGGCCGATGAGCGATTTGCCCGCGTGGGCGGCTATATGCACGGGGTGGCAGTGGTCCATCGTGACAGGTTGGTTCGTTGACCGATGTCCCTCAGGGATTGGGCGAACTCCTATGAGGTGGCCTGCTGAGCTCATTCGAGCAGTCGGATGCGGTGGACCTCACTATCGCCAACGTAGAGTCCGACCCCGGAGGCGAAAAAGACCCCGTGCGGTCTTGCCATGCGGCAGCGCAATGGGTCGGTTTCTGGGCCATCACCCCGTTCACCGTCACCTAGGACCGTCGAAATAAGTCCTGTGTCGACGTCGACCATTCGAATTACATGATTTTCGGTGTCGGCGATGTAGAGTTTACCTTCCGCAAACGCGAGGCCCTTTGGACCGGCCAGAGTAGCTTGCAGAGCGGGTCCCCCGTCTCCCGTGTATCCCTGGCTTCCAGTTCCAGCCACATGGTGAATCGTCTGTGTGGCTAAGTCAATGCGGTAGATGGCGTTTCCTTCCCGTAGGGCCAAGTACAGATTGCCGTCGGGGTCACTGGCCATAGCCCGAGGCCCATTCAACGGGGTTCCGGCAAGTGGAGCCCCGTCTGGAGTGGCTTCACGAGCACCGGTTCCAGCCCAAGTCTCTATGATGCCAGTGCTAGGACTGACCCGCCGGATCCGATGGTTGCCGATATCGCAAATTAGGAGGTTTCCTTGCGGATCGAAGGCGATGCTGTGCGGTCGTTGGAGCTGTGCTTGAACGGCTGGACCCCCGTCACCGGAGAATCCAGGCTGCCCTGTGCCGGCAATGGTTGAAATGATGCCAGTAGTGGCGTGGACCTTACGCACCGCGTGGCTATCCCGTTCGACTATGTACAGATGACCGCTTTGATCAAATTGGATTTCGTGGGGCATGTTCAGGGCGGCGTCGGTGGCGGATCCACCATCCCCAGAATAACCTCGGACACCATTGCCGGCAACGGTGGTGGTTCGACCTGTAGCCAGGTCAAGTCGACGGATGCGTTGATTGTCAAGATCGCAGAAATACAGGGCCCCATCTGGGCCAATGACCACTCCATAGGGGTTGGCGACCTGTGTGTCTGTAAGTCCAGCTTCGCCGGTGCCTATGACGGTGGTAACCGTGGCTCCGTCTGAATAACTGACCAAAAGAAAGGTGAAAAGTGTCAGAGTGGCAAGTGATTTCATCGGATCTCCCGGTTTGGGCTGTACGGCCCAGAGCTAGCAGCTGCTACCGTTCCAAGTTCCATTACTGTTCTAATTGCAATCTCGTTCGCAAGTCTATTGCCTGGGATTCAAGAGGTATACCCTCGTCACCTCGTCCGGTTGAGTGCATAAGCGTGGCGTAGTCCTCTAAAACAACCAACAACTGGTCTAGGTTTGATTCGCTGTTGCGCAGTATAGCGAGTACCTCACTATAGAGTAATTCAGCGTCGGTATAGCGTTTTTGTTGAAGATAGAGACTGGCAAGAGCTACTTGGATGGTGACCACTTCGTCGTCGGCCGGTCCTTGTAGCAGGGTAAGCGTCTTGAGAGCTCGTTCATAAAGAGGTTCCGCCTCTTCAGTCCGGTCGAGTGCTGTGTAGAAGAGCGCTAGATCGGCCGTAAAGCGGCCTACTCGCGCTGAGGTTGGCCCATCTGTCTGTCTAAGAAGTTCCAGCGATTCTAGGTAGAGGAGTTCAGCCTCTTCGTCTCGCGCTTGACTGTGGTAAAAATTTGCGAGACTGCCGAGGGTTACCGCCAGTCTAGGGTCAGTGGGACCAAACTCAGTTGCGGAACGTTCGGCTGCGTGGAAAAACTCTTCCGCAGCTTCGAATCGTCCATCTTGTTGGGCGAAGACGGCAGCGTCCATTTGTTGCCGCCATGTGGCTTGTTGACAGGCGGGTAGCGAGGTCAGGATGGCTGCAGCCAGAAAGGCGGAAGGAGTCAGTTTGTGCGTCACGAACCATGCCATGAGGTAGAAGGAATGGGGAACAGCCTCCCGATGGGGCAATTTTACGCTGCCTAGGACGATGAAAATGACTCGAGCTTGGACTGGCATCGTGTTCGAGGAGGATGGTACGATTCACTCACTTCGAGATTATAGCCCGTCTAGTGGGTGTCGCTTTTGACTGTCGAGGGGGTAGGTCATGTGGCCCGGAGTCTATTTGGATACTGAGCTTGGTTCGGCGGATGTTTCTTCGGTGGGGAGTCGGTATAGACTTGGAGCCTTGGCCGACTCGACATCTGGTCACCCTATCGCTGCTGTTAATTGTCAGCGGTATGGACCGAGTGAGATCCATGCTCCGGATCCTGAGTCATCCAATGCCCCTATGCTATTTCCCTTGTTGGTCTCTCTGGTAGCTTTGTGTGTCTCCTCAGACGTACCGGTTGCTGCGCAAAGTGGTGAGTGGCGGTCCTACGGCGCTGATGTTGCGAGTACCAAGTATTCCCCGCTTGACCAAATTGACTCGGGGAATGTTGGTGACCTGAAGGTCGTGTGGCGGCAGTCGACGATCCCAGAGGCTGTTCGGCAAGGGAGAGTCGTGCGAGCCCCTTCTGTAGTCCAAAATACTCCGTTGATGGCTGATGGCAGGTTGTATGTCAGTACAGGACTTGGCACTGTTGCTGCGCTCGATGCTGGCACCGGAGAGGTTGTGTGGTTCGATCCATTGCCTGCAGGTTCTGAACGTCGAGGGGGCGCCAGTCGCGGGGTTGCTTTTTGGAAAGATCCAGTAACTGACGAGGCTCGTATTATCGCGGTAGTCGGCTCCACGTTGGTGGCGTTAGATGCTAGAACTGGCAGACGCTATGACGAATTTGGTGATGGAGGCGAAGTCGACCTGACTGAAGGCTATGACATTCGTTCGGTGAGTGAGTTTAGATGGAGGTCTGCACCGGTGGTGGTTGACGACATCGTTGTGATTGGCTCAGCCATGACCGATATTGTGAATGAGACGATGCCGGCTCGTAAGGAAATGCCGCCTGGAGACGTGCGTGGCTTCGATGTTCGAACGGGCGAGCAATTGTGGATCTTTCATACCGTACCGCAAGAGGGTGAGTTTGGTAATGAGACATGGTTGACCGGAACAAATGAGGATAGAGCATCATGGGAGTACACCGGAAACACCAATATGTGGGCGTGGGCCAGCGCTGATGAAGAGCTTGGCTATGTGTATCTACCGCTATCTACACCGACGAACGACTACTATGGCGGGCATCGACCTGGTGACAACCTTTTTGCCGAAAGTTTGGTTTGTCTCGATGTTCGAACCGGCGAGAGAGTCTGGCACTTTCAGGCGGTGCATCACGGGGTTTGGGACTATGACTTTCCGGCGGCACCGAACCTGATTGATATCTCTGTGGACGGTCGGGAAATTAGGGCCGTGGCAATTGTGAGTAAGCAGGGCTTCACTTATGTTTTCGATCGGGTCACAGGGGAACCAGTCTGGCCGATTGAGGAACGTCCTGTGGCGTCCGGCAACGTCCCCGGGGAATGGTATGCGGCGACACAACCGTTTCCGACGAAACCACCACCCTATGAGAAGCAGGGTGTCACGGTAGATGACCTGATCAATTTCACGCCGGAGCTGAGGCAAGAGGCCGAGCAAATTCTGGCCAGATATGTGTCGGGCCCACTGTTCACCCCGCCTTCGATTATTGGTGAGGGTCCACAGGGGACCAAAGGCTTGGTTCAAGCCCCTGGCCTTGTCGGTGGGGCCGACTGGACGGGTGCCGGAGTCGATCCAGAAGCCGGTATGCTGTTTGTGTCGACAGTTAGGACTCCTGCGGTGGTGGGCTTGACTCGCTCGCAGCATCCGCGTTCGAACGTGGACTATGTGATGGAGTCACTCGATATCGCCGAAGGACCCCAAGGGCTACCTTTACTGAAGCCACCCTACGGGAGCTTGGTTGCTATAGACCTGAATGTGGGGGAAATTCGGTGGAGAGTGCCGAATGGTGATGGGCCACGAGACCACCCGGTACTTAGATCTCTAGTGCTTCCCCCATTAGGACAGGCCGGCCGAGTATCACCGTTGATTACCCAGACACTGGTATTCCTTGGGGAGGGAGTAGACCGAGGTATGGTGGTATCCCCTGTGGGGGTTGGGGGGAAGCGCCTCAATGCCTACCACAAGAGGACAGGCGCCTTGGTCGGCCATGTCAATCTACCGGGTGGGGTATCAGGTGCCCCGATTACCTACTTGTTCGAGGGGCGGCAGTTTCTGGTGATGCCAATTGGGTGGAGTGATATGGAGAGTGAGTGGGTTGCCCTTGCCCTGTCGGAATGATTGCCTTGACTGACTGGGGAATGGCAAGGGTTGTGAATCACGAGGTTTCAGTTGAGAAGGCGTAAACCGTAGCCGGTCCTTTGGGGGAGATGGAGTAAAGTGAAGCGGGAATGATGGGGTTGCTACAGGGGGATAGGACGATGAAGAGAGCGAGAGCTGCTTTGCTCGGAGCGTTGGGAGTTGGATTGGTCGTTTGTGTGTTGGTTTCACCACTAGCCTTGGGGGCCAGGCAGGTGACGGTGGAAGTAGACCCCGATGACATAGGAGGGGTCGTTAGTGGGCCGGATGGACCCGAAGCGGGTGTGTGGGTAATCGCCGAGACGTCTGATTTACCGACCCGATTCAATCGTACGGTCGTTACCGATGACGCGGGACGATATGTCGTTCCTGATTTACCTGAAGCGACTTACGATGTCTGGGTTAGGGGGTATGGGTTAGTTGATTCACCGAAACAACGGGTGTCACCAGGTAGCTTGGTTGACCTGACTGCCGTGGTGGCTCCAGATGAACAAGCGGCTGCTCAGTACTACCCATCTGGCTACTGGTATTCGCTACTTGAGGTTCCAGGACCGGAAGAATTCCCAGGGACAGGGCAAAATGGCAACGGTATTTCGCCAGATATGACCAGTCAGGCCGCTTGGTTACGGGGTGTGAAGTCTGGTGGCTGCACAGCCTGTCACGGTTTAGGTACGAAGGCGACTCGAGAGATTCCTCCGCAATTAGGCGAGTTCGATTCACTGGTCGCTGCTTGGGACCGTCGGATTCAATCGGGGCAGGCCGGTGGCAGCATGAGTGGCGCGCTCGATCGGATGGGGCGTCGTCGGGCCCTGGAGATGTACGCCGATTGGACGGGGCGTATCATGGCTGGAGAAGTGCCGCCAAGACCACCACGACCCCAGGGAGTTGAAAGGAACGTTGTTATCACGCAGTGGGATTGGGCCGATCCGACAGCCTATTTGCATGATGAGGCCTCCACTGACAAGCGCAATCCTACCGTCAACGCCAACGGTCCGATTTACGGGGCCCTTGAGGCTAGCGCCGATTATGTTCCTGTTCTCGATCCGGTAAGTCATACGACCAGTCAAGTGCTGGTGCCGGTTCGTGATCCGAACACTCCTCTGGCAGCTGGGCCACCTTTGGCGTCCTCGCCATATTGGGGGGACGAGGCTATTTGGGATAGTCGCTCCAACATTCATAATCCGATGCTCGACCAGGAGGGAAGGGTCTGGTTAACCTCACGAGTAAGGGGGCCCGAGAATCCAGCAATGTGTCTTGAGGGGTCTGAGCATCCTTCGGCTAGAGTTTTTCCTAATGAGCGGGCTAATCGTCACTTGGCCGTCTACGATCCATCCACCGATGAGATGACCCTCATCGGGACTTGCTACAGTACTCATCATTTGATTTTTGCTGAGGACGAAGACAACACCCTATGGACTAGCGGTGGGGGACAGGTTATAGGTTGGCTCAATACGAAGGTCTTTTTGGAGACAGGTGATGAAGAGGCAGCCCAGGGTTGGAGTCCCTTGGTCTTGGATTCAAATGGAAATGGCCGCCGCGATCAATGGGTTGAGCCTGGGGCACCGGTTGATCCAACGAAGGATACGAGAATTCGTTCAGGATTCTATGGGGTAGCGGCCAATCCCAATGACGGCAGTATTTGGGGTTCGTCGCTGGGTATGCCTGGGGCATTGTTACGTTTCGCGCCAGGAGGCAATCCCTCTGAGGACGGACTGACAGAGATTTACGAGGTCCCCTGGGAGAACCCAGGTGCTGAGGTACAGGGTTATTCGCCCAGAGGCATGGATATCGATCGGAACGGTGTGGTGTGGACCCCGTTGGCAAGTGGACATCTTGCTAGTTTTGACCGCAGTCAGTGCGCCAGGGCGTTGAACGGACCGGAAGCGACGGGGCAGCATTGTCCGGAAGGTTGGACGCTCTACGAAGAACCCATGCCTAAAATGAAAGGTATCACTGAGTCTGGTAGTTCTGAGGGAAGTTATTACACTTGGGTTGACCAGTTCGATACATTCGGGCTGGGTCAGAATGTCCCAATCAACACAGGAAACGCGGCGGAGGGATTATTGGCGTTACGTGATGGTGACTGGGTTACTCTGAGAGTGCCGTATCCACTTGGCTTCTACACTAAGTGGATGGATGGCCGGATTGATGACCCAGACATAGGATGGAAAGGGAAGGGATTGTGGGCTACTTGGAGCACTAGGGCTCCGTTTCACTCAGAGACTGGGCAGGGTACACCGAGCAAGGTGGTCCGATTCCAATTAAGGCCAGACCCCACGGCCAAGTAATTTCATTCTAGATAACGAGGACGAGGATGCAGGTGATGCTGCATCCTCGTCCTGTTTCAGGGGAGCAAAGATGTTAGGGGACGGCTCTCTCGTCGGCCCTGGCTCCGGACAGAATGCCTTCCATCGAGTAGTTGCCCTCGTGGCACGCGTATTCGAACAGCGGTTGGTCACCCAATCGCATGGGAATTTCCGCGGACCACGGTTGTCTCCAAGTATTCGGATCGTTGACAGTGAATTCGTAGACGAGGGTGTCATCATCCTGTCGAGTCAGGCGCTCAACTAGGGTCATTTCAGATGTTGATCCTCGCCAACGTGTCTTGTCTGTGAAGTTAGTGGTTTCAATAACGAGTGTATCTCCTTCCCAGTGCCCGCGGGACTCTCCTGTCCATGATTCGATTCCAGACCTAGGGCTTCCGTTGAGCAGAATGATTCTTGAGTCATGCACCATCTCGTTCAGGATGACAACGTGATCTTCCGTTTGGAAGACCTGCATGTTTTGGTTATAGCCTCCTGGAGTCATCGGAGGACCTGTGTTGAAACCCAGGATACATCGGTCAAAAGTGCTCCGATCTGACCAGGAATCGGCTGGATGGTTTGCCCTGTACTCTCGTCGTGCGTCTGCCCTGGCCGCGCCAGCCACCGTTTGCTGAGGCATTCTCCCGTTTGGTGGGTCGACAATCAGTGAAGTTCGCCTTGTTTCGATGGTTCGTGTGCCGCGGTCCATCCAAAAATTGTTGTAAGCACCAACATTGCCCCCAGCCTCTGTCCTTCTTGCTGATGCAAGTAGAAGGCGTTCGTCTCGGCTGACCGCTTCTAATTCAAGAGTGGCCGCTTCTTCTGTAGTAAGGAAGGCCCTATCTCCGAATTGCTCGGGGCGCTGCAGAGGGGTGATCGTTCGAAAATCCCAGACCCCTTGGAGATCCGGTTGTCCCCAGGCCGTCTTCGGTGGTTCGGCGATCTGTGCGCCTGCAAGTGACGGTAGAAATGAGACCATGGCTAATATGGTCGCTACCGTGTCCAGTCCTAGCATGTGCAAATATTTCATAGCAAACCTCCTTAACTCCCGTAGCGTAGCGATCGTTGCAGCGAGGGTCAATCGGTTCCAGCGGTCAACTCGGATCTTTGCTCTCTACGGCATCTTCTTAAGGTCCAGGTATAACGCCTTGGGTCGTGAGTCTGATGCGATACAGGCTGGTGCTACCGGTCATGAAAAGAGTGTGGCCGTCTTCACCCCATCCCACGTTGGCAGTGACCTCGTCTGTCATGATCGTGCCCAAGTGGGACCCATCTGGAGCGAAGATCCATATTCCCCCAGGTCCAGTAGCGAAGATGTTGCCCATGTAGTCGACTTTCATTCCATCGGCTGCACCTGGCGCAGTTTGGTCGTTAACGTCATAGAACACCCGAGGGTTAGATGCGCCAGACCCGTCTAGATCGTAGGCCATCCAGACCATGTTGTCCGCGTCCGAGTTGGCGACATAAAGAGTCTGCTGGTCTGGCGAGAGAGCTATCCCATTCGGTCGGGATTGGTCTCGCACGAGTAACTCCAGTTCCCCATCTGGAGGGAGGCGGTAGACGCCGTTGAAGTCGAGCTCACGCAGGGGTGACTCCTCGAGGCCTTCCAGTCCGTATGGAGGATCGGTGAAGTAAAGTGAGCCGTCTGACCCGTAGACGGCATCGTTGGGACTGTTAAGACGGGAGCCTTGATAGCGGTCTACGACGACACTGCGACTACCGTCTTCCTCCAGCCTAGAGATTCGTCGGTTGCCATGTTCGCAGATGATGAGGCGGCCGGCTGCATCGAGGGTGAGGCCATTCGAACTGATCGACCCTCTGCCTGTTCGGTCGCCTTCAAATACTGGATCGATCAACGTGGCGGTACCGTTGGCTTCGGTCCATTGATAAATTGTGTTTCCACGCACATCCGAAAAAAGCAGTCTTGATTCGGTGGAGTCCCACACGGGACCTTCGATGAAAATGAATCCGTCGGCTAGTTTTTCGACATGGGCGTCGACTGGAATCAATGTGTCGATACGCGGGTCTACTCTTAGGATATCTCCTGCGAGGTTGTCAGTGGATGGAAGTTCGTTGTTGACGGAGTCAAGGGGGGCTTGTTCCGAGGCTCCACAGGCGGCAGCGAGCAGAGACATCAAGAGTGTAACAGCGACACTAAGCTTAGTCATTTCGATTCTCTCCCAAAAAAACAACGATGTTACCGGCCCGCCTGTTGAGGCCAGGAAATGGTCTCTGTGTTTCCCTTAAAGAGGAACCTGCCTCAACAATTACGATTCACCGCAAGATAGCTGAGGCTCGTGGTCTTTGAAAGGTTGGGCATTCCATCGGTACTCAGCGGCTCAAGGAGCGCAATCGATAGGGTTGCATAAGGCCAAATGCGATAATACCTCGATTTCAGTGCAATATATGGTTGGATCGAGTCGGCTTTTCAGGAAAAAGCACTATCGACCGCTTCACGGCAGGTTGAGGCTGCGACGAAGTTCGCTTGTGATGGACGCGGGAGCGAGTGATGTCGACTACATTTTACTGGTATAGGTCCTGCACTGCGGCAGAGGATAGTCTTACGTATCTGGATGATGTGAGGGATATTTGAGCTTGGTCTGAGGGTTGGCTTTGAAAGGATAGTTTCGGGGCCTGGTGCGTGTGTTGTTTTAAGGGATTTAGAAGGAGGGTGAGATGAATCGAGGAATTGCGCTTGGTGCAATCGTCGCAGCTGGGTTGTGGTCGGTAACTGTGAACGGATTACCTCAACTTAACCAAGATGCGATCGACGCCGCTCAGATTGAACCGGTAAAAGGTAACTTGTATGTCGTTACTGGATCCAGCCCGTCGAATCGGGACCTTTTTAGTGGCGGCAACGTTGGTGTGTTTGTCATGGACGAAGGCGTAGCGATTGTCGATACGAAGCTGCCAGGCTGGGGGCAGGTCATCCTTGACCGTGTCCGGACTGTAACTGATAAGCCGGTTGTGAGGATCATCAATACCCATACCCATGGTGACCATGTCGGGAGCAATTCATTTTTCCGAAACACAGTGAATATTGTGGCCCACGCTAACACCAAGACCAATATGGAAGGCATGGATAACTTCCAAGGTGAGAACGCCCAGTTCCTACCCAGTCAGACCTATACCGATCGGTTAACACTCGGTTCAGGAGTTGATCAGATGGATCTGTATTATTTCGGTCGGGGACACACCGACGGAGATACGTTTATCGTGTATCCGGCCCTTGGTGTTCTGCAAGCTGGAGATATGTTTCCCTGGCGAGACGCTCCGTTCTTGGACGTCAACAACGGCGGGAGTGGCGTAGCACTACCCGACACTCTGGCTCGTGCTATTGGGTCGATTACAGGTATAGATACCGTTGTCCCAGGGCATGTCCCTGTCACGGACTGGGCAAATTTTGAAGAATTTCAACGATTTACGAGGGATTTATTAGCTCAAGTGCGCGCGGCGAAAGGCTCGGGGCAGAGTGTCGATCAGGCGGTCGAGTCTATTGACCTGTCGTCCCGTTATCCCGATTATCAGTCCACGCGTGTTGAGGCCGCTGTGAGGGTGATTTACGAGGAGCTTTAATGGTTGGGTGCCCAGGCCAGTTGGCCGGAAGTTGGCAGAGGGTGTGCCAGTGGCAGGGAGGCGGAGGAAGCGTTATTGGAGGGTCCCTGGTAGCGAAAGGGAGTCATACGGCATCTTCTGTTCTGGGGCACGAGGTGAGTGAGTCCTGGCTGGTTCTAATGAGGTGGAGGTGGTTTGATGAGGTTTGTCAAATCGTGGATTGTTGGTTTGGTGTTGTCTGGTTGTGGTCAGTGGCTTTATGCCGACGACTGGCCTGAGTGGCGTGGCACCGGCCGACGGGGAGTTCTAGAGGAGACTGGTCTAATTGATAGTTTCCCGGAGGGTGGGTTGGCTGTTGCTTGGCGGACGCCCATTCGAAGTGGCTATTCCGGACCAGCCGTGGCCGGTGGACGTGTGTTTATTACCGATGCTTATCGTCCGGACTTGACGAGTACTGCGGTCAACGAGCGAGCGGTGGCCGTAGACGAACTGACAGGCGATGTACTGTGGACCTACGAATGGGCGACAGACTATGCCGGCTTGCAGCTCGTTTATGCGATAGGTCCACGGGCGACGCCGACTGTGGACGGAGATTTGGTTTATGTGCTGGGAGCCATGGGAAATTTGTTGGCCTTGGATGTGGAGACCGGGTCTGTGCGTTGGCAGAAGGATTTTGCGCGAGAGTTCGATACTGCTGTTCCATCTTGGGGTATGGCTGGTGCCCCGCTGATTGATGGTGACCGGCTGATTTGTTTGGTTGGTGGGGAACCTAATGCCAAGATGATGGCTTTTGACAAGCGTAATGGGGAAGAGATTTGGAGGGCCTTGTCATCTGATTGGGAGCCAGGCTATAGCCAGCCGATCATCATTGAAGCGGGAGGAGTGCGGCAATTAATTGCTTGGCACCCTCGTGATATCAGTTCTCTCAACCCTGAGACTGGTGAGATCTACTGGGAGGTCCGTCATATCGTTGACATGGGAATCAATCCAGCCACGGCGGTTTGGAGTGGTCGGTATCTGTTCTTTACCTCTCAGTATGGTGGAGCACGAATGCTCGTCTTGGACGAGGCGGAACCGGGAGCTCGGGTTCTTTGGGAAGGGGTAGGGGAGAGTGACCCAGAGTATGGAAGAGACTTTAATACGCTTAACTCTGTGATCAGCACACCAGTGATTCAGGGTGGCTATGTCTATGGTGTGGATGGACATGGTGTGCTCCGCAGCTTGGACATCGAAACGGGTCAACGAGTATGGGAAACCGAAGCCTTGATTGGCGAAAGCACCAATTGGGCGACGGCCTTCTTTGTCAAGAATGGTGACCGATATTTTGTTAATACCGACAGTGGGGATTTGGTGATTGCCACATTCTCCCCGGAAGGTTATCGGGAAATTAGTCGAACCCGGTTCATTGAGCCCACCCACCCTTATGTTCGCCGACGGCAGTCTGGGACCGCTGTGAATTGGTCTCACCCAGCCTATGCGAATGGGCACATCGTCGCTCGCAACGACGAAGAGCTTGTTCGTTTATCACTCATGGATGGGGAGTGATATGTATTTTAGATTGCGAATCGTCTTGGCATCGGTGTTAGTGAGTTGGGTGTGGTTGCCAGATGTGGTAGCCACAGCTGCTCAACGTGACCGCGTTGCTGCCCGTCGAGTGGTGGTGCTGTCAGACCTGCATATGGGTGACGGCCGAGATGCTTCGGGACACTGGTTGGCCTCCGAGGACTTTCGATGGACCGATGAGCTGGAATTGTTCCTGGCTACGCTTCAATCGGATTCGGACGTTTCAACCGATCTTGTGTTGAATGGAGATGTGTTTGATTTGGTGCAGTCTGGGGATGGCGCCTGCAGCTATGAAGATGAGGCTCTCGGGTGTAGCGAAGATGAGGTATTGGCGAGGCTGGAACGGGTTCTGGCAGCTCATGCTCGCGAGATCGAGGCGTTCGGCATCTTTGCCCGTGCCGTAGAAAACCGTGTCGTGTTGGTTCCTGGAGACCACGATGCAGGATTGCTGTTGACCAACGTTGGGAGGCGGGCGGTTGAGGCCTTTCAGGCACCTGGTCGTGTGGAGTTGGCTGGAGAGGGATTTTGGCGTTCCAGTGATGGGCTTATTCATGTGGAGCATGGGCATCAAATGGAGATGAGGGCTGAACAGTTTGAAGGATGGCCGCGACCTGTGGTGTCTAGGCGTGGTCTCCAGCACTTGGCTAGGCCATGGGGCGAACAGGTGGTTCAACCGCTGTTTGATGACCTGGAATCAAGGTTCCCCGTTGTGGATAACCTGGCCGACGTGAGTGCCGGGGTGCGGTATGCACTCTCTATGCGCGGTAATACAGAGGGAATTGACGAACCTCAGCTCTTGTTGCGGTACTTGCTGTTTAGGCCTTCATGGCAGCAATTCCGTATGGATCTTGATCGGGGTGATGTTGAGCCGCCTGTCTGGCGTCTTGAAGAAATACGGACGGAGGGTCCACGTTTCCTTGTGGATTCATTGCCGGATGATGACCGGTACAAAGGATTGGCCACAGAGGCACTTCAAGCGGGTCGGTTGGACGGTCTGATGGCTGCTTTGACCGATGAAGCTCTCTTGATGCTTTGTGACCGCCGCGCTGCAATACGTCGAGCGAGGCGGCGGTTCGAGCGAATCTTAAGCCAGCTCGATCCTACAGGCCCCCCTGTGAGAGAGTGTCCCAGGACCTTGGAGACTCGTGGACCGAGGTATGAGTATTTTTGGCGATCACGAGACCGCTTGTTTCAACAGCGGCTAGAGCTGGTTCAAGGAACTAATCCTGCTATTGACGTGTTCGTTCATGGACATACACACCTCGCCGATTACCGGCAAGGGAACTTTACCCGTGTCGAGGTCGGCCGAGCCTATGTGGTCGACGGGTTTTCGCCGGTTCGTAACGCTGCGAGCCCAGTCGTGATCAATGGTGGCGCTTGGCAACGGACTGTGACGCCAGTGCAGCTAGAACGATTCCTGCAAGGGAACGAGGATAACGAGCAGGAGGCACTTCAGCAGTTACAACCGGAACAGCTTCCGGCATGTTACAGCTTTGTTGAAATCGAGCCGTATGATGAGCGACCAGGTCCTCCGGCGTTGCGATATTGGCGTCAACAAGAGGACGGTTCGTGGGGATTGGCTGGCCGGTGCGGCCGTGAGGTTATGGAATGATTGCAGGTCTTTGGCTTGTTATTAGCGTTTGAGCTTTTGTGGGTAGCCAGAAGGGTGAAGACTGTGGCTGAGCCCGGTAGCCGATGTCTTGCTCATGGGGCAAGTGAGTTCAATTAGGGAGAGTGGACATGAGTAAGTGGTTCATGAGTGTGTTAGCCGCGGCTGTGGTGTCAGTTCTGTCCGTTGGGCTTGCGACAGAGCCAGCTAACCTGCCGGAGATGGCTGGACTGCCGACTGCGAAAGCTGAAACGGTAGGTATGTCATCCCAGCGCTTGCAGCGACTTGATCGTGTAATGCAGGCCTATGTTGATAGGGACGAAGTGGCCGGAGTTGTTACCCTCGTTGCTCGACGTGGAAAAGTGGTGCACTTCTCAGCTTTAGGTGACCGTGACGCCGAGAGTGGGTCACCTATGAAGCATGATTCGATCTTCCGTATTGCCTCGATGACGAAACCTATTGTTTCGACGGCCCTAATGATGCTTTATGAGGAGGGGCACTTCCAGCTGCGTGATCCGATTGTAAAGTGGTTGCCCGAGTTCACTGATATGCAGGTCGCTCTACCTTCGCCGCCGCAGGAACGGTTAATGGGGCGCTACAAGACTGTTCCGTCGGATCGTCCGATTACGGTGCAGCAACTTTTGACACATACCGCGGGGTTATCAAACAGCTACCGTGGTATTACCCAGCCAGAATTTGTGGAAATGTCTGCTCAGCGGCAATCGATGGACACTGTAGCTGACATGGTGCGGCGGTTGGCGGAGCTTCCCCTCAATTTTCAACCGGGGGAGCAGTGGGAGTATGGACGAGCCACCGATGTGGTGGGACGATTGGTCGAGGTGATGTCCGGACAGACACTTGATGATTTCCTTCGAGAGCGGATCTTTTTGCCCCTTGGTATGCCAGATACTCATTTTTATTTGCCAAAGTCGAAGCTGGGGCGATTTGCTGCTCTCTACCGACCCGACCCGAATGGCAAGATTGAATTGGCAGAAGCACCAACGGACCAAAGTCGTTTTGTGGCCCATCCGCATGTTTACTTTAGCGGTGCGGGTGGCCTGGTATCCACAGCACGAGATTATTTCCGGTTTCACCAGATGATGCTAAACGGCGGTGAGCTCGAGGGTACCCGTATCATCAGTCGGAAGACGGTTGAATTAATGACCGCCAATCACACAGGAGAGAAAGGTATCTGGCTGACTGGACCTGGCTATGGGTTTGGTCTTGGCTATGCGGTTGTTACAGATCTAGGGCTATCGGGAACTCCTCGATCGGAGGGCTCCTACTTCTGGAGTGGTGCTTTCGGCACTATCTTCTGGGTGGACCCCAGCGAGCAACTTATTGGGATCCTATTGCAGCAACTCAGACCATATACACATCTCAACATTCGTCCCGACTTAGCCACGATGACCTATCAAGCGGTCGTGGATTGAAGTCGATGCCTTTCGGGCGATAGAAGGTGTTAATCTTCGACAAAAATCGACTTTGGGATTTTCCCAGTTACCAGCTGTGTGAGGTCGACGGCTTCGGCCACATGAAAGTCGACGGCGATGCTGGCAAGTGAAAGAGACTTTGTTGGGGAGAGCCCCTTTTCGGTAACGAGGAATGCCACAACTTGGTCGACTGCCTGCTGTAGGGCTCGGTTTAGGTCTAAATCGATACCCATCATGATGTAGTGTTGGTCGGTTTCAACTCTCGGCATGGTGAGTGACTGGTTCTTATGGAGAGTGAACCGGAAACGGCCTGAGAGGGACTGTTCGATGGCCGTTCCGCTAACCTCTCCGTCGCCTTGCGCTGAGTGCGGGTCTCCGACGTAGAAGAGAGCATTAGGCTGGAATACGGGTAAATAAAGTGTGCTGCCAGCAGTCAGGTCCTTTATGTCTAGGTTGCCGCCGAAGGGCCCTGGTGGACGTGAGGCTTGAACACCTGGGACGGTGACGCCCGGATCCCCAAGGGTGGGGTCTGGGGCCACTGCCATGATACCCATGAAGGGTTTCAGTGGCACTTGGATGCCATCGGAGAAGATGGCCACCTCATGGTCGGCTACGATTTTGGTACGGTAGAGGTGCTGGCTGGAGAGGATGTCACGTTTGGTGTCAGTGGGCCTAGAGCCTGGGTAACTTGGACCGACCACCCCCACCGAAGCCCCAGTGGTATTGATTCCATAGGGCACCCGAGTCGTTAATTCAAGTATCTGGACTTCTAGGGTGTCACCAGGTTCGGCTCCCTCAATCGCGATTGGTCCGGTTATGATGTGGCCGCTTCGCCCTTCACGGGGGCGTCTGTCTCTGGAGTTCCAGAAGTCGATGACGTCTGGCAAGATTTCACTCGGCTCGACCCCAAGAGCACCCAGAGCACTGTCGGGGTGTTCGTCCTGAGTGGCCCCTGCATGAGACAAGGTCTCGATACGGACGGTGTCACCAGAGGCTAGTGTAATTACGGGTTGCTTGTCGAGTGGAAACCAACCCCAGCTCACAGTCTCTGGTAGTGTTGGCACGATAGGGTCTTGGGCCGTGGAGATAGTGGCAAAAGGAGTTAATGAACAGAGAAGGATGATTCGCATCATAGTGGAAAAGATGTTGGTCATAGATGGGTCTCCAGATGCTCTAATAGTCGAAGAGGCTAGAATACTCTCAAATGCTCGTGATGGTGGTTTCTGGATTGCGAAAGGTTGATGATGAAAACATTATTTCCAGTGACGTTTTGGACTGTTGGGTTTTTATCGGCGAGTGTGACGGGGGTTGTTGCTCAGGAGAACTGGCCACAGTTTCGTGGTGAGACAGCTGGAGTGATAGCGGACAATCCGTCGCTGCCCGATAGTTGGGGGCCTCAGGAGAATGTAGCCTGGGAACTTGATGTGCCAGGTCGAGGCTGGTCTTCTCCGATTGTGTGGGGAGACCACATCTTCGTGCTTACGTCGACGTCGGTTACAGGTCCTGATGTTCCGATTCAGCCGGTCGAGAACTACAGGGCCAGGTCTCTTGGTGGGACCATGACTGCTGCATTTATTACCGATCTCGATGAGCCGTTGCGTTGGGTGCTCTATGACGTCGACTTCCAAACTGGAGAGGTTCGTTGGGAGCAAACGCTGCACGCTTCTGTCCCTTCCTTGCCCACCCACCAGAAAAGCACCTTTGCTTCGGAGACTCCGGTCACAGATGGCCAGCGAATTTATGTCTACTTGGCAGATATTGGATTACATGCGGTCAATTTTGATGGCACCTTGGCTTGGTCTGTTGAAATGGACTGGTTGCCGAGACGCGAGTGGGGAGCGGCGTCATCGCCGGTGCTTCATGACGGTGTCCTCTATATTGTAAATGACAACGAAGAGGAATCGTATGTTGCAGCTTATGAGGCAGAGAGTGGCAGTGAGCTGTGGCGGACTACACGTGACGAGGGTTCGAATTGGTCTACTCCCTTCGTTTGGGTTAATGATGTTCGGACTGAAATAGTAACTACGGGGCAAAACGGTGTTCGGTCATACGGACTTAATGGTGAGTTGCTTTGGAACCTGACCGGGATGTCATCCTTGGTGATCCCTACTCCATTTTCTGACCATGGGCTGCTTTATATTAATTCTGGATATGTGGCCGACCAGAACCGTCCCGTGTATGCAATTCGTCCTGGAGCGAGTGGGGATATTACGCTGGCAGAAGGTACGAACAGCAACGATTACATAGTCTGGTCCCATCCTCAGCTCGGGTCATATAATCCCTCATCCTTGGTGTATGGTGATTACCATTACACACTCCTCGATCGGGGGATTCTACTCTGTTATGACGCACGGACTGGCCGGGAAGTCTACCCGCGACAGCGCATTACTGCTGGAACGCTCTTCACGGCGTCACCTTGGGCTTACAACGGCAAAATCTTTGCCTTAAGTGAAGATGGAGATACCTTTGTCATTCAAGCAGGGGCAGAGTTCGAAGTTTTAGGGAAGAACTCGTTGGATGAGATGACTCTATCGACCCCGGCCGTGGCCAGGAATAGTGTCATTATACGCACCGCTACTAAGCTGTATCGAATAGCTGAAAGTGGAGACTAAGACGTCCTGATGACCTTTCATATCTAAGACTAGCGGGGGTGAGCTGAAATGTGCGGACTCATTCTAGTTGAGAAGGTGTACCTGGGAGGAGCTAGAAGATGAATGGACACCGCAGGTTGAGAGAGGCCATTGCGTGGGGGCCCCTAGTGGTGATTGGGTTATCTTGGGCCAGCTTCGAGGTAGTGGGGTCTGGTCAGGAGAACGGAAATGCAGATGATCCCGTGAGGGTATTGGTGAGTCGGCTTGACTTGGAGCGTTACAAGACCACTATCAAGGGGTTGACCAATTTTGGAGATCGGCGCCAGGGGACCAGTCGCAATCGAGAAGCGGTCGATTGGATTCAGGCAGAATTGGAGGCGATGGGTTGTGCGACCGAACGGGTTTTCTACACGTACGATCCGGCGCCTCGCACCGGATCGAGGCGTGGCGGCGGGAGTCGACCGCCTTTAAATCCTTCCGATGGGACACAGACAGGTGGTCGAATTGGTCGGAATGGGAGTGGTCCTGGAGGCAGTTCAATCTTTGGCTACCGTCGACGTACAGGGGTTGTGAGGGATCCGCTGGCGCAACCCGATGAGAGACTGCGAGCACTGAACAGCGAAAATCCTGTCGCTGGTGATCGGTCTCAGGTGTTTTGTACCACTGTAGGAACGACCTACCCGGATGAGATGTACATCGTGGGTGCACACATGGATGGTCATGGTTTTGGCGAAGCGGCAAACGACGACGGCTCGGGTACGGCGATCGTGATGGAGCTTGCCAGGATCTTCAATTCGCCCGATGTGAAGACTGAGCGCTCGATTCGCTTTGCACTCTGGAACAATGAGGAAACGGGGTTAAATGGGAGTCGAGCCTATGTAGAGCAGCGACGTGAACGACAGGGGTTGGAGGATCCTGTTGGGTCTGGTCGTTACCCGGAACCTCGATGGCTGGGAATGATTCAGCATGACATGATGTTGTTTGACCATGGTGCTCCTGGCCCAGACGGTCTGGTTAGCAGGGACCAGCGACGTGAGGCGGATGTCAATATCGAATTCCAGTCGAACTCTGGGTTGGCCGGAGAGTCACGAGACTTGGCATTTGTTTTCAAGGAGGCAAGTGATGCCTATGCGACCGACTATCCGGCGATGGTGGGCCCTCACATGACGAACACCGATTCGACGCCCTTCATGGATATCACACCGTCGATCAGTCTACGAGAAAATGAACGAGGGATGCACATAGGCGCTGGCTGGGATCCCCACTGGCACCAGCCGACTGATCTCTACGTTACATTTACCGATGATGACTTTCGCCTTGGGCTAAATGCGGCTCAAACTAGTCTGGCTGCAATCGCTCAACTGGTGGGAGCGGAGATTGTGATTCCCTGATTGGTGTCAGAGAGATGTGAGCCTGGCTGGTGCCTTCTTGGTTGCCGTCAGTAAACTCCGAGGTTGTCAATCCAGATGGTGCCGGCAGTGCCTGGAGCGACTCCACCGAGGTCGACGAGAAAAACGATAGCTTCAGTGGCGTCTGGATCAAAGCGGCCATCTGTCTGAGGTGACACGCTACGTAGACGACTGAAGGGCAGGGTCACCTGAGTCCATGTTGCAGTACTTTTCACTGAAGCCGACCAAATCTCGCGTTGTTCTGGAGCCCTAGTATTTTTGTCACGCAATTGCAGGGTGAAGCGATAGGTGCGATCGCTTTTGACGGAAAAGACGAGGCCTTGAAAGGAAGAGAGATTTCGAGTTCCGTTGCTGACGAGTGAGGCGAACGGCGAAGGGTTATCTGGAGTGGGAGTGCCAAGTTCAAAGTCTATGTGGGCAGCGAAGGATCCATCGGGTCCGCTACCTGGTGTGGTAGTGAGGCTGTTGACCGTTGAGGTCTCATCTGAGACTGTTTCGAAGGTGGTTCCGGTTTCGAAATTATCGAGAATGGTCGCTGCCTGTCGTTCGATCGGGTCTGGCATTCGTGACGCTTGAGCTCGTTTGTTTTGGGTCTGTTCTCCAAATATGTAAATCGGGTTGGACAGAATCCAGGGAATCGGCCAACCTGGGAGGTCTACTTCGATCCTATAAACTCCAGTCTCGGAGGTAGAAAGCTCAAGTGGGGGGGGACTTGCGGCAACCTCTTGGCCGTTTCGCAATAATCTCACGATAGCCGCCGCCGGAAGGGCACCGCCTGCCTTTAGTAGAAGGTCGTTGGCCGGTGCGAAGGTCTCACCCATTGTGCCAGTGCGGCCCTCACTTTCAGCTACAAAATAGAATCTGTCGGCCGAGGCTAGGCCATCTATCCCAATGTAGCTTCGTCCCTGTCTTAGAGCGTTAAGGATCGCATCAATGTCAGGCACGGCGGATCCGCTGAGGGGCTGATCGATCAGAACATGATTTTTGACTAGACCAAACAGCGTTTTGTAACTTGGCAATGGCAATCGCAGAGGGCCTGCTATTTGCTGCGGTCCGTGGGCATCTGCGCCTGCTAGAGCTGTAGTATGCCGCGTATGAAGAGTCTGGTCCCAGGCTTGGAGAGCACTGGGACGACTCATCAAACGTAGCAGTGCATAGGTTGGGTTGAAAGGATACATGAGGGTCGAGAACACCAAATTAATTAGTCCAGCAGTCCGCCATTGAGTGTCGCCGTTGACGACCTCGATTCCCCAGTCTCCTGGTAATTCCCAGCCAGTCCACCTTAAGCCATTGCGAGGATGTTCAGGGTGAGCGGCGAATGCGAGTCCGTGCGAGCCGTGGATGTCTTCTAGAGTATCGAGACCGTCTGCCGAAAAACGGTAGGGTTGAACTGGTAGGCCAACGGCCAGTATGTGACCCTCGTTTATTGAAATTTCGCTACCGATGATGGTCAGTAGTCCAGTGTCGTTGTAGCCCTCTTTAGCCTTGCCTGAGAGGGTGTTGTGATCGGTCACTATCAGGAAGTCTGCATTCGAAGCTGCCGCGGCCAATTGAACATCTTCGAGTGTGCCGCTCCCGTCAGAATAGGTCGTGTGAACGTGAGCTAGTCCGGATACTCTTGCAAATTTTTCCGACAGGGTCACCTCGGAGATCGAGAGGGGATGCCAGAGTAGCGCACGCACTACAGGCACTGCGAAAATGATCGTGGTTGCCAGACATAGAGCCGCTCTGTGTGTCATGACCGGGCCTCAGGCAGCGGTTGATACCGGTATGATGGGACTTGGTTGGGCTGTGGTATCGACCGTATCGAAGAAACCATTCGACTGATGGTGGTGCTGTGGTTGCGTTTAGCATGTGGAAGGAATTGGAGTGGAGTCCGTTAATTCCAACCTGCTTTAGCAAATGCGTTCCATCCTGCCAGGGTAATGGCAACCGGCAGCCCGCCGCTATAGCCTGGCCAGTCGGCTAGTCCAAGGTGTGTGATGAAAGCCTTGAGCCTATTCCCTCTCAACCGGACATGGAAAGACTGTGCAGAATGCCGTGTCACCTAGCGAAAGCTTGGATTGCTGCCAGAATCGCTAATGGCAATATCAGTATTTGGAGCAGAATGAAGACGGCTCTTGCTGTGGCATGGATCGGTCCGTTGCCAGTGCCTAATCCAGATCCAACGAAAGCCCCAAGGGCACTAGCAAGGAGACCAAGAGTGAGGTCGCCGAGCACAATGCCAAAGACCACCCCAATGGCAATACCAGTGCCGATAGGAGCGATGGGTGAGGCACTGGTTTTCATCTGGCCGTAGGTGGTGGCGAACCATAGCAATACGAAGATAGCAGCGGCCGAGGTGAATACCGTAGTCCTCACCGGGTAGTCCGGAGGCAGTGTGTAGTCCATCATCAGCCAGTAGGGCAGAAGGGCGATTACAAAAAAGAGGACGCTGGCCAAGATCCAGAAGAGCAGGTGGCCGGCTGGTCCAAGCTGCTGGTTTTTGGGCATATCAACTCCAGTCAAAATTGGCTCTAGTTTGAGGGTTAAGCTATGTGGTGTCAAACGAGGCCGAGATCATGACATCGGTGTCGACTTAGAATCTATGGGCGAGGCATGGATTGCCTGGGATGGAAAGCGCAGGTTCCGTATCGAATTCGATATGGTTGGAGGGAGTCACGGAAACCTCCGTGTGTAGTTCTAGGATTCTCGCTGGAGCGATATGAGTCGAGTCGTTAGAATCAGGACCAAGGGCCATCGCCCGTTGGATCTAGCATAGTTGAAGGAGGGACGAATGCGTCGAAGCTTGGTGGTTGGAACCGGTTTGGGAATGGTGTTGATGGTCTGGGGATTGATGGTGCCCACGGTTGTGGTGGGGCAGGTTGTTGAGACGGATTGGACGTTGCCTCGGACGGCGGATGGTGACCCAGACCTGCAGGGTGTTTGGGCCAACAACAACGCGACCCCGCTTGAGCGTCCTGAGAAGTGGGCGGGCAAGGCGTCATTGACTGATGAGGAATTAGCGTCGCTGCAGGTGGCAGCTCTGGGAGCTGTCGGAGATGGTGATGCCTTATTTGGAGATCAATTAGTCTTGGCAGCCATCGAGGGGATCGAAGCCACTTCTTACGATCCAACAACAGGTAATTACAACCAATTCTGGATTGTGGAACGGAATTTCACTGATCAGACCTCTTTGGTCGTGGATCCTCCAGATGGCCGGATTCCTGACCTCACACCACAGGCTAGGGCGCGACGGCGAGAAGCTGCGGATTATAGGCGTGTTCATCCGGCCGATAGCTACGCGGACAGGCCACTCCAGGAGCGTTGTGTTACCTATGGTGTTCCCACACTGGGAGCAGGCTATAACAGTTACTACCAAATTTTTCAGAGCGCAGACTATGTGGTGATCTTGAACGAGATGATTCATGATGCAAGGGTCATTCCCATGACCGGTCAACCTCACCTTCCGGAGGATGTTAGGCAGCTGCATGGTGACTCCAGAGGATATTGGGAAGGCGACACTTTGGTTATTGAGACGACGAACTACTCAGCGTCGGCATCCTTCAGGGGATCATCAGATGCTCTTACAATGGTCGAGCGATTGACCCGGGTCGCTCCGGCGGTACTCGACTACGAGGTGACTCTTAAAGACTCGACCACGTGGACTCGACCATGGACAGTTCTTATCCCACTGACGGGAAGTGAAGAACCGATGTTCGAGTACGCCTGCCACGAGGGCAATATTGGAATGGAGGGGATCCTCGCTGGCCATCGTGCCGAAGAGCGAGCTGCACGCTCTAGGTAACTGGTTTTGGGTCGCCTTTCTGCATGTCAATCGAGTTGTTCGTTAAGTAATGGCCCAGAATTTTCGTCTGAGGTAATTAGTCTAAGCGGCTTGAAGGGTGCTCTATGAAGAATCCATTACTGACGGTGGGGTTCTGGTTGGTCATATGTGGTGCTCCGATAGCTACCGCTCAAGCAACTCAGATTGACTATGACGCTGCAATCCAGGCATTGGCTTCTAGGTCCTCAGTAAGCGAGGGTCTTCAATTTATACGTGACCTTGAGTCGACTTCAGAAAGGGTTCTCATTGAACTTACAGAGATTCCAGCACCTCCCTTTGGAGAAGAGAGGCGGGCGCAGCGGTTTGCAGAGCTGCTTCGAGGGCTAGGGCTTGGGGATGTAAGGGTCGACCAAGTTGGAAATGTAGTAGCGCGGAGAAGGGGCGTTGGAGGGGGTGAGGCAGTTGCGATTGTCGCACATCTCGACACCGTGTTTCCGCAGAATACGGATGTGACAGTAAGGCGGCGAGGTGGCCGTTTGTATGCTCCAGGTATCGGAGATGACACCAGAGGGTTGGTGTTGTTGCTGAATCTAGCCCGAGCTTTGGAGAGGCTGAGGGTGCAGACTGTTGCAGATATCTTGTTTGTTGGTAGCGTCGGTGAGGAGGGAGTAGGTGACCTGCGAGGAGTGAGATACCTTCTGCAAGAGGAAGGCGCTCGGATTGACCAGTTCATCGCGATTGACGGAGGTAGTGATAGCCGGATTGTCAATCAGGCACTTGGTTCTCGACGATATATTGTGCGGGTGATTGGTCCAGGTGGACACTCTTGGGGAGATTTTGGGAGGGCTAATCCAGCACATGCTTTGTCGAGGGCTATTTACTACTTTGATGTTGAAGCGTCAGAGGTAGTCAATTCTGGTCAGAGGGCGAGTTACAACATCGGTAGGATTGGCGGTGGAACTTCGGTCAACTCGGTTCCCCATGAGGCGTGGGCCGAAGTTGACATGCGGTCGGTGGACCCGGAACAAGTCGATCGTCTGGAGAGGGCTCTACGTCTGTCTGTTGAGCGGGCCCTAGACGAACAGAACCGAACTCGTGGGTCTGGTGCAGCGCTCCTGACCGAGTTCGAGCTAATTGGCGATCGCCCCTCAGGTAGTGTGCCGCGAGGGGTCCCATTGGTTGAGCGAGCGTTGGCTGCGACAAAATTCTTGGGTTTGCGGCCGGAATTAGGGGCGGCCTCGACCGATGCTAACCTGGCAATCGCGGCAGGTATTCCGGCCGTGACCCTAAGTCGAGGAGGCCAGGGAGGAGGGGCGCACTCTCCGGATGAATGGTGGTCATCCCGGAACGCTCATGTAGGCGTGCAGCGGGCGTTGCTTGTGCTTCTAGCATCGGCTGGTCTCGCCGAGTGAAGATCCGCCCAGTTGCAGAGCAGCGATCTGGAGTAGGCCTAGGGAGAAATCCTTTGAGTGCCCAGCCAGCTCGAGACAACTGTTAGTAGTATTAGGCCGTCGTCGGAGGGTGTTCGATTCCGGCTAAACGTGCTGGCTTTTCTCCCGTGACAGCCCTCTTCTTAGCCCAGCGATGCTGTCGGCCCGGGTCTGGTCGATTTCACGGGACGTTGATACCGCCTACTGTTGGTGTCTTTGGGATCTCTGGAGTTGCTGCTACTTTCAATGTTACCCGGGAAGAGGGTGATGATGGATGATGCATTACCGAGAAAGGAGCAACACACCGACCCATGAACAGGCCGGCGCGTTGCTATCGACGTTCTCGCAACATAGACGGTGACGTTGCCTTGCTGTCAGCGATCGAGGTAGGACGCGGTCGGTGGTAGCTGGGCGCCGGACAAGTCGCCTGGGACACCCTCCTCGGCTACGACCCTATGATTCAGTGTGCCGATTCCCTCGATACTGGCGCTGATCGTCTCGCCCGCCTGTAGGTATCCAGAGCCTGTCGCGCGTTCTACGCGGCCGGCGCCAGTTCCACCGGATGTCCCACTTTGTAGAACGTCACCCGGGTAGACAGTGATGAGAGACGACGCATATTCGATCAGTTCCGGAATATTGTGGATCATGTCCCCGGCTCTGGCCTCTTGGACGGTCACACCATCGATGACCAAGCTCTGGTGTAGACGCTCCATCGGGTCGCCGTAGAACTCTTTTGGAACGATCCACGGACCATGGGGCGCGAAGGTGTCGTGACCTTTACCGACGAACCAGTCTGAACGTGTCGCGTTGCCGCCCGGGGGGCGCCCACCACGATCGGATATGTCCATGGCGACCATGTAGCCGAACACATGGTCGTATGCACGGCTGGCGGAGATGTACTTGCCCGTCCGGCCGAATACGATAGCCATCTCGACTTCCCATTCGATCCGATCACGGCCGAATGGCATCACGACGTCATCGCCGCTGCCGATGACCGCGCCACGGCTGGGCTTGAGGAACAGGTAGGGAACTCCACGCTGCTCCTGCCGTTCACGGGTTCGTGCTTGCAGTTCCTCTTCGGTACAGCCCTCACACGCGTGGGTGTAGAAGTTGACCGCCGCGTTCATGATCTTGCCGGGATACATGATGGGAGGTCGAATGCGCAGTTCCGACACGTCGTAGACGTAGTCGGCTCGATTGCTTCCAGAGAGTCGGTTATTGCCGACGGTGTCGTTGACGATTTCATAGAGTCGGTATTTGAGGCCGTATTCATAGCGGCCGATAAGTTCCAGCATGTCCTCCGGCATGGGGACAGTGGAATACTCTGGGTTCGATTCGAGTGCCATGTTGGCGACTTCGATATCGATGACTAGGGAGTCCCTGAGGACAACCCCCACATGTGGCACACCATGGATGTTGAAGGTGCCTACCTTGAAGGGTTCAGCAGGCGTGACATCCGTTTGGGCTGAGGCCCCCACAGCGCAGGCAAGCGCCACGACAAGGGCAAGAGTTAGAATTCTTCGCATATAGCTCCTCTTTCGCGTGAATGGTTGGTCGCGAGGATCCTCTTGTACCCTTCGGTAGCCCAGAGTGTCAAGCGACGGTTGCTTGGTGAACTCGATAATGCTACCTAGATCCTAAAGGTCTGAACAGAAGATTGGTGTGTCGCCGGTATGGGGATCTGACGGCAAGGAGTATTATCAACCGGGGCCTGGAGCCCCGTTGGAGGGGCCGTTATCTTGGTGCGTTGCGGATTGAGGAAAGTTTTATTGCCAGCCCGCACAATCTTGGGAGCTCTTGTCTTTTCGTTCGGGCTTGGAGGCGTAGGCGAGGAAGCACTAGGTCAGGCTGCTACCGCCGATGGTCTGCGTGTATTTATCGATTGCGGGAGAGGATGTGATTTTGACTTTCTGAGGCGGGAGATCGTGTTTGTGGACTACGTCAGGGATCGGCAGGATGCCGAGGTCCATGTCTTGGTGACAGATCAAGGTAGTGGGGCTGGCCGTCAGTTTACACTGGATTTTATAGGACTTGGCGATTTCTCAGGTCGAGATGTCCGCTATTTTTATTCTGAGAGTCGGACCAACACCGATGATGAGACCCGGCGAGGGATTGCTCAGGTTCTGCGGGTTGGGTTTCTTCACTACATCATCGAAACTCCGCTGGCGCAACAGATTGAGATTGCGGCCGTCCGCGGTCGTGATGGCCTGGATCAGGTCATGTCGCAGCCCGATGATGACCCGTGGGATTTCTGGGTGTTTCGCGTTAGAGCGAACGCGCGGGCGTCAGGAGAGGCTTCTCGGAGGGATCGTCGTGTTGAAGGTAGTGCCTCCGCCAATCGCACGACGGAGGACTGGATACTTAGAGCCGAAGTTGATGGTGAGTATCGGGATCGGGTCACGGAGCTAAGCACAGGGGCCTTTGTAGACGTTCGTAGAAGCTATGAGTTAGAAGGCCAGGTCGTAAAGAGTCTAGGGGAACACTGGGGCGCCTCAATTCGCGGTGACACCAGTGGTTCGACTTATCTCAATCAAGACCAGCGGATTCGTTTGCTTCATGGGATTGAGTACAACATCTTCCCGTATTCTGAATCATCTCGACGGAGTTTGACCATCGCGTATGAGGTAGGGGTGGAATCTTTCGATTATGCGAGTGAGACGATCTTTGGCAAGACGGAAGAAACATTGGCGACACACGAGATCGACGGGACATTTGATGTTGAACAACCGTGGGGAGATAGCCGAGTGAGAGTGCGGTATAACGCCTATCTTGGTGATTTTGGCAAATATCGTACTTCCTTTTTTGGTGATCTTTCCTTTCGAATCGTGCGAGGGTTCTCTGTGTTTGTTAGTGGAAGTAGCTCGCTGATTCGCGATCAGTTGTACCTGACAAAGAGAGATTTGACGGATGAAGAGATTTTGATCGAGCGTCGCCAGTTAGCGACCGATTCTCGCTATCGCGTCTCGTTTGGGGTGAGCTATACCTTCGGATCTATTTTTAATAACGTTGTGAATCCTCGCTTCTAGTTAAGCCGACAATCTGGGGTGTTAGACATGAGTCGGATCTACGTCATTCATGAGAACAATGAGTGGGTCGAACCACTACGAGACAAGCTCAGTGTCCGGGGACTGCCATTTGAGGAGTGGTTCTTGAATACAGGTGCTGTTGACTTGGGAAAGACGCCTCCTGAGGGAGTGTTTTACAACCGGATGAGTGCTTCCTCGCACAGTCGCGATCATCGCTACGCACCTGAATATACCGCCGCGGTCATTGCATGGCTTGAGAATCACGGACGACGTGTCTTGAATGGGGGCAGAGCTCTGCAATTGGAAATCAGTAAAGTTGCGCAATATACCGCCCTTGAAGCTGAGGGCGTGCGGGTGCCTAGGACGGTGGCAGCGGTAGGAAGTGCCGAGTTGATCGCTGCCGCGGAGGATTTCCAGAGGCCATTTATCACGAAACATAATCGTGCCGGCAAGGGGCTCGGTGTGAGACTGTTTCAGGATGTCACTGCTTTGACAGGCTATGTTAATGGTCCCGAGTTTGTGCCGTCAGTGGACGGGATTACCCTATTGCAGGAATATATAGCTTCTCCTAAGCGGGTCATTACGCGAGTGGAGTTTGTTGGTTGCCGTTTGCTCTACGCGCTTGAGGTTGACACCAGCCAAGGCTTTGAATTGTGCCCAGCTGATGCGTGTCGTGTTGATGATGCGTTTTGTCCAGTGGGTGAGGAGCCAGGTTTGCTGTTTCGCATTCAAGACCGATTCGAGCATCCACTGGTGGCAGCCTATCAAAGAGTGATGGCCGCTAACGATATTCATATTGCCGGTATCGAGTTTGTTGTTGATAGTGAGGGGGTCCCCTATACCTATGACATCAATACAAATACCAATTACAACACTGAGGCGGAAGAGAAAGCTGGGCGTTCTGGCATGGACGTGATCGCTGAATATCTGGGACGGGAATTAGTGAGAGTGGAACGGGCGGCTTCCTAGGGGAAATGGGCGAGAGGCGATGACGAATTCAGGTGGTTGGATCACACATCCGCAGCGAGTGTGGCTACGGAAAGCCTTCTTTCAGATTCATCTATGGACAGGAGTGGGCATAGGGCTCTACGTGGTGATGATCAGTCTTACGGGTGCCGTGCTGATTTATCGGAGCGAGCTTCGTCAATATTTTGACCCTCAACCGCAGGTCGTTCGGATTTCTGGACCTCGTCTCAGTGCCGCAGAGCTCGTTACAGCTACCCAGCGGATATTTCCTGACGGTTCTGTTGCAGTATGGACTGACCCAGAGGAACCGACTCACGCAGTCACGATGTCGGTAGCTTCTGCTGAGACTGGCCGGCAGCAATTTTTGTTTGATCCGTACAGTGGTGAATATTTGGGCCATGCACTGCCGTGGGGCTGGCGTTTAACTACCTGGCTGCTTGATCTGCATGACAATTTGTTGACTGGTGAGACCGGCCGAATAGTGAATGGTATAGGTGCTGTGCTGTTGACCATGCTTGCGGTGACGGGTGCGGTCATTTGGTGGCCAGGGCTTGGCAGTTGGCGTCGTAGCGTGCTGGTTGACTGGGGAGAGAACTGGCGCCGTCTGACGTGGACTCTCCACAGCGTGCTGGGAATCTGGACGCTTCTATTTACCTTGATTTGGGGAATCACAGGAATTTACCTTGCCTTTCCTGGTCTGTTCACTACCGTGGTCGACTATTTGGAGCCTTTCGACGAAGAGAGTTTTGACCCGCGGGTTGGCGACAATGTGCTCTATTGGTTCACCCGGTTGCATTTTGGTCGATTTGGAGGTTGGTTCACGAAGGTGATCTGGACCTTAGTGGGATTGGTTCCTCCGGTTATGTTCGTTACCGGCCTCCTAATGTGGTGGAATAGGGTCATTCGCCCAAAACGAGCATAGATTTATAGACCTTGAGGAGGCCTGATCGAGGTCTCGCTGGCCTGGAACGGTGTAAGATTGTACGGTCTGTGCACAAGGGATCATTATAGCTGGGTGCGTCGGTGTAGAGTGGGAGGTAGAGATGAGCGTGACCAGTAGCGATTTGCGCGAGAACCCAAGACGGTGGTCAGGGTTACCGTTAGGAGTGACACTGGCGGTTGTGGTTATGGGAGCAGTAGCGGTGCCCACGGAAGGTCAGACTGGTGTGGAGACACCTGAAATTCCAGACCTGGTTGGTGTTTGGAACGGAGGGGGGGGCGTTCGACCGGTTAACGGTCCTAATATGCCTTGGGTTCCGGGTGAAAATTTTCCGGTACTAAACGAGCGGGGCCAGGCGTTTCAATCGGTTTTTGACGAGGCCATCGCCCCCAAATATGATTGTGTGCCTTCCGCATCCCCTGCACTTCAGTATGACCCTTACATGATGGAAGTTACACAGTGGCCGGATCGAGTGTTGTTCCGTTATGAGAAGGACGACCAGATTCGCACGGTCTGGCTGGATGGGCGTAAACCTCCTTTCAACGAGTTTACCGTTCAAGGTTTCTCGGCGGGTAGCTATGAAGACGGTGCCCTCGTTGTTGAGACTACGCAGTTTGTATTTGACATCACAGGGTTCGATGATTACAACGGTATTCCTTCATCACAGCAAAAGCGTGTAACTGAACGCTACTGGAGAGAGGGAGAGGAACTTAGGCTGACGTTGACGGTCGAGGATCCGATGTTCTTGCGTGAGCCGACTTCTTACACCACACGGTGGCTACCTGGTCCTGAGGGCTACAAACTTCAGCTCTACGGCTGTGACGCTGAGCAGGCGGGTCGTCCCAGGCGGTTTCTGATTCCCAAATACCAGTGACCCAGTGACAGTGGTGCCTGGATTGTTGCAAAGTCACACAAGTGCGATCAGGACTGTGTGGCTTCAGGTAGCGAGATTGAAATAAGGTTGTTGGAAGCTAAGGAGGACTCTGTGAAGGCTCTATTTTGGACAATGGCAGCAGCGGTTGTGATGGCAATAGTGATTACGGGTATGTCGGTGAGCGCACACCATGCTAGCGGGCCATTTTATGACTCAGAGAAACGGGTTGAGGCCGTTGGTACGGTGACGAGTTTTGTATTTCGGAATCCCCATTCGTTTCTCTACGTCGATGCCCCTGTCGATGGAGGGGAAACCATCAAATGGGAGATCGAAATGGGGGCATCGGTGATGATGAGCCGGCGAGGTTGGACCCCGGAAACGATCAAAGCTGGGGATGAGATCAAGGTGGTTGGGCAGCCATCCAGGGCCCCAGGTACCTTTGGAATGTGTTGCGCGGAATTGACCAAGACGGATGGTAGTCCAATCAGGCCGTGAAGGTCGCCGTCCCTTTCACTAGGGAGTGCGTGTTTGCGGAAGATTGAGAAGAGTTGGAAGAGGTCCGATTAAGGCGGGCTTATCCCGATGGGTGGGATAGAGTGGTTGGCCGTTTGGTCCTCGTACCAAAAACGAGAGTGGCAGTTCTCGCAGGCGGCGTAAAGGCGGTCTCCTCCATCGAGTAGGCCATCGATGTCTCTGTTGCTGACCGCGGTCAGGAGTGCCGTTCCAGCATCGTGAAGTTCTCTGGCGGATCGATGCCATGACTGGCGGTTGCTATCGATAAGCTTGGCGATTTCAGCCGGCTCCAGGTCTATGCCTGGGAATTCTGAGGTCGATCCGGTCTCTGCGATGGCGCGATCATCCATTTGCAGGAGGTTGCCGCTCTCGACCAGGGTTATGGCGGCCCGCTCTAGCCCAAACCAATCTTCCTCTGTTTCCGGCTGCTGTTCGGTGAGTCCTTCTAGGGTCGAGGTGATCACGACTGCATCCCATAGGGTATCAGCGGCTGGATCGACCAAGGTTCGCATTAGATCCTCTACCGAGGTTGTCGGTTGGAACATCGGTTGGGGATCTGGGTCCTGAGCTGGTTGTGCCGAGCAGGACGCAAGAAACAGGCCTATGATTAAGATTTTGGTCTCTTCAAAGGTGTTGTAACGGATGGTCCTAGGCTTTCTAAAAAAGAGCGATGGCATTAGGGGCTTCCCGCATTGACTAGGGACAACGAAAGGTGTTCTCCAAGGCACGCAGTACGAGCTCTGTATCCTGTTCAAGGCCTACGGCAGGCTCGGTCTCGGCGTGCTGGAGGACAGCCCACACCAATTGAGAGCCAGTAGCGTTTGTGGGAATACAAACGCGGTTTGGCATCAAGGCCTGTGCCACTGCCAAGGTGCCTCGGATGAGACCGGCGCAATAACCCATTCCAAAGGGATCTCGTCCAAAGGTTTCCTCGCGACCTGCGCCAGTGCGACCGAGGAACTCGAAGTAGAGCCGACAGCGTTGGGTCAATTGAGACCCAGTCCCACCTTGATGTTCCTGGGCCTGTGTCGGATGGGCAATTGGTCCGACGGTCAGGATTAGGCTTAGAAGCAGTCCAGTGTGTTTCATAGTGCTGCCTAGTGTAGATTCGCAAGGTCTACCTGACTCCGGCCGTTCTTTCCTGAAATCTCGCTCCTCGTAAAAGGTTTTCCATGCCGTAGTTGTGCTCGTGGCAAGCATACTCGTAAAGGAGACCGTTAGTTCTGGGCATGTCAAGTGCGGCCGTCCATCCGCGCTCCCACGTGGTGGCGTCTGTGAATGTGACCTCGTAGCGTAGCGTGTTGGCATCGGGGCGTGAAAAGCGTTCCACAAGGGTCAGGTTCTCACCAGCTCCTCTCCAAGGGGCTTGCCCTGAAAAATGGTCTGTCTTGACCACGAGGGTGTCGTTCTCCCAGCTGCCACGAGAGCGACCGAGCCATTGCCTAGGAGACGATGTTCCTAGACCGTCTTCACCCAACGGGATGATACGCAATTCATGCACCATTTCCATCAAGATGGCGACATGGTTCTCCGTTTGGAAGATCTGGATATTGTTGTTGTAGACGCCTCCTAGCCTGATGGCTCCGCGGGAGAGACATCGCTCCCACAGATTTCGATCCTCTGGATTTTCGGAGTTCTCCCGCGGCCGTCCGTTGCTACGGCGGGCTTCCGCGCGGTCTTCAGCAGCTGAGGTCTGTGGAGGGATTTTCCCGTTGGGTGGATCGATGATGAGGGCGGTACGTCCGTCAGAGAGTCCTCGGTCCCACCAAAACTGGTTATAGGCTAGCCCGACATCCCGTTGAGGACTGAGCTCGCCACGACGCTCTGAGGTGGCAAATGTGGTGGCCTCGACGTTGGTCTGGACAACTTCCTCGGCTGTCAAGAATTCCCGTCCTTCGTAGCGGTCTGGCCTTTCGAGTGGAGTAGCAGTGCCATGGTCCCAAACACCCTGGAGGTCCGGTACCCCCCATGGCATCATCGGCGCAGGAGAACCGGCCGGGGGACGTCCGGCCGCAGCGGGCTGCCCTGAGGCTACGTTCGGCGAGATAAGGATTGTGATTGTTGCTGAGTAGATTGCCAGGGTAGCAAATTTCATGTGAGGCCTTTCGATACAATTGTCACAGTATACGCTCAGGTTGGTTTTCCGAGTCTGATGCCAGCTAGGATTATATTTTTGGTGTCCAGAGCTGAGAACAAACCGCGACCAGGACAAGCGGGTGTTCGGGTGGGCGAAGGAGTAGGGCAAGAGCTGGGGGTTGTTATGCGACTTAGTTTAGCGGGGTGTGTGTTGTGTATTGGGTTTACTGGAAGTGGGTTGGCTCAGACCGTGCCGGATACAGTGCTCCTGGAGGAACTTACTTGGACCGAGGTGCGGGATGCTCTTGCAATAGGTGTAACCACGATTATCATCCCTACGGGTGGGACCGAGCAAAATGGTCCTCATATGGTTCTGGGGAAGCACAATGTCCTTGTTAAGCATAAGGCCGAAGTGGTCGCGCGGCGCTTGGGGAACGCTTTGGTGGCGCCGGTGATGGCCTATGTGCCGGAAGGAGAGCTTGCGCCTCTTACTGGGCATATGCGTTTTCCTGGGACCATTACGACGCCACCGGAAGTCTTTGAGCAGGTACTTGAGTTCGCCGCGCGAAGTTTCGAACGGCACGGATTTCGTGACATTGCCTTGCTTGGAGATAGTGGAGGCAATCAAGATTCACAGGCAGCGGTAGCCGAACGGCTCAATGAAGAGTGGGACGAGCGTGGGGTTCGAGTTCATCATTTAACCGACTATTATCCAGGTCCAGGTGATGCTTGGTTGGTCGAGCAAGGGGAGCGTGAGGCTGATGTTGGCTCACACGCCGGTATGCACGATACGGCTAGCCTGTTATTCCTGAACCCATCGTTGCTTCGGCCAGAGTTTTTCGGTGCCGGGGTGCGTGGGGATGGAAGCGGGGTGGTGGGAAACCCAGGTCGCTCAACGGCAGCCTATGGAGAGAGAATTCTTGAGATGCAGATTGAGGCAGCTGTAAGTCAGATCCAGAGCCTGATCGAGAGTAGCCGACAGTAAGAGAGAACAACCGAGAGTAATAGTCATTAGGTTTGGGTATCTAGAAGTCGTGACCAATGGAACTGTGAGGAAAAATCATGGCCCGTTATTTCCATAACTGCTTACTCGTGTTGCCGGTCGCGGCTTTCCTGGCAACAGCTCTTTTCGCTCAATCTTCTGGTCAGGGAGACCTGCTGGGAGTGGTGCGAAGCCAAGAAGGTCCTGAGGCCGGTGTGTGGGTGATTGCGGAGACTGATGACCTGGGCACACGCTTTCGCAAGATCGTGGTAACAAATGAAAATGGTCGCTACTTGCTACCCGACTTGCCGGACGCCTCTTACCAGGTGTGGGTGCGGGGTTACGGTCTAGTCGATTCGACCCCTGTGAGAGGGCAGCCAGGGGAAGCCTTGAACCTGCCTGTCCGTTTGGCTGGTAGTCCACAAGAGGCGGCCCAAATCTACCCAGCGAACTATTGGTATTCTCTGCTGGAGCCACCGTCACAGAGCGAATTCCCTGGTACAGGCCCGAATGGCAATGGCATAGCCGAAACCCTCCAAAGCCAAGCAGCCTGGGTTGACATCACTAAGCAGGGCTGTCAGCTGTGTCACCAAATGGGTAATCGTTTCACTTTTGACACTAGTCATCTCGAACAATTTGATTCGACGAAGGAGGCTTGGGATCACCGACTGACGTTCGGTCAACGCGGATCGCAGATGAGCGGGGTGCTCAATCGTTTCGGTCGTGACAGAAGTTTGACGATGTTTGCTGATTGGAGCGACCGCATCGCTGCAGGTGAGGTTCCAGTAGCTCCACCGCGGCCTCAAGGCATTGAGCGGAACCTTGTGTTGACGATGTGGGAGTGGGCTGGGGAGACGTCCTACGTACATGATGAGGTAACCACCGACAAACGTG
This sequence comes from Acidobacteria bacterium UBA2990, assembly GCA_002347025.1. Taxonomy (GTDB): domain Bacteria; phylum Acidobacteriota; class Vicinamibacteria; order Vicinamibacterales; family UBA8438; genus UBA2990. The sequence continues at coordinate 122,756 of DEAE01000023.1, forward strand.
ATCCCACCATTAACCCGGATGGACTGGTTTACGGGGTGTCCATTACTACCGACAAGCTAGTGATTACAGATACTGTCAAGCATCGTTCGATTGAGCTTGACGTGCCACTAAGAGAGCCCCGTGAGATGGTGCCGTCGATGTTTCCGACAGTGCCTGGTTTTGAGCCGTCACCCGCATGGGGTGATGAGATCATTTTTGATGCTCCGGCTAATCCGCACAATCCGATGATGGATGGGGATGGTCGGGTTTGGTTGACATCCACAGTTCGCAGACGGGAGAACCCGGATTGGTGCCGGAGTGGATCCAGTCATCGGTCAGCTCGTTATTTCCCGATTGGTAGGAGCGGACGCCAAATCTCAGTCTACGACCCTCTTGATGAAAGCTGGCAATTGATTGACAGTTGCTATGCGACCCACCACCTCCAGTTTGGCGAGGATGAGAGCGACACTTTGTGGTTTAGCGGTGACCCAAACGTTGTCGGTTGGTTGGACACTAAATTATACGACCAGACAGGAGACGAGCAGGCGTCGCAGGGATGGTGTCCAACCGTCCTTGATACCACCGGAGACGGACGAATTGCCAAACCGTGGAACGAACCTGGCGAGGCGGTAGATCCAGCTCGAGACACAAGAATATCTGGCTTTGCTTACGGGGTAATTGCGAACCCCGTTGATGGGGCCGTTTGGGTCGCCCGTACGGGGCCTTTTCCTGGGCGATTGGTGCGACTAGAGCGTGGTGATAATCCTCCAGAGACCTGCATCGCCGAGGTCTATGAACCTCCATCCATTGAAAATTCGGCCGTGGATGCGAAGATGACTGGACATGGACCACGTGGTGTAGATGTTGATCGCAATGGAATTATCTGGACTGCGTTGTCCGGCAGCGGACACATCGCTAGCTTTGACCGAACCAAGTGCAAGGTCATCAAAGGGCCGGCGGCGACAGGTCAGCATTGTCCAGAGGGATGGACGCTCTACCAGACACCTGGCCCTCAAATGGAAGGGGTGACTGACCCCGGGAGCGCCGACTATCACTATTACAACTGGGTCGATCAGTTCAACACGCTGGGACTTGGTCCGAACGTGCCGATGGCACCAGGGTCTGGGTCAGATTCAATATTGGCTCTGCTTCCGGATACGGGCGAATGGGTTGTGTTGCGTGTACCCTATCCCTTAGGGTTTTTTGCGAGAGGTCTAGATGGTCGCATCGATGACCCAGAGGCCGGGTGGAAAGGACGAGGTCTCTGGGCCAATTATGGCTCAAACCTTAATTGGCATATCGAAGGTGGTAAAGGCATGTATAGCTCGGTGGTGCATTTTCAATTGCGGCCGGACCCATTGGCTGAATAAAGAATAAAGCATGGTCTAGTCATCGACGACTCGTGGACCTAATTCCAGGTCCAGACAGGAAGAGGGGAATGATTTAGGAAGGCCGTATCTAGCTCTATGCTGAAGAGGGTGGTTTCTGTCATCTCTTTCGGTTCACAGCCTGAGTCTGTAGGTGTGTAAATTCCCGTGCGGTTGTTCAGCGGTGGTAGTTCGGTGGACTATCTTGTGAACGTTTTACGGTGAGGACCACATGTTGGGATACCATTAGCCGCTATGAGTTGGTGGTTGCGGCCCGTCCTGATGTGTCTGGGAGCGCTGACTGTTTTTTCCAGTCAGCCGGTGGCCCATCCAGCACCCTTCAGTTTTGTGGACCTTCGTATTGAGGGAACACAAGTCGAACTCGAAGTGGTTGTCCATGCGTTCGATGTTGCGTATGAGTTGGGGGTGCAGCCTCCGAACCGAGTGCTCGAGCCAGGGGGTTTAGGTTCACGAGCCGCACGATTGGCGGCGCTGTTGGACGAGCGACTGGAGGTCAGAGTAGATGGCCAGCGCCTCAAGGTTGGGTCGTGGTCTGATCCAGAACCGTTGCCAGAGCGTCAGTCAATTAGTCTGCTTGCGAGCGTGGAACTGGCACAGGAACCAGGGTCAGTCGAGGTGGAAGCAGTAATATTCCCCTACGATCCGGCCCACCAAACGTTCGTCAATTTCTACGATGCGGGTGAGCTAACCTCGCAGGCTATTCTGGGTGGTGAGGAGACGGCTTACCGATATTTTGTGGGAAGTCGACAAGGCACTTTAGCTGTCATTGCAGAGTTTGTCCCCCAAGGTATCCACCATATTCTGATCGGGCCAGATCATTTGTTGTTTCTGATCGGGTTGTTGCTTTTGGGTGGAGATGTCCGGCGGCTGTTACTTGTGGTCACGGCGTTTACCGTGGCCCACAGTATAACGCTGGCGCTAGCGGTTTTGGATGTCGTGAGCCCTCCAGGGAATGTTGTTGAGCCGATTATAGCTCTCAGTATCATTTACGTAGGTGCTGATAATCTGCTCGTGCGAGGCGGGCGTGACATGCGTGTGTGGATTGCGCTGGTCTTCGGTCTTATTCATGGGTTCGGCTTCGCTAGCGTGCTCCGAGAAATGGGTTTACCAAGTGGGGCACTTGGGTGGTCATTGTTCTCGTTCAATGTGGGGGTGGAAATAGGCCAAGTCGTCGTGGCTGTCGTGGTGGCGTCGGCCCTCATGGCACTTCGAGCACGGAGCCAGGTAGCCGGGCAACGGCTCGCAGTAGCCGGATCTGTTACGGTGATGGGTGCAGGCCTGTTTTGGTTTGTTCAACGGGTCTTTTTCTCACAGGGAATGGGATAAGAAGAGGGATAATAGCCAGTTGAAGTGACGGTGCATTAGGCTAATGTGTGAGTGAGGGATTGAATATGGTGAAAGAAACAAGTCGTCGCGAAGTGTTAAAAGGTGGGGCCGCGTTAGCAGGGTTGGGAGCACTTGGGGTGCCAGAGTGGGCATTTCCGGCTCTTGCGCAGGGCGAAACTGTGGTTGAATTTACCGACCTCCCAGAAGAGATTGTGCTTGAGCGGGCTGCAGACCGTCGAATCATCGATGTGCGAGATATCGATGGTCCTATCACCCCTGCGGACAAGTGGTTCACGACTCAGCACTACGGGCATCCAGAAATCGATGTGAATGCCTATCGCCTAAGAGTGTCAGGTTTAGTCGATAGCCCTTTGGATTTGTCGATGTCGGATTTACGGTCGATGCCAAACAGGGAATTGGTATTTGGTTTTGAGTGTTCCGGTAACCGGGGACCGCTAAACGGGCTATCGAGTAACGGGCGATGGACTGGGGTTTCCTTAAGGACCGTGCTTGAGCAGGCTGGGGTTCAGGATGGAGCTCGGGAATTCGTCTTTTTTGGGGCAGACCACGGCGAAGAGGAAGTTGAATTTCGGGGTCGTGTTTCGACAGTTGACCAACAGTATGGGCGGAGTTTACAGCGGGATCTGGCCCTTTCTGATGAGCCGCTACTCGCTTATGACCTGAATGGGGAGGCCTTATCGGCCCACCAGGGACGTCCGCTGCGGTTGCTGGTGCCAGGTTGGTATGGAGCTCCGAATGTTAAGTTTCTGTCGGAAATTCATGTGCAGGAGGATCAGTATCTAGGTAAGTATCAGGCGCGTTGGTATCGCACTCTCAAAGGCGAAATGGTCAACGGGGAAATGAAGTGGAAAGAGACTGCGATTACCAAGATGCGTTTGAAATCGTATATTGCTCGTGTGACCAAGGTGGGCAGTAGGCACCGCGTGTTTGGCGTAATTATGCACGATGGCACACCGATTCAATCTGTCGAGGTAAAGGTGGACGATGGGCCATGGCAGGCGGCGACCCTCGATGCGTCGATGACTGACCAGTACTCGTGGAAGTTCTTTACCTATGACTGGGATGGGGCGACTCCTGGTGAACACACCGTGACGTCTCGGGCGACGGATGTTAATGGATACGTGCAGCCGACGGCCGAGGATCTTAACGAGGTTAAGCAAACCTTCCTTGAGCAAAATAACCAGCATCCTAGGACGCTGATCATTGCTTAACGGATGATCAGGGATGAGAAATAACGGCCCGCCTGACAATCGAGTCTGGCGGGCCGTCGACGTTTATGGAGTGTGAACACTCCTGTAAATTGAAACGATTGGTATTAGTCTATTGCGAAGCAGTAGAACAGGCCTGCGCCGCCAGTGCCTTCCAGTGAATCTTGACTACAGCCAGCTGACGGGTGTTCTGAGTTCCATGAGTTGATGCCTTCGCCACGGCCAGTTCGGTCGTGGTGGCCAACTTGAGCCTGTCCTTCACCGCTTGACGTCCAGTTATTGCAGGTTCGGTCTTCAGAGGCGTCGAAGGCTCTACCATCGGGGCGGGATCCGGTTAGGATGTCATGGCGGTTCGGTGTGTCGCCAACACCATTCACCATGTCGAGACGCTCGGTTGTGGCTCTTTCCTTGCCGATGTTGTCGCCGCCGTTGTGTAGGGCTTCGACGTTTGCGGCAATCAAGAGGGCTTCAGCGTTATACCAAGGGCCGTCGCCGATGCGGTCACGGGCGTTAACTGCCGGGTCGGTGACGGTAGCGGTGGTGCTAAGGTAGGCACGCCAGGTATGGTCGCCCGCGTACTCGGCTGTGGCAAGGGCTTGGCAGTGGGCATCAGCCCCTTCTAATCCCCCAAGGTTGCCTCCTTCGCCGGGTCCTACACTAGTTACGAAGAAGGTTGTCACCGATTTCGCCCCGCCCATTTCGATCATGTCTGGTACGGAGACCTCGGGTTCTAAGTCTGGAGCTTGTCCGTCGATCTCCTGGGGTTGAGAATTACCACTACAGGCGCCCATTGTCGACGTGATCACAAAAATTACGAGTCCTGGAACGAAGGTCATTCTGAGTATAGACATGGTGTGTCTCCTGCTAGTACGGGATCAACTTACTAGTTTCTACTTTAACCTGCTGGCCTTGGCTACTGTTCGCTGGTAATCATGCCGTGGGCCCGACCAAACCAATAGCTCAAAAGAAAGTCGAGACCGTTTGTCTCGAAGGGTGCCGCTTCCAGTCGATTGCCGCCTACCCGATATGGGTTGTGGACAAGGAAGTTCCATGTTCGACCTCGCTGGGTAATCGGTAAGGGCCCTAATCCAGTTTCGTCCAGAACAGGATCGGCAGTGAACGTGAACCCGAACCGATTGGCGTAAGTTGCTATCGTGCCAGGGTTCCACTTCATGTCCAGTGGTAATTGGCGGAGGGTATTTAAACCGGCTTCGGTGCTCTCGTTCTCACCGGTCCAATGTTCATACAAGAATGTCGCAAAGGGATTGGCTTCGAGGTCTATTCCGGGTTGTTGAGCGCCTCGAAACCAGCGGTGGGCTGCTTTGAGGTAGTGGGCTCGGGTTGCCTCATCTTGTTCGAGTTCAAGTAAGGGGTAAAGAGCCAGTGCGATGAGCACGTCATCGGAATGATTTGCGTCCAAGGGTGGGTCGTCGAAACGGGCACTCTCCCCTATACGTGCGTAGCCGACTTCGATAAGACGCTGGTACTCTCGCTCGTAGCGGGGGTTGTTCGTTAAAGCTTGGGCCACTCGAACCATCTGGAGTAGCAAAAGTGCATTCATTGGCTCTCTCTGGGTAACGTAGTCGAGTTCGTAGTGGCCCCATCGAGTTGGCTGGCCATCATATCCAATGATCCTGTTGCCGTTCGAGAGAATTGCGTCAACAACCGCGCTCAGTGTCCTCCCTATGGCCGCACGTTCGGTGCTGTCGGCTAGGAAATGTCCGTAGACGAAGAGACCGAACACGAGCGCATCTACTTGATCCGAGCTAACATTGCCACGCCAGCGGCGGTTGCCGTTTCTTGTTAATCTCCAAACCCCGTCATCGAACCAGGGGACATCAGTTGGCTGAGAAGCTCGAGCTAGCAGGCCTGGGATATTTGAGACTGAGACTAAATGGGCTAATGCGCCGGCCGCGATTCTGGCTTGTTCGGCTGCCTCGTTGCTACCGGTAGCCAGGTAGCGCCACGTAGATGTTGCGCAAAGTAGACCTGTCATATAGGCAGTATCAGCCATGTTGTATGTGACAAAGGGATAGTCAGCGGTTGGAAGTCGCCTCCTCACACGCACTTGTCCGTCTTGGAGAAAGCGTTCTGCCAGGTCGACTTGGAATAAGTGAGCCTTCTCAGCGAGTGTTAGGTTGTCGGTGGCATGTGGCGATAGGCCGAGCACGATAAAGCTTAGAGTGTAGGCGAAAAGTCTGAAGCTCAAATTTGGCGACATAATACAGCTCCTTCGAACAGTCGTTGTTAAGAACGAGGCACGCGATAGCCCAGTCATCGGCATTAGAGAGCGGTATTCGTCGTAAGCGGTCGCCTGTCTAGGTGGCTAAAGATGTGAACATACTAGCCAGTCTCGACCTTGGCGTTCAAGCCGGGTGGAGCAAGGTAGCATGTTTGGCAAGAGTGAAAACATACCAATAGTTGTTCTGCAGGCTAGGAAGAGACGAGGTTGATGCTATGGATAAACGGCGGTTCCTGATTTCTGGAGGTAGCCAAGGTATAGGTGCAGCACTGGTCAAGTTGGTTTGCCGTGACGGTCATGAGGTGATATTCACCGGACGGCACGAGGAAACGGTGGACCGTGTTGCAAAAACGACTGGCGCGTTTGGGTTTCGAGCCGATCATACCCTGAGTGAGGATAATGAGGCGGTGGTTGATTTGTGCGATCGCAGGATGGGTGGCGTAGATGTGTTGGTCAACAATGCAGCAACCTGGTATGACGCCGCGCTAGGTGAACTCGATCTTCAACGGATGCGTGCGCTGTTCGATCTCAATGTTTTCGGGATGGTTGAGCTAACCAACCGGATAGCGCCCTCTATGAAAGGCCAGCAAAGTGGAGATATCGTCAACATAGCCTCAACTTCCGGAACTAAGGGGCGGAAGCTTGGCACCGCCTATGCTGCCAGTAAGTGGGCGGTACGGGGTATTAGCCAATGTTGGCAGGCCGAGCTTCGACCACATGGCATCAGAGTGTTCACACTTTGTCCGTCTGAGGTGCAGACTCGGTGGGGAGGTCTAGGAGGTCGGAACAACCCGAACAAGCTCTACGCGAATGATATTGCGGAAACAGTGGTGTCGGCACTCAGGATGCCTCGGAGGGCTTTCTGGCCAGAAGTTTCCGTTTTTGCTACTAACCCGTGGAAAGAGGATTAGGAACGGAGAGGGTAGTGAAGATTGACTCTGAGGGCAATGTGTCATGGTCAGCTGTTGTCAGGGCGTCAAATGAATCTCGGCGATCGCGATACCACGTTCCCCGGCGACTGTGTATAAAAGATATATTCGGCCATCTTCTTCAAAGATGGCGGGATCCCGCAATTGGTTGACAGGCTCATCGATTGAACCTCCTCGTGAGGGCTCGACCGGTAAATTGGCGCCTTCCCATGGCAGAGACGGGCGCATCACCTCCTCTGGATCTGACTCCTGCCAGTCCATCCAGTTGGCTGTTGTATCGATCTTCGATAACCAGATTCGTTCTGGAGCGTCACCGCGGGCGGTCCAGAACACGAAGAGCTGGTTGGGCTGTTGTAGGACTGCTGAGTGCCGCATGTTGGGATTAAATAGTTGTGACCCTTCTTGAAAGTCGGTGAGTCCGTCACGTGAACGATAGAGGACACCCGGCATAGCAAGGGCGTAAGTAAATTCGTTGTGATGGAAGACACGGAAGTAGGGACGACCTAGAATTTCTGGCCGGCCTTCAAAATGTAGACCGTCTGTGGATACGGCCGCCCGGGTGACTTGGCGACCGACATCGCGCCCATGAACATACATGATGATTTGACGTTGCACATTGTCCACATGGACGTCGGGAGAAGCAACGTGCACGTAGCTACCTTCAGGGGCGCAAGGAGGACAACTGGTGGGAAAGTGGGATTGATCGAGCTGGAGTGTGCCTGGTTCGTGAGTGGTCCAGGGACCAATGAGACTATCTGCATAGGCCAGACGAATATAGGTCCCGCGGTGGTCCGCGAAATATAGGTAATATTGCCCTAGAGGGTCTGGTAACCAGTCTGGTGCCTTAATTAAAGAAGGGCCAGCGATGTTGCTGCCCATTCTGTCATCCATGTCGGGCCCGATGATGGGGTGGTTCAGCAAGCGTTCGATCCGTACTGATTGAGCCGAAACACTCAGCGCGGTGGTCATGAATGCGGCAAAAAGCCCGATCAGAGCAGTCAGTGGTCTCATGGTGTTTCCATAATCGATAGAGAGTGAGCCTCGGAAATACACATTTTATGGCTGAATCGAGAAATAGATTTGTGATTTTTTCTCCCGTCACCTGATAAAACCTTAAAAGGTTGGATTCGGTGTCTCTGGAGTTGGCTTTTACGTGCGAAGTCCGTGCACTTGGTGGCGTCAAGCGGGATGGAGAAGGTGACTGATGGATTTTGAGGCATTTCAGCGAAAACCACTTATGGGTATCCTCCGCGGCATTCAGTTAGATGATCTCGCACCAGTAGTCGAGCATGCGATAGAAGCCGGGTTGGAGACTTTGGAAATTACGATGAACACGACTGGGGCTTCAGAATTGATAAAGCATGCCCGGGATATAGCCGACGGGCGTCTCGTGCTTGGGGCAGGGACCGTCCTCGATACCGTCATGCTCGACGCAGCGCTGGAGGCAGGTGCGACATTTGTTGTCCAACCCACCTTCGTCGAGGAGGTGGCAAGTGTCTGTGTGCAGCGGAAGATACCTGTGTTTCCTGGAGGGCTGACTCCGACAGAAGTCTATACTGCTTGGAGGGCAGGAGCTGCAATGGTCAAGGTCTTTCCTGCGCAAGTGTTCGGTCCAGGCTACTTCAGGGAACTTAAGGGGCCATTCGATGATGTGTTGTTGTTGGCCTGTGGTGGTGTGTCGTCCAAAACATTGGCTGCCTACTCTCGGGCTGGAGCTGATGCTTTTGCCTTCGGAGCAAGTGTGTTTCGTGAGGAATGGATTACCAGGAAAGAGTACGGCCTAATCGGAAATGCTATTCGCGAGTTAGTTGCAGCTCATAATGAGGTGGTGTGAGTTCACCATGAACGACTCACGAGTTCCCGTTATTTGGTGGATATAGTCCTAAGAGCTTCGATTGAAGGAGGCCTTACTTACTATGACGAGAGTTGTGCTGACGGTGGTTAGGTGGTGCCTTGCGGTATCCATGTCTGGTGGTTTTGTGCTTGAGCCGTTGGCGTGGGCTCAGTCGCCAAGCTTACCAGAGGTGGACCTGCCCGAAGTGTCAAGAGTTTTCCAAACGGCTGAGCACCCCGAGGTTCGTCTTGTCGTGGTGACCAGAGGACTCGCTCACCCATGGAGCATGGCCTTTCTTCCGGATGGACGCCTATTGGTGACTGAACGCGCTGGCAGGTTACGGATCATCAGGGATGGAGTTCTGGAACCTGCGCCGGTTAGTGGTCTGCCCAGTGTACATGCCGTTGGTTTGGCCGGCTTGATGGACGTTGCGCTTCATCCTGAGTTTGCCGAAAATCGATATATCTACTTCACTTTTTCGAAGCCAGGGGCTGATGGAGTGAGGGTCGTACTGGCTAGAGGCCAGTTGGATGGCCTGGTTTTGCGAGAGGTTCGTGAGCTCTTTACTTCCGACCGTCTGAACGGTGGGACGGCGGCTTCACGCCTAGTATTTGGAGGAGATGGCAACCTTTGGATGACCGTAGGAGGAGCCTTTGGGGCAAATACGGGAGGACTGCGAGCTCAAGACCCGAATGACACCGTGGGAAAGGTAGTGCGGCTTACAGACGACGGAAGGGTGCCATCGGACAACCCGTTCGTGGGTCGTCTAGGATATCGACCGGAGATTTACTCCTTAGGACACCGCAACCAGCTTGGCTTGACTGTACACCCTGAGACCGGGTTGATCTGGGAGCACGAGAACGGTCCATTGGGAGGAGATGAAGTCAATATCCTTAAGGCAGGTGGGAACTACGGGTGGCCGGTCGTTTCCCATAGCCGTGAGTACGCCGGGGGGCGTGTAGCAGCCAGGACTTGGCAGGAAGGAATGGAGGCTGCCGAGATTGTCTGGTTGCCGGCCATCGCCCCTTCTGGGATGGTGTTTTACGATGGAACCCAGTTTCCGGCTTGGAGAGGGAACTTGTTTGTCGGTGCTCTCAGAATGGGTGGTATACGGAATACCGGACACCTCCAACGTATCGTGTTTAATGAGAGAGGAGAGGAGGCTCGACGGGAGTCACTATTGGTCGAATTGAGACAGCGCATCCGAGATGTCAGGCAGGGTCCTGATGGTTTTCTTTACCTATTAACCGATGCCGATAACGGATCAGTGTTGCGGATCGAACCTGTCGACTAGGTCTTTCACCACACATGCCCGACAGCAATTCTCAGTTGGCAAGCCTAGTAAGTCACATTGAGGACCTGAAAGCTTGCAGGAGATGTCCTTCGGTGTATCCCCCGGTGGTCTGTGGGGCTGCTGTCGCTAGCCAGGTAATGTTGGTGGGCCAGGCGCCTGGGAACCGTGAACCGATTCTGGGACGACCGTTCGCCTGGACGGCCGGACGTAGATTATTTCAGTGGTTTGAGAAATACTGCGGGTTGGATGAAAGGGAGTTTCGGGCCGGTATTTACATGTCGGCGGTCTGCAGGTGTTTTCCGGGTAAGAAATCGACCGGTGGTGATCGCGTGCCCACGCGCCAAGAAATCGCCAATTGTGCTGGATGGCTCGAGGCTGAAGCAGGGATTCTTAAACCGGCTTTGGTGATTCCGGTTGGTAAGCTTGCGATCGCGAAGTTTCTGTCTTCTTCGGTTCTGGTGGAGGTGGTGGGTAGGCGATTTAGGGTCACCTACGCTGGGCATGACATGGATTTGATTCCCCTCCCTCACCCTTCTGGAGCGTCACCTTGGCCGAAGACCGAGCCGGGGAAGACTTTACTCGGGAAGGCAATGACCCTAATTGCCGGTCATCCGACGATCAGGGTCATTGGCAGTTGAAGACAGTCTATTTGGTATTTGAATAGTCGGTTGTACTCATCCAGTACTGCTCGATTGAAAGCGGCACCTCGTATTTATTCCGGAGCGCTTCCCATGCCGGGTCGGCTGCGAAGTCGGCCCAGACCTGGCGTCGGTGGTCCATGTCTCGATAGGCGAGCATCCAGACGAGTGTATTGGGATTGTCAAGTCTCTGCCACACAGCGACTACTTCTGCGCCATGCCTTTCGAAGATTGCTACTTCTTCTTCTCGGAAGCGCTGATGCAAGGTATTGATGTCACCACCCCGGGATGGGTCTGCTGTGTACATCCGGAGTTCAAAGCAGCGAGCGTCTTCACCGACATTCTGTTGGAAGTCGGCCGATAGATGAGCTTTGGGACCGCAGGCTTCGGGCGGGCCTTGCGCTTGTGGAGTTGCCACTAATCCGAGTCCGACGACTGTCAATATGGTGAAAACTAATCTCTTCATGCCTGTACCTCACTGGGATGTTGCCGGCATGCCGGCGCTTTTTCGGTTCTGAAGCGGCTGCTTCAGGTTGTTAGTCAACGTTTCATTATATGAGAGTCTCCAGAGCCTGTAACAGGGATTCGTTGAGTTGCGAGCAGTCCACGAGAACACCAGTCCTGAGACTTGGCCCGTAGTCGATACTCAAGTTCGTCTCGCATGTCGATGTAAGGGCAGGTGGCTTCCGCATAGACCAGCCAGTTGTCGACGTACAGAGTGAGCCATTTCTTGAATTCGTTGAGGTCGGCTTTGTCGCCAATGACCGCGCAACCACGATTGACCCAGGTGTCGAACCGTTTAACTGCAAGGTCGAGCATCTGGGTTCGGTAGAGGATGGGATCCAGTGTAACTTGAGCTGATAATTGTAGTTGGGCGTCCAGTGCCAACAGATCAGCGAGTGCTTGTTTGGTGGCTTTGCTCCATGCTTCGTGGCAGGAGCCAGGTGGGAATGGGTTGCCCCCTTCGACTGGGTCACGATGCGACCACCGAGGAACAGCCGATATGGAGGCCGCTTGGGGAAACATCAGGAGAGTATAATTGGAGTATTGAGTATGCCCGTGGGAGAAACTTACCTACGTGGGCTTTCCCTGGGCGATTGTTTCGATTCAGGGTGTGTAAGGCCTGGGTTGGCGTGAAGGATGAACCAACCTTATGTGAAATTCGGACCGAATGGTCATTCTTGAGTGAGGTGTGGGAATGTCGAGAAGTAGCCTCTTGTTCGGAATCGCAATCATGGCGGTTACACTCGTTGCCGGTAGCGTGGGATCGGCTCAGGTACTACCCAATCCGTATCGTCAGGTCGAGGATTGGGCAAAGCTGCCTGCAGGGCGGACAATGGGTGCAGTCGGTGGCGTCACGATGGATCCAGATGGGGAACATCTCTGGGCCGTGATTCGGTGTGACGCTACGGCCCCAGGGCGGTTCGGGAACGAATGTCTCGATTCGGATCTGGATCCAATTGTTAAGTTCGACATGGGTGGAAATGTGGTCGAGAGCTTCGGTGGCGGTATGTTCATCTGGCCTCACGGTATCGATGTGGCGCCAGATGGGGCCGTGTGGGTCACCGATGCGGTGAGTGAGGTTCGTACCCCAGACGGGACACGTGGTCACAAGGTCGTCAAGTTTAGCCAGACTGGTGATGTTCTGATGACTCTGGGCACGCCAGGGAAAGCTGGGTTGGGCAACAATAGCTTTAATGCCCCAGCCGATGTTGTGGTTGCTGAGAACGGTGACATTTTCGTGGCCGATGGCCATGGAGATAACACGAACAACAGAGTGGTTAAGTTTGCCAGGGATGGAAGCTACATAAAAGAATGGGGTCAGACCGGTTATGCCCCTGGTGAGTTTCGGACGCTACATGCGATTGCTATGGATGGTGATGGTCGCGTCTATGTTGGAGACCGATCCAATAACAGAGTGCAGATCTTTGACCAGGATGGGACTTTTCTAGCTCAGTGGAATCAATTTGGTCGGCCCAGTGGCATCTTCTTCGATGATCATGGTCGTGTGTTCGTTGCTGATTCCGAGTCCGACGACTTGCAAAATCCAGGCTTTGAAATGGGAATTCGGATCGGTGAGGTGGCGACGGGTTGGGTTACTGAATTTATCCTGTATCCGTGGGGAGATCCTCGGGACCCTGCAGGTAACGGAGCAGAGTTTGTAGCGGTTGACCGGGAGGGGAATATTTACGGAGGAGAACCCCGGCCACGGAGAATTCAGAAGTATGTTCGGGTGAGGCCATAGTTGGTCTTCGGCACCTTGTGGGGTTTATTTTGGTGGCCACGGGGTGGCGTTTTTATTCTCGGGTTGTCAGTCGGTTGGTAAGACCTGATTTAGTAGCTGATGTTGTTTAATCCCTAACTTCTGTAAATATGACAATTCCTGAAATTGCGAAACCCGCCGGTTTGGTTGTAGGTTTGGTTGGGGCTGTCCTGTTGAGTGGTGGACGGAGTCACACTGAGCTTCAGGCCCAAGAGGCAGGGTCTGTGAATCTGGCCCCAGCAGTCGAACTGGAGGTCCGGCAGTACGCACGTGCGCGTTATGGGGCTGACCTTACCGCGATGCAGCGTTTGAGGCCGGCCTATGGATTTTGGCAACATATCTTCAAAATTCCTGACGGCAGAATTATTTTTGGTAGTGGCGAAGATGGGCGTCTGCTTGCGACGTTCCCAACCCGTGGCGACTGGTTGCAGGATGGGATCTGGGAAGAGCCGGCGCTGGAACAGGTGTTAGACGGAGTCCGTCTGCCTTCGAACCTTGATCGGCGACGTGACCGCGTGGAAGAAGAACTGGAAACAATCGTTGGTTCGATTGTCCATAATCCGACTAGGGGCAGATTTTTAGCACCCCATGCTGAACGCTACGGTGGTTTCCTAAATGAGTGGGCCACAATCTATGAGCGGTTCGGTGTGCCCGCTGAAATCGGATTGGCGCAGGCGATTGTCGAGTCAGGGTTGAACGGGCGTGCCCGTTCTCGGGCGCAGGCCTTGGGGCTGTGTCAGTGGCTTCGACGTAATTGGAACCACTTGGACCGATTAGATCCCAACGTTATTGAGGCGTTTAACCAGACCACCCAGGCAGGTTATTGCGCGGCACACCTAACAATTCTGGCAACTATGTATGGCAGTTTCATTCCGGCACTGTCAGAACACCACGCTGGTGGGGTGAATGTCGGCCGAACAGTGATTAACGGTATGAGGTTGGGAGGTATCGATACCCGGGAACAGTATCTTCGTGGGGCTGAGTTTGCCCGCGATTTGCGAGCCATTTCCATTCAACGTTACCGGCTTTTGTTTCGCACCTATGGGCCCCGGTCTTTTCTGTATGCCGAGATGGTGTTTGGTAACGCCGTGAACGTCCAACGTTTGACTGCTGAGACTCCACAAGAACCGGTGTTTGCGATGAGGACGCCCCGCGCGGTGTCCCTTGCCGAGGTAAGGCAGAAGACGGGTCTGTCGACTGATGAGGTAAAGCGCTATAACCCGGCTCTTGTGAGAAGGGTGCCAGCCGGAGCGAACCTCTATCTCCCTTCGTATGTGGAAGAGTTTGGTACAGACGTGTCGTTTTGGCACCGAAACGCCGAGCCAGAATTTGCTGCTGTCCTCTCGGAGTTTGTTCAACTGCAGCCTGGTGTGGAACGTTGGCATACACCAGCTTTTAGAGCAACATTGGCTGAGTTTCAGAGGCGCTTCAGAGAGACCGGAAGTGAAGAGGGGACCGTGATGGCGACGGCCCTGGCTTATATCATTGGTGATTTGTTCCAGAGTCGCCGAGGTGCCATCCTTGAGGAATTTCGGAGCAGCGGGAGCATCGAACGTCTTTTCCAGCAGGGCGTGGAGGAGCTTCGCAAGGTAGCAGCAGGGTCATAGTGCTTCACTTTCCGATAAACTTGATAGAGGCCCTAGGGTGCAGTGATGACCAGGCGAAACCCTATGAAAGGTCGCCGTGCGCCAGGGTCACCCCCTCCACGGACAGCTGCCCTGATGTTGCGCGACGGGTCTATGAACGAGCCCCCACGAATTATCCATAGGGCATCACGATCAAGCTCTTCCCGATCGTCGGAAGGGTCAAACGGGTAGGGCTGATAGGGGCTTCTGGTCCATTCCCAGACATTCCCACTGAAGTCAAGTAGTCCGAGAGGGCACTCTGGGCAGGGGTAACTACCCACGGGCTGTGTGGAGTCAGCTCCGTAGTTGGCCCGGCCCGAGTCTACGGTGTTGCCCCAGGGATAGATCCGGCTGTCTGAGCCCCTGGCTGCCTTCTCCCACTGGGGTTCGCTTGGGAGCGTGATCTCCCAACCAGAATCCAACCGTTCCTGCAATTGGGTTGGTGTAGATTCTGAATACCGCAGCGTGTCATTGAGCCAACGTGAGTAGGCGAGGGCATCTGGCCAGGAAATGTTGGCCACGGGGTGGTCCGGTGGTCCTCTGAGGGTCTGGTCATTGGCGTTAAACCCGGTCGCCTCGACAAATGCGGCGAATTGGGCAATTGTGACTTCGTAGCGACCGATAAAGTAAGCTGGTAGTGTGACCCGACCTTGAGGAGTTTGGGCGGACCAACGTTCGTTGTCGAATGCCTCCCGATCAAGTTCCGGGTCGCTACCCATCGAGAAAGGGCCTGCCGGGACCTCTACAAAGCCGAGAAGCCCGTCGTCTGGAAGGAACCAGGCGTCAGATCGAAAGCCTGGAACTTCAGTCAAGGATGCTACAGCAGGTGATTCAACAAAAGGTGCTTCGACTCGACCGTTAGGTTGTGCTCTCGAGAGGATAACCGCCACCGTGATCACTAGGATGGTCAGGACAGCCAGTCCTGCAGGTGGGGCCGGAGCCCTCGGTTGTTGGCCTAAATCGGGGTCCATCGTTTTATGGCTCAAGGGTGGCTGAGCAGGCAAAGGTCCAACCGTGCTGGCATGCTCTGGAATATAGTTCATGTTCAGGCATTTCCAGTAAGTTCGGTCCTCCTTCTCGTAGCAACAGTCTGAGGTCAAGCGGTCGTGGTGCGGTTTGGCTGAGCTGATTTTGTCCGAGTAGATTGATGCAGCCAGCTTGAAAGCGTAATTCGCAGGCTTGCGAGAAATAGTCTAGTGCCAGGGTGGGGTCTGCGCCTACTATGATCCCGTTCTGGTAATGGATGCCGAGCTCGTTACATGCCCAACCCGCATTATCGCCACAATAGTTGGATTCGAGTTGAATAAGTCGGGTGCAAGCCTGTAAACGATTCTCGGAGCAGGCTTCCTGCCAAAACGGGACGGCATCTCCGCGGTGGCGCCCGTCCGTGGCACCAATCGCTGTCATGGTTCCAAAAATCACGATCCAGATTGAGATGTGAATAAGATTAGCTCCACCGGCTGACCAGTTTGGGGTCAAGCGCGTGAACGTCACGTTGTTCTGTATAGTGTCTGCCATGCGGTCCAAAATCTTGACGCTTAGATTCAAGAGCGGGACGGAGAGCAGTTTGTCGTAAAAGGTCGGAACGCCGAGGGCGCCTAGAAGGGAGTAAAGGCCGAACACTCCGATCCCGTACAACAGACCGAACAGCGTTTTCCCAACAGTCGTCCGTGGTGAGGTCGATGGGTCGGTGACTAGCAAATGGAGGCCCAAAAAGACAGCACTCGGGATCTCCGAGTCTATGAAATAGGGTACTCCAGTGGCAGCTCCGTAGGCTGCGCTCATCCCGAACAGTGCAATTGCAGCCGACCCAGCTACTAGGGTGATTGAGAAAAAATACATCACGACCAAGCCCACTACGAAAAGAAAAAGATAAATCTGAGGTGCTAGGGTCAGGGTCGTGGCTATTTCTTGCCCCCATGTCAGGCTGGTCGTGTTGGTGGCGATTAGAATCAAAGAGAACAAGCCGAGTGAAAACGCCGAGGGATTAAAGATGTGTGTGTAGGTGCCGTTACGCCGCCAGCGGACGAATTCCTTCCCCATGAATCCAGCAGCTAACATCAGAAACTGTAGATAAAACCAGTCGTCACGGAACCATAGAAATAAGTTTGTGCTGAATATGATTGGAAATGGACCGAAGCCTAAGGTGTATCGGCTTCGTCTCGACCAAGCGAGAAGTAAATCGAACACATAGGCAAATAGCAGCTGTCCTATCAGTAACCAGGCATGGTCGTATACCGGCCGCCAGAAATATCCCCAATACACGAAAACTGTAAGTTGAACAAGTGCCTGCAGGTAGTGCTGGGAGCGGAGTCTGAGCTCTAGGACATGAGGTTCTGGGGTTTGCCGGAACTTTAGGTAGAGCACACCCTGCCATGCTAGTAGGCCTGCTATTGCCGCCCAGAATGAGACGCTGAGGGTTAAGTTCGATTGAACCCGAGGCACGAAAGAGATAATCAGCAAGCCGAACGTCAAACTTAACGGAATGCCGAACCTGTGCTTAGCTAAAGGCCTAAGTGGTTGGCCCATTGGTCCTGGGCTGGTTCGCTGATGCATCTGTTGGGATTGTTGACGTTGCCGTTTTCTAACTCGTGACATAGTTTTGCTTGCTTGTACTGCAGTGGGCGCCTGGACGCAAGTGTTGGCCTTAATTGGTGCCGTGCAACATATAATCAAGAGGTGGCCTGTCGGTGATTGTTGAGGCCAGAAATCTAAAGGCTAGGGTTCTCTTGGAAACATCCATTAATCTTTTTGTTAACGGTGCCCTTGGTGTTCTCACGGGTATTGCCCTGCTCTATTTAGCGATGAAGGTCCTGGCGATAACCCTCGGGCGCGATCACTCCTACCATCTTTCTTCAAAGTCGAAGACCCACTAGTGCCATTCCTGGATCAGCTCGGTTTTCTGTCACTCACTCCGGGTATGGTGGTCATGTGGGGGGTCGGATTAACCCTGATCTATCTAGCGATTAATCGTGAATATGAACCGTTGTTGTTGTTGCCGATTGGGTTCGGGATCATGGTGGCCAACCTTCCTCTGACTGGGCTGATGGCGCCGTCTGAAGGTTTACTCTGGCGTTTCTACCACTACGGGGTGGAGTGGGAAGTTGCTCCTCCGTTGATTTTTTTGGGTCTCGGGGCTCACACAGATTTTGGGCCTCTGTTGTCGCAGCCGCGATTGGTGTTTCTTGGTGCCGCGGCGCAGGGGGGAGTCTACATTACGTTTTTTGCGGCGCAGGCCTTTGGATTCACGTTGAAGGAGGCGGCGTCTATTGGGATTATCGGCGGCGCAGATGGACCTACAACCATTTTCTTGGCATCTCAGTTAGCTCCTCATCTGCTGGGAACTTGCGCAGTAGCAGCCTACTCTTACATGGCGCTCGTTCCGGTGATTCAACCTCCGATTATGCGTTTGCTTACTAGCGAACAGGAGAGGGCTATCAGGATGAGGCGGACTCGGAAGGTGGAAACGCGAGAAAAGCTTGTGTTCGCGGTAGTAGCCGCCATGTTGATTGTGTTGTTGGTTCCTGCCTCAGCCCCGCTGATTGTCATGTTTATGTTGGGCAATCTATTTCGGGAATCGAAGGTTGTCGAGCGACTCACCGAGACCGCTCAGAACGCGTTGATGAATATCGTTATTATCGTTCTTGGTCTGGGTGTGGGTGCCACAATGGAGGCATCGACATTTCTTCGGACCGATGTCCTATTTATCTTTGTCTTAGGCCTCTTTGCCTTTGCCGCCAGTACGGCGAGTGGGGTTCTTTTGGCAAAACTAATGAATGTATTTACCGACGACAAGATCAACCCGCTTGTGGGGGCCGCTGGGGTGTCGGCTGTGCCGATGGCTGCACGGGTGGCCCACAAGGTGGCGGCTGAGGTGGACAAGAAGAACTATTTGCTGATGTTTGCGATGGGACCGAATTTAGCGGGCGTTATTGGTACGGTGATAGCGGCTGGTATTTTTCTGGCTATGTTGCAGCAGTAGAGGTGTCTTTGGTCTGAGCGAGACAGCTCATCTTAGAGCGGAAGAGTGTAGTGCCTTGTGGAAGGACAATATGGCAGAAGAGGTATTGGCACCGTTGGCGGGGAAGGTACTTTCGGTGGCAGTGACCGTAGGAGAGCTGATTGAGGAAGATGCTGAAGTATTGGTCTTGGAGGCGATGAAGATGGAAACTGTCGTCTATGCCTCATGTGCTGGGACTGTGTCTGGGGTTGTGGTGAAGGTGGGAGACCAGGTTGAAGAGGACGACGTCCTGGTGTCTATTGAGAACTAAGTAGGAGTATCGCTGAAGCTCGGAGGGTAATGCTGAGTAACCAAGTGTTGAGGGAGACCCAATGAAGAATATGGGAATGGCACGGTGAGGATAGGATGAATTTTGAGTTGACCGAAGAACAACATCTGATACAGGAGACAGCGAAGGAATTTGCACTAAATGATATTTCCCCGACTCTGATCGACGAAGAGAGGAATCATGAATGTCGCCTGGATCGAGTAGAGCGAATGGGTAGACTTGGGTTCTTTTCCTGCGGACTTCCAGAAGAGTTGGGTGGAGTCGGGTTCGGATTTTTGGAGTCGGTTCTTATGGCTGAACAGGTGGCAAAGGTTTCGGCCTCTTGGCGACTTCCGTTCAATATGCAAAATTTGGGCCCTGCGCTGACAGTGGCTAAGTACGGGACTTCCGACCAACAGAAACGGTTTATTCCAGGGTGGGTAGCTGGAACCCAGATCGGATTCTTCGGAATGACGGAACCGGAAAGTGGCTCTGATGTGGCTAGTATGAAGACGGTCGCCCATGACAAGGGAGATCACTGGGAATTGCACGGTAGCAAGATTTGGGTGTCCAATGCGACCCAGGGTGACGCGGGCCTGCTCTATGCAATGACTGATCCCGATAAGGGTCATCGAGGCATGAGCGCCTTCATTCTTGAACCTAAGAAGGTAAATAATTTTGTCGCCACCGATATAGAGACGAAGTTGGGTTTGCATTGTGCCCCGACTGGTGAGATGGCCTTTCATGGCACGCAATTGCCGAAAGAGGCTTTGTTAGGCGAGATCGGGGAAGGATTTAAGATTTGTATGTGGCAACTCAACAACACTAGGTTGGGATGTGCTGCCGGGGCGATCGGCGTTGCCGGTGCGGCCGTTGATGCTGCTATTGACTATGCCAATGAGCGAGTCCAGTTCGGCAAACCGATTTCTCGCCATCAGATGGTGCAAGCACAGATTGCTGAGATGGTGGCTGAGCATGAGGCAGCGCGAATGCTGGTCTACCGTGCGGCATGGCTTAAGGACGCAGGCAAGGCTAACCAGTATGAAACGTCACTAGCCAAGTTGCAGGCATCTGAGACGGCAGTACATGCGGCTAACGAATGCATGAAAATTTTCGGATCCTACGGCTATTCCAGTGAGTATCCCGCTGAACGGTTGTATCGTGATGCGAAATCGTTGCAGGTGGTTGAAGGAACTTCGAACATTCAGAAGCTCATCATCGCGGGTATCGCCTGTGGTCACACACCCAATCGGTAGTGGAACTACTCCTGCCGCCGCAGACTCGCGTATAACCAAAGGGGTGAGGTTTTTGTCGTGAAGCCGTATTTCGAGAGGATGGTGAGCTTCGGTAAAGGACTGAAGCCTGGCCGTATCACTAGGCTAGCTTCCAGTGCTGATGCACTAAGAGGCGTAGAGGGAGAGATTGACGAGGCTGGTGGACGGGCTGCTGCGGCTGGACTATCGACTGAACAGGTCAACAAGAGGGGTTCGATGACTGTTTACCAGAGGCTTCAATATCTGGTTGATGAAGGCACTTGGCATCCTCTGCATAGCCTCTATAACCCACTCGCCAATAAGGAAGGAACTACGAATGTAGTGGACGGGCTCGGGAAGATTGAAGGGCGGTGGGCGGTAGTAATTGGGTTCGATAACAAGTTTATGGCTGGGGCTTGGGTTCCAGGGCAATCTGAAAATATCCTGCGTGCCACAGACTTGGCGTCTCGTCTGAATATTCCGTTGGTATGGCTGGTCAATTGCAGCGGTGCCAAATTGCCAGAGCAGGAGAAGTTCTATGCCAACCGCCGTGGTGCGGGCACTCCGTTTTTTCGCCACGCCGAACTTGAGCAGGCCGGTATCCCGGTCTTGGCCGGTATCTACGGTACTAACCCGGCCGGAGGAGGCTACCAGTCGATCAGCCCAACGATATTGTTGGCCCATCAGGATGCCAATATGGCAGTCGGTGGCGTCGGTATTGTGTCTGGGATGGCTCCCAAAGGGGGGTTTGATGAAACGATGGTCGAAGCATTGATAGAGCAAACCCGGCAATTTTCGGCTCGTCCACCAGGCGGCACGGATACCCACTATGAAGGCACAGGTTTCTTTACTCGCGTGTGCGAGGAAGAGACTGGCGTGCTGGATGGCTTGAAAGAATACATGCGAGCTGTTCCAGCCTATGGTGCTGAGTTTTTTCGGGCGGCGAAGCCGAAGCCGCCTGCCTTTCCGGCTGATGATCTCTATCACCTTCTCCCAGTCAATCAACGTGAGGTATATGACTTTGATGAGGTACTTGCTCGATTAGTCGATGGAAGTGAGCGTCTAGAATTCCGCCCTGACTATGGGCCTGAGGTGTTCACGGGAATCTGCAAGATTGATGGACGTTTGGTGGGTTGCATCGGTAACCGACAAGGCTACTTAGGTAAGGGCTATCCAGAGTATGCGGACTATCCCGGGATTGGGGGCAAACTCTATCGGCAGGGTCTGGTGAAGATGAATGAGTTCGTGACTCTTTGTGGCCGTGACCGATTACCGGTTGTTTGGTTTCAGGATACGTCAGGGATTGATGTTGGAGAGGTAGCCGAGAAAGCCGAGTTGCTGGGGCTTGGGCAGTCGTTGGTCTACACGATCCAGCAAACCGATGTCCCGATGATGCTCGTTGTATTACGGAAAGGAACGGCTGCAGCTCACTACATCATGGGTGGACCTACGGCTAATCGACACAATGCATTTACTTTAGGGACCCCTGCGACTGAG
Source organism: Acidobacteria bacterium UBA2990 (assembly GCA_002347025.1). Taxonomy (GTDB): domain Bacteria; phylum Acidobacteriota; class Vicinamibacteria; order Vicinamibacterales; family UBA8438; genus UBA2990. The sequence continues at coordinate 144,521 of DEAE01000023.1, forward strand.
ATTGCGGTGATGCATGGGGAGACTGCGGCAGTGGCAACCTACACGAGGAGGGCGACGAAGGAGCATGATGCAGGGCGACCCCTTGGTCCAGTGATTGATAAAATGAACGAGCTTGTGGAAGGCTATCGCGATACCTCAAGGCCTCTATATTGTGCTCGTCAAGGCTTTGTGGACGAGGTGGTAAAGTTGAATCACCTTCGCCGTTATTTACAAGCATTTGCTGGCGCGGCCTACCAGAATCCTACATCTATCTGTCCCCTGCATCACATGCTGTTGCCGCGTGTTATTAAAGGCTGATGCGATAGGTTAAGGAATGTTGTTTTGTCGGGCGAAAATAGGGTGGATCTAGTCGTTTCATCTACCGAAGAGTGTTTATATGGTCGTATTGATGTCGGCGCTGATTACGGGTCTGGTGACGTTGGCTGGAGCGGAAGGGATTGGAGTTGGAGCTAGCGATGATCAGGAAGCTAGGTCTGTGGTCCGGAAAGCGTTGAATCGTGTGGCTTCCAATGAAGAGCAACAATTACAGATCAGATATCGCAGTCTGATGAGTAGAGAGGTGAGGAAGTTTAATGGTGACGGTGAGGTCGAGGAGAGTGATCGAGGGGACTTTGAAGTATTTCCGCTTGATGGCGTGCCTTATGAACGGCGTATATCGGTCAATGGGCGACCGCTGAGCGACCAAGAGTTGGAGTGGGAGGCTGAGCGGGAGGCTGAATTTCTTCAGGCGCTTCAACGGATCCGGGACGGAGAGGTGGACGCCGACGATGACGAAGAGCGGGTGATCTTTAACGAAGAGCTTATTGAGCGGTACGTGTTTTCTTTGGAGGGCGAAGAAGTATGGCGGGGTCGACCTAGTTACGCCATCTCATTTCGGCCTCGTGATGGAGACCTACCAGTGAGGAGGCGTATCGACCATGCTCTAAATAAGGCCAAAGGCAAGTTATGGATTGATGTTGAAACATTTGAACCGGCTCGTGTGCAGTTTCAATTAATTGATCGTGTTCGCCTCTGGTGGGGAGCCCTTGGGTCAATCGCTGAAGCCCGGGGCTCGCTCGACCGAGCCCCAGTGCTGGGCAATATTTGGGGGCGGATCCAGTATGAGACCTACACAGATGTAAGAGTGTTATTTCGGCGAACCCGACGTGCTGAGTTGAGGCAGTGGCGCGCCTATGAATCATTTGAACCTAAGGGACCTGGAGGATCCCAGTAAAATTCGGGATTCCTCCCGGCAGTCCTCCAGTCGCTACAGCAAACCTAGCGGGATGCCATTCCGCGGCTCACGTAGCTGAACTCTACTATCCGGAACTTGGTAATTTGTGGAAGCAAGGTTCCACTGGCAGGTCTCCTTAGTTGACTCTGGAGAGGGTTGCCTTTGCCATCCATTTGGTCATGTCAGGCCTAGTTACCGTATATTCGTAGACGAACTGGTTTGGATTTTCAGGTTCAAGGCTCAGGCGCCACGAACTGACATATTCGTCTCTTCCTGCTTGCAAGCCGCTTCGTGCAACATCGGTCGTGAAGGATAAGATGCCATCGATTGACGAGTCCAACGTTGCTACTGGCTTATTTTGTAGAACACAGTAATGGGTCGCAAGAAGGGTTCCTTCTTGTTTGTTGAAGCTGGTGACCATCTCAATGCCGTTACTATTGCTTAGCTCGAGAATAGAGCTGCCGCCTGACCTCACGCTATAGTTCAGAGTGAGTGCTTGTTCAGCGTTAGAGCCAAGTCTTTCTAGATGTTCCCCTTCCGACACGTGAAGAGTGCCAGCCAGCTCCCCGGCCAGAAGACTACTCATTTGATCAAAAGCCTCATCGCTTACTTGAGCGTTCACAACACTACTCGATGCGAACAATAGTGCGATGGCGACTACGGGAAAGATCACTTGCTTGTGCATCGCTGATACCTCCTGTTTCTAGCATTCATTGAATTGCGTAGAAGCGGGATCCGCATGAACCCCAGCAGCATATAGCAGAGTGGAGTGACGTCCATAGAGGTCTGGCTGATGGGTGTCTTACATTGGGTTCTTGGATATTTTGGTGTTGCTGGGGGCATTCGCCGAGGCTGGGACTTGATCCTCGGCTCTGGCGGTTGAGCAGGGTCGAAGCCGATGGGGAGTCTGAGAGATAGCTTGAGGCTGTTGGGGTGTCCTGCAATGAGATAGGGTCACGTTTGTGTCGTTAGCCAAAGTTGCCGTGGAGCTGGTCAGAGTCGTTCGGGCCCTCTGGGTGGGTTGTTCAGTGTTTTGGTGGTATAGCAGATGCCAGGCTGCTTGAATCGGAAATGTTGTTCAGTAATGTTTCGGTGATGACCTTGAATCGCCAACCTTGAAACACTGTAGGAATATGAGCAGGAGTTTTCATCAAGCTGATTAGCAAGGTCTCAAGTGCCCGCTGGTTCGCGAGCAGTTCTGGAGGCAAGTTGTTGTCCTGGGCCTTTGTTCGGGTAATCTCTTTCCAACGTTTCAGTTGGTTTGCGTAGGGTCGAAGACTGAGGTGGTTGTCTGAATCAGTTGGTAGGTTAGCGCGTGCCGAGGTTACACAAGCGGCAAGTGTCTCTCCATAGCGAGTCCTTACTTTTTCAGAAAGCCCAATTATCTTCCGTAGTGAAGAAGTGTCTGACGTGGAATGCGATGCAAGCTTGAGCAATACTTCGTCGCGCAATAGATGCCGACGGGGGATGTTGCGGGCCATGGCCTCGATCTCGCGCCATTGACACAGGGCCCGCAGGACAACACGTTGTGTCGGCTTTAGTGTCCCACGCCCACGAATTCGTAAATAGGCGGCTTCTTGGAGATTGTCGACCGAGCGTGCACGACGCCGGTGTTCAAACTCTTCCTTTAACCAGTCTGACCGACCAAGGGTCTCCAGTTCCCGTGAGAGTCGGTTGTGTATGGTTAAGAGGTAAGCTACGTCTAATGCGGCATACCGGAGTTGGGATGATGACAGTGGGCGTTTTAGCCAGTCTGAACGGGTTTGGTCTTTGTCTAAGGCTACATGCAGTAGGGTTTCCAGGAGGGGCCGATATCCTAGGGAGAAGCCGTATCCTGCAAACGCAGCGGCCAGCTGAGTGTCAAAGGCATTAGAGACCGTTACCCCTGTGAGCAGTTCTAAAACCTCGAGGTCTTCGTCGCAAGCATGCATTAATTTGACGACCGACGAATCCAGCAAGATATCTTTCAAGGGGTTGAAGTCAGATATTGTGAGCGGGTCAATCAATGCGATGCCGTGGCTGTCCGCTACCTGAATCAGGGCAGGGCAGGGGCGGTAAGTACGTTCCCTTATAAATTCGGTATCAATGCCAATGATTTCGGTGACCGACCACCGTGAACAGTGGGCCTTTAATTCAACATTACTTGTTATTACGGACCACTCGTCGGTAAATGGAGAGCCTGACATGGCTTCTAGAATATCTTGGGTGTCTAGCTTGCCTGAACCCAAACGTGCATAGGTGTAGGAACACTAAACTGATCGGTCGGTACCTCAAAGGCTTTCATGACCGACAACTGAATCACCTCAAGCTGTCCGGGCCAGATGTTCGCTTGAATAGAAACTTCGATGGCTAGCTTGAGGTTGAGTGCATGGAGATTTGCTCATCTAGCTACAGTTCTACTGTTTGTTAGTCATAGGTCTTTGGTGATCAGCAGCCCGGTTGCAAGAGGGGATGGCTTCCGCATTGGAATAAAGCTGGCGATGGTGGGTGATGGACAGTAACAAGTAATAGATCGGAAAAGACAGCGAAATCCGCGTGACGGGGGTCGTCCATGGCTCCTGTGGGAAGACTGAGCAGGCCATCAGGCTTATGGACCAGAGGGTAGCAAAAATGAGGGTTAAGGGCCTAAGGAGAGTGGTTCTGGTTGGATACACGTAGTGAATAGGCACAAACACCATAAACGTGAGAAACCCAACAATGGCAAGGTTGATCCATGGGTTCAGTCCGAGTAAATAGAGATAAATGAGCACGATGTTCCAATATGAAGGAAAACCGACGAACGCATTCTCAGTTTTCGCCTTTGTCTGGCAGAACCCGTAGCCGCTTGCCATGATTGTTACGATAGCGAACCATTGCCAATTGGTTGGGAATAGTTCGTAGATTCCGAATGCAACGCATGGGAGGAACACGAAGGAAAGGAAGTCAACGATGTCGTCTAGGCGACGACCGCTAAATTCTGGAAGGATGTGTTCAACTCCCACCCTCTTGGCGAGAACACCGTCGGTGCTGTCGACAATGATCGATAGCCACACCCACAGGAAAAACATGCGGGGGTCCTTGTGGTCGGCAGTAGAGTTGATGAGTAGCTCCTGTGTGGCTAGGTACATCAAAGGTAGTCCTAGACCCGTGTAAACGTGTACGGACCAGGCTGTAAGCCGGCTGCTGAGAGAGTGCTTAGTGCTAGTGACCATAAGTCTCCTTAAGGTCTTGTAGACGCTGGCTCAATAGGACGTGGCGGTGACCATTTGTAAGAGCAGCGGGAGACTACGTACGTGGTGACAAGACCTGTGACCATTGCAAAAGTACGAAATGGAAAATCGACAGATGATTCAGCCATCCAGTCTGGGTAGGGTAAGAAATTGGGTAGTCCCAGTGTTCTCACGCCTCCTCCTAAGCGAAGCAGAATGGAAACCATAAAACCTGCCGCTGCACCAGGCTTGTTGGCCTTGGGATCGAAAAGTGCGAGGAACAACTGGGGAAAGAGCACGCAATAGACCACGTCACCGCATAGGTACCAAAGATCTTTGACGCTAGAGACTGTAAGGGCGAAGGTGGTTGCAAGGGTGCCCAGTCCAAGAATGAATACTCGAATACAGCGACTAATTTGTCGTGATGAGGCTTGGGGGCGATACAGCGCTCGGTAGCCGTTCCAGGTGATCAGCGAGGCGGCAGAGAGAATTGACGAATCGACTGATGACATTACAGCAGCAGCGATCGCGCCGAGCGCGAGCCAACTTACCCAGGGCGGCGTCGTGTATTTGATGACATAAGGCAGGGCAAGTGCTCCATTCTCGAAAAGGAGTCGAGTTTCCTCAGGTCCAGCAAGTTCCCTCCAGTCAAGGTTTGTAGCCGCGAGACCGGCTAGGAGCGGGGGAATCGCAAGGATGACGCACAAGGGAGCCGCCGCCAGAGATAGCTGTGCTGCGACCTGTTCATTCTTGCTAGCAAGAACTCGTTGAAAATATACGTTCCACGGGATTCCCCCTAGCACCAGCACGATGGTCAGGTCGGTGTAGGAAATGATTTCTCGCTGGTGGCGAAATGGTGGGAATGCCCCTTCCAAAACACTGGATAAACCTCCAGCCATGGAGACCACAAACGGTAGGGTAACACCCAACCCGATGACAATTAGGAGTAGCTGGACAGTATCGGTGTAGGCCACTGCTCGGAAACCGCCGCTGCAGGTGTAACAGATGACAATTCCGGCAGAAAGAATGATGGCGGTGGGGATGTCGACATTTAGTATCGTAGCGGCTGTCGTGCCTAGGGCTACCAGTACAGCCCCACTCCAGATAATTTCCGCCAACACAGCTGTAACCATCAAACCAGCGGCAAGATGTCTCCCGTAGCGCTGTTCCAAGGGGTCTAGAAGGGTGACGTAGTTTCGCCGTCGCATTGGGCGGGCGAAGAGGAGTCCGCCGAGAGTTAAGGAGAAGGCAAACCCGAGCCCGGGTTGGATGCCCCAAAGGGCTCCAGAGGTGAAGGTAGATTCCGCCGTCCCGTTGATGTAGCCACCTCCCACCCAAGTAGCGGTCATGGTTAGAAGGGCGACCCATAAGGGGAGGCTCCGACTGGCCAGGATTAGTTCCCTGGCATCTATGTCGGCTATCGATGAGTTGCGTCGACTGGCCCACAATCCGACACTTAGGACTAGGCCAAACATGCCGACTAGGACGGTCATTCCCTCTGAGTTCAAGCCCACTCCTTACTTTACCCGTTTAACTTATCTGGTAATCCGGTATACCTACAAACTTTGGACAGGCTCATGACGCTGCAGGCCTTGGGGGGCTCAGGGCTCGAAATACAGTTGAGGCTACCGTTTCTGATTCAGGGTGAGACGGTCATGACTGCTAGAACTGAGAAGCCTTCGTTGAGACGTCGGGTCGTTTGGAGCCTGGCCATCTCAAGGCTTGTAGCCACGATTGGGTAGCCACAGGGAATGCCTGTGGCCAGACACGCGCGGAGTACCTGCTGGACGAGCACCTCAACCTGTGGGTCGTTAGCATTGTCTGTTCCAATGGAGCTAGCGAGATCGGTTGGTCCTAGGAATATCACACCGATTCCAGGTACAGCCAAAATCTCATCGAGCTGCTCGACTGCGCGAAGTGATTCGATTTGCAGCAACGCAACCAGCTGTCCGGAAGGGTTGAGTGGCCAGACATCAGCAGTCCGGCGGTAGTCATCATCAGTGATACTCCAGTAGGTGGGAGCGGATCCAACGGTGGTGTGGCGTAGCCCTTCGGGTTGGGTCTGGTTTGCAGTTTGGAAACGCATTGAACCGATGGCTGTGCGGGCTTGGTCGGCCGTTTCGATATTGGGGAACATGATGCCGGTTACACCGGCGTCAAGTAGTTGGGCGACTAGTCCTTGCGGTGTGTTTCTCCCCAAGTCGGGAATCCGTACGATAGGGGTGAAGCTCGGAGGTTCATTGCTAGCCCGCAGCCGACTCATGGTGCGGCGGATGGCCTCGATATCGAAGTTGGTATATTGGGTGTCAATAACCAGAAAATCTAGATCGGACATCGGGAAGCGGGTGAAGGTGCCGATGACTGCTTGTTGGCTCTTTAGGTGCTCGATGATTCTGTTGAAACTGATGACTTCTTGGGTGCTACCAAAGACGCTGACCCCAAGGTAGCCGAGCGAGAGAGTGACGACGGACAAGAGAAAGCACCTAGCGATATTTCCGGAGCGAACCGGCCGGCACTGGGGTGTCATTGGCGTATTCCGGAGGCAGAAAACCCTAGATCCTTAACTCCAAACAAGAGGCAGGCTGGAGGCCTAGTCCAATTACCTTACTCCGTCGCACGGTGGATTGGTGGCTTTTGTTATCACCAGTGGTTCTGTTCAAGGCTGAACACGGTCAAACTTTTGCACCCGTTGTCCCACATTAACCTCGGTGGTGTATAGATTCCCCTGCGAATCTATGCCGAGGGTGTGGAGGCGATAGAATTGACCCGCATTCTTGCCCAATCGCCCGAAATGGTCTCGGATCTCAAGTGTTTCTCGGTCGAGAATCCAGACTACGTTGTTGGTGCTGTCTGAGATGAACAGCCAGCGCTGATCGGGGTCTTCGGAGAGGGTGACTCCACATACTGAGCCGCTCCCTAATGTTTCTGGGCGAATGAAAGCTTCGGTAACGAACTTACCGTCCTTCTGGAATACCTGTAAACGGTTATTTGTGCGGTCGGAAACATAGACTAACCCGTCGTGGGAAATTGCAACGTCATGGACGGGGCCACGATATTGACGAATAGGTTCGGCTGCGGGGTCATAAGGTGGTAAGGCTAGGTCTTCAGGTCTCTCACCATATGCGCCCCAATGCCGTTTGTAGGCCCCAGTGTTGGAATCAAAGACTATGACTCGACGGTTGCCGTAACCATCGGCGACATAGACTTCGTTGGCCTCGGAGTCAACGCGAATACCGGCAGGTCGCCCGAGATTTTCGGTGTCGTTGCTACCTCCGCTTTCCCCCTGCTGTCCGATTTGTAGCAGGAATTCTCCAGCTTTGGTGAACTTTAAGATGTGCGCGTCGTCCGGTGCGTTACCGCCAATCCAGACAAAGTCCTCTGAATCGACGTGGATACCATGCTCGCTTGTTGGCCACTGGTAGCCATCCCCGGGACCACCCCAAAAGCTCACGACATTGCCTTCCGGATCAAATTCGATGACAGGAGGAGCCGCTACACAGCACATACCCTCCTCGCCTCGCTGTCTGGCATCGAGTGTTCTCGGGCGGTGTAACACCCAAACATGATCTTGGTCGTCTACAGCTATGCCAGAGACCTGGCCCAGTATCCAGTTATTGGGCAGCTCCCTAGCCCAGAAGGGATCAACTCTAAACTGTGGTACCTCCGAATTGGGTAGGCCATCAGATACACCTGAGGAAGGATCAGGCTGGTGGATGTCTTGCTCTGGGGCACCGCAGTTGAGCGCGGCCAAAAGTGGGAGTGCCACAATGGCATGGCGTCGGATATCTCTTTGTCGGCTCCTCGTCATGCATAGCACGATACACTACAATCCGCAGTAAAGGTAAATGCCGGGCTATCCAACTCGTTGACCTGCTATATAGGTTGAAGGGTGCTCGTTTGAATTTGTGAGCCGAGGCTTTAACATCGACTGGTTGGACGCTATCGAGGAGGAAGCAGAATGAGGGGATTACTGAGTGTTATTGCTGTGCTGGTATCTGTCTCGTCGGTCTCCGCACAGTTAGCTGTAGCCAACGAGGCGGGGCTCACTTATGGCCATGTTCATCTAAACGTAACCGACATGGAGCTGAACAAGCAGCTTTGGGTCGATCATTTCGGAGGGGTGGTGGTTGAGAAGGGTCCATTGACCGCTATTCGCCTCCCAAACTTTCTTGTTGCTTTGACCGAGCGAGCTCCGACAGGGCCCTCAAAGGGTACGGTGATGGACCATTTCGGCTTCAAGGTTCGGGATATGGAGAAATTTTTGGCCAAATGGAGGGCTGCTGGGTATGCAGTCGATTCAGAATTCACAGGTGCTGAGGGCCAGCATAATGCCTATGTGACTTTTCCAGATGGTGCCTTGGTCGAACTACAGGAAGATCAGGGGCTTCACGTCGAAGCTAGTGGTTATCACATCCATTTTTGGACTCCAGAATATGAAAGTCTCCTGGACTGGTATGTGGAGATGTTCGGCTTAGAGAGACGTCCGAGAGGGCGGATTGAAACGACTACCAATGTTCCAGGTATGAACATGAGTTTTGGTAACACTCAGGATGAGCATGTGCCTTCTCGTGGACGGGCGATTGATCATATCGGGTTTGAGGTTGATGACCTCGAAGCGTTTTGTGAGGCACTGAAAGCCAAAGGTATCGAGTTTGATGTTGAATATCGTGAGATCGATAGCATTGAACTAAAGATTGCCTTTATTACGGATCCTGAGGGAACCTACATCGAATTGACGGAAGGGTACGACGCTTACTAGTCTATCTACTGCGCCTGCGGTGGGCTGAAACTGTTGTGAATGGTTTCAGCCTACCTTGATATTCCGGGTTCGGGTGCCTCAGACTCAAGCTTCGGGATCCCCCTAAACGAGTGGTGATGGGCTCCCGCTACGACCCAAGCCATGCCTCGCTGAGTGCCTCCCTTTCAACAGCGACACCTCGAAGATACACATCCACGATTTGCCGGGTGTTGGTAATGTCTTCAATAGGGTTGGCTTCGAGGATGATGAAGTCGGCACTCTTTCCAGCTTCTAGGGTGCCTAGATTGTCCAACTCCATAAAGGCAGCAGAATTACCAGTCGCTGCGACTATTACGTCGGCAGGGGGCATGCCGGCCCTTACCATGTCTTCCATCTCAGCATGAGGACTCCATCCGGCACCACCGTCCGTTCCGAGGATTATCGTTGTGCCGGCAGCGTGTAGTCTCGCCAGATTGCGGGCCTGAATGCCGAAGCGCTGTTGGGCTCCAATGTTGTCAACTGACCTGGCCTGCATCTCTTCTAGTTGGTCTGGTTGAATAGTGCCCGCCAACCAGCTGAGATCGGTGGGACGCCCTGGGTTTGGCAGATTTGGAGCTAGAACAATGTGGGGTCGCTCTTGGAAAAGTTCGACCACCTCGTCATCAATATCCATGTCTCGAATACCGTGCGCGAACGCGTCAAGACCCGAACGTAGCAGACCCTTAGCATCCTCCAGTGTATAGACATGGGCTGTGACACGCAGGTCTCGTTGGTGGGCCTCGTCAATGACTGCACTGTAGAGTTCTGGTGTGAGCTTGTCGAACTGACCGTTTCGATCGTCGACCCAGATCTTGATGACGTCGAGGCTTTGTGGGGCAAGTTCTTGAACGGCTGCCCTAGCTTCCTCAGGGGTCGAAATCCAGTAAGGAACCTCGGTCCGACCTGGTTCTGGCGCCGTGATGCCACGTCCGACAGTGCGGTAGAGGGCGGCGTTGGGAATCACCTCATCTCGAATCTGGAATGGGAGGTCACCGGTGCCACGTCCTAGGCTCATGACGGCGGCGACGCCATAGTAAGCTTTCCGTTGTAAGTCTTCGACGAGCTCGTCTCGGCTTGTGGTTCTAAGGTGCACATGAGTGTCAATGATGGCGGGCATTACGGTACGGCCGCTAAGGTCTATTTGGGCCGAACCAGTAGGGGGCTCAAGGCTATTGGCGTCGCCGACTGCAACGAGACGGTCTTCCTCGACTACAAATGCGCCGTTTTCGATGACGGAACCGTCACCGACTATGACTCGGGCACCCGTGAAGACCACGGCATTACTGATGTCAGGAGTCGGTTGGGGTAGGGATCCCATGCACGCTCCTGATAAGAGTGCCGAGAGTAATATGGCGCCTAGCGCCTTCGAGCGGAATTGAGTCTGTCCAAACATAGAAAGCCTCCAGTCCTTAGCAAAGAGGAGAACAATACTTCAGGTACTTCGTGTCCAAAACAACGGGCCGGCACCGCGGATGCCCGCGGTGCCGGCCCAAGGGGTCAGCAGGGTGGTTCAAAGCCCCTAGGGTCTCAGCTCTCGCCCCTGTCGCTCAAGTTCGCGGGCACCAGCGAGGATGCCATGCAATCCAATGTTGCCTTCATGGCATGCGTATTCAAACAGTGGGCCGTCGGTCCGGCGAAACGGCATCATAACTGTGAAGGGGGCAGTATAGACGGTGGGGTCTGAGACAGTGTATTCGTAGGCCACACGGTCAGGGGTGACACGTGTGAAACGCTCAATCAGGTGTTTGTTCGGGCTTGTCCCTCGGCTTTCGCCACCGCGGAATTGGCTGGTTTCAACAACGAATGTTTCTCCCTCCCAGTGACCGCGGGAGACTCCGGAAAGTTGCTTGAATGGAGGAGTAGCGACGTCATCGATTGGGACAATCCGAGCGTTGTGAACCATTTCATTAAGAATTACAACATGGTCTTTGGTCTGAAAGATCATCACGTTGTTGTTGTAAGCACCGGATGACATGGGTGGGCCAGCATTGAAACCCATGATGCAGCGATCCATGAGGCTGCGGTTCTCGTAGGAATCGTACATGTGCTCTCGGCGGTAGGCCGAGCGTTCTTGAGCGGCCATCTGGGCTTCCTCAGTGCGTTGTGGGAGCCGCCCATTTGGAGGATCGATAACTAGCGATGTGCGTTTATCGTCAGTCAGGTCGACCCCACGCTCGTACCAGAACTCGTTATACGAGAGGACGCCTCCCTCTGCTCGAGGCTGGTAACCTGCACTCCGAGCACCCTGAACTGGATCGAAGAGATCGCGATTCTGTCGAGTGCGTTCTGAGGCTTCGAATTGTGCGGCCGTTCGAGCGTCGAGGGTGTCCTGACCTTCGAATTGAGCTGGTCGCTGGTAGGGAGTCAGTGTCCGGAAAGTAAAGATTCCGGAGATGTCAGGGTGTCCGTCCGGTGTTCGCATCGGCATTGTGCGGTCTGCTGATTGCGTAAATGCCTGCGGTGTGAGCAACAGGACGATGGCTAGTGTAAAGAATCCTGCGGCGCATCTTTTCGTCATCAGTGCTTCTCCCATGCGCACCGTCTTTTGTTAACAGTGCCATTAAGGTTCTGCGAGGGTAATACTAGTGAGTCTGCAACAACGGCATCTTTGCAATGCTAGGGTATAAATTTACTGGCAAAGGCCTGTAAATGCAAGGGTTACTGCATTTTGTTGGAATGGTTGAAAGTCTTGGCTCTTTGCTCGAGGCTGTGAGGATTGACCATGGGTGAGTCCCCAAAGTCACGTTATAGGATCCAGGGGTTTAGGCCATGGCTTGAAATTTGCCAATCGGTGGTGACAGCTATACATTGGTTTGGAACTTACCTGCTAGTGGTCTGGCTGGTGGGGTGAAGGTTCTGAAAGGCACGGAGGTCTTAGGAGATGAAGAGGCTAGTTGTGTTTGTGTTTCTATCCCTTCTGGCCCACCAAAGTGCGGGCCAAGTCCCGCCCTCGGAGGGAGTGCCGCGGACAGCAGACGGTCGGCCGGATTTGACTGGGTTGTGGACCACGCAAACGTTTACGCCGTTGCAAAGACCGGAGGAGTTTGGAGAACGGAGTTTCCTGACTGATGAGGAGGTGGCGACCCTGACAAGGGTTCTGACTGCTCCCGGCGTGGACCCACTGCGTGGGCGAGCCTTTGCCGACGCGGTGTCGGTTGATGTCGACCGACGAACTGCTGCGACTGAGCAGGCCGACCCGACTCATTACGACAATTCTATGTGGCTTCGTACCGCTGACCCTAAGGGACTGTCGAGCCGACGGACTTCATTGATTGTCGATCCGACCGATGGTCGCATTCCTTCTCGCACTGAAGAGGGACTAATGCGGGCACAGCAACGTCGGGACCAACGTGGCTACGATAGTTACCAGAACCGTCCGGCCCAGGAGCGGTGTTTGGTCTGGACCCATGAAGGGCCGCCGATGATGCCGCCACCCTATAACGACCTCTATCAAATCTTTCAGACACCAGACCATGTTGTGGTCTTTGCTGAGATGGCCAATAATCCACCACGGATTATCGGGACAAACGGCGGTGACCACGTATCCCCACGTATTAGGCAATGGCCGGGTCATTCTATTGGTCGTTGGGAGGGCGACACTTTGGTGGTAGACACGACGAATTTTACGGAAAAGACGGGGTTCCAAGGGTCAGGAGATTCTCTCCGTGTTGTCGAGCGGTTCACTAGGTTGGATGCAGATACGATCCGTTACGAGTTTACGGTTGAGGACCCGACTACCTGGTCTCGGCCTTGGAGTGTTCAATTGCCAATGGTAAAAACCCAAGGTCCCCTATACCCCTACACCTGTCACGAGGGCAATTACGGGATGGTGAACACTCTCCGGGGTGCGAGGAGAGCTGATGGTGAGGGTCGCTGATGGGTGATGATGGCAGGGGATGAGGAGGAATCTTATGCCTTCCCGAGGGATGTCGTTGTGGTTGTTGGCTCTAATGTTTGCAGGGCTGGTGCTGTCAATAACAGGGCAGGAGCGCGTGTGGTTGGCCGGTGATTCACATATTCATAGCCATTGGAGTAGCGGGTATGACCGGTCGGTTAGCCCGCCCCTTGCGATTAAAGGAAGGGACGCCGCTTATTCCACGCCTCGTAATGCGGCCATGGCGCGTCAGTTTGGTCTCAGGTGGATGGTTACGACTGATCATGGGGGACCCAATCATTCCCAATTGAACCTGACACGGGCCTATAGCGAGCTGACATTGTCCCGTCGACTTGTGCCAGAGCTGCTGCAATTTTACGGGATGGAATTGAATATGCCTGGGATGGATCATCATACTCTGATCATCCCGCAAACCGAGGATGAAGCGAGGATTCTATTTGAGATCGAGAGTCGGTTTGATGCTAATGAAGACTGGGCTTTGCCGAGGAATCCGAGGCGCAACTCCGAGTCTCTTAGAAGTGCGGCGCTGAACCACATAAGGCAACTTGAACCGCTGCCATTACTGTTTGCGAATCACCCATCCCGGTCGGCGCTGGGGCGGGGGCGTTATGGCTTGGATGAGCCCTGGGAGTTGCGCGGTAATAACGACGTGGCTCCTGAGGTGTATCGAGGGATGGAAGGGGCTCCTGGTCATCAGGCAGCGACTTTATCGGCGTCGAGTGGAATCCAAGGGAGGGGCCGAGGTTTCAGGGGCGGTTATCGAAACCCTGGGGCTCATACGCTCGGCGGGTTTGATCAGATGACTGCCGTTGTCGGAGGGTTGTGGGACGCTTTGCTCGGGGAAGGTAGGCGGTTTTGGATTATTGCCTCCTCTGATTCACATTTTCACTATTCGGATCCCGTTCGTCCGGGATCGGACTTCTGGCCGGGGGAGTTTCATAAGACTTACGTACGAGCCCACCCTACATATGACGATGTTCTCGATGGCTTGCGGCAGGGCCGAGTGTTTGTGTCGGCGGGAGGGCTTGTGACGGAGTTGGATATAGCTGTTCTGGGGCCTGCTGGTGGAGAAGCGGGGATAGGAGAAACGCTATTGTTGAATCCTGTGGACGATGTGAGGGTTAGGGTTCGCTTTCGTGATCCGGCTGGAGCAAACCATGGTGGACAGAACCCCTCCGTGCAACGAGTTGACTTGATCATGGGTGAGGTGACTCGGTCAGGTGTTGACCCGAATAGCGACCGGAATCTGTCAACTCGTGTTGTTCGGCGGTTTACCCCAGCTGACTGGCAGCGGGAGGGTGAGTTTGGGCTTATCGAGACAACCCTGTCTGGGTCAGCTCAGGATCGGTATCTTAGGGTGCGTGGCACCAGTGGTGAACATGCCGAACCCCTTATGGATGAACCTGGTGAAGACCCCTGGGACGATTTGTGGTTTTATTCAAATCCTATATTTCTGGACGTGAATGAAGGACGTCCTTCCTTGAACAATTGATCAACGACCCGTGGTTCTATCTCGCTAGCACCATAGCTGTAGTCATCGCCGGAGTGGCTAAAGGGGGCCTTGGTGGTGGTATCGCCGTAGTCGGGGTTCCGCTGATGGCTATGGTTGTTAGCCCGGCTCAGGCCGCCGCCATCCTACTACCTATTCTCATGGCGATGGATGCCTTGGCGCTTCGGGCATACTGGAACGAGTGGGATACCGAGAATCTGAGGGTGCTGTTGCCGTCTGCTCTCGTGGGTACTGTGCTTGGGTGGGTCACGTTTGGGAGCCTGTCAGCTGACGGTCTCCGAATACTAGTTGCTGTGGTGGCGTTGTCCTATGCGCTGCAATATTTCCTCCCGCAAGGTGCTAACAGCGGTAGGTCCGCACGTTCTGTGGACGGCGTCTTTTGGGGGGCTTTATCAGGATTTACTAGTTTTTCGGTTCACGCAGGAGGTCCTCCTCTCCAGGCGTACCTTCTCCCTCAGCGGATGAATCGCACAAGATTTCAGGCTACGAGCGTGGTGTTTTTTTTTGTTGTGAACTGGTCGAAAGTTGGGCCTTACGCGTGGTTGGGGCAATGGAACGGGGAAAACCTTCTAACTTCTGCCGTGTTGCTTCCTCTTGCGCCGCTTGGTGTTTGGCTGGGTCGACGGTTGCATCAACGGGTTAATGATGCCGTGTTCTTCCGAGTAGTCCATGTTTCCTTGTTTGTTATTGGGGTCAAGCTGCTTTATGACGTTTATGCCGTTCACTGAATAACTGGTAGGGATTTGTGGTCTGGGAGCTGAATGGCTTGAGACAGGGTAAAGAGGAGAAAAAGGATCTTGCACGATGGTAGGTGAGGGCCTACGATTATCAGACGGGAGAATATATGCCGATGACTATTGGTCGATTATTAGCTCTGGCGACGGTGGCGACAATGGTTGGTGGAGGGGCGCTTCGTCCTGTTAATGTAGCCGCCCAGGGTGCATCCCAACCGGTTGATTTTCAGCGGGATGTGCGACCCGTGCTGGCCGAGGCCTGTTATGCGTGCCACGGCCCAGCTGAGTCGACTCGCCAAGCAGAGTTGCGTCTAGACACCGGCGACTTCATTGGGACCATGGTCTTGCCTGGGAATGCGGACGGGAGCCCCTTGTTCGAAAGGCTGACGAGGGGCGAGTCAATAGGGCGTATGCCTCCCCAGTCATCGGGTCGTAGTCTCACAGATGACCAGATCGGCCTGGTGCGGCGGTGGATCAACGAGGGAGCTCACTGGGGTGGGGAAATAGCGGCAGAGAATGACACCGCTGTTGCCGCACGTTTGGTCGACTTCGGGCGTGAAGTTCGCCCGATTTTGGCGGAGAACTGTTTTGCATGCCACGGACCTGATGAGCAGGGTCGGCAGGCTGGTTTGAGGTTGGACGTGCGGGATGGGGCATTTGCCAACAGAGGGACATTTGGTGGTCCGGCAATTGTGGCTGGGGATGCTGAGTCTAGTGTGCTCATACACCGTGTTGCCGCAGACGATCCGGGAAGGCGGATGCCTCGCGGTGGAGAAGCACTCAGTGCTTCCGAGGTGGAAACCTTAAGCCTCTGGATTGACCAGGGTGCGGAATGGCAATCCCACTGGGCATTTATTGCTCCTGAGAAGCCAGAACTCCCTAGGGTAGCTGATGCCGAATGGCCACGGAATCCGATCGACAACTTTATTCTGGATCGACTCGAGCAAGACGGGCTGAATCCAGCTGAAGAGGCAGACCGGGCCACTCTTCTTCGCAGGGTGACGCTTGATTTGACCGGCGTGCCTCCAACTCCGACCGAGCTGGCCGACTTCTTGAACGACGATGCTGCAGACGCCTACGAGAAGGCTGTTCATCGGCTGCTCTCATCGCCCAGATACGGGGAACGTATGGCAGTTGAGTGGCTCGACGCTTCCCGCTATGCGGACACGAATGGATATCAGACTGATGGTGAACGGTCGATGTGGCGTTGGCGCGACTGGGTTATTGATGCTTACAACGACAATATGCCGTTCGATCAGTTTACGATTGAGCAGTTGGCTGGTGACATGTTGCCGAACGCAACTCTTGAACAGAGAATTGCAACTGCCTTCAATCGCAACCACAGCCAGAATAGTGAAGGCGGAATAGTTCCAGAGGAGTTTTTGGTCGAATATGGCGTTGACCGGGTATCAACGACTGGGACCGTTTGGATGGGCTTGACTCTGGGGTGTGCTCGTTGTCATGACCATAAATTCGATCCGATTTCGCAGAAAGAATTCTACGAAGCGGTGGCGAATTTCAATAACATTCCAGACAGGGGAAAAGGCTTTAAGTACGAGAACTCTCCACCATTGGTCACGGCCCCCACAGTTGAACAACAAGCGGAATTAGATAAGGTTGATCAAAAGTTAGCTGACGCTCGTGAGGCTCGATCGGCCTTGGATTCAGAGGCTGACAGTGCCCAGCAAGCCTGGGAGCTGGCTGTGTCGGACACCTCGGGTTTGGATTGGGTTCAGCGTGATGGGCTACTCGTTCATCATGCGTTTGAAGGAGATATTGCTGGAACTCAGACAATAAGAGATATCCCTGCAGTGTTGGAAGACGGGTTGCCGGAGTTTGTCCAGGGTCGCGTCGGACGGGCGGCTGCATTCGACGGTCAGCGGTTCGTGAACGCAGGCCCCAGCCCAGACGTGAGCTATGAAGATGAATTCAGTTTTGCCGTGTGGGTATATCCCACAGCCAGAGATGGTGTCGTGCTCTCTCGAGCAGGAGGTGGCGACCAAGGTGAAGTTGGTTGGGGGCTTTATCTGGAGAATGGGAAAGTTCGGTTCAACATGTCGACACGCGTTCTTGATGACGGTGTGGCGGTTGAGACTGTGGCCAATGTCCGACGGGGTGTATGGCAGCACCTCGCCGCAACCTACGATGGGACTATGGCCCCAAGTGGAATTCGTATCTACATCGATGGGCAGGCTCAGGAAACGACTGCGTTGAACGATCTGGTTGGAAACCGGCTGAATGTGACCCGCTTTCCTCTTCGCATCGGCGCCAGTGGTTCTGACAAGCCAAGATTTGTAGGACTGATCGATGACCTGCGAATTTACGGTGACGTTTTAGATTCTAATGAGGTGGCAGTAATGGCCACTTCTGACTCACTCAGTGACCTTGCTGCATTAACCGCTGCGGAGCGTACCGTGGCTCAGTCCGAGAAGCTTCGGATGGCATTCTTGGATCAGTATGCCCCGGCGAAGGTGCTGGAGGCCGAGAGACAGGTTGAAGATCTCGTTCGCCAACGAGACAATCTTTGGTCGAGTTTTCCTACCGTGATGGTGATGGAAGAGTTGACTGATCGTCGACCGACCTATCGGCTCAATCGTGGTGCGTATGACAATCCTGCCGAGGAAGTGTACCCAGGTGTACCAGCAGTATTGCCGCCCTTGCCTCGCGGCGTTGAGCCCAATCGCCTTTCGTTTGCCCGGTGGCTCGTTGATCGAGATCATCCGTTGACCGCGAGAGTAACCGTGAATCGGTTTTGGCAGATGTATTTCGGCACAGGATTGGTCAAGACAGCCGAGAATTTCGGAACTCAAGGAGAATATCCGAGTCATCCTGAATTGCTGGATTGGCTGGCTACCACTTTCATGGATTCGGGTTGGGATGTTAAGGCCTTGCAGCGAACTATCGTTACAAGCGCTGCTTACAGGCAGTCGTCGAAAGTCACCGCTGGTGAGTTTGAGAAGGACCCAGAAAATCGATTGGTAGCACGGGGTCCCAGGCTACGATTACAGGCCCAGATGATTCGAGACCAGGCTCTTGCCGTTTCAGGATTGTTGGTAGAAAAGGTGGGTGGTCCTTCTGTGAAGCCCTATCAGCCGGAAGGGCTGTGGGCTGAAGTTAATGAAGGGGGTGTGGCCTACGACCAGGCCGAGGGCGATGATTTGTATCGCCGGAGCGTCTACACCTTCTGGAAACGGACTCTTGGACCACCGACGATGATGACCTTCGATTCGTCAACCCGTGAAACTTGCATCGTCAGGACGGGTCGGACCAATACACCGTTGCAGGCATTGAACTTGATGAATGACATCACCTATGTCGAAGCTGCAAGACGGCTGGCTGAGCGGATGATGACGGAGGGGGGCGTGACGCCGGAGGACCGGATCGGCTACGGCTACCTTCTGGCGACCGCTCATCGCCCGAGGCGAGAGGCCGAAGCTATTCTGGTGGATGGTTACCGTCAGCACTTGGACCGATATCAGCTGGATCGTGGTGCAGCGGTTGAACTCATCAACCTAGGAGAACACCAGAGGGATGAGACTCTGGATGTAGCCGAACTCGCATCCTACACCATGGTGGCAAATTTGATTCTGAACTTTGACGGAACTATCACAAAGGAATAATGATGGACGCGCGTCTTGAAGAGTTACTGACCCGGCGGCGGTTTCTTGAGTTGACCAGTTCTGGTATCGGTACAGCGGCATTGGCGACGCTGTTTGGGCAGGATCTCATAGCCCAAGGAGGAGGAGCGGCTTCGACGGTCGGTGCCTTACCTGGGTTGCCTCATCATGCCCCCAAAGCGAAAAGGGTTATATATCTTTTTCAGTCAGGGGCCCCCTCGCAACACGAGTTGTGGGACTACAAGCCCAAGTTGCAGGAAATGCTGGGAGAAGACCTTCCACCTTCGGTACGCGGTGATCAACGTGTCACTACGATGACTGCTGGTCAGGAGCGATTTCCCCTTGTGCCGTCTAAGTTCAAATTTTCCCAACACGGACAAACCCGGACCTGGGTCAGTGAACTTATGCCGCATACGGCAAAGATTGTCGATGAACTTTGTTTCATTAAAACGATGCACACCGAGGCGATCAACCACGATCCTGGGATTACTTTTTTCCAGACTGGAGCTCAGCTTGCTGGTCGTCCAAGTATAGGCGCGTGGCTAACTTATGGCTTGGGTACGATGAATTCGGATCTGCCGACCTTTGTGGCGATGGTGTCAAAAGGTTCAGCCCAGACTGGGCAGCCCTTGTATAACAGGCTCTGGGGTAGCGGGTTCCTACCTACCCGATTTCAGGGTGTGAAATTTCTGTCCTCTGGTGATCCGGTGTTGTACTTATCGAATCCGGCAGGGGTGGACCAAGCGACTCGTCGCCGCTATCTCGATGACCTTGGTGCCTTGAATCAGCTCAAAGAGCAGGAGTATGGAGATCCAGAGACTAGTACCCGGATTGCCCAGTACGAGATGGCGTACCGGATGCAGACTTCGGTTCCGGACTTGACCGATCTGTCCGATGAGCCAGAGAGCACCTTCGATCTATATGGTGAAGAGGCTAGGCAACCTGGGACCTTTGCTCGTAACTGTTTACTGGCGCGCCGACTGGCTGAGCGGGATGTCCGATTTGTCCAGTGTTTCCATCGGGGGTGGGATCAGCATACTCGACTTCCTCGAGGTATTCAGAGGCAGGCGAAGGATGTGGACCAGGCTCAGGCGGCTCTCGTGCAGGACCTCAAGCAGCGGGGGATGCTTGATGACACCCTAGTGGTTTGGGGCGGGGAGTTCGGTAGGAGCGCTTACTGTCAGGGTGTGTTTGATGGTGAGACATACGGACGGGACCATCATCCTCGCTGCTTCACGATTTGGATGGCTGGTGGAGGTGTGAAGCCAGGAACTAGCTATGGAGAGAGCGACGACTTTTCCTACAATATAGCGAGAGATCCGGTGCATATCCACGATCTCCATGCGACGATGTTGCACCTTCTAGGGATAGATCACACTAAGTTGACCTTCGGGTTCCAAGGTCGGAACTTCCGTCTGACTGACGTGCATGGTGAGATTGTTAACGGAATTTTGACTTAGGTAGCCCCAGTGTCAGGCTATCTGACATACCCCCCCCTGAAGATAGGGCCGATTTGCACCGGTACTGTCTTGGTCCTGCTGGCGGGGGCATCTGCTGTGCTGGTTGCTCAGCAAGGTTCACTGTCTGAGGAAGTGTTGGTCAGCCGGGCGTTGCTCGACGTGCGAGTGATTGACGAGCGCGGTCAGCCGGTCCGAGGATTGGCTCCCGCGGATTTCCAGGTGACGATTGGAGGCAGGGACGCTAGGGTAGAGACAGTTGTGTGGACTGGGGAGCCTTCAACTCCATACGACCCCGTGATCGATTCAGAGGATTTGCCCCCTGGCTTTGAGCTGAAAGCTCGTGGTCAATTAATCATCTTTCTCATCCAAAAAAATCTGCAGGCTGGTCGAGCCTATGGTCTATTGCGGGTACTGCGCGATAGCGCGGGGCTTTTAAACCAACTGTCTCCTGATGACAGAGTGGCAGTGCTCTCCTTGGATCCTGGTCTTAAAATTTGGACAGATTTCACAGGCGACCTAGTGCGAGTCGAGAGGATCTTGAGGGAGGGTGTCATGTTTGGGGAGCCGTCTGGGTTCGGAGCAGTCCCAGCCACAGGTCTCGCCTCTGCGTTCGATGGGCTTCAACAACCTCCTAATCAACGCATGGAAAAGGTTTTGGTGCATCTCGGGAAGGCGCTCGAAGACCTTCCTGGTTCGAAATCCATTGTAGTGCTTGGTCATGGTTTCGGAGATTTAGCGACATCCTTCGGAGCAACCAGTGCGGGGTTAGGTCGTGAATACGATGAGGTTCGGGCGGTGCTCGAGAAGGCTCGGGTGGCTGTGTTCTGTCTGGACATAACTCAGGCCGATTACCACTCGTTGGAATATAGTCTCAAGGTGTTGGCGGAGGATACTGGCGGGTTGTTTGTTAGCACTTACTCACATAAGAGGCGGGCCATCGCCCAGGTGTCTAACGCGCTTCTCGGGCATTACGTGTTGCTTGTTGAGCCTCCAATTCTGGAACCAGGACCTCACGGTATCAGTGTCGAGTTGATGCGTTCGGGGACAACGGTTCTTGCCCGTCGTACCTATATGGAGTAACAGGGTGCCTCAGCGGTAGACCACAGGAGGTTAGACTGTAGCTGTGAAGATTGAGCTAAGGAGCGGCAATCATCAGAGCTTTACAGCGACAGGGGTTTTAAACATGTTGAATAGATTGCCTGGCGCGGCCGTCTTGACTGTTTTAGTTTCGTCCGGCGTGTGGTCTGCGGGTGCTTCGGCCCAGGTGGGTACTTCGCCTCATGAGATCACGCCATTCATCGAGGAGTATTGTTTTGGCTGCCATGGGTCAGAGACACAGACTGCAGGCATCAACCTGTCGGCCTTGGTGGCGCAGCGTCCATTAGTAAAGAAAAAACAGACTTGGGAACGGATTAGAGAGGTATTAGCAGAGGGCAAAATGCCTCCAGCGAATGCACGGCAACCATCGCCAGATCTTAGAGACAGGATGGTAAGTCTGTTATATCGAGATATTGAGGACTTTGATTATTCAGCGATTGATGATCCTGGCTTTGAGTTGATGCGCCGCTTGACGCACACGGAATACAACAACACGATTCGTGATCTCTTTGGTGTCGACTTCGATTTGACGGATCGGCTTCCCGACGAACTCACGGGTTCGAGCGGGTTTGAAAATTCGGCGAACACTCTTTTTCTACAGCCCGCTTTGATGGAACGCTACATAGCTGTTGCTGAGGGTGTGGTGGAACTGGCCTTGCCCGATCAGCCAATTACAGAGACTCATCTCCGCTCGCATAGCTTGGTGTTTGTTGCGGAGCCAGGGGGAGAGCTAAGTCAAGCCGATGCAGCCGGAGTTGTATTGCGGAGATTTCTCTTGCGGAGTTACCGTCGGCCGCCAAGCGAGGACGAAGTGAGTGAGGCTGTTGCGCAATATCTATCCGGACGGAGCGCTGGCCTCGTCCATCGGTCTGCAATCAAACAAGTGCTTCAGGCCGTTTTGATTTCGCCAAAATTTTTATTACGGGTTGAGGCTGGTGAGGCCGGTAGGGACCCTTTTCCGGTAAACGACTGGGAATTAGCATCCAGGTTGTCGTATTTTCTTTGGGCATCTATGCCGGATGATGAACTGTTTGAGCTGGCGGAACAAGGGCTGCTCAGTGAGGAGACTACACTCGAAGAGCAGGTTGCCAGAATGCTGAATGACAGGCGCTCTGACACTCTCGGTAGTATCTTTGCTGCACAGTGGTTAGGGTTCCAGCATGTAGGAACCAGGATTTGGCTGGATCCGATCGACAACCCTTGGTCTACCGCGTCGTTAATGACGGCGATGCGAGATGAGTCGTCCCTGTTCTTCCTGTCTCTTCTTCGTGACAATCGCCCTATTAAGACGTTGATCGACGCAGACTACACTTATGTCAATGAAGAGCTAGCGAAGACACTCTACGGGATGGAGGACATCCGGGGAGACCACATGCGGCGTGTGTTGCTTGAGGATCCCAATCGAGGAGGGGTATTAGGACAGCCTAGTGTTTTGGCTGTTACGTCGAATTATAAAGACACGAGCCCAGTGAAGCGGGGTAATTACGTCCTCGACGTATTGCTTGGGACTCCACCTCCTCCGCCACCACCCAATGCTGGTGTGTTGAGTGAAGAGGTTGCTGACCTGCGGGGACTCAGTTTCCGAGAGAAGCTGGAAATGCATGCTAGCAATGAGACCTGCCGCACATGTCACAGCAAGATCGACCCGATAGGGTTTAGTCTCGAGAATTTTGATTACTTTGGGCGCTGGCGAGACAGTTACCATTCACGGGAGCGTGTCGAAGACCCAGCCGAGGCTGATGAAACCGTTGAAATTCAGACTGAGACTAGTCCTGAACCAGTGCTTCGTTTCTACAAGAACACCCATCGATTAATTGGCGCAGCTGGGTTGCTCCCTGATGGAACCTCGTTCACGGGTCCAGCCGGATTGAAGCGTGCGCTTCTCGAAACTAGGCATAGCGACTTGGTTCGACAGGTGAGTGCAAAAATGCTTGCTTACGCCTTGGGCCGTCAACTGGAATATTTCGATGAACCGGCGCTTCACAGCATTCTTGGAGCCCTTGAAAAAGAAGGGTATCTGTTTAAGACGTTGTTGCGTGAGATCGTGACTAGTTATCCGTTCCGGTACAAGAAAAATCCTTCACAGGAGTCCAATTGATGCCTTTTGCCGATCTGTCTCGCCGTGCGGTGCTTCGAGGGCTTGGTGCCACGGTAGCACTGCCGTTGCTAGACGTCATGCCTGCGGTCTCGGCTTCCGCAGTTCAGGTATTTGGAAGGGCGAACCGCAGCCGAAGTAGGCTTGCATATTTGTACTTTCCCAATGGCATACCGAGGGGCACTTGGTATCCGGCCGAGACTGGTTACGGTGGGAAGCTTTTGAAGTTGAATGAATGGATGAGACCGCTCGACCCATTCAAGGACGATATCTTAATTCCAAGCAATATCTGGACCCCTGAGGGTAACGGTCACGTGGGTGGACCGCCCACATGGTTGACTGGAGGGGACTATGACCGGCGAGCAGTTAACGCTGGTGGAGTATCTGCCGACCAGGTGGCAGCGCGCTACTTTCGAGACCAAACGCTGTTGCCATCTTTGGAGCTTTCGTTGAAGGGGGAAGGGTTTTTTTCGAATTCTCTGCCCCGTAATGCGATTTCTTGGTCAGCCCCGGATCGCCCCATGTCGCGAGAAGTTGAGCCGAGGGCGGTGTTCAATCGTATGTTTCGTCCTCCGTCAGGTGGAGCTACGAACCGTTCCGTCATGGATGCGGTGTTGGCTGACGCTAGGTCGCTCGAGAATTATGTGAGTGTGGCTGATCGGAGTCGGTTGGATGAGTACTTTGAATCCATTCGAGCCCTTGAAAGACGGATCGAGTTTTCAGAACGTCGGTCCAGTGAAATGCGGGATGATCGTGCCCTGAGTGATACCTTGACTACGCCAACGCCTGGGATACCGGATGAACACGAGTCCTACATGCGGTTGATGATGGATCTCATGGTTGCGGCTTTTCAGTCAGATGCGACACGGGTGGCAACCCTTATGTTGGATCATGGCCAGTCCAATCGATATTTCAATTTTATTCCTGATGTGAAGGGTACCTGGCACGCCTTGTCTCATTATAAAAATGCTTCAGGTCAAACTGAGGACGATGATGGTGTCACGGCCTGGGAATCTGTAGAGGAAAAGCGGGCGATGTATGCAGAAGTGATCCGCTGGCATCATAGACAGGTTGCCTATCTTCTTGGGCGATTACAGTCAGTTGTTGAACCGAATGGCGGTACTTTGCTCGATAACAGTATGGTTGTCTACGGGGCTACTCTTGGTGATGGGAACGAGCATGACGCCAAGCACCTTCCGACACTCTTGGCGGGTGGTGGTGGTGGAACAATCAGAACTGGTCGATTTTTGGAGCATGGAGAGGCGACAGACTTGGCTAGCATCCACTTGGGTTTATTACAGCGGATGGGAGTTGAGATAGAGGTATTCGGGTCTGCCCATGCACCACTTGAGGGTCTATCCGGCTGACGGCGTGACATGCACTATGTGTTGTTACATCGTTTAAGAACAACGGTTTGCCAGCTTGGGCCGGCCTTACAAACAAGGAGGCTTGGTCCAGGAATGTCCCCTGACGCTGGATAGGTAGGGGTAGCCGAAGTGGCGAGTGCGCAGCAGGAAAGTCGTAAATTAAGGTGACGGAGCCACGAATAGTCTAAAACGCAAGTCAATGCTGTTTGGTCTATAAGGGGCCAGGTCGTCCTTCCAACGAAGTGTGACAGCAGCCAATTTCCTTGGATCTTTATACAAAAATGTAGAGGACACCTTCCTTTAGGAGGCGTGCCGGATTGTTCATCCGGCCAGGTTAGCTTTTCAACCGTTGGGCAAGGCTTGGTTCTGTGTGATGATGGTCTGGTGATACGTCGCTGGTTTTACTGTGTGGGAGCCCTTGTTCTTGTGGGCGTGGCCATTTGGGCCTTCTATGCTTCCGCTGCGTTCTGGGTTCTGGCTGCAATAGGCCCGTTATTGTTGCTGGGATTCTACGACAGCTTGCAGCGGAAACATGCCATTCTCCGAAATTTCCCAATCGTTGGTCGAGGACGCTATCTATTCGAGGCTGTGCGGCCGGAAATTCAGCAATATTTCATTGAACTCAATACCGATGCATTTCCAATTGAGCGAGAACTTCGGAACATCGTTTACCAGCGAGCGAAGGGTGAACTAGAGACTCAGCCTTTTGGGTCCCAACGGGATGTCTATGGGATCGGTTACGAGTGGGCGGCCCACTCGTTGACACCGGTTCGACCGCCGGAGGAAATTCCTCGCATATTGATTGGTGGTCCGGATTGTCGTAAGCCTTACTCTAGCTCGTTGCTGAACATCTCCGCGATGAGTTTCGGGTCGTTATCGAGCCACGCGGTGCTGGCGCTCAACGGCGGTGCGAAGGTTGGGAAATTTGCCCACAACACTGGTGAGGGTGGAATCTCGCCCTATCACCTCCAGCCTGGAGGTGATCTGATTTGGCAGATCGGGACAGGCTATTTCGGATGTCGCACCTGTGACGGGAGTTTCGATCCCGAGCTTTTCCGTGATCAAGCGAGCCAATGCGCTGTGCGGATGATCGAGATTAAACTCTCGCAAGGAGCGAAGCCTGGTCATGGAGGAGTGTTACCGGGAGCCAAGGTCACCGCAGAGATCGCAAGAATCCGTGGGGTGCCGGAAGGGAAGACGGTCGTGTCACCACCAGGTCATTCGACCTTCTCGAGTCCAGAAGAACTTCTTGAGTTTATTGGGCGCCTCCGTGATTTGTCTGGCGGAAAGCCGGTTGGGTTCAAGTTGTGCGTGGGGCGACGAGTGGAGTTCTTGGCTTTGTGCACAGCGATGCTCTCTACAGGTGTGACTCCTGATTTCATAACGGTGGATGGGGGAGAGGGTGGCACCGGGGCGGCTCCTTTGGAATTTGCTAATTCATTAGGTATGCCGGCACGTGATGGTTGGATGTTGGTGCACAATGCCCTAAAAGGTGTGGGGTTGCGTGACCAGATAACAGTCATTGCAGCAGGCAAGATTCTTACGGGTTTTGATATGGCCCGTGCAATCGCTATGGGTGCTGACCTGTGCGTGTCTGCACGTGGCATGATGTTTGCCTTGGGTTGTATTCAAGCACTTCGATGTAACTCGGATCACTGTCCAACCGGTATTACGACTCAGAATAGGGCTCTAGTGCATGGGCTCAGTGTTTTAGATAAGACTCCACGTGTTACTCGCTACCACAGTGGAACTGTGGGAAGCCTTTTGGAGTTACTGGGAGCGATGGGCTTATCTCATCCCAAAGAACTGGGACCGGAACATATTTATCGACGGGTGAGCGATTCTCAAGTCAAAAATCTGGCTGAGGTGCACGAGTTCCTTCCAGATAGAGCCCTGTTAACCGGGATTACGAGTTTCGAGGAGTGGGCCAAGGATTGGCGCGCTGCTAGTGAACGCCTTTAGACCTTAACAGTATGTTGTAGTCTAAGGCTGGTGGACGCAGGAGATTAGTAGTATCGTCCGGGTGGTTTGTCCGCTAGAGATAATCGGAGAAGGGGAGGTTTTCTATGCGAGTGCTCAGTTTGGCTATTGTGGGTGTCCTGTTCGTGTCCCCGTTCGCGTTGGCACAAGGCTCTAGTCACATCGCGGCTGAGGGAGATGACATCATCATCACCCCAATTATTCATTCCAGTGTGCAGGTCGAGCACGCTGGTCTGGTTATCCACGTAGATCCTTGGAGTGCTGGCGACCTAAGTTCAGCCAAGCCTGCTGATCTGATTTTGGTGACAGACGACCCGGGACATCATCTCGACCCAGAGGCGATAGCACAGTTGCGCAAGCAGGACGCGCCGGTCGTGTTGACGGAGACAGCCTACGCACGATTTGGAGACGGCAGTGTCTTATCGAACGGTGAGAGCGGAGTGTTTGCGGATATTAGAGTTGAGGCTATCGGAGCTTACGATATGACACCGGGCAGCCCTTTCCATCCACGAGGCGAGGCGAATGGTTATGTTGTGACTCTCGGGGGAAAAAGGCTCTTTTTTGCTGGGGTGGGTGAATGTGTCCCTGAGATCCAGGCTCTCGAGAATATTGATGTCGCGTTTATGCCGATGAACCTGCCAGTGGATCGAATGCGACCGATTCCGCTCGCCGAATGTGTAAAAACCTTTTCACCAAATGTTGTCTATCTCAATCATTACAACAATCCAATGGCCCGATGGGTGGGCAATCGAGAGGGAAATCCACCTGCCGATAGACAGGACACC
>DEAE01000023.1:172531-279052 GCA_002347025.1 Acidobacteria bacterium UBA2990
ACCCCTGCCGATAGACAGGACACCCCAGGTACGATTGAGGCCTTCAAGAGAGCTATAGTGGATACTGGGATCGAGTTTCGAGAGGGACCCTGGTATCCAGCCCAGTAGTGGGTCGACGTCCACAGACTGATTTGGTTTGAGTGTCCGTTGTTTGTGCCACCGGATGATTTTCGGCCGGTTTGGAGAAGTTGTCTAAATTTACCTTAAGTGGCTTTTTGGGAGTAACAGATTCAAATGTTGAAGAGAGCTACGCACTACTAGTACAAAGTTTCAAGGTCGGTTCGACTGATTCGACCGCGCATTTCCGTGCTGGTTAGCCCGTCGGAACTCTCGTGCCGGTAGAACCCGACAACATCTATATCAACAAAACCATCGATCACGTTCTCGAGCAGGTCCTGGGGGTAGGCTGCTACGAGGCCAAGGTCTGGAAATGGAACCGGGGCACCGAAACGCCTGATTGGTTCGATCTCTGCGGTGACCCAAATAGGTCGTAGCAATGTTGGCTGAGGGTGACTGCAACAGGTAGATGATCCGGCAGGGACAAGAGCAAGGGTCGGGATGGTTAGTGCTCCGGGTGGGTATCGTAGGGCTAGATAAACGACCGGGGCCGAGAGCCATATCGGTACTTCGGTCGAAGTCAGGGGACGGTTGATCAACTGGCGTCGGTAGGCAGCCCAGGCGACCCGCTGGAAGGGGGTATAGAGAACCCCAGCGGCTTCTCTCGATGGTTGAACTTCGGTGGTGGTATGCACTCGTGGAATTACAGATAAGGGAGGGGGGGCCATTTCCCCTAGGGCGATAGCTCGATGTAGGTCTTGGGTCGCAAGGGATCTGTTGCCACGATTGAGCACATGCAATGTTGGAATCCGCTCCGCAGGGGTCAAGGCGGGGGGATCAATCAATAGAACGACGACCATCGAGGCCGCTACCATTGGTGCGAATGCAAAGAGGCTGCGAAGCATTGGATCCTCCTGCTGATGCCACCCTAGGTATATCATCGTTCTTGAGAAGAGGGGGGGCGATGAGAGTTGTTAGTCTAGTGGTGGTGGGAGGATTGACGTGGGCTTGTGCCGGAACATTGATAGCCCAAGATTATCCTCATGCATTTCCGAGGCCGGGAACTACCAAATTGCTCGAAAATGAACGGGTTATCGTCTGGGATGCAACTTGGCCTGATGGAGTGCCTCAGCCATACCATCGTCATCGTTACGACATGACAGGGGTATTCTTTCGCTGGGGGCCTTTGAGGGTCACCCGATTAGACGGAACTTTTACGGCCAATCGTGAACCATTTGAAGTTCCTTGGGTGTTTTTTCAGGGCAAAGGAGTAACGCACAAGGAGGAGGGAATTGGCACCCCTGAGCGGCATTCTCTTATGGTCGACATCAAGGAATATTCTGGACAGCATCGTGAGATTCCCGGAGGTTTGAGAACAGCCTTCCCGAGGCCCGAGGCTGAGATTGAACTGGATAACCCACGGGTCACCGTCTGGGACACTCGTTGGCCTGAAGCGGAAGACACTTTTCACGTTCATGCCCGTGATACTGTCGTTATCTTTATCGAGGGCGGAAAATTAAAAACCCGAGAACCAGATGGTTTTGAACAGCTTAACAGCTATCTCCCTGAGGATTTATTGTTTTTTCCTGCGGGTACGGCTCATGCGTCGACAGCTGTAGGCATGTCGCCGAGGGCGATGTTTTACGTGTTGAAAGATTGAGATAAATTCTATGTCTAGACACAGTCAAATCAAGATTACTTGGGTAGTGCTAGTAGCGTTGGTGGCGGTTACGGTGGCAGGGATTAGTGCCCAAACTGGAACGCCGGATGGTCCCAAATACCAGAATGGGACGACACTGGTCCGTCCCAATGATTATCGAGAATGGCAGTTTTTGAGCTCAGGGTTAGGGATGACCTACGAGTCTGAAGCGAGAGATTTCGCCGGAGCTGAAACGCGAACTCAACGTTTTCAGAACGTGTTCGTGAATCGCAGTTCTTATAGTTCATTCCTAGAAACAGGGACTTGGCCCGATGGCACCATGTTTATCCTCGAAATTAGGGCGGCAGCTGGTGAGGTGTCGATTAACCGGGCTGGTCGATTTCAGGCAGAGTTGGTTAGCCTTGAGGCTGAAGTAAAGGACTCACGGTTTCCTGACGGGTGGGCTTTTTTTGATTTTGGGAGAGCCGGAGCATTGCGGGATGTAGCGGAACCTCTGACGGGAGAAAGAGTGGCCCGTTGTGTGACCTGTCATACCGACCACACGGCCGTTGAGCGGACATTTGTACAATTTTATCCAACCTTGTTAGAGGTTGCTCGAGACAAGGGAACATTACGTCCAGGGTTTGACTGAATTCTGGGGAAACTACTCAGGTCAGGCAAGTGAGGCCTTCCTAGTTCACCGGCTTTTAGACAAGCAAGGTCGGTGTGAACGTGACATCGCCAGCGGCAGTGTCATTGGGACTGAGCACGAGCAATCCAGTATCGGTTCGGCCTTGGCTTGCGAGATTGAAGGCGTCAATGCAGTTGGTGGCGGGTTCTGCGCAAAAAAAATCTTGATTCTCTGGTGTGTAAATGACGAGACAAGAGTAAATCGGGTCAGCTGTAACGTCGAGTTGAGCATGCCACTCGGGCCATTGAATGCGCAGGCGGCCGCCAAAGCTGATGAAGTTGTTGTCGAGGACTGTCACGTTAGGATTCAGGCCGTGAGCAGTGAAATTTAGGTCAGGAGGTGGAGCTATCAGAGAACCAGGAACCGCTGCTTGGTTCACCCGCCACATACGCTCAACCTCTGTCCACAGCCTAGCCTGTTTGGTGCGGATAAAGTAGGGGTGAAGCCCAAATCCGACTGGCATAGGTAATGAACTCTCGTTGGTTACCGCGAATCGTAGTCGGAGGTGGGTGTCGGTCAAAGTAAAGGTCTGCTGGGCTCGGTAGGGCCATGGCCAAGAACCGGTTGGGTGACTATAGTCTATGACGAGAGTGTCTTCTGACCGGGACACAATATTCCAAGGTTGCCGCCAGGCGTGGCCATGAATAGCGTGTGGCCCAGAACGAAACTCTTGGGATAGCTCGACCTGCTGCCCTCTGAAAGAAAACGTTCCATTTGTGACCCGGTTTGAAAACGGCACCATTGGAAAGCTTGACGTTGATCCAGGGTCCCGGTTTTCGACCGCTCCGGGAAGTGCCGGTCTTAACCAATCGAAGGTCGCTCCATCATGGGTTGACGAGAAGCGCGTAATAGAGCCACCGGCTGCCGGAGATACCGCGAGTGTAGATCTGGCTGTCCTGAGCTCGATAGGGTCTGAGTGGGCCTGAGGCATCCGACAAACTCCTAATTGTTGAAGTGATAACTTAGGGTGGGTCTGAATGTGTTCCCTGGTCTGACGAGACGGTGATGATATTCCAGTGCACTCAAACTGTTAGACAGTGGTTGGGTTGACCTCTATTTCGAGCCTTCTTCTGACGGCGGAGGGCCCCTGAGAGGGCGTGCTTCCAGTGGCTCAACTCAGGGACCCGATCTTAGACACGGTCACTCAATCCATGTGATGAGTTGCAAGAAATGCACGAATGGTGTCATAGATTCGCAGGTTATCTGCTGCGCTGAATCCACCATGTCCTCCACCTGCAATTGTCATCAGTTCGTTTGGTACGCCCGCTGCCTCCAATGCGGCGTGAAGCCGAACGGCATGGTCGTGGGGCACGATGGAGTCCGCGTCTCCATGGATGGTTAAGATGGGGGGCAGGTCTGACCGCACGTAGGTGAGCGGCGAGACGCGCTCGGCTACCACGCCTCGATCGAGGCTGCTTCCCAACCAGGCCTCGGTAAAGTTGCCTGAGGTCCCAGGTGGACCATGCATCAACCCTACAACATCAGTAATCCCGTACCAGTTGATGATTGCCGCAACTTTCAGTTCTTCGGTAGAGGTATTGCCAGTGGACCAAGATCGTCGCCGGTCTCCAGGACACTGCCGGTCCAGTCCTGCAGATGCCGTGACCATGCCAGTGGTGAGCGAAAGGTGTCCGCCAGCCGAATTCCCAGAGACTACGATCCGGTTAACGTCGAAGTTATATTGCTCGGCGTTACGGTAGACCCAGCGGAGAGCGCAGCGGCAATCTTCGACGGCGGCTGGCGCATGGGCTACGTCGGCCATTCTGTATTCAACATTGACGACAGACCATCCCATTTCAAGATAGGGAAGGATGCTGAGGGCAGAGCTTTCCTTGCTCCCGTTGGTCCAGCCTCCTCCATGGATGTACACGAGGGTCGGCTTAGTATCATTACCGCCTCGAGCTTGGTAGACGTCAAGCTTTAGGTCGAGGCCACCCGCTCTGAGATACGTGATGTTGGGCACTAGGCGGTAACCGGTAGCTACTTGGACAAATCTGGTTGCGCTGTCAGACGTTTGTGCGGCAGTGACTCCTGGAGTGGCCAGACTCAAAAGGGTAGCCACAGCAACGCCGGTGGTGTAGGTTCGTCTTATTTGCATCGCGTTCACCTCTGCTCGGGGGTGTGATGCCCCAAGCTTATCCTGTGTTCTGATGGGTTCTTACTGAATTTGGTTGGCAGCCGCGTCGATGCCGGCTTGAGCGCAAATGGCATCGTTGGCTCCTGTGTCTCCGCTGACTCCAATCCCTCCTAGATGCTGGCCGGCTGGAGTAAGGATTGGCAATCCCCCCTCAAAAAAATTCAACCCCGGAACAAAAGCAGCAGCTCCTGGTCCGTTGCCGAAGGCCATTTCACCCCACTGCTGGGTTGATCGAGGACTGGTGGCAGATGTACGGGCCTTAGCCATTGCCACATCACGAGACAAGAGTTGAGCGTCGTCCATTCGGTGGTAGGCCTTCAGGTTTCCATGGTTGTCCATGATGGCAATATGCATGAGCCAGCCCTCAGCAGCGGCTTTAGAAAGGCATCCATGAACCATGGTCATCGCCGCAGAGGAACTGAGGATTGGTCGGGTTTCTATCTGGGCCGAAGCTGAAGTGGATAAGCTTAACGCTAAAGCAAAGAAGCAAATAGTGGCGAGGTGAGCAGGCAAACGCATAAGGTTAGGACCTCCAAAAGATGTGGTTTAGATAAAACAAGGTGTCGAATGGTAGCCTCGACACCACATGAGGTCAGTATACTCGGGTCTGGCGGTAGGTACAAACAAACTCAGGCAACGACTGTAAGACCCAAGGAATGCCAGGGTTGGAATGCCCAAAGCTAGAGATGACTCAGTCTATGAATGTTGTCTTTCACTACGAGGCCGGGCCGGGCCTTGAAGCCCAATTGACACGTCTTGAAGCTAAGGGCTTGAAGGTATCGGTGTGCCCGGAGGCTGACCACACCCGTTTTGGGGAATTGATGGTAGAAGCGGAGGTTCTGTGGCACCTGCTCGAGCCACTCACTGCGAAGATGATAGCAGCCGCTCCAAAACTACGCTTGATTCAAAAGATTGGCGTCGGAGTGAATACCATTGATCTTGAGGCGGCCAAGCATCGAGGTATCCCAGTGTGTAATATGCCCGGTACGAACAGTCAGGCTGTAGCTGAGATGACCTTATTGTTAATGTTGGCGACATTGCGGCGCCTTACTCAGCTCGATGGCGCAACGAGGTCAGGAAAGGGTTGGGCCTTACCCGCGGCCTGGCAGGATCACTACGGAGAGCTGGCAGGTCGAACGGTAGGTTTGATTGGGTATGGTGCTGTGCCATCTCGACTAGCACCGGTGCTGAAGGCTATGGGAGCATCTGTGATCTACGCAAGCCGGACGGCGAAGTCCCAAGCGGTAGGGGAGCGCCGGTCATTGGAGGAATTACTGACAGAAAGCGATCTTGTCTCCCTGCATGTTCCTCTGACTGCAGGTACGGAAAAGCTTATTAACGCCAAGACCCTTGGCATGATGAAGACTGGAGCGATCATCATCAATTCAGCCAGGGGGGGTCTTATTGATGAGAAGGCTCTGTGCCATGCGCTCACAGTGGGCCGGGTCGGTGCTGCGGGCCTAGATGTTTTTCCTAAGGAACCGGTGCCAGGGAGTAGTCCTTTGTTTCAGTTTGAAAATGTTGTTTTAGCTCCCCATGTGGCTTGGTTGACGAACGAGACGATGGAGAGGAGTATCGGTCTAGCTGTGGAGAATTGCCGTCGTCTGGTTTCTGGAGGTCCACTCTTGCACCAAGTGGTTTAGGAGCAGGAACTCTGAAATGGCGCGGCGAACCTGCTAAGGAGACAACTGTTGTCTGCAACTAACGTGATAGCGCAACAATTGGGTAACGGTGACTTACTACGTGATAAGTGTTTCATCGGTGGAAAATGGCGACCTTCTCGTAGCGGCAAGATGTTTCGTGTGGATAATCCGGCGACTGGGGATCAGGTAGGAGAGGTCCCGGACTGTGGTCCAGAAGATGTTCAGGAAGCGATTGAAGTAGCGGGCCGGGCCTTTCGCGAGTGGCGGGAGCGACCGGCCACAGATCGTGCGGAAGTGCTGCGTACCTGGGCTCGCCTGATGCATGAATGCCAGGGCGATCTTGCCAGATTGATGACCCTAGAACAGGGAAAGCCTCTTCAGGAAGCGATGGGAGAGGTGAGCTATGCAGCTCAATTTATCGAGTGGTTCGCCGAGGAAGGTAAACGAGCCTATGGTGACGTCATTCCAGCGCCGGTGCGTGGTCAACACATCGTTGTGTTGCGGCAGCCGATCGGTGTTACGGCAGCGATCACGCCCTGGAATTTCCCAGCTGCAATGATCACGAGGAAGGCGGGTGCAGCGATCGCCTGTGGTTGTCCGATGATTGTTAAGCCAGCTGAGGCGACACCGCTTACGGCCCTAGCCCTTGCCCGACTTGGGGAACTCGCCGGACTGCCGGAAGGGGTACTTAGTGTCGTGACGGCACTGAAGCCGGAGCCTATTGGGCGGGCACTTACCGATAGTCCAGTTGTCCGAGCTCTAAGCTTTACCGGATCCACGGAGGTTGGGCGAAAGTTGATGGCTCAATGTGCCACACACCTGGCAAAAGTATCCTTAGAGCTTGGTGGAAACGCTCCCTTTATTGTCTTCGAGGATGCGGACCTTGATGCGGCAGTGACTGGTGCGATGGCATCGAAATTTCGAAACACGGGACAGACTTGTGTTTGTGTTAACCGTTTCTTGGTGCAGGAGAAGGTCCATGATGCCTTTGTCGAACAGTTGCGCGAAGCCATGGCGGTGTTGACAGTGGGGAACGGGTTGGACGAAGGAGTGCAGCAGGCGGCCCTTATAGATCGTAACGCGCTTATGAAGGTGCAAGCACATGTGTCGGATGCATTGGCCGGTGGAGCGACCGTGGAACTTGGCGGTAAGGTGCACGAACTCGGTGGGACCTATTTCCAGCCAACGTTACTTACGGGAGTGAAGCCCAGCATGCAGTGTGTCAGGGAAGAAACTTTTGGTCCAGTGTCGGCGGTTATGAAGTTTGCTACTGAGGCTGAGGCGATACGTATTGCGAACGATAGCGAATACGGACTGGCCGCCTATTTCTATAGTCGTGATCTTCATAGGGTGTGGCGCGTGGCCGAACAACTCGAGACTGGAATTGTCGGAGTGAACGAGGGCATCATCTCGACTCCTGTGGCTCCCTTTGGTGGGGTTAAGGCTTCCGGAATCGGGCGAGAAGGTTCGCGGTATGGTCTTGATGAGTATCTGGAGCTCAAATACTTGTGCATGGGAGGGGCTCAAGGTGGTTAGGAGGCTATAGCGTGTTTCAACTAGGTGGGGTGGCAGGCTTGGCCAGTGAGTGGGTATTGACGTCAGGTAGAACCAAAAGATGATCGGTGCTGGTGAAATAGTAATTGTCGCGCTCATAGTTGTCCTGATTGTTATGGCAGGGCGTCGGGGTAATCGACCTACAGGGGAACCAGTTATCGTGGTGGGTTCTCCAAAAAAAGGTCTGCCCCAATCGGTGGTGACCGGTGGTGGCGCTGTATTGGCCGCGTTGGGTGTGGCCATTACCGCTGAGTTACAGGAATGGCCACCATACATGGGAGCGTTAGCGGCTGGGGTTGCAGCGGGGCTCGTTGCAACTTGGTTGGCTAGTCGTAATTCTGAGGGTCGCTAAGGGTTGTCGTTTAGCCAGATTTTGATGTGGCTTGTGACACGCTGTACAGGGCAATCCCTACCGTTGTGGCCACATTTAGGGAGTCGATGTCTGGAGCGATCGGGATGTGGACGAGTCGATTGACAAGGTCCGCTGCGGCGTCGCTGAGGCCGGTACCTTCAGTGCCGAGTATGAGGGCTATCCGGGGGGGAAGGGCCTTAATTAAGGCGCCGAGGCGCTGAGATCCGGAATCAGGTGTTAGGGCTACAGTAGTGAAGCCGAGTTCTTGGAGTCTTATTAGGCCGCCAGGCCAATCGTGTATCAGTGCATAGGGAATGCGGAGGGTCGCCCCGAGGGAGGTTCTAATCGCTTTGCGGTAAAGCGGATCCGAGCAGTGTGGGCTAAGCAAGATACATTCGGCCCCAAAGGCTGCTGCGTTCCGAAAAATGCTACCTATGTTGTCTGGATTCGCGACTTGCTCAAGGACTACCACAAGGCCAGCTGAACGAAGCAGACCAAGCTCCCTGTCGGTTGTCTCATGGGGTCGCTGACCAAGAGCAAGGCAGCCTCGATGGACATGGAAACCCAGTAGGTTTTGTAGGAGTTGTGGTGAGGCGATATAGATGGGGAACTCATCTAGGCGGTCCTGCAGAAGGTCAGAGAGGCTGTCGAAGGCCGCTCGGGTCG
The DNA here is from genome assembly GCA_002347025.1 of Acidobacteria bacterium UBA2990. Classification (GTDB taxonomy): domain Bacteria; phylum Acidobacteriota; class Vicinamibacteria; order Vicinamibacterales; family UBA8438; genus UBA2990. Next base: position 181,271 of record DEAE01000023.1, read on the forward strand.
CTAGAACTGACCGCGTTTGGAGGGTCTGGTGGGTTAGTAGGGTTCTCACCACCAGTCGGCTTTCCGCAACGAATATCCCACGCTGACGGAGCAAAACTGGGTCCGGAACAGTGTGATAGTCGCCCAATCGTGGGTCCTGAGGATCGTTGACGGGGATAACTGGCATTGTGAAACTTGTTATTGTTTCAGACTGGATAGGATACCTCTGATGGCTGTCTCCTGGTCGACACATTTAGACACGGTTAAGCCGTTTTTGGCGATGGAGGTGATGGAACGTGGCATGGCGATGTCTCGTGCTGGGGCAGAGGTTGTGCAACTGGGGGTCGGCGAACCTGGGTTTCCACCTCCGCCGGAGGTCGTCCGTGCCGTTACGTCTGCCCTAGAACAAGGCCACACCCACTATACAGACAGTAGGGGGCTTTATGAGCTGCGTGAGGCGATTTCGAAGGATTGTCTGCATCGCAGAGGAGTTCATGTTAGCCCAGACCAGATTGTTGTTACCAACGGGTCGTCTCCAGCGCTGTTCTTGGCGATCAATTTGTTGGTGGACCCAGGTGACGAGATTATCATCCTGACACCCCATTATCCCTGCTACCCAAATCTTGTTGCGGTCTGTGGAGGAGTCCCGGTCTTTGTGCCGACTTCCCCTGGCGACGGATATCTGGCCGATGTGGCAGGGGTAAAACGGGCGGTTACGAACCGAACAAAAGGGATTTTAATTGCTTCGCCAGCAAATCCTACCGGGGCTGTGCAGCCACCTGAAGTAATGGAGGCCCTGGTCCAGCTCGGCGTTCCGGTGCTGGCTGATGAAGTCTATGATGGCCTACTTTATGATCAAGCCGTGAATACCTCTCCATTGGCTTTTTCAGAGGAATGTTTTGTTTTCGATGGGTTTTCGAAACGGTATGCCATGACCGGTTTTCGACTGGGGTATGTCATCGCCCCGAGTACCGCCATTCGGCGATTAGTCTCCCTCCAACAGAATTTGTTTATCTCGGCTGGTCACTTTGTTCAAACAGCGGCATTGGCTGCTCTGGTGCATGGTAGGGCTCATCTGGAGATGATGGTTGGTGAGTACGCCCAGCGGAGGGCGCGGCTGGTTGCAGGGGTTCGGAACCTGGGGCTCTCAGTACCGGTCAAGCCGTTAGGAGCTTTCTATGTACTGGCCGACGCGAGGCATTTGGGTCAAGACTCTCTGGCGTTGGCGTTCGAGATCCTCGAGCGGGCCCATGTTGCACTAGGGCCAGGTCGAGACTTTGGGGAAATTGCTGAAGGCTTCTTGAGGTTTTCTTTTGCTGCACCGGTAGATGCTATAGACCGCGCAATGGAGCAGTTACATAAGGCATGGCCATCGATCAGCCGAATGTCTAAATAGGTGGTGATCACCTTGGGAGGGCATGGACATGGTGCAGACATTGAATTTAGGGCGTCGAATCGAACTGCACTCGATGGACGCACATTGTCAAGGTGTGTCGTTAGCACTGTATAGGTGGGAGGTGGAAGGCCGACCGAGGTTTCTGGTCCACACTTATAGCTCGGTGCAAGGGGCCAGGGAGCGTGTCGAGTTTATCCAGGAAGCCCTCCAGGTCACTCTTGGAATGCAAACCACCGATGCTCCGGCAGAGGCAGAAAGGATGAGCCCGCAAAGTTGGCTTCAATTTCCCTGTCGTTCGGATCATCTGAGGGCTTTGAAGCGCTCTTTTCTCGATGTGTGCAAGTTGGAGACGGGTGCCCCCTTGGTGGCTAAGCCTTTAACCGTATTTGATAAGAAGGCTGACGGTGAGATAGAAGCATTGAGCCGTGGCTCCGGTCTCTATGAGATCCGAACTGTAGGCGGGGTTGTGTCAAGGAGGACAACAGTAATCGCTCAGGGTTTTGCGAAGCTCTGTGAGATGAAGATCATTGAGGATGATCACCAAGTGGTTTTTCCCTGTAAGACGTCCCACGACGCGATGGTTGGGATGTTGATGTTTCGGGCACAGAATGTTCGAGGAACGGTGAAAGAAGAGGAGATGTCGGCAACCCGTGGCGTCCTGTCTGCCCCGAGCCAGCAGTGACGGGTGCTCTATGGGAGTCCAGGAAACTATGGAAAAGTCAATGACTAGCCGTGAGCGCGTTTTGGCTGCGCTAAGCCGTGAGCCTGTTGATCGAACGCCCTGTTGTAATCCGACCTCCTTGGCTACTGTCGAGTTGATGGACCTTGTGGATGCGAGGTTTCCCGATGCGAATCGTAAAGGGGAGCAAATGGCCCGCCTTGCTGCGACAGGTTATACGGAACTGGGTTTCGACTCTGTCATGCCGGTGTTTTCGATTATCCAGGAGTCATCGGCGCTGGGTTGCCTGATGCAATGGGAGGGTAAGGACAACTGGCCGACGGTCAAGATGAGCCAGCCGATTTGGAGGGAGCCAGACGATATCAGTATTCCCTCGAATTTTTTGACCCACCCAGATACCCAATGTGTCCTGGAGGCGATCAGGATACTGAAGAAGGAATTTGGAGAAGAGGTGGCGGTCATCGGTAAAACGATGGGACCGTGGTCGCTGGGATACCACTGCTTCGGGGTTGAGCGTTTCCTGCTGATGTCCCATGACGATCCCGGTAAGACGATGGTCTGCCTCGACAAGATGAAAGAATCGACAATTCTATTCGGTCAGGCTCAGATTGAAGCGGGGGCAGATGCTTTGACGCTACCAGATCATGCGACAGGAGATTTGGTGAGTGGTGAGTACTATGAGCGGTTTCTGCGGGAAATGCACACCGAATTTGCCGCAATGCTTGCGGTTCCGCTCATTCTCCATATTTGTGGCAGAACCGTAGATCGAATGGATGGAATTGCAAGGACAGGAATGGCGGCGTTTCATTTCGACTCTAAGAACCGGCCCCAAGAGTCGATGGAAGTGGTGGATTCGAGAATTGCTCTCGTGGGGAACATCAATAATCCAGAAACTCTGTTTGCTCGGAGTCCTGAAGAAGTCCGTGTTGAGGTGCGAGAAAACCTGGACGCAGGTGTCCAGCTGATTGCCCCGGAATGTGCGATTCCTTTGCAGACCTCTATCGAGAATTTGAAGGCGATTCCTGAGTCAGTCCGTGAATGGCATCGAGAGAAAGCAGTTTCTGTCGGATCATGAGTAAGTTCCTCGATCGTGTTAAAGGCGGAGAACTCTTGGTTTCGGATGGAGCCACAGGTACCTATCTGCAAGAACATGGGCTGCCTCCAGGGGGGTGTCCTGAGGAGTTTAATTGGAGCCACCCGAATGTTGTTCAAGGGATGGCCGCCGAGTATTTTGCGGCCGGGTCTGATTTAGTGCTCACCAATTCATTTGGTGGAAGCCGCTATCGACTAAAAGAATACGGCTTAGGCGACAGGGTGGTTGAGTTGAACCGGCTGGCTGCAGACCATGCTCGAACTGTGGCGCCCGTTGAGGGCTTTGTGCTTGGTTCGATTGGTCCGACCGGCGTTTTGCTGGAGCCAAATGGACCAGCTACCGAAGAGGAGATGTTTAGTGCATTTTGTGAACAGGTGAAGGGATTGAGCGAGGGAGGAGTGGATGGATTTTGCATCGAAACGATGTTTGATCTGGCCGAGATGAATCTTGCTATTAGGGCGGTCAAAGACCGGACTTCTCTGCCAGTTGTAGCGACTATGGTCTTCGATAAGGGTCCTAAAGGTTACTTCACGATGATGGGGCTTCGGCCGGGTCGGGTGGCTGAGGAACTAGCCGGGGTAGGTGCAGATGTTATTGGTTCAAACTGCGGCTTAGCGATTGGACACATGGTAGAGATTGTGACCGCGATGCGAGCGGCGAGCGTGCTGCCGATTCTCACCCATGTGAACGCTGGTATTCCAGAGATCAAAAAAACGGCTATTGTGTACCCAGATAGTCCTGAATTCATGGCTGAAGAGATGGTGAATATCATTGAAGCAGGTGCCAACATTGTCGGTGGTTGCTGTGGAACCTCGCCTGAATATATTCGGGCGTTTGCAAGGCGTTACAAATCCTGAGGATTCGGTGCCCTATGGCAGAGTTAGTTGACCTTCAGAATAAGTTCCTCCGGGATGAGCTCGGGGAATACGTTGAAGAAGAGGCCGAGCGCCAGAGGATGGTCGATCTCTATGCGGAGACAAAGCTTTCAATGCAGAACATTGCCGCAGCGATTATCGACGGTCGCCATCATGATGTGGATCGCCTCACCCGCGAGGCGATCGACGATGACGTCCAAGCTCTTGAGGTGATGGATGACGGTCTGATCGCAGGTATGGCCCTAGTGGGAATAAAATTCAGGGACAATTTCATCTTTGTGCCAGAAGTGCTTGCATGTGCGCGGGCGATGAAGGCGGGAATGGCGCACATCGAGCCCATTTTGTCTGCGTCTGGGATTGATCCCATTGGCAAGGTCATTATGGGTACGGTGAAGGGGGACCTTCACGATATTGGTAAGAACTTGTGCATCATGATGTTACGAGGAGCCGGCTTTAAAGTTGTCGACCTGGGTGTCGACACCTCTCCAGATGACTTTCTCGAAGCTGTTGAAGAGCACGGCGCGAATCTTGTGGGTATGTCGGCATTGCTCACAACCACTATGCCTAATATGGGGCGAACTATCGAGGCCTTCATTGACGCAGACCTCAGAGATGATGTGAAGGTTATGGTGGGAGGAGCTCCGGTTACCCCTGAGTTCGCTGACGATATGGGGGCCGACGCCTACGGCGCCGATGCGGTGGAGTGTGTAGAAATAGCTAAACGACTGACTGAGGAGAGTGCCTCGGCACACCAGTGAGTGACAGAAAAGCTAGCGGTGATCGTAATTTCATAGACCGGGCAGGCTACGAGAAGAGTCTCCGCCGACTCGGTGACATATTCCAGGGGATTACGAGACACGCCAAAAAACAGGCCCTACAACGCTGCCCTTATAAAGATAGACACGACTGCTGCACAGCGCAATTTGCTTGCGCTTATAAGCGCGTGGCATCTGTAGTATCAGACCTTCCGAATTGTGTTAGCGATGACCAACTCGATTATCGGACGGCGTGGGAGACTGATGTGGGTGATGTTCAAGCGATGAAAGGCAAGTTCCTCTCATCATCGGGTCAACCTGGCAATGTGGAGTTCAATGGTCGATTGTGTGCTTTGAGAGTTGGGAAGACGATTTTCGATCACGCAGACGAGTTGAGGGTCAAAGTGCCGACCTCCTGCGGACGTGTGGGTACCTGTCACGAATGTGTTGTCCAGATTAGAAAAGGGGACGAGGCATTGAGGGCTAGGTCTGATGCTGAAGCATTCCTTCAGGGTGATTATCGTCTGGCCTGTCAAGCTGTGGTTGAGCAGGAAAATCAGGAGATAGCCTTTGATCTGTTGCGTCGTGAACCTAAGATTCTGCTCTCTCAAGAGTCACGGGCCGTAGATGTGGACCCAATGGTGCACCGGCAAGGTGACAAGGTTTATTACGGTAGCGAGGAGCTTGACCGCTATCGCGGCCACCTGTACGGCGTCGCTCTGGATCTCGGTACCACAACCGTGGTGCTTGAATTGGTGAACCTGGAGACCGGTCAATCAGTTCACGTCGAATCGTTCGAGAACCCCCAGCGGTTCGGTGGTAGTGACATTATGACCCGCATAAGTTACGACGGTGGTGAGCACAAAGGGGAACTGCACACGGCCATCGTTAATACGTTCAACACGGTTGTAAGGGAGTTCTGCGCGAAGCTGGGAGTGAGCCGTCACGAGATCTACGAGATTCTCGTGGTAGGGAATACGACTATGCGCGATCTTTTTTTCGGACTGGATGTTCAGTCGATTGGTCAAAAGCCATACAGGTCAAATGTGGAGGAGGAACACCTCCGTGGTGTCAGAAAGTCCACGGGTCTTCGAGAGTCAGCCAGACAACTGAAATTAATGGCAAACAGGAATGCTGTTGTCTGTGGAGTGCCTCTCATAGGAAGCCACGTGGGTGGGGATATCGTAGCGGACCTCGTAGCAATTGATATGGTGAGCCGACGAGAACCCGTCATGCTTGTCGATGTGGGTACGAACACCGAGGTGGTGCTTGGCTATGCTGGCCGTCTTATGGCGGCCTCGTGTCCAGCAGGTCCAGCGTTTGAGGGTGGTTTGGTACGTTTTGGAATGCCAGGTTGTGAAGGTGCTGTCGAATCAGTCCGATACAGGGATGGCAAGTTTTGCTGCGAGACTATAGGTGAAGGTGAACCCGAAGGGATCTGTGGGTCGGGTTTCATTGATCTCCTTGCTGAACTACGCCGTGCGAATTTAATGACGCCAAAAGGGGTGTTCCCGGATAAAGCAGTGGAAGTTCAAGTGGTTCAGGAACGCGGAATCACTTTGTCACGACAAGACGTCAGTGAACTGGCTCAGGCGAAGGCCGCTAGTTTCTGTGGTCAGGCGATTTTGATGCGCCAGTTCGGTGTGAGCCCGGACGAAATCAGCCAGATGTTTCTGTCTGGAGGGTTCGTAAATTATGTTGAGGTCGCCTCCGCTGTTGACATTGGCTTCCTGGCACCGGTAAACGAGGATCGCGTGATCAAAGTTGGTAATGCGGCCGCTCAGGGGGCCCGTGAAATGTTGCTTTCAAGAAAAAAACGTTCCGAGATAGCTGAACTGATCTCGAGGGTAGAGCATGTGGAACTCGAAACTACCGAGGATTTTTTTGAGATGTTTGTGGAAGGCTGTCAATTTAAACCGATGAACTGCCAGTCTTTGTGGTGACCCCAACGGTAGTCGCCAGTCTTCTAGCCCTGGAAATGTGGCTGACGCTTTTCCAGAAAGGCGGCAATGCCTTCCTGGCCGTCAGAGTCGGCCGCTATCTCGGCAATGGCGGATGCTTCGAGTGCCATCTGACTTTCAAGGGTTTCGTGTGAACTCGCGAGAAGCAGCCGTTTTGTAGCGGCATAAGCGTTGGTCGGTCCAGCCCCGAGCTTTGCCGCAAGGTTTAGTGATTCGGTAATGAGGTCGTCGTCATGGATTACACGGTTCACCAGACCTAACTGGTGCGCTTCTTCGGCAGTCAATACAGGATTAAGGAGCATCATCTCGAGTGCTTTGCGCCTCCCCAGTAGTCTGGGAAGAAAGTAAGTCGAACTTCCATCTGGCACCAAACCGGCTTTGGTGTAGGCCAGGGTGAATTTAGCCGACTTGGCGGCTAACACTAGGTCGCAAGCGCAGGCGAGAGAAAATCCGGCTCCGGCTGCTGCTCCCTGTACCGATGCAATCACAGGTGCACGCATGTGGGCGAGGTGTGAAATCGCCGCGTGGAGGGTGGCCGTCAATTCTTTCAATACAGCTGGCAGGGTTTCTCCGGCCTTCGCGAAGTGGCCGAGGTCGCCACCAGCGCTGAATAGCCGGCCTTCCGCATCGAGTAGAACGGCTCTCACGCTGCTATCGACGTCGCAGGTGATGATGGTCTTAAGTAGCTCTTGAGCCATGGTGAGGTTAATGGCGTTAGCATCGTCTGGACGGCTGAGGGTAATCCGAGCAACGCCGTCATTGAGCCGAAACTTGAGAGTATTGAGGTTCATAGCCGATCCTAGCAGGGATGTGAGAAGTTCGTTGCCAGACCCAGGCGTTACTGTTGGGCAATTCGGTAGAGCGTGGAAACAGTGCGGACAATCAGGCTCCCGTGTGCGATAGCTGGAGTTGCGAGGGTCCACTCGTTTAGAGAGTTCGTGCCGAGAAGCTCGAATTCTGGACCGGCTTTAACAACATACGTATCGCCATCTTCACTGATGTTAAAGATCTTGCCATTGTAGGCCCATGGTGATGCAGTGAATAGCGAACCTCCTGGGGATACGCGAACTCGAGAGTAGACCTCTTCACCGCTATGAGCGTCATGGCAGATCAAAATACCCCTATCCAACCAGGTGTAGTGGTAGTTCCCGTAGACCAAGGCTGAGGGGTTGTAAGAACCAAGTTGTGGATGAGACCAGACGACGAAGTCGTTGCTGGTGGTTCCTGGCGATAAGGTGATGTCTCCACCCGCACCAGGGCGGATGGCGTAAACGGGCCGATTCGAGTCGGCAGTGTAACCGGAATTTATATAGAGCAGACCATGTTGCGCGAATGGGGTCGCCACATGGATGGACGACATGCCATCAAGCCCCCATAGGGACCGACCGTTAAGGTCGTAGGCTCTAACTCCCCCTCTCCCAGTCGTGACCACTTCAGTGCGAAGCTCATTTTGCCAAATGAATGGTGTAGACCAGTTTGAAGCCTCGTCCCGTTCCACTCGCCAGAGTTCCCTTCCGGTTTTGGTATCGTGGGCAGCTAAGAAGGATTGTTCAAGGTTGTCATTAACAAGAAATAACTGGTTTTCGTAGATGGCCGGGGAGGACGCTGTGCCCCAGTCTTCTCGCATGGGATAGAGCTCGACGGGTTGCTCCCAGAGCTGAGAGCCTTCGAAATTAAAGGCGTAGAGACCCGCGTAGCCGAGGTAGACGTAGACGTTTTCACCATCGGTTACCGGGGTTTCAGATGCGTAACTGTTTTTTTCGTGTTTTGAACCAGGCATGGCAGTGTGCAGGGTGCGTTGCCAGCGAATTTGTCCTGTGGAAAAGTCGATATCGTAGAGAACCCAACGAAGGGGCGACGACGGGGTCTCGAGGTTGGACCCTGTCATGGGGCCGTCAAACGACCTCGATTGATACTGATCCAGAGGCTTGAGTGGTGTTTCGACTCCACTTGTATTGATTGCTGATGTAACGAAGATGTGGTCGCCTGAGACGATTGGGGAGCTCCAGGAACGACCAGGTATATTGAGTTGCCACACTATGTTATCTGTTGGTCCCCAGCGATCGGGTAGGGTGGAGTGGTCTGCGGCAGTGCCGCCCTCTAGACCGCGGAATTGAGGCCACTCGGTTTGGGCATGGAGACTGTCAATCGTTGCCCATATGACGACGACCGAAAGCACGACTCGATGAAATTGCATCAATTTCTCCTGGTTGATGGCCGCTTCCATCAGGATATATTACGCTGTCGAAGGAGTGTGAGAAGAGATGACCCATTGGATTAGATTTGAACAGGATGGACAAACTGGATTTGGGGTTCTGACTAACCAGACGATTGCAGTCTACACGGGAGATATGTTTGGTGCCTCGACGCCCACCGGAGACACCCTTGACCTCGGAGGTGTGACCCTGTTGCCTCCAACAGTCGCCAGCAAGATGGTGGCGTTGTGGAACAATTCCCGCGCGATGGCGGCCAAGATGGATCAAGTGGAGCCGTCGGAACCCCTGTATTTCATCAAGGCGAATGGTTCATACCTTGGTTCAGGAGGGGTGATCCGAAAGCCCCACAATTACGACGGCAAAGTGGTGTTTGAGGGCGAGCTCGGTATCGTAATTGGTAAGCAGTGTCGGGCCGTTAGTGAGTCTGAGAGCGGTACGTACATTTTTGGCTACACGTGTGTCAATGACGTCACGGCTGTTGGTATCCTCGGGAAAGATCCATCATTCAAGCAATGGACCCGGGCAAAAAGCTTCGATACTTTTGGTGTTGTCGGCCCGGTCGTAGTCACAGGCCTCGACCCGACGAACTTGGTTGTCCGGACGGTCCTAAACGGACAGGAACGTCAGAACTATCCAACTAGCGATTTGTTTTTCCAACCGGCAACGATCGTGAGTCTAATCTCCCAGGATATGACTTTGTTTCCAGGCGATGTTATCTGCTGTGGTACATCAGTAGGTGTTGGATCAATGAAACCAGGTAGCAGCGTCGAAATCATCATAGACAATATCGGAACGCTGCGTAACCAATATCAAGACTAGGTGGAGTCCAGCATGAAGCCCATTCGGGAAATATCGATTGGTAGAAAGATACTGCGGTTTGCTTGTTTCTTAATGATGGCGGTACTGCTAGACGGACACCGAGAGAGCCCAGTGAAAGCCATGTCTGCACAGGCAGTCGATGAGGTCCCTCAGTTCGAATACGACCCAAGTTGGCCGGCTCGACCGTTGCCGAACAATTGGATATTGGGTGAGGTCGGGGGTATTAGTGTGGACGCCCAAGGGCATATTTGGGCTATTCATCGCCCATGGACTGTTACAGGTCGAGAGCTGGGTGCTGTTGAAGGGGGGGCAGCCTGTTGTCGACCGGCTCCCTCAATTATTGAGTTTGATCAAGCCGGAGATGTAGTGCAGGCGTGGCCTGAATTGCAGCAGTTTGAGGCGGCCCCAGGAACCCCAGCGGGACAGGGTAATCGAGTGGGCCCAAATGGGGCGATGCTGTGGGAGTCTCAGCCTGGGGTTTATGGAGAATGGGGTCGGAGGGAACATACCGTGTATGTCGACCATACCGATCACGTGTGGGTGAGCAATGATGAGTCACAGGTGTTGTATAAATTCACCCGCGCGGGAAGGCATGTTTTAACCATTGGAGAGCGAGGGGTTACTGGTGGTAGTAATGACCCTGAGCATCTAGGTCGTCCGGCTGGATTGGTGCTAGACCCAGAAACGAACGAGCTGTTTGTTGCCGACGGATATACCAACAAACGAGTGATCGTGTTTGACGCAAACACCGGTGAGTATCGGAGGCATTGGGGAGCCTACGGAAACCGGCCAAGGGATGCTGATTTGGGTCGTTACGATCCGAACGCAACCCCGTCGAGTCAGTTTAGGGGGCCGGTTCATGGGATTGCGCTATCTCACGATGGCTTCCTGTATGTGACAGATCGTTCGGCTAATAGAGTGCAGGTGTTTCTTCGGGATGGGGCATTCGTGCAGGAAGGTTTTATCGCGACTGGAACCAGAGATTTGGGTACCGCTTATGGGGTGGCCTTATCGCACGATGTTGAACAGCGTTGGGTTTACATTAATGACGGCTCCAACAACACAATTTGGATTCTCCGACGTGACACTCTTGAGACGGTCGGGCAGTTTGGTTCTTATGGTCGGCAAGGGGGACAGTTGCTATCAGCCCATAGTATGGCGGTTGACCAGCTGGGAAACATTTATGTGGGCGAAACCCGTGGGCGACGAGTACAACGCTTCCGGCTCGTCAATCCTTGATCAACCGTGTGGCGATATCTCGTTCGACCACGAGTGATCATTGAGGCTGAGGGGTTTTATGAAGCTTGCCCTAGTGCTTTTCGATGATCGGAGTGTTCTCAAGGAAGGCCTTGATCGAGAGGCGTATCGAACAGCAATATCTGGGCCTGTTCGATAAGGTTGCGAAGGCCGATCCGGTTCAGGGCTGACACTGCAACGCCATTGTGCCTTCTGGCCAGGGCCGTGCCAATGCCTGGTGGGAGTCGGTCTATCTGATTGAAGACAAGAAGTTCTGGAATGTCTGCCAGACCGATACCCGAAAGAACACGGCGCACTATTTCCATGCGGCGCTCGATGTCCTGTTCGGTTGCATCAACCACGTGGAGCAACAGGTCCGCGTCTTGGAGCTCTTCCAGGGTCGCGTGAAATGCTGCAACTAGGTCTTCTGGAAGATCCCGAATGAAGCCGACGGTATCGGTTATCACTACCTCCCGATCGCGTGGGACCCGGAGGCGCCTGGATGTGGGATCGAGGGTCGCAAAAAGGCGATCAGCTACTAGCACATCTGTGCGCGTCAGACTGCGCAACAAGGTGCTTTTTCCGGCGTTTGTGTAGCCGACGATAGACAGAGTGGGAACGTTGCGCCTGCGCCTCTGTTTCCGCCTCGATTCCCGCTGGAGGCGTAATTGTGCCAACTCCCGCTCTAATCGGTTGATACGGTCGCGGACTCTCCGGCGGTCAACTTCGAGCTTGCTTTCCCCGGGACCACGTCCTCCGATTCCCCCTGCAAGCCTAGAGAGGGATAGGTCGCCCCGCTGCGCCAGTCGGGGTAGTCGGTAACGCAGCTGAGCTAGTTCGACTTGTAACTTCCCATCGCGAGTAGTGGCGCGCTGGGCGAAGATGTCGAGAATTAACTGGGTTCGGTCGATTACTCGAAGTTCCAAGCGCTCCGCGAGATTTCGTGCCTGGACAGGCGTGAGGTTTTGATCGAAGATGACTAGGTCGACATTGCTTTGGAATGCGTCGATGACCAGGTCGCGGAGGCGTCCAGAGCCTATCAGATAGCGTGGGTCTATGTGGGTTCGACGCTGACTCAATACATCCACGACGTCTACGTCTGCCGATTGGGCTAGTTCCCTGAGCTCCTGCAATTGGGCGTCGGTTTCGGCCTTGCTGCGCCCTGCGGTTACGGATACGAGAATGGCCCCTTCGCCAGAGGTCACTTTGCTCCCGTGGACGTGTCTAGCAAACAGGTCTTCTCGGTCTTGGATCCATTGGCGAAAGTCGAAGTCTATTTGTGAAGGCGGCTTGGAGGGTAGCCGCTCAATGGGGTTCTCTCCTTTTGCTGCCGGTCGAAGTGCTGCTATATGAGCGACACTTGGTAGTCCGTTATCGTCGGTTGTAAGGGCGACCATAGCGTCCAGTCGTAGAATGGCGAGGTCAGTGAGGTCGTCTCGACTAAGAGGCTCTATCCCGACGTGGCTATGTATACAGCGGAATCCACGCAGGCGCCCATGGCCAGCGCGGATGCGTCCCCAGTCAGGCATTTCCAGACTTCTGGCGTCCCCGACCATGACGTGAGTGACCATCCCTCGGCGGTCCACCAGTACGCCCAATTGTCGACCGGTTTCATGGGTCCACCCACATATTTCGCGGGCTAGCTCTTGGGTAACTAATCGTTCAGGAGGCAAACGGCGACGGCTGAGTCGGTCTAAGCGCCTTAGGTAGCTCGTCTTTAGGCCTTGGGTATTACCGAAAATGCCGATGGAATCCTCCAGAGAGCGATTGGGCGTCGAAGCCCGTGACCAGCGTGGTAGTTCTAGTGCTGTCAGTGGGGCCATTATAAGCTTGGCACCCTGTCGAAGATCTTATTGGCCTCTTGATGACTCACGTATTTCCTGGACGTCAGACATTCAAGACCGGTTCCGTATGATGGCCTGCCAAGCAGTTCTGGCAAGAACCTAAAAGACCCGGCGTGCTATTCTGACGGTGGATTCGATCCAAAAGGGGCGGAAGATGAATAAATCCGACTTTGGCCTGGCGCGGGTGGCGCTGGCGGGATTGGTGCTGGTTGGCTGGCTTCCGAGTCTGGTACTAGCCCAAGGTGATGGGTATTCCCCACCGCGGAACCTTTATGGGCAACCCGACCTGCAGGGTATATGGGGCAGTAACAGTATTACTCCACTTGAGCGGCCCGATGTGTTGGTCGACCAAACTACGCTGATTTCCGAGGAATTAGCCCGCGTAGAGGCCACTGCTGAGGCACTATTTGCGTTGGATGCCGGAGATGCAGCGTTTGGCGATCAGTTTTTTAATGTAGCAATCTCAGATGCTGACAGTTTTACCTCTAGTGACGGTGGAACTGGCAATTACAATCAATTTTGGTTGGTGGAACGGGACTTTAACAACCGGACGTCCTTGATTGTGGATCCAGTAAATGGACGACTGTCAGCTACTACTCTTGCAGCCAAAGCTGCCCATACATTGGCACGTAGAGGACGGGGGCAACCTGCAGCATGGACAGAGGATCGTGGGCTGAGCGAAAGGTGTATCACGTTCGGTTTACCCAACTTGCTCGCCGGCTATAACAGTTACTACCAAATATTTCAGACTCCTGCCTATGTTGTTATTGAACAGGAGCTGATTCACACCACACGGATCATTCCGTTGGATGGTCGGCCGCATGTTAGCGAAGAGATTCGTCAATGGCATGGCGATTCGCGTGGCCGGTGGGAGGGTGACACGCTAGTGGTAGTAACAAAACAATTTTCTCCTCAAAGTAATTTTCGCGGCGCTCGAGAGCACCTGGTCTTGGTCGAGCGGTTTACTCGTGTTGCTGATGACGAGATGCATTACGAGTTTACCGTGAGCGATAGCACGACTTGGGAGCAGACCTGGACGGCTGTAGTGCCGTGGAAAAGAACTACAGATCCAATGTTCGAGTACGCCTGTCATGAAGGAAATATAGGTATGGAAGGGATTCTGGCTGGAGCCCGTTCGGAGGAAGTTTCGTCTAGTGAACGTCGCTAGACAACCTTCTGAGAATTGGATGAGAGTGGTCAGTCTTTGTCGATGTTTGATTGTGAGGTGCCTGTGAGAAATCGAGTCTTCTGGCGAGTGTTGCCGGTTGTGGTGGCAATGGGCGGATGCTTTGCGGTTAGCCCTCAGGGTGCAGCCGGACAGCCAAGGGGTGAGACTGGTGGCTGGGAGGCGCCCTTCACGGGATGGGGTGTGCCGGATTTACAAGGCATTTGGACCAATGCCACCCTGACACCAATAGAACGACCTGACGGACTGGGTGATAAAGCCGTGCTATCTAACGAAGAGGCAGCGGAGTTTGAGGTCCGCTCGGCCGAGGGTCGGGCTGCATCTGATCGGTTCGTCCTCGGTAATGTTGGTGCCTACAACCAATTTTGGATGGATAGTGGGAAAAGTGTTACGGGTGACCGACGTACGTCATTGATCACGGATCCGCCGGATGGACGAATTCCGTGGACTCCCGATGGCCGTCGTCGACTCGAGAGCGACATGGCCAGATATGGTGTCGGACCATTTGAAACTTACGAGGATGCCGACACCGGAGAACGCTGTCTCACCGATGGGCTGCCGTTGGTGCCACTGCAGGGCTACAACATGAATTACCACATCCTCCAGTCCCCAGGATGGGTTGTGATCTTGAACGAAATGTTTCACGAATACCGCGCAATACCGGTGGATGGACGAGCACACTTGCGTGAGGGTGTAGCTCAACTATTGGGTGATGCTCGGGGTTGGTGGGATGGGGACACGTTGGTGGTGGAGACGACGAATTTTTCTGACACTCGTCACTTCCTCTGGCGAGCTACGTGGCGTGGATCTAGACCCTCGCTCCACCTGATTGAACGATTTACACGGGTCAGTGACGATACGATCGATTATGAGTTTACGATGACAGACCCAACGATGTTTACACGACCCTGGACGGCACGATTGCCAATGACTACCGACCAGGGGGCCCGTGGTGTGACCTCTGGTCCGATGTTCGAGTATGCCTGCCACGAAGGTAACTATGGCCTATTGAACATCATGAGAGGAGCCCGGATCGAAGAACTGGGACGCTAAAGGTAAAACGGTTTTAGGGCTGCGATGTGCGGTTTAGCGGGAGATGGTCAGATATCTACCAGCGCCATTGAATGAGGAAGGGATGTGATGACACAGGGGTCTAGATCTTATATGTACCTGTCGTTTCAGGATGATAATGTCGTTTCGATCTTTTCCGTTGATCCGAGAACGGGACAACTGGAGCGGCAGCAGGATGTAGCCCTTGAGGGTGGGCCCGCGCCGATGGCGATTAGTCCTGATCAGCGGGTGCTGCATGTAGGCAAGCGAGGAAGCCAAGAAATGTCTGGTTATCGGATAGACCCGACAACGGGAGGGCTTGAGCATATCCGGACAATTCCCTTGCAAGGTGAGCCGGTCTACGTCGCAATGGACCGCACCGGTCGGTTCGTTCTGTCGGCCTACTACTATCAAAGTACCGCTGCGGTCCACCGTGTGGGTCCGGATGGGGTTGCTGTCTTCCCGCCGGTAGAGTGGAGATATACGTCTCATGGCGCCCACGCTATTCAGACAGACCGGTCGAACCGATTCGCGTTTGTGCCCCATATCGCCAATAGAGGACCGAATGCGATCTTCCAATTTCGGTTTGATGAGACCAGCGGACGCCTAACTCCGAATAAGCCGGAACGGTATTCGCCGACTGCTTATCTGGGCCCTCGTGCCCTGGTTTTTCACCCGAACCTTGACATCGTCTATTTCTCTGATGAGCAGGGTGGCAGCGTCAGTGGGTATTCCGTTGATAGTCGTAA
This sequence comes from Acidobacteria bacterium UBA2990, assembly GCA_002347025.1. Taxonomy (GTDB): domain Bacteria; phylum Acidobacteriota; class Vicinamibacteria; order Vicinamibacterales; family UBA8438; genus UBA2990. Next base: position 197,109 of record DEAE01000023.1, read on the forward strand.
CGGGATATTGACGCCGTTCCAAACGATTTCTACCCTTCCAGAGAACTACGCCGAACCCAACACTTGTTCACAGATAGCGATGCATCCATCTGGTCGATTCCTGTACGCACCCAATCGCGGTCACAATAGTGTGGCCAGTTTTGCTGTCGACCCTGTAAACGGTCGGCTCACAGCGACAGGTAGGGTTGCCACGGAGCCCGTGCCAAGAGCTTTCAATCTAGACCCAGCTGGTGGCTTCTTGTATTCCACCGGGTTGGACTCCGGTTTGATCGCTTCTTATCGAATTGATCAGGAGACCGGCGAACTAACTCCTCTCGAGACCTACCAAGGGGGCAACAGGCCGATGTGGGTCTTATTCGCAAGTTTTGCCTGAATTCCCTGATTACAAAGATTGGTAGAGGCTGACCGCGTTCAGTTGAAGTGACTCGAGCTGGACCTCAGATTCATCTGCGAGACCTAATCATGCACGGTTTGATGATGGAGTATCCGTTAACGATCGACCGGATAATCGACCATGCAAACCGTCTATTTACGCACAAACAAATTCGAACCAGGCAAGTCGATGGAAGGGTGCACGAGTATACATATGGGGATCTTTATCGTCGTAGCCGTCGTTTGGCGAGTGCTTTGGTGAAACGAGGGATCAAGACGGGTGATCGGGTGGCGACGTTTGCATGGAATCATTACCAACACTTGGAGATGTACTTCGGAATTCCCGGGGCTGGAGCTGTTTGCCATACGTTGAATGTGCGGCTGTCACCAAGACAACTGGCTTACATCGCATCTCATGCCGAGGACAGGATCGTGTTTGTGGACGCCACGGTGCTGCCTCTGTTCGAACCGATAGCCAGGCAGCTCGAATGTGTAGAACAGTTTGTAGTGGTTAATGCCCAGAATGAAGGAGAAACAAGTTTACCCAACGTGGTGCACTACGAAGACTTCTTGACTGAAGGTGACGAAGAGTGCGAGTGGCGCTCGACTGACGAGCAGATGGCGATGGGGTTGTGTTATACGAGTGGCACTACTGGAGACCCCAAGGGGGCACTGTATAGCCATCGATCGATGTACTTGCACACACTAGGTGCGAATCAAGCGATGGCATTGGGGCTGACCGAAAACGATGTGGTCATGCCGGTCGTGCCGCAGTTTCATGCGATGGCCTGGGGTTTACCGTATGCCTGTCCTTTAGCCGGGGCTGATGTTGTGATGCCAGGGCCAGATCTACGACCGAGCATATTGGCTGATTTGATCGAGTCTTATCAGATTACGGTAGCAGCGGGAGTGCCTAGCATTTGGAACGGGCTCTATCATGAGCTCAAGGAGAATCGTCGAGATCTTTCAAGTCTTCGAGCGCTAGTCGTTGGCGGTTCAGCGATGCCGCGGGCTCTCATAGAGGCTTACGAGCAAGACTTGGGTGTGAACGTGGTACATGCTTGGGGTATGACGGAACTCTCGCCATTAGGTACAGTTTCCAGGCTTCATCGCCAGCATCTCATGCTGGGCAAGGCCGAGCGGTGGGATGTGAAGGCACGTCAAGGGGTGCCGTTAGGAGGAGTCGAACTACGAATTGTCGGTGATGCGGGAACTCCGCTGCCCTGGGATGGCAAGACGATGGGAGAACTTCAGGCCAGGGGGCCATGGGTGATCAAAAGCTATTTCAAGCATGAGCCTACTCCGGAGCATTTTACTTCAGACGGTTGGTTCAGGACAGGTGATGTGGCTACGATGACATCGGATGGGTTTCTAACCATTACAGACCGGACGAAAGACTTGGTGAAGAGTGGAGGCGAATGGATTTCGACCGTCGCACTTGAAGGCGAGCTGATGGCCCACGACCACGTATTGGAGGCCGCCGTGATTGCTGTGCCGGACGAGAAGTGGTCAGAGCGCCCCTTGGCGGTGGTGGTTCCAATCCAAGCTGGCGAGGTGACGGAGGGAGAGTTGCGAGATTACTTGCTGAAACGGTTTGCGAAGTTTGAAGTGCCAGAGAAATTCATCTTTGTCGAAGAACTCCCAAAGACGAGTGTGGGGAAGTTTGATAAGAAGTTGCTCCGAGTCCGGTATGCTGAGAAGAAATTGCAATCAGGAGAAATCCACCCGTGAAGATGTCTAAGTTGTTGATCGGCATGGCGGTCGTTGTCGGGGCAGTGTCGGCATTTCCGGTGTTGGCTCAGGAACCACTGCCGGCCGGCGGTTTATATGCTGGCTCCCCCTACTTGGGGGACCTTCGAAACTCGTTGGTCTACGGGGACATCTGGGAAAGGCCAGAGCTTTCGAAAAGGGACCGGAGCCTCATCACAATTGGAGTGCTTCAGGCGTTAACAAGAGAAGAACTGGCCATTCATATTCCCCGAGGGCTTGATAACGGCCTAACACCTGCAGAGATTTCAGAAATCATCCTTCATGTCACGTTTTACGCCGGTTGGCCAACAGGGGTACAGGCTTCGCTGACCGCGGCTGAAGCTTTCCAGGAGCTGGGTGTTTCGATTGGCCCGCTGAGGAGGGCCCCCGCCGAATCAGCCCGAGTCCTTATTGTGCCTGACCAAACTGGTAATCGCGCTTATGCGGCGGTCCCGAAGTTGGGTGAACTGCGCAATAGTGTTCTGTTTGGGGATGTTTGGGAGCGACCGCAGCTGTTGAAACGAGACCGTAGTTTGCTTACGATGGCGGTTCTTCAGGCACTATATGCAACAAACGAATTGCGGATTCATATTGGTAGAGCACTCGACGAGTATGGTGTGACGGCCCAAGAGGTGTCTGAAACAATACTGCATGTGACGTTCTACGCAGGTTGGGCTGCTGCGATTAATGCTGGTCGACTCGCGGCTGATGCGTTTGAGGAACGTGGAGTAGATTTCAGCCGCCTACAGTGAGCGCAGGAAATGGTCGATTCCGTCTTTGATTGGTGCAGGGCGACCTTGACCTGCTGCTACTTCGAGGAACCTGAGGACACAGGTCTGAGGAACTCTGCCGATGTGTTGAGTAATGTGAGCTCCGCGGCGTCACGCGAAAGCTATGGAGAATGCAATCATGTGCTCTCAGATAAATAGAGAATTATTCAGGTTTGTCGGTAATCTGGTGGTGTTGGTGAACTTCGCATCTGTTGCAGTTGTCGGACAATCATCGACCACGAATCCTTATCGAGCTACGTTTGGATGGGAAAAACTTCAGGAAGGTCGGGTCTTGGGGACGGTCAGCGGAGTCTTTCCAGACCCAGACGGAGCGCATCTCTGGGTCTTAGATCGCTGTGGTGCGAACCAGTGTGCCGGTTCAGATCTAGATCCCATTATGAAATTCGACCTCGCTGGGAATGTGGTAGAGAGCTTTGGGGCAGGACTATTCGCATTTCCCCACGGGTTTTTTCTAGACCATGAGGGCTTCCTCTGGGTCACTGAAGGGGGTTCTCATGGGGACGCTAGGGCGACACTAGGTGAGAGCATGGGGATTGGACATCAAGTCGTGAAATTAAACCAGCGGGGTGAGGTTGTGATGCGACTTGGTGAAGCGGGAGTATGGGGAGATGACGAGGCCCATTTTAATGGTCCTTCGGGTGTGGTGGTTGGCCGAGATGGAGATATTTGGGTCTCTGACGGACATCGCGGCGGTAACAACCGAATTCTGAAATTTTCGAGCGACGGTAGGTTTTTACTGGCGATCGGAGGCGGAGTCGGAAGTGAGAGCAAAGAGGCGACAGGCTTCAGTGATCCGCATGATATTAAGATGGATTCTCAGGGCCGAGTGTATGTTGCCGACCGCGGTAACAGTCGGATCCAGGTATTCAACGGGACCGGAGACTTGCTCTATATCTGGACCCATTACGGAAAGCCGAGTGGTCTGTTTATAGATCGCAATGACATTCTTTATGCGGGTGATGGCTTGTCCGGTATGGTGCGAAGTGGTCCACCAGATAACTGGCGTAGCAATCTGGGTTGGGAGAAGGGCATTCGGATTGGCGATTTAAAGACGGAACAAGCATGGGTGACCCATTTTATTCCCCAGCACGATATAGATGTAGGGGCTGGAATTGAGTTTCTCGGTGTGGACTTTGCGGGCAATATTTACGCTGGCGAAGTCAGTCGACGGCGGTTGGTCCGGTATGTGCCATTTAGGCCTTCTGAATTGGGAGCTCGCTGAATCTGTGCACTGGCTAGCCAGTTGAGTATGGCTTTTGAATGGCACCTAGGTGGCATAGGCTGGCTAGGGAGCTGGTTGGGTTGTTAACTACCCTTGAAGCTGGGAGGGAACGATGAAAAGGAGAATTGGTGTTCTGGTCGGACTGATAGTGGCTGGTATTGCCTTACCGACTGTTGTGGCCGCCCAACCAGGAGATGGAGAGGCGTGGGTGATGCCTCGGACCTTCTGGGGGGAACCGGACCTTCAAGGTCTTTGGACATCGGCCACCCTGACTCCTCTTGAACGACCTGAACAACAGGCAGATGTCGATTCGTTGACGAATGAAGAAGCCGCGGCCCTTGAACAACGCTCTGCAGCGAACCGTGCTGCGAATGATGGTAAATCAGCACCGGGGAGTGTGGGTGGATATAACCAGGTCTGGCTAGATGCGGGCACCCAAATTACCGGGAGCCGGCGAACTTCTTTGATTGTCGAGCCACCCGAAGGGGTGATCCCATGGGTGGCTGGGGCCGAAGCGGTAAGCGATCGAGAGCGGGCTCGCTATGGTGTTGGGCCATTTGAGTCATACACGGACCCAGACACGGGTGAACGATGCATCACCGACGGTCTCCCCAATATGGTCCCCCTACAGCCCTACAACATGAATATGCAGATTTTACAGACCCCTGAGCAGGTGGTGATGCTACACGAGATGTATCACGAGCTTCGGGTGATTCCGTTGGATGGCCGACCGCTAACCGGAATAGCGCAGTGGACGGGGGAAGCGCGAGGGCATTGGGATGGAGACACGTTGGTGGTTGAGACAAACAACTTTGTTGACAAGCCAAATGCCTACTGGAGTGCGCCGTGGCGGAAAGCTCGGTCTACTTTACGTCTTGTGGAGCGATTCACCCGTGTTGGCCCTCAGTCGATTGATTACACGTTCACACTTGAGGACCCAGTCGTGTTCACACAGCCTTGGACAGCTTCGGCGCCGATGACAACAGACCAGGCTTCGAGGGGTGTTACCTCAGGGCAGATTTGGGAATATGCCTGCCATGAAGGTAACCACGCGATGATCAACGTTCTGAGCGGAGCCCGGACTGCAGAGATCAGGGCCGGCGGTGAGTGATCACTGATGTCATTGGACTGGCAGGGCAAAACTGAGGATCAAGTCGCCGCCTCGGCGCCCACGATCACCTCCACCTGAAGCCACCGTCACAAATTCCTGTCCGTCGACCATGTAGACTGCTGGAGACGCGAAAATCCCAGCGCCGGTGTTGTAGCGCCAGAGTTCTTCACCTGTTCTGGCGTCAAAGGCAAAGAAATAGCCCGCAGTATTGCTGCCGGTGCCAACAAATACAACACCACCTTTGGTTACGACAGCGCCTGCCTGCCCATAGCCTTCAAAAATCTGTCGCCACACGAGTTCCCCCGTGGTGGGGTCGTAGGCTGAAAAATAGCCCTTTGGTCCGCGTCCCGAATTAAACGGTTGATCAATTGCGTTGACGTAGAGGAGGCCGGTGTCTGGACTGTGAGCAATGGGCCCGTAGCTGGCGCCGCCACCATAGCCTGGCGAAAAGATGACGTCTCTTGTGTTGACCGGGAGCGGTGTGAACTGTGGTAACAGCCGTTTGCCTGCAGCGTGGTCGGCGGGGATATCGGTGGGGAAGACCGGGGACACCGGCTCCATGCGGTCGCCGTTGGCCTTATGGGGGATCGGCTGGGTAGGGAAGGGTATCTCACCTTCGCGGTCCGTTGTTGTTGGGACAGGTGTTTCGATAATGGGGTGGACAGGCTCACCGGTCTGTCGATCAAGGATGTAGAGCCAGCTGTTCTTGTTGGCTTGTGCCAATGCTTTGATTGCTTTCCCGTCTACCTCCATGTCAAACAGGATCGGTTGCTGGCCATTGTCGTAATCCCACACATCATGGTGTACCTGCTGGTAATACCATTCCATCTGCCCTGTTTCGAGGGAGAGCGCTACGATGGAATCTGTGAAGAGGTTCGACCCTGCCCGTTTGGTACTATCCCCGAAAGGGTTCCCGACAGCGGCGTAGAGCAGGCCTAGATCAGGGTCAATCGAAGGAGTTTCCCAGATTCCACCTCCGTTTCGGCCGCCTCCCACCCAAGTTGGTCCTGCGATATCCCATCCTTGGTCGTTCTCGTCTTGGGGAATCGTGTTGAAGTGCCACAGTACCTGACCGGTAAGGGCGTCAATGGCAAGGACATGGCCACCTGGAATCATGCTTTCGCTACGGGTGGAGCCTACGTAAAGAACTCCATCGTGAATCTGGGGGGCACTTGTGAACCAATATCCCATTGAGATTGCGGTCTCGACCTCGGGATAGCGGAGTCTGAGGACATCAAGAATGGGACTTGCTTGGCCATCCACGCCAAATCCCTCAATTGGTTCACCAGTTTTGGCGTCTAAGGCGAACATAAAAGATCCAGCTGCACTGTAAACAATGCCGTCGGCGTAGGTTACCCCACGATGTCGGAAGATATACCCCTCGCGCCTGGCCCCGCCGAGCAGGTCGGTGACGTCATACAGCCAGAGCAGGTGACCATTAGCCGCATCAACGGCATAGACGCTTCCCCGTGAATCAGTAACATACATGACCCCATCGACAATCACTGGGGTTGTTTGGTTGCTCACGCCGTCTATCACGCCGTGCTGGAATAGCCAGCGGGGTGTCAGACGATGAGCGTTTTCCGGAGTAATCTGGTCGGTCTCAGCGAAGCGGCTACCGGCTAGATCAAAATTATGCAGTCGCCAGTCAACGTCTTGTGCTGCGGCATTGGAGACTACGGCGAGGGAGAGTATGAGGCTGTACCTGTAAGCGAAGTCCCACTTGAAACTCATTGACTGTTTCCTCCGACGGAGAACGTTTTTGAACACCGTGCCAGTCTATCCAGAGGTGTGGTTGTTCGCAAATTGAAAAACAACGACGGGTCTCTGAGATCGGTTCTTCGAGAACCTGGTGACAACGATTGTCCAAAGATTGTAATAGTGAGTCTCTCTCACGCCAAGAGATTACCGATGTGACGGGGGGGGATGTTGGCGAAATAGGTGTTTAATGCCCTAAAATGGCCTCGATCTAAAGAATTAGTCTTTGGGCGTGGTGAGGATACCTTATGCAGATTCGAAATCAACGTAGCTTGAGGATAGCCGGACTCGTCACTGTGTTGGGGATCTCCCTTCCGGGGCTGCCAGAGGCTGGGCAGGGAGCGGGATCGACGCTTGAGACTTCGACCAGGCAATCTGTGAGAAAGGTATCTGGTGAACTCGTTGAGGCGGTCAAAAGTCAAAGCTACGACAGGCTGCGAGTGTTGCTCGAAGAGACTGTCGATGTCGACGATGTTCAAGGCGATGGAACAACGGCCTTACATTGGGCGGTTCATCGCAACGACCTGCAGGCCCTCGATCTACTCCTTGAAGCTGGTGCAGATGTGAATGCAGCGAACACCCTTGGTGCTACACCGATCTGGCTAGCCTCCATCAATGGCGATCGGTCGGTAGTGTCTCGTTTGCTCAAAGGTGGTGCTAATCCGAACACCTCACTTTTGATGGGTGAAACCCCGTTAATGTCGGCGGCCAGGTCGGGGGGCATCGATACGGTCAATTTGTTGCTGAGGTGGGGTGCGGACGTCGACTTAGCTGAATATGAACGGGGGCAAACGGCTTTGATGTGGGCGGCTGCCCAGGGACATGTGGATGTGGTACTCGCATTGGTGGCTGGCGGAGCGGATCTCCATGCTCGAACCCGAGTGTGGTATCAACTGGAAAATACAGCAGGGAATACCAACCCCATTGGGAACTTTAGGATGGCTCATGGTGGGTCCACCGCCCTCCTGTTTGCTGCGCGGAATGGTGATGTTGCGACGGCCCGTAGTCTGATTGAAGCAGGTGCAAACGTTGATGATGTTTCCGCTTCCGGTACTAGTGCGCTAGTGATTTCTGCACACAGCGGCCACGAGTCTCTCGCTCTTTACCTAGTTAACCAAGGGGCGGATCTCAATGCGAACCTTGCTGGATATACAGCGTTACATGCTGCGGTTCTGAGGGGGCAGTCCCCGCTGGTTCGCGCCTTGCTTGCAAACGGGGCAGATATCGAAGCGGTTGTCCAAAAAGGCACACCAGGCCGGCGATTTAGTGCAGATTTCAGCATTCGACATCAGGCTGTAGGCGCTAATGCTTTTTGGTTGGCTGCGAAATATGGAGAATTGGGAATCTTAGAAATGTTGTTGCAGGGTGGAGCAGATCCGTTTGTGAGGCCTGTAAGTGGGGTGTCATCCTTGCAAGCGGCGATGGGTCGTTCGGCGATTCCCCAAGAGAACCGGCGGAATCGAGTTGGAGTGCCTCGGCCAGATAGAGGCCTTCATGAAGATTTAGTGCTTCGACTGGCAGAGGTCGTGCTGGATTTGGGTGTCGATGTCAATGCGGTTGACCAGCGGGGGGACACGGCCCTCCACGATGCTGTTCGTAATGGGTGGGAGTCGGTCGTGAAGCTTTTAGCTGTTCGTGGTGCTGATTTGGGTGCACGGAATGAGCGCGATCAAACAGCTTTGGCTTTAGCAGAAACACTGCAGCCGGTGCCTGGCACCAACGGGCTTCGCACTACACGGCCGAAGATTGCTGAAATCCTACGTGGCTTCGGTGCCGAAAACTAAATTTTTTTTCAGATGACGCTGGTGCTGTCCTTCCGACTTCCCGATAACCGCGGTATTTCCGGACAATCTGTAGTTTAGTTCGGTCCCTGGAATTGGTTCGAGCCTGACCAGAATGGTTCGCCTAATCTCGCGAGGCGGTTCATGAGTGGGAGAGTCGGTCTATAGGTTCGCCTCTTCATCGCCCCTAAGGCTCTGGAGGTGGGAACTCGTAAGCCGAGCAGGGAAGGCGGACCTTTCTGAGGCTGCGGCCTTTATCGAAGCTGGTGTTGTCAAACGCATTTATTGGTCGACAGACGGGTGTGGCCATCACTATCATTTTTTAGAGAGTCAGGACTGGTTCGCTAGGGTGTGCAATCGCTGAGTGACCCCGGCACTACGCCTGTTCCGGCGCCTATAATCGGCCTTGGAGGTAATGCATATGACAAGCATGCTGTTAGACCGTCGGAGATTCTTGGCCGGGACGGCTGGAGCGATGGGCGGGTCGATATTCGGGCGGTTACCTCTTGGTGCAATGATGGAACAAGGTGCACCACCGGCACCAGTAGACTGGGACCCGGGTTCGGTAAGACATTTACTGCCGAGTGCTAGTGACTCTCGCATCTTGGTGAAGGTGTCGTTTGACCACCCTCTTTCTGCAGCTCCGAGTCTACGACTTGATACGAACGAAGTGGTCGGACGCATGAGTGATACAAGGGGTGAGTATTGGCAGTTTGATGCAAGGGGGTTAGATCCTGGGCGGCGTTATGAACTGTCTCTTCACAGCGCTGAGGGTGGGGCCCTGTGCGATCCATGGCCCCTTGCAACCTTTCCAGCTCCGAGTGCGGCACCAGATCACTTCCGGGTGCTGTTTTTTAGCTGTGCGGGTGGGCCCGGTGGGTCCTATTCAGGAATAGGGAACCGTCAAGGATTCCTTCCAACAGCGATTCGCAATCGTTTACTTCGGAGAGCTTTGTCGTTCGAACCTGATGCTGCGGTTGCCAATGGGGATCATATTTATTGGGATTTGCACACATGGTTGGGTGAGAACGTTGGACATCTTAGCGCTAGTGGTCGCCGTTCAAATTTTGATTTCTCTGGTTCGGTGTTCGGTTCAAGTAATGAGGTCGCTATGAAAGCTGCGGCCGGCCCCCAGATCGTTCCGGTGTACGGCAGTGATTTCCGGTCTACACCCGTGTTCTTTCTGCAGGATGACCATGACCATTGGGAGAATGACGCAGTCACGGATGAGATAGCTAGTTTTCCTGTGGCATGGTTCCAGTTGCAACTTGCCCGTGCCACCCAACAGCTCTACTACCCGGAATTTCTACCAGATGCTCAGCGTCCCATCGGACTGCCGTGGTCGGCAGTGGATGACCGTAGAGTGTCTGAAAGCTTCGGGACGATTCGGTTCGGACGGTTAGCCGAGATTTTGTTGTACGACGTTCGGCGGACGATGAGTTTGGGCGGGCCGAATGCAGTATTCGTCGATTCCCAGGTCGAACGATGGCTTCTTGAGCGGACGCGGGCACCGGAATTAGCTCATGTGGTGCATGCCCCGTCGAATCCGTTTGGTTGGAGCGCCGGGAAATGGGGAGAGTGGTACCCAGATATCCTCGATAGAGACAGCGGCAGTCTCACAACGGCGGTGGAGAAGCCCTACTGGCAGCAGGGTTGGTTAAGCCAGCACGACCGATTGGTGCAGGCAATCGGGTCACAACAAAACCGGGTGCCACTCGTGATTAGTGGTGATTTACACGCCATCGGTGTGGGGCGTATGCATAGGGCCGGAGTGGTGGATTTGAATACAAGGCCAATCACCACGGTGCTCAGCGGACCCATTGGAACATCGGTGCGAGGGTTCCCGTCGGTTGTGCGAGGAATCGGGGCTACACCGCCTGAGCATCTTGATGTTGAGGAGTCGGTTGCACCGATTGAAGAACACGGATTTACTTTGGTTGACTTTCACCCAGAGAGTATTGGCCTACGCCAGTTCAAGTGGGATGTGAAGTCACAACCTGTTGAGGCGATCGACCAGTTAGAGGCCTTCTACACCACCCAATTGCCACGTCCGTCTTAAATTGCAACTGGTGGTTCAAGAGGGTTCGATAATTAACCAACGAATCCACTTCTAATGGTGTGGGACTTCGAATTATAAAGGAGGAGCCGATGAGTCAAAATCGTCGCGAATTTCTTGCGAGCGCCAGTGCTGTAGGAGTGGCTGCAGCAACGGCTCATGCTGCCAGGCTGCGGGGAACTGCGGCTCAGCTAGGAAACTTTGGTGATATACGAATGGTTCGGACCGATGTTCTGGAGATCGGCTATGAACAGCACGGCAGCGCATCTGGGTTTCCGATTATCTTGCTACATGGATTTCCCTATGATGTGCGGTCATGGGATGGGGTAATTCCCCCATTGGCCGCTCGTGATTACCGTGTCGTTGTGCCTTACCTGCGGGGTTACGGTCCGACCCGATTTTTGGACACGAATACACCACGTACGGCGGAACAAGCTGCTATCGCCCAGGATGTGATTGATCTTGCCGACGCCCTCGGTCTAGACCAATTTGCCCTAGCTGGATTTGACTGGGGTAATCGGGCGGCCTGTATTACCTCTATTCTTCATCCCGAGAGGGTTCGGGCGCAGGTAGCGATTGGGGGGTACTCGGTCCAAAATACGGTTACTCCCGGGCGACCAGCAGGCGCCGCTAGCGAGGCGCGCCTTTGGTACCAGTGGTATTTCAATACTGAACGAGGCCAAAGGGGCTTAACTACGAATCGGCATGACATTGTTCGTTATCTGTGGGAAACGTGGTCCCCTTCTTGGGATTACACGGATGAAGCCTATGGAAAGTCATCTCCGTCATTCGATAATCCGGATTTTGTCGATGTTGTGATTCATTCCTATCGGCATCGGCACGTAAATGTACCCGGTGAAGAACGATTTCTTGCGATGGAACGGCGACTGGCTCAACGCCCTCCGATCGATGTCCCCGCTGTTGTGCTCCGAGGATTAGAGAGTGGCTTCGGCCGGCCGTCGACTGACCCTTCAGGGGATGAAGATCGTTTCAGGCGCCTTGTGGCACGCCGCCTCGTTGAAGGTGCTGGGCATGATTTGCCGGTGCAGCGACCTGAGACCGTGTCAAATGCACTTTTGGAATTGTTAGGTTAGGGCGAAGGCTAGGCGTTGGGATGAAGTTAACTTTGAGGAATATTCGTGCTCGACCCGTGCTGTTACCGTTGGAGCGACCGATAGTCGCCAGAATCGCAACCATTAAGGACTGGCCGTTGATTCTGATTGATCTTGAGACGGAGGAGGGCATCACCGGTCGTAGCTATTTGGAGCCGTACATTCCAAGGACTGTGGAGTATCTGGTGCGTGCCCTTCATGACTTGGGAGCTTTGTTAAAGGGAACCCAAGTTGCTCCGACTGAGCTGTTTGATTTAGCTCGGAAGTCCCTTCATTTTGTAGGTTACGAGGGTCTGTCGGCGATTGCGGTCTCAGGGCTGGATATGGCCGCGTGGGATGCCTTGGCGAAGGTGGCCGACCAGCCGCTCTGTGAATTGTTAGGTGGCTCGGTTGGTGCAGTAAGGGCCTATAACAGTAACGGTCTGTGGTTGCAGGACCCTCCTGTTGTAGCTGATGAGGCGGCTGTGCTTATTGAGGAGGGCCAATTTTCCGGGCTTAAGCTGCGTCTTGGTCGAGACCGATCGGCAGAAGATCTAGAGACGGTCAGGGCTGTCCGTGACACCGTGGGTGATCACATTCACCTAATGGTGGATTTCAATCAAGGCCTTGATTTTGCTGAGGCTCATGAGCGACTTCCTGCTCTTGATGATTTGGGTTTGACCTGGATTGAGGAGCCCCTGGTATACGAAGATCTTGAGGGCCACAAGAAGCTGGCCGTTGAACTGCGGACCCCGATTCAAATTGGTGAAAATTTCTACGGACCTCAAGCCCTTCACAGAGCTATTGCCGTTGGTGCTTGCGATTACGTTATGCCTGATTTTATGCGCATCGGTGGAATAACAGGCTGGCAGCGGGCTGCAGCTTTTGCTGGAGTGTTCGGGGTGCCGGTGTCAACACATTTGTATCCAGAGGTTGCGGCGCATGTTATGAGGGTTACCGAGACTGCTCACTGGCTGGAATGGCAAAATTGGGCCGATCCAATTTTGCAAAAGCCCTACGAAATTTCCGGGGGTGAGCTGCACATCCCAGACGTGGCAGGCGTCGGCTTAGACTGGGATGAGGATGCTGTCGATCAGCATCTAATGAGGTGACTTATTAAAAACGATTTCGTCCAGAGCTTGCGTTTGTTGTCAACGAGGTCTACTGTATCTGCTGTGGCAGGACTGAGAAGTCGGCTCGATGTCACTCGGTGTGGTTGTCCGAGGGCTAGATGTTTCCACTGGGGAGGATAAATGTACAAAAAGTGTCTCATTGTGTGTTTTATGCTAGCGCTAGCTGTATCGGTGCAGGCGCAGTCCACCGATCGCACCATGCCGATGCGAACGCCAGACGGGCAGCCTGATGTTTCTGGAATTTTTACTTTCCGTACCATCACTCCATTCCAACGGCCCAGCCAGTTTGCCGAACTGGAAACTTTAGATCCCGAGACTGCTGCAGCATTTGAAGCTTCAGAACGTACTCGACAGAACCGCGATCTTTTCGATCCCGAAAAGGGTTCTGGTGGCTACGCCCCTCGGTCGGAGGGTGGGGTGTTGTCTTATAACGAATTTTGGTACGAACGAGGTATAGAGCTCACTTCCGACAAACGGACCTCTTTGATCGTCGATCCTCAGGATGGTCGCTTGCCCGCGCGAACCGAGGAGGCTCAAATGGCGGCTCAAGAGAGAGCGGCCTATCGTCGAGAGCATATGTATGACTCCTATGAAAATAGGAGCTCTGGAGATCGCTGCTTGATGGGCTTCAATGCGGGCCCTCCAATGCGGTCCAGTTCATACAATAACAACGTCATGATTTTTCAGTCGCCGGGTTATGTGACGATTCTTAATGAGATGGTGCACAACGCTAGGGTAATTCCGATTGGGGACAGCTCGGAGCTTCCATTCCCACAGTACAGCGGTGTGTCGAGAGCCCATTGGGAAGATGAAACGCTTGTTATTGAAACCAGTCAATTCCGAGGAGGAAGTAGTGGTCTGACCTCGACCAGTATGCATCTAGTCGAACGACTTACGCGCATAGATCCGGACACGGTCGCTTATGAGTACACCGTGACAGACCCTACGGTCTATACCGCGCCTTACACCGTGATGATGCCATTTCGCCGAACCGACGGGCCGCTGTTTGAGTATGCTTGTCACGAGGGCAATATTGGCTTACATGGCATTTTGGCCGGTGCACGTAATCTAGAAAATATGGGCAGAGAATTGCGCCCATGAAAACTGACTAATGGCTGCCTTCGGGTGGTCACAGCAAAAGGAGCTCCGGCCCCATGCTCGTCGGTGGGGCGGGAGCTTCTTTTGGTTTTAGGGCGGCAACCACACGAAGGTTTACTCAACTTCTGAGGTTGCGGGCACCACGGATGGCTCTGTCAATATGTTCCTCCGTGTTGTAGAGATGGGGACAGAGGCGGAGGCCACCAGTGGCGGCACCGGCAATACCGTGGATGCTATATAGACCATCTACCAGCTTTCGACGGTTCTCTGCTGGAACTTCTGCGATGCAGACCCCTCCACAGAGGTCTGTGTTCATGGGTGTGACAAGGGTATAGCCGGCCGCTGTCAAGCCTTCTTTCAGACGGGTTGAGAGGGTTGTGATTCTGGCTTCGATTACTTTGTGGCCTATCTGGCGATGGAAATCATCGGCTGTACCAATGGCAGCTAGCGCCCCATCATCACGCTGTCCCATCGATTCAAATTTTCTGGCGCCGTGTGGTCCTGGTTCAACTTGGTTACCCCAACTTGGCGCCACGATGCTTGGCCACAGTCGGTCTATCTGTTCAGCGTCCACGTATAGTAAACCGACTTCCTTAGGCCCGAGGAACCATTTGTGTGCACTGGCAGTGAAGGAGTCACAGCCAAGCGCCTTGAGGTTGAGGTCGAGGGCCCCCCAAGTTTGTGCCCCGTCCACATGGACATGAATGTCATGCCGATGCGCAATCCGGCAAATCTCCGATACCGGTAGGCGAACACCGGTAACATTAGACACATGGGTTAGGGCGATAACCCTTGTTCGCCCGCTGATAGCGCGTTGGAATCTGTCAACTAATTCTCCGGGATCCTTTGGTCGAGGTGGCGTGGAAACGCGGGTAACGTGGAATCCAGAGCGAGCGGCTCGAACCTCCCAGGCAACGTTGTTCGTCGGATGATTCTCCTCCCAGAGAATGACTTCGTCGTCGACGGTTAGAGGGAGGCCACTATTCACGATGTTGTTTGCTTCGCTGGTATTGCGAACTAGGGCTAACTCATCGGCTGATACTCCCAAGCTGTCGGCGACTTTGCCTCGGCTTTGTTCGAGCAGTGCCCCGAATTTTTGTCGATTTTGGGAAGAGCAGTCGCGATCTATGTTTTGGGTCCAAGTGGCGACTTCTTCGGCGAGGCTCCGAGGAGAAGGACAGAGGTTGGCGGCGTTCATAGGAACCCGTTCTTCACGAAAGGAGAACTGATCTCGAATTGAATTCCAGTAGGTTTGGCCGCTAGCTTGAGGTGGACTACCTTGGATCGCTATAGGTCTTCTAGAGTGGGACACGAGAGCGGATGTGGCGATGAGCCTGCCGAGGAATCTCCGACGGGACTGGTGACTCTCCATGCGCTACCTCCGAAGTTGCAGTATTTCTTGACTGTAACCTGATCATACGTCGCTACCCGCGACTCTAATTATTTAGTGAAATCCGACACTTCCAAGACCCTGGCTCCAAGCTCTGATGATATCCGTAGCATCAGGATGGCTCTTGGCCCGGAACTGTCGAATTTCACCTGAATGTCTCACCTTAGGGAAGCAGACGCGGTACAAACTTGGTTAACCCCTGTATCGGTCCGACCTCGCCGGCGATGATGTTTCCGTTAGCATCGGCAGTTACACCCTCGCCCATTGAGCCGTACCCTCCCATGCCGGATGGGCGGTCTGAGACGTGTTCTCGGATGAAGTAATGAACCTCTCCCGTTTGTGCACTGCCTATTCTGAGCCCCTTTCGCCAGCCGCCAGGGTTGTAGTTCTCATCGGACTCTGAATCAATGGCGTAGAGCGTGTCGTTGTCGTCTATGAAGAGACCACTGATGCGGCTGAATTGGTACCAGGTGTCTAAGTGTGCTCCTTCTTGGTCGAAGATCTGAATGCGGCGATTACCGCGGTCGGCCACAAAAAGGCGTCCCTGAGTGTCCATGGCTAACGAGTGGGGAGCCCGAAATTGTCCGTCTGTGTATCCCCAGGAACCCCAGCTTCCTAGGAAGGTTCCATCGGGGGCAAACTTGGAGATACGGCTCAGTGCTTCTGGACCGGGTTCATCCAGAAACTGAGCTCCATGTCCTTCGGCGACGAAAATATCCCCGTTCGGGGCGATCAGGACATCGTTCGGTTGAGTTAGGTGGTTCGGTGGATCTCCAGATTCTCCAGGGGTGCCGATGGTGAGAAGCACCTCGCCCTCCTGGCTCAACTTAATGACCGTGTGTCCCCTGCCTGATTGAGTGGGAGATGGTCCCACTGCCGCCACAGTTGCAGCATCAGCTATCCAGACGTTTCCACTTCGATCAACGTCTATCCCGTGTGGCCACATAAAGAGCTCAGCGCCAATTGCTTGGACGACGTTGCCGTCGGGATCGAGTTTGACGATTGGTGCTACGTCTGATTCGGCGCATGAGTTGGTGCCGCACCGGTCGGCCGCCCAGACGTGGACACCGTCGACGTCGATGTTGACCGCACTAACTGAGCCCCAATTTCTCCCATCCGGGAGGATGCCCCAGTCTCGTTGGGTCTGATAGGGGTTGGGGAGGTGGTTCACGGGCTCAACATTGGCATGTTCAGGTGGACCAGATTGCCCCCCCCTTTGTGCGTTTGTCTCTTCCACCCAAATGAAGATTTGAGCCGAAACTAGCACTGTTGCCAATAGGAGCTGTAACGTAAACTTGTGGGAACGCTTGAATCTGTTCGTCATTGATTACCTCAGGCAGCTAGCTATGTTGTGCACAATATGGCATCGAGCCTGTCACATGACAGGATGGACACGATTGCCTCTGTAGGCAAAATTGTCAAGATGTCTTCCTAGAGTCTGCTTGTTCTGGGGCAAGAGTTGGTGCCCTTGTCTTAAGGATTAATGCCTGAGTCCGGGCAGATAGAGTTTTTGATGCGGAGTTAGTGAATCGCCTACGAAGCCACGCCTTGGGAGGTTTGTTAGTGATAACTGTTAGCCGATCATGTGTGGTTCTTGGGCTGACCGTCAGTGTTGGGTGTGGAGGGGAAATCAACTCCAATGGCAAGAGTGAACCTGCTGAGAGGCTAATTTCTCAGTTTAGGCACCTAAACAGTGAAGAGGAAGATTTTGAATATGTTGAATTTTCTCCTGATGGCGGTCGTTTGGCGTTTGTCTCTGACCGAGATGGTGCTCTTAAACTTTGGGTGATGCCGACAGAAGGTGGTGAGGCCATGGCCCTTACAAGGGGGCAACAATTCTTGGTGTCTCCAGTGTGGTCCCCCGATTCAAGTCAGATAGCCTATGTTTCTGAGGAAAGCGGCAGTACGAATGTCTGGACCGTGTCCGCTGATGGAAATAGTGATCCTGTATCCGTTACCTCGAATGTTGGTCGAGTCCGGTCTCCCCGATGGTCACCAGATGGTTCGCGGCTGCTCTATACGACTAGTAGCGAAGGCCGCGGCGACCTGTGGGTAGTTCCGGTGGGCGGCAATGGTGCGTCAGCCCTCACGGACAAGGGTAACGTAGTTGACTGGGCACGTTGGTCTCCGGTGGGGGACGAAGTCGTTTTTGTGGCAGTCAATGACGGACGTCGCAGTATCTGGGTGGTTTCCTCAACTGGTGGTAATGCGAGGCAGTTGGTGGACGAACTAGGACAGCATGATCAACCGGCGTGGTCTCCCAATGGACAGTTGATTGCATTTGTCTCGACTCGAAATGGAGACCCTGACATTTGGGTGGTTCCCACATCTGGAGAAGGGGCGGAGGCGTTTACAGCTGGTCCAGGCAACGATTTTCAGCCCTCGTGGTCCCCTGATGGCAGATGGTTGGCCTACCGTTCGATACATGAAGACCAGACCGATGTGTGGGTGGTATCCGCTTCTGGTGGTTCAGCGTGGAAGTTGACTGACGATCTTGCCGTCGAGCGCGGACTTCGCTGGTATCCGGACAGTTCTGGCTTGGTGTTCACATCGAGTAAGAGTCACACGAGAGTGTGGGAAGTCAGTGTTGAACAAGGCGTATCTTTCGCTTTGACACCGGAGAATGTTGCGGCATTTGACCCGAAGGTGTCTAGCAAAGGGGAGATTGCTTTCCTCGCTGGCGACGGCGGTCGCCGTGATGTCTACTTGGTTGGTTTGGATGTAGGCGAACCCGTTCGCCTCACGAAAGGTCCAGGTAGTTCAGCGGATTTACAGTGGTCCCCCGACGGGCAACTGATCGCCTTTGAGAGTAGTCGAGTCGGAAGTAGCGATGTGTGGATTGTGCCACCGGATGGTCGCGCTGCGAGGGCTGTTACTACCAGCCCAGCTAGGGACATCAGTCCACGCTGGTCCCCCGATGGAACTATGTTGGCCTTTTCGTCGACTAGGGCGAACGGTGTTTTGGAGACTTGGTTGACGTCCATCGAGGATCGGGGTCCTGTCCAGTTAACAATGCAAGGAATCTCTTTAAACCCGCGTTGGCATCCGGACGGGACGGAGATTCTCTTCAGGGCAGTGGCTTCTGAGGACGGTCAAGAACACATTTGGCGCTTATCTTTGCCAGATGGTACGCCTGAACAATTGACGGAGACAGGTTATAACGCAGGAGCGGATTACGGACCAGAGGGCCGCTCCATTGTTTACCAGCGCCACGAAGGTTCGGGCTTCGACCTGTATGTTCAAGAGATTGAATCGGGTTTGACGAGGCAACTTACTAACGGAGAGGATGACGATATTTTGCCACGCTGGTCGCCGGATGGAAGACACATTGCTTTTTTGTCAGGTTTGTCAAGGAACCGTCAGCTGTTCGTTGTTTCAGCTTTGGGGGGAGAACCCACCGCATTAACCAGTTCAGTCGGAAGGGTCAATAGTTTCGATTGGTCTGGCGGTGGTTCCTCGCTAGTCTACAGTTGGACGGCCGGAGCCACCGCCAGCTGGGAGGTGGGTTTTCATGTTGAGAAGCTGGCGCCTAGATAAGGTTCTACTGACCCCTTATTCTTTATCTTAATCTTACGGATTGACTCGTTAAGGTTGTTCCTCTGGGAGTGATGTCATAGCGACTGACAATTTCTGAGTAGAAGGTTTCAGCGATTTGTCGGTAACCTGCGGATGTGGGGTGAAGCCCATCAGGCCCAATCATGCCAGGAACCTGATTGAGTGCCGCATGCAGGTCAACGATTCCACCATTACCTAGCGTTGGTGCCATGTTGCGGATCCTCGCATTGAGGGCTGCAATGGCAGCCTGAATTCCGGGACTTCCACTTTCTCTGCCGTCACTGACGGGTGTCAGGGTAGCGAGTAGTACCTCTATTCCACGGCTTTCTGCGTCAAGGACCATACCCCTGAGATAGTCGGCGTAGGTTCCAACGTCAAGAGGATTTGGGTCATCGGGGGACTGGATCACCAGGCCGAGATTGAGGTCATTGACACCCTCAAGGAGCAAGAGGACATCAGGTTCAAAGGCGTCCAGTGCTAGCTTGAGTCTCGAAATACCCTCGGCGACCCGTTCCCCTGGAACTCCTTGGTTTGTCACTATGATTGACTGGATGGGATAGCCCTGTCTCAGTAAGCCGAGGAGTTGGGTTGGGTAGGAGTTATGGGGTTGAACCGCCTGCTGGACGTTGGGAAGACGCTGTCGGCTATCGCTCCGGAGTAACGTTGCAAGATCCGGTAGGGTGTCGCTGTCTGACAGTGATGGGTCGCTGACGTAACCCGCGGTAATACTGTCGCCGAAGGCCAGAAATTTCGTTTCGCTCAAGATTGGGTCTGGGGCTTCGATTGTGACGAAAAATTCACATGAGTCGGCCTCAGGAGGTTGGTCGGCAATGGTTGGAACAGCAGACCAGTCGGCTGTGCATGTCACCGTTGACTGCCCAACTGGAAAAGTCGTTCCTGACGCGGGGCTGCAGGAAATGATCTCAGGCGGCGTGTTGGGCAGGCTTGGCAGCTCCCAACTTACTTCAAGTGGTAATCCATCTACGGATTGGCTGGTTTGAGGTCCTGGGCAGGAAAGTTGTGGAGGATCGACCGTTATTGAGAAAGAACACTTGGTTGCGAATTCCGTCTGATCAGCCATACAGGTAATTAGTGTGGTGCCGATGCCGAATTCGGTTCCAGAGGTGGGTAGGCAGGAGCTCTTGTCCACATTGAGCCCTCCAAGAGAGGGGTAGCTAAAGCTAACTAACTGGGGAAAGCCATCTGGCGAAGATTGGATGATCGCAGAGGGGCAGTTGAGGGCTGATGTTGTGGCCGTGGCTATCGAGGGGGTGGGTGCTGCCGGTGAATCGCTCCCACCGCAACCGCTCGCAAAAAGTACTAGGAAAAAAGAAAAACGAAGAAGGTAATTATGCATCACTTTGGCAGAAGATCCAGGAATTTGGGCGAGCCCTTTTTACAGAATACACGTTCGCTTTGAGTAGGGGAAATTTAGTTCCAAGTCTCGTGTCGAAGCATGTTGAAAATTTTTCTCATAGCCTGGTTAGCCATCAGATGGGTTTTTGGCAGGTATACTCTTGTGTTTGTTATGTCCTTAATTGAGTGACCGGCCACCCTAGGGTCTGGTGAGTCGAGTGTTACTGCAGAGGAGAAGAGCTTTATGAGCGAAAGTTTGACCGGTGCTGAATTCAAGGCCGCATTACGGAATAACAGTCCAAAAATTGGGTTGTTCATTAATTCCCATAGTCCCACGGTTGTCGAGCAACTAGCCCACAGCGGATATGACTGGTTGTTGGTGGATGCACAGCATGGACCGATGGGCTACGAGACACTATCGACCATGATCGGAGGTATCGCTGCTGGAGGGGCAAAATCGCTAGTTCGGGTGACCGGTTATGGTGACCGTGCTGGGATTCAGCAATCATTGGACGTGGGAGCTGATGGTGTCCTGGTTCCTTACATCAACACAGCAGATGAGGCCCGCCAGGCTGTTAGTTGCACTCGTTATCCCACAGCGGGTACACGCTCTGTGTATTTTCCTCAGCGGAGCATGAATAAGGCTGGGTTGCTTGGCTATGCTGGTGCCGCCAATGACAACACTATCTGTGCCTTGCAGGTTGAGACGGCTAGTTGCATAGAGAACATTGAGGAAATCGCTGCTGTTCCCGGCGTAGATTTGCTCTTTCTTGGCCAGAATGACCTGTGCATGTCCATGGGGCTATACGAGAAATATCAATTTCCGGATATGTACACATCGCCGGAATTGAAGGAAGCGACTGACGCTCTGAAAGCGGCAGCAAGAAAAAACAATGTCATCTTGGGACTGTTCCTGTTTGGGACAGACCGCGTGGCGGAGTTCAGGGAGCAGGGTTTTAGTTTGATCAGTATAGGTAACGACCTACACCATGTATTGACACAGGCTGGAGCGCACGTCGGTGCGCTAGAAGGCATCATGCCTGACTGGAAGCGTCGCCCGACCGCGTTATTCTAGTTCTAGGGGGCGGCGGCAGTGGAAGTGACAATTGAGCTGCCGTCGGCCCCCCTTGCCTTGTCGGATGAGTCAGGTAGAGATTCTCATCGAAGCGGTCGCCGCCTGTAGTTGACCTCTAATGGCGAGGGCCGGTAGCGGGAGTTCTTGATGCCGACGACACCGTTTGTTCAATCGGTGATGTGACCGCCGGCACATTCAGGACGACTAGTCCTTCGTGGCCCTGTCCGTACCAACGGTTCCTGAAGACCCGAACTAGGAATTTGTCGTAGTCGAAAGCCGAGAGGGGTTGAATCTCTGGCTCGAAGACCAGCTGTTTCGCTATCTGCCGGAGGGCTGTTGACGAATGCAATTGGAAAGACAGATGTTCGCACTGGTGATACTGGGAGTGTTGCTGTTCACTACTCCTGTTTCGTCACAGCGGGGAGCCACGTCTGGTGAGTGGCGTTCGTATGCCGGTGATCTCTACGGAACGAAATATTCTCCCCTTGGCCAGATATCAGACGAGAACTTCTCCGAGATCGAGATCGCTTGGGAGTGGCAGAGTGCAGACACTCTCCTTCCTTACGAAGGAGAGGGGGGAATAGTTGAGGTCGAGGCCGAGACTCTGTTTGACATTCTAGAAGCTGAACGTCCAGACCGCTGGGTGACCAGACCGAGCATTGGTCGATTGTCAGCAACTCCCGTGATGGCTAATGGGGTGTTATATCTGGTTACTCCCCTTTATCAGGCCGCGGCGGTCGACGCAGGAACTGGAGAGACCTTGTGGGTCTATAACCCTAGGGTTTATGAAAAGGGAAGTCCACCCCTCCCTGCCCCCTGGAACCATCGGGGTGTTGCCTACTGGGAGAACGGTGAAGAGGCTCGGGTAATATGGGGCACCGGCGACGGATTTTTGACAGTGGTCGATGCGAAAACCGGTCTTCCGGACAAAGAGTTTGGTCGGGATGGTCGTGTCAGTTTAGAGGAAGGATTGCCAAGAGCCCGCGAGAACCCTAGTCGGTTACCACCCCCGTCTCGTTCTCCCCCCTTGGTGGTTGGGAATAGGGTGATAGTGGGTTCATCGGTTCACGATTATCTGTATCGTCGAGAGAATGCGCCCGGTTATGTCCGTGCTTATGACATGCGAACCGGACGGCATTTGTGGGACTTTCATGGAGTTCCTCAGAGCGCTGATGAATTCGGTTCAGACACCTGGCTTGAGGAATCGTGGAGATATTCAGGTAACACCAATGTTTGGGGAAACCTAACAGCCGATCCTGAGTTAGGTTATGTATATCTAGCGACGAGTACACCTACATCCGATTACTACGGTGGGCATCGGCTTGGTCAGAATCTTTTTGCTGAAAGCGTGGTGTGTGTCGATCTTTCCACGGGGCAGCGCGTATGGCACTTTCAGCAGGTACATCATGGTATCTGGGATTATGACAATCCGACGGGACCAAATTTGGTAAATATCATTGTTGATGGGCGTGAGGTGAAGGCCGTTGCCCAAGTGACAAAGCAAGGCTTTATTTATGCCTTTGATCGAATGACCGGTGAACCTATCTGGCCCATCGAAGAACGGCAAGTGGCGACTGACACCGATTTGGTGGGAGAGGTGTTATCTGAAACTCAGCCATTTCCTACGAGGCCGGCCCCGTTCGAATACCAGGGTGCTTCACTTGATGATCTGATTGATTTTACTCCAGCGGTTCGTCGTATGGCTGTCGAGGCGATGAATGGATTTCGACTGGGTGCTCTTTATACTCCGTTGTCTCTTCGGGGTACGGTTGTCCGACCAGGTTTTGGAGGAGGGGCAAGTTGGGGTGGGGCAGCCGTGGATCCATCTACGGGGATCTTGTACGTGCCGTCACGAAATACCCATTCGGTTGCAAGGTTCCGTCTACCAAAGCCTGGGGACCAGGCTAACCTGAATTATCTTCTTAGCCGCCGTGGGGCGGAATTCCTTGAAGGGGGAAACCCTCGGCGTCAGCCTCAGATGCCTGAGGGATTACCTTTATGGAAACCGCCGTATTCCCGAATGACAGCTGTCGATATGAATACGGGTGACCATGTCTGGATGAAACCGACAGGGGATGGGGATCGAATACGTAACCATCCCCGGCTTCGGCATCTCGACCTACCTCCATTGGGTGGGGATGCGGGTCGGAATGGTCCCGTTGTGACTGAGACGTTGGTCATCTATTCATTAAGCGCTGGTGGCTCGAATGGGGGGCCTAGGTTAGTCGCCTATGACAAGGCTACTGGGCAGTTAAGAGGTTCGGTGGATTTACCAGCTGGTGCTATTGGAAGCCCGATGACCTATATGCTTGAGGGGCGCCAATATTTAGGCGTGACGGTGGGTGGTGATAGCCCTTCACTCATAGCGCTGAGGCTACCGTTGTGATGGAGCCCTTATCGGAGCAACTGAGGTTCTTATTTGGCTGCTCTGAATGATTGTAGAAAAGAGGCTAGGCCATGAAGGACTTGATGGAGAGGGTCTGGCTGCAAGGAAGGCTAAAAAAAGGCGGAGGTGAAAGGTCTCCCTCAGTGTTGGGGGCTTGGGCAGCTGCAGCTTTCTGTCCGTCAGAGATATTTTCTCTTAACAGAAGGTAGAAAAACGAATATGGCACTGGCAACTGGGGCCTATGCTAGGGCCGAAGATGTGGAGGTGGAATAGATTATGCCGAGCGAAGATAACGAACTGATAGCAGTGTTTCAGACGGTTAAAGGAGATATAAGAGTAAAGCTTTTTCCTGGAGAGGCGCCGCTGACGGTGGCAAACTTTGTTAATCTGGCCAAGCGACGCTATTACGATGGGTTGAAGTTTCATCGGGTTATTGCGAATTTCATGATTCAAGGAGGCGACCCAACTGGTAGCGGCATGGGTGGGCCAGGTTATCAATTTGCAGATGAGTTTAGCCCTTTGCGAAGACACGATTCAGCGGGTGTCTTATCAATGGCGAATGCAGGACCTGGGACAAATGGCAGTCAGTTTTTCATCACTCATGGTCCTACTCCCCACCTAGATGATAAGCACTCCGTCTTTGGGAAGGTTCTGTCTGGGCAGGATGTGGTCGATGCGGTTGCCCAGGATGATGTCATGACGACCGTGTCGATCGAGGGTGACCCATCTGGTCTGCTGTCGACCCACCAGGAGCAGGTCGATGAGTGGAACCGGACTTTAGCCTAACCGTTGGACTGTGTCCTGAAGCTATGCCAGTGTTCGACGGTTGGTCTAGTTCAAATGGAGCCTTGCTAGGACTAGTTGGTGCAGTAGTTCGGCTCACTGTCGCACATCATGGGTGTGCAAGCGAAAAACGTCAAGGGTGAGTTGTTAATCGAATTTTGGATCCTGCACCAGATCTCATGCCGAAGGGTGTACCTGGAATAGAGAGAAAATGTGTTCGATTGGAGAAGGGAGACCCATCGTGCGACGGCTTGTCGTGAAGGTCGGAACAAGCGTCGTGGCTCGTGCTGATGGTGGGTTTGGTTCAGATCGCGTTGCTCACTTAGTGGAGGAGATTTCCGAAATTAGAGGACGTGGTATCGAAGTGTTGTTAGTTAGCTCAGGTGCAGTGGGTATTGGGCGTGAGCGACTTGGCTTGCCAAGGGTTCCAACGAGTGTAGTGGATAGGCAAGCCTGTGCTGCAGCAGGGCAGGGGGCTTTGGTGGCCTTTTACGATAGCCTCTGTCAAAAATTTGGTCTGTCGGCTGCTCAGGTTCTACTAACGGAAGACGATTTCAAGGATCGCAGGAGGTACCTCAACCTCGCTGCCACGTTACAACGTTTGCTGGAGTTACGTAGTCTCCCGATCATTAATGAAAACGACACTGTATCTACGGATGAGATCATGCTGCATGGAGCAGCGGTGTTCGGCGACAACGATCGTCTTTCTGCGTTGGTCGCAACTAATTTAGGAGCGGATCTTTTGGTTATGCTGTCTGACGTGGATGGTGTGTATGATGCACCTCCAGGAACGACCGGGGCAAAGCGGATCCAGGTCTATTCAGGTGATGTTGTGAACTTTGGCGATATCTCGCGTGGGGGCAGAGGAGGTATGGAGGCCAAGATCGGTGCTGCCCAAGTTGCGGCAAATTCAGGTGTTCAGGTGGTGATAGCCAGTGGCTTGAAGGCGAATCCACTCACTGCCATTCTTGATGGTCAACCAACGGGAACAGTATTTCCCGCTAGCAAGGCCCTAAACAAGAGGCGGCATTGGCTAGCTTATGCAACGGTTCCAGCTGGAGCGCTTGTTGTCAACGATGGAGCCCGATCGGCACTTGTGTTGAGGAAGGCAAGTCTCCTTCCAAAGGGAATCACGGCTGTGCGAGGGACTTTTGTGGCCGGATCGGTGGTATCTGTGCTTGATGTTCGGGAGGTTGAAATCGCAAGAGGGGTCTGTCGTGAGGATAGCAAGGTGATTCCGGCGCTTATGGATAAACCTGGTCGAGCTAAGGCGTTGGTTCATCGAGACCAAATAGCGATTTTGACTGAGGAATGACGGGCAACTATATGGATTGTAAGATTCAAGCCCGTCTTGCCAGGGCAGGGGCCAGAAAATTGCAGGCCCTGTCCAGTGAGAGACGTTCGGCTCTCTTGCATCGGGTCGCTGAAGATATTCGGAAAGAGCGCCCTCGGATCTTAGATATTAATGCCGAAGACGTAGCTGCTGGAAAGGCGGCGGTAGCGGCAGGAAGATTAAGCGAGGCACTTGCTGCCAGATTGGCCTTGAATGTTCGAAAAATAGAAGCATTAGTTGATGGGATTCATGCGATCGCCGATATGGCAGAACCAATCGGGAGGCTGCTCAAGCGGACCGAGTTAGCCAGAGGCCTCGAATTACGTCAGGTTACGGCACCAATTGGGGTTCTTTTGGTTATCTTTGAAGCTAGGCCAGACGCCTTGCCTCAGGTGGCGGCCTTGGCGTTGCGAAGTGGTAATGGATTACTACTCAAGGGAGGAACTGAAGCTATTCGTTCCAACCGGCTGCTTCATAAAATTATTACCGATTCTATCGGTTCACTAGTGCCGGCCGGAACGATAGGCTTGGTTGAGACACGGGAAGAGATAGCGGAACTGTTGGAAATGGATGAGTTGGTCGACCTGGTTATTCCTCGTGGCTCTTCTGAGTTGGTTCGACACATCCAGGCTAATACCAAGATCCCGGTGCTGGGTCATGCTGAGGGTGTCTGTCACGTCTATTTGGACGATGCGGCCGATCTTGACAAAGCGGTGGACGTTATCTTGGACGCGAAAACGGATTATCCAGCAGCTTGCAATGCTATGGAGACCCTATTGTTGCACCAGGCTACAGTTGAAGACGGACGAGCCCAACATATCGTGGAGTCACTGCAGCAGGCTGGTGTGCAGTTGTATGGTGACCCTGTAGCGCATCGAACACTTTCTCTTCCAGTTGCTGAGTGCCTAAACCGGGAACACAGTGACCTCATAGCAACGGTAGCAGTTGTTGAAGACACGCATGCAGCCATTGATCACATTCATACCCATGGGAGTGGCCATACCGAGGTTATTTTGACCGAGGACTCAGAAGCTGCAGAATTGTTTCTTAATTCGGTTGATAGTGCTTGTGTGTTTCATAATGCCAGTACCCGCTTCGCGGACGGCTTTCGGTTTGGTCTTGGTGCTGAAGTTGGTATTTCAACCTCTCCCATACACGCCAGGGGCCCCGTAGGGGTAGAAGGCTTATTGACGACACGCTGGCAGTTGAGAGGCTGCGGTGACGTGGTTTCGGACTTTTCTTCCGGTGACAGAGAGTTTACGCATCGGGTTCTTCCTACTGGCTAGTGGAGTTGTGGGGGGACTCATGTGATATCAATGGGGCCCGTAGCCAACATGGCTGGCGTCTCTTCGAGTCGATCAGCTGTAGCGATTGTCTCGACGTGGTGGGTCTGAGGAAACAAATCGATGGGCTGCACCCTGGTTAACTTATATCCCAAAGGTTCGAGTTCTCTGAGGTCGCTAGCAAGTGTCACCGGATTGCAGGACACATACACAATGCGCTGTGGTGCTGCCCTGGCAAGGCGGCGCATGACTTTCCCGCCAGCTCCACTTCGAGGTGGGTCAAGCACTACGATGTCAGGTCTGCCGTGCTGTTCGAGTATGGGAGGGAGGGCGTGACGGGCATCTCCCGTGTAGAAGAGAGCATTCTTCACTCGATTCAGTTCGGCATTCTCTCGTGCTGCGATCGTTGATGCCTCAATAATGTCAATGCCTATAACCGTCTCGGCATATTCGGCCAAGCCGAGGGCAAAAAATCCGATACCGCAGAAGACATCTAAAACTAGGTTCGATATGGGACTGCTCGTTCGTTTTATTCGGACCTCCCTGGCCACTATTTCAAGCATGCGCTCGGCCTGCATCGAGTTGGTTTGAAAGAAGGTTTCGAGCCCAATATTGAAACGGAGTCCACCTACTTGTTCAATGATTGCTTTCCGACCTGCCAGCAATTTGGTCGAGCTCACTTGTGAGCCTCGCTGGTTGCTTGCTCGCGCTCCATGAAGTACCGCAACAATAGACTCATCCAGTTGTGTGATTTTAGACGCTAGAGCATTGGCCTCAGGAAATGATCCGGATGAGGTGATGAAGGCGACCATGGTTTCTTTGCCAGCTTGCCCATGGCGGATCATGAGCTCGTGGAGAAGGCCACCCCCCGAATCAGGATTCCAGGTTGAAATTTGGTGGTTTTCTGTAAATGCCCGAACTGTAGTGACTATCCGCATCGCCAGGTTAGACTCTAGTCTGCAATCTGTGATTGGGATTACAGAGCGCCAGTTTCCAGGAAGGTGCAGACCGAGTCCCCCTAGCGCGTTGAAAGTGAACTCCATTTTGTTGCGGTAGAACCAGGTGGGGTCTGCCGGTACTATAGGGTCGATGTTGAGATCGCCGAAGCCCTTTAAGTCTTTCAGGCTGCTTTTGACTATTTCGGCTTTGGCATGGAGTTGAGCGGTGTAGCTCAGTTGTTGCCAAGAGCACCCTCCGCAGCCTTCGGTCCAATGGATGCAAGGGGGCTCGATTCGGTCTGGTCCGGCGGTGATGACCTGGAGAGGCTCTGCAAAAATTTTGTTTCGACTAATCTTTCCCACCCTAACGCGGAGGTGGTCTCCTGGGGCACAACGGGACACAAGCAACGTCTTGCCCAGGTCGTCCTGAGAGAGGGGTCTACCGGTGCCTCGTCCGTCGTGTGTAAGATCCTGAATAGCAACCTCGTATTCGTCGCCTACGCGAAGCCGGTGTTGTGAGTCGGTTGTCATAATGTGTTCACAGCGATCGTATGATTGTTGGGCTGACCAAAACAACGCGATCTTGCTGGATTAGGTTTAGAGGGTGCCAAGCAAGTCAGCCGGGAGGTCGGCCTGGAGGATGGTCATGAGACGGCGGATTTATGTTTTTGTTTTGTTTGTGGGCCTTTTATCAGGCCGTTCTCTCAATGCTCAGAGTGAACAAATTGTTCAGATGGACACTTTGAATGTTAGGGATGTTCTGTATCACTTAGCTGGTGGAGGAGGGAACGGCCTTGCTTTGATCGATGAGATCAATGGTGGGGTGATCTTAATTGATAGTAAGTTGCCCGGTTGGGGTCAAGCAGTCGAGGAGGTCCTCGCTCAGGTAACTGATCTACCGGTGACGACGATTATTAATAGTCACTATCATCCAGGTCACGCCGGCAGTAATGGAGAGTTTGAAGAGGTCGAACAGATCATTGCCCACGAGAACACCAGAGAGTCCATGTTGCGGACGGGAAGTTATCGAGAGGGAGCGAGTGGGCTACCTACCTCCACGTTTAGAGACCGTTATACATTGTTGGATGATCTCGATCGCGTCGAACTTTATCATTTTGGTCGGGCTCACACCGATGGCGACATAGTCGTGGTGTTTCCAGAGAAGGGAGTGGCCTATCTTGGGGATTTGTTCCCCGACAAGGCGGTTCCTGCTATTGATTTCGAATACGGCGGTAGTGCGAAAGATTTCCCGGCCACCCTGGCTAAAATTGTGTCCGGAATTGATGGCGTGACACGTGTAATTACTGGGCATGGGCCATTCCCCACTACATATGCCGGGCGAGGGCGCCGTGCCCGGGGCGCAGATCGGCCTTGGAGTGGGTTTATGACTTGGTCCGACTTGGCAGAATATTCCGACTTCATTCGGGAGCTTGTCGCAGAGGCTGAGGAGGCATTCGGGACTGGTCAGACTGTTGGAGAGACAGTTGCAGGTTTGACGATTGGTGACCGCTATGTCGACTACGACTTAGCCGCTGCAGAAGCAATGGTCACGGTGTTATTCAGAGAATTGGCGTCCCAATGAACGAGAATATCTGTAGAGAGGGATAGGCAGCAATGACCAGACAGAATTTGATAGTGGTGTTGCTATGTGTAGCCTGCACCCTTGCGAATGCTGGTGAAGCGGTTGGAGATGATTGGCCAGAGTTTCGCGGGGAAGGGAGGCGTGGGGTCTGGCGAGAGACCGGAGTTCTTGAAAGCTTTCCAGAAGAAGGCTTAAAGGTGCGTTGGCGCACTTCGATTAAGGCTGGGTACGCGGGGCCCGCTGTGGTGGATGGCCGGGTGTTCGTCACAGATTTTGAAGCCACCAGTGGAATGCGCGGGACTGAACGGGCTTTAGCCTTAGATGCGAAGAGTGGTGCTGTGCTGTGGACTAGGGCCTGGGAGGCGGACTATGCCGGCATCCAATGGGAGATCGGCCCAGGAGCGACTCCAACGGTCGATGCGGACCGTGTCTATGTATTGGGACGTACTGGAACCTTGTCGGCTTTAGCCGTTGACACGGGGGATGTGCTTTGGCGGAAGAATTATGGAGAGGACTATGGCGTAGACAGAACAACGTGGGGATTTGACTGGGGTTTTTCGAGTGCGCCCCTAGTAGACGGCGACCGACTTATTTGTTTGGTTGGAGGAACGCCTGATGCCAGAGTAGTAGCCTTCGACAAGTTCACAGGAGAGGAGGTTTGGCGGGCCTTGCCTAGTGAGGCTGATCTGGGGGTCGCTCAACCCATCATCATTGAGTCGGGTGGTGCACGTCAGCTCATCATCTGGAATCCCGAAGAGATCGCTTCGTTGAACCCGGTTACGGGCGAAGTCTATTGGCAGCAACCGTATGTGGTGGGTGGAGCCATGACGGTTGCCGTACCTGTACAGGTGGGGAATCAGCTCTTTTTTACAACCTTTTATGATGGTCCGATGATGCTGGCCCTAAATCAGGACCGACCCGGAGCGAGTATCGCCTGGAGGGGGAATAGTAATAGTGAAATTCGCACCGAAGGGCTTCATGCTGTGTTAGCCACGCCAATCATTGATGGGGGCTATATTTATGGAATTTGCAGTTATGGCCAGCTTCGCTGCCTCGATGCCGAAACCGGGGAGCGCATCTGGGAAACGCAGGATGCCACTGTTGAGCGGCGTCGATGGGTGTCTGGCTTTATGGTTCGTCATGGCAACCGAGTATTCATTAACAACGATCGGGGTGAGTTGCTTATCGCTAAGCTTAGCCCAGCAGGCTATGAGGAAATCAGTCGAACCCAGTTAATTGCCCCCACCTCGTCTCCGGGAAATCGGAGAGAGCTGAGGAACGTGAATTGGGTGCACCCAGCTTATGCAAACAAGCATATTTACACCAGAAACGATGAAGAGATCGTGAGCTATTCGATGGATGTTGATGATTACAATTGAAGAGCAGGAGTGCTTGAACAATGGGAGACTTGAAAAGAGCTCGTTGAGACAATGAGAGGATATCTGAGCATCGGCTGCAGCTTAGAAAGGTGGAGCGTTGAATGATTGGTCGAGTGGCGTTAAGCTGGCTTTAGGGCTCAGTGAGTTCCATTGAGACGGAGTGGAATTCATTCGGTGCGTAGCTAAAGAAAGCCGAGTCGACTATTTCGAGAGGTGACTATGGGTCTCCAAATCGGGCGTGTCTGCGTTTACGGTTTACTACTGCTATTTGCCCCTAATGGTGCTGGGGCTCAAGAACCAGACTACAGGCTATTTGACGCTATCAAGGGAGAGGAGTTTTCGACAGTTAGTGTCTTGGTGTCGGATGGAATTGATGTCGAGATGACCCAGCCTGATGGAGCCACTGCATTGCACTGGGCTAGCTATCAGGACTCAGAAACCGTAGCTGTTCTCCTGCTCAGCGCCGGAGCCTTTGTTGATGCAGAGAATGACTATGGCGTTACTCCACTGGCATTAGCCTGCGATAACGGTTCGTCAACGATGGTGAAGCTTTTGCTGGCCGCTGGGGCAGATCCACGGATTGGCCGCCAGGGTGGTGAGACGCCATTGATGTCATGTGCGCGAACTGGCAACAAGGATGCAGTGAGTGCCTTGTTGCGTCACGGTGCCGATCCAAATACGGTCGAATCGTGGAGGGGACAGTCAGCGTTAATGTGGTCTGTGGCTGAGGGACATACAGGGGTTACGGAGGCTCTTATCAAGGGTGGGGCGGATGTCCACATCCGCTCGAAGTCAGGTTTCTCAGCCATTTTGATTGGGTCTCGTAATGATGTACCCGAGATTATTAGTCTCTTGGTCAGTGCCGGGGCCGATGTGAATGATCAGGCTCTGGATGGAACAACGGCCTTACTGGTAGCTTCGGTGCGCGGGCATGTGTCCCTTGCCATAGACTTATTGGAGTTGGGCGCCGACCCGAACTCAGGTGCCTCTGGCTACACCCCGTTGCATTGGGTCTCTGGCTCTTGGCACACCGAATTGACCGGTCCTCGTGGAATCGAGAGGGATCGAGAAGAGGAGTGGCGATCCCTTAATGGTTTACAAGATAGAAAATTGGAGCTGACGAGGGCATTGTTGGCTTATGGTGCCGATCCCAAGGTGCGGCTCACTCGCACTCCGCCACAATTTGGTTTTGCCAGTCAACGATTTCGGGTCAGCCTTGTCGGAGCCACTCCATTGTTCCTGGCGGCCATGGATGGGAATGTTGCGGTCATGGAGGCTTTGGTGGCAGCAGGCGCTGATCCACTTCTCGGAACCGATGAAGGTAGCACGCCACTAATGGTCGCAGCTGGCCTGGGTCAAGTGCCGGCTGAGAGTCGAGTTGACCCGAGCGATAGTGTCGATGCTGTGAAATTCCTCCTAGGCTTGGGTGGGAATGTGCATCGGACTAATGAGACTGGGCGTACTGCCTTACATGGAGCTGCTCATATTCGTTCCGATGAGATTGTTCGTTTGCTCGTCGATTGGGGTGCTGAGGTAGATGTTGGTGACGAGCGTGGAATAACCCCACTTATGATTGCAGAAGGTGGTGGTCATATTCTGCTTCCTGGTTTGGGGGGCGGTAGCACGGCGGAACTGCTTTTGGAGTTGGGTAGCAGAGAAGTAGATCGAGAGAGTTTTGTTGAAAAATACAGTCAGGGAGCGATTCGCTAATGCTCTGCGGTTTTAGGGTGCCGTTGTTAGCCAGAGGTTGGGTTTCGTTAGCGTTGTTCTTGACGCTAGGGTCTTCTGTCCAGGAGGCAAGTGCCGGCAATGAAAATCAGCGCCCGTCCGGCAGGGCACCCGAGATCTACATCGAACTGCTCGATCGTTACTGTGTGGCATGCCACAACGATCGTCTTCGGACCGGTGAAATTTCGTTTGACGGAATTTCACTAGAATTCGGAGGCGATGGTTCCGAGGTATGGGAGAAGGTTTTGCGGAAGCTAGGCACTCGGGAGATGCCTCCGCCTGGTCGACCAAGACCAACAGAGGATATTTATCGGGAGTTTGCTGGTTGGTTGGAGAAGGAGCTTGATGCGGCCGCAATGGTTCATCCTAATCCTGGCCGGTCGACCCTTCACCGCTTGAATCGTCTAGAGTACGCCAATTCGATTCGAGACCTACTTGGGCTCGAAATTGATGCCGAGGCGTTGCTGCCAGCGGACGATTTGGCCTACGGTTTTGATAACAATGCTGACATCCTTACGGTATCGCCGGGTTTGTTTGAACGCTACATGTCAGCGGCCAGAAAAATCAGCCGTCTAGCCATCGGAGACCCCACGATTGAAGCGGATGCTGTCCGTTATTCAATGCCTCCCTTGCAGGGTCAAGACGAGCGCATGAGCGAGGAGCTACCCTTCGGTTCCCGAGGAGGGACGGCGATTCGCCATCACTTTCCCCTCGATGGCGAATATATTATCAGGATCGCCCTTAAGGCGAATCGAGGACGCACTGAAGCACAGGAGGTGGATGTGCGTGTCGATGGGGTTCGGGTGGCGTTAGTCCGGGTGGGTCAGTGGCCTGGCTCACTAGAGCGAGAGTCAGCTTCGGGTAGTGAACCGGTGGTATTGCGGACGCCTGTAACCGCTGGCACACATGTAGTGAGTGTGTCATTTGCCAAACGGACTGCTGTTCCTGAAGGAATGGCTCCGGCTCATCTGCCTATTTGGACCTTTTCAACGGGTAGGGGGTTCGTCGAGCGTATGGCTCTGGAGAACGTCCAGATAGAAGGTCCGTTCGCCCCTGATAGGACTGTAGGTAGACAGTGGGGGCAATCCGAGTCTGTCAGTCGACGGAAGGTGTTTATTTGTAGACCGACGACTGCGGGAGACGAGGCAGGTTGTGCGGACAAGATCTTGAGAGCTCTGGCGCGTCGAGCGTTTCGTCGAGCTCTCGACGAGGTCGATTTCCAAGTGCTTCGAAGTTTCTATGAATCAGGTAGCCGCGATGGAGGCTTTCAGGGTGGAATCCAGCGTGCCCTGGAAATGATCCTAGTTGACCCTGAGTTTCTCTTCCGTGTGGAGCAGGACCCTGTCGAAATTGCACCGGCAACGGCCTATCGGATAAGCGATGTCGAATTGGCGTCTAGATTGTCGTTCTTTTTATGGGGAAGTATTCCAGATGAAGAGCTCCTTGAGGTTGCGATAGCCGGTAAACTTGGAGACCAGCAGGTCTTGGAGCAACAGGTTCGACGAATGCTGGCCGATGACCGCTCGAGCGTGCTTGTGTCGAGCTTTGCGGCCCAGTGGTTGCATTTACGGCGCATGAAATCGGTAACGCCAGATGTAAACGCATTTCCAGCGTTTGATGATGGGCTGCGCAATTCACTAGTGCGTGAGACCGAACTGTTCTTACAGAGCCAGGTGGGTGGGGACCGTAGTGTAGTCGACTTACTGACGGCAGATTACACCTTCGTTAATGAACGCTTAGCTAGGCACTATGGCATCGATGGTGTGTATGGGAGCAGGTTTAGACGGGTGGTGTGGGAAGATGAACGTCGGAAGGGGCTTTTGGGTCTAGGCAGCATCCTGACGGTGACCTCATTGGCCACTCGAACCTCTCCGGTCGTGAGAGGAAAATGGATTCTTGAAAATGTGTTGGGCAGTCCTCCACCGCCCCCGCCGCCGGATGTCCCTGAGTTACCAGAACAGGCTGAGACTGGCTCTGCGAGATCAGTGCGGGAACGATTAGAAGAGCATAGGGAAAACCCAATTTGCGCTAGTTGCCATTCTCGGATGGATCCGCTTGGTTTTGCTCTTGAAAACTTTGACGCGGTCGGAAAGTGGCGTGATAGGGATGCTGCCAATACGGCAATCGACGTGTCTGGTCTTCTACCAGACGGCACATCGTTTAATGGAATATCCGGGCTTCGGGAAGTTCTCTTGGGCCGACGTTTGGAATTCGTAGCGACAGTAACAGAGAAGCTTTTAATTTACGCCCTTGGTCGTGGGGTTGAATTCTACGATCGTCCTGCAATACGGACAATTGTACGCGAAGCTGCAGGGGACGATTATCGATGGTCGTCGATCATCCTAGGTGTGGTAAACAGTCAACCGTTTCAGATGAGGAGATCGGAATCATGATGGTCACCAAGAAGGCTTTGCCTAGACGTACTGTACTCCGTGGGCTTGGTACGGCTCTGGCATTGCCGTTACTGGATGGCATGGTTCCGGCTCTAACAGCCACCGTGAGAAGTGCTGCGGCATTCAAACCGCGGTTGGGAGTGGTCTATGTCCCCCACGGTGCTGTGATGGACAACTGGACCCCTTCGACTGAAGGCTTAGGTTTTGAGTTCACCCCAATTCTGCAGCCATTGGAACCATTTCGAGACCGACTCCTTGTTTTGAGTGGTTTGGATCACGCTCCTGGTGCGCAAATGCCTGGCGATCCTGCTGGTGGACATGGTCGCATCACAGGAGCATTCTTGACTGGTGTACATGCCAAG
This sequence comes from Acidobacteria bacterium UBA2990, assembly GCA_002347025.1. Classification (GTDB taxonomy): domain Bacteria; phylum Acidobacteriota; class Vicinamibacteria; order Vicinamibacterales; family UBA8438; genus UBA2990. The sequence continues at coordinate 232,814 of DEAE01000023.1, forward strand.
CCGACCGAAGGTGCGGATTTCGAGGCCGGCCGCTCCTTCGATCAAATCGCTGCTGAACGTCTCGGAGAAAAGACAGAGCTAGGGTCCCTTGAATTGGGGATTGGTTTGCCGGATTTCGGCGGGGCCTGTGACGCCGGTTTTAGTTGTGCGTATATCAGTACCCTATGTTGGAGTAGTCCGACCACCCCGTTGCCGATGGAAAGTAATCCACGGGCTGTTTTTGAACGGCTCTTTGGTGACGGCACGGACACCAATCCAGCTGCTCGACTGGAGAGATTTGAAAAGGACCGCAGTGTTCTTGATGCTGTCACAGAGAAAGTGGCTCGGCTCAGGCAGACATTAGGCGCTGCAGATCGAGCAAAACTTGGTGACTATCTTGCTGCCGTTCGAGATGTGGAACGCCGGATCGAGAGAGCCGAAGATGGCCTAGATAGAGAGATGCCGTTAGTGGAACGGCCTGCGGCTGGCGTGCCGCCCTCGTTTGGGGAATATGTCAAGGTGATGTTTGATCTGCAGGTGCTTGCTTATCAAGCCGATCTTACCCGGGTGATTTCATTCTTGATGACACCAGAATTAACAGCCCAGACCTATCCAGAGATTGGCGTGCCAGATGCTCATCACGCGTTGTCGCACCATGAGAATAAACCAGATAGCCTTGCAAAATTAACCAAGGTAGGCAGCTTTCATACAGAATTATTCTCATACTATCTTGAGAAACTGAGAGCTACACAGGATGGGGATGGGTCACTACTTGACCAGGTGATGATCATTTATGGCAGCGGTATGAGTAACAGCAATCTTCACAATATTCAAAGGTTGCCGATTTTGTTGGCTGGAGGTGGAGGAGGTCAGATCCATGGTGGTCGGCATGTGCAGTATGCCGACGGCACCCCGCTAACAAACCTTTACATGAGCCTGTTGAATAAACTGGCGATACCTGTCGAGAGCATTGGCGACAGTACAGGGCAGCTGAGAGAACTCACGGACATTTAGAGGAGTCGAGGATCACGGCCGTTGCCTGACAGGGTCTTGGTTCCAGTTTGGTTCTATTATCCCTGGCAGTCCAGGTGGCCTGAATTACAGAATGGATTGTGGGGAGTGACAGGGCGGTCCGTTGACTAGCGGGAAAGGTGTCTCGGATGTGGCGGGTTGAATATTGCGTGCCGACGGTCATTATTGTTCTACTGGCTAGCGGAAGCAGCCTAGCAGGGCAACCGAAGCCTGAGGATTCCACGAAAACCAATTTAACAGCCGAGGTTATTGTTGAGAGAGCTCTCGAACGAATGGCAGCTCAAGAGGACTCTGGTATCGAGCTGGAGTTCAGCTCTGTGGGTCGTTCGCGAAACGACTCTATCGACGGCGATGGCAGAGTTACGAAAACAGAGACTGCCGGTTATCTTCGGTATCCAATCGAAGGCTATTTGTATGACGAGGTCACAGAGAAGGATGGATTGCCTCTCGACGAGAGTGGACTTCGTGAAGAACTGAAACGTAAAGAGAAATTTGCCAGAGAAGCTCGGGCACATGCTGCCCGTGGCGAAGAGTTTATTTTCAATGAGATGGCGATTGCATTCGACCGAGAATTGATGGTTCGGTACAACACTAGGTTGTCTGGCAATGAGGTGGTGCGGGGCTATTCCTGTTGGGTAATTGACTTTGAGCCTAAGGATGGTAGGCTGCCTGACAACCGTCGGATGGACAAAGCCTTGAATCGGTCCACAGGAACTCTCTGGATCTCCAAGAAAGATTTTGGCGTCGTCCGTGTAGCCTTTGAAATGCAAGAACCATTTCGTTATCTGTGGGGACTGGCCGCTTCACTCAGGCATGCCGAGGGTCGACTTGATTTCAAGAAAATATCGCCAGGTTTTTGGGCGCCATCGGAATTTAATCTCAGGCTTGATTTGCGAGTCTTTTTTAAGGGGATTCGTCGACACATTCAGCAAACCTGGAACGATTACGAACTCCTTCCCGTAAGTGCCAATCCTAAGTCGACACACTCAGACGCAAAGACCAATCAGTAGCAACCTGTAAGGCTGCAAATAAGGAGTAAACCGGTGATGGTTCTCCATACCAGGCTTGGGTGACGTAGGGGAAGGTCTGCTGAGTTGGGAGGCTCGCTCATTGTGGGTCAACAAGGTCAGCCAGGTTTCTCCATCTTTCAAGAGATCAGGCTTGCGGCAAAGTGCTGATAGAAGGTAGCCGTTACCTCCTTGGACTCAGGGGGAGCCTGAAGCTAGAGTGTTAACTTTGGAGACGAGGGCCCTCCGTGGCACCGGAATAGAACAGATGAAACTACAAAAATGTAGAACATGTATCAAGAAGGACACAAGGTAGTGACTATTTCCTCGGAATTGGTAGGGAGTTGATCTGGCCTGCTGGGATTGACGCAACTTGAAAACGGCATAAACCTTTGTGAATTTGAGTTCGCGAAGGGTTTTCTGTGTTAACAGCCAATGAATTGGGTGATCTTGGCACGGATTGTGCATGGTTAACTATCAGTTTGTGTTGGGTATGCGTGTTAGCCATGGCCTTGATTGTTGAGAATTGGTGACAATGAGGCGAATCATGCCATGCCGTTTCGGAAAGGATAGCCTGTGTTAATTCATGGATTGCGGAAATGCGTTGTGACTACTGGGGCTCGGTGGGCTTTTAGTGGCATAGTGGCGATGGGATTTGGGGTTCCACTTGGAGTCTCCACGGTTGATGCCCAGAGTGATCCTGTGCCTGTTACGATTGGGGCTGGTATGCAGACCAGTTTCATGAATCATAAGCCCGCTGAGGGTGACGCGGTGCAGAACTTTAGGCTTAATAGCCTTCGGTTTTACCTGAATGGTCAAGCGGCGGACAAGATTAACTTTATGGTCAATACCGACATTAACTATGGCGGTACTTTGTTCGTGTGTCCTGAAGACGGCACTTGTGGCGCCGGATTTGGCAACCAGGGCAACGAGGTGCAAATTCTTGACGCAGTGGCCCAGATCGGTATCTCTGACAAGTTTAATATCTGGTTCGGTCGCCACTTGCCTCCAAGTGACCGTGCGAATCTCCACGGTCCCTACTATTCCCATCACTGGGCCGTCTTCAGCGACAGTATTCAGGACGGCTACCCGTTTATCTTTCAAGGACGCCAGAACGGGGCCACCTATTGGGGCCAATTCGGGAAGGTGAAGCTATCTGGTGGAGCATATGATGGTTCTTCGACGGGTATTGGCAACAGTAGCACTAACTTGATGACAGCTGGACGTATTCAAGTAGACTTCTGGGACCCAGAGGCCGGTTACTATCTCAACGGGACCTACTACGGCCAGCGTAATCTTTTGGCCATTGGTCTCGCTGCACAAACCCAGGCTGGAGATGTGCAGCCACAAGTCATTGGTAATGATGGAACATTGATCGAATCGATAACTACTAAGACAGCTTCTAGCTTTGATTTTCTACTTGAGCGCATGACGGGTGGCGGCAGCGCGGTGTCTCTAGAAGCCGAATTGGTTCGCTACGATGGGTTAGGTGGCTACCCGACTATTCCAGGCTCAGCCTATCAGACGTTAACAGGCGGCTTTCTACTTGCTGCATACCTGTTCCCTGAGATGTCGGCTCAGGGTCAGTTCGAGATTCTCGCGAAGTATGGCTTGGCGAAGTTTAGTCAGGACAGGACTGCTTCGTTCCCAAACTTTCAACAGAAGACGACCGAAGTCAACTTGAACTACATCCTTAACGAGTTTAATGCTCGGTTGATGATATTCTTCAAGAAAACCGACTATACGCGGGTTCGTATGGACGACACGCAGGTTGGTGTTGGCCTTCAAATTCAAATGTAACCAATCGTGCCCTTTATATAGACAGGAGAAAATTGTGAAGCTTAAGAATGCATGTTTTACCATCTGTCTCAGCGTGTTGCTTGGCGCCTGCGGCGGTTCCGAAGAGGCAGAGTCAGATGCCTCCATGGATCCGATTAAAGTCGGTGTTTTGCATTCACTTTCTGGCTCCATGGCGATCAGCGAGACCACGTTGAAGGACACAGTGGAGATGTTGGTTGCCGATCAAAACGCAAATGGCGGGTTGCTGGGCCGTCAACTGGAAGCGGTTGTGGTTGATCCGGCATCGGACTGGCCGTTGTTTGCAGAGCGGGCTCGTGAATTGTTGGAGTCCGAACAGGTAGACGTGGTGTTCGGATGTTGGACATCAGTGTCTCGGAAGTCGGTGCTTCCGGTGTTCGAGGAATTGAATGGGCTGCTGTTTTACCCGGTCCAGTACGAAGGGGAAGAGTCGTCGAGAAATGTTATCTATACCGGAGCGGCTCCTAATCAACAGGCGATTCCGGCGGTTGACTACTTAATGAATGAAGTTGGAATTGAACGGTGGGTGCTGGAAGGTACGGATTATGTGTATCCACGTACGACAAACCGTATTCTTGAGGCTTATCTTAAGCAGCAGGGCGTTGCAGATGAGGATATTTCGATCAATTACACACCATTTAGCCATTCCGACTGGCAGACCAGAGTCTCCGAGATTAGGGATTTCGGTTCAGAGGGCAAGCCAACGGCGGTGGTGTCGACTATCAATGGTGATGCCAACGTCCCCTTCTACCTTGAGCTTGCTAATCAGGAAGTATCAGCTGAAGACATTCCTGTCGTAGCATTCTCGGTCGGCGAGGAAGAATTGTCTGGTCTAGATACTGAACCACTTGTTGGACACCTCGCGGCCTGGAATTATTTTCAGAGCATTGAATCCCCTGTGAATAGTCAATTCATTTCAAGTTGGCAGCAGCGCATGGGTGCAGACCGGACGACCAACGATCCCATGGAGGCCCACTATATTGGTTTCAATCTATGGACACAGGCGGTGCAAGCAGCCGGAACAACTGATGTTGATGCTGTCCTAGAGGCCCTGCCTGGTCTTGAAACCCCGAACCTAACTGGCGGAACTGCCACTCTGCTTAATAACCATCATCTGACCAAGCCAGTGTTTATTGGTGAGGTTCGAGCTGATGGTCAGTTCGATGTAGTGTGGCAGACAGATGGAACTGTGCCAGGGGATGCTTGGACTGACTATCTGCCTGGTAGTGAGGACACAGAGGCTGACTGGGTTGAGCTGAATTGTGGAAACTACAACACCCAGACCGGTGTTTGTTCCGGAACAAACTTTGAATAGTGCCGAACATCTACACAGAGTCTGATCAAGTGAAAGTATCAATATACGGCGGGTGGTGGCCGAGTCGGCTGCTCCTCGCCGTCTTGTGTGTCGGGTTGACTGTGCCCGTGTGGGCTCAAATGGATGATGATGAGTTCCGCACTGCAGTAAACAGTCTGGGTGATGGGAATTTCCGAGAAAAGCAAGAGGTAGCGGGACGCTTGCTCGATAGTGGTCATCCAGGGGTTCGAGCAATTCTGACAGCTTTAATGGACGGGCGCGTCTTTATACGCGATGAGGATTCAACAGGGTTTATAGTTGAGTCGACGGCTGAAGAATTGTCCGAATTAACATTGATCGATCCGGTGGCTTCTGTGGTGATTGGATCGGCTCCGCGAGGTGAACTAAGTCGAGTCATTACGAACAACCAACTTCGTCGGTATCTGCGGACTGTCGTTCCAAGGTTTTCTCTAGGCAGTCCTGATGCTGAAATTCGTCTTGATGCGGTGCAGCAGATCATGCGAGCACTGGATGATTCCGCGATCGAGTTGCTTCGTGGACGAGTGAGCCAGGAAACAGATGAAGATGTGCTGTACGAGATAGATACGGCCCTAGGGCTGGCAGCCCTCGATGAGGGGGATTCACGGGTCAGACTGGCGGCTGTCGAAACGTTATCAGACCGCTTACATCCTGAAGTGTACAACAGGCTATCTGCTTTGGTCGGGCAGACTGAAGATGGAAGTTTCATCGAGCCTAATGCTGATGTGCGTCGAGTTGCAGCGGAGGCTCTGAGTGGAATCGAGCTGGCTCGTGCATTTTATTCTGTTATTGAAACCGCGTTTTTTGGCCTTAGTCTAGGGTCTGTTTTAGCCTTAGTCGCGATCGGGTTGACCATAACCTTTGGTGTCATGGGCGTGATTAACATGGCTCACGGTGAGCTCATGATGCTTGGGGCTTACACGACCTATGTTGTGCAGCTCCTGATGCCGAATTACATAGATCTGTCCCTTCTAGTAGCTATACCAGCCGCCTTCCTCGTTGCCGGTTCAGCCGGTGTGCTTATTGAACGCTCGATTATTCGTTTTCTTTATGGTCGGCCATTAGAGACACTGCTGGCGACCTTTGGTGTTAGTTTGGTATTACAGCAGTTGGTTCGGACAGTCTTCAGTCCCAACAACAGACCGGTTGTTACCCCAACCTGGATGAGTGGGAGTCTCCAGTTCAACGAAGCGTTTTCGCTCACCTATAATCGACTTTATATCGTGTTAATCTCGCTGGTTGTGTTTGGGGTTCTTTTGCTGGTCCTTAAGCACACTCGAATCGGTTTAGACATTAGGGCGGTCTCTCAGAATCGCCTTATGGCCAGAGCTTTGGGGGTTCGGAGTCAGTGGGTCGACGCCATGACATTTGGTCTGGGTTCGGGCATTGCGGGTGTGGCAGGTGTAGCCCTTAGCCAGATTAGCAATGTGGGTCCGAATTTGGGTCAGTCTTATATCATTGATTCTTTTATGGTGGTCGTGTTCGGTGGTGTTGGGAATATTTGGGGCACGCTTATAGGTGGGATGTCCCTGGGAATCGTTAATAAGGTTCTAGAACCTTTTGCAGGGGCTGTTTTAGGAAAGATTTTCGTATTGGTTGCGGTGATCCTGTTTATCCAGCGTCGACCGAAGGGGCTGTTTCCTCAAACGGGTCGGGCGGCAGAGGGCGTGTGAAGATCAAGACCAGCCTGTCGGCTTTTTTGTTTTCCGACAAGATGAGTCTCGGTTTTTTGGGGTTACTCGGTGCCCTAGCCATTCTAGCGCCTCTCCTGAATGTTGTAGTGCCAGAGTCGTCTCCATTTCATTTGTCGAGCTACGTAGTAGGTCTGGTTGGAAAGTACCTCTGCTATGCCATCCTGGCTGTAGCCGTTGATCTGATCTGGGGATTTTGCGGCATTCTCAGCTTGGGTCATGCTGTTTTTTTCTCTCTTGGCGGTTATGCCATGGGTATGTATCTCATGCGCCAGATTGGAAGCAGAGGTGTATATGGTCATCCTGTACTTCCAGATTTCATGGTTTTTTTGAATTGGAGTGAATTGCCGTGGTTTTGGTACGGGTTCGACAGGTTTTGGTTCGCCATGATTATGGTGGCCCTCGTGCCTGCTACTTTGGCTGGGGTGTTCGGCTGGCTTGCCTTTCGCTCTAGAGTAACGGGCGTGTATTTTTCGATAATGACCCAAGCGCTCAGCTACGCACTGTTGCTCGCCTTCTTCAGAAATGACATGGGGTTTGGTGGCAACAATGGATTCACAGATTTTAAGGATTTATTAGGCTTCGATTTGCAAAGTGATGCGACGAGGTCGGCTTTATTGGTAGCGTCTGCCGGTGTCCTTGGGGTGACTTATTGTGCCTGCAGGATGATAGTCGGCTCGCGAGCTGGAAGGGTCATTCGTTCAATACGTGATGCCGAAAGTAGAACGAGGTTCCTGGGATACCGGGTGGAGACCTATAAGCTCTGGCTCTTTGTCTTTTCAGCGGTCGTAGCTGGTGTTGCTGGTGCTCTTTATGTGCCTCAGGTGGGAATTATTAACCCCAGCGAATTTGAGCCTATCAACTCTATAGAAGTGGTTATTTGGGTGTTGGTTGGTGGACGGGGCACCCTTTATGGGGCTGCTATAGGAGCTGTGTTGGTTAATTACGGCAAGACACTGCTGACTACCCAGCTTCCGGAAGTATGGCTGTATGTGTTGGGAACAATTTTCATTTGTGTGACGATCTTTCTCCCCAGAGGGCTGGCTGGTTTGCTCAAGCCGGGTTCGAAGACAAGCAAATGAGTGCACTTCTTTCTCCCAAAGATTCAAGTGGTAGCCGGGAAGTAGGGTGGCAGGAAAAACGTGAGGCTGCCGTTCGTCGCAAGCCGTCCGTCATGCTTGGAAAGGTGCTTTATCTGGACAAGTTAACTGTCAGCTTTGATGGATTTAAGGCCCTTAACGAGCTAACTCTCCATGTGGATCCAGGTGAGTTGCTTTGCATTATTGGGCCGAACGGTGCTGGTAAAACCACAATGATGGATGTAGTGACTGGGAAGACCCGTGCGGACGAAGGGGCGGCTTGGTTTGGCAATGAGATTGATTTGTTGGCTTTAACCGAACCGGAGATAGTCCAGGCAGGCATCGGGCGAAAATTCCAGAAACCAACGGTCTTTGAATTTTTGAGTGTGTTTGAAAATCTTGAACTTGCACTCGCCGATAACAAGTCGCTTTGGCACACGCTTGTGGCTCGGCTAAGTGGCCCTCAGCTCGGGCGTATCGAGGAAGTGCTTGAGATTATCGGTTTAGTGAACGAGCGCTCAATGACGGCTGGGGCACTTGCTCATGGGCAGAAGCAATGGCTGGAGATTGGGATGCTTCTAATGCAGGAGGCAGACCTACTGCTTGTAGATGAACCAGTGGCGGGAATGACGCCCCAAGAGACCGAGCGAACCGGAGAGTTGCTATTGTCGTTGGCAGGCAGGCATTCAGTTGTTGTAGTGGAGCATGACATGGACTTTGTGCGGTCAATCGCTGGCCGTGTGACGGTTCTTCATGAAGGTCGAGTGATAGCGGAAGGTGACATGGATAAGGTGCAGAATAATTCCCAAGTCGTCGAGGTGTACCTGGGAGAATGAATCTACTTTCGATCCAGGGTCTGAATCAGTCTTATGGGGGTAGCCGAACCCTTTGGGATATCGATATAGATGTCCAGGTAGGTTCTCGGATGTGCCTTATGGGACGGAACGGCATGGGCAAGACCACGTTGCTCAAGTGTGTGATGGGCTTGATACCTGTCGTGTCAGGGCGGATTAAGTATGAAGGGGTTGACCTGCTTGCCGGTCCTGCGGAGAGACGGGCACGGTTAGGCATTGGGTATGTCCCGCAGGGGCGAGAGATATTCCCCCAGTTGACGGTGCAGGAGAATCTGGAGGTAGGGCTTGCAGCGCGTCGGGATGGCAGGCGGGAGATACCCGGGCAAGTGTTTGAATTATTTCCAGTTCTGCAACAAATGCTTGGGCGCCGTGGTGGCGATCTCTCTGGGGGGCAACAGCAGCAATTGGCGATTGGCCGAGCCCTTGTTCTAAGTCCAAAGCTGCTTATCTTGGACGAACCAACGGAGGGCCTTCAGCCGAATATCGTTCAAGAGATCGGAGACATCATTATTAAGATCAATAGTGAAGCCGGAGTTACCGTTATGTTGGTTGAACAAAAGCTCCTGTTTGCTCGGAAAGTAGCCAGCGAGTTTCTTATCCTTGAAAAAGGTCGCTGCGTGGCCGGAGGGGCTATTGATGAGTTAACCGACGAACACGTGCGGGAACACTTGGCGGTGTGATCCCTGTTCTTCGAAAGAGGAGGTATGGCGTGGAAGGGGGCATGCCATCGGTTGATCGGCGCCTAGGGGTTGGACGCCTCAGGGTAGCCAGAAGGTTCAACAAAAGTGTAGCTTGTGAAGCCTACGCGAGTAGTCCACTAAGGTTGTTAACACCGAAGAACCACGGGCATGCCGCTTGGGTATTTATTACGAGTTACGGAGGCGGCCTCGTAGATGGTGATGCCTTGGCTATTCAGGCGAAAGTGGAACCTGGGGCTTGTGCCTTTGTTTCGACACAGGCGTCAACCAAGGTCTACAAGTCTCCAAATGGTACCTCTGTAGAGATGACGGCGGAGGTAGGGGCGAGGGGACTGCTGATACTGCTGCCTGACCCTGTTATCTGCTTCGCACGATCCCGTTACCAACAGCGACAGGAGGTTGTGCTCGATACTGGCGCTGGCTTGGTGTTGGTGGACTGGGTTTCTTCAGGTCGTCGGGAATACGGGGAACGATGGGCATTCGACGAATATGTGAGTCAAACTGTGGTTCAACAGGATGGTCTGTTGCGGGTTCATGACAGCCTAGCTTTACGTTCGGCAGATGGAGATCTTGCTAGCCGCTTCAGGGACTGGGATGTCTTGGCGGTTGTGATGGTCCTAGGTCAACCCCTAGAGGACGAAGTTCGTTCTATCTTGAAGAAGTCTGATGCCCTGGCTCCTACTGGACGTCTAGATGAATTGGTTACTGTTGCCCCGATTGGGAAGGATGGTTGTGTGTTGCGAATAGGAGGGCGGTCGGTGGAAAAGGTCTGGCGCATCGTCCAGAATGTACTCGGGTTTGTGCCGACTCGGCTTGGAGACAACCCATGGGCACGGAAATGGTAGGGATATGCATCTCACACCACGAGAACTAGATAAGCTGGTCTTAAATCAAGCTGGATTTCTCGCGCAGCGGCGGTTGGCCCGAGGCTTGCGATTGAACTATGTTGAGGCGGTTGCCCTAATCGCGACTCAGATTCTGGAGTTCATACGTGATGGTCGGTCGGTGGCTGAGTTAATGAACCTTGGGCGGAACCTTTTAGGTACCGAAGAAGTTCTTGCAGGTGTTGCCGAGATGGTAGAAGAGGTTCAAGTTGAAGGGACCTTTCCTGACGGGACTAAGCTTGTGACTGTTCACCAGCCAATTGTTTCCGAGCGTGGAGATCCAGCCCTTACTTTTTACGGCACGTTTTTGCCACTTCCGGAAGGTGGACATTCGGTCGGGAAACCTCTAAACGAGACTGGGGCCGCTCCTGGTGCCGTTGTGACCGAAGAAGGTGAGATTACTTTGAATGAAGGACGGGATGTCATCCAAATGGAAGTCGCCAACCGAGGCGACCGGCCAGTGCAGGTCGGGAGTCATTACCATTTCCTGGAGACTAACCGTGCCTTGAGTTTTGATCGTCCCTTAGCCTATGGCCGGCGTTTGGATATTCCGGCTGGTACAGCCGTTCGTTTCGAACCTGGGGAAACCAAGACAGTGACCCTTGTGCCCATTGCCGGTGAGAGAGTGGTGCGCGGGGGTAATGCGTGGGTGAGCGGCCCAGTGACCGAGGGGCGCCATTTGGAGAATCTGGAGTAATCATGCCTCATCGTATGGATCGCCGCCATTATGCTGACCTCTATGGTCCAACCACAGGGGACCGGGTGCAACTAGGAGACACAGAATTGATCGCGGAGGTGGAAGAGGATTCGACAGTCTACGGAGACGAATGCAAGTTTGGAGGCGGTAAAGTCTTGCGGGATGGGATGGGGCAGGCTGCTGGAGTGCCAGACTCGAGGGCTCTCGACTGTGTGATAACAAACGCTCTCATCATCGACTGGACTGGGATTCGTAAAGCTGATGTAGGGATCAAGAATGGGAGAATTGCTGGCATAGGAAAGGCAGGAAACCCAGATGTCATGGCTGGGGTATCTCACGACATGGTCGTTGGCGTGACCACGGAGGCGATTGCTGGAGAGGGTTTTGTCCTGACTGCTGGGGGTATCGATGCTCACATCCATTTCATTGCCCCCCAGCAGGTACATGAGGCTTTGGCGAGTGGAGTTACAACCTTTATCGGGGGAGGAACAGGCCCGGCGACCGGTACAAAGGCGACGACTTGCACCCCCGGTGGGCGTCAGTTGCAGCTAATGTTGCAAGCCAACGACGCCCTGCCAATGAATTTTGGCTTTTTGGGTAAAGGAAACACATCGATGCCAGAGGGGTTGGAAGAGCAAATCCGAGCCGGTGCTTTAGGCTTGAAGCTACATGAGGACTGGGGCACGACTCCGGCCACGATTGATTGTTGTTTGGGGCAGGCTGAGCGATTTGATGTTCAGGTCGCCATCCACACCGACACTCTTAACGAGTCAGGGTTTGTTGATGATTCCATAGCGGCTTTCAAAGGTCGAACTATACACACCTACCACACTGAAGGTGCCGGGGGGGGGCATGCTCCGGATATCATCCGCGTATGCGGTGAGCCGAACGTCCTTCCGAGTTCGACCAATCCGACTAGGCCTTATACTGTGAACACCCTTGACGAGCATCTCGACATGCTGATGGTCTGCCACCATCTCGATAAGAATACTCCGGAAGATGTAGCTTTTGCGGAAAGTCGTATTCGTAGCAAAACGATCGCGGCGGAGGATGTACTTCACGATCTCGGAGCTATTAGTATGATAGCGAGTGATAGTCAGGCAATGGGCCGAGTGGGCGAGGTCATAAGCCGGACTTGGCAGACAGCACACAAGATGCGTAGTGAAAGAGGTCGTCTCAGTAGTGAGCAAGGTGAGAATGACAACCTTCGAATTCGACGTTACATTGCCAAATACACCATTAACCCTGCGATAGCACACGGCATCTCGCATGAGGTCGGGTCGGTTGAGGTTGGTAAGTTGGCCGATCTTGTGCTGTGGAAACCGGCGTTTTTTGGGGCTAAACCCGAAATCGTCATCAAGGGGGGGTTTATCGCTTGGGCACAAATGGGTGACGCGAATGCGTCTATTCCAACCCCGCAGCCTCAGTTGATGCGCCCAATGTTCGGCGCCTTTGGCAGGGCCACAGGATCGACCTCGATGGCCTTTGTGTCCGGATTGTCACTGCAAGAAGGGCAGTTAGATCGCTACGAGTTGACAAAGCATCTGGTTGCAGTGGAAGGATGTCGGTCCATTGGGAAACGAGATATGAAACTCAATGATGCTCTGCCAGAAATAAGTGTTGACCCCGAGACGTATGTCGTTACTGCTGATGGAGAGGAATTACGGGCTGAGGCCGCTGAGGTGGTTCCCTTGGCTCAGCGATACTTTCTCTTTTGATTGTCAAGACGATGTCGGACTGGCTTGCGTGGCAGATTGTCGATTCAGCCTTTCCAGTCGGTGTGTTCGCTCATTCGTGGGGACTTGAAGCAGCTTGGCAGGCTGGGCATGTTACAGAAATCGGGGATTTGGAGCGGTTTGTGTGTGAGTCGGTCCAACAGACAGCCTACGGTGCGGTGCCCCTATTGTCAGGTTGCTATTATGAGCCGACACGGTGGTCTGAGCTTGACCAACTTGCCGAAGCATTTCTCCTGAACCCTGTCGCCAACCGAGCGAGTCGAGTCCAGGGGCGAGCTCTCATGTCGACGATGGTTCGAGTGTTTCCCTCTAAGGATATGATTGAGGCCGAGGTGCGGGCTAGTGGCTATTTGGCTCATCTGGCGCCCTTGTCAGGCCTGGTGTTCCGCATGATCGGGATGTCCGCTGAGACGTCGAAGATGGCCATGCTATACGGTACAGCCCGGGGTGTGCTGTCGGCCGCGATTCGACTGGGTATTGTGGGTAGCTATGATGCTCAGCGCCTTCAACACGCAATGGGCCCATGGCTTGAACAGATGTTGGATCGCAGCCGGGACCTTCAGCCTGAGGATGTTTGCCAGACTGCCCCGATCATTGATCTACTGCAAGCAGGGCATGACCGTTTGTATTCCAAGTTATTTCAGTCGTAGATCTAGAGGAAGATGAGTCAGGAGCAGCCCCCCATGCATGATATTCGACAACCTCACGACCATGACGATCCAGTTGGACCTGGGCTGTTTTCCGAAAGGCCTGACCCCCTGCTGAGAGACTATCAGGCCCGCGCTTTTACTGTGGGCATTGGAGGTCCGGTAGGCAGCGGTAAGACGGCCCTTCTCTTGGAGCTTTGCCGAAGATTGCGGGACGTTTATAGCCTTGGGGTGGTCACGAATGACATATTTACTAAAGAGGATGGCGAATTTTTAGTTCGTCGTGAGGCGCTCGATATAGACCGGATCACTGCTGTGGAAACTGGAGGCTGTCCCCACACGGCTGTCCGGGATGATGTTAGCCAGAATCTAGATGCACTTGGGCAACTCATGATCAAGATTCAGCCGGACCTGCTGTTTGTCGAAAGTGGAGGTGATAATCTTGCGGCTCAATTTAGTAGAGATCTTGCAGATTTCACAATCTATGTGATTGATGTTTCAGGTGGCGATAAGATTCCACGCAAGGGTGGACCTGGGATCACCCAATCTGACCTTTTGGTCATTAATAAGACAGACTTAGCACCGTTGATTGGTGCAGATTTGGACGTCATGGCTCGAGATGCCGGTAAGATGCGAGGTGCTGGCCCTGTTGTGTTTGCTCAAGTGACAAACGGTATCGGAGTAAGTGAGATCGTAGACACCATGCTCAAGGGATGGAAAGCGACTGGGGTGGCTGAATCAGCTGAGTGAGAGTGAGGTTGTGGGAAGGGTGGGCCAGGATTCGATGGACCAAGGGGGAGGATATAAGCAGCCTGTCCTGACCACGCAGCTGGTAAAACCAACTCTCCAGTGACTGTTGGAAGGTTTTGATTAAATCAAGCTGGTGCCCTCAGCGGGTCAATATATGGGTAACGGCATTAACGCGGCAATTCGGCTTCAATGAAAATACGGTGCTGCTTCCCAAGATCTTGGGCTGATGGGGTGATTATTGTCCTGGCACTGACTACTATTGTCTGGTTAGCAGCCACAGCCTTGCGGACATCATCTTCACACACAAAGGCAACGGGTTCAGCGTTTGGATCATCCGCGGGTTCTGAGGCGCTAGGCTGAATATCTTCTGAGGGTTCAGCAGCCGTTTCGGTAAGGTGTTTGGCTTTAACACCTTTTGATCTCAGAAAGCTATCTACCCGGCGTGCCAGCAGTGCCTGATCTATGCCAGGCTCTCTAACATGGGGTTGGGCTTCCTGATTAGGTGGTCGGTCGCTAGTGTTTGGGTTTGGGCTAGGAACTTGGATCGACGATCGCGTCTCATAGGCGAGCCGTTTGATATTTAGAAGGTGCTGTGGCGTCAAATTGTCTGAAGTAATGTTGCCTCCGTATCCTCCGCAGCCGAGAGTCATCGATGGAGCTAGTCCAGTGGTCATACCAATCGAGCCTAAGGTCGTTGGCGTGTTAACCACAATACGAAATGCTGGCTTACGGAGACCAAACTCCAAGATGATCTGTTCGTTCTGGGAGTGGATTGACATGGTGTGTCCCATGCCTCCGTATCTCAGGATTTCAGTGCACCGTTCACACCCGGCGCGCCAGTCGGCCACCACATAGAAGGAAAGGACCGGACAGAGCTTCTCAATGGAGAGAGGGTATTCTCGGCCAACACCTTCCAGGGGAGCGATGATTACTCTGGTGTCACCTGGAACCTCGATGCCGGTATGACTGGCTATCTCTAGTGCCGTTTTTCCAACCAGTTTAGGGTTGGGGAGCCCGCCACTTGTAACCAGTTCTGACTCCAAGAGCCGAACCTCTCGGTCGTTGAGAAAATAGCCGCCTTGTCTTTCAAACTCACGCTGGAGTTCCCCAGAAATAGCCTCATCGGCTACAACAGAGTTCTCCGATGAACAGAGGACACCGTTATCAAAAGTCTTTCCAGTGATTATGTCGGTTACAGCTTTGGGCAGGTCAGCAGTGCGCTCAACGAAGGCCGGTGCATTGCCTGGTCCTACGCCGTAGGCCGGTTTTCCAGAACTATATGCGGCACGCACAAGTCCGAGTCCGCCGGTGGCCAACACCAGAGCGATCTCTCGTTGACCCATGAGTTCTTGGGTGCCTTCGATCGTTACAGACGTCATGCAATTGATGGCACCCTCTGGGGCGCCGGCCGAAATAGCGGCTTTACTCATGACCTCAGCCACTCGGTTGATACATCCCACAGCAGAGGGGTGTGGGCTCAAGACGATCGCGCACCGGGCCTTCAAGCAAATCAGAATCTTGTAGATGGCTGTAGAGGTAGGGTTCGTTGAGGGTATGACTGCTGCTACAACCCCAAAGGGTTCAGCGATTTCTACGACACGGTCTGCGTCGAGACGTCGGATCACCCCTACCGTGGGCATCGGCAGGATAAACTGGTAGATGGTTTCAGCTGCGAACAGGTTTTTCCGAACCTTGTCGGGTTCGTTACCATAACCAGTCTCTTCCACTGCAAGCTTTGCGAAAGGTTTGGCTTGTTGAGCGGCAGCTTCTGCAGCCGCTGTCACTATTGAATCGATTCGTTCTTGGGAGAGTTCGCCGAGGGTGGCTTGTGCCGTTTTGGCGCGCCGAGTCTGATTGCGAGCATCGCGAATGGATTCGAGGTCTTGGTCTGCTGGTGCGGCCGGTTCAGCCATGCTAGCGATCTGGATAGAAGTCGTTCTAGTTGTTGGTAACTAGTTCAACGGGACTGGATATATGTCACAGAACTTCATACTTCTAAGGTGCGATGGCGAGATTTACTCCCTCTGAGGTGATTAATCCTCGTCATCAAACTGCCTGGGAAGGATCTTTTCTACCTCGGAGTGTGGTCTGGGGATGACGTGTACTGACACTAACTCGCCAACCCGTCTGGCTGCTGCCGCACCTGCGTCGGTGGCAGCCTTGACAGCGCCCACGTCGCCTCGAACAAAGACAGTCACATAACCTGCCCCAATGTATTCTTTTCCTGCTAGTAAGACATTGGCAGCCTTGACCATTGCGTCCGCAGCCTCTACAGAACCTACTAAACCTTTTGTTTCAACCATCCCGAGTGCTTCGAGGGACATCGCTGTTCTCCGACTGTGTGGTCCGGTTAAAGTGAACCGAAATCAACCTGAACAGGGAAGCTACCATATTGCGCGAAATGGGACAACAACGCTACTATCGAAATTATCATGACTGTCTTGATTTTCTCTTGTTTCACTCGGCGATTGGTTCGCGGTGTTTTTCTTGTCTTTGCTATGTTTTGGGTACAAGGTTGCGGGCTTACGGAAGCTGAGCCACCTGTTGCAACTGTTTCAGTAGGTTTGAATCGGCAAGATGTGCCCTTGGGGGGGCCTCTTGAGATGAATTACCGCTTTTCGACCGCCACAGAGGGTCTGGTTGGGGGCGATGAACATCGAATCTTCGTTCATTTTTTGGATGAAGATGGCCAGCTGATGTTTACGGACGACCATGAGCCTCCAGATCCGACGTCGGGGTGGCGGTCAGGTCAATCGGTCACCTATGATCGGCGAATGACGGTGCCTGTTTATCCGTATATAGGAACTGTCACAGTCGCAGTTGGCCTTTACTCTCCTAGAACAGGGGAGCGACTACCCATGGTTGGTGATGATTTGGGTCAGCGAGCTTATCAGGTTGCTTCCTTTAACATGGCCCCGCAATCGGAAAGTGGATTTCTGATGTTTGACCAAGGGTGGCATCCTGTGGAGAGCTCTCCCGATGATCCCATGGTGGAATGGCAGTGGACTACGGGTGAATCGATTATCACCTTTCGTAATCCAGAGGTTGATTCGACTTTTTATTTAGAGGTTCAAGGTCGGCCAGAACTCTTTGAAAATCCCCAAGTGCTAAGCCTGCGAATCGGGGAAGTCATTCTCCAATCGATAGAGTTGTCAGGAGAGCAATCAAGCTACCATGTTATTCAGATACCCAGTTCCGCTTTCGGGTCAAACGAAATGGTGGAGTTGACTCTAGGCGTGGACCAAACTTTTGTTCCGGCGGTAGTGACAGAAGGGGAGAACCTTGATGATAGGGAGCTGGGTATTCAGCTTTTTTATGCCTTTTTGGAGATAGACTAGACTTGTTTTCACTGGTCTCAATGGTGACCGGAAATGTGCGAAGTAAATCCGATGGCTATTCCGGTAAAGTTAGTTTGTCGGCAAGTGCCTATGTCGGGTTTAAGAAGTGAAAAGTGTGAATGCCTTCTGTCAGCGAAGCAGTTTCAACTTGCTATAATTTAGACTAAGAGGAATAGCACGATTACACCTTGCCGATCCGGAGATCTCGGCTGAACCTCTTCGGTTTACCGATGGAATTCCGTTGCAGAATTGCTACAAAAAGTGGTCGGGTGTTTGAGGAGACCTACGTCTCTGAAAGTGAGGCAGCCCTAAGGCAAAAGTTGAAGGCAAAGGGGTTGCATTTACTGTCCCTCCGACGTCCAGGTGTTTTTGTTGCACCTGGAACCTTTTTCCGTAGATTCAAAAAGCTAAGTAATCGAGAGTTTCTGATCTTTAACCAGGAATTGGCTACCCTGTTAGGTGCTGGGCTGCCACTCGTCCAATCCCTCCACATACTTCGACAAAGGAGTGAGGAGAGCCCCCTGAAAGCACTTCTCGACGATGTTCACTCCAGGGTGCAGGGAGGGGCAGAGCTTTCAGAGGCTTTTTCTGCTCACGGAAATCTGATTCATGGTGTCTATACAGCTTCATTACTGGCAGGTGAAAGAAGTGGCGGATTGGAGGAGGTGCTGCGACGGTATGTCGCTTATGTGAAAGTAATCGAAACCCTGAGACAGAAATCCATCTCAGCATTGGTCTATCCTGCAGTCTTACTGGTGTTGTCGATGGCTGTGGTGGGGATTATCGTTCTTCGGGTAGTGCCAGAATTCGAAGGTTTCTACCAGGGCTTCGGTGCTGAGTTGCCCTTGGTTACTCAGTTGATTATTAAAGCTTCAGAGTTCATTCGGAGTAATGTTCTGTTGACCCTTTTGGGTTTTATAGGAGTGCCGGCAGCCGGGTGGTACTGGCTCAGGAGTCCTAAGCGGCGGGTTGTGTTAGATGGGTGGCTTCTTAAAGTGCCAGGAGTTGGGCCTATTTCATCCCGTTTCACGACATCGCAATTGTCTCGCACTCTGGCAATCCTACTGAAAGGCGGGATTCCTCTTGTTGATGCTATTGAAGTTTCGTCCCAAGCGATTGGAAACCGGTACTATGCCAGGGAATTATTGCTGGTGGGCCAGCGGGTAAAAGAGGGGCAAGCTTTTTCCGGGGCACTGTTGGAAAGAAGAATTGTCCCGTCGGTTGCTGTCAAGATGGTTGAGGTTGGAGAGTCGACCGGTGCCCTGCAGGAGATGCTGAGTAGCGTGGCCGATTTTTATGACGAGGAGATAGAAACCCGGTTAGGGCGCTTCATTACCTTAATTGAACCTGCCTTATTGGTGATCATGGGCCTCATTATTGCCACTTTGCTTATTGCTCTGTATCTGCCATTGTTGCAATTGGGATCGGTGTTGTAATGAAGAAGGTTTGTCCATCGACTAGGGGTGACGTTGCTCCAGAGCCCCCTGATGAGGTTGGGGGGGTTCCCTTTGATGATGGTTCATCCTTGGTGGATACAAAAGAGGAAGAGAGGCGAGCGAGGGAGTTGGCGGAACGTTACCGCCTAGAGTTTATCGATATGAACAGCTTCCGCCTTGACGCAGAGCTGTTTAGGTCACTTCCAGCGGATCTTATGATGCGTTACGGGTTTGTCCCGCATTCTAAGCAGGGCGAAACCTTGGTGATTGTGATTTCTGATCCCACACAACAGCCTTTAATAGACGAGTTGATCCCGTTGCTAGGTGGGCCCGTTAAGGTCACGGTCGGCACCTTCTCTTCCATCGAGGCCATTCTGAAAAAGAATGAAGGCTCCCAGCGGGTGCTCGACGAGGCGACTGAAAGCTTCGAATTACAGATTGGTGATGACGAGGAAATTGGGCATGAAAGTCTGACGGTTGAACGTCTCACTAGCGACATCAGTCCAATGATTCGATTGGTCGACTCGATGATTTACACTGCGCTCCAGCGGAGGGCTAGCGATATCCATCTAGAGACTCAAGACGATGCTGTATACGTAAAGTACCGCATTGACGGCACCTTGCAACAGGCCATGCGACCGGTCGACAAGAGTTTTCATAGCGCTATTTTGTCTCGTGTGAAGGTGATGGCTGAACTTGATATTGCAGAGAAGAGGGTTCCCCAGGACGGCCGGTTCAAGGTCCGTGTTCCTGGAAAGACGATTGATTTCCGGGTATCGGTGATGCCTACAATCCATGGAGAAGATGCAGTTATTCGCATCTTGGATAAGGAGGCCATTAGCGATCAATTTAGGGAGTTGCGTCTCGATATTCTAGGACTTGCGGCGGGTGAGCTTGCTGGCTTCCGGAAGGCTATTAAGGAGCCTTACGGGATGGTCTTGGTGACTGGACCAACGGGCAGCGGTAAAACGACCACGCTTTATGCGGCTCTTTCGGAGATTTATTCTCCTGAGGATAAGATAGTAACGATCGAAGATCCCGTGGAATATCAACTGCACGGGATTACTCAAATTCCTATCAACGAGCGAAAGGGATTGACATTTGTTCGAGGGCTACGGTCGGTTCTTCGACATGATCCAGACAAGATCATGGTTGGCGAGATTAGGGACCCAGAGACGGCCCAAATAGCTATCCAGTCCGCACTGACTGGCCACCTCGTGTTCACGACGGTTCATGCGAATAATGTTCTCGACGTCCTGGGACGATTTCTGAATATGGGTGTTGAGGTGTATCAGTTTGTTTCGGCCTTGAACTGCGTGATGGCGCAAAGGTTGGTTCGGACGGTGTGTAGAGATTGTCGCCGCCAAGTGGAGTTGTCGCCAGAGGTTCTTGAGGGCGCCGGAATAGAACCTTCAAGGGGGTTGGCTGGCGAAGTTTATGAGGCTATCGGTTGTATTGAATGTGGTGGAACAGGGTATCGGGGACGGACGGCAGTGTGCGAGCTTCTGGATTTGACCGATGAGTTTAGGGAGATGATCCTGAGCCGGTCCCCTGTAACAGAAATCAAACGGGAGATGCGAGCTCAAGGAATGCGGTTTCTTAGGGATTCGGCTATCGAAAAGGTCTTAGCTGGCGAGACAACGCTTAGAGAGATCAACAAGGTTACTTTCGTCGAGTAGGTCGTGATGGTGGTGAAGAGTTTATTTCGAGCTTTCACTAGCTCTGCGACGCAAACAAGTATAGAGGTTGCCTGCGATCGTTTAACGGCCGTGAGTATTCATAGGGACTCGCAGGGGCTCTGTGCCACGGTAGCATCAGAATCGTTGCCACTTGGCCTGTTAACTCCGGATCTCAATGCGAGGAATATCGCAGACCCAAAGGCGTTCGATGAGTTACTTGGCGGTGTACTGGCCAGGCTGCCTTCTAAACCGAATAGAGTTGCGTTAGTTATCCCAGACAGCGTTGCGACGGTGTCACAGGTGAGCTTGGAAGAGGTCCCTTTGAGAGCGGCTGAACTCGACGAACTGTTACGGTGGAAGTTAGGGAAGGTGGCACCTTTTCGAATGGAAGATGCTCAGGTGGCTTATGACGAGGGCAGCGTGACTGAAATGGGAGGTCGAGAATACACAGTCAGCATAGTCCGGCGCGATATTCTCGAAGATTATGAAGCGACGTGTGTCAGAGCCGGTGTTCATCCTGGAGTTGTGGATTTGAGCGGCTTTAGTGTGATCAACGCAATTCTTAGCGCCGGACCAACTCTCTTGGGTGACTGGCTGTTGGTCTATGTCGCGTGCGGTTATTGTTCGGTTGCTGTGATGCAGGGGGACCGATTAGTTCTTTTTAGGAACAAGATGTCTAGGGGAGTGGACGGTCTGCTAGATTTGGTACATCAAACGTCAATGTACTACCAAGATCGCATCGCTGGTAGGGGACTCAATCAGGTGTATTTAGTCATGGGAACCAGTGCGTTGGAAGACGAGACCAGAGAGACAGTGAGGTCGGCACTAGAAACTGACCTTGGACTCAAGGTCGGTTTCATCGAACTAAGCCTTAAGGGCCTACAGACGGCAGGTCTAGCTGGAAGTGCTGATTTAGTGGCGGCACCCATCGGCTTGCTTCTGCGTGATCAAGGTGTCTAACTTGCAATGAAGTAGGTGAGGTTTTCCGGCTAATGCTTCGGATTAACTTGGCAACTAGACCCTTCTACAACGAGCGCCCCATCTATCTGTGCTTAGGTCTGTTGGCGCTGTTGGGCGTCACCCTAATAATCAATGGTGGTCTGGAGATGGTGAGGTTGTCTAGGCTGCGGACAGCCCTCGACCATCGTATGGCTGGGGTTGAGCGAGATAGGGCCGAATTGAATAGGCGGAGCGTCGAGTTAGATCGGGCAACCGGTTCAACCTTGTTGGAGTCGTTGGACAACGCAACAGGTGAGGCTACCTCTTTAGTTGAAAGGCGGCTATTTTCGTGGACCGAACTATTTGACCGCCTTGAGGTTCTGATTCCTGAAAATGTAAGGCTGACAGAGGTGAGGCCTGAGTTTGTAGATGGCGTCGTCTCGGTTTCTTTAGGAGTCGTAGGGCAAAGCCGGGATGACATTAGGCAATTGGTTGAGGCCCTTCAGAGAGCAGAGGCCTTCAGTATGGTGTTGAATCGCCAGGTGGAACTAACCGGTGAGTCGATGTACCGGGGCTTGATTGAAGGTGTCTATCGGCAGCCGACCTCCAGTTTGCAGGGAAGGGCTGGAGCCGAGGACGACAGAGGGAACGGATCCAGCTCTCGTGAATAGGATGGATCAGCTTTATTAGGTGAGACCTCTTTACGGTGAATAGATTGAAGAGCACTTCGGAACAGGGTCAGCTATCGTTGGAATTGGTCCATCGTTTCCTTGTTGAGAAACGAGCGTGGGTAGCCTCGGTCATGTGTCTGTTCTTGGTGAATTTGGCTATCTATGGCTTTGTGGTGTCTCCGGCAGACAATCGTCTGGCCAGGGCTGAAGGTCGTGCGCTTGCGGCGGAAGATTTGTTGGATGAGGCGAGGGAGAATCTGAAAGCGGCAACCCGACAGCATGAAAAATGGAAGGCAAGCAACAGTCAGTTGAAGCGATTTTACGAGGAGGTGCTTCCGCAGAATCTCAGGGATGCTCAGACGGCACTATCATCCTTGTTTGATCGAGTGGCCGATGGCGCCGGTCTTGTGGTGGAAAGTCGAACGATTACTGCCGACCCAGAAAGAGACAGTGGACTTGGAAAGTTGAGCACGACCATGGTGTTGTCTGGTCGGTATGAAGGTATCCGGCGGTTTCTTTTTGAAGTGGAGACATCGGGTGACTTCATACTGATCGAGGAACTCTTTGTGGCTAGGGTTGATCAGGCCAGCCAAAGTCTTGTTTTGAACCTAAGCGCATCGACCTACTTCTGGGAGGGGTTGGAAGAGGAAAGTTGAGGCATGTTCGGGAAGAACAACATCCCATGGGGATGGGCTGCTGTTGCCGTCAAGGCTTATGAATCATGGACTCAAAGGTTATGTCCCGGGCACGGTCACTGCATGATTATCTTAATCGCAGGGATGCTGGTTTTAGTCTGGTAGAACTGCTGGTAGTGACCGCCATATTGCTCGTTTTAGCATCTGCGGTGATGCCGTTGAGCCGTGTGACGGCCCAGAGAGAACGTGAGGCTGAATTACGTCGTGCCTTAAGAACCATGAGAACTGCGATAGATAATCATAAGGATGCTGTTGATCTAGGATTGATCGCTGGTGAAAACGTAGTTGCTGGGAGCCAGGGCTACCCAGCGACTTTAGATATTCTCGTCGAGGGGGTAGAGGTTCTGAACGACGCATCGGGCGAAAAATTGCGTTTTCTTAGGCGGATCCCACTTGATCCTATGACCCAAAGTAGAGAATGGGGGCTGCGCTCGTACCAGGATGAGCCAGGTTCAAGCCGCTGGAGTGGCGACAATGTCTACGATGTTTACTCACGGTCCGATGGGACCGCCTTAGATGGCACAATTTATAGCGAATGGTGAAGACCGAACGCCGCTTCCACTGTGATGCAGGTTGGACGCTTGTTGAGTTACTAGTTGTTTTGTCTCTTGTTGCCACTCTAGCTGGCATGGCAGTTGCTAGTTACGGAACTGCCATAACGAGATCAAGAGAGGCGGTGCTTAAGGAAGACCTGTTTCGAATGAGGGATGCCATTGACCAATATTTTGCTGACCGGAACGAGTATCCCCAAGGACTACAAAGCCTGGTGGTGGATGGTTACCTTCGAGCTATTCCGGAGGACCCATTCACTGGGTTAACAACGACGTGGCGGCCTGTTCTCTCTGCATATGACCCGAGCAACCCAGTGTTACCTGGAGTTTTCGATGTGTATAGTGGCTCTGAGAGAATAGCCCTTGATGGTTCTCTTTATGCGGAATGGTGATTTTTTGACGGAGGAATGTTTATCTGGTTGGAGTATCAGGAGCAGGGTTTAAGTTGCCGAATCTGCTAGTTGGCTGAGCGTTTGACTCCCTGTCCAGTTGACTTTCCCCAGGCAGGTATACAAAGAACCAATCGCTGTAACGGGACCGTTCGTTGTAGAGCCTCATCGAGGAATCAGAAGATCGGCTAACTACTCCGACAATGCCGGTTGTCGATGAAGTTCTGGGGATCTCACCTGATGGTAATTCACTGGCGTCACCGTTTGGGGGTCTTGATGAAGGTATCTGAAGCTGGGCCTCCCCCTGTCTAGGGCTTATACCTGTTGTAGCTTCAGTTAAAATTTCGAATGGTCCGAGGGTTATAGGATCAAGATAGGCGCGACGAAGGAATTTCTGGTCCACAAGGGCTTCTAGGCTTTCTGGGTAGGCGCCTGGGAATTGCCGTTGATAGAGCTCTATGGCTCTGATGTACTGTTCCCCGCGGAAAATAAGTTCTGTCTCTTTCTCTCGCTTGATGACAACTTGCCAATATGGGCCCAAACCGGTCGCTATGATTGCCATTGCGCCGATCGCTACTAAGAGACCAGCCATAGCATAGCCTTCAGCACCACTCCATTTGCATTCTAGGGAGCGGTCCCTGGGAGACTGCCACATGAGGGATATTCTAATCCCTTCAGGAAGGTGAGCTAAAGCATCCTTAATTTTTCTGGTTATCTGTCCCTCACCGAATGTAAAAGAACAGCGTTACCCTAGCTTGATTGAGTCGGAACGGT
The DNA here is from genome assembly GCA_002347025.1 of Acidobacteria bacterium UBA2990. Lineage (GTDB taxonomy): Bacteria > Acidobacteriota > Vicinamibacteria > Vicinamibacterales > UBA8438 > UBA2990. Next base: position 257,491 of record DEAE01000023.1, read on the forward strand.
GGTAGAGAAAAAAACAACACGCTAAGGATGTTGCAAAGTAGGGTGCTGGGCCAGTCTTGGTGGGTAGTAGGAGCTCTCCTACACCAAGCAGCAGGCCGTAAAGGGCTAGGCAAGCTGCGAACCAAGCTGTAAAACGGGGCAAGAGATCTCTTACCTGGTGCTTGCCAACCTTTGCTGATACCTCTCTCCATCCTGCGCCAGATGGGTTTACTCGCTCGAAGAAATTCACAAGGGTGGATTCAGGTTCTGGTGATGTTAAATACGTGACGCTAAGCCAGCACACGGTGGACCAGCAAACTAGATACAGGAGAGTGTCTGGAAAAGTGGCTGCAGTAAAAAAAGAGATCCACACAAGGCCAAGCAATGGGGCGACCATAGCTGTGATTTCTGACCAGGCGTTTACCCTCCACCAATACCAGCGAAGAATCAATACGAGACCGATGCCCGCACCTGCCTCCAATATGAATTCCCAAGCCTGTCGCACTGTCTCGAGATAAAGGGTGATCACGACGCTGAAACCCATAATGATTAGCGTACTGAAACGTGCTGCGCGGACATAATGAGTTTCTGTCGCTCCGGAACAGATGAATCGAGCGTACAGATCGTTAATAAGGTAGGAGGCACCCCAATTTAGCTGGGTGGATACAGTTGACATATAGGCTGCAGCAAAGCCCCCAAGGACTAGACCTCGCCAACCTATGGGGACGTGGTCTCGAATGAGCATAGCGTAGCCTGCTTCATGGTCGGCGATGTCCGGATAAAGCAGAAGGGAGGCTAATGCAGCTAGGATCCAAGGCCACGGTCGTACGCAGTAGTGGCAGATAGTGAACCAAAGTGTTGCTAAAATTGCTTGACGCTCATCTTTGACCGCCATCATGCGTTGAGCCAAATAACCTCCTCCCCCTGGTTCTTGGCCTGGGTACCAAGTTGCCCACCATTGCACACCAAGATACGCCAGAAAAGTAGCTAGACTGATAGTGAAACGAGTCTCGGCGTTGGGACTGTCTTGTTCGAAGTATGGTAGTGGGCGAAGGATACTCTCCGGTAGTTGTGCGGCCACCCCTTGGAGGCCTCCAACTTCTGGAGTGCCGAGAGCAAATATCGCAACTGCCAGACTTCCCATTACGGCAAAGCCGAATTGCAACAGGTCCGTAAGGACTACACCGCCTAGACCCGAGATGGCCACGTAGACTGTAGTGAGCGCAAAGCCCGTGAAAACAGCGGTGAGTTGGTCCCAACCCAAGACAATTGAGAGTAGTTTGGCCATGGCGAGATTGACCCAGCCGATGACGACGCAGTTAATGAGAAGACCAAGGTAGACTGCCCGGAAGCCACGCAGCACAGCCGCATTCTTTCCGCTGTAGCGGAGCTCTATGAATTCAACATCTGTGACGACACCAGCCCGACGCCACAGACGTGCGAAAAAAAGGACGCTGAGCATGCTGCCAAGGGCGCCATTCCACCAGATCCAGTTACCTGCGATTCCCTCACGAGCCACTATGCCGGTTACAGCGAGAGGAGTGTCGGCTGCGAAAGTGGTGGCGACCATCGATGTGCCAGCGAGCCACCATGGGAGCTGGCGATCAGCAAGAAAGAAATGATGCAGGCTACGACCTGCGTGTTCGGCCCTCAAAAAAGCCACTGCAAAGGGAAAGAGGACAAACAGGAGAAGAACCCCCCAATCCAAGATACTTAACATTGCGATTCAACTGCCATGACGACCGCGTCATGGATGTTTGGCCTCAGTTGAAGAATAGCTTCATTGGTTCTGGTCGGGTGAACACGGTTTGTGAGGATGGCGACATAGAGGTCCTGGGCTTGATCAATCCAGAGTGAAGTTCCGGTGTATCCCGTGTGTCCGATGGCCTTAGGCGAAAATCGGTGTCCACATGATGAGGTGGGTACCATGGAGTCCCAACCAAGAGCTCGCGAACTTCCTGGTGTAGGGCTCTTCTGGATAAACCTGGCTAGGGTGGCTGGTTGTACAAGGAGGTCGTCACCTGAGAGAGTTTTTAAGACAGCACGTGCGAAACGACCTACAGCTCGGACTGTGCCAAAGAGACCTGCATGACCGGCAACACCGCCGAGGGCCCAACCATTTTCGTCATGGACCTCTCCACGGAGGAGCCGACCTCGCCAAGGGTCTACTTCGGTGGGAGCTATGCGTGGGTTCCAGATTGCGGGGGGGCGGAAGCGGAGGTCACCTAAAGTCAGGGTCTTTGCCACGGTATCAAATTGACCGCCGAGATCTTTCCCATGGCTGGCATCAGTGGCCAGGAATCCAAGCAATATGAAGCCTAGATCGCTGTAAACGGAACGGCTGCGAGGAGCATATTCAAGCGGAAGAGAACAAATTTGATGTTCGAATTCCTCCCTGCCGCGGCAGTCACGGTAGAAGGGTAGATGGGCGGTCAGGCCACTGGTATGTTCTAGGAGGTCCGCTACTGTTACTTCGGATTTTTCTGAGTCCCTCCAAGATGGTAGCCAAGACTTCAGCCGGTCATTAAGGCCAATCTTGCCGGTGTCTACCAGTTTCATCACGACCGTGGTTGTAGCTATTACCTTAGTTAGGGATGCGAGATCGAAGATGGTTTCAGGAGTGGCTGGCGGGGAGTTGACGTCATAGGTAAGGCGGCCGCAAGCATATTCCCAATAGACCCCTTTGGTATGTCCGACCTCTAGCGTGACGCAAGGCGTGACACCTGTAGCGGTGGCTTCTTTTAGTCGATTCGCGACGTCCTGAAATATGACTGAACTAGGGTTCATGGGAAAACAGTCTCGTCTGAATAAACTCTACGAACCTGCCGGCTAGGAAAGTGGATACAGCTCCAATAAGTACATACCATTGCCATGAGAAGTCAGAGAATAGACGGATCCAGGTCATCGTTAACGCACCAGAGCCGATGCCGGTGTAGGCTGCAAGGTTTCGTCGACTACCGCTCATGGTCAATAAAAACATGCCAAGAATTAAGCCGCTCGTAAATGAGGATATCCCGAGCACTTCATCTATGACCCGCTGGGAGAACCTTATGGCTGCACATGCTACTAGTAGCTGGACCAGGCCCCAAACTACGGTCGATCGCTTGGCAATCTTGAGGTAATCCTGTGCTTTCGGTGTCGAGCGAGTTGCTGGAATATAGAAGTCGACGATCGTAGCTGAGGCTGATGCGTTCAGAGAGGAAGATAAAGTGGACATGGCGGCGGCGATAACGGCTGCAACGAGGAGTCCCCGGAGGCCGTTGGGAAGCTGACTAACGATGAAAGCGGGAAATACCCGGTCTGGTGGCAGGCTGTCCTTGACTGACATTGAAGGAAGCCAATTGGGCGAGTAGTCTGTGTAAAAGACAAATAGCATTACGCCAATAAAGAGGAAGAGGAGGAACTGTACCAGAACTGCGAACCCGCTGAGGAGGAGAGCTTTCCTAGCGTCGGCTTGAGTTCGGCTACACAGGTAACGCTGTACGATTAGCTGATCAGTTCCGTGAGTAGCCATAGTAAGGCAAGTGCCTCCGACTAGGCCAGACCAGAAGGTGTAGTTTCTATTAAGCTCGAAGGAAAAGTCGAAGATTTGGAACCTCCCTGATGCGGTTCCCGTTTCGATGATTTCGTTCAAACCTCCAGGGATCAGGTTGTACAAAGCTATTCCAGCCAGAACTGTGCCTCCCATATAGACAACTAGGTGGAGGAAATCTGTCCAGAGCACTGCGGTCATGCCACCAAGGGATGTGTAGATTATCGTGATCACACTCAAAGATAGGAGCGAGCCAATGGTCAAGACTGTGGTGGCGGAAAGGGTTGGGAACATCGAATGAGCCAGTGCGGTCGCTCCGGGTAATGTGAGTAATGCCGCAGCCACTACCAGTCCTGTGGAAAACAGACGGAAACCATCAGCGATATTCCGGGTGAACAAAAAGATACCTGCGGCCAGACGTCTGACGCCGAGGCCGTACCTTTCTGTTAGGATCTGATACGCAGTTAAATACTCTCCCTTGAAATAAGAGGGCAACAGGAGCCAGCTTATGAGCAGCCTCCCAAGCAGATAGCCGAATACTAGTTGCAAGAAAGTGAGGTTGTTATCGAATGCGAACCCTGGCAGGCTGACAATAGTTACAGTACTGGTTTCGGTCGCTACGATGGAGAACATGATCAGTCCCCAGGGTGCTTGGCGGCCACTGGTGAAGTATTCCCGTATGGTTAACTGCTTCCGGGTAAGGGAGAATCCCAGCCAGAGAGTTCCGGTGAGATAGACCACGATGATTAAAAGATCAAGCCCGGTCATGATGTGGGAAGCTGGGGGTGGTCAATGAAACGGTGGCTCTATCTGTAAGAGGTGTCGAATGTTTAGACTTAGAAATGGGCTCAGAGTTGGGTACCGTTTCCTTGGGCGCTGGCTGGAGGGTCGTCTCCGATAGCTATTCGAACCGAATCTTTCGCTCGCCTGAGTCTTGCCTGAGCCTTTGTTGGAGAATCCCCCGTCTTTGCCATCACGATAGCTAGTTTCACATTCCATTTGGCCCTCTGAAGCAGCTGGCCGGCCGCTTGGTAGTCGAGCCCAGTCACGGTGGTAATAATGTTCTTGGCTCTATCTCTGCGTTGTTCTGAACCAGTTTGGACGTCGACCATCAGGTTTCCATAAGTTTTCCCAGTCTTCACCATCGCTACAGTAGTCAACATGTTGAGCACCATTTTTGTGGCACTGCCAGCCTTGAGACGAGTTGAACCGGCTATAACTTCTGGGCCTACAGCAGGTGCGATGATTACATCGACAAATGTTTGTAACTCCGACTCGGGCCAGCATGTCAGGAAGATGACCTTGAGGCCAATTCGCCTGCCACGTACGATGGCACCGCGAACAAATTGAGTCATTCCGCTGGCAGATATTCCGAGGAGTACGTCTTTCGAGCCTAGATGCAGCCGACCTATGGCGCGGCTTCCTTCTTCAAAATTGTCTTCGATCCCTTCAGTGGATCTAAAGAAAGCATTACGGCCTCCGGCCATGATTGCTTGTACAAGTTCTGCTGGTGTGCCAAATGTGGGACCCATTTCGGCCGCTTCCAGGATTCCGAGGCGCCCACTAGTCCCGGCTCCAACGAAAACAAGACGACCGCCTTTCCTAAAGCTTTCAGTTATCAGCTTGGCGGCCAAGGCGATCCGGTCCTTTTCTTGGGCGACTGCCTCCACGGTGCGTCGGTCTTCCTCTACCATCAGGTCTAGAATGGATTCAGTAGATGCTTGGTCGAGGCTCAGAGTGTGTGGATTAATGGCCTCTGTGGGTAGGTGTCGCCACTTTGAACTTTTAGACATGGCAGAGTCGAGTGAGTTCCTGAAAATTCCTGCATTTAGTCAGAGTCTGGCCAGGAAAGGCAGTCATATCTCGGGTGAACGCGCAGACCCTAGTCGAATCGATTTTGGGCGGAAGAACGTTGACTTGACCCGTCAGACCGGAGTATAAACTGAACTGATGTCGTCGTATGTTTTCTCCTGGACATTCTAGGACGCGGTTCGGTGTAGACCATGATCGTGTCTAGTTTAGTTCTAACCAATGGGTCCCCCTCACTCGGACTCGGCTGGTGAGCTAGTCTGGAACCTCCCTCAGGCCCAGGCCACCGGTGTTCGCACCCGTAAATCGGCCCTTTAGATTAAACGCAAACACAGCGATGATGAATAGGAGACAAGCCGCTCAAGCAGAATGCACTGTAGGCATCGTTGGTTTCGGTACGGTCGGGCAGGCGGTTGCTCGTATCCTCGAGAGTGATTTGCATCCTAATCTGAGACTGACCCACATTTGCAACCGACGAATCGCTAATAAGAAGGTAGATTGGGTTAGTTCGGAAGTTGTCTGGACAGATTCTTTTGAGTGTTTACTAAGGAGTCCGGTCGATGTTGTAGTTGAATTGATCGGAGGACTGTCCCCTGCCAGAGATTGGGTGAAACGTGCCTTGGGTGCTGGCAAGTCGGTCGTTACCGCGAATAAGCAGTTGATCGCTCATGAAGGCGCGGTTTTGTTAGGCCAGGCCAGGGACAATGGCCGACAACTGCTTTTTGAAGCCGCAGTAGCCGGAGGAATACCTGTCCTTCAGGGCTTGAGACAGGGGCTGGCTGGGGATGGACTTTCTGGCATTCAAGGCATCCTGAATGGAACCTGTAATTACATTTTGACTCGAATGGAAGCGGAGGCAGTTTCGTTTGAAGCAGCTCTCACGGAGGCTCAAGAATTGGGTTTTGCCGAGGCAGATCCAACCGCAGACATTGATGGCCACGATGCTCGGGCGAAGTTAGCCATCCTTATAGGAGTGGGACTGGGCAGGAGAGTGAAAGTTGACGACATTCCTCTAACCCCAATCACCGGCCTGAACCCGATTGACTTCATATATGCCAGCAAATTGGGTCATGTTGTAAGGCAGGTGGCTCGGGCCGAGCTCGTGGAGGAGACAACGGCGACGAGGGCCGGAGTGCAGCCAGCTCTGGTAGCGGAAGATTCAGCTCTCGGTAGGGTAGGTGGTAGCCAGAACATAGTCGTTGCGGAGGGGCGTTTTGGTGGTGAAACTGCATTCTCTGGGTTCGGGGCTGGTGGCGGGCCCACATCCGTGGCCGTTGTCTCGGATTTGCTTACACTACAGGGTGGCTTCTCTCAGGCTTCAGAAGGCCGGCTATCAATCGATACTGGGCCAACTCCGGTATCCACAGAATTTGTGGATCGGCAATATGTGCGGTTCACTGTGTCCGATAGGCCGGGTGTTATTGCGAAGCTGGCAGACATTTTTTCAAAGAATCGGATCAACGTTGACGCGGTCCTCCAAGAGCCAGGATGGCCTAAGGCGGAATTGCCATTTGTGATGACCCTCGAGAGATGTACTACTTCGGCTGTGAGGGCAGCGCTCGGCGAGATGGAAGGCCTAGACTTTCATATGCAGCCCCCATTCTGGTTGCCGATTCTCGAGAAGGGAGATAGAAGTTGATGGGTGCGTTTACGGGCTTGAGGTGTGCGATGTGCAAGACTGAGTTCCCGCCTGAGGCCTTGTATGTCTGCGACCAATGTTTAGGGCCACTTGAGGCTTGCTACGACTATGAAAAAGCCGGCCGTACGCTCACTAGGGACGCTTTACAGAAACGGGCGAGGAATTTGTGGCGGTATAGAGAACTTCTCCCGATTGTTGGTGAGCCGAGGACTGGTTTCAATTCAGGTTTCACTCCCTTGATTCATGCCAAGCGGCTCGGGGAGATTCTTGGCGTTGAGAAACTCTATATCAAGGATGACTCCGTGAATCACCCCACACTTTCTTACAAGGATCGGGTGGTCCCAGTGGCAGCAACTAGGGCGATTGAATTGGGGTTTGATACGTTCGGCTGTGCTTCTACCGGAAACCTCGGGAACAGTGTGGCAGCTCATGCGGCTCGTCTAGGCCTCGCTTGCTATGTCTTTATTCCACAGGATCTTGAACCCGGTAAGGTTGTGGGCTCGGCTGTTGCGGGCCCTCATGTCGTTGGTATCGACGGAAATTATGATGATGTGAACCGACTGTGTACCCAGGTCGGTGATCGTTATGGCTGGGCTTTCGCCAACATTAATTTAAGGAGCTATTACGCGGAAGGAGCCAAAACCTATGGTTTTGAGATCTGCGAGCAGCTTGGGTGGGTTTACCCGCAGCACGTCGTTTCACCGGTAGCGGGGGGGACTTTGCTTCCACGTATAGGCAAGGCTTTCAAAGAGCTGCAGCACATAGGAATGATGTCTGGCCAATTACCTCGTATCTATGCGGCCCAAGCGGCAGGATGTGCTCCAGTGATCAACGCGTTGGAGAACGGCGAAGAGTATCCAGAACCTGTAAAACCAGACACCATTGCTAAGTCGATTGCTATAGGCAATCCGGCCGATGGTTACCAGGTTCTAGAGACAGTTCGTAGGAGTGGTGGGACTGGTGCACGTGCTACTGACGAAGAGATTCTTGAAGCGATCGGTTTGCTGGCTGGGACGGAAGGGATCTTCACGGAACCTGCTGGTGGCACCACATTAGCCGCAACAATTAATTTATTGAAGGCGGATGCGATACCCAAGGATGAGACGATCGTTGTTTGCATAACTGGAAATGGTTATAAGACGGCGAATGTAATGGTCGGTCGGCAGGATCCTCCAACTCGACTTGGCCGGTCCCTAGGAGAGTTTGAGTCTTTCATTTCGAAGCGGGCCACAGCACAAGTTCAAAGTTAGTTCAGGGTTGATCCATCCCGTATTACTGATGGGAGTCTAGATGAATTTCCTTCAGTAAGGCCTATTTGTGCTCGACGTGGTTTTGCGGCGGTATCAACGATCACAGGCTGTCGTGAAATATGACCTTAGAGTGATTTGCACTCTGAGGCCCGTGGAATAGGGTGCGATCTCCATGTAGTTTCCGAGAGTTCTCTAATGCGCCTGGGTCACGGAGCAGCGGTAGATTTAGTGAAGGTTTAACTGATTTGGCGGTTTAAGGAGTAGAAATGAAGGAGTCGGTGGAGTCAGACCGCCCGATACTTGTTCAAAAATATGGTGGCAGCTCGGTCGGGAGCGCCGAACGCATTCTGTTGATTGCTGACCGGATTGAACAAAATCTTTGTGAAACGACCCGATTAGTTGTTGTGCTATCGGCTATGGGAAAAACAACTGATGAATTGGTGAGCTTGGCCAACGAGGTTTCTGATCGGCCGACCGGCCGAGAGATGGACTTGTTGCTTGCTACCGGTGAACAGGTGACCGTTTCCCTGTTGGGTTTAGCTTTGCAGAATAGGGGGATACTAGCGATTTCGTTAACCGCACTTCAGTGCGGTATTCGAACAGATGGAGTGTTTAATGAGGCGCGCATTAAGAGCATAGACACGGCTCGCATTAAGTCAGAACTAGACAGCGGACGAGTGGTTATCGTCACTGGGTTTCAGGGGATTAGCGAGGCTAACGATGTCACAACCTTGGGAAGGGGGGGGAGTGATATCACTGGTGCGGCTTTAGCTGCTGCCCTAGGAGCTGAGAGCTGCGAGATCTGTACCGATGTTGACGGAGTCTTTTCTGCCGACCCATCCCGGGTGTCAAACGCTCGGCAATGGCCGAAAATTAGTTATGAGGAAGCTATTGAAATGGCTTCGAGTGGCGCTAAGGTGCTGCATCCACGGGCTGCCGAAATATGTATGGAATATGAGGTTCCAATACATGTACGCAGTAGTTTTCATCAAGAGCAAGGAACCTGGATCGGAGGGGGTGCCATTCCGATGGAACGAGCAGAAGTGGTAGGTGTGACAAGTGACGCTAAGGTTGCGAAAATTACGTTGTTGAATGTGCCGGATCAACCAGGAGTTGCTGCACGAGTGTTCGACGATTTAGCAAGAGCCGGTGTAAACATTCGGCTAATCATCCAGAGTGCCAGTTCTGAGAATCGGGCACGAATCACCTTTATTCTCGATCTTGAATTTCTGACCCCTGTTCAGGATTTGGTGGGGCATTGGGAGACCGAGGGTTTGATGAGCGAGTGCGTGATTGAGAATGATGTTGCGAAGATCTCTATAGTAGGGTCTCGTCTAGCGTCGACCCCAGGTCTGGCGGCGCGCATGTTTACTGTGTTGGCGGGAGCCGGTATCAATATTGATTGTATAAGTTCGTCAGAAATGAAAGTAGCCTGTGTGATCTCATCAGACCGGTTGGACGAAGCAGTTAGGACGGTGCATGAGGAGTTTTTCCCCGTAGGTGAGAGGGTCTAAGGCGGCGATTATGGGCGTGAAGATTGAAGTTGGCGTGCTCGGTGCCACCGGTATGGTTGGGCAGGAGTTTATCGCTCGGCTTTCTGGACATCCCTGGTTTAGGGTGAACTGGATTGGTGCAAGCGAACGTTCGGCAGGCAAGGCCTACCGGGATGCGACTGCTTGGAGGCTTGCGGTAGAACGACCTGATTGGGTCGAGGGGATGAAAGTGGACACAGCGGCTCCTGGCCTGGCCCCTAAGTTGCTCTTTTCAGGGTTGGATGCTTCTGTGGCTGGGATGGTCGAAGAAAGCTTCGCGCAAGCCGGCCATGTTGTGGTTAGCAATGCCAGAAACCACAGGATGGATCCATTGGTGCCACTGGTGATTCCAGAGGTTAACTCGGATCACTTGGGTCTCTTAAGCCGCCAAGGTGAGGTCAAAGGTTGGACTGGGCGAATAGTTACTAATCCAAACTGCTCGACTGTGGTGCTGGCAATGGTTCTGGCGCCACTTCGCCGGTTTGGATTGGATAAGGCCGTTGTCTCAACCCTTCAGGCGATTTCTGGTGGGGGTTATCCAGGGGTCGCTTCTTTGGATGTGGTGGGTAATGTGATTCCTTTTATTTCGGGTGAAGAATCGAAAATAGAAACTGAGACTCAGAAGATTCTTGGCCGAGTAGTAGATGGCGAAGTCAAGCAACACCCCTTGTTGGTCAGTGCTGGCACAACTCGTGTGCCGGTTATAAATGGGCACACTGAGCTAGTGAGTGTGTCTCTTCCATCAGGCCCGAGTTGCAACGAAGTTGTAGCGTCGATAAGTGATTTTAGGGGAGTCCCGCAGGAGCTGGATCTTCCGAGCGCTCCTTCGAAACCCCTGCGATATATGGAATCCGAGGAGCGACCGCAGCCTAGACTGGATGCCGGTTTTGGAAGGGGGATGGTAGTAAGTGTAGGACGGTTCCGGACGTGCCCTGTAATGGGTTATAAGTTTGTGGCGATGGGCCACAATACCATTCGAGGGGCTGCCGGCGTTGCAGTGTTGAACGCTGAACTCTTGAAAGCTAAGGGCTTCCTAGATTAGGTGAATCAGTCGAGTCGAGATGCAATGACCTCATAAAGCAGTCCCTCTATCAAGTAGGCAGCAAAGATGAAATATAACGGGAGTGGTTCCGACCCGCCGGTTCATGCATGGCCTACCTAGTTACCAACGGCGTCGGTAGTGACATCGAGCAGTAATCGCACCGGCGCGTCGCTGTTAAAGAGCGAAGGCACCTCAGTTGGGTCTGAACCTGGCGCCAGCTCTGCGCTGATACTAACCTCAGTTCCGCTTGGAAGTTGTTGGGGCGAATCAAACAAATAGCGTGTAGGCCAATCGCTGTCTGGGTTGCGAATGAGTAGCAACGGTATAGTGGATCCGTCTGGTAGGGTGCCTGTGACCTGTAACTCAGACGCCTGGATTCCAATTTCTGGGAGTAAACCGTAAAGGGTGATGTCTTGGTCCAAGCGATGGGTGAAGTTTATTTCTCTGCCATTTGGTAATGGAGAGTCCACCACGATATGTTCAATGGTCGACAGTTGCTTGTCCGTCAAGTGTAGACCGAGGCGCGTTTGGTCTGAGAATTCTTGGCCCTCAGTAATCCAAGTCTTTTTATAAACCACCCTAGCTACAATATCTGCACCTGCAGGTAGTGAGTAACCAACCCTCTCGTGTGTCCTAAGGGTTTGGCCTGGCCACCATACGGCAGCGGGGGCTTGGCCGAGGAAACCGGTACTAAAACCCTGTTCAGGACTGGCTTCATCAGCAGCTTGGCCTTCGCCGGTAGTATCGATGTAGATTGAGACGTGACGAACGACAGCCCTACTGCCAGGAATCACATCTATGTTGGTGACCCAATGGTCTTCGTCTAGGTTGGTGGGTAAGACGAAGTATCGAACCGTTTCCGTGGTGTTGGCTTCTAGGGTGAAAGGCTCAGCCAACGACAACTCCAAGGTGGGAGGGCCGTATGTCCAACCGCCTCCAGAAATGGTTGAAGTGCTGGGTGTTTGGTCTCGGGGACCCTGTGGGTAGCCACCTGCTGACCATTCAAGGATCATGTCCATCTCATGAGCTGGAAGCACGTGGCCGTTGCTGAAGTCTCCGAAGCCGTCCTCCGCTTTCCAGGGTGGCATTCTGAGGGCTAGAACTTCCTCACGGATAGATTGGGTCCAAGGATAGGCTTCCTGGTAGGTTAGCAATGACATTGGGCCGACGCCGCCCTCGATATGGCAACTTCCGCACTGGCGTTCAAAAATAGGGAACAGGTGCTCGTTATAAGTGAAGCGAGATGCGATTGGGGTGTGACCCTGCGTGACATTGCCAAGAAGGGGTCCGATGCCAACTATGACCAGACCGACTATCCACCGTGTCCTGCTTCGCATAAGGCCTCCAAGAAGCTCTGCTAGTGATTCGCTGCTTCGGTCTCTATTTGGTTTTATGGCTAGTCTGGAAGTGTCTTTTCACAGCCCAAAACCATGTTACATCCGGCACAGTCTAGCGCCTGTCGGATAGAGCGTAGACTGAATCGATCGAAATGACTGCTGTCTCAAAAATTCCGTAGGCGCTGTCTACGTCATTTCTATTCCCTAGATCGCCATACCAATCCAGAAGATAAGCGGCTCGGACCAAGTGACGGACGGCGATCCGGATTTCGTTACGAGCGGAAAGGGGTAGCCCTTCAGAGGCTTGGTCCAGTGCGAGGGCTAGTTCTTTTGCCTGGAGAGCCGGGATGAAAATCTCGGTGAATGCACCTCGGCTTATCATCTCGCTAATTTGCACCCCACGGCTAGCGATTTGAGATGCTATGTCCCGTGGATCTTCGGGTACGTCTGGCAGTATCCGAGCGGCTAGTGGTATTGCTTCCGGGGCATCCGCGTAGTCGGCAGATGTGGTGCTGGTGGAAGAAACTTCCACTGACAGTTCTCCGAAGATGAAGTCGAAACGCTCAAATGGAAAATCCTCTTCGAAGATCACCTTAGCTGTCACTTCGGCAGGAATGTCTGAGTTGGGAATGAGAGCTTCTAGAAAAGCTCCATCCGGGCTGGACACTAGGTCATAAGCGGCGACTTCGAGAAATTCATCGGTAGCCTCATCGTAAACCTCTTCTGTGACGGCTCTTCCTGTCCACCCACTGACGTTTACGGGTTCTCTATAATTGTCGCTGGCGTAGATGCGAAAGATACCAGGTTCCGGGTAGGTCCCCTCAATGTGGTGAAAACTATCTGGAGCCATAAAGACCGTGCCCCCGTAGCGGGGACTGTGATCCATGTGAGCTCCGGCTGCAGCGTCAACGACGCCGCAGGTCAGCATAAAGGCGCCATAATAAGGGTTTCTGACGGGACCGTCTCGTTGGACCCAGGCTGAGCCTGAGTCGTACATGGGGCAGTAGGCGCGAGCAAAACCTGCTGGCAAGGTTTGTTCTGCAAGGAGCTCTGAGAGCGGTTTAAACTTAGCCCGGAAATCCTCGATGTTCTCGGCCGCGAGCGCTTCGATGGCCTGGACTTGAAGCGAGGATTCAGCAATCTCAGTAAATTCTTGAAGTTCAAGTTTGGCTGTCGCGAAGTCGTCAGCAGCCAAAGCTTCCTGCACTTGAACGTACTCGGCCAGTTGTGCCTCAAAGTCCACTGATTGAGCCTGAACTTCTTGGGCGGTCAACGATATAGACGGATCGACCAACAATAAAGTGAAGCAAAATGTGTACACGACGGGTTTCGTCATGGAATGCCCCTACTGGATAAAGTGCCCCGTTCGACCGACAGTATAGAAATTGTGGGATTGATGATCTGTCAAGCGTTGTTGTCCTTGGCGAAAAGTATACAACGCTCAAAATAGGCCGCGCAATGAAAACGGACTGGAACGATGCACAAGAAGCTGTGACCTCTTTCTTGGTTGAGTTGAGGGTGTCCCGTCGCCTGGCTCAAAACACCATAGTTGCCTATGAGAGGGATCTTAGTCGCCTTCTAAAGTTCGCCGCTGATAAGGACTTGTTGCTAGCAATGGCTGATAGGAGTGATATCGAAATCTTTGTTCGCGCACTGATGTTGTCAGGTCTCTCGCCAAGGTCTGTCGCTAGAACGGTTGCGTGTGTCAGAGGGTTCTACCGGTTTCTGGTTCTGGAGGGAGTAATCCCGGCAAGTCCAGCCGATGATGTGAGGGCCCCTCGGGCCTGGCCAGCGCTACCTAGGTACCTGTCCTTGGATGAGGTCGACCTGTTGCTAGCTCAACCCGATACAGATAGACCCGTTGGCGTCCGAGATCGAGCTCTGTTGGAACTTTTGTATGCGACGGGAATGCGGGTGAGTGAGTTAGTCGGGCTTTCGGTGGGTGATATCAATCTAGATGCTGGGGTTCTAACCTGTGTAGGCAAGGGCGCTAAAGAACGGATCGTGCCGATCGGAAGCATAGCTGTCGACTGGGTGGGGAGGTATGCAGATTCGGTCAGACCCTCGTTGTTAAAGAGCAGAATCTCTAAGCGACTTTTTGTCAATGCCAGAGGGGGAACCGCTCTGAGTCGAGTGGGTTTCTGGAAAATCATCAAGAAGTATGGACGGCAGGCCGGACTAGTTCAAGAATTGAGTCCGCATATGCTTCGGCATTCCTTTGCTACCCATTTGCTTGAGAGGGGCGCTGACCTGCGTGTAATACAAACGCTACTTGGACATGCGGATCTTTCTACAACACAAATCTACACTCACATTCTAGAAGCTAGGTTGCGAGCTGTTTATGATCAATTTCACCCCAGAAAGTGAGGCTTTAATTGACCCTATCGTGTTGGCTTTGATATCGTAGGGACCGCGTTATTGTAATCATAGCGTGGAGAGAGAAGCAGCTGCATTACCTAGGCCTTCGGACAATCGCATACCACGGGAACTTGCAAGGCGGACGGCCAAAATTCACTGCTTGTTGATAGAGTCGACAGTCCTAGAATACGTCATTGACGCCTTGAGTAAGGCAAAGGCTTCTGGTCGATGCCAGCAGACCAAGTGGCTGAAGGATTGTTGGGTTGGACCTTATTTGAGCCAGTATTTGTTTTCGAGCGACAATTCGAATTTCTAAGTTGTAAGGAGTAGCTATGCGTCGCAGTGGACGTTACTTGTTTACGTCGGAATCCGTCACGGAGGGCCATCCCGACAAGATTGCCGACCAGGTTTCTGATGGTATTGTGGATGCTGTATTAGCCGAAGATCCGACCGGTCGGGTGGCATGTGAAACATTATTAACCACCGGTTTGGTGGTTATTGCGGGCGAGATCACTAGCACTGGTGGTACAGACTTTACGGATGTGGTGAGGGATACCATCAGGGAGGTAGGTTACACCAGGGCCAAGTTTGGATTTGATGCAGATACCTGTGCGGTGTTGTCGTCTATTCATGGTCAATCGCCAGATATTGCTATGGGCGTAGACCCGGGTGGTGCGGGGGACCAGGGTTTGATGTTTGGGTATGCCTGCAGGGAGACCGAAACTTTGATGCCACTGCCAATCTCTCTGGCACACGACCTATGTCGAGGACTGTCAAAGTCCCGCAGGTCTGGGGCCATGAATTACCTTCGGCCAGATGGGAAGTCCCAGGTAACGGTGGAATACGACGGGGACAAACCACTGAGAGTCGACACCGTGGTGGTTTCGAGTCAGCACAGCGAGGATGTCAAAAACGAGCGTATCCGGGAGGACGTGATCGGTCAGATCATTAAGCCCATCGTTCCGGAAGAACTTCTTGATGACCAGACCAACATTTATGTGAACCCGACCGGCAGATTTGTGACGGGCGGACCGCATGGAGATGCTGGCCTTACGGGCCGAAAAATTATTGTTGACACCTATGGGGGAGCCGCTCCCCATGGTGGAGGTGCTTTTTCTGGCAAGGATCCAACCAAAGTGGATCGGTCGGCGAGCTACATGGCTCGCTATGTGGCTAAGAACTGTGTGGCAGCCGGGCTGGCAAGTCGGGTGCAAGTGCAGCTGGCTTATGCAATCGGGGTGGCTGACCCCGTCTCGGTTCTGGTGGACACTTTCGGGACAGCCGAACTCGAGGAGAGTCGAATAAGCGAATTAGTCAGGGAACATTTTGTTCTGACCCCGAAAGGCATTATTGATACTTTGGATCTGCGGCGTCCGATCTATCGGCAAACAGCGGCCTTTGGCCATTTTGGGCGGACTGAACCAGACATCACATGGGAACAGACAGATAAGGCTGACACGCTTCGTCAGGCGGCCGGACTCTGAGCTTGCGGCGGCCTAGGGAACATTGGTTGAAGTATCTTTGGGTTCATGGGTGTCATGCTATCGCTGATAAACCTAGGAGTGGCACGCTAACTAGGTGCGAACGGTTAGCAGTAAATAGAGGGCCGAACCCCCGAAGAGGATATTTGGCGCCCATGCAGCCAAAATAGGGGCGAGGAGGCCTGCACTCCCGATGGCAGAGAACACGCTAATCACAACCCAATAGGAAATAGCCAACACGATGCCTATGCCGACACCGTAGAGTGCTCCGTGCCGGCCGGTAGTGACCGCGAAGGGTACCGCTATCAATGTCAGTATTAGGGTGACAAAAGGGAACGAAAGCTTTCGTTCCAGTTGGACCCGCAGGGGAATCACATCAACCCCGCTTTCGGCCAAGAGCTCTATATATCGGTCTAGTTCTTGGTAGTTCATACGTTCTGCTTGTGGTTGCTCGGTTGCGAACTCCTGCGGTGGTGCCCACGAGATATGACGGTCAGAGAACCCTTCAAAATCTCCAGGTTTCCTGTCATCGGTAAATTGTCTCGACCACCCTCTATGGGCTAGCCACCCGTCCGCAAATGTGGCTCGTTCAGCGAATGTTCGTTGAGACAGCTGCCATTCGCTTGGTGCAAAGCGATATGCGGTCACCTCATGTAGTTCGACACTGGAGGGATCGAAGAAACTGTAGTTGTAGAAAGTGCCATCTTGGCCTACTAGCCATTTTCTGTTTAACACATCGAATGTCTCTGGCGCTCCCCCCCGAATCACATGGCGAATTGCGTTGGCACGGCGGTTGGCGTCCGCCAAGAAGTTCTCACCCATGCCAAATAGCAGGCTGCTCCAGAGCAGAGAAAGTAAGAGCAAAGGAATGGAGGTTCGGTAGAGGCTGACCCCACAGGCTTTCATAACAGTCAGTTCACTGCTTTTCGTTAACACGCCGATGGTAATCAAGGTAGCTATGAGTGTAGAAATAGGGAGGACATAATAGATGAACTGGGGGGTGGCGTACCAAAAATATTCAACAATACTGAGTGTTGTTGTCTCCCCTTTAAAGAGTTTGTCTGACAGGTCTACAAACGTGGAAATGTAGAAAATTCCCAGCAAGCCGACGAAAGACAGTGTTACAAGTTTGAGGTACTGTTTAGACACGTATCTGTCGAGGAGGCTTAGTAAGCCGATTCCCGAGAATCCGGCCTTCTGATTCAGTCCCACAGTAGTTGGAGAAGCCGCCTGCCTGGGCCTGTCTACAGTCGGCCTGGCGGATTTCCTGGAACCAGTTGTTGACCACCCTGACACAAAAGCTTGCGGTGAAAGTCGCTGTAGAAGAGATCTGGTTTTTGGCCAAAACAGTAAGGCCCCAACTAGACCGAGAATGGCGTTAGGCAACCACATGGCAATGTGTGGCGAAACCAGTGCGCCCTTTGCCATCGCCTTAGCGCCGAACATTATTATGTAGTAGGCAAAGATTACGGCAATACCGACGGCAAAGCTGGCAAGCTTGCCCTCTTTTCTGTTGGTAACACCTAAAGATAAAGCGATTAAGGCGAAAACTATACAGGCTATCGGGATGGAGAATTTCTGGTGTATCTCCATGATGGGGTTGTGGGGCGAGATCCCGAGGGAGGCCATCTCAGTGGCTTGAGCCCTCAATTCCGAAATTCTCATTTCGGTCAAACCACGTTGAGGGCCGCCTTCAGGGAAAATCGTGTCTGGGTCAAGCCTGAGAACGACTTCCTCAAATCGGTTGACGTTGTATGTGGAAGGGTCCGTTCCTTCTACTTGATGGTAGGTTCCCGAAGTCAGTACGATCTGAACTTGGCGCCTGTCTTGGTCGACTAGGACACGTCCCTCTTTTGAAATATAGACTTGTGGGAAACCACTGTTTCTGGTGTCCGCAAGAAAAACTTGGGACCATTCTGTGCCTTGAATATCAACTTCGTTTACATAGAGCACTAGGCCAGGCAGGCCTTCGTCAAACACTCTGGCTTTGACCTCATCCTCAGCTGTTGCAGCCAAAGTCCTGTAGGTAATCTCTCGAAATGTCTGATTGGCATCCGGAAGGGCAACTATCAGGGTGTAGCAGGTGACCATGGCAGCCGACCCTGCCAAGAGTAGAACTGGCAGCAGCAGGCGGAACGTACTTACCCCGCAGGCTTGAAGAGCTACCATTTCTCGATCACTGGACATTCTTCCCAATCCCATAAGTAGGCCGATTAGGACCGCCATGGGAATGGTTACCCCGAGTCCCTGAGGAATAAGGGTGAACATCAGCTTTGCAATAGTCCACGCATCTACACCTTTGGCGATCAGGGATTCTGCGACCTGCATGATCGGCGGGATCATCAAGATGAAGGTGAACACCAAGAGGCTGAGCAATATAAGGGGAAGTATCTCTCTGAAGATGTAGCGATCTAGGATGCGGAGCATAGGAGCCAGAGCCAGTTTAACATCGACTCCAACACCTAGACAGGCTAATGTGGATTCAGGTGGTGGGGACCTGGGCGTATTGTGGCATTGTTGGGTTGTTTGAGCTGCTGGCGCCCTAAGTGGGTAGGATATCGGTGAAGGATTGGCGTTTTAGCTTGTGTCCAATAATGGTTGTTATGTTAACTTAGGTTCAAAATAGAGCGAGAATTCCACAGTGCTCAGGCTCAGGCGTTAAGGCGGTGACGCACTGCGGGGTGCGCGTAGATCCAGGAAACTTTATATTGGCCATCGATTTTGACCGGGACGAGAATCCGACTGCATCCCTGGTAACACTCCTCGAGTCTTGACCAGGAACTGGCCAGTTCAGCGCACTCCATCGCGTGGACATCGACCGACTCCCCATGATGCTCTTTCAATCCAAATACCTGACGGCCGTTATTCTGCGCCACCGTCCACTCTACGCTGCAGTTTGTTGACCACTCGGCCGTAATGCCCGCAATGACTGGCTGATCCCGATCATCGGGCAGGAGAGCAAGCCGACTGTTCGGGTAATCGAGGAGCATGTCAAACAAGATATCGACCACGCCAAGCCACCGTGAAGAGATCTCGCGATCCCGACTGACCTTCTCCTGACTAAGGTTGCGAGGGGCCTTGGCACCATGCTGCACATTCGAGCGAATCATCCAAAGCAGCTTAACCAAATGACCAATGGGTGCATCTTGGCTATTTCCGCGCTCTAGCTCGGTTCGATAACTGTCGAACTTGTCGATTGCGTTCTGATGCTTCGCCTCGGAGCTCTCACGTTCCTCGTCAGGTTGCGAATTTGGATGAAGATCAGGCCGCGATAGCCTGTCTTCCTCCAAAATGAGTGGTTTCACGCTCAGCAGCATAGTTAAGGCTTCGCTGTTGCAGAGACGTCTGCGTTCGGCCAAGCTGGTGCTGTATCTAATCATAGTTTCCAACTTATGACCGTCAGTTGTTGTTTCGCCAGTTCTCCGTATTGCTCCCTGTCCAAAAGTGACGCTGTGTTGGTGTTTGAACAACCTATTAAGTGCGAAGCACTTTGGGCTAACGCGCTCGCGCTCATCGTGCTTGCTCGCCGCTTGATTCAGGTGGGAACACACAGATGACAGCAGTTCAAGTTCACCCTTCGCCCAACTATTAGATACTCATCTGCGCCGAGTCTCCTTTTCTTAACCCTCTCGTTGGAGCACGCTGAACCGCACTTACCGAAAGAGGTTTGCCCCCTAAGACATTTGACGTGCACTAAATCGACAGAGGGCGTGGGCCTGCTCATTTTTTTCCATCCTCTGTCCGCCCAGTCCCATACAACGCACCTTACGGTAGACAGACCCACACCCCAGACTCTTGCGCCAATCGCCGTTCGGACACTGTGCCATCAATAAACCGGTCTACCAATGGACTCAGCGACTGGACGATCTCGTCGTAGTTTCCCCCCATAGAAAACGGAACCCTCCGAGCCAGCTTGCTCGTGATACTGGCAACACGGTCTCCGCAATGAGCAGAAAAGAGGTCAGCCAGGAAGGTCTCGTGTGTGCCTTGGTGTCGTCGCCAATTCCCAGATGGAATGGTCGAATAACTCTCCGCAGCATTCGCCAAGACGTAGGTCCACGCCTCGTGGAGCCGACCATCTCCAACATCAACCGTTGTCAGCACGCGGTGATACAGGGAGTCTGGGCCATAACCAGAGAACCCCTCCAATCGATCAAGTCGCTTGAGTGTTTGCTCTGGATTTCGAACACGCACAAACTCTCCTTCGACCTGCCTTGATGGATCGAGCACGAGCCCGGGATAGGCGCCAAGGTCCACTAGGCGACCCGGCATCGTCGCCAGTAACGTGCACTCCATATCCCCACCTTCGGACAGCGTGGAGAAATTTGGTTCTTGGCGCATGAGTGTACCGTAGACAAACAGTCCATCTAGGGCCAACTCCGGCGTCTCACCCACCGCCGCCTGCTCAAATTGTCGGACGTCGAGATTATGCGACTCCCGGCCCCGTCGAACAATGTCCACATAGTCCGGTCGTGGCTTCACATAGCCCTCTCGACGCTCAGGAACAACTGTATAGGTGACGGCCGTGACCACCTCTCCGTTGGCACAGCACACCTGCACCGGGACACGTTCGTAGTAGTTGGGCGCGCCCTCTTTCTTGTCGAGCACCTCCCAGCCGCCTTCGACTACCTCGAAGAGTTGTCCGTCAACCACTTGCCCCAAGCGGTGCCTAAGGTTCAATGCTCCTGCATTACGACTGCTGGACTTGTAGTCGAAACACAGCTCGACATCTAGGGCTCGGCCAGGAACGCTGCGGCCTAAGGGGAACGTAGGCTGGTCCCTGTCGTCGCACCACTGACGAAGGTCGGTCTCGTCTAGGTTCGACCCGTAGCCGAAGTATAGAAAGGATCGGTCCCTATTTTGGCTCCCTGTTGGTTGATCAGTTGCTCTAGTCATCTTCTGTCCTCAGTGAATCTGCTCAGACTCGTTTAAGCCCGGCAGCAACTCGTAGGTGGCTGTCGCCTTTGCCTCTTGCATGAAGGCGATATTCCGTGGGAGGTCACAGGAAGCCCACAAGCCCTCAAACAAGCTGCAGCATAATTGCCCCTGCTCCATGGGCTCGTCGTACGCTTTGACACTAACGGTCAAGACGCTCAGCAAGGCGGTGATGAGCTGTCCATGAGTCATCTGGTGCTCGGCGGCTTGGGTCATCACCGACTGGGCAAACGTAAGAACGGCACGAACAACCTCAGGAGTGGTATCCAGAGCCATCGCTGCGGACACCACTGCGTCGTCGTCGTTAACGTCGATGTCTAGAGTGAGCGGCGGCGCGGCTGTCATTGATTTCGTCATATGGACGAACTATATGCACTCGCCCGTCTGGGGTCCGTTACAAAACCGTTACACGATGTGCTCCAGCTTTACTGCTCCGTAAACGACGTAATCTCCAGACAGCCGAAGACCTCCACGTCCACTACTAGCGTCATACAGTTCTCCGTCCGCACGTCCCAATAGATCATTCAAGCCGGTCTTCAATCGGTGTTTATATTGTCGGTAATCGTCGTCACCCTGCTGTGGCGATAGGACGCGCTGCTTCAGTGCATGCTCGTCCTCAATTCCTTGTGCTGAACAAAGCAGCGCCAGAATTTTGAGTTGTTGCCTAT
>DEAE01000023.1:279426-283364 GCA_002347025.1 Acidobacteria bacterium UBA2990
TCGAAAAAACACCTCACCGCCACTGGA
The DNA here is from genome assembly GCA_002347025.1 of Acidobacteria bacterium UBA2990. GTDB lineage: Bacteria > Acidobacteriota > Vicinamibacteria > Vicinamibacterales > UBA8438 > UBA2990. Next base: position 279,454 of record DEAE01000023.1, read on the forward strand.
CTGCCTGGCCCGATCCTCCAATTCGTGTTTCGCCGTCGCTTCAGACATATGGACCCGACCCGTCTCTGGCTCAGGACCAACAATCACCCAATCCCCTCGGTCAAGTGCATCGTCGAGCCTTGAACCTCGTCCCTCAAGGCCGTCGTAGGGCAACCCCGTGAAATAGGACGTCAATTCGAGCATATTGAACAACCCGCCTTGCAGACGCTTGCCAAGTACATCCTCCCGATCAGCAGCACTAAACGGGTCAGCCCTCACAAGTTCCCTCCGTGCTCTGTCGAAGGCCTCCTGCCGTGTTCTCTCCAACTCTTTCCGCAGTGTTTCGTTCGGCTCCATTTTCAGTAGTCGTTCCAACACTGCAACACGATAGATTTGGGTCAGCGCTGACAGGCGCGGGAACTCCGACGCTACCTCGAACAAACAGTTCACTCGCTTGAGGTCCGGTGCTGATAATCGCAACAACAAATGCGCCAATCGATATGCAGCGATGTGGCGTAACGGTCCGACAATCCAAGTTGGTTTTGTGGCCGTCCTATAGGTGGATTCTGCCTGGTCCAGTAAAGTCGTTGCACGAGCCTGAACGGCCTTTTCGTCGTTCACCTGCTTGAGCATTTCCCAGACTTGACACCGACGAGCTTCACGTTCCTTGTTGCCTGAAATTTTCGCTGACATTTGCTTGTGCCTCTAGGAGAAGAGTTTACCAATGTCAGTAGCCAGACCAGGGGCTAAGTTGGAGTGCCTCTCTTCGGTTCGCCGCCGAATTTCCATATTTTGAAGGTTTCTGCAGTAGGTGATCCACGACCCTTAAGGTGGCCAGACTAAAACTATTGTCCAATTGGGAGGGCCACTTGACTGCGGTCGATAGAGTTGAGTCCGATGAGGGGGGGGGTTAGTCCCTCACACGGCATCTTTCCTCCGAATGGGCTTGGCCTTGACAGGAAAGTTAAACTGTGAGGACTTGTTGGTGCTGTCCTGTCTTATCCCTACTGCTCTTGGGAGGTGAATCGTGAGTTCGTCGTTTGCTCGGTATGCAGTTCGCATCGCTGTGATGTCTATCGTTGTCACCATATTGGTCGGTGGATTGGCAATTGGGCAGCCCAGACGGCATGAACGACTGCCAGTGCGTGGCGTCGTAGCATTCGATGTCTATGGGCAAGGCGAAACGCTGGATGTGTTGTTTGTTAACAGTGACGAGCACGCGAAAACTCTCCACCATCAACGCTCCTCTACTGGAGGGCGAACCTGGGGGCCGGTGAACGATATAGACGTCGGGGACACGGCCATCGGCGTAGCTAGCAGAGGCAATGGACCACAAATCGTTGCTCACGAGAACCGGATAGCCGTGCATTGGTCAACCGATGGCGTGGATCGGTTTGGGTCTGGACCAATGGTCACGGTGCACTCGGAGGATGGGGGACGAACGTGGCGGCGTGGTCCTAATCCAGCTGAAGACGGCACCCGCAGAGGCCAGAACTTTGCTGATATGGCAGCTGATCCAGACGGCACATTTTATGTGGCGTGGATAGGCAGCCATGATGGTCCGGCTGGCCGTGCCTTGGGTGTTGCTCGTTCGATGGATTTTGGGGTGACTTGGGAATTCAGTCAGCTAGGTGACCCGTCGTCCTGCGCGTGCTGCTGGAATAGGATCGATGCCCCTGCCCCTGGTGTGGCGCGGGTGCTCTATCGAGATCATGGGGTTCGCGATATGGCACTGGCCACCACGGTAGACAGCGGCCGTTCATGGGTCCTGGGCGGTACCGTGGGGGATTTCGGCTGGGACTTTGACGGGTGTCCCCACGTCGGTGGTGGAATTGCCACCGGTGGTAGTGATGGTGCCGAATATCTCCACGCCCTTGTGTGGACCGGGCATCAGTCGAAACATGGCCTGTACTGGCTAAGCTCGGCTGACCAAGGAACAAGCTGGACTACACCGCTTCGGTTCGGAGGCGACTTCGCTAGGCATGGCGACATAGGAGCCAGTGGACAGACGGTTGTTGCTGCCTGGGATGAATCTCGAGCGATCTGGGTATCTGTCAGCGAAGATTCTGGACTGACATGGTCTGCCGCGAAGCAGCTTTCGGCAGAAGAAATGGTCGCCTCCCATCCGATCGTGGTTCGGACCGATGCCGAATTTGCGGTGTTCTGGACCGCACGAAACGCCGATGGTGTAGTGGACTGGCGTTCTCAACGCCTCGAACCGACGACACCGCCTCCAACAACTGGCGGACAGCTGCCCTAGCCTCACTTCCGGATACTCTCTTCTGGTCGATGCCGAGGCGATTCGGCCAGCCCAGCACTTGGTCCAACTCGGAACCCGTAGGGACCACGGCTTGATTGGGGCAGTCCTTGGCGAGTGACCATTGTTGTGTTTGTGGGTATCAGAGCCAGTGGCAAGCCGCCGCTCGACTTGGCTATATGAGCGTGCTACTGTCGAGACATGCGGATATTCCGATTGCTCTTTCTGACTACTCTACTCGGGATGCCATTGTCGTTCGCGAGTGCACAAACTACTGGCGCCCCGTTTACCGATGCCCTATCGACATCGCTAGCGTCGAGCGTGCAGGCGATGCACCGGACCATACGCGGGAACCTTGCCGACGCCTCTCAACTCATGCCTGCCGCTGACTACGACTTCAGGCCAACACCGGAAGTTCGGAGCTTCGCGGCGTTGTTGGGACATGTTGCTAGTGCGAACTTCTTCTTCTGCTCGCAGGCTGCCGCCGAACGTTCTCCCGCCATAGCCGACTATCAGCAGGCTACCGACAAGAGCATCGTCGTGGACGCGTTGGAGTCGTCGTTGGCCTATTGCGACACGGTGTATGCGCTGACGACCGATGCGAATGTCAACGACATCGTGATGCTACCGGGCGGCGGGGAATCACGCCGAGGCGGCGTCTTGATGTTCAATACGGCGCACAACAACGAACACTACGGCAATATTGTTATCTATCTCCGCTTGCGTGGACTCGTGCCGCCGTCGACCGCCAACGCTCAATAGATGGGTAACCGCCGCGAGTGAACTGAGCGCAGCGTTTTATGTCTTGAAGTTTCTCGACAGCTCCAGGTTCGTGGCTGGGACAATAGCGGACACCTCGGCTGGCATTGACCACTCCCCTCTATTTTCTTTAGCCGGTCGTTGGTCTAAACCTTGAGGTTAAAAGCCGGAGGCGGGCTTGGTAGGTGGTGTTTGTGGCAGAGCATGCCTGCCTCTCGGGGAACCTTTGGTGATCGGCAGGGACCCTAGTCGACCCAGCGTGAATCTATGCGACGAAAGACCCAAGCTAGGAGGGTTGGTCTGCCTGTTTGAGCTCTTCAATGATGGCGGTGAGGGCTGAGATAATCTCGGAGCGTTCCACCGTTGTCTTTCTGAATTTCAAGCTAAGGTTGAAACTCTTGGCTGGTGGGACGTATTTAAAGGTAAACGGCTTTGGTCGACCGGGTTTCGCCTTCGCAGCTGCGCTTCTGGCCCGCTCTCGGGTGATTGGACCTTCGCCTCTTGCCAGTTGTTCAACGAACGCGGCCATTTGTTGTTCGTCAGGTTGCCTAACGACCTGCAAGAGCAGTGACTTAGAAGAAATGTCGGCCAGCCGACAAATGCCTCGGATCTCATCCGGCATGTTGTGAAGGCTAAGAGCCTCAGTGATAGAGGTTCTGGATTTTCCGAGCCGCTTGGCCAAGTCCTCGTGCTTGAGACCGTGCTCCTGTACTAGAGCATGGAGGGCTTCAGCCTCCTCGAATGGGCTGAGATCCTTACGCTGGAGGTTCTCGACGAGGGCGAGTTCGAGCAATTCAGCATCGTCGACATCCCGTATGACCGCTGGGATCTCCTTGAGCCCAAGTCTCACGGCAGCTTGGTATCGTCGCTCACCGGCAATGATCTGGAACCGGCCGCGGCGCTGTCTGACGATCAG
>DEAE01000033.1 GCA_002347025.1 Acidobacteria bacterium UBA2990
TTACGTCAAGCTTCAACAGGAGGCTGCTTGCGTACTGTCTGATAGTGGCACCATCACCGAAGAATCGTCTCTTCTTGGTTTTCCAGCAGTGACTATTCGCCAATCACACGAACGACCGGAGGGAATGGACAGCGGCGTGTTGATTATGAGTGGACTGAAATCTCAGCGAGTCCTGCAGGCCGTGGCGATTATGATGACACATGCTAGGGGCGCCAAGAATCGCTGTCAGGTGGACGATTATGAACAACAAGAAGTAAGCAAGAAGGTCCTGAAGATTGTCGTGAGCTATGTTGATTATATTAATCGCAACGTGTGGCGATTCAGCGATTGTTAGGTTTGCGACGGATACAGGGATTATGCTGGCTGCTCAAAGAGCCAGGCATTGATAACGCCCAAATTTCTAGTGGCGGACCTGCATAAGGGGTCTGGCTGCGAAAAATCGGGCTGACCAAAGAAGGTGCGCTAGTAGTCAGTATGGCACTTGTGTCTTGACCGGGGGGATCATGACTACCGAGGACTTACGTGACGGGTCACGGCAATCAAGGAGTGTGGTGGACGAGGTCCAGGGAGGTCAGGGTGACGAGATCTCTCTTCAACCTTTGTTTAAGGCTCTATGGAGATACCGCCTTATTTTTGTTCTTGGTGGTCTCAGTGCCGTTAGCGCTTCCTTGCTTTGTGCATTCTGGATCTATACAACGCAACCGGTTGAGCGCCGAGGATTTGTGGGATTCCGGGTCGAGTTTGCCGGGTCTGCTGCTGGTGAATACCCGAACGGCGAGCGTTTTTCCAGAGCGGAGATTGCCAGCGATCCCGTGTTGAGCAAGGTTTTCGCTGCCAATGACCTCGCACGTTACCTGACTTTTGAGGACTTCAAGCGTTCGGTCTTTGTCCAAGATGCAAATAGTGAGCGGACTTTACTAGAACTTGAGTATGAGAACAGGCTTTCAGATGAGAGCCTGAGTTTTGTAAATCGGTCGCAGTTGGAGACAGAGTTTCAGGATAGGAGCGCGTCCTTACAAGGAGCCTCTTACACCATCAACATAATTAATTCAGGGAACCAAGAAGTTATACCAGAAATACTCTTGGGCAAAGTGTTGAATGACATCTTGACTGTATGGACTGAGCAGGCCAGAAGAACTAAAGGAGCTTTCTCTTACCTATTAACATTTCAACCGCCATCGTTTAGCACCGAAACGGCCGAAGGGCTTGATGATGTGATCCGCGCCGAGCGTGGCCGCGATTACCTGAATCAAACTCTTGACTTTGTGGAAGAATTGGAATCCCTTCCCGGTGCGGCAACCTTCCAAAGTTCCGCGAATCCTGGTGTATCGGTGAGCGGGATTCGAGCTAACTTGGAGGAAACTCGGAGGTTCGTGCTTGCACCTCTCTTGCGGTTCATCATGTTGACTAGACAGGTAACCACTCCTGTGCTCAGAGCCTATCTTGACAATCGCCAACTTGAGATCAACTTGGATCATCAAGCGGCACTCGGTCGGCTGGAGGTTCTTGAACGCTCAATGCGAGATTACCTTGAAGGATGGTTGGGGGGGCAAACTGACGGCCGGAACTCTTACCCTGGTCCTGACCTAGACCCGGATGCTGGTTTTGAGACCCAGGTGTCAGGAGTGTCTCTTGACAGGCTGCTAGCGATGGCAGCGAGAGCTGGGGAGGGTCCAGACATACTATTCCGTCAAGCACTTACTGAGAGGATCATTCTTGCTGGTGAGGCAGTGGTCGACCTAGAGCGAGAGGCCGCCTTTTACCAGCAGTTGACAGAATTTACGCCAGAGAGCGGTCAACAAGCTCAGTTGTCAATGAGTCCGCAGGCAAGGCGTGTTTTCATTGAAAATAGTTTCCAGACAATCAATGGGGCGATTACTACGGGCCTTGCACAGGCAAGAGCCTTCTTGCGGGATTTGGAACACAACAATCTGCAACCGGAAATCGATCTCTTCTCGATCTCGACTCCGTTCGCTCTGGTTATCACAAGAGCGGAAACTACCCGGATATTTTTTGTGTTTGGGCTTGGGGGCTTGTTGTTTGCCTTCGTTGTGCTACCCCTGTTCTGCTTGGTTCACTACTATGTTCGCAAGGACATTCTTGAAGTAGGCAGCTAGCGAAGCCTGGTAATTTCTTCGGAAGACTCAGATAGAAGCTAGACACAGCTGATTCGTTCCTAATGGACTGGCGCGATCTTATCTCCCGACGAGAGACCGTGTGGCTCCCTCTGATGGAGGTCGAGGTCTTCAGGGGTGTTTGGTGGCTCACCGTTTTGTCCGGTATCAACTGATTTGAACAAACCGGCCGAGTTTCGATGCACATACAACGTTCGTTCGTAATCCTTGACCGGGACGGCACCCTGAATGTCGACCGTCACTACCTTGCTGATGCAAATGACCTTGAGTTGCTGCCCGGGGTAGGTCTGGGCTTGCGGCGCCTTCGTGCGCTGGGTCTTGGTCTCGTGGTGGTGACCAATCAGTCGGCCATAGGGAAAGGCATCATCGATCACGATAAGTTGGACGAGATTCATGCTCGGTTAAGGATGTTGCTCCTTGATGAGGATATTGAGCTCGATGGTATCTATGCATGTCCCCATGACCCAGATAAGGATGGTCCTTGCTATTGCCGGAAGCCGGCACCGGGTCTTATCGAGGATGCAGTCAATGATCTTGGATTCGACCCGAAGGCTAGCTTCATGATTGGCGATAGTAGTTCAGACATCGAGTGCGGACGAGGCGTTGGAGCGTTTACTATCCTTGTTCGAACCGGATATGGAACTGAGACAGAGAAGAGAGATGACGTGTTTCCCGATAAGGTTGTTGACGATTTCGAGGCAGCCTCTAGATTGATTGAGTCTGAATTGGCGCTAGATCCAGACCGAATGTAGTGAGCCAAGATGTGCTGCCGATCAAAAATCGAGTCTTCGTTCTGTAGCTGTTTTGCAATCAAGTTTCGACCCTAGATTTTTTGTGAGACTGTGTTTGTTTTGTGACGGAGGAAGCTTTGTGGAATTCCCTTTTGGTTGAGTATAGCTGTTGTGTGGAAAGTGTTGGTCGTGGTGACTAGGGGTTTACGCTCCAGTTCGGCGTTTGTCTGCTGCGTAGAGCGAATCAGGCATCGGTGGTGTTTTACCACTGAGTGATGGAAATTAGCTGATGGTCGACATTGTGTTCGCAGCGGTCGGCGCGCTGGTGGTGTCCATTCCGTCTGTTTATTTAATAAAGAGCTACGCAACCTGGATTGGTGTAGTTGTTCAACCAAGTAGCGATCGCTGGCATGTAAGGACGGTGCCGATGCTTGGTGGTGTGGCGATTGTTGCTTCTACCCTGTTGCCGGTGATTCTGCTTGATGCCTGGGATGGTTCGGTTCGTTGGTTGCTTGGTGTAGCTGTGGTCTTCTCGGTGGTTGGTCTGGTCGACGACATAAAAAACCTGCTGCCGAGCACGAAACTTGTGGCACAGCTAGCTGGAGCTTCGACCTTGGTGTTTGCTGGTTTTGTGTCTGAATTGACACCATTTCAAATTGGCAATGTACTTGTCGCCATTTTTTGGATTGTTGGCGTGACCAACGCATTCAACCTGCTCGACAACATGGATGGGTTATGTGCAGGAATAGGAACGATCGCGGTCGTTGCATTTGTAATTAGTCGAGTTCTGGGTGGAGGCATAAGTGAACCGGACACAATATATGGGGCAGCGCTAGGTGGAGCGATGCTTGGGTTTCTGCTTTTTAATTTCTCTCCTGCTTCCATTTTTATGGGTGACGCTGGCAGCCTATTTATCGGTGTCAGTGTTGCTGGCCTCACGCTCATGCCTGGGAACCCCGGTAGTCCCAATATGCTTACAGTCATAGCAGTTCCAGTTTTAATTTTAGCCATTCCAATCTTTGATACGACCTTTGTGACGTTGTCGCGAAGATTTTCGGGCCGACCGGCTTCACAGGGGGGGCGCGATCACACGTCACATCGATTGGTTGCGCTGGGGTTCTCGGAGCGGAAGGCCGTGATGTTGCTTTATGGCCTTGGTGGGACATCTGGCCTGTTGGCGATATTCGTGGGGCAGTTTGGAATTGGTTACGTAAATCTGATCATCGCGTTGCTCGTCGTGTTGTTGCTTTTGCTAGGTGTGCGGTTGGCACATGTGAAGGTCTACGAAAGTAGAGATTTAGAGGGCCTGCCAGGGGAGCGTTTAACCCCATTACTCGGGACTTTGATGTACAAGCGGCGTCTAGCGGAAATCGCGCTCGACTGCCTCCTGGTCACGCTAGCCTACTACGCCGCATTCTGGATTCGGTTCGAGGATTTTAGCGAACTGAACGAATCCGACTTCCAGTTTTTTTACGCCTTCTTCCTCCAGTCACTCCCGATTGTTCTTGCCTGCAAGGTCCTATCGTTGTTTTCGATGGGTGTTTATGGTGGCATCTGGCGTTACTTCAGCCTATCCGACTTGAGTGGCTATCTGCGAGGACTGCTCCTCGGTTCGGTGACAAGCATATTGGCGACCCTCGCTGTGTTCCGGTTCGAGGGTTTCTCGCGCGCAGTCTTCATAATCGATTTGATGCTCCTGATGCTTCTTGTGCTCGGTTCACGGATTTCTTTTCGGTTTCTTGGGGAAGTCGCACAGCAGGGTAACAACGATGGACAGCGGACTATCGTCTATGGAGCCGGCAGCGCTGGAGTGGCGCTCATTCGTGAGCTGGTGAGTAACCCAAGCCGTGGATTCTTGCCGATTGGGTTCATCGACGATGACTTTGAACTGAACGGGCACCGAATCCAAGGGTGCAATGTACTCGGAAGTCTTGACGACCTAGCCAATTTGATTCCGAGCTATAACGTCGAGACGATCATTGTGAGCACAGATGTGCTCACAACCGCGAACCAGGAGCAGCTCAAGCAAGTCTGTCTCAAAAGTGGCACGGAGCTAATCCGGTTCGAATTCAAGCTAGACCGACTTTAGCCGAAAAGAGTAACATCACGATCGGAATTTAGTGCTGTTACTGGACAGATGAAATCAAGAAATAATCCCTATATTTAACGTTGATGGACTACAGCGTTTTGTTCGTTGGCGGCTAAGCGGGTTCACTCGGAACCTTCTAAAGAGCCGGTCGCATTCTACGGTTGCTCACCTTCGGGCTTCAGCTGATGTACCACCATTGCTGCTAGTCATACTCCCGAGTCCACTAACTACCTAGACAGATACTGCATGCGAGCACTGATTACTGGCGGCGCTGGTTTCGTTGGGTCTCATTTGGCTGAAGCTCTTCTCCAAAAAGGGCATCATGTCTTTGTCCTAGATGATCTTTCGACTGGAAAAATTGACAATATCGAACACCTTAAGTCCCATGATCGTTTTGGATACCTCATCGGTAGCGTGCTTGATGAGACCGTTTTGGCTGAGCTTGTTGAGCAGTGTGATGTGGTCTTTCACTTGGCCGCTGTGGTCGGGGTGAAGCTGATTATAGATGAGCCGGTTCGCACAATAGAGACCAACGTCCATGGTACAGAAGTCGTGTTGAGGTGCGCCGCTAGACATCGCCGACCTGTGTTGATTGTGTCTACCTCAGAGGTTTATGGAAAGGGAATCCAGGTGCCTTTTAGGGAAGGCTCTGATCTGGTACTTGGGGCAACGACACAACATCGGTGGGCATATGCTTGCAGTAAGGCCATCGATGAATTCCTCGGTTTGGCATATTGGAAAGAAAAGCGGGTTCCCGTGATCATCACCAGGCTGTTCAACACGGTCGGTCCTCGGCAGCGAGGACGATACGGCATGGTAATACCAAACTTTGTCCGCCAGGCCCTTTCCGGTGGCCCTATCACCGTTTTCGGAGATGGACGCCAGACTAGGTGTTTTGGTTATGTTGGTGATGTTGTCCAGGCGCTCATAGGGTTAGCGACAGACCCGAGGGCCGTGGGTGAAGTGTTTAATGTTGGCAACGATGAGGAGATCTCTATCGAGACACTTGCGAAAAAGATTAAGTTGCTGACTAACAGCCAAGCCGAGATTGTCAAAATCCCTTACCATGAGGCATATGAACCTGGGTTTGAGGACATGTTTCGCCGGGTGCCAGACATCCGAAAGGTCAAGGAGCTTCTGAACTGGAGACCAGAGGTGGGCACAGATGAACTATTAACCAAAATCATCGAGTACACCCGTCAAAGTCAGAGCAGGTAGATAGTTCCACGGGCGAGGGAGGATTACCACATCTTCATTCCTTAGGCCTTTCCCGGTAGTCAGCCGCACGTATCGCTCGTGGTGGGCAGGAGACTGTTCCTGAAGCGATACGGGGCAGCTGATTCTAGTTAACCCAGCTGTTGTGGCGCTCGCCGTTTAAACGGCGAGTGCACGGTTTGATACTGGCCTGAACTGTCAGATTAGCCATGTTGACCAAGACTCTTGCATCCCCCCGACTAATCTTGGCGCTGATAGTGACAGTCTTTGTTTTCCGTGCTGTTTTGGCGATCTCGATCGTTCCGCCGTGGCAGCATCCAGATGAGCCGCAGCATTTCGCGTGGGTTTACATGATGGCTTGGCAGCAACCGGGTTCTGCCGAATATGTCGACCTAGATCTTGAGGCTAGGATCCTGCACTCGATGAGCGAACATGGGTGGTGGCATCATTACGATGAGCCAGAACCAAGTCCGTTTCCGAAGGACTTTTCCCAGGTTCCCGATGACCACGTCTGGCGGCTAGGGAACCCACCACGAGTTTACTATGCCTTAGCTGGGGTAGTGCTCGCTTTCACTAGCCCAGACGACCTTATGGGTCAGTATTACCTGTTGCGTTGGGTGGCGCTGGCGTTTGCTGTTCCGACCATCATGTGTATTTGGGCTGGCTCTCGCCGTCTCTTTGGTGTCCATGTCGCTGCTGGTGCGACACTACTGACCGCACTGCATCCGCAGTTTGTTTTAATGTCGACCGCTGTGAATCCAGACGTTCTTGTATACCTCTGCGGTGCGGTGGTGTGGTGGCAGGCTGCTCGGTTTGTGACCGGAGGCCCGGTTGCGGGGAGCCTGAGTCCTATGCTGTGCGTGGCGATGGTGGCTTTTTTTATCAAACGGTCTGCCACACCATTGCTCTTGATGTCCCTTACAGTTCCAGTGTTGGCAGGTCGTGTCCGGTTCTGGGGTGCTGTGGGGGCTAGAGGTTACTCTGTTAGCGTATTGGTTGGTGTGGCGGGGCTAGCGATATTTGGAGTGCTATCGTGGGCTGGAAACTCAATGTCTTGGTTGGCTGATTACCGAGCCTACTTACTGTCGTTCAGCAGAATGGGACCTTACGTCGATTATGGATCTAGCCTCACAGAGTGGTGGACATTCTTTAAACAGTTCAGCGAGGGGTTCATTAATAGTTTTTGGTTGGTGGCGGGTTGGCTCAGATACCCCGCTCCGGCATCCTGGCTACTGGTCGTTCACTTGTTGACTGTTGCTGCGTTCACCGGCTGTGCCAGAGGGGTACGAAGGGCGGATCAAGCGCAGTGGCGTACAGGACTCACTCTGGCAGGAATCTTAGTGGGAATTCAGCTAGCTGGTATCTACGGTGGACTCTTTCTGAAGGGATTTAGCGGTCAGGGTCGATTTCTTTTTCCGGTTATGGGGCCGTTCATGGTGTTGATTTGGATCGGCATCCATAGTTGGTGGCCCCAGCGGGCCTGGCCATTTGTCAGCACTACGTTATTGTCAATTGTGTTTGTCCTCGATATTGTCAGTTGGCTCGGAGTGCTCGTTCCAGCGTATGTTGGCTTGAGTTAGTCACGATTACTTGCTGGCTTACTCCGAAGGTTATGGTTCAAGACACCATCCGGTATGCCACGCGTCTCAACCCAATAGCGACTGTTGTCTTCGCCGTAGTCCTTATCGCGTTGGAAGTTTACTTGGTCACCAGGCCGGTTGGTGGGTTCCCACAAACTCCTGTCAAGACAGAGACGTTCCTTACGGATGCTCTTGCCAAAGGCCATCGAGTGAGCCAAACCATCAAGCTCGATGCCGGAGGGTTTGATGAGATTCTCTTGAGGGCTTCTTCTGTTGGCGACACTGACTTTGGGGATATGGTGTTGGCGCTATATGAAGTCAAGACCATCGCAGGCACTGACACCTTCTCGGGTGAGGAGATTTTCTTGTATCGAGATGTTGTTCCGGTAAGTGCTGCCCTAAGCGAACCAACGTTCAGGTTCGTGTTCCCTCCGATCGATGAATCGGCTGGCCGGTGGTATCGCTTAGAGGTGTGGATGGCAAACAGGAACTCCCAGAATGAGATCGAGCTGTGGGCAACTCCTGGCCGTTGGTCTGGTGGTGGATCGCTGTTTATCAATGACCAAAGTGGGTATGCAGAGTTAGTGTTTGAAACTCGAGCCAGCCGTCGTGCCACCGTATGGGCTAATTTGTGGTATCACTTTGGGGGAGCTGGTGTGGTGATGCTGATGTTGTTAGGGGCGTGTATACAGGTCGCCTTTTTCTTGACCCTTTATGCGGTCTGGTTATTTTCTCAGTCTCCCATGTCGTAGAGAAACTTTAACCCGATTGCACCTTCCCAGGTGTCAGAAGATTGCTGTGGAGCTGTCTCTCTGGGCGAAGTGTGACAGGATTTCCGAACATCTCAGGTCCGTTGATACCTGGAAGCGATTGTGGCCTTGATATGCTGCACGAAGGTTCTCACCGGTTGGTCAACGCAAGAGGCCGACTGGTAATTTGTGTGCTACTGGCCTTTGCGGCCATAGGATATCTGTGGGTTCAGGGGGGATTTTCGTTTGAGGCCGTTGCAGCACAAGAATCAGACCTGCGCACCTACCAGCAGGCCCATCCTCGGTTCTTCTATGGGGCAGCGTTCCTGTTTTACGTTGGGGTGACCGGGCTCTCTCTGCCGGGGGCGTGGTTACTTACGCTCGTTTTTGGCTGGCTTTTTGGCTTTCTGCCAGGGCTTATCTTGGTGAGCTTTGCCTCAACTGGTGGAGCCTCACTGGCCTTTTTGTTGAGTCGGCACCTGCTCACTCGCATAATCAAACCGTTATATGGCCATAGTTTGCAGGTCGTTCGTGAGTCGCTAGCACGAGACGGTGCCTTTTACTTGTTCACCTTACGACTTATTCCAGCAATGCCTTATGTCGGGATCAACCTCGTCATGGGACTAACACCGATTAAGCTCGTTACCTTCTGGTGGGTGAGTCAACTAGGTATGTTGCCAGCGACCATTGTTTATGTTTCTGCTGGTTCGACGGTGCCCGATCTCCATGCCCTTGGGGACCAGGGTGTCAGCGGAATAATATCGCCGCAGTTGCTAGTGGCTTTTGCTGTACTCGGCTTGTTCCCGTTACTGGCCAGGTTAGCAATGAGGCGCTTGGGATGGGGCTCAGCCACTGCCAGACGATGAGCGATTTCCGGTGCTGGAAGGGTATTGAATTGCAACAAAGCCCATTCTGAAACGTCTAACTGCATATGGGTGGACGAAATTTCAACAAGCTAAAGGAAAAGCCCCGGCTCCATGTAAGAGCCGGGGCTCGGTACAGTCTGCGTCGATGGCGTTGGGTTACCCCGCTAGGGTCCCAAGCACCACCAGTGTGCTGGAGGTCCTACGAGGACGCCACCTCCGCAGAGCTACTATCATAATCGTCCACAGGATCACCTCCTTCGGCGGGCGAGAATCACAAATGGCGGGTCCCAACCCGCCCAGTTCCGAAGCGCCCGTAAACCTTCGGAAACTGCCGCATCTTCATGCGGACCCTAGCAGTCGTAAACTACTGATCCGATCGTGGGGCAAGTTGCATCCGATGTCAAACGTCCCTCTGTAACTTACGGGCTCGCTTTCCCACAGTTCTGATTCCGGGTTGCTTGTATCAGGTAAAGCGTTTGGGATTTACAGTGGTCAGGGCGCTAGAATAGGGATGTGGTTTATCGAGATTACCGAGGAGTCGAATACGATCCGGTGAAGCTGCCGACACATGAAGTCACGGATGCCGTGGCAATCGATGCGCGACAAGTGAGCCGTTCAATGGCGCGGAAGCCATTGCCCCTCTATACCGGCGTAGAGGGTAAAGAGCTGGCCGAGCAGCCTAAGGCACATCGTCGACGGTGGACCGATCAACAATGGCTAGCCTACGAAGAATACCAACAGTGTGAGACGGAACGTGAGACTGACCAGGTTCCTGTCGCTGCGGTCTGGGTTGTTCGTTCACACGGATCGCGCTCAGAGTAACACCGAGAATTAATAGAACTACAAATTTCATGAAACACCAGACAAGAGAACTTGTCCGAGTTTAGGACGGTAAGTTGTAGAGTAGGAACTTCTCGTGAGCACGGTAGACGCGCTCATCCTCGTAGCTTTTGTCGCCTATGCGGTGCGGGTCGGTCTCCGTAACCGACTGGTGGCGTCTAGGAACTTAGAAGAGTACTTCCTCGCTGGAAGGTCCTTGCCAGGTTGGAAGGCTGGACTGAGTATGGCAGCCACGCAGTTCGCTGCTGACACCCCTTTGCTTGTCACTGGAATCATTGCAACTGCCGGGGTCTTTGGGTTGTGGCAATTCTGGATCTTTGGGGTGACGTTTCTCCTGATGGGCTTCGTATTGGCTGGTGCCTGGCGACGGGCGGGAGTTGTCACAGATGCGGAGTTCACAGAGGTTCGCTATAGCGCCGGCCCTGCTGCCCTCCTAAGGTGCATAAAGGCGTTCTATTTCGGTACAGTTATCAACTGTGTAGCGCTTGCTTGGGTGTTGTTTGCGGCAGCCAAGATTTCTGAGCCCTTCCTCTTGTGGAATGAATGGCTACCGGAAGAACTGATCCAACCGATTATTGGAATAGTGGAGATTGTTGGTGTGCCGATGGCGACCAGTGCCTCCACTGACCTCGAGGTTTGGGTTAAAACAACAAATAATTTTCTGTCGCTTGGCATGATCCTTGGGATGGCAACCCTCTATTCCACCACTGGTGGGTTACGGAGTGTTGTGGCGACTGATGTTGTCCAACTTGGCGTCATGCTTCTGGGGACTTTAGCGTTTGCGGTGATTGTGGTGAACGAAATTGGCGGGCTTCAGGTGATGACCGCGCGCGTCTACGAGATATTTGACGCGGGGGGGCCTGGAGGAATTCTCCCTAGCGAAATTCTCGCTTTCACGCCAGGGCTTGGAAAAGATGTGACCCCGACAGCGCTGTCGGTGCTCGGAATGCTGTGGCTCATTAATTCCGTGTCTGATGGGAGCGGATATCTTGCGCAACGCTCGATGGCCTGTCGCAGTGACCATGATGCAAGAACGGCTGCGGTCGTATTCACCTTCACGCAGGTACTTGTTCGTAGCTTGCTTTGGCTTCCACTCGGAATCGGGTTGCTGGTTCTGTTTCCGCCTGATCCGGAATTGGGCTTCGAGCTTATCCAGGCCGATCGGGAAACGACTTACGTTCGTGGTATGGCTGAACTATTACCTGCTGGAGTGCTCGGGCTGATGCTAACAGGGATGTTGGCGGCGCTGGCGTCGACGGTCGACACCCATCTCAACTGGGGCGCATCCTACTGGACCAACGATATCTATAAGCGATTCATTTGCCAGGCCTGGTTGAAGATTGAACCGAGTGGCCCTTCCCTCGTTTGGGTAGCCCGCCTCTCTAATTTTCTAATTTTGGGTGTCGCGCTGGTAGTCATGACAAAACTCACTTCTATCAACCAGGCGTGGCAGATCAACTTGCTGTTTGGCGCAGGTCTAGGTGTCGTGCTGGTGTTACGTTGGGTTTGGTGGCGGATGAATGCCTGGGCTGAAATTGCTGCAATGCTTGTGTCTTGTGTCGTTGCGCCAGCGCTAGTCTTTTTCTTCGACGACTCCCAGCAATCGCTGCGGCTCTTGTTGGTAGCGTTGACCTCAACAACGGCGGCGTTAGTGGCGATCTGGGCTACGGGACCTGAGGATCAAGGCCGGATACAAGATTTCTACCGGAGGGTTCGACCGCCAGGCTTTTGGGGGCAGGCGGGGATTGAGGTCGAAGGTAGGGATGGTGTGTCTATCTTGCGGCTCGGTCGGGGCGTGGGAGCAATGTTAATTTGTTCGGTGTCTGTCTACTGCCTGCTGGTGGGTCTTGGTAGCTGGTTGGTGGGTAGCCCTCCCCCTGCTTGGCTGCCGTCGAGGTCAGTGTGGGTGTTCGGGTTGGTGTCAATCGGGGTGCTGTTGATCCCTATTTGGTATCATTTGGGATACGGCAAGGTGGGAGGTGAGCCCCGCAGCAAATCCCTCTGAGATATCAGTCGGTTCATTAGTGTTGCATGCTGCTTTGAGGATGGCTTGCATGGGCGCTAGGCTCGTGCCTGAAATGAAAAAGCTGTTTCGTGTTTCCTCATTAAAGATGACGGAGACTGACCCACTGCCGAGATTTAAAAACTTCACCGTGTAATTGCGGACAGGCCATTGCGTAGATTAAGTTGCTGCCGACACATCTGTGTCAATTTACTGTGAGGGTAAAAGGGTTCCCACTCGCTCGTCACTCCTGTTGCTTCATCAGACGGAGGAAGATTCTCTAATGGCACTTGGTACTGTGCCGAACCTTGCTACTGTTGAGGTGAGTCCAGACACTGTGCTGCTGACTCTGCCGACCTGGCAATTTTTGCCACGGACTGACATCAGTCTGGATCTTAAATACAAGGGGCATTAGTTTCGGCTGATCAATGGAGCCAAGCAAGGACGTATTATCGGCAATATTATCTTCGCGCACAAGAAGCCACTTGTCTGACTATATGTCCCTGAGCAAAGACATTGCGCGCGCGACGGCGGAGCAAGACTCGAACATCAAGAATATCCTTAAGATAGCTATCGTCTCTAGTTTCACCACAAATGGCATAAAGGAAACACTGCAGGTCTTATGTGCAGACGAAGGAATGTTCACACAGTTCTATGTGGCTGAGTATAACCAATATGCCCAAGAAATATTAGACGTCAATAGCGGAATGTACGACTTCGAGCCTGACATTGTGATCGTGTTTGTGGACACAATGACACTTGCCGGAGATTACTACTTCCTACCATATTCTAAGTCTGTTGATGAACGGAAAATCTGGGCAGACGATACAGTCGATAATCTTGCAGTGCTGGCCCAGACAATCACCGAGCACTCTCGGGCGAAGGTCATTCTCCACAACCTTGAATTACCGTCCTACTCTCCGCTCGGAATATTAGAGAGCAAACAAGAGATAGGTTTCATCGAGTCGGTCGAGATGGTAAACAGACGTATCCGAGACCGTTTCAAAAATGATAGCCAAGTGTTCGTGTTTGACTATGACAGGTTCTGTTCTGAGGTTGGCAAAGAGAACTTGACCGATCTAAGGATGTATTATCTGGCCGATATCAAGCTCAAACCCGCTTTGTTTGCCGCCCTCTGTGACAGATATCTCACCTATATTCGAGCACTGGCTTCCCTCGCCAGAAAATGTGTGGTTCTTGACCTGGATAACACGCTTTGGGGAGGCGTCATAGGTGAAGACGGCATTGAAAACATAGCCCTTGGCCCTACGCCGAACGGAAGACCATTTTTGGAGTTCCAGAAACATCTGTTATCGCTTTTTCACCGAGGGGTCATATTGGCCGTCAACAGTCGAAATAATGCTGAGGACGCCCTGAACGTTTTGAGAACTCATCCGTCTATGGTGCTCAAGGAACGGCACTTTGCGGCGATGCGAATAAATTGGGAAGACAAAATAGCCAACATGAATTCACTCGCACGTGAAATCAACATTGGCCTTTCTAGTATGGTCTTCGTTGACGATGACCCAGTAAACCGAGACATGATGGAGCGGATGTTGCCTGACGTGCTGGTGGTAGATCTACCTGGCGATCCAGCGTCTTATGTGCGGCAGTTAAGAGCCCTCACTGTGTTCGACGGTATGGGAATTACGTTGGAAGACAGGAGGAGGGGTCAAACATATGCTGAGGAGAGGGAAAGAAGGGAGCTAGCGAGGAACACCGTAAGCTTGGCTGAATACTTAGGACAGTTAGGTGTCACGGTGGTGTTCGAGGAAGCCAATCATGCTAATAGGATCAGACTCGCCCAACTTACACAGAGGACGAACCAGTTTAATTTGACGACGCGACGTTATACAGAAGAGGCGATTGTGGCTTTAGTTGACGACGATCGGTACTGGGTAATCTCGGCTTCTGTGTCTGACAAATTCGGCGATAGCGGGTTAACAGGGTTAGCGATAATCGACAAGGGTACTCAACGGGAATGGCGCATAGACACGTTCCTTCTAAGTTGCCGGATCATCGGACGTAGAGTGGAAGAGGCACTACTAGCGCACGTCATGGGAGAAGCGAGAACCGCTGGTGCCAAAGTCGTCAGAGGTGAATTCATTGGAACAGAAAAGAACAAGGTAGCGGAGGGTTTCTATGAGAAATGTGGTTTTAAACAACTCCATGAGGAGCCCGGCCACGCGATGTGGGAGTTTGATCTCAGAAAGAATTTTAATTATCCGGAAACCGTGACTATTGTACAGACTAGGCAATAACCCTAATGGATCGAAGCGACAGCCCCCAAAACCTACGGGACCTTATCCCGGGCTTACTGGGAGACGTAGTTCGGCTGTTTGACTATTTACTTTCCATGGGGGCAACTGCATCATGGATATATGTGACTGTGAGCGGCGGAGACTGGTTATGACGGGATATGTGTACTGATGTATGACTTTTGGTTTGGATCTCGTGATGAGATTTGTGCGAACGAAGAACGGTATTTGCTTTTTGTCAAGCGCATGTTGCCACGGTGGAGCAACTCGATTCCAGACTCAGAGTACCTCGCGATTCATCATGCTCTATCAACGCTCGATCTTCGTGGACGGCGTCCAGTCATCGTTGAAACAGGTGTCGGTGCAAGCACGATAGTCCTGTTGAACTTTGCAATGAAGCACGATGGGCTACTCTATTCTTGGGACCCGAACGGTCCGAAAGGTGCGCTGCTTCGCTCAGTGTGCACTGATACGTTGGTAACCCACCATCAGAAGCTTCTGCAACAGCATTGGAAGTTCGTTCCCTACAATAGCCATTCTGTCCACCTCGGTCTACCAATCCTCGGAGAACTCGATGAAACTGTCGACTTCTGTTTTTTTGACAGCGAGCACACTCGAGAGGTGTTGATTGGTGAATTGGCTCGGGTATCCCCTTTTTTGAGCGATGGAGCCATCGTGTCCATCGACGACGCGAACTACAGCTATGCGCATACGAATGTTGCCTATATCAACATGCAACGCCGCAAGCTGAACCTATCACCAATTGCAAATCCGAGCGACAACACCTGTGAACCGTTTTTTCGCGAGGTCGAGCAATTTCTTCGATCAACTTGGGGGCAAGTCGAGTACTTGGAAGATAGTTACAAACGAACCTACAAAGACGACCTGTTTTGGGCGTATTTCAGCTCAGACCGTTCGGTCATGGGGCGACTCGAGATGGAGAAGGCGGAGGCTCTTGAGCATCGCTTCGATTCCTGGCGTATTTCCGAACGTCTTTGAGCTTTTCGGTGCTGGACTTGGCTCGGGAGAGTGTGTTCTTGAGTTGCATCGGGTTACCCAAGAGAGGTCTGGATTTTATGAGAGTCGTCTGCGTTGGTGGAGCGCGATTTCTCGGCATCCACGTGACTGAGATGTTGACCGACCTGGGCTACTACGGTGTAGCAAAGGGTGATTTGCGGCGCTCTCCGTATGTGCTGCAACGACAGCGCATGATTGTTGGCGACATAATAGGCGACCCTGTTTTACGCTGCGTGCCTGTTGAAGCTGGTCTTGGTGAATTCGACGTTCAGATGAGGAAGCCGATCAACCTAATCGAACGAAACCTTCTTGGAACAGACCGTATCCTCGACGCACCTGTCGAAGTAAGAATTAAGTGGAGGCGTGGGGTGCCATTTCTCCCCGACTTGACCGGGCTTCTAGGTCTGATTGCGGACAGGCTAGGTTTGCCCAGGCTATTGGGGACGCCGCCTCAACCGTGACTGCGATC